>NZ_CP083455.1:1498750-2722500 GCF_020229735.1 Deinococcus taeanensis | reverse complement strand
AGCCCGTATTACATGGCCCCGGAGATCTACCGCGGCGAGGGCAGCAGCAGCGCCAGTGACGTGTACAGCCTGGGCATCATGACGTATGAGCTGCTCACCGGTGAGCGGCCCTATCAGGGCAACACCTACGAGGAACTGATGGTGGCGCACATGACCCGCTTCCCGGCGTCGCTGACCATGCTGAAGCCCACGTTGTCCCGCTCTGTGGCCCGACTGGCGGAACTGGCACTGGCGAAGCGGGCCGGTGACCGCCCCACCGCAGACCAGCTTCGGCGGGCTCTGCTCAGCGCCCTGGGGGAGACGCCAGCGGACGAAGTGTACGAACCGGAACCAAAAACGGAGGTGGAGGTGACGCGTCCGGCCGGGCGTCACGGCCTGGTGCGCCCGGGCCCGGGCGTGACGCCGGACACGCCCACCGAACCAGACGGGAAAAGTGGTGCCCGCTGGAACCCCTTCCGCCGGCGCAAAAGCTGAGTCTCAGAGCGGGCGGCGCACTTCGAACCGGCCGTTGAGGTGCTTGAAGCCCAGCCGACGGTTCACGGCCAGCATGGGGGCGTTGCGGGCGTGATTGTTCGTCCGCATGGCGGCGTACCCCTCGGCGCGTGCGCGTTCCACAATCTGCAGTTTCAGGGGAAGAGCGAGTCCGCGGCCACGCGCGGCGGGGTGCATGGCGGTCAGTTCGTTGTACACGAAGGGCAGGCTTGGGAAGCGCACAAGGGCCGTGGTGCCCAGCCAGGTGCCGTCCGGGCCAACCGCCAGGATCAGCCAGTCCGGGCGCGGGTCGTGCGTCAGGCGCAGCATGGCCCGCACCTGGTCGGCCGACCAGCGCGGCTGGCCAGCCAGGTCCGGAGTTTCGATGAGCCGGTCGGCCACGAAGTGCAGGTAACGGTCCACAACCGTCTGGTCCGCTCCGCGGAGGTCAGTGAACGTAACGCCCTGCACCCGCGCACCTGCTAAGGATTCCTGAAAAGGTGCGGGGTCGAAGGCCGTCAGGTTCAGTTCGGAGGCGAAGCGGTGGGCATGCACCTGAAAGCCCCGGCGCTGCGCCCAGCTCAATGCACTGGGATCCGTATCGGGCACATCGGCGCTCAGCCCAAGGGCGCCAGCGTCCCGGGCGGCCTGATGAAGATCAGCCCACAGGATTTCTCCTGCGCCCTGCGCCCGGGCGGCCGGGTGAACCAGGACCGCGGCCTGCAGGTGATCTGGGGGCACAAAGGCGAAGGTCCGCACCTGCGATCCACCCAGGACGGTGCCGTCCTGGGTGACCAGCAGACGCCGGCGTAGCAGGTCAGCTGGGGGCCGCCGGGCGTCGCCGCTCAGGAGATCTCCGGCTGTGGTGGCGCGGCCACCCAGCGACTGCAGGGCAGCGAAGGCAGACGCGTCGGCAGGCGTGTAGGGCCGGAGGGTCCAGCCGCCTCTGACCTCTCGGCTCACTGTGCGCCCTTGAGAAGCTGACGGATGGCGCCCAGGTGGTAGGCGACGTGCGCGACCGCGCCGCTGAGGCCGCCCAATAGATCCTCAGTCAGCGGCTGGTCCCGTTGGGTTTCGACAAAGTGAAGAACCTCATTGTAGGCGGCACGCAGCCGGCGGCGTTGTTCGGTCCAGGCAGCCTCGTCGACCTGGGCCGGCTGGAAGCTGCCGGGCCAGTCAAAGGGGCCTCGGTCGCCGTCACGCTCCCAGCGGATGATAACCTCCAGGTGATAGGCAGTGTGCGCGGCGTGCGCAGCGATGGTTGTGCCCAGAACACTCTGGCTGGCCTGCGCGGCGCTCAGGTGGTCGAGGGTCGCCAGCAGGCCATGGTTGCCGCTGCCGTCGGCTTTGGTGCCGTCCACGAAGGCAGTCCCGTGACCAGGGCGGCCACCTTCGACCGCTTCGCGCAGCACGTCGAGGAGGCCCTGAACGGGTGGCGGGGCAGGTTCAGTCATGCCTCAGCGTAGAAGCTGTGATGCGGCGGCGCATACGCTGGCTGGCGACTGGCACTTGCGGGCTGGATCTGGTAACGTGGTGAGTTGCGCTGCCTGGCGAGGCCTGACCTTGGCCGTGGGCGGCAAGAAGGAGGTGAATCATGAACCAGTACGACCTGAACCTGATCCTGAACCCGAACCTCAGCGCTGAGCAGGTGGGCATCGAGAAGGACTACATCGAAACCACTGTGAAGAACGCGGGCGCGGAAATCAGCACCCTGGACGAGCTCGGCAACCGCCGTCTCGCCTACGCCGTGAACAAGGACCGCGAGGGCTATTACCTGATGTACACCATCAAGGCGGCCGGTAACCCTGAAAAGGACATCGCCACCACCCTGCGCCTGCGTGACCACGTGCGCCGCGTCCTGGTGGTCAAGGACCGCCCGGAGTGGAAGACCAAGAAAGCCTGATCCTTTTACGCCATTGACGTAAACGGTCGGGTTTGTTATCGTACGGTCAACCCGCAAGGGCCAAACCCGCCAGCCAGTCAGAAGCTCAAGTACTTTCGCCAGCAACAAAGGAGACCCAGTCATGGCCCGAGGCATGAACCACGTTTACCTGATCGGCGCACTCGCCCGCGATCCCGAACTGCGCTACACCCCCAGCGGCACCGCCGTGTTCGAAGCCACCATTGCCGGTGAAGATCACCTGATCGGCAACGACGGCCGGGAACGCAAACTCCCCTGGTACCACCGCGTCTCCATTCTCGGTAAACCTGCCGAGTGGCAGGCCGAACGCAACCTGAAAGGCGGCGACGCCGTGATGGTTGAAGGCAGCCTGGAGTACAGCCAGTGGGAAGCCCCTGAAGGCGGCAAACGCAGCATGGTCCGCGTGAAAGCCCTGCGCATGGAACAGCTCGGGTACACCCCCGAACTTGTTCAGGACGCCGGAGGCGGCGTTCGAATGGGCAGCGGCATGAACGAAGTCATTCTCATCGGGAACGTTACCCGCGACCCCGAACTGCGCTACACCCCCGCCGGCGACGCCGTGCTTGGACTCGGCCTGGCCGTGAACGAGACCTGGAACGACCGGCAAGGCCAGAAGCAGGAGAAGACCCACTGGATCGACGTAACACTGTGGCGCGACCTTGCCGAGAGCATGAAAGAACTCCGCAAGGGTGACCCTGTGCTCGTCCGGGGCCGACTGGTCAACGAAGCGTGGACCGACCGAGACGGTAACAAACGCAACAGCACCAAAATAGAGGCGACGCGAGTCGAAGCCCTGTCCCGAGGCGCAGGCACCGGTAGCCCTGCAGCCACCCCCGCCGGACCTCGCACGCAGACCGCGAGCAGTGCGGCGCGCTCCCAGAGCGGCGGCTACAGCCAGCCGAGCCGGGCAGCGAACACGGGGACCCGTTCGGGCGGCTTAGATATTGACCAAGGTCTCGACGATTTCCCACCGGATGAAGAAGACCTGCCGTTCTGAAGTCCTCCCCCTTTCATGGGGACCCGGAACGCAGATTTCAAGGACTAACACATGACCCAGACCAACAGCGCCGAGCGCAAGCCGCGCGGCAAGGGACCCAAGCGTCCCCGCAAGCCCAAGGTCGATCCGTTCTCCATCGGGGAACTGGAAATCACCGACTACAAAGACGTGAAGATGCTGCGCCGTTTCGTGAGTGATACGGGCAAGATCCTTCCTCGCCGCCGCACGGGCCTCTCGGCCAAGCACCAGCGCCGCATTGCGCAGACGATCAAGATCGCCCGCCAGCTGGCCCTGCTGCCCTACACCGAGAAGCTCGTCCGGAAATAAGGAGAATAACGATGCAGGTCATTCTTCTTGAACCCGGCAAGCTCGGCAAAACCGGCGATATCGTCAGCGTCAAGGACGGCTACGCCCGCAACTGGCTGATTCCTCAGGGCATCGCCGCCCCCGCCACCACGAGCAACATGAAAAGCCTCGAAGCCCGCGTCCGCTCGCGCCAGAAAACCCTGGCCGCCGAGAAGGCCAGCGCCGAGGACCTCGCCAGCCGCCTGAACGGCGTCGCCGTGGAACTCAGCGTCCGCGCCGGCGAAGGCAAGATCTACGGCGCCGTGACCCACGCCGACGTGGCCGGCGCGCTCGACACCCTGGGCTTCGACGTGGACAAGCGCCGCATCGACATGCCGAAGACCGTCAAGGAAATCGGCGAGTACGACATCGCCTACCGCGCCCACCCCGAAGTCACCATCCCCATGAAACTCGTGGTGCACGCCGCGAAGTAAATCCAATGAGGATGCCGGCACCCCCGCCCCCGTGGCGGGGGTGTTCTGCTGTGTGACGCGCCGGGCCTCCGCACGCGGTCCCTGCCCTTCCCGGCGACCTTTCCCGCTACACTTGGGGCGAACGTCCCCGACACACTCACCATGGACGTTCACACCCAGTTCTCCACCTCGGGGCGCGGGCCATTGACAGGGCGCGGGCCTCATACAACACACCGAAAGGAGCCCTCATGACGATCATCTGGATCATTGTGGCGCTGCTGCTCGGGTTGGTCGGGGGGTTCCTGGCGGGGCAGTCACGCGGCGCGCAGCAGCGGGCCGAGGTCGATGACCGGCTCCAGCAGGAGGCCCGCACTGAAGCGGACCGCATCCGCGCGCAGGCAGAAGCCGACGCGCGCACCCTGCGGGCAGAGGCCGACCAGGCCAGGCAGGACGCCAGCCGAAGAACCCAGGACGCCGCCGAACGCGAAGCGCAGCTTCACGTTCACCTCGCCCAGCTTGACGGCCAGCGTGAGCAGATCGCCACGCTCCGTGCCCAGCTCGATGCCGAGCGCGCCCAGACCAAGCAGGACGCGCAGCGCGAACGCGAAGCCCTCGCCTCCGACCGGCAGGAAACCAGGCGGGAGAGAGACGAACTCAAACGCGAAATCGAACGCCTCAACCGGCGCGCCGAGCAGCTCGACGCCCGGGGCGAGAAACTCGACGCCCTGGAAGAACGCCTTGAGGACCGCGCCCGCCTGATGACCGAGCAGGAAGCCGACCTCACGGCCCGCGCCCACCAGGCGGACCTCAAACTCTACGAAATCGCCAGCCTGTCCCCAGAAGCGGCGCGTGCTGAAATTCTCGGCCGGCTGGACGCCGAGCTTGAAGAAGAGAAGGCGGTGCGCGTAAAAGCGATGCAGGAACGCGCCTCTGCCGAAGCCAAACGCTCCGCGCGGCACGTGATTGCCCAGGCCATTCAGCGCAGCGCCTCCGAAACCAGCGCCGCCCTGAGCGTCTCAGTGGTGCCCATTCCCAACGACGCCATGAAAGGCCGGCTGATCGGCCGCGAGGGCCGCAACATCCGCGCCTTCGAAGCGCTTACCGGCGTGGACCTGATCATCGACGACACCCCTGAAGCCGTGATTCTCTCCTCGTTCAACCCCGTGCGGCGCGAGGTGGCCCGGCACGTGCTGGACGCCCTGGTGGCCGACGGCCGCATCCACCCCACCCGCATTGAGGAGATGGTGCACAAGGCGCAGGAGGAGATGAAGGTCTTCATGCACGCCCAGGGGGAGGAAGCCGCCATCGAGGCCGGCGTGGTCGGCATCAAACCGGGCCTGGTGCAGTTGCTGGGCCGCATGTACTTCCGTACCAGCTACGGTCAGAACGTCCTGAAGCACTCCATTCAGGTGGCGCACCTGACCGGCATCATGGCCGGCGAACTGGGCCTGGACGCCGCCATGGCCCGCCGCGCCGGTTTGATGCACGACGTGGGCAAGAGCATCGACCGCGAAATTGATGGCACACACGTGGAAATCGGAATCAACCTCGCCCGGCGTTTCGGAGAGCCGGTCGAAGTGATTGACGCGATCGCCCATCACCACGACCCTGAAAACGGCGAGACGCTGTACTCCGTGCTGGTCGCGGCGGCAGACGCCATCAGTGCCGCGCGGCCCGGGGCGCGGCGCGAGGAGCTGGAATCCTACGTGCGCCGGCTGGAACAGCTGGAACAGATTGCCGTGTCCTTCCCTGGCGTGCAGCAGGCGTACGCCATTCAGGCTGGGCGGGAGGTGCGCGTGATTGTGCAGCCGGACAAGGTCACAGACGCCCAGGCCACGCTGCTGGCACGTGAAATTGCCGGACGCGTGGAGCAGGACATGGAATACCCCGGGCAGGTGCAGGTGACCGTGGTCCGTGAGAGCCGCGCTGTGGAAGTCGCCCGGTAAAGCGGCAAGGCACCTGAAGAGGCCGGAGCCACCCGCTCCGGCCTCTTCGGCATTGGGTGCCCGGAGAAGACGCCCTCGCGCGACGCTCATCGCCGTTGGGCGGGGAAGGCAGCGCAGGTGTCCGGCATGGACCGCCATCACAGGTGCCGACCCGTGCGCCCGCCCGCGCCGGTAAGCCCCCTGCCCCCCCGCCTCACCGGGGAAGCGAGTCAACCCTCCTGAGCCACTCCGCAGCGGTCTGAGCCACCTGAAAGTCTCGCAGAGCGGTCCGCCCGGGCCGGGCCAGCGGCGCCAGCCGCGCCAGGTCCGCCTGCACCTGCGCCCGGATCAGCGTCTCGCCCCGGCGCAGCAGCAGCGGACCGTACCGGAGTGCGGCGCCCACAGGCACTTCTGAATAGGCGGGGTCCGGGCCGGCCCGCCGCTCCAGCCGCACCACCGGGTACCGCCAGAACCCCTGGGCCAGCACCTCAGCCACCACGTGAAACCCGTGTTCCCACGCCCAGCGGCGCAGCGGTTCCGGGTTATCGTTCGGCTGCAGCACCAGCGCGGGCGGCACGCGCCCGGGTTCACGTGTCAGGATGCCCAGCATCGTCAGGGCGCCCATTCCAGTGATGCTGGCACTCTCCACCTCACCCGCGGCCAGAGGGGCGAGGCCATTGCCGGCGCGGACCTCCAGCTGCCTATCCAGACCGGCAAGGGTGACGTTCTGCTGCGCGTGCGCGAGCGGTCCCGGGTTCAGTTCCACGATCACACCGCGCCGCACACGACCCTCACGCAGCAGTTGGATCGGCAGGTGCGCGTGATCGCTGCCGATATCCGCGTGGGTGTCCGCCTGCACGAGTTTCAGGACCGCCTGCAGCCGGTCGTCAAGGCTGGGCATGATCCTCCAGCCACTGCCTGCCGCCCTGACGGGACAGCATGACCGAACAGACGCACACAGCCAGCATGACGGCAGCGCTGGCTGCGCCGTCCGCCAGGTTGCCACTGCCGCCCTCGCATTTCAGCGCCTCACTGAAGAACTTCACGGACAACGCTACGATCACAATCTCGAACAGTTTCTGCTTCAGGCCATCGGAGGATTTCAGGTGCAGCCAGGCAGGCACGTTGTGCATGCGCCCCACACAAAGCGCCGGCAGCCCGAACGGAATCATTAGCAGGGCCAGGCCGACCCGCAGCACTTCGGCCTGTTCCGCAGCGGCGATGCTCAGAGTTTTGGGGGTGTGCGCCTCGTCCAGCGACCCCAATGCCGCGCGGAACGCGACGTCCGCCTGTGCGGTCGCGGTAGTGAACAGCGTCAGACTGAACGGGAATGACCTCAGGACGCCCGGGTCCACGATCAGCCGCCTGAAGCCAGACGTGCCCGACAGGGGGCGGCGGCGCGCGGCGCTCAGAACGCGAACGGGAGCTCTGACCATACCGGGCCCAGCATAGCGGCGCCCAGGCGTCACGGCAGCGGCCGCACCTCATCCCCCTCGCGGATCACGCCGCCCCTCACCACGCGCGCCGTGAGGCCACCGTGACCCCGCACGGCGTTGTACCCTCCTTCGCCCAGCGTTTCCTCCATGCGGGAGCACGGATGGCACTCCCCGGTGCCCTCGAGGATCACCTCACCAATCTGGAAGCGCCGGTCTTTCAGCGCTAGCAGCGGAAGGCCGCGCACGGCAATGTTGCGCCGCAGGTCCCCGGCATGCACCTCGCGTCCCATGAGGGCGGCGATCACGGGCAGGTGCTCCGCTTGAATCAACGTGACCTGCCGCCGACCCGGTCCGCCGGGCACGGCCGGCGCGGTGACGCGCGTGATGGTCTCACCCGCCGCGCCGGTCAGGGCGGTCAGCCGCGGCGGGGCCAGTTTGCCGTGATCTCCGATCAGCCCGACCAGCGGGTGCGCTTCCACGCAGGCCACGCGCTGCACCGGTGCGCGGCGTGCCGGGCGCAGGCCAAGCCACGCCACCTGCCCGGCGTGGGGAAAGGCGGACCGCAGATCCTCAATCGTCTTCACGGCCGCATGCTAGCGGGGGCCGCCCCCTGCTATGCTGAACCCATGAGGCGCCTGACCCGACGTGCGTATTCACCCCGCCGCTAGGTGGGAGGGGCAGTGACAGCCTGAAATCAACCCCCGGCGCGGCGAACTTGCAGCACAGCAAGTCCGCCGCGCCGCTGTCTGGAGTGCCTATGAGTGACATTCAACGCAACCGTCCCGTCGATGACCAGCTGCAGATTCTCAAGCGTGGCGTCGTGGATCTCGTCAGTGAGGAGGATCTGCGCCGCAAGCTGGAGAAGGGCGCGCCGCTGCGCGTGAAACTTGGTGCCGACCCCACCCGCCCGGACCTGCACCTGGGCCACGCGGTGATTCTGCGCAAGATGCGGCAGTTTCAGGACCTGGGCCACCGGGTCATCATGCTGATTGGGGATTTCACCGCGATGATCGGCGATCCGAGCGGCAAGAGCAAAACCCGGCCGCCCCTCACCCTGGAACAGACGCGCGACAACGCCCGAAGCTACCTGGAGCAGTGCCGCCTGATCCTGCGTGACGAACCCGAGGTACTGGAAATCCGCTTCAATGGGGAGTGGCTCGAACCCATGGGCTACGCCGACGTGATCCGCCTGGCCAGCCGTTACACGGTGGCGCGCATCATGGAACGCGACGATTTCCGCAAGCGCTTTGAGGGGGGCGTGCCCATCGCGGTGCATGAGCTGCTGTACCCGCTCACCCAGGGGTACGACTCTGTGGCCCTGGAAGCGGATGTGGAACTGGGGGGGACCGATCAGCTGTTCAATAACCTCGTGGGGCGTGCCCTTCAGCGCGACTACGGGCAGGAATCGCAGGTTGTCATCACGCTGCCGCTGTTGGTGGGTCTGGACGGCACGGAGAAAATGTCCAAGAGCCTGGACAACTACATCGGTCTGACGGACGAACCGCACGTGATGTTTGCCCGGCTGATGAAGGTCCCCGACTCCCTCCTGGACAACTACTTCACGCTGCTGACCGACCTGCCGCGTGAGCGCATTGAGGCGCTGCTGGCCGGTCACCCGGTGGCGGCGCACCGGGAACTGGCGCGCGAGGTGGTGGCGTGGCTGCACCCGGGAGCGGACCTGGACGCTGCCGAGGACCGCTTCCGCAGTGTGGCCAGGGGCGGCATTCCTGAGAACCTGCCGGTGGTGACCGTTCCGGCCGCCGAACTGGGGGAAGGCGGGCGGGTAAGTATGGCAAAGCTTGTGGTGCTGGCTGGTCTGGAACCCAGCAACGGCGCGGCGCGCAAACTCATACAGAACCGTGGTCTGAAACTGGCCGGGGAGACCTTCACAGACCCGCAGGGGACGCTGATGCGAGAGCAGCTCTCGGCAGAGGGCGGCGCGGTCATCCAGAAGGGCAAGGATAAGTTCGCGCGGCTGGTGCTGGGGTCTTAGGCCAGCCGTCCCCTTCATGGGGCCTTCACGTGGCGCCGGTGAAGCCGCAGGTAAGCGGCGGCTGAACGAGGCCTGGGGCAAAAGTTATGCACAGGACGCTGTGGACAACCTCGGCAGCCTGTGGACAAGCGCCAGGCGCATAAAAATCCTTCCACAGCATCAGGACTTATCCACAGGGACAGTGTGGAAAAACATCGTCCCTGTGGATAAAAATCTGACCCTCCCATGAAGGTTGGCTGGCAGAAGGTCAGCCCCTGATTACCCTCAGACGGAAAAGGCCGGGAACATACGCCCCGGCCTCCCGTCTATGCGGCTTCAGGGATGGAACTGATCGTCACGCAGGCGTTCCACACGCAACATGTTCGTCGTGCCGCGCACCCCGAAAGGCACGCCCGCCGTGATCACGTACCGGTCGCCGACATCCGCCAGGCCGCTGCGGCGTAGCTCGTCGTTCGCGATGCGGACCATGTCGTCCGTGTTGCGGGGGTCCTCACTCAGCACCGGCACCACGCCCCAGCTGAGGGCCAGCTGGTTGCGGGTCTGCTCGTTCGGCGTGAGGGCCAGAATGGCCAGCGGCGGGCGGTTCTTGGCGATACGCGAAGCGGCACCACCGGTGCTCGTGAACGTCACGATGGCCGGAGAATCGAGCTTCTCGCCGATGTTGCACGCCGCGTAGGCAATGGCGTCCTGCGCCAGCTCCGTATCGATGACCAGCTGACGCTGCAGCATCTTGTAGTGCTCGCTGCCTTCCGCTTCACGGGCAATGCGGTCCATCATGGCCACCGACTCGACCGGGTACAGACCCGCGGCGGATTCTGCGGAGAGCATCACGGCGTCCGTGCCGTCGTAGATGGCGTTGGCCACGTCGGACGCCTCGGCGCGGGTCGGGCGGGGCAGGCCGATCATGCTCTCGAGCATCTGCGTGGCCGTGATCACGGGTTTACCCGCCTCGCGGCACATACGGATGATGCGTTTCTGGATGGTGGGCACCTGCTCAGGCCGCATCTCCACCCCCAGGTCGCCGCGGGCGACCATGATGCCGTCCACTTCCTTGAGGATGTCCTCGAACCGGTCCACAGCCTGCGGCTTCTCGATTTTTGCCATGAGCTTGGCACGGCTGCCGAAGCGAGACATGTAATGCCGCGCCAGCAGCAGGTCATCCCGGGAGCGCACGAAACTCAGCGCCACCCAGTCCACGCCCAGTTCCGCGCCGAACTCCATGTCCTGCACGTCCTTCTCCGACAGAGCCGGGACGCTCAGGTCCGCTTCGGGGACATTGATGCCCTTGTTGTTCTTCAACACCCCGCCAATCAGGACGGTGGTCTGCACGTCGTTGCCCCGGACACCCTCGACGCGCAGCGCCAGGTTGCCGTCGTCGAGCAGCAGGGTCATGCCCGGGTGCACGTCCCGCACGAGGTCCTTGTAGGTGGTCCCCACGCGCGCCTCGTCCCCCTCGACGTCGTCCATGGTGATGGTGAACTTGTTGCCGGGCATGAGGGTCACGCTGCCGTCCTTGAAGCGCGCCACGCGGATCTTCGGGCCCTGCAGGTCCTGCAGGATGCCGATGGTGACGCCCTTCTTGGCGGCCAGCTCGCGCACCATCTGCACGGTCTGGCGGTGGTCTTCCGGGTCGCCGTGGCTGAAGTTCATGCGCACGACGTTCAGCCCGGCGTCGATCATGCGGGCCAGCACCTCCGGGGTACGGCTGGCCGGTCCGACAGTGGCGACAATCTTGGTGGCGCGGTCAATCTGTTTCATCTGGAATCCTTTCCACAGCCCTGACGGGCGCGGGCGGCGGGGTCTCCCCCACCGCCCGCCAGAGGGGCTTAGCGCAGCGCCGTGCGGCCCGGGTACACCGCGCGGTCACCGAGGCTGTCCTCGATGCGCAGCAGCTGGTTGTACTTCGCAATGCGGTCGGAGCGGCTGGCAGAACCGGTCTTGATCTGCCCAGCGTTCGTGGCCACGGCGAGGTCGGCAATAAACGCGTCTTCGGACTCGCCGCTGCGGTGACTGATGACCGTGCCGTAGTGATGACGCTTGGCCAGTTCGATGGCGTCCATGCTCTCCGTCAGCGACCCGATCTGGTTGACCTTCACCAGGATGGCGTTGCCGACCTTGCTGTCAATGCCGCGCTGCAGACGCTCGGGGTTGGTCACGAACAGGTCATCGCCAACCAGCTGCACGCGGTCACCGATCTTCGCGGTGAGCTGTGCCCAGCCGTCCCAGTCGTCCTCGGCGAGGCCGTCCTCAATGCTGACGATCGGATAGCGGCTGGCCCAGTCGGCCCAGAAGTCCACCATCTCGGCCGTGGACAGCACGCGCCCCTCGCTTTCCAGGTGGTACTGTCCGTCTTTGTACAGTTCGGTGACGGCGGGGTCCAGCGCGATGCAGATGTCCTTGCCGGGCTCATAGCCGGCCTTTTCAATCGCCTCGAGCAGCACTGCCAGCGCTTCCTCGTTGCTTTTCAGGTCCGGCGCGAAGCCGCCCTCGTCACCCACGTTTGTGTTGTACCCGCGCCCGGACAGGACCTTTTTGAGGCTGTGGAACGTCTCAGCGCCGTAACGCAGCGCCTCGCGGAAAGTGGGGGCGCCCACGGGCATCACCATGAACTCCTGGAAGTCCACGCTGTTGTCGGCATGCGCGCCGCCGTTGATGACATTCATCATGGGAACGGGCAGGGTCTTGGCGTTGCTGCCGCCCAGGTAGCGGTACAGGGGCACGTTCAGTTCGGCGGCCGCGGCGCGCGCGGTGGCGAGACTCACGGCCAGGATGGCGTTGCCGCCCAGCTGGCCCTTGTTGGGCGTTCCGTCCAGACCGATCAGGGCGGCATCAATCGCGGCCTGCTCGCTGGCATCCAGGCCCACCACGGCCGGGCCCAGGGCCTCGTTGACGTTCCTGACGGCCTGCTGCACGCCTTTGCCCAGGTAGCGGCTGCCGCCGTCGCGCAGTTCGAGCGCCTCATGGGTGCCGGTACTGGCGCCTGAGGGCACGATGGCGCGGCCGGACAGACCACTGTCGAGATGCACTTCAGCTTCCACGGTCGGGTTCCCGCGAGAATCCAGCACTTCACGGGCAACTACTTTCTGAATCTTCATCCCTGTTTCCTCCCCGATCTCGACCTTCCCGCCAGGTGGCCAGAAGGTGTACTTCAGACACTATAAGCGGCGCCACGGCCGAAACGATACACCCGGTCTAAACGCTCCCCCCGGGAGGGCCGTGCAGCGCCCCACTGCCCCTTCAGACGCGCAGCGTGACCATCACAGCCATGTACCCGCCCCCTCCGGCCGCGCGGAAGATGGCCGGGGTGGTGGAGCCCGAGAACAGCAGTTCCGCGTCGCCCTCGATGGGACCCAGGGCGTCGAGCACATGCCGGGCATTGAAGGCCAGACTCATGGCGGGCTCACTGCCACCCTGCACCACATCCAGCGTGTCCTGCGCGCGCCCATAGTCGCCTTCGGCGGCCAGACGCAACTTGCCCTCGGACACCAGGAATTCCACCCGGTTGTTCGCATTCTTGTCTGCCAGGACGGCCACGCGGTTCACGGCCTCCTTCAGTGCCGTGGCGGGCAAAGTGACCTGCAGTTTGATTTCCTTGGGAATTACGCGTTCGTAATCCGGGAAGTCCCCATCCAGGAGTTTCAGGTTCATGTGCACGCGGTCGGTGGTGACGCTCAGCATGCCGTCCCCGTACGTAAAGCGCGCCTCGCCGTCTTTGAGCACCCGGATCAGTTCATCCACGCTGCGTGCCGGAATGATCAGATTCCGGCCATCCCCACTGGCGGGAAAGTCCCGGATGGCCACGCGGTACCCGTCCGACGCCACCACTCGTGCGCCTTCGGGCCGGTGCTCGAGCTTGATGCCGCGGAAGACGGCCTGGAACGCCTCGTTGCTGGCGGCGTAGCGGACGCTGGAGAACGCCCGGGCCAGTTCTGTCGCGTCCAGGCTCACATCCGCCTGGGCAGGGAAACTCAGGGGGGGGTAAGCGTCAATGTCCCCCGTCTGAAGTTTGAAGTCTGACCCTCCGGCGCGCACAGACAGTTCCTGCCCGCTGAGTTCAAGCTCCACCAGCTCCCCACCCAGGTTCCGCACGATCTGGGCAAACAGGTGGGCCGGAACAACGAAGTTCTGAGGCGTCCGGACTTCGGCAGGAACGAAGCAGGACAGGTCGATCTCGAGGTTGGTTCCTGAGAGCGTCAGGCCGGTCTCGCTCGCCTCGACTTTCAGCGCCGTGAGCAGAGGGTTGCTGCTCCGACTTGGGATGACGCGTTCCAGAAGGCCCAGGCCCTCGCTGAGAATTTTTTTGGTGACGTGTACGTTCATGACTTGCCCCTCTGTCTGGTCTCTATCTGTTAACTGTCTTTATTCTTAAAAAAGATAGTAGTAGTAGTAATAGGCCCTGTGGAAACTGTGGAAAATTGGCCTACGCCCGCGCCCAGCGCGCAAATGTCCTGTGGACAAAATTGTGGATAACCTGGGTTTTCCTGTGGATAACCTGTGGATAAAGTGGTGGGTTATCCACAGGGTTGAATTTGCGCAGGTTATCCACAGAGTTATCCACAGAATTTCCGGACTTATCCACAGGTTATCCACAGAGTTATCCACAGCTTGTGAAAGCTTGCACAGGTATATGGAACGCAGAATGGAAAAGATTCTGCAATGAACCAAACTTTTCGATCCCGTTATGCTTAGCTGTCATCATCCTCCACCCCCTGCATCCGGCGGCGTAGCGCCTCCACGGACGCCGTCAGCTCAGTATCACGGCCGAGCTGCTCAGTGACCTTACTGATCGCATGCATGACGGTCGAATGATCCCGGCCGAAAAACTGTCCAATCTCCGGCAGTGAATGGTCCGTCAGTTCACGGATCAGGTACTGCGCCACCTGCCGGGCCTGGACCACATCCCGCACGCGACCGCTCCCCCGGATCACCTCAGGCGGCATATTGAAATGCACGGCAACCTGCCGCAGCACATCCATCATCTCCACCTTCACTTCCTGCGGCGCAAATACGTTACTCAGCGCCTTGGCCGCCACCGCCCGCGAGAAGGGCACGTTATTCAGACTGGAAAACGCCACCACCCGCATCAGCGCTCCCTCCAGCTCACGGATGTTGCTTGTCACCTGGCGCGCAATCAGTTCCAGAACCTCCTGCGGAATATCAATACGGTTATGCTCCGCATTCATCTTCAGAATGGCCACGCGCGTCTCGTATTCCGGTGACTGGATGTCTGTGATCAGCCCCCACTCGAAACGGCTGCGCAGCCGCCCTTCGAGCGTCTGAATATCCTTCGGCGGCCGGTCGGAACTCAGGATGATCTGCTTGTGGTTCTCATACAGCGCGTTAAAGGTATGGAAGAACTCCTCCTGCGTGCGCTCCTTGCCGGCCAGAAACTGAATATCGTCCACCAGCAGCAGATCCACCGAACGGTAGCGGTTGCGGAACTGGGTCATCCGGTCGTCACGGATGGCGTTGATCAGGTCGTTCGTAAACGACTCGGTGGAGACATACTCGATGCGCTTTCCGGGAAAGCGCTCCATCATGTAATGCCCCACCGCGTGCATCAGGTGCGTTTTTCCCAGCCCGACGTCCCCGTAGATGAACAGCGGGTTGTACGCCTTGCCCGGTGACTCTGCCACCGCCAGGGCTGCGGCGTGCGCCAGGTTGTTGTTGGGGCCGACCACAAAGTTCTCAAAGGTGTACTTCGGGTTCAGGACCTTGCGGTTCTCCACAGCCGTCACCGCGCTGCTTGGAGCCGACCGGCCCACCGGAGCCGGGGGGGGCGGGGGCGGATCGTTTGGCAGCAGCAGCGCGTCCTGCGCCGCTGGAAGAACCTGGAAACTCACCTGCGGATTCTGCGCCCCCAGGGAACGCAGCGCGTCTTCCAGCAGCTCCAGGTAATGTTTGCGGAACCACTCCTGCGCGAAGGAATTGCGCACACCCAGAACGAGCGAGCCGTCCTGAACGCCGAGATTCTTCACCGGCGCAAACCAGGTGTGGTATTCGACCTCTGAAATATTCTTGCGGACGTACCCCAGCACGTCCGCCCAGATTTCCTGCGAGATAAGGCGCACCTCCCTTAAGGCACTCTTGATGCGCCCGCCAGCATACCACCAGCCCTGCGCTTCTCTCCCTGCCTCTGAGAGAGGCCCCCTTCTCTCACCGCTCCTTCTCTCTCCAGGCGGCGATCACCTCGGCCTCCCGCTGCGGTGTCAGCGCGTACGCCGGATTCACCTGAGCACTCCACGCCCGGGTGTCCCTCGCCGTCACGTCAGGAGGCGTCAGGGTCAGGCCCGCCTGCACCGCCCGCTCCACACGGATGTCCATCAGGCCCGCCTGCGCTCCGGTGTCGGGCATGAACAGCGGCAGCGCCCGGAAATCCACACCCTGCTGCTCCAGCGTGGCTGCGTCCACCCACACCGGGTGCTGAATGCCCAGCACGCCCGCGAACGCCGCCCAGGACAGGCGGGGCCCCGCTACGTTGAACACCCCGCCCGTGCCGTCCTCCACCACCCGCAGGGTGAAGCGGGCCAGGTCCCGCGCATCAATCACCTGCACGTGATCCTCGCCGTTGCCGGGCAGCAGGGTCTCCCCTCCCCGGCTCGCCCGGTCCGGCCAGTAGGAGTAGCGGCCCGTGTGGTCATGAGGGCCGGCCACGATCTGCGGCCGCAGCAGCGTGGCCCGGTCACCGTACGCGGCCTGCACCACCTGCTCACACGTGACCTTGAGCGGACCGTACAGTTCCCCGGTCACGGCGGCCGTGTCCTCCGGAGCCGGGGGGAGCAGCGGATCACTTTCGAGGACAGGATGCCGGCCCTGCTCGGCGTACACGCTGACCGTACTGATCAGCACATACCGCCCCACACGCTTTCGCAGCGCCTCGGCACTCACCCGCACGGCGGACGGCAGGTAGCCGCTCACGTCCACGCACGCGTCCCAGTGGCGCCCGGCCAGGGCGTCCAGACCGGCCTGGCCCTGCGACCGGTCGCCCCGCAGACGCTCAACGGTGTCCGGCAGATCGTCGCGTGTCTGCCCGCGGGTGAGGATACTCACGTGGTGGTCCCCAGCAAGAAACGCTTCCACGATGTGCCGCCCCACAAACTGCGTGCCGCCCAGAATCAGGATGTTCACCCGCTCACGGTAACTGCCGCCGCCAAGGTCAGGCCAGATGGAGGCCCCGAGGCGCCGCTGTAGGCAGCAGGAGGTCCGCTGGACCCTTATGCTGGGCCCCATGAAGGTCAGGTTCACAGCGGGACGGGTGCGGGTCCGCATTGACGATCTGGAACTCAGCGCCCTGCGCCGCGGGGAGATCCTGGACGTTCAGGTGACCTGGCCGGGCGGCGGCTGGAGTCTGCGCCTGGACCCGCGAGCAACGGACCTGACTGGGACGGGCGGTCGGCTGACTGTGGGGCTGAGTGCTCACCTGGACGCCCTGCTTGACCCGGCCGAGGAGGGCATTACGCTTCCCGGTCTGCCGCGGGTCACGGTCGAGAAGGACTTCGGGCCGCAGCACGCCTGATCAGCGCCGCACCCAACGGCCCCCAACCTCCTCCGCCAGGCCCAGCAGCTGCAGCATCACCAGCGCCGTCTGTACCTCTGCGAGCGGCAGGGCGGCCTGTACCTGCAGGTCATCCAGGGTCATTGGCCCGGCCAGGGCGGACAGCACCCGCGCCTGCTCGAGCTGCAGCTCTGGCACAGGTGCCGCCGGTCCCGCAGTCCACCCGAGTTCCTGCAGGATGTCCGCGGCACCCTCGGTCAGCACCGCGCCCTCGCGCAGCAGCTGGTGAGGGCCCGCGGCCCGCGGGTCCCCGGCACGCCCCGGCACGGCAAACACGGTGCGTCCGCATTCCAGGGCGTGCGTGGCCGTGATCAGCGACCCTGATTTACGTTCCCCTTCCACCACGACCGTACCGGCGCTCAGCGCGGCAATCAGCCGGTTCCGGGTTGGAAAGTGATGCTGGGCGGGTCCGGTGCCCAGCGGGTATTCGCTCAGCAGGGTCAGCCGGCCGGCCAGACGGGCGTTCTCGCGCGGATAGATGATATTCACGGCGCTGCCCAGCACCGCCACGCTGAGGCCACCGGCGTCCACCGCGGCGCCGTGGGCGGCCGTGTCCACGCCGCGGGCCAGCCCGCTGATCACCGTCACCTCAGCGCGGGCCAGGTCTGCAGCCAGCATCCGTGTGAACGCCTGCGCGCCCGGACTGGCCGCCCGCGTGCCGACGATGCCCACCGCGCGGGGCACCGCAGGCAGCTCCGGCAGAGGGCCCCGCACCCACAGGACAGGTGGCGGATCGCTCAGGGCGTCCAGCGCCGCCGGGTAGCCGGACAGGCCCCGGAACAGCAGCGTCACCTGCTGTTCCGCCGCCCTGCGCCATTCCTCGTTCGCCCGCTTCAGCGCCTCGGGGTCGCCCAGGGCGTCCGCGGCACGGCGGTCCAGCCCCGGCACAGCCTGCATGGCACGGTGCGAGGCGGCGAGGGCGGCAGCGGCGCTGCCGAAATGCGCGCGCAGCGCTTCAATACGCCGCGGCCCCAGGTGTGGAGTGAAGCGCAGCGTCAGCAGCGCCAGCCGTTCGTCGGTGGGGGCGGCCTCTGGCGGGCTGAAGAGGGAGCTGGTCACTTCGTCAGGATAGGGACCCGCTGCGGCGCATGCGCCTGCATCTGCCTCAGGCCGCCGGAAGCCTGAGCCGGCAGAGTTCAGAGGTCGTGCAGATCGTCGTCCTCGTCTCCCAGCGCCGCGCCGGGCACCGTCAGGGTGAACAGCGCGCCGCCCTGTGGGTGCGTCGTGCCGGTCAGGTCACCGCCGTGCATCCGCGCAATCTGCCGCGCCACACTGAGGCCCAGGCCGCTGCTGCCTGAACCGCTCACGAACGGCTCAAAAATCTGCCCGCCCAGCTCGGACGGCAGGCCCGGCCCGGAATCATGCACCGTGAACGTCAGCTGCTCGGCCGTTTCATGAAGGTTCAGCGTCACCGTACCGTCCGGACCGGCGGCGCGCCGCGCGTTGGCCAGCAGGTTCCGGACGGCCTGCGTGAGGCGGTCCGGGTCGCACAGAATGCCGGTGTTCCACTCACCGGTAAAGGTGGTGCCCGGCACCAGGCGGTCCAGGCGGCCGCGCAGGGTGCCTGCGGGAATGTAGTGCCACGCGAGTTTCAGCTCGAGCTGCCCGCGCGCCAGCTGCATCAGGTCCTGCGTGGTGAACGTCAGTTCATCCGCGACGAGGGCGGCGCGGGCCACCTCCGGGTCCCCGGTACGGGCCTCGGCGCTTTGCAGGGTGGCTTTCAGCACGGTCAGGGGCGCGCCCAGCTCGTGCACGATCTGGCCCAGCAGCTGCTTTTCACGCGCCTGCTGACTTTCGATGCGGACCAGCAGGCGGTTCAGGGCGGCCAGCAGGCGGTGCACCTCATCTTCCTGCGGGGGCAGGGGCAGCGCGGCGAGGCTGCGCGTGGGATCCAGGTGATCGGCGAGGTTCGCCGCGTGCTCCAGGCCCGCCAGGGCGCGCCGGCCCACCCACCACCCGGTCAGCAGCAGCGCCAGGGGAGCCACCACGAGCCCGAGGAGCAGCGCTGCCAGGGCACTCTGGCGCGCGGCGATCAGGTCATCTTCCGGCAGGCCCACCCACAGCGTCCCGAAATTCCCCACGTCACGGGTGGCCGTGCGCACCGACGTGTCCTGGATCGGCACGCGCCGAAGCTTGCCGAACGGATACGGGGTGTCCACGTAATCGCGCAGGGCCGGGCTGGCAATCGTGACCTGCCCCTGCGGGTCGATCAGCATGGTGTAGGTGCCGGTGCCGCTCGCGGTGCGGCCCAGTCCACCTCCGGTGTTCGAGAACGCCTCGGCCAGAGTTGCGGCGCGGTCGTTCAGGCGCGCTTCGAACTGCTGCTCCATGCGGGACAGCAGCAGCGTCACCATGCCCAGCGTGATCAAGGCCAGCAGCGCCAGCGACAGCGCGCTGTACGTCAGGGCCAGACGGAAGCGCAGCGAATGACGCCACGCCACCCGCGCGGAGTACAGACCCGCGCCGGGCGTCAGGAGCGCCGCGCGCCGGGGCCCCGCGGAAACAGCGGGCGGCGCCTGACCCGGCATGCTCAGGCCTGCAGCACGTACCCGACGTTCCGGATCGTGCGGATGCGCAGGTCACTGCCGGCCTGCTCAAGTTTCTTGCGCAGCTGCGAGATCCGCACCTCCACCGAGTTGCTGTTCGGGGTTTCCCAGCCGTACAGGTGTGACTCGATGTCAGCGCGGGAGAACACCCGCTCGGGCGTGCGCATCATGAGTTCCAGAATGCGGGCCTCGTGTTCCGTGAGGTTCACGTGCTTGTCATTCACGGTCAGCAGCAGGCTGGACGTGCTGAGGCTGGTGTTGCCCAGGTTCACGCCTGTACCGGCCGCCGTGCGCCGCAGCAGCGCCGAGATGCGGGCGTCAAGTTCAGGCATGGCGAACGGCTTGGTGAGGTAATCGTCCGCTCCGGCATTCAGGCCCTGCACGCGATCCTGCACGCCACTGCGCGCCGAGAGCACCAGCACCGGCGTGCTGGAGTACTGCCGCAGCGCCTGCACGAGGTCCAGGCCGTCCCCGTCCGGCAGGTTGAGGTCCAGCAGGATCAGCTGCGCGGTGTGGGTGCCCAGCCACGCCTGCGCGTCTTTCAGGGTGGCCGCGTGCTGAACCAGGTAATCGCCGCTGAGGTACTCCTTGAGCAGCGGGCCGAGGTGCGGGTCGTCTTCAACAACAAGAATCTGGGCCAGCATGTCTCTCCTTGATGACGCTTCCGTCTGGGACGCGTCTGGTCTGCCCCGCATCGTACCGCGCGTTTCTGACGCGTTCCTTGAGGAAGCCTGCGGGCTTCCCGGGGCGCAGGGGCCAGAATCCGGTGTGGAGAGGCTCCGACAGGAACGGACGCTTCGCGGTGAGCGGAGCGTCCGTTCCTGTCCGGCCGGCTGTCGGGGCTGCAGGCGAGGTGATCCCGGTCCTACTTGTTCTGGCCTGGAGCGCCAGTCTTGCGCAGACCCGGCAGACTGAGCGCCTGCCCACTGACCTGCACGTTCGTGGTCAGCCGGAAGCCTGTGAGGAACTTCGTGATGCTCTGAGGCGCGGCGCGTTCCTCTCCCAGCAGCGACAACTGCCCGTTCACCAGGGTGCCCGCGTACCGGGATTTCAGTCCCGGGAAGGCATTCCGGGCGCGCTCCTCATCGCTGGGGGCGAACAGCACCACCACCGGTCCCTCATAGGCCCCCGCGAGCCGCACCGTGACGCGCCCGCCTGCACTCTCCCCGTCGCCCAGTTTGGTGGACAGGTCGCGGTCCCACACGATCAGCTGAAGGGCGCCCGCGGACGCGGACAGCGTGAGGGTGGCGATCAGGGCGGTCAGGAAGCGGGTCATGGCAGGCAGTCAGGTCTCCGGGGCAGCGGGTTCAGGGGCAGGCTTCAGGTCGGTGGACCTGTGATTGCCCAGCGTACCAAGCTCACCTGACGCCCGGCTGAAAGGCAGAACACGTTAGGTCGCCGTCCTGGCGTCCAGTGTGCAGCCCCCGCGCTTGCAAAATCCTGACGCGCCCAGCCGGCCCGGATCAACCGAGGCGCCGCTTCCTGCGCGGTGATATTCAGCCTGCAGGGTCACCGGGGCCAGGCTGGTCCCTGGAAGGCACAGCTGAAACGGCCGGGAACCACAACGGGTCCCGGCCGGCACGTTCCTGGCTCAGCTGTGCGTCATGTCGAGGGGCACGACCCACTGCGCGAACTGCTCCTCGGTGACATACCCGAGTGCCAGCGCCGCCTCTTTCAGGCTGCTGCCCTCCTTGTGCGCTTTCTTGGCAATGGCGGCCGCCTTGTCGTACCCGATGTGCTTGTTCAGCGCGGTGACCTGCATCAGGTTGATGCTGAGGTTGTGCTCAATCCTCTCCACGTTCGGTTCAATGCCCACCGCGCAGTTGTCATTGAAGGCCACGCAGGCGTCCGCGATGAGGCGGATACTTTCAAGGACGGCGTGCACCATCACGGGTTTGAACACGTTCAGCTGGAAGTTGCCCTGTGAGCCCGCGAAGGCCACGGTGGCGTCGTTCCCGAACACGCGCGTGGCCACCATGGTCATGGCTTCGCTCTGCGTGGGGTTCACCTTACCGGGCATGATGGAACTGCCGGGCTCGTTCTCGGGGATGGTGATCTCCCCGATGCCGTTGCGGGGCCCCGACGCCAGCCAGCGCACGTCGTTCGCCATTTTCATCAGGGCGCCCGCCAGGGTCCGCAGCGCCGCGCTGGTCTGCACCAGGGCGTCGTGCGCGCTGAGGGCCGCGAACTTGTTCTCGGCGCTGCGGAACGCGAACCCCGTCTCCTCGCTGTACTTCTGGGCGGCAAGATCACCGAACTGCGGGTGGGCGTTCAGGCCGGTGCCCACAGCCGTGCCGCCGATGGCGAGGTCCAGCAGGCCCTCCCCGGCGTGGCGCACCTCTGCAAGCGCGTAGTCCAGCTGCGCCACCCACCCGCCGATCTCCTGACCCAGTGTGATGGGTGTGGCGTCCTGCAGGTGCGTGCGCCCCACCTTCACCAGTCCGGCGTGCTGCTCGGCCTTCGCGGCCAGCGTCTCGCGCAGTTGACCCACGCTGCCGTACAGGCGTTCGTTCAGTTCCAGCACCACCGCGATGTGCATGGCGGTCGGGAAGGTGTCGTTGCTGCTCTGACCGCGGTTCACGTGATCGTTCGGGTGAACGGGCGCCTTGCTGCCCATCTCGCCGCCCGCAATTTCAATGGCGCGGTTGCTGATCACCTCGTTGGCGTTCATGTTGCTCTGCGTGCCGCTGCCCGTCTGGAACACCACCAGCGGAAAGTGATCGTCGAGCTGCCCGGCAATGACCTCGTCCGCGGCCTGCACGATCAGGTCAGCCACGTCGCGGGGCAACTCGCCCAGGTCGGCGTTCGCCTGCGCCGCACCCTTTTTCAGGATGCCCAGCGCCCGGATGACCGGGCGGCCCCACACGAACGTGTCCCGGCCGATCGGGAAGTTGTGGATGCTGCGCTCGGTCTGCGCGCCCCAGTAACGGCTGGCGTCCACATCCAGCGTGCCCATCGTGTCCGACTCTTTGCGGTAGGTGGTCATACAGCCGAAAGTCTAAACTTCGCCGGGTGTCACAGTCCCGGGAACGCCGCCTGCGCCACGGGCCAACGCGCAGGGCCGCGTGCAGGGCGGCGCGCAGACCTGAGGCACGCTGCCTGAGCGTCCCCTCTACTGCCCAGGCTGCCGGCAGCGCCGGCCTGGGTTCTCTAGACTGTGCGGGATGCAGCAGTACCTTGACCTGATGCGGCACGTGCTGGAGCACGGCACTGAGAAAACCGACCGGACCGGCACCGGCACCCGGAGCGTGTTCGGCGCGCAGCTGCGCTTCGACCTGGCCGCGGGGTTCCCGCTGGTCACCACGAAACGGGTACACCTGAAAAGCGTGATCTACGAGCTGCTGTGGTTCCTGCGGGGCGACAGCAACGTGAAATGGCTGCAGGACCACGGCGTGAGCATCTGGGACGAGTGGGCCCGCGAGACTGGGGAACTCGGCCCGGTGTACGGCGTGCAGTGGCGCTCCTGGCCCACCCCGGACGGCGGGCACATCGACCAGATCCGGCAGGTGGTCGAGCAGATCCGCCGCACCCCGGACTCCCGCCGCCTGATCGTGTCCGCATGGAACGTCGCGCAGATTGAGGAGATGGCGCTGCCTCCCTGTCACGCCTTGTTTCAGTTCTACGTCGCGGACGGCCGCCTGTCGTGTCAGCTGTACCAGCGCAGCGCGGACCTGTTCCTGGGGGTGCCGTTCAACATTGCTAGCTACGCCCTGCTGACCCTGATGGTCGCGCAGGTCACAGGGCTGCAGCCCGGGGAGTTCATCTGGACGGGCGGGGACGTGCACCTGTACACCAATCATCTGGAGCAGGCGCGCACGCAGCTGGCGCGCGACCCCCGGCCCCTGCCGACCATGTACCTGAACCCGGCCGTAACGGACCTGCTGGCGTTCACCTTCGAGGACTTCCGTCTGGACGGGTACGCGCCGCACCCGGCCATCCGGGCGCCGGTGGCGGTGTGAGCCGCCCCAGTTTCGACCAGCTGGGACTCGCCACGGCGCGCCTGTGGGCGACGCGCAGCGCGGACAGCAAGGTGCAGGTGGGCGCGTGCATCCTGGACCGGCACCACCGGGTGGTGGGCGTGGGGTACAACGGGCGCGCGGCGGGCGAACCGAACGAACGCGAAAGCCTCACGCAGGGGCACAGCGGCTTCATTCACGCGGAGGTGAACGCCCTGCTGGCCGCCAACTGGAACGGGGAGGGACACACGCTGTACGTGACCCATGAACCCTGCGCCGCGTGCGCCCGCTTGATCGTGAACTCGCGGCGGGTGGGCCGCGTGATCTACGAGGCGGCGTACCGCGAGACGCTGCGCGTGGAGGCCGGGCTGCCGAGCGGCGAGGCGATCCTGCGGGACGCGGGGATTGAGGTGGCGCATGTCCCGGCGTCCTGAAGGCCCGGAGCTGTTCGCGGTGGTGGCCGTGACTGAAAACCACGTGATCGGCCGGGCGGGGGGGATGCCGTGGCACCTGCCGGCTGATCTCGCACACTTTCGCCGGCACAGCCGGGGACGGCCAAACATCATGGGGCGCAAGGTGTGGGATTCGCTGTGTGGCCGGGCCCTCCCGGACCGCACGAACATCGTCCTGACGCGCAACAGAGGCCTGGTGGCGCCCGGCGCGACCGTGGTGCACACCCCACAGGAGGCGCTCGACGCGGCCGGGGGCGCGCCCCAGGTGGCTATTATTGGCGGCGCCGAGGTGTACGCCCTGTTCCTGCCGCAACTCTCGCGGGTGGAACTGACCCTGATTCATGCCCGGCTGGAGGGCGACACGTTCTTCCCGGCCCTTGGGGACGGCTGGACGGTCACGGCGGAAACGGCCCGGCCCGCCGACGACCGGAACGCCTTTGACCTGACGTTCCGGACCCTGGTGCGCCGCACGTAACCCACCCACCGTGCCCGGCCCGCAGTCCTGGGCAGGCGGGACTGGCAGAATGCCGGGCATGAGTCTTGTGGACACAGCCATTATCGGCGCGGGCCCCGTGGGTCTGGCCGCCGCGATCGCCTGCAAACGCGCCGGCCTGAGTTACGTGGTGCTGGAAAAAGGCTGCGTGGTGAACGCCATCTTCGAGTACCCGACGTACATGACGTTCTTCACGACGGCCCCGGAACTGGAGATCGGGAATCACCCCATGGTGACCGGGCACGACAAACCCGACCGGCGCGACGCCCTGATGTACTACCGGCTGGTTACGCAGCGTGAGGCCCTGAACGTGGAGCAGTACACCGAGGTGACACGGGTGCACGCCGCCCCGGCCGGCTTCACGCTGGAAGTGGAGAAACGCGACGGGCAGATGGGCACGGTCGAGGCGCGGCGCGTGGTGGTCGCCACCGGGTACTACGACAATCCGCTCGGCCTGGGCATTCCGGGGGAAGACAGCGAGAACGTCAGCCACTACTACACCGAGGCGCACCCGTTCATGGGCCTGAATGTCACCGTGATCGGCGCAGGAAACAGCGCTGCGGACGCCGCGCTCGACCTGTGGCGCGGCGGCGCGAACGTCACCATGGTGGTCCGCGCGCCGGAACTGAAGAGCACCATCAAGTACTGGGTGCGTCCCGACCTGGAAAACCGCATCAAGGAAGGCAGTATCGCCGCGCACTTCACCTCACGCGTGGTTGAGATCCACCCGGAGCACGTGACCGTGCAGCGTGAGGACGGCACCACCTGGCCCCTGCCGACGCACTTCACGTTCGCCCTGACCGGGTACCGCCCGGACCTGTCGTTCCTGACCGGCCTGGACCTCGCCACGCAGCCGGACGAGTGCCTGGTGCTGGACGAGCATTACCAGAGCAGCGTGCCGGGCCTGTTCGTGGCTGGCAGCGCCGGTTTCGCAGGCAAGACCAACCAGGTGTTCATCGAGAACGGCCGGCATCACGCTGTGGCGGCCGTGGCGGAGATCGAGCGGCAACTGGCGCGCGCCGCAGCGCTGCAACCCTCCTGACACGCTGCCGGCCACTCCGTTCAGACTTTTCATGGCGGCCGGCGCAGCGCATGAAATACTGCCCGGCATGACTCCTGTCTTCCGGCGGGCCGTGACACTCGGCGCCCTGTTGCTGAGCGGCACGCTGACCCCGGGCATTCTGGCGCAGTCCAGTGCCGACCCCACCTCTCCCCCACCCGCGCAGACCGTGCCGGCCATTCCGGCCGTGCCTCCCGCGGTTCCGGCGCCCACGCCGACCGACCCCGCCCCAGTGCCTACGCCCGCGCCGGAACCGGTGCCTGCCCCGACACCCGAACCGGCGCCGGTCACGCCCGCGCCCGTGACACCACAACCGGTCGTGCCGGCCCCCGTGACGCCCCCCCCAGCGGCGCCCACGCCGTCCCCCGCGCGGATCACGGCCCCGCTGCTGATCAACGTGGAAGCGCAGTGGCCCGCGCTTGTCAACGGCAGGAAAACCACCGTGCCGTTCACCCGGACGCTCACGATCCCCGGTCAGCGGGTGGAGGTTATCCGGCAGCGCGGCGTGATCACGCAGAGCCTGGAGCAGGAACTCACGGCGTTCCTCAAGGGCCTGCCTGTCATGCCGCAGGACGCGCGCTTTGAGGAACTCTGGGACGGCTGGGCCGTCGTGCAGCGCAATGGGCTGCAGGTCGATGTGGACAAAACCCGCGCAAACCTGCTCGCCGCGATCAGGAACCCGAAGGGCGTGCAGGTGAGCGTGGCGCTGGGCGCACAGACCGCCCCGCAACGCACGCTGGACTTTTTCGCGGCGCGCGGCTTGACTGCCCATCTGGGGACCGGACAGACGAACTATTACGGCAGCAGCGAGGCCCGCGTCACGAACATCCACGTGGGTACCCGCCGCTTTCAGGACCGCCTGGTGGACGGCCGTACGGTGTCCTTCAATGAGCTCGTGGGGCCCATCAACCTGAAATCGGGTTTCGTCACGGGGCTCGTGATCGCCGGGGAGCGCACGGCGAGCGGAGTGGGCGGCGGGATCTGTCAGGTGAGCAGCACTGTGTTCCGCGCGCTGTACATGGCGGGCCTGCCGGTCGTGCAGCGGCAGAACCATTCGTATCAGGTGCATTACTACGACCCGCAGGGTCTGGACGCCACCATCTACCAGCCGAGCCTGGACCTGAAGTTCACGAATGACACCGGTGGCGCCCTGTGGTTCCAGAGTGACTGGGATGACGAGTCGGCCACGCTGAGCGTCAGCGTGTTCGGCAAGGCCCGGGATTTCACGGTGGAGGTCGGCGCACCCCGCACGCTGAGCACCACGCCCGCTCCGGCGGACCGGCTCATCCAGGACGCCAGCCTGCCGGCCGGGCAGCGCAGACAGGTGGACTGGGCTGCGCCGGGTGCCGTGATCGAGGTCACGCGCCGGTTCATTCGCGGCGGGAAGGTGTTCAGGCAGGACACCCTGAAGAGCACATACCGGCCCTGGCCGAACATCTACCTCGTCGGCCCACGCTAGGCCGGACCCTCCTGCACTGCTGCTCTACTCCTCGGCGGCGTAGCCGAGAAGCTCCAGGATGCGCTCAAGTTCCTCACGCGAAGCGTAGTTCAGTTCCACGCGCCCCTTGTCCTCTCCCGTGATGCGGACGCGGGTACCGGTGCGGCGGCTCAGGTCCAGTTCCAGCTGCCGGAACGCACGCGGCGGATTCACCTTGATGGGTGTGGGTTCACGTTTCTCGCGTTTCAGCGCCTCGGCCTCCCGCACGCTGAGGCTGCGGCTGGTAATCTGCTCCAGCGCCCAGGCACGGTCGCCATCGGGCTGGGACAGGATGGCGCGGGCATGACCGGCGCTGATCTGCCCGGCGTCCAGGGCACGCAGGGCGCCGTCCGGCAGGGTGAGCAGACGCAGGGCGTTGGACACGGCGCTGCGGCTCTTGCCGACCGCCTGTGCCACGCCCTCCTGGTTCAGGCCCTGCTCCAACAAGGCCTGGTAGGCGCGGGCTTCTTCCAGAGGCCCGAGATCCTCACGCTGGAGGTTCTCCACGATTGCGATCTCCAGCGCCTCGCGGTCCCCCAGATCCCGGATGATGACGGGCAGTTCCGTCAGGCCCGCGAGCTGACTGGCGCGCCAGCGGCGTTCCCCGGCAACGATCTCAAAATGATCGTCGCGGGGACGGACCAGCAGCGGCTGAAGAACTCCCTTGTCGCGGATGCTCTGGGCGAGTTCCGCCAGGGAATCGGGCGTGAACACCTGACGCGGCTGGTACGCGGCCTGCACGATCCGGTCGGTGCGCAGGGTCTGGACGGCGGTGCCTCCTTCGCGGGGCGCGTCGGCCGGTTTGCCGAGCAGGGCGTCGAGGCCGCGGCCCAGGCTAGATTTTTTCGACACGCTGCATCACCTCCTCACTCAGGCGTTTGTACGCAGCGGCGCCTGCCGAAAGCGGCGCGAAGGCATTGATGGGTTTGGCGAAGCTCGGGGCCTCAGAGAGCCGCACGTTACGCGGGACCACCGACCAGAACACCAGTTCCCCGAAATGCTGACGCACCATGCTTTCCACCTCCTGCGAGAGGTTGGTGCGCCCATCGAACATGGTCAGGACCACACCCAGAACCTTGAGGCGTGGGTTCAGGCCGCCCTGCACGCGCTCCACAGTTTCCATCAGGCCGGCAAGGCCCTCCAGGGCGTAATACTCGGCCTGCAGGGGAATCAGCAGCGCGTCCGCGGCCGCCAGGACGTTCACGGTCAGCGGTCCGAGGCTGGGCGGCGCGTCGATAAGGACCACGTCGTAGCCGCGGATGGAGGCCAGCAGGCGCGTCAGGGCGTCTGGGTCCTCCGCGAGTTCCACGCCGGCGCCCGCAAGGTCCGGGGTAGCCGGCAGCAGGAACAGGTTCGCCTGGGAGGTCGCGACGGTGTACTCCGTCGCGCGGGCCGGTTCGCCCAGGGCCTCGTACAGGCCCTGCTGAGCGCCCCGCTGGCCCAGCCCACTCGTGGCGTTCGCCTGGGGGTCCATGTCCAGCAGCAGCACGCGCTTGCCGCTGGCCGCAAGGTAGGCGCCGAGGTTCACGGCGGTGGTGGTCTTCCCGACCCCGCCTTTCTGATTGACGACGCCCAGGACCTTCACAGCGTCACCTGCATTTTGTTCTCGTGTGGCAATCCGTTCACCGTGCCGTCCAGAATAGCGGCTGCTGGTTGGGCACGCCCTCGCGCCGTGGGTATTTCCCAGGGGTGGCCCCCACCTTCTGCATCACGATCAGCGTGCGGGCGTCCCCCAGGACCGGCAGCGTAAAGGCGTCGACCTCGGTGACCCGGCCCCCGACCTCGCCCGCGGCGCGGCGGCCAGCGCGCAGTTCTTCCTCGCTGATGGGGCCTTTTTGCGCGACCACCAGACCTCCAGGCCTCAGGAGCGGCAGCGCCAGTTCGGCCAGGATGGGCAGGGCGGCCACCGCCCGGCACACGACCCGGTCGTAGCGTTCACGGTGCTCCGGGTCGCGGCCCAGCGTTTCGGCGCGGCCCACGAGCGGGGTGACGTTCGGGAGGTTCAGGGCGTCGGCGGCGCCCCGGACGAAGTCAATTTTCTTGCGGATGGAGTCCAGCGGCGTGAAGGTGGCGCCGGGCTGCATGATCGCCAGCGGCAGGGCTGGAAAGCCGGCGCCGGTCCCGAGGTCCAGCACCTGGCCCTCGCCGTTGAGATGGCCGCCCCGCAGGCAGGTCAGGGAGTCCACGAAGTGCTTCAGGATGATCTCCGCCTCGGTTTTCAGGGCGGTGAGATTCACGCGGCTGTTCGCCTCGACGAGCAGCTCTAGGAGGTGCGCGAACGCCGGCAGATGGTCTTCTACCGTGAGCCCCAGCTCTGCGGTTCCCTGAAGCAGCAGGGCCTCGCCCTCCGGAGTCACAGCCCGTACCGGACTTTCATTTCCTGGTACCTCTCGTATACGTGTTCATCAATTTCCTCCAGCGGCAGGGTCTCAAGCATGGGCAGCAGCGTGTTGCGCAGCGCGTCCCCGCGGGCCATCCACTGAAAATAGCGTCTGCCGCCGTGGTGGTAGGGCCCGTACAGTTTTGAACCTGGGCACAGACGCAGCAGCGTTTCAAAGAGCCGCTCGTGCCGGGTGTGCATCCGCAGCGTGATCTGGGGCTGTTTGCCGTCCCCCCCGAAGTGCCCTTCGCCAATCAGGATGCCCAGCAGCAGGCCCTGTTCAAACGTCCTCATCGTGCTCCTCCTCTTGTTTCACCGTCAAGTTTCCCGTGAAACGAAAGTGAGGTCAAACGGAGGAGCTTCCAGTCAAGAGGAAATTCAGAGTTGGTTTTGTTTCACCGTCAGGTTTCCCGTGAAGCACCCTCTGTTCTACCAGGTGCGCCACGCTGGCGGAGAAACACCAGCAGGGCACTCAGGTCCGCGTGCCGCACGCCTGAAATCCGGCTGGCCTGGTCCACGGTGCGAGGCTGTGCCTGGGTAAGTTTTTCGCGCGCCTCATTGGACAGCGAGGGAATACTGGAAAAATCCAGGCCTTCCAGACTCAGCTCCCTCGCCCGGTCCTCGGACTTCAGCTGCTGCTCGGCGCGCCGGATGTAACCGGCGTATTTCACCCGGATCTCCACCGCCTCGCGCTCGGCTGGCGCCATCGCGGGCAGCACAAAGCCCATTGCCTCCACATCGGGCAGGCTGAATTCCGGTCGGCGCAGCCAGGCGTCCCCCGTCTGTCCCTGGATGCGCTGCGCGCTCAGGGCGTTCATACCCGCCTGGACCCGCGCGTACTTGGCCTGAACGCGCCTCAGTTCAGTGGCGTCCACAAGCCCGAGCGCATGCCCCAGCGGCGTCATGCGCTCGTCGGCATTGTCCTGCCGCACCAGCAGACGGTGCTCGACGCGGCTCGTCATCATGCGGTACGGCTCACTGCTGCCCTTGAAGACCAGTTCGTCCAGCAGCACCCCGATATACCCGGTCTCCCGCCCGATCATCTGTTCAGGCTCATTCAGAGCCCGGCGCGCCGCCGCCGTCCCGGCGATGAGCCCCTGGGCGGCAGCCTCTTCATAGCCGCTTGTGCCATTGATCTGGCCGGCCGTGAAGACGCCGGGCAACAGCTTCGACTCAAGATTCAGCGTGAGCTCGGTGGAGTCCACCACGTCGTACTCCACGGCGTACGCATAGCGCTGAATAACCGCCTGCTCAAAACCTGGAAGGGTCCGCACCAGCTGATCCTGCAGGTGCGGCGGCAGGGAGGAACTGAAGCCCTGCAGGTACACCTCGCTGGTTTCCACTCCGTCCGGCTCGACGAACAGCAGGTGCCGGTCGTGATGGGCGAAACGCACCACCTTGTCTTCAATGCTGGGGCAGTACCGGGGTCCCAGGCCTTCGATGTCCCCAGCGAACATCGGGGACTCGTGCAGATTCTCCTGAATCAGGCGGTGGGTGTCCGGAGTGGTGTGCGTCTGCCAGGTGGGTGACGTCGCCGCCCGGGGTCCTGGCGTTCCTGTGAAGCCCCGCGGGGCCGGGTCGGCCGGGATCTCCAGCAGCGCCGCAAAGTTCACCGCGTCGGCCCGCACGCGGGGTGGCGTGCCGGTCTTGTAGCGCTTGAGCACGTGCCCGGCGCGTGCCAGCGGAGCGGAGAGGAACCGGGAAGGCGGTTCACCCTGGCGGCCCTCGGCGCGTGACTGCCGGCCGTACCACGTAACGCCTCGCATGAACGTCCCGGCCGCCACCACCACCGACCGGGCAGGCAGGCGCCGGCCATCCGTGGTCACGACCCGCCAGCCGCCCAGGCCGTCCTCTTCGAGGTCCGCAGCCTCGCCCCGCAGAATGTCGATGTTCGGATGCTCGAAAATGACGTCCTGGGCCCGCTCGGCGTAGGCGTCCCTTTCGTTCTGCACCCGCAGGGACTGAACAGCCGGTCCCTTGCTGGCATTCAGCATGCGGGTGTGAATGGCTGTCTCATCGGCCAGCCGGCCCATCAGGCCTCCCAGGGCCTGCAGCTCGAACACAAGCTGGCTTTTGCCCGGGCCGCCCACGGCCGGGTTACAGGGCATGCGGCCTACCGTGGCCGGATTGCTGATCAGCAGGGCCACGCGGGCGAACTTTGCAGCGGCCCACGCCGCTTCCAGTCCCGCGTGCCCACCACCAATGACAATGACATTCCAGCCGTTCATCAGCCCACCAGTGTAGCGCCTCTCCGGCAGGCGCAGCGTAAGCCGCACCCTGATCGGACTGCCCGATCAGGCCCGTTGAGGGCCGGGGGACCTGACCCCTACCATGAGGCATGGAGTTTGCCCAGCTGCGCGCCGATCTGATCGGTTCCGACACCCTGATTCACACGCCGTTCGGGGAGCGTCGCGTCACCTACGCCGATTACGTCGCCTCTGGCCGGGCGCTGCGCAGCGTGGAGGACCGGATTGCTACGCTGGCCCTGCCGCTGTACGCCAACACGCACACCGAGGACAGTGCCACGGGCGCGCACTCCACCCACCTGACCCACCAGGCCGCCGAGTACATCAAAAGTCAGCTGGGAGGTGACCCCAGCTGCAAACTGGTGTTCTGTGGGTCTGGCAGTACGGCCGCTGTGCGGCGCCTTCAGGACATCCTGGGGCTGTCAGTGGCGGCCCAGCACCGCAGTGCAGTGCTGGCGGCCCTGCCTGCCGGGCAGCGGCCCGTGGTCTTCGTGGGGCCCTATGAGCATCACAGCAACGAGATCAGCTGGCGCGAAACGCTCGCCGAGGTCGTTGAAATTCCCCTGTGCGAGAAGGGCAACCTGAATCTGGAGGCTCTGGTGGACGCCCTGAAGGACCCCCGCTACGCCGGGCGGCCCCGGATCGGGTCGTTCAGCGCGGCGAGCAACGTCACTGGCCTGCTCACCGATACGCGGTCCGTGGCGCGCATCCTGCATGCCCACGGCGCGTATGCCTTCTTCGATTTTGCGGCGAGTGGGCCGTACGTACCGATCGATATGAAGCCCGGGCGGCCCGACGGGTACGACGCAGTGTTCCTCAGCCCGCACAAGTTCGTGGGGGGCCCCGGTACGCCGGGTCTGCTGTGCTTCCGGGAGGAGCTGTACCGCCTGCAGGTGCCCAGCACGCCGGGGGGCGGCACGGTGCGTTTCGTGAACCGGGAGCGGCAGATCTATGTCGAGGACATCGAGGTGCGCGAGGACGCCGGAACGCCCGCCATTCTGGGCAAAATCCGCACGGCCCTGGCCTTCCGCGTGAAAGCGGACCTGGGAACGGAGCAGCTGACTGCCCGTGAGCATGACCTGTACGCCCGGGCCCTGGCCCGGCTTCGGCCCAACCCACGCGTGCAGTTGCTGGGCAACCTGGACGCGCCGCGCCTGGCGTTCCTGTCGTTCCTGACGTTCACAGGAGGTGGGCTGCAGCTGCATCCGCGGCTGGTGGTGCGGCTCCTGAATGACCTGTTCGGGATTCAGGCCCGTGGTGGCTGCGCGTGTGCCGGGCCGTATGGACACGTGCTGCTGAACGTGGATGACCAGACGAGCGAGCGGTACATGCAGTGCGCCCTGAATCACGTGGACGGCGTGAAGCCGGGCTGGACGCGCCTGAACCTTGCGCCGTGGGCCACGGATGACGAAGTGGAGTTCCTGCTGGCCGCCGTGGAATTTGTGGCGGAGTACGGCGAACGGTTCGTTGCGCAGTACACTTTCGACTGGATGAGCGGGGCCTGGACCCACCCGGGTGACCGGGCGCCCCTCGATCTGTTTGGTGAGCTGCGGCCTGCCCGCGCGGTCGGGCCGGTGCCGTACGCCGCGTATCTGGAAGAGGCGCGCACTTTGGCAGAGAGGCTGGGGCCGGCGGGGGAGGGGAGAGCTGTTCCGGCGCATGTGCCGGCAGACCTGGTGTTCTTCACCACCTGACGCTTCTGTCGTCCAGGGTGAATGGACGGCACTGCGCGATGGGGCGGGCAACAGCGCCGCCCGCCGGATCTGTGCCTCACGCCAGGGAGGCCGCCCCTCCCGGCTGGAGGACAAACCGTCTAAAATGCCTAACGAGCGTTTGCTAGACAGATTGATTCCGGCGCAGCCCCCGCGCACGCGCGCACCTGTACCGGTCAGGAGGCACCAGCCCATGATTCAACCCTTCACCCCCGAGCCCATCCGCTTCGTCGCGGAAGACGGGACGCCGGTGCAGCCCCTCCCGGAACGCTTCACACCGGACGTGCTGCGCGAACTGCACGGCCTGATGCTTCAGGCCCGCGAATTCGACCGCAAACTCATCACCCTGCTCCGGCAGGGCCGCACCACCTTCTACGCGCAGTCCAGCGGCATGGAAGCCACCCAGGTCGGCCTGGCCCGCTCCATTCGCGTCGGGCACGACTGGGTCTGGCCGTACTACCGCGACCACACCCTGGGCCTCGCCATGGGCGTGCCCATGGACGAGCTCATCAGCCAGTGCCTGGGCACCAACAGCGACACCTGCCGCGGCCGCCAGATGCCGCACCACTTCGCGGCCAGGCGGCAGAACTTCGTGTCCATCAGCTCCTCCATCGCGTCGCAGGTGCCGCCCGCCGCCGGCAACGCAATGGCGCAGAAGTACCTCGGGGTGGATGAGATCACCGTCTGCACCTTCGGAGACGGCGCCACCAGCGAAGGCGACTGGCACGCCGGCATGAACATGGCCGGCGCCGCCCAGGCCCCCGCCCTGTTCGTCTGCGAGAACAACCAGTGGGCCATCAGCACCAGCATCCGCGAGCAGACGGCCAGCGAGACCATTCACATCAAGGCCAGGGCGTACGGCATGCCCGGCTACTACGTGGACGGCAACGACATCATTGCCGTGATGGAAGTCTGTGCGCACGCCGCCGGGCAGGTCCGCGCCGGGCACGGCCCCGCGCTCGTGGAATGCCTGACCTACCGTGTTGGTTCGCACAGCAACGCCGATGCCGACGCGGAGAAGCACTACCGCACCCGCGAGGAGGTCGACGCCTGGCTGGCCCGCGATCCCATCACCCGCCTTGAGAAGCTCCTGGAGCACCTCGGCCACCCGGTCAGCGCCGAGGAGCGCGCCGCCCTGATCGCCCGCACCCACCGCGAGGTGGACGAACAGGTCCTCAGGGCCGAAGCGACCGGGCAGCCCGACTGGCGCATCATGTTCGAGGACGTGTACGCCGACCTGCCTGATCACCTGCGCCAGCAGGAGGCGTTCCTGCGCGCCGAACAGAGCGCGGGTCAGGGCGGGCGCGCATGACCGCCACCCAGGACCGCCCCGAGATGACCCCCATGACCAGCGGCCGCACGATCAACCTCATTCAGGCCGTAACCGAGGCCATCGCCGAGGAGATGGAGCGCGACAGCCGCGTCGTGCTGTTCGGCGAGGACGTCGGCGCACGCGGCGGCGTGTTCATGGCGACGGCCGGGCTGCAGGAACGCTTCGGCAAGCACCGCGTGTTCGACACGCCTCTCAGCGAGGCCAGCATCGTGGGCGCCGCCGTGGGCATGGCCGTGCGCGGCCTGAGGCCCATCGCGGAGATTCAGTTCGCGGACTACATGGGTCCCGGCTTCGATCAGATCATCTCGCAGGCGGCCAAGATCCGCTACCGCAGCGGCGGGCAGTTCACGGCGCCTATGGTTATCCGCACGCCTTCAGGCGGCGGCGTGAAGGGCGGGCACCACCACAGCCAGAGCCCCGAAAGCTACTACACGCACACCCCGGGCCTGAAAGTCGTGATGCCCAGCACCCCCTACGACGCGAAAGGACTGCTCAAAGCAGCGCTGCGGGGCGAGGACCCCGTGATCTACTTCGAGCCCAAGCGCCTGTACCGCGCCGCCAAGGGCCAGGTGCCGGACCACGATTACACCGTGAAACTCGGCGAGGCCGCCATCCGCCGCGAAGGCAGCGACCTGAGCCTCATCGGGTACGGCGGCGTGATGCCCGACCTTGAGAAAGCCGCCGACGCCCTGGGCGCCGAGGGCGTGAGTGTGGAGGTCATTGACCTGCGCTCCCTGGTCCCCTGGGACCGCGACCGCGTGCTCACCAGCGTTCAGAAAACCGGGCGGGCCGTGCTGGTCAGCGAAGCACCCCGCATCAGTAATTTCATGGGCGAGGTCGCGTACGTCATTCAGGAACAGGCGTTCGACTTCCTCACCGCGCCCGTCGGGCAGGTGGCGGGGTTCGACACGCCGTACCCGTACGTGCAGGACAAGGTGTACCTGCCCGGCGCGAACCGCATCGTGGCGGCGTGCGTGCAGGCCCTGAACTACTGAAGCCCCGACCCATTAAGCTCCGTTCCATGCGACCTGACCTGCTGCGCCCCCTGCTGGGCACCCTGGGCCTGCTGATCGGCTTCACGCTGTACGCCCTGGCCGGCAAGCTGAGCCAACCCTGGCAGAGCCTCGCCATCGGCGGCATGTTCGCCGCGCTGGGCCTCAGCGCCTGGGTGTACGCCCGCGGCGAACGCTGGATTCAGGTCCTGGGCCTTCTCCTGATCATCTACGGACTGCTGCGCGCCACCGTGCTGCGCTGAACGTCCCCTGCTCCAAGTGAGGTCACCTATGAAAGAAGTGCTGTTGCCTGAACTCGCCGAGAGTGTCGTCGAGGGTGAAATTCTCAAATGGCTCGTCCGGGAGGGCGACACCATTGCCCTCGAACAGCCGCTGTGCGAAGTCATGACCGACAAGGTCACCGTGGAACTGCCCAGCCCTGTGGCGGGCGTGCTCAGCAAACGGCTTGCGGGGGAAGGCGACGTGGTGGCCGTTCACGCGGCCATCGCCCTGATCGACGAAACCGGCGGCGCGGGCGCCCCCAGCGCCACGCAGGGCGTCCAGGCGAGCGCCGGCAACGGCCCGGCGGTGGCGTTGCCCCCGCAGGCGCAGGAAGAACGCGAACAGGTGGGCGGCAGCATTGTGGAAGCCGGACACCTGCACAACAAGGCCGACGACGACTCCAGCAGTCTCTTCAAGGCGTTCTCCAGTGATGAGAAAGTGCAGGTGCAGGGCCTCGGCCAGCGCCAGGCGGCGCCTCAGGCCGCGCCCGCGCAGCCCGCGGCGCGCCCCGACGGCCGCGTGCTGGCTGTGCCCGCCGCACGCCAGCTGGCCCGCGAACTGAACCTCGACCTGACGCAGGTGCGCGGCAGCGGCCCCAACGGCCGCGTCCGCGTCACGGACGTCCTCGCGCACCAGGGGCAGGGCAACGCCGTCCCCGCGCCCACCCCGCCAGCTGCCCCGGCTCTGTCCACCCCGGCCGCCCCCACCAGGACCCCCGCCGCCGGGGGGCTGCCTGTCCCCCCCGTGCAGTACCGCACGCCCAAAGGCTACGAGCACCTCGAAGAGCGCGTGCCGCTGCGCGGAATGCGCCGCGCCATCAGCAACCAGATGGTCGCCAGCCACCTGTACACCGTCCGCACCCTGACCGTGGACGAGGTCAACCTCAGCCGGCTCGTGGCGTTCCGCGCCCGCGTGAAGGACGACGCTGCGGCGGCCGGCGTGAAGCTCTCGTACCTGCCGTTCATCTTCAAGGCCGTCGCTGCGGCGCTGCGCAAGTACCCCAGCCTGAACAGTTCCTTCGACGAGGCCACGCAGGAGATCGTGCACAAACGCTACTTCAACATCGGCATGGCTGTCGCCACGGACGCCGGCCTGACTGTGCCGGTTCTGAAGGACGTCAACCACAAGAGTATCTTCGACCTCGCGCGTGAGGTGACCGACCTCGCCGGCCGCGCCCAGGCCGGGAAGCTCCAGGCCGACGAACTGGCTGGCAGCACCTTCAGCATCACGAACATCGGTTCCATCGGTGCGCTGTTCTCCTTCCCGATCATCAATGTGCCCGACGCCGCCATTCTCGGCGTGCACTCGATCCAGAAACGCGCCATCGTGGACGAGCACGACAACATCGTCGTGGCGCACATGATGTACCTGAGCCTCTCCTTCGATCACCGCCTCGTGGACGGCGCCGAAGCCGCCCGCTTCTGCAAGGAAGTCATCCGCCTGCTGGAGAACCCTGACCGGCTGATGCTCGAAGCGATGTAAACCTCTTGACAGTGAAGGCGGCTCCTCGCATCAGGGGCCGCCTCCACGCACATGAAGGGCCCCTGAGGCCCCTCGCATCCCCGCACCCGAACTGCCGGGCAAGCTGAAAGGCATGACCGACGATCAGAAAACCGGGTACGACCCCGCCAACCAGTCCCCCGCCGAAGGTCAGCGTCAGGACATTCCCGAACAGGCGCGCGGCAAGGACCCCGACATTGATCCAGCCGCGAAACCCGACCCGGCCGAAGGCGGGCGCGACGAGGTCGAAGGGGACAGCACCCCCCAGCAGTCCTGAGGCCATGACCACCCCCGCTCCCCTGAACGCGGCCCGCCCCGAACCGGAGCGGGCCGAACTGCTCACCTGGGTAAAAGACCAGCTGCGCGCCGAGTACGGCGAACGGCCCCTCGACCCCCGCCGCGACCCGATGCACGAACTGATCAGCACCATCCTGTCCCAGCGCACCAACTGGCGCGACGAGGATGCCGCCTACCAGGAACTTCGCGCGCTCGGAAACTGGGACGACATCATCGCCGCGCCCACCGACGCGGTCGCCCACGCCATCCGCCGCAGCAACTACCCGGAAAGCAAGGCGCCGCGGATCCAGCAGGCCCTGATTGCCATCCGGGATTCCCCCAGCGGCTACAACCTCGATTTTCTGCGCGACCTGCCCGTCAAGGACGCCCTGAAGTGGCTCACCGACCTGCCCGGCGTGGGCATCAAGACAGCCAGCCTGGTGCTGCTGTTCAACTACGCCCGGCCGGTGTTCCCGGTCGATACTCACGTGCACCGCACCACCACCCGCATGGGGGCCATCCCAAAAATGGGGGAGCAGGCCGCGCACCGCGCGCTGCTGAAACTCCTGCCGCCCGACCCGCCCTTTCTGTACGAGCTTCACGTGAACCTGCTGCGCCACGGGCAGCGCGTCTGCACCTGGCACCGGCCGAAATGTGGGGCGTGCGTCCTGCGTGAGCGCTGCGACGCCTACGCCCAGTACGGCGAGCACGTGCCCAGCTGGAAGGGTTGAATGCCCGGCCGGGCGCCGCCTGCTCAGCTTCCTGAGCGGCGTTCAGCTGCGTTCCTGCTGGCCTGCGCGCGGGCCAGCGCTGCGCCGTCTTCACGCGCCTGCTCGATCAGCGCCAGGCTGCCCGGCCCCCTTCCCTCAGAACGCAGTGAACCCAGCGGTGTTCCCGTGCCGCCCGCGGCGGTGTGCCGCCAGTAGGCGTCGAGGAAAGCCATCAGGGCCAGGCAGGTCTGCTGGTCCTCCGGCCGCATGGTTACCCGCGTTCGCGTTCGCGCAGAATCAGCTGAATCAGCCCCAGCAGGACAAGTTCGTCGTCCTGGCCGCCGCGCGGCTGAAGTTCCTCCACCGTGAAGCGCCGCGCGAACACGCTGCGTTTCTTATGCACCCGGTACGCCGCCTGCCCAGCGGTGTCCGTGACGGTGTACGTGGGGTTCACGAGGTAGTCGAAACCCATGGCGATAAAATCCCCGACGAACGGAATGGCGTCCAGAAGGCCCTCGATGACGCCCAGCCACGGATGATCGTCACGAATGGTGAACCGGCCCTCACCGTCTGGGCCAAGCAGGTCGTAGGCGGCGCCCCACAGGGTTCGCATGCCCTGTGCCTGCAGCGCCCCGACCGGGGAGCCGTCCGTACGCTCGATCAGGCGCCGCGCCTTCCAGTCGAGCGCGCCGGCCATGAACCCGCGGGCTTTCATGCGGTGCGTCTGCACCTGCTTGTGCTCATCGCGGAACACCCGGACCTCGTCCCGCACACTGAAGGTCTTTTCCTTCACCACGGCCACCAGCTGGCCGCCCGCGTCGGTGACCCGAAGCTCGGTGAAAAGACTGAACTTGAATTCCAGGGTCAGCGGAAAGGTGAGGCTCATGGCCCCGGGTACGCCCTCAGGAGGCGGGGGGTTCCCAGAGGTCCAGCCGCGCCCCGCGCGTGACCCCCGACGCCTGCGCCCAGGTGGCCGCCGGCAGCGCCTTGCGGGCCTCCGGCTGCACCGTGCGGATCAGCACGGCCGCCTCACCCGCAGCGACCGTCACGCCCCCCGCGGTGACGTTCAGCACCTCGCCGGGCGCCCCCTGGCCGTCCGTGACGCTCAGGCCACCCAGCTTCAGCCGCGCGCCCCCCAGAAACGCTGTCGTCTGCGGCCACGCCGCCACGCCCCGGGAGCGGTTCACAATCTGGCGCGCGGTGTCAGCCCAGCGCACGAACCCGTCCTCCTTGACGAGCATGGGGGCGTGCGTGGCGCGCGCGTGGTCCTGCGGAGTGGGGGAGAGGGCGTCCAGACTGGCGAGGGCCTGCACGATCAGGCGCGCCGCCTGCGAGCTGAGCGCGTCCGCGAGTTCCACACTGGTCCACTCCGGCGCGATAGGCAGCGGCTCCTGCAGGAGAATGGGGCCGGTGTCCATGCCCTCGTCCGTCTGCATGATGGTCGTGCCGGTCACGCTCTCCCCGCGGATCAAGGCCCACTGAATCGGCGCGGCCCCCCGGTAGGCGGGCAGCAGACTGGTGTGCGTGTTCAGAAACCCGAAGCGCGGCACCGTGAGCACGCTGAGCGGCAGGATCTTCCCGTACGCGCAGGTGACGGCGACCTCTGCCCCCGAGTCACGCAGCTGCGCTTCGAAGGCCGCGTTGCCCCGCAGTTTCCGGGGCTGTGCGAGTGGCAGGCCCAGCTCGGCGGCGCGCGCAGCGACAGGCGGCGGCGTGAGTTTCAGGCCCCGCCCGACCGGTTTGTCCGGCTGCGCGACCACCAGCGTCACTTCAAACCGTGCGCGGATGGCCTCCAGCACGGGCAGCGCGAATGCCGGCGACCCGAAAAACGCCACGCGGGGCGCGGTCAAAGGCTCGCCTCTTCCCGCCGCTGCCGCTCACGCAGCGCAAGGTCATTCAGGAACGCGCGGGACTTCTGCTGAATCGCCAGCAGTTCCCTGCGGTAGTCCTCGGTCACCTCCGGCGGCAGGCGGTCCAGGAACATCACGCCGTCGAGGTGATCAGCCTCATGCTGAAACACCCGGGCGAGGTAATCATCAGCCTCTATCACGCGCGCCTGGCCGTCCAGATCGGTGTAACTCACCTGCACTGCCCGCGCCCTCGGCACGCCCTCCTCGTAGATGCCCGGAATGCTCAGGCAGCCCTCCTGGTACGAGCGGTCCTTTTTCTTGTCCATGACCTTCAGGGTCGGATTGAGCATCACGTACTCGCGCAGCACGCGGGACTTCAGGGGCTTTTCCTGCCCTTCGTTCTCCTCCTCGTCATCCTCGTACTCCACGGCCACGAACAACCGCACGGGTAGACCGATCTGCGGCGCGGCGAGCCCCACGCCATGCGCCTCGAACATCGTTTCGAGCATGGTGTCCGCCACCTGCCGCACCGTCTGCGGGCCGAAACCCGGGACGGTCAGCAGATCCGTGGCATGCAGAGGCTTGGCTTTACGGCGCAGCACCGGGTCGCCGTACAGGCGCAGGGGATACACGCGGGGGGCAGCAGGGTCCGTCACAGTACTCCTGTTTTACCAGACCGCTCCGCGCCCGACCCTGACCCGCCTCCCATAGTCACCTCCCGGCAAGGGGCGCGGAAGATGAAGTCACCCTTACCCAAGTGGCCACCCGGGCGTCAGGCGGACCTGCTTGCATGACCGGGAGACCATCCACCCCCCTTCCGCCCCTTTCCTGAAAGGAGTACGCATGCGTTCCCTGACCCTGCTGCTGGCCCTGACCGGCACCCTGACTGCCCACGCCCAGACGACCCCCGGTGCCCCCTCGGCGCCCGCGCAGGCGGCGCCGCAGAGCGCCGCCGCGCACGCCACCACCGCCCGCACCCTGGCCGAGCGGGCGCGCGCCGCCTACCCCAGAGGCAGCGCGAACATCGATCAGCCGCTCTGGAAACAGGCCGCCGCCGCTGCCGAGGCCGCCGTCGCTGCCGCACCCGACAACGCCGACTTTCTGAAACTCCGCGCGGAGATCTACACCGAGGTGCGCTTCTGGCGTCAGGCGGAACTTGCCTGGAACGCCTACTTCAAGGTGGCGCCCGCCACCCAGAACGCGGCTGAGGCGACAAGCGCCGCGAACGTGCAGTACAACCTCGGCTACGCCGCGTACACCCGCAACCAGCCCGATCAGGCCGCCGCGTTCTTCCAGACCTGCCTGACCCTCGACCCCCGCAGCGCCCAGTGCGCCGCCTGGGCCGCCCGCACCGCCCTGGAAGCCGGGAACTACACGCAGGCGCAGACCCTGTACGACCGCGCGCTGAGCCTCAACCCAGGCGACAAAACCCTCACGTACTTCCGCAGCCTCAGCGTCAGCGCCGCCCAGTACGGTCCCGCCGCCACCCGCGCCTTCAGCCGCGCCTACGGCGAACTCGACGCCGGGCGCAAGGCGCAGGCGCTCGCCGGCTTCCAGGAAGCGGCACGCAGCGCCCCGAACTTCGCGGACGCGCAGCGCGAAGCCGGCCGGCTGGCCCTGGAACTCGGCAACCCCCAGGCGGCCCTGGAGGCCTACACCGCCCTGAGCGCCCTGCCCAAACCCACTGCCGCCGACCGGTACAACCTCACACTCGCGCAGGAAGCGCAGACCTACGGCCTGACTGCCGTCCGCACCTACCGCGCCGCGTACGCCCGGTACGCCGCGGGCGACAGGACCGCCGCAGAGACCGGCTTCCAGGCCGCCACGCAGCAGAACCCCCGCTACGCCAAAGCGTGGGCGTGGCTGGGCCGCGTCCGCTACGAACGCAAGGACTACGCCGGTGCCAGCGCCGCCTACATGCAGGCCGTGGCACTTGACCCGAACGACAAAAGCAGCGCCTACTACCTGAAACTCTCCCAGCAGGGAAAGTAGAGCCGGCAGGTCACTGAACCGTCCGCGGGGCCTTTCTTCAGGGCCCCGCGCGTGTCAGGACAGCACGCAGCGGTACGTCGCGTCCTGCCAGCTGAACTTCAGCCCGAACAACTTCCAGGTCCCCACCAGCGCCGTGAACGTTACCCGACCCACCGGCGCGCCGCGCGTCACGTACCGCGCGTAGTGCGGCTGAATCTGCGGCAGCGTCCGGCCCACGGCCAGAACCTCCGCGCCCGCCTCGTTCGTCTCCAGCTGCACCACCTGCCAGGACAGCGCCCCGGCCGGCTCGAGCGTCAACGCCGCCGCCAACACTGGTCTGCCCGGCGCACTGCACGCCACGCGCCGCACCTCCACCCCCTGACCGGACGGCGGATGCACCTGCTCCACATGCGTCAGGGCGGGAAAAGCGTCAGCGTCAGCGGTCCCCAGCAGCAGGATCACACACAACAGACCTTTCATGCCTCACCATACGCCCGCAGCCCCCCGCCCATGGACGATGCCGCCCCGGGCGCTGCTCAGGCTCCGAAACCCAGATCCTGCGCCGTTCCCAGCGCCTTGCGCGCACCGTCAAGGTACGGCCCGGCATGCTCCACAATCCCCAGGTCACTGAGAAACAAGGACGCCTGCTGCATGGCCACCTCGCCGGCCTGTTCCGCAGAATGCCCCTGCAGCCCAGCCATCGCGTACCACGTGGCCGCCACCTGACGCACCATGGCGAAAATGACGCTATCCACGATCAGCCGTCCGCCCGCAGGGCCGGCCGCAGGAACGCCATGTGCCCCTGGTAGTACCGGTGATGCTTGCGGGTCGAAGGGTACTCCTGGATGCGCCCCTGCATCACGCCATACGCCGTGTTCACCTGCACGTCACACTGACCACCGTTGGCCGCGCAGGCCTCCACCACAGCCTCCACGTCAGACAGCAAAGTGCCCCGCGGCAGACCATGCGCGTCCGTGATGATAGTCAGGCGCTTGGTCGGGCCCACCTCATACTGTCCCTGAAGAAGAAGCATGCTCCATCCTAGACGTTCCCGCACCAGACAACTGCAAGGGCTGAACTTTAACGGGACCCGCCAGCGGGCATACTGACCAGGAACGGCGAATCACCCAGCGCCGAAAGGGGAGAGGTGCGTCAATGACCGCATTAACCGAACTGAGTTTCTCATGGGTGCCCGGCACCATGGACCGCGTCCGCTTCACCATCGAGCACCGCACCTACACCGTGTACCTCCGCGACGTGAAACGCCAGACCGTTCACAGCGACAGCGCCCTGTACCTCAAAGGCCGTGTGGTTCTGCCCGTCACCTCCAAACACCTTGGTGAACTGATGGGCCGCCTCTCGCTGGGCCACATCGCTACGCCCTGAACTCCCCGCGTGAGCGCCGGGAGGCGGCCACGCGGATAACACGACTTTCAACCAGGGGCGGCCAGTGGGCCGCCTTCAACCATGCGCAACAGCGAGAGTCCAGCGCCTCACGAACAGTCCAGGCTGAACCGGTCGTGTGCCCCCTGCTTCAAAAGAGCCGGCATGCGCCCTCGCGGCCCCCAGAGCACCTGCCTGGAGACACGCTGAGTGCAGTTCGCCGGGCTTCTTCTGACGCAGCTCAGACGTCCCCGCAGAGCCTTCGGGGCACGCCGGGGCCACCACGCAGCACCCCCTCAACGGCACAGCCGCACCATGATGCACTTGCCCGTACCGCGCTTCAGACGTCCGCCCGGCCAGCCTGGGTGCGTGCCCGCGCCCGGCGAGCAGGAGCAGGCACCTCCCCCAAGAGGGGCACCGGTACATCCGCACAGCCGCACGTTCGTAAAGGCCTACCATAAGGTGTCATGGCCAGCGCCCACCCCACCTCACTGTCCATCCTGCTCGTGGACGACAATGCCGCGGACCGCATGCTGGCCAAAGAGGCCTTCGCCATGCTGCCGGACAAGGCGGCCGTGCACCTGTGCTCCACAGGTCCGGAAGCCCTGGCCTGGCTGCGCAGCGACGAACAGCCCCTTCCGGACGTCGTGATTCTGGACGTGAACATGCCCGGAATGACCGGCCTGGAGGTGCTGCAGGCCATCCGTGAGGACCCGGCGCTGCGGCTCCTGCCGGTGGTGATGCTCACCACCTCCGATCAGCCCACGGACATCCGGCGGGCCTACGACCTCGCAGCGAGTTCCTACTGGGTGAAAGAAGCGGACTTCTCGCGGTTCCTGGCGCAGATTGAAGATTTCGTGGGCTTCTGGCAGCACGCCCGCTTCCACGGGCGCTCCTCAGGCAACACCTGAACCGGGCCAGAGTGCGGCCCCAGGTGCGCCCGCCGGGGCGACGGCACACCGCAGGCCAATAAGGTCCGCCCGCTGTGCCCGGGACTGGCTGTTCAGGGCGTCCGGCGTGGGAACAGTGCACCTCCTGCTTTGCCTCTTGTCGCGGGACGAGCCGCGCTGTTCGCAGCTGGAGCCCGTGCGCTGACGCCACGCCTCTTGTCGAGGGACGAGCCGCGCTGTCCGCAGCTGGAGCCCGTGCGCTGACGCCACACCGACTGAGAGTTGATCTGTTTCAGGAGCCCACAGCCTGAAGGGCTCGGCGGCCCTTGCCAGCAGACCACTGGAGTTTCTCGTGCAGGGCGCGTGGGGGCGACCCCTTGCGGTCCTGGAGCGGCAGGACGCCGCTGCGGCGAATCCGGCGCAATCCCGCCACCCTACGACCCTGCTCCGCTGCAACGTGAACGCGGCGACGGCGCTGCTGGACGTGTGGAGCGGAGCAACCGGAGCCGCGTCAACCGGGTCGTGCGGGCCGGGACACCAGGACGGCCCTCAGCGCTGTGGAGCAACGGGTCGCGGAAGGGGAGCCCGCACCTGCCTCACCATGCACGGTAAGAAGGCACTGCAAAGACATCCCGGAGCCTGGGGTTCAGTGGCCGATGCTGGCTCAGCACCTGTGTGACCGGTCAGCCCCCGGATTCCGGCGGCCCTGAAGGTCCCTACCGGCGCGGGCCAGGTCGCTCCGGAGGGTGTGGGGACTGCCGGACCGGAAAGCGTTTCCTGGCAGGGGAGGCTCAAGGTTCTCCATGGCGAAGTCCGCATGCGGCCGCGCTGCCCCTGGCGCTACCCTGCGGCATGGCAAGCACCGGAAGTCGGAAATTAATCCTGGTCGCGAATGACGACGGAATTTTCAGCCCTGGCATCAAGGCCCTGGCCCTCGCCATGAGCACCTTCGCGGATGTGGTCGTGAGTGCACCGGACGTGGAACAGAGCGCCGTGGGTCACGGCATCACGATCCGCCGTCCACTGCGGTTCAAGCACACGGCCAGCGCCGGCTTCGGTGACATTCCCGCATACCGGGTGGACGGGACGCCCGCCGACTGCGTGGTACTGGGCGCTCACCTGACCGGGCCGCCCGACCTGGTGGTCAGTGGCATCAATCTGGGTCCGAACCTGGGGGATGACCTCACCCATTCCGGTACGGTCGCCGCCGCTATTGAGGGCATGACCCTGGGCGTACCCTCGCTGGCATTCAGCCAGCAGGCCACGCCGGCCGGCGAGTATGATTTCGCGCCGGGCGCCGCCTATGCCGCGCGGCTGGCCCAGGAGGTTCTTGAGCGCGGTCTGCCCCCGCGCACGCTGCTGAACGTGAATTTCCCTGCTGGAATGCCCCGCGGCGTGAGGGTCACGCGGGTGGGGGAGCACCGCTGGGAGGACACCATCGTGACCCGGCAGGACCCTGAGGGACGCGACTACCACTGGGTGGCCGGCACCAGCCGCGCGGCAGACGCGCACGACGACACCACCGATTACGGCGCGGTGAATGCCGGGTACATCAGTGTCACGCCCGTGCGCATCGACCTGACTGCCCGGGACCTGATGGGTGAACTCAGCGCGTACCTGCCTGACCTGTAGGCCGGGCGCAGGGTGCCTGGGTGGATCACCCGGGCAGCTGGGCAGCCTGCACCTGGAAGACCCAGGCGCGCACGCCATCCGGAACGGGCAGCGGGGGGACCTCGCCGGCCCAGCGGCTGGCGACGAGCGTCAGGCCCGGCTGCGCGGGTGACAGGAGCAGCTCCGCACCCAGGAAGCCCGGGTGGCCCGCCAGGGCAGTCAGGAACGCGTGGAGGGCCGCGCGAGCCGCCTCGCCATGCCCTTCGGCGTAGTGCACGTGCGCGGCAGGCATCAGTACAGGCTCAGCGGGTCATGCGGATCCCAGCGGAGGTACGTGCCGAAGTGCAGGTGCGTGCCGGTGCTGCGCCCGGTGTTGCCGACCCGCCCCACCGGCTGTCCCTGCACGACCAGCTCCCCGACCTTCACGAGATTCGTGCTGAGGTGGGCGTACCGGGTGATCCAGCCGTCGGGGTGCTCCAGCACGACCGTCCACCCCCAGCCGCGTTCGAAGTCCGGGCGGGATTCCAGCACCCGCCCGGAACGCGCCGCGCGGACCGGCGTGCCCTGCGGCGCCACGATGTCCACGCCGTAGTGCATTTCGGCTTCGCCTTCCAGCACGCGCTCTCCGTAGCCGCTGCTGATCGCGTGATGTCCGGGCAGCGGCCACGCCCACGCGCTGGCGCGGGTGCTGGCCGCGCGGATCGTGACGCGGTTCGCGGCGGGCGCCGTGCGGGCCGGAATCACCAGTTTCGCCCCGGCCCACAGGGCCTTTCCGTTCCGGTAGGCGGGGTTGGCACTGAGCAGCTGCGTCAGGTTCAGGCCGTAGCGCGCGGCGATCACGGTGAGGTTCTCCCCGCTTCTGACGGTGTGCGTGCGCCGGGCCGCAGCGCCGCTGCGGGCAGGAGCGCCCCGGCCCGGCGCGGGCACGGTCAGGACCCAGCCGGCCTGCACGGCGTCCGCGTTCTTCAGGTGGGGATTCGCGGCGCGCAGTTGCGACACGCTGATACCGGCCCGCACGGCGATGCCGCTGAGCGTGTCGCCGGACTGCACCCGGTACGATCCTGCGGCGAGAGCCCCGCCGGACAGCAGCGCCGCCACGCACACCCACTTCCGCACGCTCTGCATCGCGAGGCAGCATATCGCCTGCACCGTGCTCGGGCCGTGAGAAAGCCTACGCTACCCTGAGAACGCATGACTGCACCCCGCCTGTTCCTTCCAGACGACCGGCCTGACTTCCGCCCTCCGGAGCGGCACCGGCGGCTGCGCCTGACGGTCGCGTGGGACGGCACGCCGTACGCAGGGTGGCAGTCCCAGCCGAACGCGCCGAGTGTGCAGGACACCCTGCACGAGGCGCTGAGGCGACTGGGTGGCGGAGCGTTCCGGCCGGTCGCTGCGGGCCGCACGGACGCTGGCGTGCACGCAGAGGCGATGCCGGCGCACGTGGACGTCCCGGAAACCTTCCGCGTGCCACCCGGGCGGCTGGCGCGGGCGCTGAACGCGTACCTGCCAGCGAGCGTGGCCGTGCTGGCTGCCGCGGACGCCCCGGAGGGCTTTCACGCGCGGTTCGCCTGCACGGAGCGGCAGTACGTGTACCGGCTGCTGGTGCACCCGCAGCGTCACCCCCTGTGGCACGCGCGGGCCCTGCACATCCCGCACCCCCTGAACGTGACGGCCATGAACGCCGCCGCCGCTGCCCTGACCGGCACGCACGACTTTGCGGCGTTCGCCACGCAGGAGGACCGTCAGACGGTCCGGGACCTGCGGCACCTGCACGTGCAGCCTGGACCGCTGATCTGGGAGGTGACGGTGCACGGGGAGAGTTTCCTTCGGCACATGGTCCGGGGCCTCGTCGGCACGCTGCTGCTGGCCGGCCAGGACCGCCTGGATCCCGACGACGTCCGCGCCATCCTGAACAGCCGCGCACGCTCGCGCGCCGGTGCGAACGTGCCGGCACACGGCCTGGCCTTCACCGGCGCCGTTTACGCCGGGCTGAGCGGCGACGGCGCGGCCAGCACCACGTAACGTTCCTCCCGGTACGGCAGGCCGCCCGGCCCGGCGTGGGCGTCCCAGTCGGGAACCCGCGCGGGCTCGTTCATCCATTTGCAGCGCGTCACCCAGTCTGCCCGGGTGGGCACGCGGGCCGGGACGCTCACGCGCCACTCGCCCTGCACGGCCCAGCCCACTGCGGCCAGCCGTTCCGGCACCGCCGGGACGGTCCGGCGCGGACCCACGTCCAGGAATGCGGCGTCCGGCGCGGCGAGTTCAGGCAGGCGCAGAATCACCGACGTGGGCCCCCGGCGGGACACGATCAGGTCGAATGGGCCGCGCAGGGGCATGGGGATCACACCCCTGCCGTTCCAGGTGTGAAACGCGGCGTACGGCGCATTGCTCCGCGCCTGCGCCACCAGTTCTGGCACCGCGTCATACCCCACCCAGCGGGCCACGTTCGCGCCGAAGCGGGCGGCATCCGGCCCGTGCCCACGCCCGGCACCTCCCGCCGCGCCCGGGGGTAGGCCAACGCCACGGTCAGCTCGGCTCAGCCGTTCAGGCGCACACGAAGTTCCAGCGGGCCGCGCAGCACGTGGTTCGGCTTGAACGGCGGGCGCGGGTCGGTCACGCGCAGTTGCGGAAAGCGCGTGGCGAGGGCGGCGTACACCTCCGCAATTTCCAGGCGCGCCAGGGACGCTCCCAGGCAGTAGTGGGCGCCCGCGGCGAAGGCCAGGTGCCGGGCACTGTTCGGGCGGTCCCAGTCGATCCGCGCGGGGTCCGGGAACACCTCCGGGTCGCGGTTCGCGGCGGCCAGCATGGTCTGCACGTGCGTGCCTGCCGCGAGCGGCACCTCGCGGCCTCCGGCGCCCGGCACGGTCAGGGGGGCGGCCAGGGTACGGCCGTCGAGTTGCACGGGTGACACCACGCGCAGCAGCTCATCGGGAACGTTCGGGTGGTCGGGCCGGGCGGTCAGGGCGGTCCACGCGCCGGGCTGCGTGGCGAGTTCCAGCAGGCCGCCTGGAATGAGGTTGCTGGTCGTCTCGTGCCCGGCGGCAAGCAGCAGCGCGGCGTTCGAGAGCAGTTCAGCGCTGCTCAGGCGCTCCCCGCCGTCCTCGGCGGCGGCCAGGGCGCTGAGCAGGCCCGGGCGCGGGTGGGCGCGCAGTTCGTCCGCGAGGTCCCGGAAGTACGTGCTCATCTCCCGGGCGTCCGCTTCCAGCCGCGCCATCAGCTCCGGGGTGTGGCCGTCACCGGCGAGCAGGTCCGCGACGCTCTGTGTCCAGCGGATGAATTTCGCCTCGTCGTCTCCCTCCAGGCCCAGCATGTGCATGATCACCCGCGCGGGCAGCGGCGCCGCGAAGGTCGCCACGAGATCCACCTCCTGGTTGTGGGGCAGCCCGGCCAGCAGGTCGCTGACCAGTGCGCGCACCAGTTCGCGCTGCTCGGCAACCACGCGCGGCGTGAACGCCGACTGCACCAGCCCCCGCAGCCGCTGGTGCGACACGCCGTTGTGAAACAGCATCATGGGCTGCAGCAGGCGCAGACTGGCGGTGTCGGCCGGGACCTGCGAGATGATCGCTCCGCTGCGCGCCGCCGGGGAACGCAGGAGGGCACTGTTCGCCGCGTGTGACGTCACGAACGCGCTGCCCCACTCGGGCGCGGCCACCACCCCGGAGGGGTCCAGGGCGCGCACCGCCTCGTACCCAGGCTGCGGATCGCGGTACGCGCCTGGGTTCCACAGGGCCTGAAGGGTCGCCTGCACGTGCGCCTGCCGGGCGCTCAGGGTGGGGGTGGTCATGCCCCAGCGTGGGCGCGTCTCTACTCGACCCGCAAGGCGTCCGGTCGAGTAGAGACCGGCCGGGCGGGTTACGCTGCGTGCATGCCGCGACCCTGGACGCGCGTCGAGGACCCGCTCGCCGCCCGCCTGTGCCTGACCCCCGAGTACACCCTGCTGCTGCACGCCCTGATGACCCAGGACTATGCGGCGGCGGCCCTGGCCCGCCACTGCGGGCGGGCGCTGAACGCCACGCACCACCGCCTGGGCCGCCTCGTGCAGGCCGGACTGGTGCAGGTCACGCGCCAGACGGAGCGCCGGGGCCGCCCCATCAAGCACTACCGCGCGGTCGCCAGCGCGTTCCTGATTCCCTACCACCGCACGCCGCTGAGCAGCCTGGAAGCGCTGATCGCGCTGCACGAGGACACCTTCAGCGCCCGCTTTCACCACGCGGTCGTGCAGGCCGGCGCGTGCCTGGTGCAGCGTGACGAGGACATCGCCGTGCGCCTGTACACCACACCCACCGGCGTGACCATGGACATCACGCCCCGCGCCGACGCCTTCGACCTGCTGGACCTGCTGCGCGAGGACGCCCCGCCGCTGACCGCCCACTGGGGCACCCTGCACCTCACCCGGGAGGACGCCAAGGCCCTGCAGCGTGACCTGCACGACCTCCTCACCCGCTACGCGGGCCGCAGGGGCCCCGGCCGCTACCTGTACCGGCTGAACCTCGCGCCGGAAGCCGCCGAATAACGGCCCGGGGCAGACGGGGATGACACCCCAGTCTGCTCCCGGCTGGCTCTACCCGCGCCGGGTCACGCCGTCGGTGGTGAGCAGCGGCCCGTACAGTTCCGGCCGGCGGTCCCGGAAGAAGCCCATTCCCGCGCGGAATCTGCGCGCCTCGCGCAGGTTCAGGGTGTGCAGCAGCGGCCCTTCCTCCGTCTCCCCGAATTCTGCGACGATCTCCCCGGTGTAGTCACTGACGAACGTGTGACCGTAGTACGACTGCGTCAGGTCCCCCACGGTTTCCGACCCGATCCGGTTGGCGGCCGCCACGTACGTGCTGTTGCTCACCGCGTGCCCGATCATGGCCCGCTGCCACATGTGGTGGCTGTTCGGGCTTTCCACCTCGGCCGGTTCCGTGCCGATGGCCGTGGGGTACAGCAGGAAATCCGCACCCTGAAGCATCATCACGCGCGCCGTCTCCGGGTACCACTGGTCCCAGCAGATGCCCACCCCGACCCGGCCGAAGCGAGTGTGCCACACGCGGAACCCCGTATCCCCGGGATTGAAGTAGTACTTCTCCTCGTACCCCGGGCCGTCCGGGATGTGGGTCTTGCGGTAGTTGCCCAGCACGCTGCCGTCCGCGTCGATGCACACCAGCGAGTTGTAGTGCGCCTGCCCGGCCGCCTCGAAGTACGACAGGGGCAGCACCACGCCGAGTTCCTGCGCCAGCGCCTGAAACCGCCCGATAAACGGGTGTCCGTCCAGGGGGTGGGCCAGCGCGAAGTAATCCTCGCGTTCCACCTGACAGAAGTACAGGTTCTCGAACAGTTCCGGCAGCAGGATCACCTGCGCGCCCTGCGCCGCCGCGGCCCGCACGTGTCCCATGGCCCGCGTGACGTTGTCTTCCAGCTGATCGGTCACGTGCATCTGCACGGCCGCGAGTTTCACAGTGTCCGGCGTCATGCCCGCAGGGTAAAGGATGCCGCGCGGAGTAAACGTGCCCCGCGGTGAGGGTTCACCCGCCCGGATGCCCACGCGGCGTTCATGCACGCTGCCCGGCGCCCGCAGGCCTTACTGGCCGATCGCCACGGTGAAGGTCTGGGTCTGCTCGCTGACGTTCTGGGCCAGGTCGTACACGCGCACGGTCACGGTGTGCTCGCCGTTGCTGGCGCCCTTGAAGTACTTGGCGTACGAGTTGTAGCTGGTGCTGTCGTCCACGAACTTCTGCCCGTCGATGTTGATCACCACGCGGGACACCCCGACGTTGTCGCGGGTGGCCAGCTGGAAGAACACGTTGCCTTCCTCACGCAGCGTGGCGGGGTGCATCATCATGGACACCGTGGGGGCCTGGGTGTCCGGGCCGGAGCTGCTGACCGTCTGCGCGTGCGTGCTGGCGCTGGGGGTGGCCGTGCTGCCGCAGCTGGTGGCGAGAACAGTGATCAGGACGGTCAGGATCGCGTATTTCATGGGAACTCCCGGAAAGCTTGGTCCAGTGTCCGGCCCCTCCAGCGCGGCGTGAACCGCCGGCGAAAAGCCGTCTGATGAAGTGCCAGCGGAACAGGAGGGTGCCGTCAGGGGCGCGCCGCGGTTCGGGGCTGGGCGGAACTCTGGAGGGACAGGCGAGGCTCGCCTGATCAGATCAGCGGCAGGTCACTGCAGGCCGGGCAGGCAACGCGGTGCGTGCGTGAGGCGCTGGTCTGATTGCCGGGGGGTGAGGACAGCGGTTGTCGGTCGGAACATCTGGGAACTCCTCTTGCGACCAGGGGCGCAGAGTACAGGCCGGGTCATCCTGGGTGAGGATGGTCGGGCAGTCGAAAAGCCGGTCGCACCAATGGCTCCGCGTGTCCCAGGTGCCCGAATACAGGACCACGCTTCATCGCCTCTTCTCGCGTGGGGTTCACCAGCGAGTGCCCTCAGCATGCCGCGCGGCGGCTTACTCACCTGTCACACCCACGTAAATGAACAGCCTGCAAAGAGAGCAGGCGCAGCAGGCCCCGGTCAGGCACCAGAGGGAAGCAGCCGCTGCGCTCCGCTCAGGCCGCCCCCCTGAAATGCCGAGTGCTCTAGCCGCCTGCGCCGCATCCCTCCACCAACCCCGTAAAGTGGCCGCATTCACCGCCCGCCACGCCACACAGCAGCGGCGGGCGCACGGGAGGAACAGGCATGAAGTACGTTTCCACACGCGGCGCGGCCACCCTGGGCCGCTTCTCGGACGTCCTCCTGAGCGGCCTCGCCCCGGACGGCGGGCTGGCCATGCCGGAGTTCATTCCGACCTTCACGCCCGACGAGCTCGAGGCGCTGCGGCCCCTGCCCTACCCGGAACTGGCCCTGCGCATCATGCGGCCCTTCATCGACGACCTTCCCGAGGAGGCCCTGCGCCGGCTGCTGCACGCCACCTACCACCCCGACGTGTTCCACAGCGAGGCGATCACCCCCCTGACCCGCCTGGGCCGCACGGACCTGTACCTGCTGGAACTCAGTAACGGCCCGTCCCTGGCCTTCAAGGACGTCGCCATGCAGTTCCTGGGTCACATCTTTGAGTACGTTCTGGAAACCCGTGACCAGCACCTGAACATCCTGGGTGCCACCAGCGGCGACACCGGCTCCGCCGCCGAGTACGCCATGCTCGGCAAGGCCCGCGTCAACGTGTTCATGCTCTCCCCACACGGCCGCATGAGTGCCTTCCAGCAGGCGCAGATGTACAGCCTGCACGAACCGAACATCTTCAACCTCGCCGTAAGTGGCGTGTTCGACGACTGTCAGGACCTCGTGAAAGCCGTGAACGCCGACGCGGACTTCAAGGCCCGGTACGACATCGGCGCCGTGAACAGCATCAACTGGGCGCGGGTACTGGCGCAGGCCGTGTACTACTTCAAGGCGTACCTCGCGCTGAACCTCCCCGCCGGCACCGAAGCGGACTTCAGCGTTCCCTCCGGCAATTTCGGCAACGTCTTCGCGGGCTTCCTCGCACGCCGCATGGGCCTGCCCATCGGGCAGCTCGTTGCCGCCAGCAACGAGAATGACGTTCTGCACGAGTTCTTCCAGACCGGCGTGTACCACGTCCGGCCCGCCGCGCGGGTTGCCGTGACGAGCAGCCCCAGCATGGACATCGGCAAGGCCAGCAACTTCGAGCGCTTCCTGTACCTCATGGCCGGGCAGGACCCCGAGCAGACCCACACGTGGTGGCAGGCCGTGGCCGAGGGCCGTCCCGTCACAGTGCACGGCACATCCCACTGGGACGCCGTGCAGACCAGCGGCCTGCGTGGCGGGCGCAGCACCCACGCGGACCGGCTCGCCACCATCCGCCGGGTGGACGACGCGTTCGGCCGTCTGATCGACCCGCACACCGCCGACGGGGTGTTCGTTGGGGAGCAGTACGCCCGGCCCGGCGTGCCCATGATCTGCCTGGAAACCGCTCTGCCCGCCAAGTTCGAGGACACCGTGCGCGAGGCGGTGGGCCGCACCCCCGAGCGGCCCGACCGCTTCCACGGGATCGAGCAGGCCGAGCGCTTCTATCAGCTGCTGCCCAACGACGCCGAGACGCTCAAGGCCTTCATCGCGCAGAAGCTCAGGGCCGGCCAGCCGGCCTGAGCCCCGCGCCGCAGCGCCGGCCGGACAGCGGGGCGCTCACCCGAGCCCGGCAGACGGGCCGAACATGCGCCGTGATTCCGGAGAGACGGGCCGTAACGACGGAGCGGCCGCTGCCCTGGCCCACGGCCAGTCCGGACCCCTGAACGTGTCCGCACCGAAAACCAGCCCCCGGCCTGCGGTGGGCGCAAAGCAACGCACGCCCCAAGTCCTGCCGGCGCCGGAACGCTGCGCTCTGTCACCGCCTCACGGCCCCAAGAGGACAGGCGGGGGGTGCGCTGGTCGGACTCCCCGAACAGGAACACCGGGGGGCGTGAAGACCAGCAACAAAGAAATCCTCCCGACGATTCGCGGCGTTCCGTGGGTGCTACGGTGCCTTTCATGAGCCATGAGAACGTCACCGACGTGTACTTCGACTTCCTCTGCCCATACGCCTGGCGTGGTCTGGAACTGGCCGCGACGCTCCGCGCACAGGGGGAGTCGTTCCGGCTGCGGCACTACTCGCTCGTGGAAGGCAACCACGCGGAGAATGCCAGGGAACTGTCATGGCGGTTAACCGGGCAGCAGCTTGGGGAGGGCAGTGCGAACCAGCAGGGGAGCCTGCAGGCGTTCCTGGCGGCGCACGCAGCGGCACGTCAGGGGGAGGAGGCCCTGTGGGCATTCACCCTGGCCCTGTACCGCGCGGTGCACGAGGCAAAACGGCCCCTGGCGGCAGAAACCATCCGCGCAGCCGCCAGTGAGGCCGGGCTGGACGTGGCGCGGCTGGACGCAGATCTGGCAGATGAGGCGGCCCTGCGCGCGGAACTGCGGGCGGACCTGGACGCCGCGCGGGAGGTCGGGGTGTTCGGGACGCCCACCTTCGTGCTGCCCACCGGGGAGGCCGCGTACTACCGGTTTGAAACGCTGACGCGTGATCCGGGGACGGCCCGGGCGTGGTGGGAGCTGTACCGCACGGTGCTGACGAGTGAGGCGGAGATCGGCACGATCAAACGCGCCAGGAACCGTCCGCCCCGCCGCGCCTGAGTTGCGGCGCTGTGCAGGAGGGCCGCCAGGTCAGGCGGCCCCCTGCCTGTTGGCTCAGCCCTGTTCGCCGGCGAGAATTGCCTCGATCTGGTTCAGTTCATCAGTCTGAAGCGGTCCGGCGTTCAGGGCGCCGAGCGCGTCTGTGATCTGCTCGGGGCGGCTGGCGCCGATCAGGGCGCTGGTCATCTCCGGGTGGCGCAGCACCCACGCGAGGGCCAGCTGCGCCAGGGTCTGCCCGCGCCCGGCTGCAAGGTCGTTCAGGGCGCGCACGCGGACCATGCGGTCCTCGGTGACGTTCTCCGGTTTCAGGAAGCCGCCGCTGGCCGCGCGGGAGTCTCCCGGGATGCCGCGCAGGTACTTGTTCGTCAGCAGGCCCTGGGCCAGCGGGCTGAACGCAATGCCGCCGATCCCCTCGTCGCGCAGGGCACCAAGCAGCCCCCCTTCGACCCAGCGTTCGAACATGCTGTACTTCGGCTGGTGAATCACGCAGGGGGTGCCCAGGTCCCGCAGGATCTGCGCGGCCTGATGCGTCTGGTCTGCGGGGTAGTTGCTGAGGCCCACGTACAGCGCCCGGCCGCTGCGGACCGCGTGGTCGAGCGCGCTCATGGTTTCTTCCAGCGGCGTTTCCGGGTCGGGCCGGTGGTGGTAGAAGATGTCCACGTACGGCAGGCCCAGGCGCCGCAGGCTGGCGTCCAGGCTGCTCAGCAGGTATTTGCGGCTGCCCCAGTCGCCGTACGGGCCGGGCCACATGGTGTACCCGGCTTTCGTGGAGATGATCAGCTCGTCGCGGTACGGCCCCAGGTCCTCACGCAGCAGCTGCCCGAAGTTCGTTTCGGCGCTGCCGGGGGGCGGTCCGTAATTGTTGGCCAGGTCGAAGTGGGTCACGCCGCCGTCGAAGGCAGTCCGGACCATGGCACGCATGGTTTCCAGGCGGTCCACGCCGCCGAAGTTGTGCCACAGGCCCAGCGAGATCGCGGGGAGTTTCAGGCCGCTGCGGCCCGCGCGGCGGTACGGAACGCGGGTGTACCGGTCAGGATCAGGGAAGGTCATGGAGGCAGTACACCACTGTGCGCCGCGCGGCGCGGAGGGTCGTCTGCCTGTGCGGTTCCCCGGTGACGGCCTGAAGGGGATTCCCATCCACCGCAGGTGGGTGGCCTCTACGCTCGGGGCATGACCCTGGCCGTACCGACCGGGCCGAGTGGCCCTTCTCCCATCCTGGACCTGGCGGGCGTGACGCTGGAAGTGAACCACCTGGAACGCGCCGTGCGGTTCTACGGACAGGTGCTGGGCCTGCCGCTGCAGCACCTGGATGAGCAGCGCGGCGTGGCGCGGCTGGGTGTGAATGCCGCGCAGAGCCTCACGCTGTGGCGGCCCATAACGCGGCAGGCGAACGATCCGTGGCTGGCGCCGCTGCGGGCGCGCGGTGCGGGTCACCTGCACCTGGCGTTTCAGGTGCGTCCGGAGGATCTGCCCCGCTGCCGGGCGCTGCTGGACGCGCACGCGCTGCCCTGGCAGGAGATTAACCTGGGCACCGCGGAGCAGCCTGACCCGACGCTGTACTTTTTTGATCCGTTCGGGCATGGCCTGGAGCTGCGCAGCGTGAACCGCCTGGACCCGCGCCAGCCGCCGGTGCGGGTGCCGGACCACCCGTTGATGCCGGGGGCGTACACGCTGCCGGTGCTGGCGCTGCGCGAGGTGGCGCTGGCGTTCAGTGACTACGCCGCCATGAAGCTCCGGCTGCCGCGGGCCTACGGGTTCGCGTTCGCCAAGGAGCAGGAGGACCGGGATTTCGCGCAGTTCACGCTGGGACCCTGGCCGGAACCCGACGGGAACGGCACGCCGCGCCGCTGGCTGTACGCCTGGGACCCGCAGGTGGGCCTGGCGGACATGCTGGGTGGAGACCATGCGCTCGTGGAGTTCTACGCGGACGTGCCGGCCGTCACGGCGCGCGTGGAGGCCGAGGGGCTGCCGTGCGTGGCGGAGGCCGGGCGGCTGGCGGCGCGCGACCCGGACGGTCACGTGTTCGTGTTCCGTCCAGCCGCGGGGCCAGGAGGCAGCTAGGGTCTGTCCGGCTGAACTTTAAAGCCATAAGAGGATACAAGCGACGTGGACACCGGCGAGAAACTGGTGTCCACGCTTCTCGTACCGGGTGGCCATGGCGCGGAAGTCCTTGAGGCGATTGATGCCGCATTCCACAACCTGTCGGCCCCCATAGGCTTATGCGTCGAATTGAGGCGGCCGTCCCCCCCGGCAGCCTTGACGAAGACGCGCTTTGCGGGCGTCTTCGCGCTCAGGACACACGCAGCGAATCTTGCGAGCACGGAGGACACGCCGGTACTTGCGCGCACCATACGCCCGGTCCATCCGCAGGGTGGTGGGTCGCTTGCGGGGGCGCCCCGGACCGGGGCGCCTGACCCGAACAGCATCCAGAAGGGGCACCAGGTACGTGGGGTCACTGGCCTGTCAGGCAGACACCAGAATACTGAGCGGCCGACGGTTCCCGTCCATCAGAAACGTGAATTGTGCTGGTTCGTCCCCCTCGACTGATGCCGAGCCACTCGTCGTCGAGGGCCCCCTTTTTTCCAGTTTGGCCGGTTGCTTCCGTGCGCCCACCGCGCTGCGGTGGGCTTTGACGTGGGTACTGTCCAGGGCCGCACCCTCCCAATCAATCTTTCCCTCAGCATCGGCTTTCAGTTGCAGGGCGGCCAGAATCTCTGCCCAGACCCCGCTGCGCGACCAGCGGGTGAAACGGTCATGGCAACGTTGCCATGGACCGTACCGCTCTGGAATGTCACGCCACGGTGCACCCGTCTTCTCACGCCAGATGATCCCGTTCAGGACAGGCCGATGGTCCTTGTCGGCATGGCCTCGCTCCGGGTTCTGAGGCAGCAGTGGCGCCAGGATCGCCCACTGCTGCTCGGTCAAATCCGTCCGGCTCATGCCCTCATCCTGCCAAATTCAGCCAGACAGACCCTAGCGCGTCAGCCCGCTGCGGCGGTGCATGTAAGCTTCGTACGCCGCGTCAAAGCTGCGCATCAGGACGGCCATGACGCCGTGCTCATCCACCTGCACGCCCTGCACGTGAAAACCGGCCCGGAGTTTCGGGAGGATCACGGCGTTGTTGGTCAGGTGGTGGTGGCTGCGCACCAGATCGAAGCCCTCGGCGCGCAGGGCGTCCAGGACGGTGGGCAGGAGCCGCGTGTACACACCCCGCCCCCGGTGGTCCGGGAGCAGCGTGGTGTTCACCATGTACGCCGTGCGGTCATCCCACGCGCGGGACAGCTGCCAGCCGGCCACCTGGCCCCCGTGCGCGATCAGCCAGGCCCAGCTTGGGGTGTCCGGCCGGGCGCGCGCCGCCGGGTGGGGCCACGCCCAGGAGTCCGTCTGGTACGCCTGCGGTTCCAGCGTCGTGTACACCGCGTGGAAGGTCTCAGGCGTGACGGAATGCAGGGTGTAGCCGCCGCCCAGGCTTGTGCCGGGTCCCGCGTCACCGGGAAGGGGCAGGTGGGGGGCGTCGGGCCCGGCCGGGTCAGCGGCGGCCGGGAGGCCCAGGCGGCGCGCCACCTCGCCGTGCGGCGCGCGGTACCCGCTGCGGACGTGCATGGCCTGCGCGTACGTGCGGTCCAGGCTGAGGGTCAGGGCGACATTCAGGCCGCCCTCGTAGGCGGTCAGGCCCTGCACGTGAAACCCGGCGCGCAGTTTGGGAATAAGCACGGCGTTGTTCGTGGCGCGGTGATGGCTTTTCACCAGCGTGAATCCTGTCGCGCGGAAGGTCTCCAGGAGGTGGGGGAGCAGGCGCGTGTACACGCCGCGCCCATGATGTTCCGGGAGCAGGCCGGTGTCGGCCATGTAGACCGTGCGTTCGTCCTGGGTGTGCGCGTGATGCCAGCCGATCAGTTCGCCGGCGTGGTACACCCCCCAGTTCCAGGCCTCTCCCAGCGGCGGCGCCGTTCGCTGCGGCGGGTCAAAGGCGTACAGCGAGTTTCCGCCGAATATCCGGTCTTCCAGTCGCGTGCAGGCGTCCCGGTAGGTGTCCAGTGAGATTGGCCGCGCCGAGTACCCGTTGCCCAGGTCCAGTTCCGTCACCCGCTCACTGTGGGACGCGGCGCGGCGGCCGTGCGGCAGACCTGACCAGACGGAACTCCCCTGGGTGGGGCTGCCAGGCCGCCGGGCAGGCGGGGGTTACTGGCCGGTCCAGGGGGTGCCTGTGGGCTGCTGCTGCGTCACGCAGTGGAAGCTCCCACCCCCCTCGATGAGGGCGCGGCTGCTCAGGCCGATCACCTCACGCCCGGGGAAGAGGGGCCGCAGGATCTCCAGGGCGCGGGCGTCGTTCGGATCACCGTACAGCGGCACGACCACGAACCCGTTGCCGATGTAGAAGTTCGCGTACGTGGGCGGCAGGCGGCCTTCGGCGCCTTCGAGCCGCTCGGCGGGGAGAGGCAGTTCCACGACCCGGAACGGCTCGCCGTTCTGGTCAGTCATGGCGCGCAGCTCGGCCAGGTTCCTCGCCATCACGGCGTGGTTGGGGTCCGCCGGGTTGCTTTCCACGCTGGTCACAAGGGTGCGTTCGTCCGTGAAGCGCGTGATGGTGTCGATGTGGCCGTCCGTGTGGTCGTTTTCCAGGCCGCCGTCGAGCCACAGGAGTTTCTGCACGCCCAGCGTGTCGGCCAGCAGCGCCGCGTAGCCTTCCTCGGTCAGGCCGGGGTTGCGGGTGGGGGTCAGGAAGCACGAGCGGGTGGTGAGGCCCACGCCCTGCCCGTTGACTTCCAGGCCGCCGCCCTCAAGCACGAACGGCTGCGCCCAGCGGTGCGTGCCCAGGTGCCCGGCGACGTACTCGGGCACGCGGTCGTCGTGCTGCCAGTTGAATTTTCCACCCCACGAGTTGAACTGCCAGTCCACGAGGGCCAGGTCGTGCCCGCGGCGCACGAAGATCGGGCCGTTGTCACGCATCCACACGTCGTCCAGCGGCACGCGGTGGAACGTGACGTCCGCGCCGCCCAGGCGGGCGCGGGCGTCCGTGTCGCTTTCCTCATCGCGTACCAGCAGCTGCACCGGCTCGAACCGGGCAATGGTGCGGACCAGCCCGGCGAATTCGGCCCGCACGGCGTCCAGGTGACCGAACCACAGGTCATCGTCGGCCGGCCAGCTCATCCATGTGGCGGCGTGTTCAGCCCATTCGGGCGGCATGACGAATCCAAGGTCGCAGGGCGTGGCGTCGGCGGGGGAGGAGTCAGGCATGCCCGCCATTAAAACAGACCCGCCTCCCAGGGAAAGGGCGCGGGGCACCGGATGGGCGCTTACTGCCCGTCGCTGAAGGTCACCTGCAGCGGCTCCGGTCGCGGCCCGGCCACGCGGCGGTTCGCGCCGCTGATGTGCAGGCCCTGCCCGGCGGCGGTGCCCGGCAGCGTGAGATGCACGAGGCGGGCGCGGCTGCCCTGCACGACCAGCGCGGTGGCACGCAGCTCGCCCGCCTGGATGCAGCGGGCGTTCAGGGGGCAGCGGCTGTCCTGGGCGCGCAGCAGGGTCACGGCGGCGCGGCCCAGCTGCCCGGTCTGGCCGACGGTCAGGGCGAGGGTGGCGGCGTGCGCGCCGCCGGTCAGCAGCGCCAGGGGAAGCAGCAGGCGGGAAGGGAAGCGGGTCATGCGCCGAGTGTGCCGCACGCCGCTGAGGGCTGCCTGACCGGGCTGCCGGTGCCGCCGCGCAGGGTCAGCCCAGCAGCGGGGAGGGGCCGCTGCCGGCCAGGGCGCGGAAACTGGCAGCCTTGTCGGGCAGGCCCATGTGCTCGTAGCAGTGGGCGAGTTTCAGCGCGAAGAACTCCACGGCGCGGCAGTCCTCCCGGCGTTCGGCCGCTTCCAGGCAGGTGCGGTAGTGCAGGACAGCGAGGTGGTACTGCGCGCTGCGGGCGGCGTGTTCAGCTCGGCAATGACTCATGCGGAGGGACACAATGTCGCTCGGGGTGGCACTCGCTGCGGACATACCTGGCAGTGTAGCCACACCGGCCCGCGCATGAATGCAAGATGAATCAGATTTGACGCGCAGAATTGTGCGTCTATCACGCTGTTTTTCGCTGCGAGCGAAATAAGGGGCGGTCATTTGAGGGCCTGCCTGGGTTCGCCGCGGCGCGGCTCACGGGGCCTCAGCGGGGCTGGACGACCCGGGCCCGGACGCTCAGCGCGGCCAGATTCACTTCCGTGAACTGCACGTGCAGGGCCGTACCGGGGGCGGCGGGCGTGCTGAGCGTCACATCAAAGGCCAGCTCCGGAATGAGCAGCGTCGCCTGTGGGCCGCGGCGGTCCACGACCACCGCCGGCCACACCCGGTCCGGGTCCGCCGCAATGAAGCGCAGCGTGTGGTGACGGCGGCTCAGACGCTCGGCCTGCCGGGTGGCGTCGGCATTCATCTGCGCCTGCGCCACGCGCGCCGCCACCTCCTTGCCGCTCAGGGGTTCGCGGCCGGCCAGATGCGCGCGCAGCTGCTGGTGCACCACGAGGTCCAGGTACCGCCGCATGGGGCTGGTGGCCTGCGCGTACAGGTCCAGCCCCATGCCGGCGTGCGGGCCGGGCGCCGGCTGGAAGCGGGTGCGGGCCAGGGTCTTGCGCCGCGCCCACTGCGCAGGCAGGGTGTCGCCGTGCACCTCGCGGTGCGGGGGGTCCTGCGTGGCGAACGGCACCGGCACCGCGTGGTCGTCGGCGTAGATGGCCGCGGCCCACCCGGCCAGCGTCATGCATTCCTGCACGACGCTCCGCATCTCCGGGCGCGGCAGGGCCGTGACTGCCACGCCGGTCTCATCGGCCTTCACGCGCACCTCGGGCAGATCGATGCTCAGGGCACCCTCCTGTTCGCGCAGGGCGCGGCTGGCCCGCGCGAGCCGCGCGAGGGTCACGAACGGCTCCTTGCCGGCGTCCAGGTGGGCCTGCGCCTGCGTGTAGGTCAGGCGCTGCACCTGCACCGTGGTGAGCTGCACGTCGACTGCGTCGGCGTTGCCTTCCTCGTCGAGGTCCAGGCTGAAACTCAGGGCGGGGGTCGTGGGGTGCAGGCCCAGCCCGGCCTGCTCGATCAGGGCGTCGGGCAGCATGCCGATCGTCTGGTCGGGCAGGTACAGCGTCGCGCCGCGCGCGCGGGCTTCCAGGTCCAGGTCGCTGCCTTCGGGCACCAGGGCGGCCACGTCGGCCACGTGCACCCACAGGCGCGTCAGGCCGCCCGGCAGGACCTCAATGGCGACGGCGTCGTCCGGGTCGCGGTTGCCTTCGTCGTCAATGGCGTACGCCGGCAGGTGGGTCAGGTCCAGGCGGGGTTCGTCGTGGAAAGGCGGCACGGCATGCGTGACGGGGTTCAGGGCGGCGCCCAGCCGGTCGGCGTATGGCGTTCGGGCGTCGGTCCACAGGCCGGCGCGCAGCAGCAGGGCGTGCGCGGCCTCGGGGGTTTCGGGCTGGTTCAGGTCGCGCATGGTGCGGCTTTTGGGCTGTTTCCCGCGGGCGAGCAGTTCCAGTTCGGTGCGCTGCGCGGGCGTGAGGTCGGGCAGGGTCATATCCCAGAGGATAGGGCGCCGGGGAGTGGTGATCTGAGTGGAAAGTCAGTCTTTCTGTTCGGTGAATCGGCTGAGGGGTGTGCTATGGGAGCGAATGAGGGATGAAAGCGTTTGAGACAGAGAATTACTGCGCAGAATCCCAGGCAGCACCGTTCGTCACTCCGCAGGGAGTGGCCCTGGTTTGACCATATATAAAACTGAACTTGACAATCAGCGAGTTTGATGTTTCTATGGTGGCAAAGGAGACGAGCATGAATGAACAGCACCCCGAAAGCGAGTTTCGTAGCCACGTTCAACGTCTGGTGGCCGAAGGCAAACTCACCCCCGAGGAAGCCCACACCCTGCTGGAAGACACGTCGGAGCCGTTCCCCACGCCGCCCCAGCCCCAACCGGCCGCCCCCCTGGTCCCCACAGCCGCCCCCGCCGACCCGCAGCGCGACCTGCTTCTGCAGGTCAAGGGGTACAGCCTCACCGTGCTGCACGACCCCAGCGTGCCCGCGCCGCACCTGGCAGCCAGTGAGGACGGCCGGATTCTCCTGGAGCACACCCCACAGGGCTGGCGCGTCAGTCTCCTGCCGCAGCAGCCGGGCGCGGGCTGCAACACCCTCAAGGCCATCCTGACCGTGCCGCTGGCCCCCAACCACGTGCGCGCCGAGGTGGACGGCGGCAACCTCGTGCTGCCCGACCTGGCCGGCGGACTGCACACCCAGGTGAACGGCGGGAACGTCCGCATGGGCCGCGCCAGCAGCCTGCACGCCGACGTGAACGGCGGGAACCTCACCGCGGCCGAAATGAGTGGCCCCAGCACCGTCACCGTGAACGGCGGGAACCTCTCCCTGACCGGCGCGCACACCCTGAACGCCAGCGTGAACGGCGGCAACCTGAAGTGGGCCGGTCTGCTGACCGGCGGCGACCACCGCGTTGAGGTGAATGCCGGGAACGCCAGGCTGCTCCTGCACCCGGACAGCAGCGTGCGCGTGGACGCTGAACTCACCATGGGGTCCTTCAAGGCCGACTTCCCCACCCGCAGGAGCGGCGGCTTCATCACCACCCGTCACGCCGGGCAGCTCGGCCACGGTGACGCCCACCTGCACTGCCGCGTGACTGCCGGCGGCCTGAAGGTCGTGACCGCATGAAAGAGAAGATCCGCCGCATCCTGGACCTGATTCGCAGCGAGAAACTCACCCTGGAGGACGCCGGACCGCTGCTGGCCGCGCTGAGCCCCAAACTGGCCCTGACCGACAGCGACCGCGAACTGATCTCCGCGCTGCTGGCCCGCGACGAACTGGACAGCGCGCAGGTGGCCGAGCACCTGATGCTGCTGCGCGGCCTGCGTGCCGCGGTGCCCATCCCGCCCGCCCCTCCGCTGCCCAGACGTCCTCACATCATGGTGGGCGGCCAGCGCGTCCGTGGCCTGGAAGGCGTTGTGGAAGGCCTTGTGGACCGCCTCACCGGAGGAATTGACGATATGGTCGAGAACATCACCTCGCAGATGGACCGTGACCTGCACGGCCACCCCCACGCGCCTCCCGGCCCTCGCATCCTGCGCATTCAGGTGGAGTCCCAGCACGGTGACGAGTACAACGCGAACATCCCCGTGAGCCTGGCCGCGCACCTGGACCGCCTGATTCCCCCGCATGGGCAGGCCGCGCTGGAAAGCGCCGGGTTCACCCTCGACGCCCTGCGCCTGCTGATCGAAGCGACACCCTACCCGGGCCCGCTGATCGACGCGGAAGACCAGCACGGCAACGAGGTGCACATCAGCCTCAAGTAAACCCGGACAGGTTCGGCCGGAGCAGGGGTGGCCCGCGGCGAAGATGCCCGGGCCACCGTTCGGTGTGGACCAGCCGGGAGCCAGCCCGTTCCGGAGGAATGCGAACACCCCCGCACAGGGCGGGGGCGGGATGAGACAGGGGCGGGGATCAGGCGGTGGTCTGCGGCATGGGCTGGCTCTGCCCGCCCACGCGGGAGACGGCCTCACGCACGACGTCCCCGGTGATGAGTTCCTGCGAGAGCAGCGCTTCGGCCACCTCATGCATGGCCTGCTTGTACTCGGTGATGATCTCGCGGGCGCGTTCGTAGGCGCGCGTCAGGATGCGCTTGACATCCTCGTCCACCAGCTGACTGGTGTGTTCACTGAACGCCTTGGGTTTGGCCATGTCCTCACCGAGGAACACCGGGCCGCTGTCGGTGGTGAGGGCCATGTTCTTGAAGTTGTCGCCCATGCCCCACTCCAGCACCATCTTGCGGGCGATGTTGGTGGCCTTGCGGAAATCGTCGGCGGCGCCGCTGGTGACGCTGCCCATAAAGACTTCCTCGGCCGCCCGGCCGCCCAGGGCGACGATCAGCTGGTTCTCCAGGCGTTCCTTGCTCATCAGCACCTGCTCTTCGGGCAGGTAGAACGCGGCGCCGAGCGCCCGGCCGCGCGGGATGATGCTGACCTTCTGAAGTTTGTCGCTGCCGGGAATCACGGCGGCCGTGACGGCGTGTCCGGCCTCGTGGTACGCGATGGCCTTCTTCTCCTGGTCGCTGATGGTCAGGCTGCCGTTCTCGAGGCCCAGCGTGATCTTGTCCAGCGCGCGGTAGAAGTCACTCATGTCGATCTGCGTCTTGCTCAGGCGCGCGGCTTCAAGCGCCGCTTCGTTCGTGACGTTCTTCAGGTCCGCGCCGGAGAAGTACGGGGTGCTCTTGGCAATCTCGTTGACGTCCACGCCGCCCGCCAGGGGCTTGTTGCGCAGGTGCACCTTGAGAATCGCTTCGCGTTCCTTGAGGTTCGGCAGGTCAATGGTGACCTGACGGTCGAAGCGGCCGGGGCGCAGCAGCGCGGGGTCCAGCACGTCGGGGCGGTTGGTGGCACCGAGCACGATGACAGAGCTGGATTTGTCGAAGCCGTCCATCTCCGAGAGGATCTGGTTGAGGGTCTGTTCGCGTTCGTCGTGCCCGCCGCCGATGCCGGCGCCACGTTTCCGGCCGATGGAGTCGATTTCGTCGATGAACATGATCGCCGGGGCGCTCTTGCGGGCGTCCTCGAACAGGGTGCGCACGCGGCTGGCGCCGACACCCACGAACATCTCCATGAACTCGCTGGCGCTGACCGAGAAGAACGGCACGTCGGCCTCGCCGGCAATGGCGCGGGCCAGCAGGGTCTTACCGGTGCCGGGAGGGCCGACGAGCAGCACGCCTTTGGGAATCTCGGCGCCGATCTGGTGGTACTTCCCTGGGTTTTTCAGGAAGTCCACGACCTCGATGAGTTCCTTCTTGGCTTCCTCGTGACCGGCCACGTCCGTGAACTTGGTCTGCACGCGGTTTTCCTTGCCGTATTTCTTGGCCTTGCTCTGCCCGAACTGCATGACGCCGTTCTGGCCGCCCTGGGCACGCATGAAGAAGAAGTACATCATGGCGAACAGCAGGATGATCGGCAGGAAGTTCAGCAGGATGCTCAGCCACTGGCTGGGCTGCTCGAAGCGCAGGGCGACGTTCTGCTGCTCGATCTGGTTGATCAGGCTGTTGTCGGGCGTGGCGAGGCTGCTGGGCAGACGCACGCTGAAATCCTGGATTTCGCGGGGTTGCAGGCCGCTGGCGGTGTTGACCTGAACCCGGGTGGGGGCGCGCAGGGTCACGGCGGCGTTGTTCTCGCGGACCACCACACGCTCGACCTGGCCGCGTTCCAGCAGGGACTTGAATTCGTTGTAGTTCACGCTCGACCGTCCACTCATGGGGGCCTGTGAGAACATCAGGAACAGGGCCAGCACAAACAGAACGATCAGCCAGGGATTGAGCCGTTTCAAGAACAGTCCTCCGGAGGGGGTGAAAGAGGTGAAGTGGGGCGCACCTCGCCCCGCTGAAGTTGAGTGTACCAGACTCAAGGTGTATGAAATTGTCCCGCCTTACACCTGCGCTTTAGCGTTCGGCAACTTTCCCTGACCGCCGCTGGCGCACCCTTTTCTCAGCAGAATTCCACCCAGCAGCAGACCGCAGGACGGAGATCCGGCAGGACTCACCGCCGAAGACCCGCGCCGCGAAGACCCCCTTCCCGCCTCCTCACCCTCACCGCCGCAGCCCACCGCACAGCCGCGCGGCCCGCCAGCAACAAAGGATGCACCCGCCCGTGCCGTATCCTGACGGGGAATGATTGACGTGGCCACCACCTGGCAGCAAGTGTGCGAGGCGCTCGCCGGAGGCGACTACGACCTGGCGTTCGGCGTGATGGACGCCGCCACGCGCGAAGCCCGCACCCCTGAACGAGCCCGCCTGGCCCTGCTGCTGGGCAGCATGCACGCCCTGTACGGCGACGCCGCCACCACCGAACTGGGCACCTGTCTGCGCGAGGCCCGCACCCTCCATCCCGCCCTGCGCGACACCCCGCTCTATCAGGCGCTGAGCGCTGAACTCGACGCCCGCACCCGCGGCCCCGACGCCGCCCCCCCGCCACAGACCGCCCGGGAGGCCCAGGACCCCCTGGCGCGCTTTCACGCCCTGTGCGCCCTGACCCTCGCGGAGCAGCCCCAGGCGGCCCTGGAGATTGCTCTGCCCAGCACGGACCTGCCGCTGCACCTGCGCTGGCGCCTGCGTTCCTGGGAGGCCGACGCGCATGAACAGCTGGGCCAGAGCGCCGAGGCCGCCAGCCTGTACGCTGAAGCGGCGCACCTGACGAGCGGACTGAACCGCGCCGTGATGCTCCAGGAACAGGCGGCGCTGCTGCTGCAGCTGGGCCAGCCGGACGCCGCGAAGAACGCCCTGGACCAGGCGCGGCCCCTGTACGCCGCGCGCCCCGGCCCGCAGGACGCCGAGGAACAGGGCCTGAACCTCGCCACCTGGCACTACCTGCGCGCTCAGGCGCTGCTGAACCTCGGCCAGCCCGAAGGCGCGCACGACATGATCCGCGAGGCCGCGCGGCTCGAAGCGCAGCACGGTGACCCCAGTTACGGCGTGGCCCTGGTGCTCGGGCAGGTCCTGACGCACCTGGGACAATCCGAGCAGGCCCTGGCGGCCTTCGAGCAGGCGCTTGCCCTGGCCACCGACGGCGACCGGCCGTACGCCAATCACGAACTGGGCGTGGCCCTGCTGGACCTCGACCGGCCCCTGGAAGCCCGCGAGAAACTCGAGGCGGTCCTGAATGAAGCGGAGTACCCCTACCTGCCGGAAGTCCTGGCCGACGTCGCCGAATGCGACTACCGACTGGGCCGCCTGCAGGAAGCGCAGCTGGAGGCCGAGCAGGCGCTCGCGCAGGGCGCCGTGATTCCCGCCAGTCTGGTGCTGGGCAGCGTCGCGCTCGATTACTTCCAGATGGATGAGGCGCTGGAGCACTATGAACGCGTGATCCGCGAAGCGGCGCCCGACAGCCGCGACTGGATCACGGCCCACCAGATGGCCGCAGACGTGATGGCCCAGCAGGGTTTCCCGAACCCCGCCGCGGCGTACGCGCACGCGCAGCAGGCCCTGGCCCACACCCCGGAAAGCGACGACTGGTACGTGACCCTTCAGGAACACCTGCGCAAGGCCGAAGCGCTGCTCGAACAGCAGGGCGGCACCGGCGGCCGCATGCTGAACTGACCGTGCCGCGCGCCGCGCCTGGCGGACCGGCCTTTGCCCCGGGCGGGGCTGCGCTGCTGGACATGCTGCGCCTCTCGCTGGGCGGCGCCGTGGCCCTGGGTTTCGCGCGCTTCGCGTACGCGCTGCTGCTGCCGGCCATGCGCGCGGACCTGGGCTGGAGTTTCACCCTGTCAGGCGCCATGAACGCCGCGAACGCCCTGGGGTACCTCCTGGGCGCGCTGGGGGCCACCCCCCTGATCCGCCTCGCGGGACTGCACCACACATTTCTGGGCGGCATGCTGTTCACGGCGCTGGCGCTGCTGGGCTGCGCCCTGAGCGGCGCAGCCGTGCCGCTGCTCACGCTCCGGCTGCTGGCCGGGATCGGGGGAGCGCTGGTGTTCGTGAGCGGCGGCGCACTGGCCGTCCTGGCGACCCGCAGCGCGCCGGCCCGGACGCCCCTGCTGCTGGGGGTCTTCTACGGCGGGGCCGGGGTGGGTATCCTGCTGTCGGCCCTGCTGCTCCCGCCGCTGCTCACAAGTGGGTGGCGCGCCGCGTGGGTGGCTCTGGGCGCCGCGTCCCTGGCCTGTGTGACGCTCGTTGCGCCGGCCGTGCGCCGGCTTCCGGACCGGCCTGCACCCCCAGCCTGGGGACAGCAGCGCGCCCCACTGCGGCCGCTGGGCTGGTCACTTGCGGCCTACGCGTGTTTTGGAGTGGGGTACATCGCGTACATGACCTTCATCGTCGCGTTTCTGAGGCAGGTGGGGGCGCCGCACCTGATCACGCCGTTCTGGGCGCTGCTGGGCGCGTGTGTGATCGCGCACCCGTTCGTGTGGGCGCCCCTGACGGCCCGTGCCTCCGGGGCCCGCGCAATGGGTGCGCAGCTGCTCACTCTGGCGCTCGGCGCGGCCCTGCCCCTGTTCAGCACCCACCCGGGGGCGCTGCTGCTCTCCGGCCTGTTGTTTGGCGGCAGTTTCCTGGCCGTGGTGGCGTTCACCACCCTGATCACGCGCCGCGCGCTGCCGGAGCACGCCTGGGCGCGCGGCATCGCGGCATTCACGGTGGTGTTCGCCGCCGGGCAGGTGGCCGGGCCGCTCCTGACGGGCCTGCTGGCCGACCGGGCCGGGGGACTGCGCCTGGGCCTGGGGGTCAGCGCGGCGGTGCTGCTGCTCGGCGCCCTGCTCGCGCTGGGTCAGCGGGACCAGGCCTGACCCTGCGAACCGGTGAGTGCCTCAGGCGCCGGGCCTGACAGAAGCTTTGCGCAGGTGCGCCAGAGGCGCTCAGCGCGGTGGCCCAGGCGGGTGATCACCCGCAGCATGGCGAGGTTCAGGAGGGTGCCGCCGGAGCCGGCAGGGTGTGTTCCTGGAAACCGGTTCAGGCATGTGTGGGGCCGCAGATGGGAGGTCAGGACGCCCGCGCTGCGGTGGCCGGGGGGCGTGACCTTGTGTTTGCTGGCCATCATCTCGCCGCGCCGCCGCGTGACGAAGGCGGTGTCCTGGCGCATCAGGCCGTCGCGGGTCGTGGGGGCGGGCGTGGCGGTAGGGTTGCGTGGCTGACCGTGCACCCCGGTCTCATCCTGGGCGTACCGGGCGTGGTAAGACCGGTCCGGCGTGTCCGGGGCGAGCAGACCGGGCGCGTGGCCTGCCAGGAAAAGCCGTTCCTGAAGCGGTTTGGCCGGGGGTTGAAGGTCCTCAGGGTAAGGTGCGCGCGCCAGGACTGCCTGGCATTGCGGAAGCCGATTGCCGAAGGTCAGCTGCTCGCTGGACGCCTGGCGGGTCACGCCCAGCACACGCCGGTGGCCGCCGGGCACCCCGGCAGGCAGGGCGAGGCCCAGGACGATACAGCGGTGGGGTCGCTGGTCACGTCCAGCCTCAGGGCGTCCAGGACCACTTCCCTGAACGGGCCCAGTCGGGCGGTGGCGATCACCGTGCTGCACTGCTCTGCGGCAAGCCGGGTGGCTTGTGTCTCTTTCCGGAGCCGCCCAGGGCGGTAGGTCCAGTGCTTACCTCTACCGCTGGTGGGCAGGCGGGTGAGGGCTGACGCGTCAGTGGTGCGGCTGGGGCGCCGGGCCGGTGGCGTGTGAGTTAGTGCATGCAGGTCGCGTGGCCGGCCTGCTGTGGTCAGTCGTGCTGGCCGGGGAGGGCTCCGGATACGCGAAAGTCAAGAGCGTGTGAAGAAAAGAATGTGGGCAGGCTCAGAGGAGATTCACGAAAGAGCTTGCAGTAATTCTGCTTTCAGCGTATTCTGCTGACACCGGAATGGAGGCGACGTTGGTGCGCCTGAACCCCAGCCCGGACCTGCTGGTCACCCCCGCTATACCCGCCCCCACCCGGGGGCGCTTTTTATGACCTGCTCCTGCCGCAGTGGTCCTGGGACGCACCATCTAGAGGGCACATAAAAGTGTACATGGTACACATACTCTTCTCGGGTTAGGATGAGTGTTATGTCCAGCGACATTTCCCAGCTGAGTGTGAACACCATCCGCACCCTGAGCATCGACGCCGTTCAGGCAGCCAACAGCGGCCACCCCGGCGCTCCCCTGGGCGCGGCCCCCATGGCCTACGTCGTGTGGCAGGACTTCCTGCGTTTCAACCCCGCCCACCCCGAATGGCCCGGCCGCGACCGCTTCGTGCTCAGCGCCGGTCACGCCAGCATGCTGATCTACAGCCTGCTGCACCTCACCGGCTACGACCTCTCGCTGGACGAACTGAAGAACTTCCGCCAGTGGGGCAGCAAAACCCCCGGTCACCCCGAGTTCTTCCACACCCCCGGCCTTGACGCCACCACCGGCCCCCTCGGCCAGGGCGCCGCGATGACTGTCGGCATGGCCCTCGCCGAAGAGCACCTTGCCGCGCGCTATAACCGCCCCGATTACCCCATCTTCAACAACCACACCTACGCTGTTCTCGGGGACGGCGACCTTCAGGAAGGGGTCAATCACGAAGCCGCCGCCCTGGCCGGGCACCTGCGCCTGAACAAGCTCATCTGGCTGCACGACGACAACCAGGTGCAGCTCGACACGCCCACCAGCAAAGCCGAAAGTGACGACGTGGCCGCCCGCTACGCCTCCTACGGCTGGAACGTCCTGAGGGTCAGCGACGGCAACGACCTCGGCGCCATCCGCGCCGCCGTGAAGGAAGCGCAGAGCAGCGACCGGCCCACCCTGATTCAGGTGCGCACCGTGATCGGCTTCGGCAGCCCCCGCGCCGGGACCAGCAAAGCCCACGGTGAGCCTCTCGGCGCCGAGGGCGTCGCCGAGACGAAAGCCGCGCTCGGCTGGAACCACCCCTCCTTTACGGTCCCGGAGGAAGTCACCGCGCACATGAACGCCCGCGAACGCGGCGCGCAGCTTGAAGCTGAATGGAACGCCCTGATGGACGGCTACCGCGCCGCACACCCCGAACTGGCCGCCGAGGTGGACGCCCTGCTCGCCCGCACCCTCCCCACCAACCTCGCCGACGTGCTCCCCAACTACGAGGTGGGCGGCAAGGGCGTCGCCACCCGCAACGCCAGCGGCGAAGTCATCAACGCCCTGGCCAGGGTCGTGCCCGGCCTGATGGGCGGCAGCGCCGACCTGAGCGGCAGCACCAAAACCACCATCAAGGACGGCGGCGAACTCCAGAGCGCCAGCCCCGCCGGCCGCAACGTCCTGTTCGGCGTGCGTGAATTCGGCATGGCCGCCGCAGCCAACGGCCTGAGTCTCTACGGCGGCCTGCGCCCCATGGTCGGCACCTTCCTTGTGTTTGCCGACTACCTCAAACCCGCCTTCCGTCTCAGCGCCATCCAGATGCAGCCTGTCACCTACGTCCTGACGCACGACTCCATCGGCCTGGGCGAGGACGGCCCCACCCACCAGCCCATCGAGCAGCTCGCCATGCTGCGTGCCGTGCCCGGCGCGCACGTGATCCGCCCCGCCGACGCGAACGAAACCGCCGCCGCGTGGCAGATGGCCCTCGAATACGAAAAGGGCCCCACCGTGCTCGCCCTCTCCCGCCAGGACCTGCCGATCCTTCCGCGCAACCACGCCGGCGTCAAGAAAGGCGCCTACGTCGTCCGCGACGCCGACAGCAGCGAAGGAGGCGCTCAGGTGATCCTGATTGCCTCCGGCAGTGAGGTCAGCCTCGCCCTGGAGGCCGCTGACACCCTGGCCGGCGAAGGCATCCGCACGCGCGTGGTCAGCATGCCCTGCATGGAAGTGTTCCGCGCGCAGGACCGCAGCTACCGCGATTCCGTCCTCACACCCGGCATCAGACGCGTCGCCATCGAAGCCGCCAGCAAGACCCCCTGGTACGAGTGGGTCGGCACGGACGGCGCCGTGATCGGCATGGACACCTTCGGCGCCAGCGCCCCCGCCAGCGTCCTGTTTGAAAAGTTCGGCTTCAGCGTTCAGAACGTCAGCAAGGTCGTCAGAAGCCTCCTGTAATTCCGGCGCGAGAGGGGGGACGGGCCGAGCCGGCCCGTCCCCCCGTCGTTTCTCCTTTACTGCGCGCCAAGCTGGGCCTGCGCGTGGGGCGTCGCCAGCTCCGGGTGACCCGCCTCGATCAGCGCCTTATCCCGGATGCGGCACGAATCGCACACTCCGCACGGGGTCTCGCCGCCCTGGTAGCAGCTCCACGTCACGCCGATAGGCACGCCCACCTCCAGCGCCGTCCGCACGATGTCCACCTTCGTCATTGCCGCCAGGGGCGCTGTCAGCACCGCCCCCCGTCCCTCCAGGCCCGCTTTCGTCGCCAGATCCGCCAGGCGCTGGAAGGCCTCCAGGTACTCCGGACGGCAGTCCGGGTATCCGCTGTAATCCACCGCGTTGATCCCCAGGAATACCCGCTCGGCGTCGATCGCCTCGGCCAGACTGAGACCCACCGCGATGAACACCGTGTTCCGGCCCGGCACGTAGGTGGGCGGAATCACCCCTGCCTGGGTTCCGTCTGTCGGCACGGCGACACGATCGTCCGTCAGGGCGCTCCCACCGAACGAGCCGATGTTGATGTCAATCACCTGGTGAAGCGCGCCGAAATGCGCCGCCACCGTTGCCGCGCGCTCCAGTTCCACGGTGTGCCGCTGCCCGTACCGGAACGACAGCGCCGTGCACACGTACCCGTCCCGGGTGGCCAGTCCCAGCACCGTGCTGGAATCCAGTCCTCCGGACAGCAGCACCACTGCGCGTTTCGAACTCTGTTCAGTCATATTCCTGCTCTCCGTATCCTGCAAGAGAAACACCTTATTCCCTGCACCGCCCGGTCAGTAGCCCAGGTCCGGGTTGCCGCCCAGCGGAATCAGGCGTTTGTCGCTATGCGCGTCCAGGTCGTCGGCCCGGTACAGCTTGTGCATCTGGTACCCGGCCCGCAGGCGCGGGCTGTCCTTCACCGCCTGCGTGATGGCGTTCAGCACGGTCAGGTCCCGTTCACGCGCCCGGCTCCACTCGGGATGCAGCCAGATCACCGCGTCGTCCCTCAGGCCGCCCAGCGTGTCCAGCCCGGTCTGAATATCAGCCGGGTCATGCACGATGATCTTCACCTCATCCGCGCGGGCCACCACCGCCGGCACCGGACCCTGCCCGAACGGCTTGGGTGACAGCGTCACCCAGTCCAGCGCGCCGCGCAGCGGCGCAATGCCGCTTGTCTCCAGGTGCACCCGGCGCCCCAGCGCGTGCAGGGCGTCCGTGAGCGGCGCCAGGTCGAACAGGATCGGTTCGCCGCCCGTCACGACCACCACCGCCCCGTCGGGACTTTCCGCCGCGACCACGGCCGCCAGTTCTGTCTCGTCCATCAAGGTGACGCCGTCCGGGCGGAACTCACGGTGCCACGTGCCCGCACTGTCACACCACGGGCACGCCTGCGGGCACCCGTACAGCCGGATGAAGTACGCCGCGCGGCCCAGGTGCACGCCCTCGCCCTGCCAGGTGTAGAACCGCTCGTACACCGGGTACTTCACGCCGTCACTCCCAGTACTCGCAACTGCTGTCCGGCGTTTCCCACACGGTCACGCGCAGCCGCAGGTCGGCGCCGTCATCCCCGTCGGGCAGGTCGGCGCGCACGCGCGCCATCGTCCGGCGGTGAATGAACGCGGCCAGCACCTCGGCGGTCGTGTCATCGCCGAGGTCCGGCAGGTCATTCAGGAACGCGTGATCCAGCCCGCCGGCCTCCACGTCCTTTTTCGCCCACTTCAGCGTCCGGAAATCCGCAACCATGATGGCGCGCTTCACGTGCGCGCTCGGCCGGAGCCGTTCGCTAGTCAGGTCCATCCGCACGCGGTACGTGTGCCCGTGCAGGCGCCCGCACGGGCCGTCGTACCCGGTGATCACGTGCGCTGAATCAAACGTGAATTCCGACGTCAACCGCCACGGCACCGCTCAGCCCCCCTGGTGATCCGGCGCCACGTACTTCACGGTGCAGATCGTATTCAGGCCCCCGCGCATGCCGTAATCACAGCGGATCTCCATGCGCAGCGGATCCAGCAGCTTCACCAGGTCCGCCAGCACCCGCCGGGTTGCATGCTCATGGTAGATGCCCACGAAGCGGTAACTCGTGAGGTAGTACTTCAGGCTCTTCAGTTCCACGCAGGTTTCGCGCGGCAGGTACCGGATCTCCAGCCGGCCGAAATCCGGCAGGCCGCTCCAGGGGCACACCGGGCTGAACTCATCCGTGATGATCTCAATCATCATCGGCTCGCCCGGGTACCGCACCGGGTCGTCCTCGCGGACGTGCGGGAAGGTGCCCAGCACCGCAACGTCAATCGCGTCGAGGCCCTGCACGTCGTAACGGCGGTCAAAACCGGGGTTCTGGGGGCCGCACTCGGCCCCGGCATTCGTGTTCGTCATGATTCGTCTCCCGGCAGGCGCCCGCTTGATGCTGGGCACCCGGAATGACAGCACAGGTCATTCGGTCTGGGAGTCCGCGCGGCCCCCTCAGGTGAGGCGCGCGACCTCAACCGCCCATTATCGTCACCTGCCCCCGCTCCTGCCAAGAGCACCAGGGCACAAAAGCCAGCCCCCACCGCGGGGGTGGGGGCGTTCTTGGTGGCCAGGGCCGGACTTGAACCGGCGACCCAACGATTTTCAGTCGTTTGCTCTACCAGCTGAGCTACCTAGCCTTCCTTGGCGGTCCGGACGGGATTTGAACCCGCGACCTTCTGCGTGACAGGCAGATATGCTAACCGCTACACTACCGGACCGTGCCTTGAAGGGGGCTGCAAAAGCAGCGGGGTTAAGGATAGCGGTGCGCCTCACGCTTGTCAACGTGCCCGGAGTCAGAAGGGAACGGCGCGGACCGTGTGAACGGGCTGGTCGGCGCCCGGGTCAATAAGCAGCTCGAGGTACTCGCGGGCGTGCAGGGCGTCGATCATGGCGAGCTGGTGGTCCTCGTCGAGGAGGATTCCGCCGTCCACCTGCGTGTGGCCGTACACGCCGAAGCTCAGGCCGGCCATCCGGACGTACTCGGGTGACTCGCGGAACCAGCGTTTGGGACTGTGGTCGGCGTAGAACAGGTCGTCGTAGTAGGCGTGTGCGGGCAGAGGCGAGACGTGCGCGAACTGCACCGTCCCCACCCGGAGTTCGCGCGGAAAGCGGCGCATCCACGCGGCGAGATGCTCGGGCAGGTGCAGGCCGCCGTGCGCCGGGTCAAATTCGGTGTGGACGGTGCCGCCACTGGTGCCCAGGACGTAACTGGTGTTCAGGACCGCGTCGTCGTGGTTGCCGAGGATGATGTGCACAGCGTGCGGCGCGGCGTCCTGGTACGCCTTAAGGCGCTCGAGGTGACGGATCTGCTCGCGCGCGGCAATAAACAGGTGGTCGGGATTCCTGTGATCGAAGCGGGGCAGGCCCGTCAGCTGGGCGTAGTCGTGTTCGTTCTTCGGGTGAACGAGATCCCCGATCAGAATGACCTGAAACAGGCCAGCCTGGACGGGCAGGGTGGGTTGTCCCTGGGCGTCCGCGCAGCTGGATGCACGCAACGCCGCCCAGAGGGTGTCGAAGTCGGCGTGAACGTCGCCGAACGCCAGAAACTTGCGCATGGAGTTTCAGTCTAGTGCAGTTGCTCGGGCAGCGCGACCGGAGGACGGGCGGGGGTCAGGTTTTCAGCAGGGAGTGCAGTTCCTTGTAGATGGCGCGGCTTTCCTCAAGGGTTTCGCCGTACCCGCGCATGAGGATGCGCGCGGCGTCCCCGCCCTTGCCGGCCACTTTCAGCTGCTCCAGCAGATCCTCAATGTGGCGGCGGGCTTTTTCCATCTGGGGGTCGCGGGGCGCCTCCGGGGGAAGGGGGCGGCTCAGTGGCCGGGGGGCGGGCGCGTCGGTTTCCAGTTCGCTGGTGTTCGCGCCGTCCTCCGGGTCGTATTCAACCCACAGGGACTCGCTGCTGGGCGTCACGCCATACGTGCGGGCAAGGTCGGCCAGCGCAGCAAGCTTGGCGTCCTGAAGGGTGTGCGCGGTGGCGAGGCCCTCGCGTGTGGCACCCAGCACGCTCAGGCGCGCGCGGACGACCGGCGGGTCAAGGTGATCGCAGTGCCAGCCGAGGCTCCAGCCGGGGTCGATCGCGTCAAGCTGCGAGGCGAGGACGTCAAGGTCAGGGGCGAGGGCCACGTGGGCCTGGTCCCCCCGGACGGTCAGGGTCGCCCAGGCGGTCATGCTGGAGCGCAGGGCGTCGCGCACGCGGTGAGGTTCGGCCATACCGGCAGTGTATCCACTGAGAGCGCTGCGGGGGCCACCGGAACCTGCCTGGATCTCACCGGCCCGCGGGGCGTTACCGTTGCGGGGCGCCGTCAGGCTGGAGGGTCAGGGTCCGCGTGCGGCCCCAGTCGTCCGCGCGGGTGCTCATGGGAAGGTACTCCCCGGCAATCCAGCGGGGCATCTGATCGCTGGCGTGCGGCGCGAGGGGACTGCCGGCCTGTCCGAGACTGCCGATGTACAGACTGCGGTCAGGGTCGCTGAGATCCACAATCTGGCGGTAGCTGGGGCCGTGTGTCTGCTGGAACGTCTCGTGCTCGGGCCGGGCGACGTTCACGGTGTTCGTGCCGCCCGGTGTGGGGGCGCGGTGGTTGAACAGCCACGCCAGGGCCCGCACCTTCCCGAAGGCGCGGTGGGCGCTGGCCACCTGGTGCAGCTGCCCGTAGGTCCAGTGCGTCATGTCGGGGCCCAGCCGGACCTGCAGGTCACGGAGTGCACTGTCGAGCGTGTTGGTGAGCAGTGAGGCGCAGTTGCCCTGGCCGTGATCGGCGCACAGTTCCCCGCCGCCGCGCAGCTGGTTCAGCACGGACAGGCTGTTCATGGTGGTGCTGTCGCCCAGTTCGTCCCGCGCCATGTCCTGAAGCTTCATCAGCCACGCCTCGAAGATCAGGGCAGGGGTACTCCTGACCGTCACGCGGCCGTCCCAGCGGCTCAGCTGCGTCAGGGCCTGCCGCGCCGCACTGCTGCCGGGCGTGGTGCCCAGCAGGGTGCCCCGGAAGTCCCGCCACACGAGACTCAGGGTGTCGAGCTGGGCGGCCTTCACGTCCTGCACGCTCAGCTTCGGCCGGGCAGTCAGCAGCTGCGTGATGCGCTGCGCGCGGTACGGTTCGGCCCAGTTGCGGGTGTTGGCCAGCGCGGTGGCAGTGCCCCGGGGCAGCACCGGGTTGTTCGCGGTCACCACCAGACCGTCCGCAGGATTGAGGGTGTGGGGCAGCTGCGCGAACGGCACGAAGCCCTGCCACTCGCGGGTGCCGTCGCCAGGCACCGGCAGACTGCCGTCCCAGCCCTGCCGGATGGGCACGCGGCCCGGCGCGTAGTACCCGGTGTTTCCCTCCACATCGGCGTACACAAAGTTCTGACTGGGCGCCACGTAACGGGAGAGGGCCTGGGTGAACTCTGCCCAGTTGCGCGCGTAGTTCAGGTCGATAAAGGCGTCCATGGTGGTGTCTGCGGGTTGCAGCGCCGTCCACTTCAGGGCCACGCGCGGCCCGAGGTCACCGGCGCCGGCGTCACTGATGACCGGGCCGTGCGGCGCTTCCCGGACCGTCAGGGTCACGTCCGGCTGGCCTTTGACGCGGATCACCTCGGTGCGTTCGGTCAGTGGGGTTCCTGCCGGCTCCACGTACAGGTCCTGCACGTCCGGGTTCACGTTCGTGACGCCCCACGCCACCCGTTCGTTGCGGCCGATCACGATGGCTGGCAGGCCCGGAATACTCGCGCCGATGGCCTTCAGGGTGCCGCCCTGAACGTCCGCGAGGTACCACAGCATCGGGGCGGTCAGCGCGAGGTGCGGGTCGTCCGCCAGGATCGGTTTCCCACTCCTGGTGCGCTGCCCGGCAATCACCCAGTTGTTGCTGCCCTTGCCGGGCACCTGCTGCATCCCCAGGGCCTCCGCAGCGCGCAGATGCGCCCGCAGGGCCGTCACGGTGGCGTCCGGCAGGGCCGGCGTGACCGACGTGGCCGCCGGCCCTGCGGGGCGCTGGCGCCCCACCTCATCCGGACTGAGGACCGTGGGCGCCCCCTGCGGGTACGGGGCCGTCACCTGATCCAGTCCTGTGCTGCCCAGGCGGCGGACCACACGGGCGTTCAGCACTTCCTTGTCGTAGTTGCCGCCCAGGTCGAAGGCCATCAGTTTGCTCCACGACAGGCTGTCCACGTCCTGCCACGCCTCCGGCGTGTAGCCCAGAATGCGGAACTCCAGTGCCGTCCGCCCGCGCGCCTGCGCGGCATTCACGCCCGCCGTGTACGCCCGGATCAGGCGGCGTGAGCGCTCACCCAGCGCGGGGAGTGCGGCGCGCGCCGCCCGCTGGAACCCCCAGGTGCGCAGAAACCGGTCCTGCGGCAGGGCCGCCTCGCCCAGCACCTCCGCAAGGCGCCCCTGCGCGACCCGCCGCTGAAAGTCCATCTGCCACGCCCGGTCCTGCCAGTGCACGAACCCCAGCGCGAACACGGCGTCCTCATCCGACTGCGCGCGAATGTGCGGCACGCCCCACGCGTCCCGCGTCACCTGCACCCGGCCGGACAGGCCCGCGAGGCGGACAGTCCCCCCACGCTGCGGTTCGGACGTGACGCGCAGCCACGCGTACCCCCCGCCGCCCGCCGCGCCCAGAACCAGCAGTGCCCCCAGCGCCGCGCCGGCCGCCCGGCGCGCCCACGACCTGCGCCGCCGCGGCGGCCTGCTTCCCGGTGTTGTGTTCATGTGACGCGCGCAGCATAGCCCCAGAGCGCCAGCCGGCAGGCCCGGCGCCCCCACCGGGGGCAGGGGAGCGGCCCTGACCCGCCCGCTGCCGCCTCGGGCTGCGCGGGCGCGGGCCTCCCCAGCTCAGCGGAGGTTAGAAGTCCTCGTCACTGAGAACGGCATTGGCCTGGGCGCGCAGAGGGTGCAGCGGCAGGCGCTCGGTGAGCATCAGCAGGCCCTGCGCGCCGTCGTGCGACAGCCCGGACAGGAACGACGCGGCGACCGGCGTGGTGAAGCACGGCTGCGGCGCGGCGCCCATGCAGTCAAGCACACAGAACTCAAAGGCGCTGTCCTCGGGCCGTGACAGCTGACGCGTCACGGCCGCGCCGTACCCGTTCGTGAACTGAAACACCAGCAGTTCCGCGCCGGGCAGCGTGTGCCGCTGCGGCAGGCTGCTGACCCGCTCGAACGGCGCGCAGGGCACAGTGAGGGCAGGCGGCGTGGTCAGGATGGGCGGAGGGTCATGAAGGGTCATGCGCAGGGCTCCTCACGCCGCGCCGAAAAGCGCGGCCTTGACCCCCACGCTACGGCCTGCCCCCTTACCCCGCCCTTACGACCCGGAACCTCAAGACCGCCGCGAAGGCCCCCGGTTGCATTCACGCCTTCAGGTGGGGCATGGGCTCAGCGTGTCCAGGCGTTCAGAGGGGCCAAGCGTTCAGAGCGTCTGGGCGGCGCTCACCCACCAGTCCGGAAAGCGCCGCGCGAGCGCGTGCGCGACCTCCTCGGCGTGCGCCGCGTGGCGCGCCACGGCGAAGCACGTGCTGCCCGACCCGCTCATCAGCGGCGAGTGCAGCCCCGCCGCCTCCAGCGCCGCGAGGGCCGCCCGGATCGGCGCGTGCCGGGCCGCGACCGGACCCTGCAGGGCGTTCAGGTACGGCACCGGCCGACCGTTCGTGAGGGCCGCCAGGATGCCCTCCACGTCCAGCGCGGGCGTGAAGGTCTCCTCGGCGTCCAGCCAGGCGTAGGCGTCGCCGGCGCTGACCGGCACCCCTGGGTTCAGCAGCACCAGCGCCACGCGCGGCACCGGGGTAGGGGAGAGCACCTCCCCCACCCCGGCGGCCAGCGCCGCGCGGCCCAGCAGAAAGAACGGCACGTCCGCGCCCAGTTGCAGGGCCAGCGCCGGCAGATCCACGCCCGCCGGGTACAGGCGCGCCAGGGCCATCAGGGTGGTGGCGGCGTCGCTGCTGCCCCCGCCCAGCCCGGAGGCCAGCGGCAGGCGCTTGTGCAGGGTGATGGCCGCGCCCCCCGCCACGCCGGCGGCGTCCAGGTACGCGCGCGCGGCGCGGAACACCAGGTTGCGTTCGTCGGTGGGCAGGGCGGCGCCCTCCACCCTCAGGCTGAGGGTGCCGGCCGGGGCGATCTCCAGGTCATCACCGACGTTCAGCGGCACCATCAGTGAGTGCAGTTCGTGGTACCCGTCCGAGCGCAGGTCGCGGACGCTGAGGCCCAGGTTCACCTTGGCCGGCGCGAAGTACGTCACGGAAGAAGGCGCGGTCATGACGCCCCAGCATCCCATACCGGGGCCAGGGCCCGGGCGAGATGCAGGTCGCCGGGCGTGGTCACCTTGAACAGGCGGGCGTCCCCCGGCACCAGGCGCACCTCTCCGCCCGCGCGGGCGATCAGGCCCGCGTCGTCCGTCGCGGCGAAGTCGTCGGCGAGGGCCGCCTCGTGCGCCGCGAGCAGCGCCGCCCGCCGGAAACCCTGCGGCGTCTGCACGGCCCACAGGCCCTCACGCGGCGTGAGGTGCCCCCAGGCCGCCCCGTGGGCGCGGACCAGCGTATCGGCCACCGGGAGCGCCGCCGTCGCTGCGCCCACCTCAGCGGCGGCGGCAATCACGGCCTGCACCACTCCGCCCGGCAGGAAAGGCCGCGCCGCGTCATGCACGAGCACCACGTCCGCCTCCGTGGCCTGCAGCAGCGCCCGCACGGACGCCTGCCGCGTGGCTCCGCCCGTGACGGCACGGGCCGGCACGTCGTCCGGCAGGCGCAGCCCAGCCGGCAGCGCCACAAGCACCTCATCCACATGCGGCACGAGCGCCGCTGCGCTGCGGCCCAGCAGGCTGCGCCCGGCGACCTCCACAAACGCCTTCGGGCCCAGGCCCAGCCGCGTGCCCGCTCCCGCCGCCGGAATCAGTGCCGCGACCCTCACCCTTCACCCTCCTCCCGCCAGCGGCGGAAGCCTGGCACATCCAGCCGGAACTGATCCAGCACGCGGGCCGTGACGAAATGCAGCAGTTCTCCCACGTCCCGCGGCGCGTGGTAGAAGCCCGGGCTGGCGGTCATCACGGTGGCGCCGGCGTCATGGGCGGCCAGCATGTTCAGCAGCATCGGACGGGGCAGCGGGTCCTCTCGCACCACCAGTACCAGCGGCCGGCGCTCCTTGAGGGTCACGTGCGCGGCGCGCGCCACGAGGTTATCCGCGAAGCCCTGCGCGACCTTCGCCAGGGTGCCGGCGCTGCACGGAATCACCAGCATGCCGTCGGTGCGGAACGAGCCGCTCGCCACGCTGGCCGCCAGGTCGCGGTCGTCATGCACGCGCGCCGCCAGCGCCGTCAGGTCTGGCAGCTGCGGCCCGGCGCCCTCGGCGCTCATCACGCGTTTGGCGCCGCTGCTCACGATCAGGTGCGTCTCCACGTTCAGTTCACGCAGCGCCACGAGCGCCGCGTGCGCGTACGGCATGCCGCTGCCGCCCGAAACCCCCACCACCAGCCTCATGCCGGCAGGCTAGCAGTCCCGCGCGTGGTCACACCGTACGGCGGCCCTCACCTCAGACCGGCTGCTCGGCGTCGCCCTGCCGCTCCTGCCGCAAGCGGCGCGCGTGACGGACCTCTGCAGTCACGAACGCCGCGGTGTTCAACACGTACGTGAGCACCAGCGCGGCCACCAGCGACCCGCGCGGAGCGGCGCCCACCAGCGCGGGCAGCTGCGGGAACACCAGCAGGCCCGTCGCCGGACTCAGCGCGGCCACCAGCGCCGCCCAGCTGCCCAGCAGCACCCCGCCCCACGGGGAATCCAGCAGCGTGGACCCGGGCAGCAGCAGCCCCAGCACGCGGAAGCCCACGGGCCGCGCGCGGCGCAGCGGCAGCGGCGTGCGGGGCAGCAGCAGCGACAGGACCAGCAGCGCACTCAGGCCCGCGGCGGCCAGCAGGGCCAGCCCCAGGCGCGCCGATCCGGCCGCCGAGCCGTCCAGCAGGCGCAGCGGGTCGCCCAGCGCGCCGCGCAGCGTTACGCTCAGATCCCCGGTGGCCGCGCGCGTCAGGCTGCGCTGATCCGGGTAGCACAGCCGCGCCTCCCCGGGCCGGAACGCCCGCTGAAACGCCGCTTCCGGCGCCACCGGATTCAGGCCCAGGTTGAAGGCCGCGGCCATCAGGTCCGGACGGTCGGCGAGCGCCGCGCGGAACAGGTCACGGGCCTGCGGCGTGTCGCCGCGGCGCTGCGCGATCACACCCAGGTTGTTGCGCGCGCAGGCGTCCGGCAGCGCCCGGGTGTAGCGCTCGCGCGCCAGGCTGTCCTCGCCGTCCAGCTGCGCGGCCAGCCCGGTCAGCACCGCTGCGTCCGGCCCGGGGCGCAGGTTCAGGTCGTCCAGCTGCGCGTTCCCCCAGCCGCCGCCGTAGGTGCCGCTTGCCAGGGCCGGGGAGCGCAGCTGCGCCTGCGCCACGTTCGCCCAGTGCAGTCCGCCCAGCGTGGCCAGCAGCGCCGCGGCCAGCAGGGTCATGGTGAGCCGCTCGCTGGGCGTGGCGTACGCCACGAACACCCGCCGCGCGCGTGACACCGGGCGCCGCGCCCAGGACCGGTAGCGGCCGCCCAGCGCCCGGGTGTCCTCACCCTGTGCGCCCCAGGCGCGCACGCTCAGCGCCAGGAGCGCCGCGAGCAGACTCAGCGCCAGCGCCAGCGCCGCCAGCCGCGCCGCGTCCCGCACGGCGCCCAGGCCCTGCGGGCCGAGGTTGTACAGCGTGCCGGCACGCAGGGACTGCGCGAACTGCCGCCACTCGCCCGCCTCTCCCTCACGGCCCTGCGCTTCGAGCGCCTGCGCGTAGCGTTCGTACAGGGCGGGGCCGCCCTCAAAGCGGGGGTGCAGGTCGCGCAGGTACGTCATCCACACGCCGGCGCGCTCCAGGCGATTCTGATCCAGCAGCGTGCCCACGTACCCGGCGGGGTTTCCGTACGCGCTCAGCGCCGTGCGGCTCACCATGATCTCCGGGTCCACGCCGCGCGCCGCGGCGTCCCGCCGCGCACGGTCGAGTGCCAGATCCGCCGCGGACGGAAACCCCGCGCGGTCCAGGCGGGCAGCCAGCTGCACCCACGCCGGGAACGGCAGCGTGCCGTTCAGCGCGCGCCGCACCGTGCTCAGCGCCAGGTACGGGTCCCGCTGCGCCTGCGCCTCCCGGACGGCCAGGAACGGGTTGAGCGGATCGGCCTGGGCTGCGGCGCGCACCTCACCGGCGGGCACGCGGTCGGCCGCGTCGGACAGCCACCCGGTCACGGCCGGATCGGGCGGCAGCACCACGCGCTCCTGCACGCTCAGGCCGGTGCCGCGGCCAGTCAGGGTGAACCGTTCGGTCACGCCGCCCAGTTCGGTCGCGGCTGTGATCACGTCCCCGGAGGCGTCCAGCGCCGACACCAGGCCGGGCAGGTCCGCGCGGCCGGTCACGACCCCCCCGTCTCCCAGCGTGAACACGGCCGGGCCCGCCCCGATCAGCACCTCGTCACCGACCTCCAGCGGCCCGGTCAGCGGCCCCAGCGTGTCCGGCAGGGTGCGCTGCCACACCAGCTGCGGTCCGTTCTCCAGCCGCAGCGTCCGGCCCTCCAGCACGGCCGTGGCGCCCGCCTGGCCGCCCAGGGTCAGCAGGGTCAGCAGCGCCGCGCGCCTCACGCGCGCCCCACGCCGGGCCGCAGCAGCAGGTGCGCGCTGCGCAGCGCCATGACCGCCCCGCCCGCCAGCAGCGCCCCCCACCCGCCGAAGCGCGTGGCGAGCAGCAGCCCCACCGGCACGGCGATCAGCGCGGCGAAGGGCACCGCGTTGAGGTTCACGCGGCGCTGCAGCGTCGCGCGGTACACGGGAATCACGGTCAGCGCCGTGGCCAGCAGGCCCAGCAGGGTCAGCGGGGCCAGCGCCAGCAGCGCCCCCAGCAGCGGCGCGATGCCCCCGCCGCCCCGGAAGCCGAAGAAGACCGGGTAGCAGTGCCCGGCCACCACCGCGCCGGTCACCAGCCAGCCCGCGTCCGGCGCGGCCCAGCGGCACAGCAGCCCCGCCAGCAGGCCCTTGAGGATGTCCCCGGCCGTGACCAGGATCGCCGCGCCGCGCCCGTACTGCCGGTACGTGCCGCTGCCGCCCGGCAGGTCGTGATCGCGGATGTCCGCGCCCCGCCAGCGGGAATACAGCACCCCGCACACCAGCGACCCCAGCAGGTAGGCAACAACGGTCACGGTGAGTGCGGGCATACGCCGCGCATTCTACGGTGCCCTACACTGCCTGCATGACCCTCACCCGCGCGGAGCTGCGCCGGTACTCCCGGCCGCTGCTCGTCCCCGAATGGCTGGACGCCGGCGCGCAGGAACGTATCCGTGCGGCCAGCGTGCTTGTCGTGGGTGCCGGGGGCCTGGGCAGCCCCGTGATCGCCAGTCTGGCCGGAGCAGGCGTGGGCACGCTGGTCATCGCCGACGGCGACACCGTGGACCTCAGCAACCTGCACCGGCAGGCGCTGTACACCACCGCGGACGTGGGGCGCGCCAAGGCGGCCGTGGCGGCCGCGCGCGCTCAGGCCATCAACCCACACGTGCGCGTGCGTGCCGAGGCGCGCGTGGACGCCCGCACCCTCCCTGAGCTGCTGCGCGGCGTCACGCTGGTTCTGGACGGCACTGACAACTTCGACACGCGCTACCTGATCGCCGACACCTGCGCCGCCCAGGGGCGCGAGTGGGTGTGGGGCGCGGCGAGCGGCACCACCGGCATGGTCAGCGTGTTCGGGCCGCACCTCGGGCTGCGTGACGTGTTCCCGGAACCCGGCGACGACAGCAGCTGCGACGAGGCGGGCGTGCTGGGTCCTGTGCCGGCGCTGGTGGGGCAGCTCATGGCGCTGGAGGCCCTCAAGCTGCTGGGCGGCGTGGGAGAGCCGCTGCGCGGGCGCCTGTGGACCTTCGACGCCCTGAGCAGCCGCGCCCGCACCCTGACCCTGCGCGCCCCGGCCCCGCCCTGAGTTCCTGAACGGAGCACCAACATGAATCCAGGGCCCTGCACCTGTGCTTCTCAGGTGTGTGCAGAACGTCCCGGACGCCGCTGGGGTCTCTTGACGCCCGGCGCGGCTGTGTTACTGTGCGCCTGAGCCCACAATTCAACGCTCTCGTGCAGCTCGACTTCAGTCACCGGAGGTTCACGCATGGCCAGAAGCACCCCGTCCGCCGCGAAGAAAGCCGCCCCTGCGGGCAACGCCGAGCCTGCCCGCACCGACGCCGGCAAGATCGCCAAAACGCAGATCGTTGACATGGTCGCCGACCGCACCAGCCTGAACAAGAAACAGGCCGGTGACGCGGTCGCCACCGTGATCGACTGCATCGTGGACGCCCTGCGCACCGGCAGCAGCGTCGGCCTGCCCGGCCTGGGCACCCTGAGCATCGCGCAGACTGCCGAACGCAGCGGCGTGCGCCCCGGCACCAGTGACCGCATCACCATTCCTGCCGGGAAGAAGGTGCGCTTCAAGGTCGCCACCACCCTCAAAGGCACCCTCTAGCCCCGGCTTTCCCGGCGCGTCAGGCTGCTCCTGCACAGGGCGCAGCCTGACGTGCCGACCGTTCCAGGACCGCCGGGCCGTTAAGGAACCCCCCACGTGAACGTCCTGTCAGGCGCCGCCGCCTACGCTGCCGGGTATGCTCAGCCGCCTGACCTCAGCCCTGTCCCCCGCGCCCCGGCCGGACGGGACCGGACTGGCGGACGCCATCGTGGCCACCACCGACGTGCTGGTCGTGGTTCTGGACCCGCTTGGGCGCGTGGTGCAGTTCAACCCGGCGTGCGAGCGCCTCACCGGCCTGCAGTACGCAGCGCTGCGCGGGCAGGTGCTGTGGCCGTTCGTGCTGGACGCCGCGGAACGCGCCGGCGTGCAGGCGGCGTTCGAGCGGCTCATGGCCGGGACTGCCCCGCGCCGGCACGAGCACCACTGGCGCACCCTGGCGGGCGAACGCCGCCTGATCCTGTGGTCGTGCACCGTGATTCCCGACCCGCGGGGCGGCGTGGCGTTCGTGGTGGGAACCGGCATGGACGTCACCCGGGAACGTGAGGCGCAGCAGGCACAGGCCGAAAGCGAAGCGCGCTTCCGGGCGCTGTTCGACCGGTCCGCCGACGGCCTGGTCCTGCTTGACCCGCACGACCCGCTCGTGCCGTGGCGCATCGTGGACTGCAACGCCGCGTTCTGCCACATGAACGGCTACGAACGGCACGAACTGCTCGGGCAGTCCATTGACCTGCTGCACTCTCACCCCATGATGGCGCGGGACGGCCCGGACCTGCTGCACTGGATTCGTGAGGAGCAGCCCGCGCGCGGCGAGGGCGCGCACCTGCACCGCAACGGCAGCGTGTTCCCCATCGAAAGTGCCAGCAGTATCGTCACGCTCAGCGGCCAGGAGCTCATCCTGGGTCAGGACCGCGACATCACCGCCCGTCACCGGACCGAGGAGCGGCTCAGGCGCCTGGCCGAGCAGCTCGCGCACGAGTCGCAGCACGATCCGCTCACCGGCCTGCCCAACCGGGCGCTGCTGCTTGAACGGCTGCAGCTGGAACTGCGTCGCAGCGTGCCGGAAGAGCAGACGCTCGCGGTTGTGGCCGTCGGCCTGGACGGCTTCCGGCGGGTGAACGACACGCTCGGGCACGCTGCGGGCGACGACCTGCTGCGCGAAACGGCGCGGCGGCTGCGCGACGCGGCCTGCCCCGCCCACACCGTGGCCCGCACCGGCGGCGACGAGTTCACGGTGATCATCCCGGCCGCCGGCGACCCTGAAGGCGCCCTGCGCGCCGCACGCGCGCTGCACCGCGTCGTCGCGGAGCCCCTGCACCTGAACGGCCAGCTTTTTCCGGTGCGCGCCAGCCTGGGCGTGGCGGTGTGCCCGCCTGACAGCAGCCTCCCTGCCAACCTGCTGCGCCAGGCGGACATGGCCATGGCGCAGGCCAAACGCGACGGCGGGCACACCACGCGGCTGTTCTCGAAAGCCCTGGACCTCGCCGCGCACGGTCAGCTGCACCTGGAGGTGCGCCTGCGCCGCGCCGTGCAGGAGGGCGGGCTGCACCTGCATTACCAGCCGCAGGTGGACGCCCACACGGGCGCCCTGCTGGGCTTCGAGGCGCTGGTCCGCTGGACGGACACGAAACTGGGCGCCGTGCCGCCTGCCCGCCTGATCCCCGTGGCGGAGGACACCGGGCTGATCCACGAGCTGGGCGCCTGGGTGCTGAACGAGGCCTGCCGGCAGGCGGCCGAGTGGCGCCTGCGTGTTCCGGTGGCGGTGAACGTGTCGGCCGCCGAACTGATCCGGGAGGACTTCACGGCGCGCGTGCGGGCCGCCCTGGCGCGGCACGGGCTGCGGGGCACGCAGCTGAAGCTGGAACTCACGGAGCGGTTCGCGCCGCGTGATCTGCGCCGCGCGTCGGCGCACCTGACGCAGCTGCGCGCGCTGGGCGTGCAGCTGTCCCTGGATGACTTCGGCACCGGGCACGCCCCGGTGGCCACCCTGATGGGGCTGCCTCTGAACGAACTGAAGCTCGACCGGGCCCTGACCGCCGCGGTGGCCGGTTCGGCCGCCGAGCAGCGCGTGGTGGGCGCCCTGATCAGCCTGGGCCGCAGCCTGAACCTGAACGTCGTGGTGGAGGGCGTGGAGACCCAGGAGCAGCTTCAGGCGCTGCGGGACCTGGGCTGCAGCGCCGTGCAGGGGTACCTGACCGGCCGGCCCGGCCCGCCGGAGGTCTGGACCACCCTGCTCGAAACGCTGGACGCCTGAGCGCGCCGCGCGATCGGCAGGCGCGGGGGTGCCGCGCGGGGCTTCACGGTCCCTCCGCGCCGCCGGCCCCACACGTCCTGGTTCCTGTGCCTTTCCCGGCGGGGCATGAAGGCGGCAGGCCACCCGGCGGGGGCGGCCCTTGCTACGCTGCCGGTATGACTGACGCTGCCGTCCGCACGAAACTCACGGCCCTGGTTCCGGCCCTGCGGCACTTTCATTCGGCGCTGCTGGATTTCGCCAAGGGCGAGTACGAGTTCATGAACGGGCCCGTGAAGGGGCCGTTCGAGCTGTACTCGCTGGTGATGAACCATCCGCAGTTTCAGTGGCTGCGGCCCCTGTCGGGCCTGATGGCCACGCTGGATGAGGTGCTGGACGCCCGGGACACCACCCTCAGCGAGCGGAACCTGACAGACGTGCAGCAGGCGCTGGGTCTGCTGTTCGCGGACAGCGACACGCGATTTGCCGAGTTCCGCGCCGGGTACGTCCGGGCGCGCGGTGACGCGCGGGTGCGTGAAACGGAAGCGAAGTGGCGGGAAGTGCTCGGTGGCCTGCAGGCCTGAACCGCAGGCGCCTGCAGGCACGGCAGTCCGGGGTGAAGTGGGTATGAGTATGAAACTGATCGTGGGCCTGGGCAACCCGGGCAGCCAGTACGCGCAGACGCGGCACAACGTGGGCTGGCTGGTTCTGGATGAGCTGGCCCGGCGGGCCGGAGCGGCGTGGCGCCGGGAAGGCAAGGACGCCGAGGTGGCCGAGGTGCGGCTGGGGCCGGGTGTGGGCGTGAAGGTGCTGCTGGTGCGGCCGCTGACGTTCATGAATGCGTCCGGGAAGGCTGTGGCGCCGCTGGTGTCGTTCTACAAGCTGAGCGGTGAGGCGCTGCTGATCGTGCAGGACGATCTGGACAGTCCGTTCGGGCTGCTCCGGGTGCGCCTGGGCGGTCGGCACGGCGGGCAGAACGGCGTGCGGGACATCGTCCGGCTGCTGGGGCACGAGGCCTTCGCGCGGCTGAAAATCGGGATTTCACGTCCGCCGGCCGGCTGGGCCGTGAGTGACTGGGTGCTGAGCCGCTGGCGGCCGGAGGAAGGTGCGCCTCTGGCCGAACTGGTGCGGCTGGGCGCAGACGCCGCGGAGCTCTGGGCGGCGGGCGGACTGGCGGAGGCGCAGGGGCGGTTCAACAGCACCGACCTGCGGCCGAAGCCGCCCGAGCCTGCTGCGGTGGGTGTCCAGTCTGATCGAACTGCGCCGGACGGCCCGGACGCACAGGTGCATACTGGCGGGCGTGGCGAAAAAACCGAAGAAAGCTGACGCGGCCCCCGCTGGGGAGCCGGCCGCCCTGCGCCTGGACGTCCTGATGCACCTGTCCGACCTGCCGGGCGTGCCCGGGCAGGAGGACGCCGTGCGTGAGTACGTGCTCTCGCAACTGCAGGGCCTGGTGGACGACGTTCGCGTGGACGCGCTGGGCAACGTGATTGCCCGCCGGGCTCCCCGTGACGCGGGCCGTGAAGGCACCGAGCGGGTCATGATCTCGGCGCACATGGACGAGATCGGGTTCCTGGTGCGCTTCATTGATGACCGTGGGTTCCTGCGGGTGCAGGCGCTGGGGGGCTTCGACACCCGCAACCTGTTCGCGCGGGGCGTCATGGTGCACACCCGCGGCGGCCCGCTGCCGGGCATCCTGACGCCCGGGGGGAAACCGGTGCACATTGCCAGCGCCGAGGAACGCAAGAAGATTCCGGAGGTCAAGGAGTTCTTTATTGACCTGGGCCTGGGTGCCGATGAGGTGCGTGCGCAGGTGCGGGTCGGGGACATGGTGACCCTGGACCAGCAGGCCCGGCGCGTGGGGAACCTGATCTGCGGGAAGGCCATGGATGACCGGGCCAGCGTGTTCCTGCTGCTCGAAACGCTGCGCGCCCTGCGCCACGAGGCCCCTCGCCACGAAGTGATTGCCGTGTTCAGCACGCAGGAAGAGGTGGGACTGCGCGGCGCGATCACTGCCGCGTATGGGGTGCAGCCCACCGTGGGCATCGGGCTGGACGTCACGCTGGCCGTGGATACGCCCGGTGTGGGGCCGGATGAGGTCGTCACGAACGCTGGGCAGGGCATGGGCATCAAGGTGTTCGACTCGACGATGATTTCGCACCGGGCCCTGGTAGACCAGTTCTGGGATCTGGCGCAGGCGCGCGGCATTCCCGCGCAGCTGGAGGTGCTGGCGCTGGGCGGTACGGACGGCGCGGCCATTCAGCGCAGCCGCGAGGGGGTGCCCACCCTGACCCTGAGCCTGCCCACCCGCTACATTCACACGGTGGTGGAGGCTGTGCACGTCAACGACCTGCGCGCGGGTGTGGATCTGCTGCTGGCGTACCTGCGCTGAGCCGTCTGGTCTGAGCGGCGGGCGGTCCTATCCGGTGAAGGATGGGGCCGCCCGCCGCTGGCAGGGGCTTGGGGGTGCAGAACAATCAGGTGCGCTTCGTGCGCCCCACCTGTCAGCGCCCACCGACCCTGCCGCGCGCTGACAGGTGGGGCGGGCCGGGAGCAGAGGGGGGTGGACTCCGGGAGAGCAGAGCTCTGCATCGAGATCGAGGTCACCCTGCCAGAGCGTCCACACGAGAAGAGGAAAGAGCCCACCTGTCTGCAGAAGCATCCTGGAGGTCCGTCTCCCCCCAGACGACCTTCATCCAGGCCATCATCCCCCTCGGCAGACTCTCAGTGAACTTCTCACCCACACGCCCTAACTCGTGATTTAAGCCGACCGCGCTTGTCGCGGTCGTTTGTTTTAGGATCGACAGTCGTCAGGCGCTCTTTTTCAAGGCGGGGAAGCGAGGTGCGCGCCCTGAACACTTCCCTTTGGGTCGTCCTGGTGAACGGCCTGACGGTTTTGGCGCGCACGCTGGACTTCCCAGGGGCACCAATAGTTGGATAAAACCTTGCCTGACCCGACCTGGCGTCAAGCGACCACGTTCCTGTGGTCGCTGCCATGGAAGACGGGCATCAGTCACGACTGGCTGCGCCAGGCGCAGTTGGGTGAAGGCCAGCAGCACCAACAGCGTCCAACGGTCCGCCTGCTCCGGATGACGCAGACGTGGTGTTTCCTAATTCAGCGTCTGCTTGCAGAAGCGGAACGTATGTTCCAGATCGAACCGACGCGTGTAGGCGCGCCACAGCATCGCCAGATCCGGCACGCCTGATCCCCGCCACCAGAGCCAGAACGCCTGCGGTTGACGCGTTTCCCGGGGCAACTTCGCAACCTCCAACAACAACACGGTCCCGCTGTACGTCGGCTTGAAGTGACGCGATCCTGGCCGAGTGTCCTGAGTGGTCTTGACGTGTAGCCCCGTCCAGGCACGCACATGGACGGTCCCGTACTGCTCTGTGGTTTCCAGATGCTCCAGATGGGGTGCCGGCCAAGTGGTCTGGTCCGCGCACAGAAACTTGGCCCCATGAATGCGTGGGCGACCTCCCTGGGGACCTGGACGCATCGTGACATCAAAAAAGAACCGCCGGTTCCGGCGCACACGGACCAGGACGCTGACTCTGTCAGCGTCTTTGAGCTTCGACAGACGGGTCGGGTCATACCCGCCATCGAACACGAACAATGGTGCTGTGGTCCCTGGGGGCAGCAGCCTGCTGACGTGCTGGACCTGTTCATCTGCAATCTCGTGCGGTGTGTGATCAGGGGTAACCCGACGCACATCGAGGGGTGCGGTCCAACTACTGCTGACAGGTCCAAGCTGGGCGACCCAGGAGTAGGACCAGCCCGCGACCACAGGTTTTCCAGCGCTGTGACGACTCGGATGATAGAAGTACCCCCGCTGCGGACTCGTCTCGGCATCGTTTCGTACCCAAGTCGACGTATCGATGGCGAAGACGAGTGGCTGGTCATGGTTCAGGGTGGTTCCGACCAGCTCTCGAACACGCTCGGTATCGAGCGTGCCCCTGGTCAATGCCGCGTATAGGCTGCCATGACCGCGCTCGAAGGGCCCCTGCAAGCTAAGGTGCGCGAAGCTGGGCACCAGTCCTGCCACAGTGATGGCGTCGAACAAGTTGAACAGTGCATCCGAACGATGGTCGAAGCAGTGGTAAACGTCGTTCCGAAAGGCCTGCAGACGGTCAAACGGAGCTGAGGCGTTCATGCTCGATAGTACAGAACACTGCCTACAGCGGCTTCAAACAGTTAAATCACGAGCTTAGCGCCGAGGTTCGAGCTGCATTCCCCTGGCCTGAAGGCGTCTCTCAAGATTTCCGGCACGGTCTCCTGTGGCAACAGGTGGGGTCAGGCGCCGTAATAAGAGGTATGGAACTTCTGTCCGGGCTGCTGTCGTCGCTGGGTCTGTCCGGGGCAGCCGGTCTGAACGCGTACATTCCGCTGCTGCTGGTGGGTCTGTTCTCGCGTGCAGGCGTGGTGCATCTGAATGCACCGTTTGATCTGCTGGCGCAGCCGTGGGTGCTGGTGGCTGTCGCGGCGCTCGGTCTGCTGGATTTTGTGGGCGACAAGATTCCCGGCGTGGATCACGCGCTGCATGTGGTGGGCGGCGTGGTGAACACGGCGGCGGGCGCGGTTCTGTTCGCTGCGCAGACCGGCGTCGCGGATGTGCCTCCGGCGCTGAGCCTGGCGCTGGGCGTGGTGGTGGCGGGCGGCGTGCATGCCACCCGCGCCGCCGCTCGGCCGGTGGCGACGGCCACCACGGGCGGTCTGGCGAATCCGGTGGTCAGTACCGTTGAGGACGGTACCAGTCTGCTGCTGAGTGCCCTGGCGGTGTTTGCGCCTTTGATCGGTGCGCTGCTGGTGGCAGTTCTGGGGGTCGCGGTCTACCGCTTCTGGACGCGCGTCCGGCCCCGCCGCCTGGTGTAGAGAGGGTCGTGGCCCTGGTGGCCAAGGAGGGGAGAGGAGAGGTGCCCCTCACCTCTTTTGCTGCAGGTTGTGCGCAGAAAAATTGACAGGCAGCAGGCGGGGTCACCTCTGCGGTCCTGAAGGTGATGGTTTTATGCCGGGTGTCTCCTAAAATCTAGTCAATCGTTCAAAAAATCTTTGACAATCTGCACTGTGATTCCTAAGCTGAGTCATGCAGGGATGCGATCACTGCAAATTGAGCGGAAAAAAGGAGACGCCATGAAACTCATCACGGCCGTCATCAGGCCCGAGCGCGTCCAGCAGGTCAAGGAAGCGCTGTTCCAGGCGGGCATCAGCGGCATCACCCTCTCGCGCGTCAGCGGGCACGGCGGCGAGCAGGAAATCGTCGAGCATTACCGCGGCACGCGCGTCATGGTCGAGTTCAGAGACAAGGTCGAGGTCCGCATGGCCGTCAGTGACCCGTTCGTGCAGGCTGCCGTGGACGCCATCTGCCGCGGCGCCCGCACCGGTGAGGTCGGCGACGGGAAGATCTTCGTGCAGCCCCTCGAGCAGGTGTACCGCATCCGCACCGGTGAACGAGACGCAGCCGCCCTGACGCCCGTGACCGAAACCCGACTCACGCCCGCCTGACCCGGGAAAGGAGTGCACCCATGAAGATCAAGCCCCTGCTGCCCCTGGCCCTGCTGCTCAGCGGCGCCGCACTCGCCCAGACCGAGACGCCCACACTGGACACCGGCGACACCGCCTGGATGATCGTCGCCTCCGCCCTGGTCCTCCTGATGACGCCCGGCCTCGCCTTCTTCTACGGCGGGCTCAGCCGCACCCAGAGCGTTTTGAACACCATGATGATGAGCGTCGTCTGCATCGGCCTGATCGGCGTGCTCTGGATGCTCGGCGGGTACTCCATCGCCTTCGCGTCCGGCGGCAACGCTTTCTTCAGCGGCCTCGGCAACGCCGGCTTCACCGGCCTGAAGGACCAGCTGACCGGCACCATTCCCTCGTACATCTTCGCGGCCTTCCAGGCCATGTTCGCCATCATCGCCGTCGCCCTGATCAGCGGCGCCGTCATTGAGCGCATGCGGTTCGGCGCGTTCGTGCTGTTCGGCGCCCTCTGGAGCCTGCTGATCTACGCCCCGCTGGCCCACTGGGTCTGGAACGCGGACGGCTGGCTGTTCAAACTGGGCGCGCTGGACTTCGCGGGCGGCACCGTTATTCACATTGCGGCCGGCGTGAGCGGGCTGGTGGCCGCCACGGTCCTCGGCCCCCGCCTGGGCTTCCCGCGCACGGCGCACGTGCCGCACAACGTGCCGTTCGTGCTGCTCGGCGCCGGGCTGCTGTGGTTTGGGTGGATGGGCTTCAATGCCGGCTCGGCGCTGGCCGCCAACCAGACCGCTGCGCTGGCCTTTATCACCACGCTGGTCGCCCCGGCGGCGGCCATGCTCACCTGGCTGGGCCTGGAAAGCGTCCGGAACGGTAAGCCCACCGCGGTGGGCGCCGCCACGGGTCTGGTGGTGGGTCTGGTGGCCATCACGCCGGCCTGCGCGTTCGTGAGTCCCGCCGCGTCCGTCCTGGTGGGCGTCCTGGGGGCCGCCGCGAGCTTCGCGGCCGTGCAGTTCAAGGCGCGTATGAAAGCCGACGACGCCCTGGACGTCTTTGCCTGCCACGGCGTGGCCGGCATCGTGGGGGCGCTGCTGACCGGCGCGCTGGCTTTCACGACCGGCAGCGGCAAACCCTGGGGTGAGCAGCTGGTCGTGCAGATCATCGGTGTGCTGGCCGCCATCGTCTGGACGGGCGTGGGCTCCTTCCTCCTGCTGAAACTGGTGGGCCTGCTGATGCCGCTGCGGGTGCCTGTAAATCAGGAGATCGCCGGGATTGACGTCAGCGCGCACAGCGAGCAGGGGTACTCCGACAGTGAGACCGGCCTGGGCGCACCGGTATTCGTGGGCGGCGACTGAAGTTCGTGCGGCTCTTCTCCTGACTTCTTCTGGGCCGCCTGTGGCCTGACCTGCAACTCCGATCCTCCACGTTCGCCTGCTCCCGACCGCATCCCCGGGAGCAGGCCTTTGTGAGCCAGTGGCCTGTTTTTGGTTGTCTGATGCTTCTTTCGTTCACGTCCTGCAAAAAAATTCCACTTTGGAGCGGATTGAACCGACGTTTCTGGACAAATCGTCCATTCACAGTGAACGGGTGGTTACTCTGGGGGTATGAAACTGGTTACGGCCGTCGTGCGGCCCGAGCGGGTCCAGCAGGTCAAAGAAGCGCTGTTCCAGGCGGGCATCAGCGGCATCACCCTCTCGCGCGTCAGCGGGCACGGCGGCGAGCAGTCGGTGGTGGAGCACTACCGCGGCACGCGCGTCATGGTGGAATTTCACGACAAGGTCGAGTTCCGCATGGCCGTCAGTGACCCGTTCGTCGAGGTGGCGGTGGACGCCATCTGCCGCGGCGCCCGCACGGGTGAGGTCGGTGACGGCAAGATCTTCGTGCAGCCCCTTGAGCGGGTGATCCGCATCCGCACCGGAGAGGCGGATACGGCCGCCCTGACCCCCGTGACTGAAACCCGTCTCAACCCGCCGGGTGGACAGTGAAACGCGCGCTGCCCCTGCTGGGACTGCTGCTGGGAGCCGCTCAGGCACAGACCCCTGGGATCAACGGCGCGGATACGGCGTTTATCCTGGTGGCCGCCGCCCTGGTGCTGGTCATGACGCCAGGACTGGCGATTTTCTACGGCGGTCTCGTGCGCGCCGGCGCCGTGCTGAACACCATGATGATGAGCTTCGCCGCGATGGGGGTCGCGAGTGTCGCGTGGGTGGCGGTGGGCTACACCCTGGCGTTCGGGCCGGGCGGAAACAGCCTGATCGGCGGACTGTCGCAGGTGGGCCTGGGGCACATGACCGGCGAGGTGACCGGGACGATTCCCACGTCGCTGTTCGCCGTGTTCCAGATTCTGTTCGCCGTCATCACGCTGGCCGTGGTGAGCGGCAGCGTGGTGGAGCGCATGCGTTTCCCGGCCTTCGTGCTGTTCGGGACGCTGTGGGTCCTGCTGATCTACGCTCCTCTGGCGCACTGGGTGTGGAGCCCGGACGGCTGGCTGAACCGGCTGGGCCTGCTGGATTTCGCGGGCGGCACGGTCGTGGAGGTCGCCAGCGGCGTGAGCGGTCTGGTCGCGGCGCTGGTGCTGGGCCCGCGCCTGGGTTTCCCGCGGTTCGTGAGCGTGCCGCACAACGTGCCGTTGGTGCTGCTGGGCACCGGGCTGCTGTGGTTCGGGTGGCTGGGCTTCAACGCCGGCTCGGCGCTCGCTGCCAACGGTGTGGCCGCCGCGGCCCTGCTGAACACGAATACGGCCGCGGCCGCTGCGCTGCTGTGCTGGATGCTGTGGGATCAGGTAAGAGGCGGGAAACCCACCGCGGTGGGGGCCGCGACCGGCGCGGTGGTGGGTCTGGTGGCGATCACTCCGGCGTGCGGCTTCGTCACGCCCGGCGGCGCGCTGCTGATCGGCGTGGTGGCGAGCACCGTGTCGTTCTTCCTGGTGGCGAACAAGCACCGCCTGCTGCCGGACGACGCGCTGGACGTGTTTGCCTGCCACGGCACCGCCGGGATTGTGGGGACGCTCCTGACAGGCATCCTGGCCAGTCCGGAAATTAACCCGGCGGCGCGCGGGCTGCTGGCCGGACACGCCGCGCAGCTGGGCACGCAGGTGCTGGGTGTGCTGGTCGCGGCCACGCTGGCCGGCGTGGGAACCCTGGTGCTGCTCCGGGTCACGGCGCTGCTGACCCCGCTCCGGCTGGGTGAGCGGCAGGAGGCGCTGGGCGTGGATCTCGCGGAACATCAGGAGGAGGGGTACCAGGAAGCGCAGAGTCCTCTGGCCGCGCCGGTATTCGTGGGCCACGACTGACACGGACGCCAGCGTGAATGGGCCCCTGCCTTCACCCGGCGGGGGCCCATCCCTTTGGCGGACGCGCCTGCCTTTCGCGTCTGCCCCTGCAGGGACGCTTGCCCTGCCGGATGCATAAAGTCGCTGTGTTAGGATGGCCGACGAGTCTGACGCAAACTTTCACAAAAAAGGGTCGGGCCACCGAAAAACTCACCGCACCCCCGCCACACCTCATGCCCATGGGGCGCCTGACCGGGGTGCTTGAGTCACGAAGGGAAAGGAGGAGTGAGTTTTGGACGTTTCAAGTCGAGTCTTAAGTGAACTGGCCAGCCGCGAAGCGGCACTGGACGCGCAGATTGAAGCGGCTCGCGCGCAGGCGCAGGAGACCGTGGAAGCCGCGCAGGCCCAGGCCGCAAGCATCCTCCGCGACGCGGAGGCCCGCGTGAAGGCCATGCAGGCGGAGCAGGATCTGCAGCTGGAGCGCGAAGTGCAGCAGATCCGCGAGCAGGCCACCAGCGCGGCCCACGAGCAGGCGCAGGCCACCCGCGCCCGCGCCGAGGCCAAGCTGGGTCAGGCCGTCGACACCATCATGAGGGCGGTGCTTCCGTGATCAACCCCATGCAGCAGGTCGTGATCGCCACACGCAAACGCGACAGCGAAGCGGTCATTGCGGCCCTGCAGGACGCCGGGGTGCTGCACCTCAAGCCCATCACGGGCGGACCACTGAACACCGGCACTCTGGCCGGCGCCGACGCCCAGCACCGCCGCGAGGACGAACGCCTTCTGGCGCGCGTCGAGAGCACCATCGCGGAGCTTGGCAGCCACCGTCCCGCGCCGTCCCCGCTGCCCGCCGAGAGCCGCTGGGCCGAGGTGATCGAGCAGGCTGCGCAGCCCGTGGCCGCGCTCGCCCGCCAGCGCCAGGAACTGCAGGCTGACCTTGACGCCGAAGCCGCCTACGGTGACGCGGTGCGCGCCCTGTCCCGCCTTGCCGGCGGGCTGGACCGCAGCCGCCGCGTTGCCCTCCTTCCTTTCGTGCTGCAACCCACCGACAACGTCGCGGACCTCGACGCGGCCCTCCGGGCTGACCTGGCTGACCGGTACGCCCTGGCGACCGAAACGGTCGGCCAGAACCGCGTCGGCCTGATTGCCGTGCGCCGCAGCGAGCGTGACCTGGCGCGCGGCGCGCTGGGCCGCGTCCGTCTGGGTGAACTGCGCCTTCCGGGGCGGTTCGACAGCCTGACGCTGAGCGAGGCCGGCGCCGAGATGGAACGCGTCGCCCGGACCGGCCGCGGCCGCCTGGGCGAACTGAACGCCGAGCGGGACCGTCTGGCGCAGGCGCACGCGCCCGCGCTGTACGCCCTGCGTGACGTCCTCAAGGACCGCGTCGCCATTCACGACGTGCGCGCCGTGTCTGCCCGCGGCAAGTACAGCCTCGCGCTGCAGGGGTACGTGCCCGAGGACCGCATTCCGGCCCTCCGCGCCGCCCTGGACCGCTTCAGTGACGCCGTAAGCTACGAGCTGCACCCCGTGGACGAGCACCACGATCACCTCGTGCCGGTTGACCTGAAGAACAACAGTTACGTCAAGCCGTTCCAGACCGTGATGGGTCTGATGACCCCACCCAAATATGGCACCTTCGACCCCACGTGGGTGGTGGCGCTGTTCTTCCCGCTGTTCTTCGGGATCATCATGGCCGACATCGGCTTCGGCCTGCTGTTCCTGGCGTTCGGCATGTGGCTGATGGGCAAGGCCCGGCGCAACGAGGGCTGGGACCTGAGCTTCTTCGGTGCGTACGTTCCGCCTGTAACCGTGCATGACCTGGGCTTCGTGACGAACGTCATGGCCGCCTGGACCATCCTGTGGGGCTTCCTGACCGGCGAGTTCTTCGGAACCTTCCTGGAGCACCTGCACGTCTTCTACATCAACCCCGAACTGCTCAACAGCCTCTGGAGCTGGACAGGCGTACGCTACCCCGTTGAGGAAGGCGTGAGTCACTCCGGGCTGTTCCCCATCCTCTTCCCCCGTCTGGAAACCGGGTACTTCAGCAACGTCGCGCTGGTGTTCGCGCTGTGCTTCGGGATCCTGCAGGTGCTGTGGGGCTGGGGCATTCGCGTGCAGCAGGGCCTCAAGCACAAAGACCCCGTCCACACCTGGGAAGGCGTGGCGCTGTTCGGCGGCGTGTCCGCCCTGATCCTGATGGCGTTCGCCACGAAAGCCGGCAAGGACTTCAGCGCGTTCGGCAACCTCAGTGACCCCCGCGTCCTGCTGATGTACCTGGGCTTCCTGGCCTTCGTGGTCGGCTGGCTGCGCGTCATCAAGCACTTCCCCCTGCTCCCCATCGAACTGCTCTCTCAGGGCGGCGCGGTCGTGAGCTACGCCCGTATCTTCGCCGTGGGCCTGGTGTCCGCCATCCTCGCCAAGCTCTGCACCGACCTCGGCTGGAGCATGTACGAGCGCATCGGCATCCTGGGTATCATCCTCGGCATCCTGCTGGGCGTGGCCCTGCACTTCCTGGTGCTGGCCCTGACCCTGATCGGCCACGTGCTGCAGCCACTGCGTCTTCACATGGTGGAGTTCCTCAACCCCACCGGCTACAACGCGGACTCCAGCCCCCGCTACAACCCCCTTCGCCGCCTCAGCCCCGCACAGGGGCAGGTTAAATAACCTTCAGGAGTGTTCACCATGACCAAGTACAACAAGATCGTCCTCGCGTCCCTCGTCTTCGCCCTCGCCAGCACCGGTGCCGCTCAGGAAGCCGCGGCCGCCGGCAATGACTCCCTGTACGAAGGTCTGCGCGCCGTGGGCGCCGGCCTGGCGCTGGGTCTCGGCGCCATCGGCACCGGCATCGCCCAGGCCCGCATCGGCTCGAGCCTGGTGGGCGCCGTTGCCGAGGACCCCAGCAAGGCCGGCAGCCTGCTGCTGTACTTCCTGCTGCCTGAAACGCTCGTGATCTTCGGCTTCCTCGCGCTGTTCATCCTCCGCTGATATGGCCCTCGACAAGCTCCTCGAAAACGAAGCCCAACAGGAAATCGAGCGCATTCGCGCCGAGGCCCAGGGCCGCGCCGAGCAGATCGTCACCGAAGCGCAGGAACGCGCCCAGAGCCTGATCGAGTCCCGCACCCGTCAGCTTGAAACGGCCCGTCAGGCCGAGCTTGTGCGCGCCCGCAGCGCCGCCGACCTGGACAGCAACGCCCAGCGGCTGTCGGCCGCCGACAGCCTGCAGGCCCAGGCCTTCCAGGTGTCCGAGCAGTACCTGCATGCCAGCGTCACCTCGCCCGAGTACCCCATGATCGTGGCGAACCTCCTTCAGGAGGCGCTGCAGGTGCTGCCCAACGCCGAGGCCGTCGAAGCGGCCGCCGCCGAGCACGACGCGGTGCGCCAGGCGCTGGGCCAGCTGGGCCGGCACCTGGACGTGCGCGTCAACGAGCAGGTCCGCACCGGCATCCGCCTGGTGGGTCCCGGCGGGAAATCCAGCATCCAGAACACCCTGGTCGGCCGGCTCGAGCGCGTGCGCGGCGACCTCGCCCCGCAGATCAGCCGCCTGCTGGCCGAGTAAGGACACTGCATGCCCGACGACTACGCTTACATCAACACGCGCGTCCGCATCATGCGGACCAAACTGCTCGACGGACGCTCGCTTGACTCGGCGCTCGCGGCGGGCAGTTACCAGGAGTTCCTGCGGGTCCTGACCGAAACGGATCTCGCCGCGAACCTGCGCGACACCACCACCGAGACCGCCGGACTGGGCGAACTGGACCAGGCCCTCAGCCGCAACCTGTTCGACACCACCCGCAAGGTTCTGGGCTTCGCGGACGGCGACGCCAAACGCGAAATCCAGGCCCTGCTCATGAAGTGGGACCTCGTGAACCTCAAAACCGTTGCGCGCGGCATCATCGCCGGGCGCGGCGCCGACGCCATCCTGGCGAACCTGATTCCCGGCGGCACCCTGAAACCCGGCGCCCTGCAAAGCGCCGCGCAGAGCACGGACCTGCAGAGCGCCGCCGCCGCCATCGCCCTGAGCGGCCACCCGCTCGCTGCGGCGATGCGTGCCGGCGCGCAGGCGTACGCCACCAGCAACCGCACGCTGGATCTGGAAGTCGCGCTGGACCAGGGGTACTACCGTCACGCACTGAACGTGGCGCGCAACACCAGTCTGCGCCGCTACCTCAGCCGCGAGATCGATATCACCAACGCACTGATCGCGCGCACCAGCGCCGGCCAGCCCATGAACCCCGCGCTGTTCGTGCCGGGCGGCAAGCTCGACGCGGCCGGGTACGCCCGACTGGCGGGCGGCGACGCCGGCGGCCTGAACGACGTGGCCGCGATTCTGGAAGCTGGCAGTCTGGAAGACGCCGAGGTCGCCGCCCGGCGCGCCCTGGACACCGCCACCCGCAGCATTGCGGCCGGTGACCCGGAAGGCGTGGGCCTGATCCTGGACTTCCTGCGCCGCAAGGAAATCGAAATTGCCAAACTCCGCCTGATCGGCCGCGGCAAGTTCTACGACCTGCCGATCGACCAGATCCGCCGGGAGGTGCAGGCATGACCCAGGGCAACACCCAGCGCGTCGCGGTGCTCACCGACGCCGAAACCGCCACCGGGTACCGCCTGGCCGGCGCGGCCGTCTTCGAGGCGACCCCCGACACGGCCGTCGCGGCCCTGGAACAGCTGATCACCGAAGGGCAGTACGGCCTGGTGGCCGTGGACACCGGTCTGATTCCGGACCCGGCCACTGCCACGGCCCGCGTCATGCGCGGCCGGACCCTGCCGATCCTGCTGCCCGTGCCCAGCATGAGCGACGCCTTCAGCGCCGACACCGTGGACGCCAAGGCGTACATGGGCAAACTCGTGCGCGAAACCATCGGCTTCGACATCAAGCTGTAAGAACCGGTCGGGGGGCCTCCGGCGACACGGAGCCCTCAGGGTCAGGGCCACAAATGCTGCCCGGTCCTTTCCCTAGACTCTGAACCCCGCCCCCCCGACCCCCTTCAAGGAGAATCAAATGACGCAGAACAAGCAAGGCGTCGTGCAGAGCATCGCCGGACCGGCCGTCATCGCGGACGGCATGTACGGCGCGAAAATGTACGACATCGTGCGCGTGGGCCAGGAGCGCCTCGTGGGCGAGATTATTCGCCTCGACGGCAACACCGCCTTCGTGCAGGTGTACGAGGACACCAGCGGCCTGACCGTTGGTGAACCCGTCGAAACGACCGGCCTCCCCCTGTCCGTTGAACTCGGGCCGGGAATGCTCAACGGCATCTACGACGGAATTCAGCGTCCCCTGGACAAGATCCGCGAGGCGTCGGGCGACTTTATTGCCCGCGGCATCGAGGTCTCCAGCCTCAACCGCACCCAGAAGTGGGCCTTCACGCCCACGGCGCAGGCCGGCGACACCGTCGCGGGCAGCGGCATCCTGGGCACCGTGCCGGAATTCAGCTTCACCCACAAGATCCTGACGCCCCCCGACAAGGGCGGGCGCCTGCGCTGGGTGGCTGAAGCCGGTGAGTACACCATCGACGACACCATCGCCGAACTGGAAGACGGCACCAAGCTGCGCCTCGCGCACTACTGGCCCGTGCGCGCCCCGCGTCCCGTGGCCCAGAAGCTCGACCCCAGCCTGCCGTTCCTTACCGGGATGCGCATCCTGGACGTCCTGTTCCCCCTGGTCATGGGCGGCGCCGCCGCGATCCCCGGTCCCTTCGGGTCCGGCAAGACCGTGACCCAGCAGAGCGTGGCGAAGTACGGCAACGCCGACATCGTGGTGTACGTCGGCTGCGGCGAACGCGGCAACGAGATGACCGACGTGCTCGTGGAATTCCCGGAACTGGAAGACCCCAAGACCGGCGGCCCCCTGATGCACCGCACCATCCTGATCGCCAACACCTCCAACATGCCCGTGGCTGCCCGCGAGGCGTCGGTGTACACCGGCATCACGCTCGCGGAGTACTTCCGCGACCAGGGGTACAGCGTCTCCCTGATGGCCGATTCCACCAGCCGCTGGGCCGAAGCGCTGCGCGAAATCTCCAGCCGCCTGGAGGAAATGCCCGCCGAAGAAGGCTACCCGCCCTACCTGGGCGCCAAGCTCGCCGCGTTCTACGAGCGCGCCGGGGCCGTCAAGACGCTCGCCGGTGAAGACGGCGCGGTGTCCGTGATCGGCGCCGTGAGCCCCGCCGGCGGCGACATGAGCGAACCTGTCACGCAGGCCACGCTGCGCATCACCGGCGCCTTCTGGCGCCTCGACGCCGGCCTCGCCCGCCGCCGCCACTTCCCCGCGATCAACTGGAACGGCTCCTACAGCCTGTTCACGCCCATCCTGGACAAGTGGTACCGCGAGAACGTCGGCCCCGACTTCCCCGAACTGCGCCAGCGCATCGGCAACCTGCTGCAGCAGGAAGCGGCCCTGCAGGAAGTCGTGCAGCTCGTCGGTCCTGACGCCCTGCAGGACAACGAGCGCCTGATCATCGAGGCCGGCCGCATGCTCCGCCAGGACTTCCTGCAGCAGAACGGCTTTGACCCCGTTGACGCCTCGGCCTCCATGCCGAAGAACTACGGCCTGATGCAGATGTTCCTCAAGTTCTACGACCAGGCGGACGTGGCCCTCCGGGGCGGCGCCACCATCGACGAGATCATCCAGAGCCCCGTGATCGAGAAACTCGCCCGCGCCCGCTACACTGCCGAAGGCGACTTCGCCGCGTACCGCGACAGCGTGCTGAGCGAACTCGACAGCACCTTCAAGGGAGTGAAAGCGTGACCCTTCTCCAGAAGGAATACAACGACGTCGCGTACATCTCCGGCCCGCTGCTGTTCGTCAACGCGGCTTCGGACCTGGCGTACGGCGCGATCGTGAACATCAAGGACGCCACTGGCAAACTGCGCGGCGGTCAGGTCATCTCCGTGACCGACCAGGCCGCCGTGATCCAGGTGTTTGAGGAAACCCGTGGCCTGGACCTCGCGACCGCATCGGTCAGCCTCGTCGAGGACGTGGCGCGCCTGGGCGTGAGCAAGGAAATGATCGGCCGCCGCTTCGACGGCCTGGGCCGCCCCATTGACGGGCTGCCCGCCGTGGTGGCCGAGAAACGCCTGAGCATCAACGGTCAGGCCATGAACCCCGCCGCGCGCGCCAAGCCCGAGGAGTTCATCCAGACCGGCATCAGCACCATCGACGTGAACACCAGTCTGATCCGCGGGCAGAAACTCCCGATCTTCTCCGGCTCGGGCCTCCCGCACAACGAACTCGCCGCGCAGATCGCCCGTCAGGCCAAGGTGCCCGGCCACGAGGGTGACTTCGCCGTGGTGTTCGCCGCGATGGGCCTGACCCAGCGCGAAGTCAGCTTCTTCACGCAGGAATTCGAACGCACCGGCGCGCTCGCCCGCTCCGTGCTGTTCCTGAACAAGGCTGACGACCCCGCGGTCGAGCGTCTCCTGACCCCCCGCATGGCCCTGACCACCGCCGAGTACCTGGCCTTCGAGCACGGCTACCACGTGCTGGTCATCCTGACCGACCTGACGAACTACTGCGAGGCGCTCCGTGAAATCGGCGGCGCGCGCGAAGAGATCCCCGGTCGCCGCGGCTTCCCCGGCTACATGTACACCGACCTGGCGTCCCTGTACGAACGCGCCGGCGTGGTGGCCGGCAAGCCCGGCTCGGTCACGCAGATTCCGATTCTGTCCATGCCCGACGACGACATCACGCACCCCATCCCCGACCTGACCGGCTACATCACCGAAGGGCAGATCGTGGTGGACCGCACGCTGAACGCCAAGGGCGTCTTCCCGCCCATCAACGTGCTGCCCAGCCTGTCGCGCCTGCAGGGCAACGGCATCGGCAAGGGCAAGACCCGCGCCGACCACAAGAACGTCTCCGACCAGCTGTTCGCCGCGTACGCCAACGGCCTGGACCTGCGCAAACTGGTGGCCATCACCGGTGAAGACGCACTGACCGAGACCGACAAGCTGTTCCTGCGTTTCGCCGATGACTTCGAGCAGTACTTCGTGGGTCAGGGCAACGCGGACCGCAGCATCGACGACAGCCTGACCGTCGCGTGGGGCATCCTCTCCAAACTCCCCCAGAACCAGCTGACCCGCATTGGCAAGGACGCCATCGACAAGTACTACGGTACGAAGATGGATGAAATGTGGCGCGGGAACCGCATCTGAACCGGCCGCCGGGAGACACTGCTCCCGGCACCCGACCCCACCAGCAAGGGAGGTGAATTATGGCAGGACAGATCAGCCCCACACGCAGCGCCATGCTGGCCAGCAAGGCCAGCCTGAAAACCGCGCAGAGCGGCGCGGACCTCCTCAAACGCAAGCGTGACGCCCTGATCGGCGAGTTCTTCGCTCTGGTGCGCGACGCCCTGGCCGCCCGCGAGGAACTCGCCAGCGTCAGCCGCGGCGCGTACACCAGCCTGTTCGGCGCGAAAGCGTGGGACAGCCCTGAAGCGGTCGAGAGCCTCAGCCTCGGCGGCAGCAGCGACTACGCGATCGACATGCAGATCCAGAGCATCTACGGCGTGAAGGTCCCCAAGATCAACATCCCGGAACGCGCTCCGAACACCGGTTTCAGCCCGATCAACGTCGGCGCGCGCACCATTCAGGCCGCCACCGACTTCGGCGGCGTGCTCGAAGCCATCGTGAAGGTCGCCGCGACCGAAACGAAGCTCCGGCGGATCGGCGAGGAGATCAAGAAGACCTCCCGGCGCGTCAACGCCCTGGAGCAGATCCTGATCCCCGGCATTCAGGACGACATCCGCTTTATTCGCAGCGTGCTGGACCAGCGCGAACGCGAAGCGAGCTTCACCCTGAAGAAAATCAAGGCGAAACTCGAAGCGGACGCCCAGAAGGACCGCGAGGCCGCGCAGGCCGGCAACCACGGCTCCGCCGCCGACTGACCCGTCAGCCCGGCGCAGAAGGCCGCCTCCCAGACGGGAAGCGGCCTTCACCTTGCCGGCAGGCTGCCTACCCCTGCGCGCCCTGCTTCAGGCGCCAGACCGCCTCGGCCGTGACCGGGAGCTCGGTCACGCGCACGCCCGCCGCGTCGCGGATGGCGTTGGCCACGGCCGCCGCCCCCGCCGTGATGGGCGGCTCGCCCACGATGCGCGCCCCGAACGGACCGTGCTCGCTGGGCCGCTGCACCAGCACCGCCTCCAGCGGCGGCAGGTCCGTGCTCGTCGGGAAGGCGTACTCCAGAAAGTTGGGGTTGCTGAGCGTGCCGCCCGCAAAATGCAGTCCCTCATACAGGCCCATGCCGAGCGCCTGCGCGCTGCCGCCCTGAATCTGTCCCTCCACGAGCAGGGGGTTCAGCGCAAATCCCACGTCCTGTACGGCCACCGCCTGAAGCGGCGTGACCTGCCCGGTGTGCGGGTCCACGCGGACCTTCACGAGCTGCGCAATGAAGCCCGGCGCTCCCGCCTTGATGGCCGCGCGGCCCTCCGCCACGACCGGCCCCGGTCCGCCAGGCAGCCGCTGGGCCTGCGCGGCGAGTTTCCCGATGGGCAGCGCCTTGCCGGGAATGCCCCGCACCTGCGCCTGGCCGCCCGCCAGTTCAATGTCGTCCCGGTGCGCCTCGAAGTGGCGGGCGGCCAGTTCAAGCAGCTGCTCGCGCACCTGGGTGCTGGCGTCCAGTACAGCGCCGGACAGACTGATGGTCACCTGCGAGCCGCCGGAGTTCGGGGCGTAGGGGCCGCTGTCGGTGGTGCCCTGCACGATCTCCACCTGCTCCGGGTCCACGCCGAGCGTTTCGGCGGCAATCAGGACCATGCTGGAGTGAACGCCGCTGATGTCCACGCTGCCCACGTGCAGGCGCACGGTGCCGTCGGTGTCCACGCGGCACACCGCTCCGGCCGGCGAGAACGCGCCGGGCCAGCCGCCCACCGCGAGGCCCACGCCCTCATGCGGCGTCTGCCCGCGGGCCTGCCACAGCGGGTGGGCCCGCGCCGCTTCCAGGCACGCTTTCAGGCCGATGTCCGGCCACCTGCGGCCGTTGCCCATGAGGTCGCCGGCCTCCACGGCGTGCTGCAGGCGCCACTCCAGCGGGTCGGCGCCCAGCTGACGCACGAGGTCATCCACGCTGGATTCCAGCGCGAACAGCGCCTGCGGCACGCCCGGCGCGCGGTACGCGCCGACCGGCGCGCGGTGCAGCAGCAGTTCCCGCGTGCGGACCCGCACGTGCTCGCAGCGGTACAGACCGCCCAGCATGGTGGCGATAATTCCGCTGTGCCCGAAGCGGAACGCGCCGTTCTCGATGGTCACGTCCGCGTCAATGGCGCTCAGCGTGCCGTCGGCCGCCGCGCCCAGGCGCAGCTGCACCGTGATCGCAGGGGCGGGCATGGTGGTGAGCATGTCCTCGCTGCGCGTCAGGACCAGGCGCACGGGGCGGTTCACGTGCAGGGCCACGGCGGCCACCAGGGCGTCCATGATGCCGTACTTCGCGCCGAAACCGCCGCCCACCACCGTGGGGATGACGTGCACGTCCCGTTCGCGCAGGCCCAGCGCCCCCTTCACCTCGCTGCGCACCACGTACTGCCCCTGCGTGCTGGTGTACACCGTAATTTCACCGGCGCGCGCGCCGGGCTGCGCCACCACCGCATGCGGCTCCAGGTACGCCTGGTGAACCCCAGCCACCCGGTAGGTGCGCTCCACGGCCACGGCGGCGCCGGCCAGGGCAGCGTCCACATCACCCCGGCCGAAGGACCGGTCCTCGTCCACGTTGCTGGGCGCCTTCGCGGCCTGCGTGCCCGCCTCCCCGCCGTGCAGTCCGGCCATGCCGGCGTCCGCGCTGGGCACGCCGTCCGGCCAGACGAGCTGCTCGTCGGCGAGAGCGGCGTCGTGGTCCTCCACGGCGTCGAGCACCTCGTAGTCCACGTCCAGCAGCGCCGCGGCGTCCGCCGCCTGCGCTTCCGTGTCGGCCACGATCACCGCCACGGGCTGACCGGCGAACACCACGCGCTCCCCGGCCAGCAGCATGCTGGGCCGCGAATGCGCCTCGCGCGGCCCGTTCAGGTCCGCGCCGGTCAGCACGGCCTGCACGCCGTTCACGGCCAGCGCCGCGCTGGCGTCCACACCGCGGATCCGGGCGTGAGGGTAGGGGGAGAGCACCAGCCGGGCGTGCAGCATGCCGTGCACCGACACGTCCGCGGCGTACCCGGCCCGACCGGTGATCTTCTCCAGGCCGTCAATGATCTTGCGGGGGCGGCCCAGGTGCGCGCGGGCCGGGGTTTCAGGGGTGAGGGTCGTCACGGGGGGAACCTCCAGAAGAGCGGGGCGAAGGCACGGATTGCAAAGACGCCTCGCAGTCTACGCCCGGGGGCCTCCGGGGCGCCTGCCTGGCGCGCTACCATCCGGGACATGACCCCACCACAGCTGCCCCTGAGCGGGCTGCGCGTCGCGGACTTCACGCGCGTCCTGACCGGCCCGCTGTGCACCATGCTGCTCGGTGACCTGGGGGCCGACGTCATCAAGGTCGAGCCGCCCGGCGGAGATGACACCCGCGCCTGGGGGCCGCCATTTCAGGAAGGCGAGGGAGGCCGGGAGTCAAGTTACTTCCTGAGCGTGAACCGCAACAAACGCAGCCTCACCCTGGACCTGAAAAGCGACGAGGGGCTCAGGGCCGCGCGGCGCCTGATCGCCACGAGCGACATTCTCGTCGAGAACTTCCGGCCCGGCACCCTGGACCGCCTGGGACTGGGCTGGGAGACGCTCAGCGCCGGGCATCCCCGCCTGATCTACGCCACCATCAGCGGGTTCGGGCTGCGCGGCCCGTACCGTGACCGGGCCGGGTACGACGTGGTCGCGCAGGGCATGGGCGGCCTGATGAGTTACAACGGCGAACCCGGCGGTCAGCCCCTGCGGGTCGGCGTGGCGGTCGCGGACGTGTACAGCGGCGCGCTGATCACCCAGGCGATTCTGGCCGCCCTGTACCAGCGTGAACGCACCGGGCGCGGTGAGCGGGTGGACGTGAATCTGCTGGACAGCGTCATTGCCCTGGGCAGCTCCCAGGTGGGCCGGTACCTGGCGACCGGAGAGGTGCCGCAGCCCGTCGGGAACGATCACCGGTCCATCGTGCCGTACGGCACGCTGCGCTGCGCCGACGGGTTCGTGAATATCGCCGTGGGGAACGACGCGCTGTGGCGGCGGTTCTGCGCCGCGCTCGACCTGCCGGCCCTGGGGGCCGACGAGCGCTTCACCACCAACGAGGGCCGCGTCACGCACCGCGAGGCGCTGGACGCGGAACTGCTGGGCGCCCTGACGCGCTTCACCCGCCAGGACCTCATGCGCCGCCTGGAGCACGCCGGGGTGCCATGCGGCCCGGTGAACGACCTGGCGGAGGTGTTCGCTGACCCGCACGTGCAGGCGCGTGGCGTGGCGGTCACGGTGCCGCACCCCACGCTGGGGCACACCACCGTGACGGCGCCCCCCTGGGAGTTCGGTGGGCAGCCCCTCCCGGTACGCCGCGCGCCCCCCACGCCCGGGCAGCACACCGCCGAGGTTCTGGCGGAACTCGGGCTCAGTCCGCAGGGGCCAGCCGGGCCAGCGCCCGGCGCAGATTGACCCGCGCCGGTGCGTCCAGAGCCGCGAATTCCGGGGTGGTGTACAGCGGCTGGCGTTCCAGGAAGTGCCGCAGCACGGCGCTCCGCCCGATGCGGTAGGCGCCGTCAGGAACATGAGCGTACTCGGCGCGGATGGCGTGGTCGTACGCGGCGAAGGTCGCGGGGTCGGCCCCCAGGACGGCCAGGTCGGCATCCACGAACAGCGCCTCCTCACGGGTGGCAGGCGGCTCGGCGTGCCGGGTGGCGAGAATCAGGGCGTGCACCTGGGCGCTCAGGGCAGGGGGGGCACCCTGGGCGGCCAGCCACGCGCAGAACACGGCCGCGCTGCGCGCCTCGTTGTCCGCGGCGCGCGGGTCGTAGATCAGATCATGCCCCCAGGCCGCCAGTTCCAGCGGCGCCGTGAGCACGCCGCGCGACCGCAGCGCCCCGAGCATGGCCTGCACGTGCTCGGCCGTGTGGTAGGTCCGCCCGGCCTCAGCGTACCAGGGCCGGGCAAAGGCCTCGGCCGCTGCAGTCAGGGCCGCCATGCCTGGGAGGCTCAGCCGTGCCGGGCGGCCAGGGCGGCGCCGATCACACCGGCGTTCGTGCCCAGCTGCGCGCGGCGGATCGTGACGGCCGCGAAGCCCTGCGCGTACTCGTCCGCCGCCGCCTGCACGCCGTGGAAGAAGTAGTCGCCGACGCTGGCCACGCCGCCCCCGATCACGAACACGTCCGGGTCAATGGTTTTCTGCAGGTCTGCCAGCGCAATGCCGATGTGCCGCAGGGCCTGGCCCACCACGCGCCGCGCGGCCGGGTGGCCCTGCTGCGCCAGCTGGAAGGCTTCGGCGGTGCTGACGTCACGGTTCAGGGCGAAGCTGGCGTCCCGCGCGATGGCGGTGCCGCTCGCCACGGCCTCCAGCGCGCCGTCCAGTCCGGCGCCGCTCACGGGACCGCCCGGCAGCGCCGTGATGTGCCCGATCTCTCCGGCAATGCCGTGCCGGCCGCGCCAGAGGCGGCCGTTCAGGACGATTCCTGCCCCGATGCCCGTACTGACGGTCACGTAGATGCTGCTTTCCGCGCCGCGCGCCGCGCCCAGGTGTGCTTCGGCCAGGGCGGCGGCTTTCGCGTCGTTTTCCAGCACCACGCGCTGGCCCAGGCGGTCGCGCAGGCCGTCCACGAGGGGGACGTCGGTGAAGCCGTAGATGTTCGGTGCGAACTTCACGCGCGTGCGGTCGGCATTGAGGGGCCCGGGAATGCCCACGCCGATCAGGCGGGCGGCCGGGTGGCGTTCCTGCAGGCGGCGGACCTCGCCGGCCATGGCGTCCAGTACGGTTTCCCACCCGGTTTCCGGGGTGGGAACCACGTGGGCGTCGAGCAGCTCGTCGCCGCGCAGGACGCCGCTGGCGATTTTGGTGCCGCCCACGTCAATGCCGATGCTGAGGGGTTCAGGGATGGGTGCGTTGGTCATGGGGTCTCCTGGGGGTCAGGGAAGGCCGGGGCAAACCCCCGGTGTTGGGAACGCTTCCAGGCTGACGGGACCGGCAGCGCCCCCACGGTTGGGGAAACGGCAAACAACTCTGCACCAAGAACTTTAGCGTGCCTGCCCGCCCGGCGGGGACTGCTCCTCTGCACCATTGCCGCCCTCAGCGTCCGCGTCGTCTTCCAGCCCCAGCAGAACCAGCGCTTCAGGCAGCTGCACCTCCGGCACATACAGGCCCACGTCCCCCATGTACCCCCCGGTCTCAATCTCGATCACCGGGCTGCCCATTGACCACTGAAAGGGCGTGCGCACCACGCTCACCACGCCGCCCTCCGTCAGGGTCCGCCGCCACCCCTCGGCCAGCAGGCGAGGCAGGGTGTCCAGCCGCACCCAGGGGTCCCCCTGGTACAGCACCCGGTCCTCAAACGCCGCCATGTCAGCGCACACTCCGGCGGGCCACCTGGGCCGCGAACGCCGCCGGCAGCGCGCGGGGCGTCCCCTGCTCATCCACCCTCACCTGCACCGAGCGCGCAAACGCGCACGGAATGCCGTCGGCGAGAATCAAGGCCACGCTCGTCCAGCTGGTGCGCCCCACCCGTTCCACCAGCGTGTCCACGGCCACCTCCTGCCCCTGGCGGATCTCGCGGACGTAATCGATCTCCAGGCGGGCCAGGACGGACCGGTCATCTGCGTCGTCCGCGCCCAGCTCATGGGAAAGCGCCATGCGGCCCACCTCCAGAAATTCCGCGTAGCGGGCGTTGTTCACGTGCCCCATGGCGTCCAGGTCCCCGTACCTCAGCTGGATGATGGTCCGCGACGCGTCTGCCCAGTTCAGCGCCGGAAAGCGGGACGACGGTTGGCCGGGGGCGTGAACGGCGCTCAGGTCGGTCATGCCGTTCAGTCTAGTCCCACCCACCCCTCCATGCCCGGCGCGGGAACGCTATGCTGCGCGGCGTGACCGACGTGCCGCCCCCGCCCCTCCCGCCCGCGCGGCGCAGCGGGTGGCGGCGGCTGCAACGCCTGCCGCTGACCATGATGATCGCCAGCGCCCTGCTGGGCCTGGGCATCGTGCAGCTGACCTTCCAGCTGGGCCACAGCCTGTACCGCACCATCACCTGGACCCAGGAGACCCAGGCCACCCGCGCGCAGATCCTTACGCTGGAACGCGACGTGAAAATCCTTCAGGACGCCGTCCGGGCCGCGCAGGAGCCGGCGCACCTACGGGAACTGGCCCGTTGCCGCGGCTTTGTGGGGGCCGGGGAGCAGGTGATCGTCGCCAGCGACGCGCCCGACATGTCCGGCGAGAACTGCCGCCCGCTGCGCGTGCCCTAGGGCTGCCAGACGCGGCCCGGGCCAGGCAGCAGCGGGGGCGGTGAAGAGAAGTTCTCTTCACCGCCCCCGCCGTGTGCATCAGGCTCCGGGCTGCGTGACGCTCTTGCTCACCGGAACCGGCATGTTGCCCTCGGGGCGGGGCAGCAGCAGCAGGTCCAGCACTTCACCCACGCGCTCGAAAGTATGAATGTGCAGCTCACCGCGAATGCTGTCCGGCACGTCCTGCAGGTTTGGCTCGTTGTCCTTGGGCACGATCACCTCGCGGATGCCGCCCTGGTGCGCCGCGAGCAGTTTTTCCTTCACGCCGCCGATGGGCAGCACGCGGCCCCGCAGGCTGATCTCGCCGGTCATGGCGACATCCAGGCGGACCGGGCGCCCGGTCACGGCGCTGATCACGGCCGTGGCGATCGTGATGCCGGCGCTCGGGCCGTCTTTCGGGGTGGCCCCGTCGGGGAAGTGCACGTGAATGTCCATGGTCTTGTGGAAGTCCGGGTCCGCGCCGTACTGCGCGGCGTGCGCGCGCAGGTAGGCAATGGCGGCGCTCACGCTTTCCTTCATCACGTCGCCCAGCGATCCGGTCATCACGATCTTCCCGCTGCCGGGTGTGGCGAGGGCTTCCACGATCAGCATGGTGCCACCCACGCTGGTCCATGCCAGGCCCTGAGCGACGCCCACCTGGGGTTCTTTCTCCATGCGGTCGGGGCGGTGCAGCGGCACACCCAGGTAGTCCGGCACCTGCGCCGCGTCGATGACCTTGAGGTTGTCCCAGGGCTGTTCGAGCAGTTCGCGGGCGGCCTTGCGGGCCAGCTTGCTGACCTGCCGGTCGAGGTTGCGCACGCCGCTCTCGGCGGTGTACTCCTCCACGATCCGGTTCAGGGCGGCGTCCGTGATCTCCAGCCTGCCGGTCAGGCCGTGCGACTTGACCTGCCGCGGCACGCGGTAACGCCGGGCGATCTCCACCTTCTCCACCTGGGTGTAGCCGGGGATGTTGATGACTTCCATGCGGTCGAGCAGCGGGCGCGGGATGGTCTGCAGGCTGTTGGCGGTGGTGATGAACATCACCTGCGACAGGTCGTACGGCACTTCCAGGTAGTGGTCCTGGAAGGTGTGGTTCTGCTCCGGGTCCAGCACTTCCAGCATGGCGCTGCTGGGATCGCCGCGCCAGTCGCTGCTCATCTTGTCAATCTCGTCGAGGAGAATCACCGGGTTGGTCACGCCGGCGTTCTTCATCGCCTGGATGATGCGGCCGGGCATCGAGCCGATGTACGTGCGGCGGTGGCCGCGGATCTCGGCCTCATCGCGCACGCCGCCCAGGGCCATGCGCACGAACTTGCGGTTCAGGCTGCGGGCGATGCTCTTGCCCAGGCTGGTCTTGCCCACCCCGGGAGGGCCGACAAGCACCAGGATCGGTGCGCGCAGCTCGGCGTCATCGGTGCGTTCCTCGGCGGTGCGTTCCTTGCGGGCTTCCTCAGTCTCGCCGGGTTTGTGGGTCAGCTGACGCACGGCTAGGAATTCCAGGATGCGGTCTTTCACGTCGCCCAGGGCGTAGTGGTCGGCGTCCAGAATCTCGCGGGTGCGGGCGATATCCAGGATCTCCTCGTCCCGTTTGCTCCAGGGCACGTCCACCAGCCAGTCGATGTAGTTGCGGACCACCGTGCTTTCCGGGCTGCCGCCGGGCGTGCGTTCCAGACGCTGGAGTTCCTTCAGCGCCTTGTCCTTCACGCTGTCGGGCATGCCGGCCGCCTCGATCTTCTCGCGCAGGGCCTCCACCTCAGCCGGGCCGTCCTCGCCGCCGCCGAGTTCCTTGCCGATGGCTTTCATCTGCTCGCGCAGGTAGTACTCGCGCTGGTTGGCGTCCATCTGTTCCTTGACGCGCCCGGCGATCTTCTTGTCCATGTTGAAGCGCTCGGTGTCGCGCGAGAGCAGTTTCAGTACGCCTTCCAGGCGCGCGCGGAGGGTCACGGCGCTCAGAATCTCCTGCTTTTCGTCGGGCGTCCAGGTGGCGTGGTGCGTCACCTGATCGGCCAGGGCGCCCACATCGGTCAGGGCCTTGAGGCCCTCCAGCTGGTAGTTGTCCAGGCGGAGGTTCTTGTTCTGCCGCTGGTACTCCTCGAAGGCGGCCTTGACCTCACCGGCCAGAACCTGCACCTCGCGGCTCTCGTCAGCCGGGGCAGGACGGGTTTCGGCGCGCACGCGCATGTAGGCGCTCGGCACCTCGTCGAGCACGGCGGCGCGTTCCTGCGCCTCGACAAGCACCTGGTAGGTGTTGTCCGGCATGCGCACGACCTGCTTGATGACGGCCAGGACACCCATGTCGTGCAGTTCGGCGCGGGTGGGGTCGTCGGTGCGGGCGTCCCGCTGGGTCAGCAGCAGCACGCGGCGGTCGCTGGCCTGGGCCTCGTCCACGGCGCGTTTGCTCTTGGGGCGGCCCACGTCGACGTTCATGGTGACGCCGGGTAGGATCACGATGTTTCTCAGGGCGACTACGGGAAGTTCCCAGATCATGCTTGCTCCTTGCGGCCGCGGTCCCCGGTGGGGACGCGGGAATACTTGAGTGTATCGCAGAGGTGATGAGAGAGACACCCCCGCACGGTGTCCCTGAATTCTAGGGAGCCACGCAGGGGTGTGCTGTAACCTCTATTGCTTTGCTCAGGCAGACTTCTTGAGTCCCTTTGACTCAAGGAGTGTCATGGGGTCATCAATGTGGCCCGCCTCGAACCGCAGTTCTTTCAGCCCCTCCACAGGCAGCTCAAAGAGCAGGTCCGTCATGGCCTTCTCCAGCACCGCCCGCAGGCCGCGCGCACCGGTCTTGCGTTCCCGCGCGCGGTGCGCCACTTCCCTCAGGGCGTCCTCCGTGAACGTCAGGTCCACATCCTGGAAGCCGAACAGCGCCTGGTACTGCCGCACGATCGCGCCCTGCGGCTCGGTCAGGATCCGCACCAGCGCCTCCTCATCCAGCTCCTGAAGCTGCACGACCAGCGGCAGGCGACCCACGAACTCCGGAATCAGCCCGAACTTCACGAGGTCCTCCGGCAGGAAGCGCAGTTCCTGCTGCTCGTCCCCCTTGTGCTCGGCGCCAAAGCCGACGGCGCGGACATTCGTGCGGCTGCGGCCGATGTCGGCAATTCCGTCGAAGGCGCCGCCCACAATGAACAGGATGTTCTTCGTGTTCACCTGCACCAGTTCCTGCTGCGGGTGCTTGCGGCCGCCCTGCGGCGGAACCTGCGCGACCGTGCCCTCGATGATCTTCAGCAGGGCCTGCTGCACGCCCTCACCGGACACGTCCCGCGTGATGCTCGTGCCTTCGGACTTGCGGGCGATCTTGTCGATCTCGTCGATGTAGATGATGCCGCGCTCCGCCGCCGCCACGTCATACTCGGCGGCCTGCAGCAGGCGCACGATCACGTTCTCCACGTCGTCCCCGACGTACCCCGCCTCAGTCAGGGTCGTGGCGTCGGCAATGGCGAACGGAACCTCAAGCATCTCGGCGAGGCTGGAGGCCAGCAGCGTCTTCCCGGTCCCGGTCGGCCCGATCAGCAGGATGTTGCTCTTCTGCAGGTTCACGTCCGGGTGCGCCAGCCGCTGGTAGTGACTCACGACTGCCACGGCCAGCGCCTTTTTCGCCTCGTCCTGCCCGATCACGAACTCGTCAAGGTACGCCTTGATCTCGCGCGGCGTGGGCAGCTCGTCCAGGCTGAAGTCCGCTCCGGCCTTGCTGCGGTTCTGCTTGACCAGTTCATGCGCCCGGTCCGTGCACTCGTTGCAGATGAACGCGGCGCGCCCCGGCGCCTCGATCAGCTGCGCGATCTGCGGATGCTGCCGCCCGCAGAATGAGCAGCGGTCCCCTCCCGATTTCGTCATTGCTCCGCCTCCTGCGACCGCGTGCGCGCCACCACACTGTCGATCAGCCCGTAGCCCATCGCCTCGTCTGGCGACATGAAGTAATCACGTTCCATGTCGCGCATCAGCTTCTCGTGCGGAAGGCTGGTGTGCTCATGGTAGATGCTCACCAGGCGGTCACGCAGGTGCAGCACCTCCTTGGCCTGCACCTCCAGGTCCGGGGTGTTCCCGCGGAAACCTGCCGAGCCCTGGTGAATCATGATGCGGCTGTTCGGCAGCGCCATGCGCTTGCCCTTGTCGCCGGCCATCAGCAGCACGCTGCCCATGCTCATGGCAATCCCCACGCAGATCGTGCTGACCGGCGCCTTGATGTACCGCATGGTGTCGTAGATCGCCAGGCCTGCATACACCTCGCCGCCCGGGCAGTTGATGTACATCTGGATCTCCTGCTCGGGGTTCTGGCTGTCCAGCAGCAGCAGCTGCGCCACGATGGTGTTCGCCATCTGCGACTCGATCGGCGTGCCCACGAAAATAATCCGGTCCTTGAGGAGGCGGGAGTAGATGTCGTACATCCGCTCGCCGCGCCCGGTCTGCTCGATCACGTAGGGAATCACGCTCATAGGGGCGATTATCGCACGGGTCGGGAAACTGAACGTAGGCCAAACCTGACTTCACCCGTCCCCCGGGGCCACCGGCCCCCTCCGCCAGATGCGCTGCGCCCCGTCAGGGCGCCCCCTGTCCGTCACAGAGGAACGGCCAGGCAGGAGGCTTACGCAAGAGTTTATCTGCGCAGGTGGGTCCCGCACTGCGCAGTACGCTGAGGACCTCAAGTTCCTTTTCAGGAGGTCAACATGCACGGATCAGACGACATTGCCAAGCGCTCCGAGGTGACGGAGGTCACCGAAACCCGCGACCCGGCCACCGGCGCCGCCACCCACCAGGAACGGCACGAAGTGCATGAGGAGGAGGCCGTGCGCGCCCCCGTGCAGACGGAGGTCCAGACCACCACGACCACCACCGTCGTCGAGGACTGAGCCGCTCAGGGCACCACGCGGAGGCGGCCGGGGGAACTCCCCCGGCCGCCTCCGCTGTGCCGCGGTGCGGCGGCTCAGTCGACGATCAGGGGAATCAGGACGGGGTTGCGTCCCGTGACCTTGCGCACGAAGCGGCGCACCGCGCCATACATGTCGTCACGAACGTCTTCCAGACGTTTCTTCTCGCGCATGCCCTGATCCACGGCCTCCAGCGCGACCTTGCGGATCTGGTTGTCAAGCTCCCGGTTGGCCCGCACGAATCCGCGCGACACGATCTCCACATGCGGGGTGGGGTGCAGCACGGCCGTCATGATCAGGATGCCTTCCTGGCTCATGTTCACGCGGTCGAGCAGCACATCGTCGCCGATGTCGCCGACGCCCAGGCCATCGACGTACACGGCGCCGGCCGGGACGGTCCCGGTCACCTTGAAGTCATCCTGACTGAGGCGGATCACGTCACCGTTCTTGGCGATCAGGGTGCGTTTGGGCGGCCGCGGCAGCGTCTGGGCGAGGCGGGCGTGATTGATCTGGTGGCGGGGTTCGCCGTGCCACGGCAGGAAGTACTTGGGCCGCGCGAGATTCAGGACCGTGGCGAGTTCCTCCTGGCTGCCGTGCCCGGACGCGTGCACGCGGTACGCGGGCGGGTAGTACACGTCCACACCGATCTCGTACAGGCGGTTGATGACAAGGTTCACGGCTTCCTCATTCCCGGGAATGGGGTTGCTGGACAGGATGACGCTGTCGCCGCGGCGCAGCGCGATCTTCGCGTGATTCCCGAAGGCCAGGCGCGACAGAACGCTCATGGGCTGGCCCTGGCTGCCGGTGCACACGTACAGCACCTGCTGGTCCTGCAGGCCGCCCACCTCATCGTTGGTCAGGAACGGCTCAGGCAGCTCCATGTACCCCAGCGTCTGGGCCACCTGGGCGTACTTGAGCATGCTGCGCCCTTCCATGACCACGCGCCGGCGCTGACGGTGCGCGATGTTGATCACGTTCTGAATGCGGTGCACGTTCGACGCGAAGGTCGTCATGAACACGCGGCCCTTCAGGCCGGCAATCAGGGTCTCAAGGTTGCGGGCCACTTCCGCCTCACTGACCGTGCGCCCGGGGCGTTCGGCGTTCGTGGAGTCACTCAGGAGCAGCAGTACACCCTCACGGCCGGCCTGCTCGATGCGGGCGAGATCGCTGACCTTGCCGTCGCTGGGTTCCTCGTCAAGTTTGAAGTCCCCGGTGTGCAGCACCACGCCCGCCGGCGTGGTGAGAATGTATCCGGCGTTGTCCGGAATGGAGTGCGTCATGCGGATGAACTCCACCTGAAAGTGCGTGCCGATCCGGACCTTGTCGGTCAGACCCACCTCGCGCAGGTCCACCTCGCCGTCCTTGATGCCGAACTCGGCGAGCTTCTCGCGCACAAGGCCAAGGGTCAGCCCGGCGCCGTAGACGGGTACGCGGGGCAGGCGCGGGAGGATGTACGGCAGGCCGCCGATGTGGTCCTCGTGCCCGTGCGTGAGAATCCAGCCCTTGATCAGGCCGGCGTGCTGCTGCAGGTAGTCAATTCGCGGAATGATCAGGTCGATGCCCATCTGGTGGCTTTCAGGGAAGGCGAGGCCCGCGTCGACGACCATGATCTCGTCGCCGTAGCGGTAAGCGGTGATGTTCTTGCCTATCTCGCCCATCCCGCCGAGCGGGATGACTTCAAGGTGTGGGGCCGCGCCCTCGGGGCGGGGGGCCTTGCTGGGGTTGGTCATAGGGAACTCCGTTGGCCTGCACGGCTGGGGCAGGTTGTGAGAGAAGGCGGGGCCTGAAATGCGGCCTGAGTCGGGATGGATTGTGTCGCCTGAGTCCCGTCGCAAGGGCGAGGGAGACGAAGTGTGTTTAACGTAGCACACCGGCCGTCCCGGTCGCCCGGCCGTGAATGGATGATGGGTCAGCTGCGGCGCTGCAAGGGACATTGCATCAAGAAAGGATCATGAAGGTTTCCATGGAGTCAGGCGGTATGATCGGTGACGTGACCCCGCAACGCATTCTTGTCATCGAGGACGACCTGGACATCGCCAATGTCCTGCGCATGGACCTGACCGACGCCGGCTTTGAGGTAGACCACGCGGACTCGGCCATGAACGGCCTGATCAAGGCGCGTGAAGACCAGCCCACCCTGATCCTGCTGGACCTTGGCCTGCCGGACTTTGACGGCGGGGACGTCGTGCAGCGCCTGCGCAAGAACAGCGCCGTGCCGATCATCGTGCTGACCGCCCGCGACACCGTTGAGGAGAAGGTGCGCCTGCTGGGCCTGGGTGCAGACGACTACCTGATCAAGCCGTTCCACCCGGATGAGCTGCTGGCGCGCGTGAAGGTCCAGCTGCGCCAGCGCACCACCGAAAGCCTCACCATGGGTGACCTGACCCTGGACCCGCAGAAGCGGCTCGTGACCTTCAAGGGCGACGAGCTGCGCCTGTCGCCCAAGGAGTTCGACATTCTGGCCCTCCTGATCCGCCAGCCGGGGCGCGTGTACTCCCGCCAGGAAATCGGTCAGGACATCTGGCAGGGCCGCCTGCCTGAAGGCAGCAACGTGGTGGACGTGCATATGGCGAACCTGCGCGCCAAACTGCGTGATCTTGACGGCTACGGCCTGCTGCGCACCGTGCGTGGCGTCGGGTACGCCCTGCGCGGCTAAGGCGCGTGACGCAGCCCCCTGCGGCGTTTACGGGCGTGGACGCCCAGCTGTTGCTGGAAACACTGCCGGACCCAGTGGCGTTCATGACGGCCGACGGTCAGGTCACCCTGAACCGTGCCGCTCAGGAACGCGTGCACCAGCGCTCTCCGGCAGGCGAGTGGCAGGGGCTGTTTGACCCCGGCAGCGTCGGCGCCATTCAGCAGGCGGTGCAGGCCGCCCTGGCCGGGGAGGTCCGGCAGGTGACGGTGAAGATGCAGGACACAGTCGCGCCGGGCCTGCTGACTGCCGCGCCGTCCGGTTCCGGCGTTCTGCTGCACCTGCATATGGCGCGGGATCCACTGGAAGTCGCGCTGGAACTCATGGATAACCTGGGCCTGGGCCTGACTGTGCAGGACCCGGACGGCCGCCTCCTGCACATGAACGCTGCGGCACCTGCCATCCTGGGCCTCACGGACGAACAGCTCAGCGGGCAAAGCTCCATAGACGCCCGCTGGCGTGCCACTCATCCGGATGGTACGCCGTTCACCCACGACACCTACCCCTCCTCGAGGGCCCTGCAGACCGGACAGACCGTGCGCGACGTACCCATGCGCATCTACCACCTGCCGAGCGACTCATGGCGCTGGCTGCAGGTGACGGCCGTGCCGCGCCGCGCGCCCGGCATGGCGCGCCCCAAACAGGTGACCACTGTAGTCGCAGACGTCACTGAACGGCAGGCACTTGAAGGGCAGATGCGCGTCAGTGAGCGGCGTTTCCGCTCCCTGGTGGAAGCCACCAGCCAGATCGTCTGGAGTGCCCAGGCCAACGGTGAACTCCGCCCGCCCCAGCCGCAGTGGGAAGCCTTCACCGGCCAGGGGCCAGACGAGTACCGGCAGTCCGGATGGCTGGATGCTGTGCACCCTGACGACCAGCCCGCCACGGTCGCGGCCTGGCAGCGCGCCCTGCACGCCCGCACCCTGTACACCACCGAACACCGCCTGCGCCGCGCCGACGGCACCTTTGTGCCCATGCGGGCCTCCGCCGTGCCGGTTCTCGACGAACACGGTCAGCTGGCTGAATGGATCGGCACGCACACCGACCTCAGCGCCGTCCGCGAGGCCGAGCAGGCCCTGCGCGCCCTGAACACCGAGCTTGAAGCACGCGTGCAGGCGCGCACGCAGGAACTCGCGCAGGTGACGCGTTTCAGTACGCTGCTGCTCACGGCCGCGGGCGAAGGCATCTTCGGACTGGACCCAGGTGGCGTGACCACCTTCGCCAACCCGGCCGCAGCCCGCATGCTGGGGTACAGCGTGGAACGCATGATCGGGTACAGCCAGCACGATCTGGTACATCACCACCACGCCGACGGCCGGGCCTACGCGCTGCGCGACTGCCCCATTCACCAGACGCTGCGCGACGGCCAGACCCGCCGCGTGGAGAGCGACGTGATGTGGCACGCGCAGGGTCACGCCGTTCCCGTGGCGTACGTGGTGACCCCCACCCTGAACGACAAGGGAGAGGTAAGTGGCGCCGTGGTGATGCTGCAGGACATCACCGAGCGTCTCCGGGCGCAGCAGCAGCTGCAGGGCATGATCGCCAACCTGGAGCGCAGCAACCAGGACCTGGAGCAGTTCGCGTACGTGGCCAGTCACGACCTGCAGGAGCCGCTGCGCACCGTGGGCAGCTACGCGGACCTGCTCGTCCGGCGTTACCGGGGGCAGCTGGACCCCCGCGCCGACCAGTACCTGGAGTTCATGCAGGAGGCGGTGGGACGGATGCGCAGCCTGATCCAGGACCTGCTGGGCTTCGCGCGCCTGGGCCGGCAGGACAGGCCGCCGGTTTCCGTTGCCCTCGATGACACGCTGCGGGCCGCGGCGCAGAACGTGCTGGGCGTTCTGCCCGCAGGCGGCAGCCCACTGAGCTGGGACACCCCGCACCGCGTGATCGGCCAGGCGTCACTGCTGACGCAGCTGCTGACCAACCTGATCAGCAACGGCCTGAAATTCCACCGGCCCGGCGAGGCGGCCCGCGTGACGGTCCGTTCCAGGCGCGAAGGCCGCATGGTGCACGTGACCGTTCAGGACAACGGCGTTGGCATTGCGCCGGAGTACCACGCGCGGGTGTTCGAGATCTTTCAGCGGCTTCACCACCGTGAGAGTTACGCCGGAAACGGTATGGGCCTCGCTATCTGCCGTAAAATTGTGGAGCACCACGGGGGCCGCATCTGGATCGACTCTGTCCCGGACCAGGGCAGCACCTTTCATCTGACCCTCCCAGCAGACCCCACCCATGACCCAGACCACTGACCCCATACATATTCTGCTGGTGGAGGACAACGAACCCGACGTCCTCCTGACCCTGGAAGCCTTTGAGGAGGCCCGGGTTCCCAACCGCATGCATGTCACCCGTGACGGCGTGGACGCCCTGCGCTTCCTGCGCCGCGAAGGCGAACACGCCGCCGCCCCTCGCCCCGACGTGATTCTCATGGACATCAACATGCCCCGCAAGACCGGCCTGGAAGTCCTGGAAGAGATCAAGGCCGACCCGGGCCTGTGCAGCATTCCGGTGGTGATCCTCACGACCAGTCAGGCCGAGGATGATGTGCGCTCCTCCTACGAGCGCCACGCCAGCGGGTACGTGGTCAAGCCCGTAGGATTCGAGAATTTCCTGGGGGCCATGCGGGCCTTCGAGGCGTTCTGGCTGACTTTCGTACGTTTTCCGCCCCGCGCCTGACGCTCACACGTCACTGCCCCGGCCCCTGTAGGGGCCGGGGCAGTGCCACAGCTGGATTAGCGGCGGGTGGTGGTCGTGTCCACGTGGGTCACGGTGTGCGGGCGGTTGCGGGGAATCAGGCCCAGCAGACCCAGCAGGCCCAGCAGACCCCAGGGGAACTGGCGGGTGTCGGCCGTACCGTCATTGTTGGTGTCCACCACGCCGTCCCCGTTGGGGTCCACGGCGTTGCTCACGGCGTCCCCCGTGTTCTCAACGGCTTCACCGGTGGCCGCTGCGGCGTTCTCTACCGCTTCACCGGTCTCCTGCGCGGCCTGATCGACGTTCTCGCCGACCTCCTCGGCCGCGCCTTCCTGCCCTTCGCCGGGCGTGCCGCCGAAGTCGTCCTGCTGGCCGTTGTTGTTGGTGTCCTGCACCTGCACGAGCGTCGAAGAGGGCGCGGAGGCCAGGGCAGCGGGAGCCGCGAGCAGCAGGGTCAGCGTTAACAGGGTCTTGTTCATGGTGAGTCTCCTTGCATCAGGTGCGCAGTCGCGCCGGATATGAAGGCATTGTGCGGTCCGGCGAGCGCGGCTGCCTGCACCAGACCTTAAAGGGACCCTGAACTGATCTTATGAGTGTGCAGCTTCAGGCAGGTGCGCGCTCCTCAGCCGCCTGGGGCATGGCCTGCATGGCCCGCAGTACCACCAGCATGTGCTCCTCCAGATCAACCCCCAGTTCCCGGGCGCCCTGCTCGACCTCTTCACGGTTCACGCCCGCTGCGAACGCCCGGTTGCGGAAACGTTTTTTCAGGCTGGGCAGTTCCACCTGCCGCACGTCCCGGTCAGGGCGCACGAGCGCGGCCGCCTGCACCAGCCCGGTCAGTTCATCCACGGCGAACAGCGTCCGGGCCAGCCGCGTGTCACGGGGGGTGCCGGTGTACGAGGCGTGACCCATGATCGCGCTCAGCACCACGTCCGGCGTGTCGGTGTGGTCGCGCAGGAACGCCACGCCCCACGCCGGGTGCTCCTCCGGGTGCCTTTCGTAATCAAAGTCGTGCAGCAGGCCCGTCACGGCGTACAGTTCCTCATCCTCGCCCCAGTGGCGGGCGTAGGCGCGCATGGCGGCCTCCACGTTCAGCATGTGCCGCTGCAGCGACACCGACGGCGTGTGCTGCACCATCAGGGTGTAAGCCTGTTCCCGGTTCATACGGCAGTCTAGCGGCCCGGAACGTGAAAGCCAGCGTGTGGGGCAGCCCTGGCCTGCCGGCTGCCCCACACGCCCAGGCGGGTTACCCGCCCAGGTACCGCGTCCACTGCGGTTGCCAGTGCGCGAACTGCCCGTGCGCGTACACGCCGAAGCTGGGCGCGCGCGGCCGGGTGCGCAGCGGCATCGCGGCCTCTTCCGGCGTGCGGTTGCCCTTACGCTGGTTGCACGTGCGGCACGCCGTCACCACGTTCTCCCAGGTGTGCCGCCCGCCACGTGAACGGGGCAGGACGTGATCCAGCGTCAGTTCCTCGGGTGAGCCGCAGTACTGGCAGGTGAAGGTGTCGCGGCGCAGCACGTTGCGGCGGTTAAAGGGAATGGGATGCACGCGTGGGCGGCGCACGTAGCGCCGCAGGCGGATCACGCTGGGCACCGGCATGACCGTGCTGGGTGAGCGGACCACGTCCTCGCTGTTCTCCAGAATCTCCGCCACGCCGTACTGCACCAGCGTGATGGCCCGCTTGGCGCTCGTGACGTGCAGCGGTTCGTAGGACGCGTTCAGCACCAGCACACGCGGCGCGTTGAGGTCAGCGGCGACACGAGGTCTTCGGGGCTCTGGGTGCACGTCCTTTCTGGAGATCATGCACGGCATTTTAAAACGAGGCCGTCAGAGCAATGTTGCGCTGACACGCTTAGTTTTCATGCATGACCGCTGCAGGCAATGGCCTACGCGGCCTCCCTGCTCCGGTCAGCCCAGCAGACCCGGCACGGCCCCCGTGCGCACGCCGCCGCGCAGCAGTTCCAGCACGCCGTCCGCCACGTACTGCACCGCCAGGGCGCCCAGCAGCACGCCCAGCACGCGCGTCACCACGTGCACTCCCGTCAGCCCGATCACCCGCGCGATCTGCCCGGACAGGCGCAGCGCCAGGTAGCACAGCAGCAGCACCGCCGCCGTTACCAGAAACACGGCCAGCAGCAGCAGGGGCGAGCCGTGCGCGTCGCCCGCCAGAATCATGATGCTCGCCAGCGTGCCGGGCCCGGCAATCAGCGGAATGGCCAGCGGGAACACGCTGATGTCCTGCCGCTCCTGCGCCTCCTGTTCCTCCTCGGCGGTTTCCTTGCTGCCGCTGGGCCGCGCGAACACCATGTCCAGCGCAATCAGAAACAGCAGGATCCCGCCCGCGATGCGAAAGGCACTCAGGCTGATGCCCAGGTGATCGAGCAGTGCGCGGCCGAACAGGCCGAACAGCAGGATGATCACGCCAGCCACCAGGGTCGCCTTGAACGCCACGCGCCGCCGCTCGAAACTGGGCCGGTTGCCGGCCAGGCCGATGAAGATCGGGGCCAGCCCGATCGGGTCCATCACCACCAGCATGGTCAGGAACGTCTGGGAGGTGATGGCCAGAAGTTCCGGAAGACTCATGGTCATAACGACACCTGAACGGCCAGGAACGTCGGTAAGGCAACACGGGAGAGTTCCGGCACATTCACGGCCCGAGCGTATCATCCGCTCCGGCCGGGTCCGGTTCACGGGGCCCGGTCAGGGCTGCGCGGGGCGGACATTGAGGTCCAGCGTTCCGCTGGCTTCCACCTTCCGCCCGTCCTGCTGCGTGGCGGCGCTCACGGTGGCCGTGTACGAGTTCACGGGGGTGCCGCGCGCCACGCGGATCGTGACGGGAAACGGCTCCCCGGCGCGCACCTGCGTGCGGCCCGGCGTGACACTCACGCCGCCGGCGGTGGACGCGCCGCGCACCGTGAAGACCCCTGGGTGCGTCTGCGCGGTGTACCCGCCGACGCGGGCCAGGAGGGTGCGCTCGGTGCCGACCGGAAGACTCAGGCTGCTGATGCTGTCGCCTGGCTGCCCGTTCACCGGTTCGGTCAGCAGCACGTACCCTCCGGCGCAGCCGCTGCGGCGCAGCTGCCCGATGTCCTGCGCGCCGACGAACAGCGCCGGGAACAGCGAGGCCAGCACCAGCCCCAGGCCCAGCGCCGCACGTGACGGGCGGCGCCAGTGCGCGGCCGTGAACGCCAGGCCCCCCGGGCCCAGCAGCAGGGGCACCAGCAGTGCCAGCAGCGTGTGTCCCTGGCAGAGGTCCGTGAGGAGCGCTGCGCCCGCGCCGCGCACCGCGAAGGTCAGGGCGACGCCCAGGCCCCAGCCCAGCAGGAAGGCCGGCAGGAATGACCGCGGGGTATAGACGGGAAATTCAGGGGCGGGCGGCGCAGGCGGAACGGTCACGTCCGCAGCCTACTGCCGCGCCCGCAGGTGAAGCGTCCCGCGCGGCCTCAGCGGGACTGGCAGTCCGGGCAGATGCCTATGAATTCCAGACGCACGTCGGTGACCTGAAACCCAGCAGGCAGGGCGGAGGCCGGGACGGCCGGCACGTCCCCGGCATCCACGTCGAAAATGGCCCCGCAGGTGCGGCAGACCGCGTGGTGGTGCGCGTCGCCCTCATGTTTGTAGTCGTAGCGGGTGGCCTGCCCGGCGCGTTCCAGCGTAACGACCACGCCGTCACGGACCAGGGCGTCCAGGGTGCGGTACACGGTTCCGAGGCTCACGCTGGGCAGCTGACCGCGCACCTGCGTGTGAATCCACGCGGCGTCCGGATGGGACCGGGCCGCACGCAGCACCTCGATCACCGCCGCACGCTGCTTGGTCTGCCGCACCATCGTCATGCGGGGAGTTTATCAAATGCACCCGGACGCACCCGTGACCGCTGCGACAGACCGGCGGGCGCGGGCTGTCCGGTATAACCGGACGGCTGGCTGAACCCGGTTCATTGCGCTCGTTCAGTCCGGCGCGCTAAACCGTGAACGAGATGCCCGGCCGCCTGCTGCCCCTGCTGACCCCGGACCCCCAGACCGGGGCCGCCCTGGGGCAGGCGCTCGGCGTGAACCGCGTCACCGTGAACACCCTCGCGCGGCGCCTCATCGACAGCGGCGTGCCCGTGCAGGTCACCCGCCACGGCTACGCGCTGAGCGCCGGGACGCCCGCGCCGCAGTTCGTGCGGCGCACCACCCCATTGGGCAGCACGCTGCGGTACCACGGCACGGTGGGAAGCACCCAGGATGAGGTCCGCGCCTGGGCGGACCACCCCGCTGCGCCCGCGCCACACGGCGCGGTGGTGGTGGCCGAACGTCAGACTGCTGGCCGCGGCCGGCGCGGCCGCCCCTGGGACACCACGCACGGCACCCTGGTCTTCAGTGTCCTGCTGCGTCACGGACCAGGCGGCGGGCCCCTGACGCTCCCGGAACTGACGCTGCTGCCCCTGGCGGCCGGGGTCGCTGTTGTTCACGCCGCGCAGGTCGGCGGCCTGAAGTGGCCCAACGATCTGCTCAGCCCCGACCGGCGCAAACTGGCCGGCGTCCTGCTCGAAGCCGACCTGCGCGGCGAGGAGGCCCGCCGGGCCGTGCTGGGCATCGGCGTGAACGTCAGCGCCGCCCCCCCGGAAGCGGCGCACCTCACCGAGTACCGCCCGGACCTGACGCGCGCCGCGCTGCTCGGCGACCTGCTCGCTGAACTGCACCGCTGGCTCAGCGCCACGCCCACCCAGATCCTTCAGGCGTGGCGCGACGTGAACCTCACCCTGGGGCGCCCCGTGCGCGTGAAGACCCCCGCCGGCCCGGTGGAGGGCACCGCGCACGACCTCGATCACAACGGCAGCCTGATCGTGCACACGCCCGGCGGCCCCGTCACGGTCAGCGCCGGGGACGTGCAGCTGATCGGGTCGCTCGACCCGCGCGGTCCGGCGCCCTGACGCGCCGCAGGCAGCCGGCTGCACTTCACCCTCACCCCTATTCTTCTGGAGGATTCCATGACCCTGACGCACCCCACCCTCGCCCGCCAGCTTGTTCCCGCTCCCAGCGTCGCCTGGGACCTCGTCCTGATCGCCGGAGGCGCGGCGTTCGTCGCGGCGCTCGCCCAGGCGGAAATTCCGCTGCAGCCGGTTCCCCTGACCCTGCAGACCCTCGGCGTGCTGCTGGTTGGCGCGGCCCTCGGCTGGAAACGCGCGCTGGCTGCCCTCGCGCTGTACGTCGCGGCGGGCGCCGCGGGCCTGCCTGTGTACGCCGGCGGGGCCAGCGGCCTGATGAACTCGGCCGGCACCGGCGTGCGCGCCAGCCTGGGCTACCTCATCAGCTACCCCTTCGCGGCGGCGCTGGTGGGGTTCCTCGTGGAACGCTACGCGCTGGACCGCCGTTTCCTGGGCACCTGCCTGGCCATGCTAGCCGGCAGCGTCGTCATCTACGCTTTCGGCCTGCCCGTCCTGAGCGCCGTGACCGGCCTGAAGGGCGGCGCCCTGCTCACGGCCGGCCTGACGCCCTTCTTGCTGGGTGACACCATCAAGCTGGTCCTCGCCGCGCTGCTGCTGCCCACCGTCTGGCGTTTCGTCCGCCGGTAAGGTTCCGCACGAAACGGCCCCCACCTTCACTCGGGTGGGGGCCATTGCCATGCGGCCGGTTGTCGATGTCTCCCGTCTGGAAACCCGGCCGCGGGCATGGCCACAGTGTGCGCGGTCCACCCGGCGCAAGCATCCGCCGAAAGTGACAGGTGGCCCTCCGCCAGAACGCCTAGACCCCCGCAGGAAGACCCGCCTGGCCGCGCGGCCAGGCGGGTCAGGTGGCGGAACGGAGCTTACTCAGCGACGCTGGGCACGGCGGCCAGCGGGTCGCGGCCTTCCTTGATGGCGCCCAGCACGCGGGTACGGATCTCGGCTTCCATTTCAGGACGCTCGGCGATGAACGCGATGGCCTTCTCCTTGCCCTGCCCGATGCGCTCATCGTTGTAGGAGTAGAAGCTGCCGGCCTTCTTGATGATCTCCATGTCGCTGGCGAGCGTGACAAGGTCGCTGAGCTGATCGAAGCCCTTGCCGTACATCAGGGTCAGTTCGACCTCCTTGAAAGGCGGCGCGACCTTGTTCTTCACGGTCTTGACCTTCACAGTGTTGCCGATGGCGTCGTTGCCCAGCTTGACCGGCTGGCCGATCTTGCGGACGTCAAGGCGCACGCTGGCGTAGAACTTCAGGGCGCGGCCCCCGGTGGTGGTTTCGGGGTTGCCGTACATCACGCCGATCTTCTCGCGCACCTGGTTGATGAAGATCGCGGCGGTCCCGGTCTTGCTGAGAATCGCGGTGAGTTTGCGCAGCGCCTGGCTCATCAATCTTGCCTGGAGGCCAGGGAGGCTGTCGCCCATCTCGCCTTCGATTTCCGCGCGCGGCGTCAGGGCCGCCACGGAGTCCACGACCACCACGTCCACGGCGCCGCTGCGGACGAGCAGTTCCATGATTTCCAGGGCCTGCTCGCCGTTGTCTGGCTGCGAGACGAGCAGTTCGTCGGTGTTGACGCCCAGCGCCCGCGCGTACACGGGGTCCAGGGCGTGCTCGGCGTCAATGAAGGCGCAGGTCCCGCCGGCCTTCTGGGACTGCGCGACGATACTCAGGGCCAGGGTGGTCTTCCCGCCGGATTCCGGGCCGTAGATCTCGGTGACGCGGCCCTTGGGCACGCCGCCCACGCCCAGCGCGAGGTCCAGGGACAGGCTGCCGGTGCTGACGGCCTGCACGTCCAGTTTGCTCTCGGCGCCGAGTTTCATGATGCTGCCCTTGCCGAACGCCTTCTCGATCTGGCTCATGGCCGTTTCGATGGCCTTGGCGCGTTCTTTGGCGTCGGTGGGGGCGGCAGCGATGTCTTTTTCTTTGCTCATGGCGTCTCCTGGGAAGCTTCGGCGGGGAGCGGGGTGAGGACGGGTGTTCCGCGCAGGCGGAAGGTACTGACGGTTTCGTGAATGGGTCCGGTCTTGCGCAGGATGCTGCGGTACAGCGTGACGCCGCCGGACTGCCAGTGGTCGGTAAAGAGAAGCGGAGGAACGCGCGGCGCCGGGCCCTTCTTGCGGGCCAGCGTGACGTGCGCCTTGAAGGGCAGGTCGTCGGTGCTCAGGCCCAGCGCCTGAATGCCCTCGCGCAGCGCGGCCGCCAGCTCGTTCAGGCCTTCGCCCTCGACCTTCACGAACCACACGCGGGGGCTGCCTTCATTCGGGAAGTACCCGGTGCCGCGCAGGTTCAGGTTCAGCGGCGGATGGTCGGCGCTCAGGCGGTTGCCCAGGCGCTTGAGGTCCTCGACGCGGTCGTGCGGAACGGCCGGCAGGTACGCCAGCGTCACGTGCAGCTGTTCAGGCTGCACCGCGCGCCAGTTGCCGCGCAGTTTCTTCTGGGCGGCCACCATGGGCGGCGTGATGGTCGCGGGGACCTTCAGCGCGAAGAAGAGGCGCTGCGTGGCCGGCGTGTGGGTGCCGGCCCCTCCCCGGGCGGGTGGGCTGGGCCGGTCCTTCGGAGCGCGGCGCACCGCGGGCGTGACTTTGAGCTTGACGTTCATGCCGTCCATCCTGGCAGGGTCCGGGCCGCGAGGGCCAGGGCCGCCACCGCCGCGCGCTCGCGCAGCTGCGCTGCGTCGCCCGGCCAGTTCACGCTGGTCAGCGCGACCTGCTCGCCGTTGCTCAGGGCCGCGTGCGCCTGCCCGGCGCCGTCCCCGGTGGCCTGCACGACCACCGCGAGGCCCAGGTCGGCGCCCAGGTGCTCGCGGGCCCCGCCGGCCAGTTCCCGCGCGGCCTGCTCACTGACCAGCCCCGGCCCTTTGAGCGTGACGGGCGTGAGGCCCAGCGTGATCAGGCGCCGGTGGTCCTGCGTCACCGCGGCGTCCAGGAAACCCGGCTGGTCAGCGAGCAGGGTACTGAGCACTCCGGCGCTGCCGGCCTCGATCACGCCCAGCGTGCGGCCGTGCAGTGCGGCCTGCACCACGCCGGCCAGCGTCTGGCGGTCCTCACCCCAGGTCCAGCGGGCCAGAGCGGCGCGCACCTGCGTCAGGGCCGGCACCTGCAGGGCCAGGGCCTCCTCGGGCGTGGGGGCGCTGGCAGCCACGCGGACGTCCACGCCGGTGGCGCGGGCGTACGTGGCCACGCTGGGGTTACCCTGCCGGGTGAGGTCGCCGAGCAGTTCGGCCAGGTTGCTTTCCCCGATGCCGTGCGTGTGCACGGTGGTGTGCACGAGCGCCGCGTCCGGAAGCGGCAGGCGCGGCAGCACCTGTTCGCGCCACATGCGCTGCATTTCGCGGGGCGGCCCAGGGAGGGCCGCGAGCAGTCGGGGGTGTCCGTCCCGGGTGGTGCGCGCGAACCAGCCGGGGGCCGTGCCAACCGGGTTGGGCAGCGCTTCGGCACTGGGGATCAGCCAGGCCTGCTTGCGGTTGAGTTCGGGCATGTGGCGGCCGCGGGCTTCGTACAGGCCGCGCAGGTGCGCAAGCTGGATGGGGTCCTCACGGGGCGTTTCGTTCAGGGCGGCGGCAATGGCTTCGCGCGTGAGGTCGTCGTCGGTGGGGCCCAGGCCGCCGCCCAGAATCACCAGGTCGGCGCGGCTCAGGGCCAGGGTGATGGCCGCCGTCAGGCGGTCCAGGTTGTCCCCCAGTACCGTTTTGCGGTGCAGGGTGACGCCGCGGGCGCCCAGTTCACGGGCGAGGAACGCGGCGTTGCTGTCAACGATTTCGCCGAACAGCAGTTCCGTCCCCACACTGATGATTTCTGCTATCAGCATAAAAACCTCGGCATAGTATAGTCCAGGGCGAAACGGGCGTCCACCCATGGGACCCCTGCGCCTCTGCTTCACCGAGTGTACGTGCCCCGGCCGACCGCCGGCGCCTCAGCCTGGGGGTCGGCCGCCCGCCCACCAGTAAAAGTCTGCGCAGCAGCAGACAATCAGAACGCTCGGGCAAACCCTGGAGCGTTCTGATTGTCCGCCGCGCTCGCAACGTGATGGAGTCCGGTCTGTCCGGGACTCATCACGCCGCCCCTCAGCGCTCTACAAGTTCAGCCACCCAGTCGCCGGACGGAACGCGGTCGTCGCGGGCCTGCCCGGCCGCGCTGGGGTGCGCCGTAAACCGCAGCACCCGCCAGCTGTGTTCCCCGGCCCGCAGGAGGTACATGCCGTGTTCGCCGGGCCCGGTCACGCGCCGGCCACTGTCCTGGTACGTGACCTCAACGGACGTCCCCACCGGAAGCGCTTCCAGTTCCGACACGTTGATTTCTCCCAGAAATGAACGCTCTGGGTCCGTGGCCTCGCCCTTCCAGGCGCCACTGACTCCCACCACCACATTCCGCCCGCCACGCGATTCAGTCATGCCTCATCTCGCCATGGCCCGCCCTGAGCGGGGTGAGTGGCGCCCCACCACCCCTTCATGAGTCCGCCTGTCCCCGTCAGGTCAGGAACAACCGGTACGCCGGATTCACCGTGACCTCAACCGCCGGGTACCCCACCCCCAGCAGGAATGCCGCGAAACTGGCCTCATCCTCGGGAGGGACCTGCAACCCCGCCATCACCCGCCCATGTGCCGACCCGTGATTGCGGTAGTGAAACAGACTGATGTTCCAGCGCCCATGCAGGTGCGTCAGGAACGCCAGCAGCGCCCCCGGCCGCTCGGGGAACGTGAACGAGAACACCCGCTCGTGCGCCGCCTCCGGCGCCCGCCCGCCCACCATGTGACGCACGTGCACCTTGGCCAGCTCATCGTCCGTCAGGTCCAGCACCGCGTACCCCCGCCGGGTCAGGTCCTCCCGCAGCGCCACCCGCTCGCCCGGCGCCGCCAGCTGCACCCCCACGAAAATCTGCGCCTGGGCCCGCGGCGCAAAGCGGTAGTTGAACTCCGTGATCGCCCGCGCCCCCACGACCTCAATGAACTCCCGGAACGCGCCGGGCCGTTCCGGAATGGTCACCGCGAAGATCGCCTCGCGCTGCTCCCCGATCTCGGCGCGTTCCGCCACATGCCGCAAGCGGTCGAAGTTCACGTTCGCGCCGCAGGTGAGCGCCACCAGCGTCTCCCCCTGCACGCCCCGCTCCGCCACGAACCGCTTCAGGCCCGCCACCGCCAGCGCCCCCGCAGGTTCCATCACGGCGCGCGTGTCATCAAACACGTCCTTGATCGCCGCACACACCTCATCGGTGGTCACGCGCACCCAGTCATCCACGTACCGGCGCGTCAGGTCGAACGTGAAGGCCCCCACCTGCTTCACGGCCACGCCATCCACGAAGATGCCCACCGTGTCCAGCCGCACCCGCTCGCCCGCCTGCAGGGACTGGAACATCGCGTCACTGTCATCCGGTTCCACCCCCACCACGCGGATGTCTGGCCGCAGCGCCTTGAGAACGCACGCCACGCCCGCAATCAGGCCCCCGCCGCCCACCGGAACGAACACCGTCATTGGGCCCGGCGCCTCCACCTGCCGCAGCAGCTCCAGCGCCACGGTGCCCTGTCCGGCCAGCACGAGCGGGTCATCGTACGGATGCACGAAGGTCAGGCCCAGCTGCGCCTGCAACGCGAACGCGTGCGTCTCCGCGTCGCTGAAACTGTCTCCGAACAGGACCACCTCTGCGCCCCGCGCCCGGCACGCCCCCACCTTGATCTCCGGCGTGGTTGCGGGCATCACGATCACTGCCCGCACGCCCAGCGCCTGAGCCGCGAAAGCCACCCCCTGGGCGTGATTGCCCGCCGACGCGCAGATCACGCCGCGCGCGCGCTCCTCGGCCGACAGCTGCGCCATCTTGTTGTACGCGCCGCGCAGCTTGAACGAGAAGATCGGCTGCTGATCCTCGCGCTTGAGCAGCACCCGGTTGTTCATCCGGGCACTCAGGCGCGGCGTCTCACTGACCGGCGTCTCCACTGCCGCGCCGTACACCCTGCTCGTCAGGGCCAGCCGCAGCACGTCCATGGCGTCCAACTCGCCCGGTTTCCAGTCCCGCATCACCTGCGTCATGTCATCACCCCTTGAGAAACGAAAACCCCCGCCGGTCGGGCGGGGGACACGTGGCAGCGCGCAGGCCGTCAGGTCTTCGCCCCTGACCAGCCCGTAATTCGCGCCGCGCTCATGGACGACAGCTTAGGCCGCCACGCACGGGCGCAGGAGGCAAGAAGTAGACAAGCGGCCGGACCGATGGGCTGACGGCCCAACAGGCGCGCTCCGGAACTCCAGTCCGGATTCTGGTGGGGGCGCCGCCCCGGGTGGCCCAGGAGGGGGAAGGTGGATGGCCTCACGCTTCACTCCCGGCGGCAATCTGCCGGGCGAGCTGATCAGCGGCGTACAGACCCAGTGAATCCGCAAGCGGCCCGCCGAGCAGCAGGAACGTGTGTTCATCCAGACGCTCATGGCCGGGCGGGGCGTGCAGGTCGCCGTGCGGCAGGGCCAGCCACGCGCCGGGCACGTCACTGAGACTGCGGCCCAGGTGCAGGGCGTCCGTGGCGAGCACGGGCGCGGCGTCCATGAGCCCCACGAGGTCCTCCAGCGTCTCGCGGCGCAGGCCGGTGGGCACGCCGGTAAGGTGCCCCCCGACCGGTTCGTAGCCGTGCGGATCGCGGTGATGCACCGCGGGAATAAGGGTGTACGCGTCATGCTGGGGCCGCAGCGTGAGGCCCTGAACGTGCAGCACCGGACTGCCGGGGCGGCTGGGGGCGTTCAGGTGCGGCGTCTGCCGGTAGGCGCGGCCATGCCGGGTGTGCACGCCCAGGTGATGTTCAGCCTGCGCGGGCGCCTGCGCGCCCGTGGCCAGAATCACCGTGCGGGCCTGGACCGTGAACGTTTCGTGCGTGACGATCTGGTGCGTGTTCGTGACTGTCAGGCGCTCCAGCGTCACCTGACCGCCCGGGTGCGGCGTGACGCGCGTATTGAGCAGCAGGTCGGTGCCCTGCCCGATGGCCTGCTGCGCGGCCTGCTGCGCGAGCAGGCCGGGCCGGTACGTGAGGGCGTCCTGCGGGGTGGCCCACGGCACACTGGCCGGGTTCAGCAGCGTGAGACTCTCAGGGTGCCCTGCGAGCGCGTCGGGGGTCGGCAGGCGGCCGGGCCCGGCCCCGGCATGCAGGGTCAGGTAGGGCCGGGACTGCAGCTGATCGCCGCCCAGCGTGAGCAGCTGCGCCCGGGTCCAGTGGGCCGCACCGTGCAGGGCGTCCGGCAGGCCCGCGAGGGTCCACACGCCCGGCGCGAGGAGGGTCGCGCCGTCCTCGTTGGGCAGTCCGCCTTCCTCCACCAGCAGCGTGCGGCGGTGCGGCGCGTGGACGTGCAGGGCGAGGGCCAGTGCGGTTCCCATGCGGCCAGCACCGACGATCAGCACGTCGTGGGGGCCGGGCGTGAACGGCTGGCCGACATGCGCCCACACGCGGCCGGGCGCTGGAGGCTGAGGCTGGAGCGCAGGCATGGGTGAATCATGCCGCTTCTCACGCGCCTGTCAGGTCGGCGTGAGTGGGGGTGCGTATACTCGCTCTTGATCATGCGTTCATGTCTGGGGGTTGGGGCGGTGCTGTGCAGTGGGCTGCTGCTGGGGCCGGGTGCATCGGCGCTGAACGTGCGGGTGCTGGTGGTCAGCGCGCCGCAGCTGACGGTGCGGCTGGCACCGGCGGCGCCAGCCGCGCCGGCCCTGGGCGGCCCGGCGTCACCGCTGGGAACCGCGCCCCTGCCGGCGCAGGCGTGGACGGTGGGCGTCAGCGGCGCGCAGCTCACCCTGAACGGACAGCCGACCGGCAGCGGCAGCCTGTACCTGCCGCCCGCGCCGGGCAGCGTGGTGGAGATCGCCGGCAAAGCCTTCCGCGGCGGCGTGCAGCTGCGGGCAGAGAACGGCGGCGTGCAGGGCATCAACGTGGTGGACCTGGAGGACTACCTCCGGGGCGTGGTACCGGCCGAAATGCCGGCGTCATGGCCGGCCGCGGCGCTGCAGGCGCAGGCGGTGATCGCGCGGACGTACGTGACGGCCCGCATCAACCCGGCCACGCCGTACGACACCTGCGCCACCGAAAGCTGTCAGGTGTACGGCGGCGTGGCGGCCGAGAAACCGCAGACGGACGCCGCGGTCGCCGCGACGCGCGCGCAGGTCGTGGCCTTCGGCGGGCGGGCGGCGAGCACCTACTTCAGCAGTGATTCCGGCGGCTTCACGGCGTCCAGCGCGGAAGTGTGGGGCAAGGACCTGCCGTACCTCACGGCGAAAGCCGACCCGTTTTCCGCGGACGGGCCGCGCGCCCACTGGCGGCTGGAGGTGCCGCTCAGCCGCGTGCAGGATGTCGCCGGCAATTACGGCGCGCGGGTCGGGGCGCTCCGCAGCGTCACGGTCACCCGCGTCAGTGAGTCCGGCCGCCCGCTCGAGATCCGCCTGACGGGCGCGAACGGCAGCGCCGTCCTGACGGGCGCGAACGCCGGCGGGTTCGTGCGGGCCCTGGGGGCGTCCGGCACGCGCGTCAGTGTGTCGGGCCTGAATCCGCTGGTGCTGGAAGGCAGCGGGTCCGGGCATGGCGTGGGCCTGTCACAGTACGGCGCGCTGGGCCTCGCCAGAGCCGGGTACAGTCACCTGCACGTGCTGGGCTTCTACTACCCCGGCACGCTTCTGAGCACCCTGGCGCAGCAGGGTCCCGGCCCGGCGGCGGTCCTGACCGTCGGCACACCGTTCCCGGTGCCGGGCGCGGCGGAGGTGCTCGCATTAGCCCGGCCCGCCGGACTGACCGCCGCGGCGCGCGGAGCCGGGCAGTGAGCCGCCCCGCCCGGCGTGCGCGGCGCCGGCGGGGCGCGGCAGGCGTGCGCGCGGCGCTGCTGGCCCTGGGGCTGCTGGCGCTGGGCGGCGCCCAGGCCCGCACGGTGAAGATCGTTTCGGCCGATACGCTGGAACTGCGGCAGGTGGACAGTCAGGAACTCGTGGTGATCACCGGCGAGCATGTGGAACTCCGTGTGGATGACGACGTGGTGCGCGCCCGGCGCGTGGAATTCAACCGCACCCGGCGGACCCTCACCCTGATCGGCGCGGCCACGTACTACAGCGCCAGGGACAAGCAGACCCTGCGCGGAGAGAATCTGGTTGTGGAACTCGGGCGTGAGCAGGTCAGCGGCGAGGACGTCCTGATCAGCGACGCGCAGCTGGAGATCCGCGGTTCGGAAGTCGACCGCATTCCCGGACAGCTGCGGGCCACGGGCGGGTACTTCACGACCTGCGCGCGGTGCGGCCGCACCCCGAACGACTTTGCGTTCCGCGCCGAGCGGCTGATCGTGTACCCCGGTGACCGCCTCGTTGCGTACCGCGCGCAGCTGCTGCTGGCCGACGTTCCGGTGCTGTTTCTGCCGGTGCTGGTGCTGCCCCTGAACGACAAGGACCGGCAGCCGCGCGTGGAGATCGGCCGGGATGACACCGACGGGTACACCGTGCTGGCCGACCTGCCTTTCAGCATCGGCGGGAACACGCTGGGCACCACGCTGCTGCGCTATTACCAGAACCGCACGCCGAGCTTCGGGGCGGGCGTGAGCCTGCGCTCGTACGCGCCCCTGCCGTACGTGGACCGCGTGGACCTGTACGCGCTCGCGCAGCCGCACCCGGTCGGGCAGACCGGGGAGGACATCGACCTGAACCTCAGCGTGAAAGGCCGCGTTCCCCTGGCCCTGGCCGTCCGGGACCTGGACTACAGCCTGAGCGTGAAACGCACCGACATCGGGCGCAGCGCCACCGATCCGGCACGCGGCGTCACGAACGTGGATTTCGGCGTGCGGGTCGAGTACCCGCAGTTCAGCGCGGCGTTCAATTACGTCAACCGTTTCGGTCCGGCGCCCACCACCGCGCTGGGCACACCCCTGAAACTGCCGGAAGTGATCGTGGACCCCAAACCGTACGTCCGCGGGAACTTCAGTGCCGACGTGCGCCTGAGCGCCGGTACGTACGCGGCCGCCAGCAACCCGCGCTCGCCGTCAGCCAGCGCGCAGGGCGTGAACATCACCACCAGCCGCCTGGAGGAGCAGCACAGCCTGGCGTACACCGCGCGCCCCTGGAGGAACGCGGACCTGAGCCTGAGCAACACCTTCACCGGGCGCTACTACGGCACGGGGGCGCGCACCGTGGACCTGAACCTCACCGGCACCCTGACGCAGCGCTTCAACGAGACGAACACCTTCGGTGTCACCGCGAAATACCTGCGGGTGGAAGGCACCAGCCCCTTTGCATTCGACGCGCTGCCCGGCCGGCTGCTGTCCGCGCCGGTCAGCCTGAATCTGGCGACCGTGCCGGTCCGGGACGTGAGTTTCGGCGCCAGCTACACCCGCGACCTGTTCCTGAACCCGCAGCAGCAGGGCAACGCCACATTCACGCTGGGGGTGAACCGCCGCCCGCTGAACCTGAACGCCACGGTGGCCGTGAACCCGGACAACCGGACGCTGGAAAGCGTGAACTACACCGCGACCCTCAGCGACCCGGACAGCGGGAGGCTCACGGTCACGCCCGCGCAGCCCGCGACCGCCACCACCCCCGCCCGCCCGGCGACCACCACCCGCAGCAGCGCCTGGCCCATCCCGAACCTCAGTCTCAGCGCCACCGGCAGCTACGCGAAAGCCACCGGGCCGGGGCCGGTCACCCTGACCGCCACCGTGACCGGCGACGTGCGCAGCAACACCTTCAGCGCGTACGTGACGCACAACGTCCGGACCCCCGAGATCACGGCCATCGGCGTGCGGTACACCCTGGCCCGCACCCAGGACACCGTCCTGAATCCCATCAGCGTCAGCGGCAACGAGGTCCTGAACCCCACGAGCGGGCAGCTGACCGGCGACCATACCCTGCTGTGGCGCGGCCAGTACCAGTTCCGTACGGCGCACAGCCTGCAGCTGCAACGCGCCGACACCGCCCGCAGCAGCGGCACCGTCAGCTTCAGCGTGGGCACCGTCAGCGGCAGCCAGAACAGCTGGTCGGTGGCGTACGGCGGCCCGTACGACCTGCGCCGCGGCGGCTTCACCGCCCCGCAGCTCAGCGGCAACCTGAGCCTCACCCGGCCCGGGCAGAGCCTCACCCTGGCCGCCATTCTGAACACCCCGGGTCTGGACCAGCCGCGCACTGAACTGGCCCGCGCGGATCTCAGCGCCAGCTGGCAGTTCGGCAGCCGCGCCGCGCTGCTGGGCCGCGCCCTGTACACCCGCACCCGCAGCGGCACGTACCCCAACGACAAGGCCACCGATACGCTGATGCTCGACCCGCTGCGGGTGAGTGTCGGCATCGGCCGGCCTGGAGAGCGGCCCGGCGCGTACCTGAGCGGCTCGCTGCGCCAGACGTTCACCTGGGTGGATGGCGTGCGCCAGAACCCGGCGCCCCTGGCCCCCGTCCTGGGGCTCACCATCGACCGGTGCTGCTGGGCGCTTCAGGCCGAAGCGGACCTCAGTGCCCGCCGGTACCGCATCGCCGTGGGCCTGCCCGGGCAGCGGTTCTACCCGGTGTTCGACCTGACCGCCGATGACGTCAGGGTTCCCCTGATCCCCATCCTGCCCTGACCCCCCGCGCCCGGAGGTGCCCCGCATGCCCCGTTTTCCCCACCTTGCGCCGCCGCTGTTGCTGCTGTCCCTGCTCACCGCCTGCACCGGCACCGAGGAGACGCTGCTGTCCGTCCGGCTGAACGTCCTGACCGACGGAGGCAGCACCCTGCGTGCCCTGAGCGCCACAGGAGCCGCCCTGAGCACCGTCACTGTCACGGGTGGGGTGCAGGTCGAAGCCCTGCCCACCCCCCGCCGCTTCCTGCTGGTCCGCACCGACGCGGCCGAAACCCGCGCTCCGGACGGCAGTGACCCGCAGGCCTACCCGGCGCCGGGCTTCACGCCCGTCTGCCTGACCCAGGCCGCCCAGAACGTCACCCGCGACCGCCTCCTGCTGCTCAGTGACTGCAGCGGCACCCAGCGCGTCGCCCTGTACCGCGAGACCACCCTGGTCTGGTCGGCGCTGCTGCCCACCTTCCTGCCCCCCATGCAGGGCAGCGACACGCCGCCCATCCGGCTGGCCGTCCAGGGGGACGTGGGCATCATCACGCGCCCCCGCCTTTCGGGCGGCAGCGAGGTGCTGCGGGTCGCCGTGCCGGCGGGCGCCAGCACCCCCGTGGTCAGCACCCCGCTGGGCATCCCTGCCGTGTACGACCTCGCGCCGTACGGCGCCGACATCCTGGCCGCCACGGACACTGGCGTTCAGCGGCTCCGCACCACCGGCGAACCCGACCCGGCCGCCACCCTGAACGCGCTGGGCACCACCCGCTACGACCGCCTGTGGACCTCCGGCAGCCCGCAGAACCTGCTCGCCGCGTGGCGCAGCAACCGCCTGGCCGGCACCGCCACCAGGCCCCTGAGGGTCTGGAACGGGGTGGGCAGCACCCTGAACAGCGCGCCCACCGTGGCGGAGGTCAGCGACCTGCGCGACGTGACCTTCCCGCCCGACGGTTTCCTGTACACCCTGCAGGGCAACAGCCTGATCCGCTACAACACCCTCAGTGGCCTGCAGGGCGGCGGCTGGGCCCCCACCACCCTCCAGACGCTCACCAACCCCATCAGCCTGACCTGGACTGTGCCGCCCACGGCGCCCTGACCCGGCGCGGCGCTCAGGCATTGCCCAGCAGGCCCAGCAGCGCCGCGGGCACGGCCGCCCGCACCCCCAGCACCGGAACGCCGCCGCGCACCAGGACAGTCACGACCACACCGGACTCCAAGTTCACCCCCAGACCGGTGCGGGTGCCGCGCGCCACCCCGTCATGCCACCGCAACGCCCCGCGCGCGAACCACCCGGGGATCACCCCATCCAGACCCCCGGGCAGACCTCTGGGCCGCTCCAGCCCGAGGTGCAGCGTGCCCGCCGCGCCACTCAGGCTGGCCTGCCCGAACGTCAGCAGATCCTCAGCCCGTCCGAACAAGCCCCCGGCCCCCGCCAGTGGCCCGAACCGCGTGACCTCCGGGCCCGTCAGCAGCCCCGGACGGGGCACCACCAGGCCCGCCCCCGGGCGCAGGGTCACGGTCAGGCCCACCGGCCGGGTCACGCCGCGGGTCAGGGCCTCCCCGAAGCCCTCGGCCGTGAACGCCTCACCGGCCGCGTGCGCGCACGCCAGGGCCAGCAGCCCCACCCCCAGGTTCGAGTACCCGAACCGCCCCCCGGGCCGTGCCCAGCGGCGCACACTGCCCACCACGCCGGCCGGGCTCAGTGTTCCGTACGGGTCGTGCACGTGCGTGAAGGAGGTGACGCCCACCCGCGCCGGGTGCATCGGAAGGCCCGCCGTGTGGGTCGCCAGAGCCCAGGCGGTCACGAACGGCGGCAGGGGCCGCAGCGGCCCCCCCAGTGTCGAGAGCGGCGCGTCCCAGCTCAGCGGTCCTGCGTTCACGAGCGCGCCCGCCAGCGCCGCCGTGAAGGGTTTGCTGACACTGGCCAGCTCGAACACGCCGTCCTCCGGCACGCCCCCCAGTCCCCGCACCACCCGGTGCGGTCCGCGCGCCGCGCCTACCACGCCTCCATGCGCGAGCGCCGCGCGCAGCGCTGGCCGGACCATGCGCAGGTCGCCGCCCAGCACGGCCTGAAGGTCACCGATGGCCTGCTGCAGTGGGTCGCGGCGAAACATGCCCGCAGCGTACGGTGCAGGTGCGCGTGCACCCTGAACAGGGCGGAAGCGGCTCTTCATGCACGGCCGGCCGCCCCGCCCGGGCCACCTGCGCCGGAAGCTGCGCAGAGGAACAGCGCTGCTGCGTAGCGGCCTGCACTGCCGACCGGCCCGCGCGGGCTTGACTTCCGGCGCTGCGCCCCTTACTCTTTGCTCCGCTGGTCCGGTAGTGTAGCGGTTAGCATATCTGCCTGTCACGCAGAAGGTCGCGGGTTCAAATCCCGTCCGGACCGCCAGAACAGGAAGTGCCACGGTGAAGACCGTGGCGCTTTCTGCTGTTGGCCGCTGCCCAGGCCACGCGAATTTGCCAGGCGGTGAGCCAGGCGTGGTCGGGACGTCAGATTCAGTGCGTAAGCCGCGGACAGCTGGCGCGGTCCTCACCCCGCTGAGCGGGGAACGTTAACGATTGTCCCGAAGGGGACGCAGGTGACACCTGCGCCGCACGCTTTGCCGTATCATGCGCCCGGTTTCGCACGGCGTCCGCGAGCTGCGCTCCGAACCCCGCGCACGGCGAGCCTATCCCCACACCCGGAGGAGGACGCCCCTCAATGACGACCCCCAGCAGTTTTTCCACCACTGACGCCGCCGAACTCTACCAGGTGCCCAACTGGAGCGGCGGATGGTTCCGCGTGTCCGACAAGGGCCAGGTGGAAGTCACGCCTGCGCCCGGCCTGCACGCTCCTCTGCGCGCCATCATCGACGAGATCGTGGACCGCGGCGAGAGCCTTCCCGTCATCCTGCGCTTCCCGCAGGTAATCAGCGGCCGCGTCAAGCACCTGAACGAAGCGTTCGGCAAAGCCATCGCCGAGTACGGCTACACGGGTCACTATCAGGGCGTATTTCCCATCAAGGTCAACCAGCGCCGCGTCGTGGTTGAAAGCGTCGCCGCCGCCGGGTACGACTACGCGCACGGCCTGGAAGCCGGCAGCAAGGCCGAGCTGGCACTGTGCCTCGCGCAGAAGATGCACCCCGACGCCCTGCTGTGCTGCAACGGCTTCAAGGACGACGGATTCATCAAGCTGGCCCTGTGGGGCCGCACGCTGGGCAAGAACGTCGTTATCACCATCGAGAAGTACAGCGAACTGGACCGGATTCTCAAACAGGCCAAGGCCCTCGGCGTGCGGCCTGCCATGGGCGTGCGCTTCAAACTCCACGCCCGGGGCAGCGGTCAGTGGGAGGAATCCGGCGGTGATCAGGCGAAGTTCGGCCTGAACGCCTATGAACTCCTGCGCGTCGTGGAGCGCCTGCGCGAAGAGGACATGCTCGACACGCTGGTGATGCTGCACACCCACATCGGGTCGCAGATCACCGACATCCGCCGCGTGAAGGTCGCCGTGCGCGAGGCCACGCAGACGTACGCCGGCCTGATTGCCGCGGGCGCCCAGCTGAAGTACCTGAACGTCGGGGGCGGCCTGGGCGTCGATTACGACGGCTCGAAAACCACCTTCTACGCCAGCATGAACTACACCGTGCAGGAGTACGCCGCAGACGTCGTGTACACCGTGCAGGAAGTCTGCAAGGCCCGCGCGGTTCCTGAACCGGTCATCGTCAGTGAGTCCGGCCGCGCCCTCACCGCGCATCACGCCGTGCTGATCCTGCCGGTCGTGGACGTCACCGGCCCCACCCGCGACCTGGAGGAACTCGGCCCGGCCGACGAGAACAGCCACCAGATCATCAAGGACATGGAGGAGATCCTCCCGAACGTCACCGCCCGCAACTACCGCGAGATGTACAACGACGCGGTCGGTGACAAGCAGACCCTGCACAACCTCTTTGACCTGGGGTACGTCACCCTGCAGGACCGCGCGCGGGGCGAGGCGCTGTTCAACGCGATCCTGCGGAAGGTCGCCCGCCTCATTCAGAACGAGAAGTACGTGCCGGATGAACTGGAAGACCTGCAGAAAGTCCTGGCCGACAAGTACATCTGCAACTTCAGCCTGTTCCAGAGCCTTCCGGACAACTGGGCGATTCAGGCGCTGTTCCCGATCGTGCCGCTGGACCGCCTGAACGAGAAACCCACCCGGCAGGCCACCCTGGTGGACATCACCTGCGACAGTGACGGCAAGATCGAGAAATTCATCGACCTGCGTGACGTAAAGGCGACCCTGCCGCTGCATGAGCCTGGCGACCGTCCCTATTACCTGGGCGCGTTCCTGATGGGCGCCTACCAGGACGTGCTGGGCAGCGCCCATAACCTGTTCGGGAAGGTCAGCGAGGCGCACGTTACGGTCCGTCCGGGCGGCCGGTTTCACATCGACCTGTTCGTGCGCGGTCAGAAGGCGCGGCGCATGATCGAATCCATGGGCTACGAGGAACCCATGCTCCGCGACTCCATCGAGGACCAGGCGGACGCCGCCATCAAGAACGGCATCCTCACCAATGGCCAGGAGAACGAACTGCTCGAGGATTACGGCGAGGAACTCCTCGGCTACACGTACCTTGAATACGAAAACTGAGGACAGAGCGGGCAGCGGTGGACAGGATGACCTCCTGTCGGCCGCTGCTGTTTACCCCCGTGTGGAGCGCCGCAGCAGCCACGCGGCGCCCAGAGCGCCCAGCGCCCCCAGCACCAGGGTCCGCACCGGGTCCGGCTCCCCGGGCCGCGCCGCGTGCACCGGCACCGGGTGCGACAGGTACCACCCGCGTTCCGGGAGGCCCTGCGCGCGGAACTCAGCGGCCAGAGCGCTCAGTTCCGCGCGCAGCACCTCGCCTTCCATCGGGTGCCCATGGCCGGTGGCAGCCAGGGACGGGGTCAGCGCGGCCAGGGCGCGCACCGACGCGGCCGCCGCCTCCCAGTTCGGCGTGTAGTACGCCGGTGGGCGGCGCACCTGTGTCACGGCGTTCAGCAGCGCGCCGCTCGCCGTTTCCTGCCGGGTCGTCACGAACGCGTCCCCTGCCACCAGCGTGCGGTCGGCCTCCCGCCACAGGGACACGTGCCCGCTGGTGTGCCCCGGCGTGTGCAGCCAGCGCCACCCCGGCGCGCCCGGCACCGATCCGTCCGGCGGCAGGACACGCACCTGCGGCCGGAAGTCGAAGGGACCCGGGAGGAACGCCGGGGACAGCGCGCTCATCACGCCCCCCACGGTCGGGTCCGGGAACGGGTAGGGCGCCTTACCGGTCACGTGCGGCCGCTCCAGCTCGTGGACGTACACCGGCACCGGCCACTCCTCCAGCAGGGCCCGCAGTGCTCCCACGTGATCCAGGTGCCCGTGGGTGAGGACAATCAGCTCCGGCGGCCGCTCCCCGTGCACGGCGCGCGCTGCGCGGCGGATGAGACCCGCCGTGCCCGGCATTCCGGCGTCCACCAGCACCCACGGCTGCCCCGGTGCGCCCAGCAGGAATGCATTCACCATCGGCAGGCGCACCCGCACCAGGTCCGGCCGGAGCGGCTGCGTTCCCCCAAAGGACGACACTGAAGGGTAAAGGGTTGCGGGCGGGGTCGCGGCAGTCATACCTGAGCGTAGAAAGCATTCCTGTGCGCTGCGTGTACCCTGCCTTCAGACCCTCCCGCCTGCCCAGGCGGGGGCACTGCGCCTGCTCGGCCGCGGCCGCGCGCTGCGGCAGTTCGGCAACGCGGCCAGCCCACGTGTCGTATAAGGGAGTATGAGCCAGCCCTCCCGGGACGAGACGGTCATCGAACTGCGCCCTTCCACGCCGCCCCCCGCGCAGCGACCGGTGACGGCCGGGAAACTTGTCCTGGCCACCGGCGGCGGCGTCCTGGCCCTCGCGGCCCTCGGGGGCGCTGCCATCGCGGTGTTCAATGTCGCCCTGACCACCGTGACCATCGCGGCCTTCATGGTGGCGCTCCTGGCGGTGATCTTCCTGACGCCCGCCCTGATCCTCGCCCTGAACGCCGGACGCGTGAAGGCCAAGGAAGCCGTGGCGCGCGCCATGCCCCTGGAGACGCTCATCGTGCAGCGCAAGCAGTTTGAGCAGCTTATTCACGCCAAAGGACAGCAGCTGCAGGAAGCCAACGGCCACATCGAGGATTTCCGGCGACTGATCGACCAGAGCCGCGCCGACATGGACGCCGCTGACGTCGCCCGCTGGGAAGCGGACCTGCAGGTCAGTCGTGACGCGTTCGCCCGCGCCCAGACGCACCTGAGCGACCTGCGCGCCGATCTGGTCGAATTCGACCGGCAGATCCGCAAAGCCCGCATCGACACGCAACTCGCGCAGGCCAAAGGCAACGTCGCCAGCGCCCTGCAACAGGCGAACCTCAGCGCCGAGGACCGCCACGTCACCGAAAGCGCCCTTTCCGAAATTGCCCGCCGCGCCGGGCGGAACGCTGCGCTGCTCGATCAGGCCCTGGCCGCGGGCGAGGAGAACCGCGCCCTGCGAGGAGGCCGCGCGTGAGCCGGGGCGCGCGCCTCGGCGCCCTCCTCGCCCTGATTCTCGTGGTGTGCGGCGCCGTGATCGCCCTGGATCAGTTGCATGTCCTTGACGGGACCACCCGCGCGCCCTCTTCCAGCACCGCACCCGCCAGCACGCCAGCCACGCCCCCCGGCACGAACAGTGACAGCGGCAGCTACGGCGACCTCAAGTAACCCCACGGAGTGCCCATGAACCACCTGCCCCTGACCGTCCTGCTCGCCCTGCTCACGCCCGCCGCGCACGCCGCCACGTTCCTGAACGTCGCCACGGGCAGCAGCACCGGCACGTACTCCACCATGTTCAAGAACATCGGCCGGGTCTGCGCTCAGAGCGCCTACCTGAAAGAACGCGGTACCAGCGGCAGTCTCGAGAATATCGACCTGCTGCTCAACAACGAGGTGTCCCTCGCGTTCGTGCAGAGCGACGTCCTGAAAGCCAAGGAACAGATTGACGGTGACGCCCGCGTGCAGAACATCAAAGCCCTGCTGCCCCTGCACACCGAGGAAATTCACCTGTTCGCCAGACCCCCGGTGGTGAAGAAGAGCATCCTCGGGAAAACCACCACGACCGGCGTCAGCACCTTCGGCGACCTGAAAGGCAGGCGCGTGGCCGCGTGGGGCGGCAGCATCATCACGGCCCGCGTTCTCAGTGCGAAGCTTGGCGTGCCCTTTACCGTCACCTCCGTCAAGGACCGCGACGCGGCCTTCCGGGCCCTGAGCGCCGGAGAAGTCGACGCGGTCCTCGCGGTTGTCGGGCAGCCCGCTCCGTGGGTCCGGGATCTCAGCGGCGTGAACCTCATCGCTGTGCCCACCACCCCCGCCCTGAAAGGCATCTACACGAGTGCCAAACTCCTGTACCCGAACTTCGGCGCGAGCAGTGTCGCCACGGTCGCCGTGCAGAGTGTCCTCGCCACCCGCGACTTCAAAACTCTGGAGAAGAAGGACCTGCTGCTGAAGTACCAGAAGTGCGCCGTCGAGAAGCTCGTGAACCTGCAGGAAGACGAGGGCATGCACCCCAAATGGCAGGAAGTCACCTTCAAGACGTGGCCCTGGCCTCAGTACAGGTAAGCGGGCCGCACGAACAGGGGGCCACCCGCCCAGCGGGAACAGGCCCCCCCCTCGCCCATACCGGCAGGTTGTGGCTGGCGTCCGGCCTTAGCGGTCGTGCAGGGCGCTGTCATGACCGCTTGGCCCAGGAACACCCGAGGTGAGATGACCGGGGGGCCGGCCTTCACCCCCGGCCTCTCAGTTCTCCTGCGCGCCGGAGCGTTCCCCGCCGGCATTCGCACCTGTAGTTGCCTCACCTGTTTCGCTGTTCCCGGGTGTGCCGGTCCTGCCCGCGCCGCCCGCGCTGGTCTTCCCGGCCTTGCGTTCGTGCGCCTCACGCCGGGCGTACGCCTCCTGCAACTGCTCGGCCTCGTTGTGGTCGTCGGTTATGCACGCAGCGTAGGGGAAAGGCGGCGAAAGGGGATGTGCCGGTGATAACGGACGGGTTTGCCGCAGACGGCTTGCCGGCAGGCAGCGTGTGGAGGGGACCGCATCTCGCGCCACCTCAGGGCGGCAGGAGACGACCCTGAACCCATCAGGGGAGCCGGCACGCGAATCCGGCAGCTGAAGGCCTAAGGGCAGGGGGCGGGTCACGTCGACCCGCCCCCACTGCGCCCCGGTGCCGGCCGGAGGGGTTCCTCAGCCGTTCACCCACTCCTGAAGACTCTTCACGCCCAGCACTTCACCCTGAACGGCCTTGATGGCCCGGGCCGTCCACTCGGCGGCCTCCTTCGTGCTCACGATGGGCACGCCGCGTTCCAGGGCGGTGCGCAGCAGCTGGCTGCCGGTGGTGTCGATCAGCAGCGCCGGGAGGGTGTCCCCGGCCTGCTCACGGATGACCGTCAGGCCAGCGTCCGTCAGGGCCTGCGCCACGTCATGCAGGTCCTCGCCCAGCACGAGCGCCGTGCCGGTGGTGGGCAGGTTGTTCTTCGCGCCGATCTGCGCCCGGTAGAAGGCGCGGTGCGGGTCGGCGTCGATGCCCATGCTCTCGCCGGTGCTTTTCATTTCCGGACCCAGCCTGGGAATGACGCCCGCGAATTTCAGGAAGGGCAGGTGCACCTCCTTCACGGAGTACATCCCGGGCGTGGGGGTTTCCGTGAACCCGATCTGTTCCAGGGTGTGGCCCACGGCGATCCGGGCGGCGCTCTTGGCCAGGGCATGATTCACGGCCTTGCTGACAAAGGGCACGGTGCGGCTGGCCCGGGGGTTCGCCTCGAGGATGTACGCCACGTCGTCCTTCACGGCCCACTGGACGTTCATGAGGCCCCTGACGCCTAGTTCCAGCGCGAGGCGTTCCGTGTCGGCCTTCACGCGCGCCAGCAGTTCCGGGCTGAGACTCACGGGAGGAAGGATGCAGGCGCTGTCGCCGGAGTGCACGCCGGCCGCCTCCACGTGCTCCATGATGCCGGCAACCACAGCCGTCGTGCCGTCGCAGAGGGTGTCCACGTCGAGTTCCAGCGCACCTTCCAGGAACTGGTCGAGGAGGATGCTGGGCTGCCCTTCCACGGCGGCGTACACCTCGTTGAGGTACGTGGTGAGTTCGTCCATGGAGCGCACGGTGCGCATCGCGCGCCCGCCGAGCACGTACGAGGGCCGCGCCATCAGCGGGAAGCCAAGCTGTCCGGCAAGGGCAGCGGCCTCTTCCGGCGTTTCTGCCACCTTCCCTCTGGGCTGGGGCAGACCCAGGCGTTCGCACAGGGCGTTGAAGCTGGCGCGGTCCTCGGCCTCATGAATGGTTTCGGGGCTGGTGCCGATGATGGGCGCGCCGGCGTCCGCGAGCTTCCTGGCGAGTTTCAAGGGCGTCTGCCCGCCGAGCTGCACGATGACGCCCACAGGCTGCTCGTGCTCAATGATGTTCATGACGTCCTCGAACGTCAGAGGCTCGAAGTACAGGCGGTCGGCGGTGTCGTAGTCGGTGCTGACCGTCTCGGGGTTGCTGTTGACCATGATGGTCTCGTACCCGGCCTCCTGCAGCGCCCACACCGCGTGCACGGTGGCGTAATCGAACTCGACGCCCTGCCCGATGCGGTTGGGTCCGCTGCCCAGGATCACAACCTTGGGTTTGTCGGTGGCCTTCACCTCGTCCTCCCACTCGTAGGTGCTGTAGTGGTAGGGCGTGAACGCCTCGAACTCGGCGGCGCAGGTGTCCACGGTCTTGTACACGGGCAGGGCCCTGGCCGCCTTGCGCAGCGCCCGGACCTGCAGTTCGGTCAGGCCCACCAGCTCGCCGATGCGGGTGTCACTGAAGCCCAGGCGCTTCACCTCACGCCAGATCTCGTACTTCCACTCCTCGATGGGCCCCAGGTCGGAGATTTCCCGTTCTGCGTCCACGATTTCCTTCAGCTGGCTCAGGAACCAGGGGTCGATCTTCGTGGCGTCGAACAGCGCGCCCGTGCTCTCGCCGCGGCGCAGGAGTTCCAGCACGGCTTCCAGGCGGCGCGGGTTGCCGTACAGCAGGCCGCGCAGTTCCGCGTCACTCATGCTGGCGAAGGTGCCGCGCACGTCGGACTCGATGGACCGCATGGCCTTCTGCAGGCTTTCCTTGAAGGTCCGGCCGATGGCCATGACCTCGCCCACACTGCGCATCTGCGTGCCCAGCGCGTCGGGTGTGCCCGGAAACTTCTCGAACGCGAACCGGGGAATCTTCGTGACCACGTAGTCAATGCTCGGCTCGAACGACGCGGGCGTGGAGAGGGTAATGTCGTTTTTCAGTTCATCCAGGTGGTACCCGACGGCCAGCAGCGCCGCGATCTTCGCAATCGGGAAGCCGGTGGCCTTGCTGGCCAGGGCCGAGGAGCGGCTCACGCGGGGGTTCATCTCGATGACGATGACGCGGCCGTCCGCCGGGTTCACCGCGAACTGAATGTTGCTGCCGCCGGTGTCTACACCGATCTCGCGGATGATGGCCAGGGACTGGTCGCGCAGCCGCTGGTACTCCACGTCACTGAGCGTCTGGGCAGGCGCGACCGTGATGGAGTCGCCGGTGTGCACGCCCATGGGATCGAAGTTCTCGATGCTGGTGATGATGACCACCGTGTCGGCGTGGTCACGCATGACCTCCAGCTCGTATTCCTTCCAGCCGAGGATGCTTTCCTCAAGCAGCACGCTGTTCACGGGCGAGTCGCGCAGGCCGCCCTCGGTGATCTTCAGGAAGTCCTCGTAGGTATGGGCGATCCCGCCACCGGTGCCGCCCAGCGTGAACGACGGGCGGATCACGATGGGCAGCCCGATCTCCTTCTGGTACTCAATGGCTTCGGCCATGGAGTGCACCATCTGCCCGCGGGCGGTTTCCACGCCGATTTTTTTCATGGCGGCCTGGAATTCCTCGCGGTCCTCGCCCTTACGGATCGCGGCGGCGTTCGCGCCGATAAGCTCCACACCGAATTCCTCCAGCGTGCCGCTGCCGTGAAGGTCCATGGCCAGGTTCAGGGCGGTCTGCCCGCCCAGGGTGGGCAGCAGCGCGTCGGGGCGCTCCTTCTCGATCACCCGCCGCACGAACTCGGGCGTGAGCGGTTCCAGATAGGTGGCGTCCGCGAGGTCCGGGTCGGTCATGATGGTCGCCGGGTTGCTGTTGACGAGCACCACCCGGTAGCCTTCCTTCTTCAGGGCCTTGAGGGCCTGCGTGCCGGAATAGTCGAACTCGGCTGCCTGCCCGATCTGGATGGGGCCGCTGCCGAGAATCAGGATGGTCTGGAGGTCAGTACGCTTAGGCATTCCAGAGATTGAGCCTAACACGCCAGACGCCCGCAAAGGTAAGCATCATGCAAACTTATGCAGGCATGCGGGACACCTATCGCCGGTTCACGCCCGCAGACCCCGCAGGAGTCCGGCGGCCGTCAGCAGGAGCGTCACGCCAATCACGGCGTCCAGCAGGCGCCACGCCCCCGGACGGGCCATCACCGGCGCCACGGCCCGCCCCGCCAGCGCGAGCATGAAGAACCACGCCCAGGAGGCCAGCACCGTCCCGCTCAGAAACGCCCCGCGCCCCGCGCCGCTCAGGCCCGCGCTGGCCCCGCCGATCAGCACCACCGTGTCCAGCAGCGCGTGCGGATTCAGCAGACTGAACCCGGCCGCAGTGACCAGCACACCCCTGACGGTGGGGGCCACCCCGGCGCCGGCATGCAGGCCGGGCGCGCCGCCCACCCACGCGCCCCGCAGTGCCCGCAGCCCGTACCAGGTCAGGAACGCCGCACCGCACAGGGTTCCGGCCGTCACCAGGGCCGGCGTGCGCGACAGCAGCGCCCCGACCCCCAGGACGCCCAGCGTGATCAGCAGCGTGTCGCACACCGAGCAGGCCAGCGCCGCCAGGGCCGCGTGCCGGCGCGACAGGCCCTGCCGGAGCACGAAGGCATTCTGCGGGCCGATGGCCACAATCAGAGACAGGCCCAGGCTCAGGCCGCGCAGGAAGGGAGGCACGCGCCGCAGCGTAGCGCGCAGTTCACGCGGCGGTCGTGACGGTGTCCCGCCCGGCACGCTTGGCGCCGTACATGGCCTCGTCCGCGCGGCGCAGCAGATCCTCGAGCCGTTCCCCGGGCAGCGCCTGCGCCACGCCGCAGCTCACGGTGATCACGCCCGCCTGCAGGTGCGGCGCCTGCTTCAGCAGCTCCCGCAGGCGCTGCGCGACGTGCTGAGCCGTCACGGCGCTGCCCTGCACGATGATCAGGAACTCCTCACCGCCCCAGCGGCCCACCCGGTCGTGCTGCCGGACGCTGCGGCGCATGGTGTGAGCCACGTGCTGCAGGACGGCGTCGCCGACGTCATGGCCGTGCGTGTCGTTCACGCGCTTGAAGTGATCCAGGTCAAACAGGATCACGCTGGTGTCCTCCGGCCCGCCCAGGCTCTCACGCAGCCAGGTGGTGAGCTGACGGCGGTTGGGCAGCTCGGTCAGCGCGTCAATCTGCGCGAGACTCGCCTCGCGCTTCGCACTCAGCAGCGCCCGCACATAATGCCCGAGCAGCCGCTGCTGCCCCGCGAGGTACGCGATGAACGTGGCGTGCATCAGCATGGTCTGCAGCAGCGAGTTCCCCAGCCCGGTCTTCATGGCGGCCGGCACCTGGGCATCCAGAGCGTAATGAAAAACCACGGCTGCCATCACGCTGTACTGCGTGAGCGCAAAGCGCACGGCGCTGCGCGGCGACAGCACCAGGAACGCCGCGAGGTACGACAGGATCATCCACGGCGCGTACCCGCCCAGCCCGGAGTACGAAGGTGGACTGTGCAGCGTGACGTACAGCCGCACAATCGCCGTACACGCCCCGATGCCCAGCTCGATCAGGCCGACCAGCCGGAAGTGCCGCGGCGAGCGCCACAGCCACGCCAGCAGCGCGGCGTTCTTCAGGCCCAGCAGGCCCAGCAGCAGCTGATCCGCGGCGCTGAAGTTCCAGAAGGCCTGCACGCTGAGCGTCACGACACTCACGACCAGCACGGCGCCCAGCAGCGTCAGCAGGCTGCCCCGCCGGAACGCGAACTCCGCGCGGTCCAGGTGGGGAAGAGGCGAGACGGTCATACAGTTCAGGCTAGGCACGCAGGCTCACAGGCGCCTGACATCCCCCCCCATGAACACCCCGAAGGGGCGCCCGAGGCGAGGGGAACAGTGTTCTACCCCCCGCACCTGCCTTGCCCTGGTGCAGCGCGTCGTCTGCGCGGCGCAGTGGATATTCGCCAGTCCGGCGCTGGGCAGCGCCGCCGATGCCCGTGACCGGACCGGCCGAGCGGCGGGCCACCGTGCGCAGAACGGCGTCCCCAAGGTCATGGCCGCACGGGCCAGAGGGACGTTTACAGTGGTCCGGATTCAACAGAGTCAGGCGTTGTCCAGGGCTGCGCGCAGGCCGCTGTCCAGCAGGCGGTGGTTGGACAGGCCGGCGAACGGGTCACGCCGCGCGTGCGTCGGCTCGCCCTCCGCAGGAGCGCGTTGCCCTGCCGGGTGACGGCCCCCAGCTCAGGATGCGTCCAGGACGCGCCGCCCAACGCCGCGAGCGCCAGCAGCACCAGGGACGCCGCGAGGGAGTCAGAACGAGGAGCCGCTCAGGCCGGGCGGGGGAGAGGGCGCGCAGAACGCCATGCATGCCCGGCCACGACCCTCCCTGCTGACCTCCAGGAGGTCCACGAGCTGAAAGGTGTGCGGAACGCGGCAGTCTCACGCCAGAAACGCTGCGTTCAGGGCTCAGGGCCGGCAGGCTCTGGTCCGTGCGGCTGATGTCCAGCGTTCCGGCCAGGCCAGGGGACAGGCGGTGGAGGCCAGCAGGCCGGTCAGCGCGATGAACAGGCCGCCGCAGCGGTCCTGGAATTCCGGGCTGCCCTGAGGGCAACGAAACCCGGTCAAGGGCTATTGCCTTCAGTGGGGCAGCGGCTGGTCACGGGATTCTGCCGGGTGGATGCTGGCCTGTCGGCCCCGGTCCGGGCTGGGGGCAACGCTCGCCTCACCAGTCTCCTGCGTCAGCCAGGCACCTGCTTTGTCCTTCACGCCTGACCGCCGCGGCGCGTTTGTCTGCACCGCGCCGGCCGCTGCATGGCGCGCTCAGGCGCAGACTGCTGGTATGCCCGAAGTTCAGGTCCGCGCGCGCTCCGCCCAGGAGAGCGTCTTCGCACGTATGAGTCGACTGGCGGCGCAGCATGGCGCCGTGAACCTGGGCCAGGGCTTTCCCGCCGCCCCACCCCCTGCGTTTCTGCTGGACGCTGCGCGCGGCGCGCTGGGCCGCACCGACCAGTACACGCCGCCCGCCGGTCTGGGCGCTCTGCGCGACGCTCTGGGCGCCGACCTGGGCGTGAATGGCGCCGACATCACCGTGACCAGCGGCGCCACCGAGGCGCTGCATCTGCTCACCCTGGCGCTGGTGGGTCCCGGCGATGAACTGCTGATGCTGGAACCCGTCTTTGACGTCTACCTGCCGCAGACGGCGCTGGCCGGGGCGACCGGGGTCACGGTCCCCATGCGCCTGGACCCGGTCACCGGCTGGCAGTTCGACCTCGCCGTCCTGGCAGCGGCCGTCACGCCCCGCACGCGGGCCCTGCTGCTGAACAGCCCGTTCAACCCGACCGGGACGGTCTTTACGCCCGCGGAGCTGGCCGGCATCGTGGCGCTTGCCCGGCAGCACGACCTGTGGATCATCAGTGATGAGGTGTACGACGAACTGTACTTCGGCGCGCCGCCCACACCGCTGCGTGCGCTGGCGCCGGAACGGACCTTCACTGTCGGCAGCGCTGGCAAACGCCTGGAGGCCACCGGATGGCGCGTGGGCTGGATTGCCGCGCCGAGCGGCCTGAGCGCCGGGGTGCAGGGCCTGCGGCAGGTGACGTCCTTCTGCGCGCCCGCGCCCCTGCAGGCGGCGGTGGCGGCGGCCCTGCCGGTGGCGCGCGACTCGGGGTTCTACGCAGAGCTGCGCGCCACGTACGGCGCGCGCATGGCGCACCTGGCGTCCGGGCTCAGGGCGCTGGGCGCCACGGTGTTCGAACCGAGCGGCACGTACTTCCTGACGGCCCTGCACCCCACCTGGACGGCGGAGGCGCTGGTGACCGGGGCGCGTGTGGCGGTGATTCCGGGTGAGGCGTTCTACGCGCAGCATGCGGTGCCGGCGGGCCTGACCCGCTGGGCGTTCTGCAAATCGGACGTGGAGATTGACCTGGCCCTCTCGCGACTGGGTGCGCCTGCCTGATTGAAAAAGGAAGAAGGGATGAAGGGGCCCTCAGTGAACCGTAAGACGATTCACCTTACTTCCCCGGGGGCCAGCCTCCTATGCTCCGGGTATGAAGAAGATGCTGCTTGGCCTGATAACGCTGACCGCCCTGACCGGCGCTTCGGCGGCAACGTATATCGGCGGTTCCGTGGGTTCCGGCGCGACCATTCACTACCAGACGGACCTGACCGGCGCGTCGGCCCTCCGCTACGGCCTGAACCTGGACGCCACCAACTTCAACTTCAGCCGCAACAACGTCTCCATCGGGGGCAGCGTGGACTACCTGGGCGACTTCGTGGGCACCGGCTCCGCGCTGGGCGGCCTGACCCCTTACTACGGCCTGGGCCTGGGCGCCGGCGTGGTCCTGGGTGAGGGGGGCGGCGTGAGCGTGTACCCGCACGGCACGCTGGGCCTGCGCTACAACGTGACTGACCCCCTGAGCTTCTTCGTAGAGGGCAACGTGGGCCCGCGAATCACGGTGGGCGGTACGAATGCCAGCAACGTAACGTTGGGCAGTGGCGTGCGTGTGGGTCTGACCTACCGTCTGCCCTGAGCGGTATGGGCATCTGAGCAGCCAGAGGACGTGATCACTCCCGCAAGGGGTGGTCACTTTTGCTTGCCTTCATGAGGTCATCACTCTATGCTCATGCGCGATGAAGAAATTTCTGATCGCCACTGCCCTGCTCAGCGCTGTGTCCCTCGCTGCCGCCGACAGCCTCGGCCTGAGCGGCAGCTACAACAAAGGCTTCTACCGCGCCGACGGCGAGGCTCTGAAAGACGACGGCGCGTTCGGGGTCGGCCTGAGCTACACCTACGACATTGACGCTGTGTCCGCCGTGCGCACCGAACTGGACCTGCTTCCCAACCTGTACGGGAGTGACAAGCTGGGCTTCGGCGGCGAGTTCACCTACCTGCGCTCGGTGTTCAGCAGCGGTGACGCCGACGTGTACCTGGGCGGCGGCCTGGGCCTGAACACCGTGTCTGACAGTGGAACGGAGAACGGTGTGACGTACACCGCCCGCCTGACCGCCATCAACCCGACGCTGCTGGCGGGCGTGCGCTTCGCGGCCGCTCCCGGCTTCAGCGCCTTCGCTGAACTGGCTGGCGGCCCCTCCTTCCTGCGCGCCACGGTCAGCAACGGCAGCCAGAACGTCTCGGCCAGCATCAACGGGGCGTTCATCAAGCCCCGCGTCGGCTTCACGTACACCATTCGCTGAGTCGAGTTCGGGCTCAGCTCTGAATCTTTGCTCTGACGGGAGTCGCCTGCGGGCGGCTCCCGTTTTGCGTGCCTGGGCGCGGCTGGGCTGGACACGTCCCTTGACCCCCCGCGCCGCCCCTGCTAGCCTTCTATGCATAGCTATACGCAAATTGCGTATAACCATACATATGCAGACCCTGACCTCCCGACGTTGACGCCAGCCGCCTGACCCCACCCCGGGGTTCGCAGGCGGCGCGTCCATGCCGGGCGGTCTTGTGCTGCCCCTTGCACCCCCTTCACACAGACAGGAGACAATCACCTCATGGCAAAAGACAAGATCGTGCTCGCGTACAGCGGCGGCCTGGACACCAGCATCATCCTCAAATGGCTCCAGACCGAGAAGAACTACGACGTGGTGTGCTTCACCGCCGACCTCGGCCAGGGGGACGAGGTCGAAGAAGCCCGCGTGAAGGCCCTGAACACCGGCGCCGTTGCCGCGTACGCTCTTGACCTGCGCGAGGAGTTCGTCCGCGACTACGTCTTCCCGATGTTCCGCACCAGCGCCCTGTACGAGGGCTACTACCTGCTCGGCACGTCCATCGCCCGCCCGCTGATCGCCAAGAAGATGGTCGAAATTGCGGAGAAGGAAGGCGCCGTCGCCGTCTCTCACGGCGCCACCGGCAAAGGCAACGACCAGGTCCGGTTCGAGATGACCGCCTACGCGCTGAAACCCGACATCGTGACCGTCGCCCCCTGGCGCGACTGGACCTTCCAGGGCCGCGCTGACCTGGAAACCTTCGCCCACGAGCACGGGATTCCGGTGCCCACCACCAAAAAGGACCCGTGGAGCACCGACGCGAACCTGCTGCACATCAGCTACGAAGGCGGCATCCTCGAGGACCCCTGGGCGGAACCGCCCGCACACATGTTCAAACTCACCGTGGACCCCACCGAGGCCCCCGCTGAACCCGAGTACGTGGAGGTTGAATTCCTGAACGGCGACCCTGTCGCCATCAACGGCGAGGCGCTGAGCCCCGCCGCGCTGCTCGCCAGGGCAAACGAGCTGGGCGGCAGGCACGGCGTGGGCCGCCTGGACCTCGTGGAGAACCGCTTCGTGGGCATGAAGAGCCGCGGCGTGTACGAAACGCCCGGCGGCACCCTCCTGTACCACGCCCGGCGCGCCGTGGAGAGCCTGACCCTGGACCGTGAGGTGCTGCACCAGCGCGACGCGCTGTCACCCAAGTACGCCGAGCTCGTGTACAACGGCTTCTGGTTCGCGCCGGAACGCGAGGCGCTGCAGGTGTACTTCGATCACGTCGCGCAGTCCGTGACCGGCACCGCCCGCCTGAAGCTGTACCGCGGGAACGTCATCGTCGCCGGGCGCAAGGCCCCGCAGAGCCTGTACGACAAGGACCTCGTGAGCTTCGAGGCCGGCGGCGACTACAACCAGCATGACGCCGGCGCGTTCATCAAGCTCAACGCCCTGCGCATGCGGGTTCAGGCGCGCGTGAAGGCCAAGGCCACCCCGAACGCTGCGCCGGCCGATCAGGACCCCGCGCAGGTCTGAGGGGCATGACCGCCTCCGCGCCTACCCTGCGCGCCGCCACCCCTGCGGACGCGGCCGTGCTCGCCCGGTTCCGCGCCGCGATGTTCACCGACATGGGCGTGGCTGTGGAGGCCGGGGCGGAGGCCTGCTGGGCGGCGTACTTCACGGACGCCCTGGCCAGCGGGCCGTACCGGGCGCAGCTGGCCGAGGTGAACGGTCAGGTGGTCGCCGGTGCGGGCCTGCTGGTGTTCCCGGCCGTGCCCACCCCCCGCGACCCGTCTGCGCGGCGCGCACACATTCTGGGCGTGTACACCCTCCCGGCGTGCCGGGGGCAGGGGCTCGCGGCGGCGCTGACGCTCGCACTGCTGCGCGCCGCGAAGGCCGAAGGGATTGGCAGCGCGAACCTGAACGCCTCCGCGCAGGGGTACGGCGTGTACGAGCGCCTGGGCTTCACGCCCGCCCGGCAGCCGGAACTGCGCCTGAACCTGCACGAGGTGACGCTGTGACCCTCCCCGCCGGCTACACCCTGCGTGCGGCGGGTCCGGCAGACGCCGCCGTGATTCAGGAGCAGCGCACCGCGATGTTCACGGACATGGGGCTCGACCCGGCGCGGCTCGCTCAGGTGCATGAGGCGGGCGTGGCGTGGCACACGCGGGCCCTCACGGCCGGTACGTACACCGGGCGGCTCATCGAGTGCGGCGGGCACCCCGTGGCGGGCGCCGGCATCCTCTGGACGGACCTGCCGCCCAGCCCCGACTCGCCCGGCAGCACGCGCGCGTACGTGATGAACGTGTACGTGCACCCTGGTCACCGTGGCAGGCGGCTCGCCCGGATCCTCATGAACAGCCTGCTCGGTGAGTGCCGGGCGCGCGGCGTGACCACCGTCACCCTGACTGCCAGTCACGCTGGTCGGCCCACGTATGAAGCCCTGGGCTTCACGCCGCTGCCGGAACTGAAACTCGTGCTGTCTGAAGAGGTGACCTCATGACCCTGCGCCCTGTGAACCTCGACGATCTGCCTGCCTTTCACGCCGTGATGATGGCCGCCGGCATGGACCCGCGCAGCTCCTGGAGCCGCACCACGACCCAGGACCTCGAACGCTCGCTGTTCAGTCCTGGCGCGGGTGGCTTCCTGGCGGTGGGCGCCGGCGAGGTGCTGGGCTGCGTCGGGTTCCGCCCGGACGGTCCCCGGACCCTCACGCTGAACAAGCTGGCGACCGTCCCGCAGGCCCGGAGGCTGGGCGTGGGCCGCGCCCTGGTGCGCGAGGTGGAGCACGTGGCCCGCATGGGCGGGTACGGGCGGGTGCTGCTGGCGGTCTCCCAGTTCAACCTGGAGGTCCTGCCGTTCTACGAGAAACTCGGGTACAGCGTCACGGACGATCCCTACGCGCACGCCAGCCCCGCCAGTCCATCCCCGGTGGTGCTGGTGAGGATGATTGACAAAGGAAACGACGCATGACGAATACGCAGGACAAGAAACTCTGGGGTGGGCGCTTCGCGGAGGCCACCGACGGTCTGGTGGAACTGTTTAACGCCTCGGTCGGCTTCGATCAGCGTCTCGCGGAGCAGGATATCCGCGGGAGTCTGGCGCACGTGGCGATGCTGGGCGAGCAGGGCATCCTGACCCCTGAGGAAGTCACGCTGATCACAGAAGGCCTGCACGCGGTTCTCGCCGACATCCGCGCCGGGCAGTTCGAGTGGCGCCTGGACCGCGAGGACGTGCACATGAACGTCGAAGCGGCGCTGCGCGACCGGATCGGTCCGGTGGCCGGGAAACTGCACACGGCCCGCAGCCGCAACGATCAGGTGGCCGTGGATTTCCGGCTGTTCACGAAGGAAGCGGCGCTGGACCTTGCGGGCAAAACCCGGGCGCTGCGCGCCGTGATGCTCGCCGAGGCCGAAAAGGCCCTGGACGCCGGGGTGATTCTGCCCGGCTACACGCACCTGCAGGTGGCGCAGCCGATTCTGCTCGCCCACTGGTTCATGGCGTACGTGGCGATGCTGGAACGCGACGAGAGCCGCTTCCTGGACGCCGCGGCCCGCATGGATGAAAGCCCGCTGGGCAGCAGCGCCCTGGCCGGCACGCCCTGGCCGATCGACCGGCACGCGACCGCGGCGGCGCTGGGCTTCGCGCGGCCCACCGCGAACAGTCTGGACGGCGTGGGCAGCCGGGATTTCGCCCTGGAGTTCCTGGCGGCCTGCGCGATTCTCGGGGCGCACCTGTCGCGGCTGAGTGAGGAACTGATTCTGTACTCCACCTTCGAGTTCGGGTTCCTGACCCTGCCGGACAGTCACACGACCGGCAGTTCGATCATGCCGCAGAAGAAGAACCCGGACGTGTCCGAGCTGGCGCGCGGCAAGGCCGGACGCGTCTTCGGGAACCTGATGGGTCTGCTCACGGTCGTCAAGGGCACGCCGCTGGCGTACAACAAGGACCTTCAGGAGGACAAAGAAGGCGTGTTCGACTCGTACGACACGCTCAGCATCGTGCTGCGCCTGTACGCGGAGATGATGCCCAGAACCACCTGGCATGCCGACGTGACGCGCGCCGCCGCGGCCCGCGGCTACAGCACCGCAACGGACGTCGCCGACTTTCTGGCGCGCGCAGGCGTGCCCTTCCGCGAGGCGCACGAGGTGGTCGGCGGCCTGGTTGGTGTGGCGAGCCGCTCAGGCCGGCAGCTGTGGGACCTGACGGACGAGGAACTCCGCGCCGCGCACCCCCTGCTGTGTGCCGAGGTGGCCGCCGGACTCACGGTGGAAGAAAGCGTGAAGGGCCGCGCGAGTTTCGGCGGCACCGCCCCCGAACGCGTGCGGGAAGCCATCCGCGCGGCCCGGCAGGGCCTGGCGCCGTGACGTACTGCCCGCACGCTGCGCTCCGCGTCTCATTCCCTGGAGGAACCCCATGACCCTGACCGACATGCACGTGAAACTCCGTCAGGCCGCTCCGGCGGACCTGCCGGTCATCCTCGACCTGCTCCAGCGCTGCGGGCTGCACACCGCGAGCGTCGCTCTGGACGGCCACACCTACTGGATTGCTGAACTCGACGGCGTGCCCGGCGGCTGCATCGGGCTGGAGCACGGGCAGGACGTGAGCCTGATCCGCTCGACCGCCGTGGTGCCCGAGGCGCGCTCGCAGGGCCTGGGGCGGGCGCTCGTCACGTCGGCGCTGACGCACGCCACCCTGCGCGGCGATCACACCGTGTACCTGTTCAGCAGCGAAGCCGGAGATTACTGGACGCGCTTCGGGTTCACGCCGTCAAGCCCGCAGGCGGTCGAGTCGGCCCTGCCGGAGGCGCCGCAGGTGAAAAGCGGCGTGAGCAGAGGCTGGATTCAGGAGGAGCTGGTGTGGCGCCTGGAACTGCAGCCGGAAGGTCAGGGGGAGGCCGCGGCCGGGTGACACAGGACTGGCAGTGCTTCCACGCGGGCGTGCGCTATGCTGTCGCCACGCAAAACCCGTGTGCACCCGTGGTCCCCGTGACCGCCGAGCTTGCTTTCATTCCTGAAGGAGTACCGCATGACCGATTCCAGCGTTCAGATTCGCATGGCGACCCCCAACGACAAGGACACCGTAACCCGCGTCTTCCGCGAGGCCGGCCTGGACACCGAAGCGGCCCTCGCCGAGGGCACCACCTACTGGGTGATGGAACGCGGCGGGCAGCCGGTCGGCGCGATCGGCCTGGAGCACGGCGAGGGCGCCTCGCTGCTGCGCGGCGCGGCCGTGATGCCGCAGGCGCGTGGCGGTGGCCTGGGCCGGCGCCTCGTGATGAGCGCCGTGGAGTACGCGCAGGGCCGTGGGGACCGCGCGATCTACATGTTCAGCAAGGGCGGCGACTGGGGCAGCTTCGGGTTTCAGCAGGTGCCGCTGGCCCTCGTGATGGGCGAAGTGCCCGACGCGCCGCAGGTGCAGGCGTACCGCGCGCGTGGCGAGCGGCCCGGCGGCACCACCTGGATGCGGCCGCTGAGCTGAGCCCCGCCGCGCGCCGGGAGGGCCGGGCGTGACGCTCTCCCTGGAGTCCATCGCCGTTCCGGACATTCACCCGGACGCGCCGCTGGTGAGCCGCAAGGCACGCCTCTCGGACATCGAGGCGATTCACGAACTGATCGGCTACTGGGCCGCGCGCGGGCTGATGCTGGTGCGCTCCCGGGCGCTGCTGGCCGAAACCATCCGGGACTTTCAGCTGATGCTGGCAGAACCGCACGACGGCCGCCCCGGCGGCCTGGCGGGCGTGTGCGGCCTGCACATGCTCGCTCCGGATCTGGCGGAGGTGCGCGGCCTGGCGATCCACCCGAACATGCAGGGCCGCGGGCTGGGCCGGCAGCTGGTCGCGGCCTGCGAGGCCGAAGCGCGTGAGATCGCGCTGCCCGCCCTGTTTGCCTGGACGTACCAGCAGGGTTTCTTCGAGAAATGCGGGTTTCACCGCATCGAGAAGACGAACCTGCATCCGAAAGTCTGGAGTGAATGCCAGCGCTGCGCGTTCTTCGAGAACTGCAACGAGATTGCCATGTACCGGGAGCTGACGTGACCGCCGCGCCGCACCTGCGGCAGCGCCCGCCGGCGCCCGCCGTTAAGGTGCGGGGCGTGACTCGATTTCTTCCTGCCCTGTCCCTCACCGCTCTCCTGGCCGCTGCCTCTGCCCAGGCGCAGGCCGTGCGCCCTCTGGCGGACGGCCTGCCCGCCGGGGCGCTGCTGACGCTCGAAACCCGGAACGCCGCGCCGGCCCTCAAGCGCTTCAGCGGCGTGCTGCAGCGCGTTCTGGACGCCGCGCAGGTCGGCAGGAGCGACGAGGACGAGGACGCCGGGGCCATGATGGGTGTGGCCCAGGCCGTGCTGGCCGACTCGCTGGGCCGCGAAGGGATCGCGGGCGTCTTCAGCGTGCAGGGCCGGAAAGGCGCGTTCCAGCCGGCGCTGCTGGCCGTGACCCGCTCAGGCACCCTGACGGACGAGATGCTGGGTGAACTGCTGCCCGAAACCCCCGGCGCGCGGGTGGGCCGTTACACCTTCTCCCGGGCGGATGACCTGTTCGTGGGCGCCTCGAACGGCCTGGTGTACCTGTCGAGTGACAAGGCGCTGCTCATGAGCTACCTGGGCCGCCTCAGCGGAAAGGCCGCGCCGACCCTGGCGACGTCCGCGCCGTACGCAGCGGCCCGCCGCGCGGCCGGGGCGCAGGAACTCAGCGTGTACGCGAACTTCAGCGCCGCCGCGAAGGTGATCCGCTCGCAGCTCACGCAGGTGGCGTTGCCCCGGCTGCTCTCCCCGCTCGTGGACGCCCTGGACACCCTGGGCCAGTTCGCGGGCGGCGTGACCACCACGGCAAGCGGCTGGACGACCAGCAGCGCGCACGTGGTGAACGAAGCCGGCCGGGACAAGCCCCTGGCGCGCCTCCTGCTGGACACCACCGACTTCGCGGTGCAGAGCGTCATCCCGGCTGGTGTGGAAGCCGTGCAGGCCACAGCGTGCCACCCGGATTCCGGCGCGTACCTGGGCCGCTGGCTGACCCGCGTGGACCTGCTCGAACCCTTCGGTTTCCTGACCGACAGCCAGCTGGCGGACCACCTCACGCGCGCCGGGCAGTACCTGGGCCACGAGTGCGCGCAGGTCACCCTGGCCGGCGGCATGACGGCCGGCCTGAAGGACCAGGATCCCCTGGCCTCGCTGCGCCACGCGGTCAGTTACCAGCGCGTGACGGACCGCGCCGCCGCCGAAGCGCACCTCCCGGGGTACGCCCGCAGCGTGAACGACGCCCTGCAGGGCCTGCGCGGGACCCTGAACGAGGCGCTGCAGGGCGGCATCAAGGACTTCGGGGCTGATGACCGGATGACCGGCCTAGGGGCGGCGGGCCTGATGGGCCTGGGCGCCGGCATGCAGGCCGGGCGCGACCTGAACGCCGCGCTCGGCAGCCTGAAGCTGGTGTACGCCTTCCGGGGCGAGTACCTGCTCACGGCGTTCAGCCAGGACGCGCTTGACGCCGCGCTGGCCGACGGCCCCACGCTGGCCCAGAGTGAGGCGTTCCAGGCGGCGGGCCTGACCCTGAGCGGCGCGGCCGGCTGGTCGTACCAGCCGGACCCGGCTGATCTCACGGGCCGCGACCTGCTGGGCAGTCTGCCGCAGGAGCTGGCCGAGGACGACGGGCTCGGCCAGCTGCTCACGCCGGCCATGAACGCCGCAGCCGACCTCATCAACCGCTTTGATGGAACGACTTCACAGCGCGCCGTGACGGGGAATGTCATTATCGGCAAGGCGAGCGTGCGTTACCGCTGGTAAGCCCCCATGCGGGGGCCTGCGGGCGCCGCGCCGCTGAGCCATGAAACGCGTCCAGCGAGGCGCGAATGGGGAGGAAACATGATCAGGAAAGAGCGGGCCATTCTGGCCCTGGAAGACGGCACCGTGTACCGCGGGTACGCCTTCGGGCACCGCGGGGAGACAGTAGGCGAGGTGGTGTTCAACACCTCCATGACCGGGTACCAGGAGATCATGACCGATCCCTCGTACAACGGGCAGATTGTGACCATCACGTACCCGCACGTCGGGAACTACGGCGTGGCGATCTACGACATGGAAAGCAACAAGCCCTACGTGCGCGGCTTCATCTCCCGGGAGTTCAGCGGCGAGTACTCCAACCACCGCGCGCAGCAGTCCCTCGAAGCGTTCATGCAGCAGTACGGCGTTGTCAGCATCCAGGGCATTGACACGCGCGCCCTGGTCCGCCGGCTGCGCACCGGCGGCGTTGTGAAGGGCGTGATCGCCCACCGGTCCTTCACGCACCCTGAGGATTCGTACGGCGAGTTCACGCCCGCCGAGGAGCAGGTGTACGTGCAGCGCGCCCGGGACCACCAGGACATCGACGGTCACGACATGACCCGCGAGGTCACCACCGCGCTGCCCTACGCGTTTCCCACGCTGCGGCGCGGCAAGCGTGTGGTGCTGATGGACTTCGGAATCAAGCACACCATCATCGAGCGCCTCGCCGAGGTCGGGATTGAACCGATCGTCGTGCCCGCGCACACCACCCCGGCGCAGATCATGGCGCTGCAGCCGCACGGCCTGTTCCTCTCCAACGGCCCTGGCGACCCCGCCCCGCTGGAGTACGCGCACAAGACCGCCTGGGAACTCATGGGCCTGCTCCCCACCTTCGGCATCTGCCTGGGCCACCAGATTCTGGGGCTCGCGGCGGGCGGCCGGACCTTCAAGATGAAGTTCGGGCACCGCGGCGGCAACCAGCCGGTCAAGAACCTCCTGACCGGGAATGTGGAGATCACCTCCCAGAACCACGGGTACGCCGTGGATATTGACTCCATTCCGAACGGCGCGTTCGTCGCGACGCACGTGAACCTGAACGACGGCACCCTGGAAGGCATGGCGCACTCCCGCTATCCGGTGTTCAGCGTGCAGTACCACCCCGAGGCCAGCCCCGGTCCGCACGACAGCCGCTACCTTTTCGACCGGTTCATTGAGGAGATCGACGCGTTCGACGGCGGGGACGGCAGCCCCATCGTGAAGGCCAGCGCAGGACGCCTGGGCGTTTGACAGTCTGGCGCGCGGCCCGCATAGTCGGGCCAGGCAGAGCCCTGCTGCTGCCCCGCGCCCCCACCTGACCTGGCCCCGGCGCCCCGCGCGCCCCAGTACCGGCGGCCGTGAGGGCATCCCCTCACGGCCGCCGGTGCTCACCTTGAGGAGGTCCCGCTTGAACCGTCTCGCCCTTCCGCTGCTGCTGACCCTCGCGACCGCCGCCGCGCAGCCGGCCGCGCAGAACGTCACGTTCGTGCTCAGCCAGGACCTCGTGAAACGCACCGTGGTGAACGGCAGGACCACGGAAAGCATCACGCCCGGTCCAAAGACCGTGCTGCCCGGCGACACCCTGCGCGAGCAGGTCACGCTGCGCAACGTCTCTGGCCGCGCCCTGACCACCCTGAACGTCACCGTGCCCGTCCCCAAAGGCACCGAGTTCAGCGTCCTCACCACCCCCGCCACCGACCGCTGGACCGTGCAGTACTCCACCGACGGCGGAAAGACGTTCAGCGCCCAGCCGCAACGGACCGTGACCGTCACCGAGAACGGCCGCTCCGTCACCCGGCAGGTGCCCGCACCCACCACCACCTACACGCACGTCCGCTGGACCGTTCGCAGCATGACCCCCGACGAAACGCTGAAATTCAGTTTCCGCGTCACCGTCCGCTGACCCACGGCAGGGCCCCAGAAGAAAGGCTCAGCGCTTCGCAGCCAAACGCACACGCCCGCACCCGCAAACTGCCGTACAACAGAAGGCAGCCATGAGCGACCAACCAGACCTGTTCGGCCCCGTTCCCGCCACCCCGGACGCGCCCAGAGCCATCCTGCCTGCCGGTCTGCCCGGCAGCTGGCAGCAGGCCCTGCACGCCGAGTTCAGCGCCCCATACTTCCACGAGCTCAAGGACTTCCTGAGCGCAGAACGCCGCGAGCACCACGTGTACCCGCCCGCCCCGGACGTGTTCAACGCCCTGCGCTTCACCCCGCTCGAAGACGTCCGCGTCATGATCCTCGGGCAGGACCCTTACCACCGGCCCGGTCAGGCGCACGGCCTGAGCTTCAGCGTCCGGCCCGGCGTGACCATCCCGCCCAGCCTGCGCAACATCTACAAGGAACTCACGGCCGACCTGCCCGGCTTCACCGCGCCCCGCCACGGGTACCTGAAACACTGGGCGGATCAGGGCGTGCTGCTCCTCAACGCCGTCCTCACCGTTCGCGAAGGGCAGGCGAACAGCCACGCCAACAAAGGCTGGGAGCACTTCACGGACGCCGTGATCCGCGCCGTGAACGCGAAACCTGAACGTGTGGTGTTCATCCTGTGGGGCGCCTACGCCCGCAAGAAGAAGAAACTCATCACCGCGCCGCACCACGTCATTCTGGAGTCGGCACACCCCAGCCCGCTCAGCGAGGCGAAATTCTTCGGGTCCCGGCCGTTTTCGCAGACGAACGCCGCCCTCACCGGGGCCGGCCTGCCGCCCATCGACTGGCAACTGCCGCAGCAGGCCGAGTAATGCCCGGCCGCACCGACCTCCTGCAGGAGGAGTACCTGCGCCGCGAAGGCCATGACCCCAAAGCCTTCCAGTACTTCTGGCCGGACGACACCCCGTACACCGACGAGACCGGCCTGGCCCGCATTGCCAGACTGGCCGTGCCGCCCGCCTACGAGGCGGTGTTCGTCTCCCCGGACGACACCGCGGAACTGCAGGCTTTCGGCCGGGACGCCGCCGGGCGCCTGCAGTACCGTTACCACCCGGACTTCGTGCAGGCCGGCGCACTGAAAAAATGGCAGCGGCTCACCCGCTTCGCCGGTATGCTCGGCCCCCTGAAAACCACCACCGCTGCCGACCTGCGCGCCCAGGGTCTGCCGCCACGCAAGGTCACGGCCCTCATGACCCGCCTGCTGCACGTTGCGCGCTTCCGCGTGGGCAGCGACATCTACGCCCGGCAGCACAAGACGTACGGCCTGAGCACCCTGCGCCAGCGGCACGTGCAGGTCAGCGGCAACACCGTCACCTTTCACTTCAAGGGCAAGCACAGCATCACGCAGCACAAGGCCACCACCGACCGCACCCTCGCCGCGAACATCACGCGCCTGCTTGAACTACCGGGCCCGTGGCTGTTCCAGACCGCGGACGCCGATGGTGCGCGCCGGCGCATCCGGTCCGGTGAGCTGAACGCGTACCTGCGAGAAGTGATCGGTCCGTTCACCGCCAAGGACTTCCGCACGTGGGGCGGAACGCTTCTGGCCGCCGAGTACCTCGCGGAGTGCGGCGTGGCCAGCACCGACCGGCAGGCGCGGCAGGTTCTCGTGGACTGCGTGAAGTACGTGGCCGCAGACCTGGGCAACACGCCCGCCGTGACGCGCAGCAGTTACATCTGCCCCGTCATCTTCGACCGGTACCTGGAGGGCAAGGTGCTCGACGACTACGAGCCCCGCGCCGCGCGGACCGACAGTGACCTGGGCGGCCTGACCCGCAGCGAGGCCGCGCTGAAGCGCATGCTGGAAAGCGAGAAGACCCTGAAGGTGCCCCGCAGAAAGATTCAGTAGCGCAGGATGTACAGGCTGACCGGTGTTCCCATTCAAAGGTGGGGCCGGATCACTGAAACTGTCGCTGGCCTGCAAATCAAGCAACGCTCAGGCCTGTCGATCCGGGTGCTGGAGCTCACCGCCTTCTGCTTCTGAGATCTGGCTGTAGAAAGGAGAAAAAGCCTTGTTTGGCGGGAGAAAGCTTTGCTGAGGTTTGACAACAGTAATGACTGTCGCGGAATTCTGGGTGAAACTCTCCTGTCGGGCTTCAGCAGGTGGTAGCCCTCTCGTAAATACTTCAATATCTGAACTTTTCGGGCTTTAAGCACCAGTTGATGAAGGCTGCGGCGACGCCCTGATATGCACCCAGCCGCGGTCTGGGAAACCCCCAAAGAGAAAGATTGATCGTACTAGAAAACCCACCGCAGTCATAATGGAGCCGATTCTTTACTTTGCAGCCCACGAACCTCCATACTGGTAAACTGGAGGGACCACTCATGGCCTACAAGAAACTTAGTGAACAGGTGATGGAACTCAGCAACGCCCAGCGCAGCGATACGTTCGTGAAATTGTTCCAGGAAGCAGTGCGGCAGGGAAAATTTGACGGTGCATACCTGCCCGAGCGCTTCACAATGCCTAAGCAGTACACCCGGCGCGGCAGTGACGACACGTACCAGCGTGATACCCGCGAAATGCTCTTTGACTGCACGCCGGAATTCGAAACCTGGTTTGAAGAAACCAACCGTTCACTGGCCGCGCCCCGCCGGGGCGGCAACATCAAGCCCAGCATGGAAGCCGTCGAATCCGGCCTCGTGGACTTCAAGTCCCTCGTGGAGGAAACGCGCCGTAAGATGCAGGCCAGCTACGAAAAAGGTCAGGCGCTCGGCAAGGGCCGCGCCAAGACCACCCGAACCACCAAAACCAAGAAGAAGTAACGCCAGCCATCAGGGCGGGCCGCGCTTCATTGCGCGGCCCGCCCCTTCATGACCTGTCGTCTCACCACACTGCGGGTTGGTCTGTCCGGCCGCAGTTGAGTATCGTGACGGGATGACGTCACCTGACACTCCACTCTCCGTTACACCCCGGCGGGGCCTGCTCCTGGTAATGACCGGCGCGTCCGGCGTGGGTAAAGGCACCCTCAGAGAACGCTGGCTGGCCGGGCAGGACGTCTTCTACAGCACCTCCTGGACCACCCGCGAAGCCCGCCCTGGCGAGCAGCACGGCGTGCACTACGTGTTCGTGAGCCCCGCCGAGTTCGAAACGAAAGCGCTGGCAAACGGCTTCCTGGAGCACGCGGCGTTCGTCGGCAACCGCTACGGCACGCCCATCGAGCCGATCGAGGCGGCCCTGAGCCGCGGGCAGGACGTGATCCTGGAAATCGAAGTGGAGGGCGCCATGCAGGTCAAAGCCCGCATGGGTGACGAAGCCATCCTGATTTTCATCATGCCGCCCAGCCTGAGCGAACTGCGCCGCCGCCTGGAAGGCCGCGCCACCGAGACGCCCGAACGCATCGAGAAGCGCCTGGCCCGCGCCCGCGAAGAAATCCGCGAGGCCCACGAGTTCCGGTACGTGGTCGTGAACGACGACCTGGACCGCGCAGTGGATGAACTGCAGGCCATTCAGCGGTCCGAGCGGGCCCGGCAGCTGCCGGAACCCGAATGGACCGAACTGGACCGCGAGGCCCGCGTGAAAGCCGACGCTCTGCGCAGCTACACCCTTACCGACGCGGAACTCGCGCGCATCATCGGCGAATGACACCCACAGCGAGGCGCGCATGACGCTGGAACTGGTCCAGGGCGATATCGCTGCGCAGACCACCTGCGCGGTCGTGACCGCCGCGAACCGTGAACTGATGGGTGGAGGCGGTGTGGACGGCGTGATTCACCGCGCTGCCGGGCCAGAACTGCTGCGCGCCATCCGCGCGATCGGCGGCACCCCCACCGGAACGGCCGTCATCACTCCGGCCTTCGGACTGGAACGGCAGGGCGTGCGGCACGTGATTCACGCCGTGGGGCCCATCTGGCGGGGCGGAACTGCCGGCGAGGCACAGCTGCTGGCGGGCGCATACCGCGGCAGTCTGGAACTGGCGGTGCAGGCGCGCTGTGACAGCGTGGCGTTCCCGGCGATCAGCACCGGCGTGTATGGGTACCCGCTGGCACAGGCGGCTGAAGTCGCCCTACGGACCATCACGGTATTCCTGCACTCTCACCCGGCGCTGCGGGTGAGGCTGGTGCTGTTCGATCGGGGCAGCCTGAACGTCTTTACGCGGGTGCAGTCACAACTGAGTGCATAACCTTGACGGATGCTGCATCCAACGTTATCTTTGTTTTATCACCGTCCGAAAAGGGCGGATTTTTTTGCTTTGTTCCACAGACGCAGCTGAAGGGCCCGCGGCGCACCCTGAAGGCCCCCGGGGGGTGGGCTGGCGGTCGGCAGGTTGGACACGGCGCCTCCGCCGCTGCTGCTGTCGCTTCCCGGCCCCGCACACTTGGGCTGACGCATTGTCGCCAGTGCCCGTGTGGTTACGTGTCCAGGGTGGCCCTTCAGTGTGGTGAGGTGGCTGGTGGCACGGCGCTGAGACGCGTGCGCCCTGACGGAATGCGCCGCTGAGGTGCGGGTGGGGCCGGTGGTACGGCAGAGTCTCGGCTGGCCCTGCCCCTCGTGCGGTGAGCGCTGAAATTTCAGCGCCCTCAGCACGGGGGCAGCATTGTTCTGGTCGGGTGTCAGCTTTCCAGGGTGGTGAGGTCGCCGGGGTCCTGCCCGAGTGCCTGGGCGCGCAACACGCGGCGCATGATCTTGCCGCTGCGGGTCTTGGGCAGGGCGCTGACCACACGAATCTCGCTGGGTGTGGCGATGGGCCCCAGTTCCCGGCGCACGTGCTCGCTGATGCTGGCGCGCAGCCCCCGCCCGACCTGCTCTTCGAAGCCCTGACGCAGGATGACGTGCGCGATGATGCTTTCACCCTTGAGGTCATCCGGCAGGCCGATCACGGCGGCTTCCGCTACAGCCGGGTGTGACACCAGGACGTCCTCCACGTCTGCGCTGCCGATCCGGTGGCCGGCGACGTTCAGGACGTCGTCCGCGCGGCCCAGGATGCTGATGTACCCGTGCTCGTCCCGTAAGGCCAGATCACCGGACAGGTACCCGGCGGGGTTCTCGGTCCAGACCTGCGCGTACTTCTCGGGGTTGCCGTGAATGCCGCGCATCATTCCGGGTGTGGGGCGGCGCAGGACCAGCTGTCCCTGCACGCCGTCCGGCAGGGACTGGCCGGCCTCGTCGACCACGTCGGCGTCCACGCCGGCCAGGGCGCGGCCCACGAAACCGGGCCGGGCGGGCCAGCGTGGGTGGGTGCCCAGGACCGGGGCGCCCAGTTCCGTCTGCCACCAGTGGTCGATCACGACTGCGTGCGCGCCGTCCTCCAGCCCGCCAGCGAGGTGCTGTTGTGCCCAGCGCCACGCTTCGGGGTTCAGGGCCTCGCCGGCGCAGGCGATGACGCGCAGGCTGCTCAGGTCGTGGCCGCGCAGCACCTCAGCGCCGAGTTTCATGAACAGGCGCAGCGCGGTGGGTGCCGTGAACAGGACGTTCACCCTGTGGCGTTCCACGGTGCGCCACAGCACGCCCGGGTCCGGGTAGTCGGGGGCGCCCTCGCGGAACAGTACGGTCGCGCCGGCCACAAGGGGACCGTACACGATGTAGCTGTGCCCGACGATCCAGCCGATGTCGCTGGTGCAGAAGAACACGTCCCCTGGCTGCACGTCGAACAGCTGGCGCAGGTGGTAGGCGGTGGCGACCATGTACCCGCCGTGCGTGTGCACGACGCCTTTGGGTTTGCCGGTGCTGCCGGAGGTGTACAGGATGAACAGGGGGTGCTCGGCGTTGACGGGTGTGGCGTCGGCGCGGCCGTGCGTGAACAGCGTTTCCCAGGGGACGGTGCGGGCGTCGTGTTCGCGCTGGTAGGTCTTGATGCGTTCCCAGAGCACGAGGTGTTCAACGCTGCCGAGGTCCCCGATGGCTTCGGCGGCGATGGCGTACAGGTCCACGAGTTTTCCGCGGCGGTAGCCGACGTCGGCGGTGATGACCACGCGGGCGCCGGCGTCGGTGATGCGGTCGCGCAGGGCACTCACGCCCAGCCCGGCGTACACGACGGAGTGCACGGCGCCCAGGCGGGCGCAGGCGAGCATGGCGATCACGCCTTCGGGGGTGAGGGGCATGTAGATCACGACCCGGTCGCCGGCCTGCACGCCCAGGTGGCGCAGGCCGGCAGCGGCGCGCTCGACGCGGTCGTGAAGCATGCCGTACGTGTACACCTGCGTGTCCTCGGTTTCGGACAGCCAGATGAGTGCGGCGCGTGTGCGGTACTCGCTGCGGGCGTGGCGGTCCAGGGCGTTGAGGGTGATGTTCGTTTCGCCGTCCGCGAACCACTGCATGTGGGGGGGGTCCAGTGCAGGGCGGTGGTGGGGGGCGTGGTCCACTCGTAGGTGTGGGCCTGCGCGAGCCAGAAGGCGTCCGGGTCGGCCTGCGCGGCGTCGAGGTCGGCCTGGGGGTCGCTGTGGAGGCGGCGAAGGACGCTGTCGGGGACAGTCCAGCGGTCGGGGCGGGTGGGGTCGGTCATGCGGCGGTCCTCCGGGTGGGGGGGCGTGTCCGTGGCGTGGGTTGTGGTTGCTGTTTCAGTGTAGGGGAGTGGAGGTGGGGGAGAGGCTGGTGGCCTGTGGGTCATGGCGTGGTCTGCGCTGAAAAACCTCGTGGTTGTGGAGGAAAGTTGGCCGGTTGGGTTGGACGGCTACCCCCGGAATTATTCTGCTGAAAACAGAAAACGTGCTATACTTTTCTTATGAAGAACGCTTCGCTGACCCTAGACTTCGGCACCGTCCGACTGCCCATCAGCGCAGACGGACTCCTCCACGCCCCCACCGCCCTGACCCACCTGGGCGTCCCCGAACACCAGCACCTTCAGACCCTCCAGGCCCACGACGTCAAGCCGCAGACCAGCGACTACGGCGCCGGCCCTGAAGCGGCCCTGACGCTGCCTGACTTCACCCGGCTGGCCTTCACGCTCGACACCACCCAGGCCCGCCGCTGGCGCCGCCGCGCCCAGGACCTCCTGACCCGCACCCTGCAGGGCGACGTACGCCTCGCCGCGCAGATCGCCGAACGCAACCCCGACCCCGAAGCGCGCCGCTGGCTCGCCGCCCGCCTGGAAAGCACCCACGCCCGGCGCGAACTGATGAGCACCGTCGCCCGCCACGGCGGCCAGGGCAACGTGTACGGCCAGCTGGGCAGCATCAGCAACCGCAGCGTGCTGGGCACCGACAGCGCCACGATCCGCCGCGAACGCGGCGTGAAACAGACGCGTGACGGCCTGAACTCCACCGAACTGCTGCGCCTCGCATACCTGGACACCGCGACTGCCCGCGCCATTCAGGAACGCGGCGCCCAGGGCAACACCGCCATCCTCCGGCTGCATGAACACGTTGCCCGCCGCGAACGCCTCGGCTGGGAAACCCCCCTGTCCCCGCAGACCGCCTGATCCCGCACCACTGCGGCCCCCGCCCCGCGGCGGGGGCCGCGCCGTATCCGGGCCCTCCGTCCTCATGCGCGCCCGCTAGAATCCTGCACGTGCCCCCTCTCCTCATCCGCCTCGTTCTGGCCGAGGTCACGCGCTGGTACGCGGCGGGCGTGGCGCTCTTCCTGTCGCTGCAACTTGTGGACATCCTGAGCAGCACCGTCGCCAACCTGCTGACCTACCATCCGCCCCTCTGGAAAGCAGGCATGGCGTTCGTGAACATCGCGCCCACCATCCTGAACAAGAGTCTGGTGCTGGCCGTGCCCTTCGCGATCCTGCTGGCCTTCTCGCGCATGCAGCACGACAGCGAACTCAAGGCCATCAGCGCCGGCGGGGTGCCGCCCCTGCGCCTGATGTGGCCGCTGGCCCTGCCGTTTCTGGTCGTCACGGCCGCCGCGTACGTGAACGGCGACCGGATCGCTCCGGCCGGCATGGCCAGCTGGTGGAACACCTGGTACGCCATCTACGACATGGCGCCGCCCCCCCCCAAGCAGGAGCTGTACACCTTCGCGCCGCCCGGGGCGCTGTACTACGCCGGGCGGGTCGTGACCGACGAAGGCGGCAGCGCCGCGCAGCTGCAGGGCGTGATGGTTCAGCGCGGCGGCGAAACCCTGACCGCCAGCACCGGCACCTGGGACACGAAGAAACGCACCTGGACCCTGCTGAACCCCTGGGTGACCCGCCCCGGCCAGAACCCCCGCCTGCAGACCGGTTCCGTAACGCTGCCGCAGACCGACACGCTGCGCCGCCCCATCATCGAGGCGGAGCAGACCCCCACGCCCGAACTCCGGGCGCGCGCCGGCGACCCTGCCCTGCTGCCCGGCGAGCGCCGTGACGCGGCGTTCCAGGTGACCCGCCGGATCGCGGACCCCTTCACGGCCGTGGTGTTCGCCCTGGCCGCCGCCGCGCTGGGCCTGCTGCTGCGCAACCGCGCCGCGGCGTTCGCCACCGTGCTGGTCTTCCTGGTGAGCTTCTACGTGCTGTGGAGCACCATGTCCGGACTGGCCCGCGCCGGCGCACTGAACCCCAGCCTCGCCGCGTGGCTGCCCAACATCGCCTTCGCGCTGCTGGCCGGCGCGCTCGCCTGGAGACTCCGGTGAAGACCTTCGAACGGTACGTCCTGTCGGAGATCCTGCCGCTGGTGTTCGGCGCGCTGGCCGCCGTGATCACCCTGCTGGTCGTCGCCAGCCTGGAAGGCGTGATTGCGCCCCTGCTCGCCAAGGGCGCCAATCCCACGCTGGTGGCCCGGCTGCTGGCCCTGAACGTGCCTGAAGCGGCCGCGACCGCCCTGCCCATCGCGCTGATGTTCGCGGCGCTGCTGGGCCTCTCCCGCCTCGCCGCGGACAGTGAGATCAAAAGCGCCCTGGCCGCCGGCATTCCCGCCACGCGCCTGTTCCGGCCCGTGCTGCTGCTCGCCCTGGGCGTGACCCTGCTCGACTTCGCGCTTGGCGAGGGCCTCGTGCCGCGCGCGCAGGTGCAGGCGCGGCAGGTGCAGCAGCAGATTGTGCTGGACAACCCCCGCGTGCTGGGCCTGGGGAGCAGCGAAGGCGGCCAGAACGTCGTGCTGCGCGACGCGCTGGGCCGGGCCATCTCCATCGGTGAGATCCTGCCCGGTGGCGAGCTGCGCGACCTGCGCATCGTCACGATGCAGAGCGGCCTGCCGCCGCGCGAGGTGATCACCGCCCGCAGCGGCCGTCTCCCCCCGGGCAGCGCCACCCTGGAACTCCGCGACGGTCAGCGCGTCACGTACCAGGACGCCCGCCCCGTCACGGTCCTGTCGTTTGAGCGCGGCACGTTACCCCTGCAGGACACCGGCACCGAACTCGGCAGTGACAGTCAGACGGCCAAACCCATCTACGACCCGCTGCCGCAGCTGTGGCAGCGCGTGCAGAGCTACCGCGCGCAGCACATCCAGTCCCCGGCGGACTTCACGGCGCTGCACCAGAAGTTCGCCGGACCGCTCGCCGCGCTCGCCCTGGCCTTCTTCGCCGTGTGTCTCGCCGTGTTCAGCTTCCGCAGTGGCCGTGACGTGGGGCTCGTGTGGGCGCTGCTGCTGACCTTCGCGTACTACGCCACGTTCAGTGTCTTCCGGATCATGGGGGAGAAGGGCGCCGTGCCCGGCGCGGTCGCCGCGTACGCGCCGGACCTGATTGCCGTGCTCGCCGGCCTGGGCCTGCTGTGGCTCACCGCCCGCCGCTGAGCACCGGCAGGCCGGAGGGTCAGTACAGGCCGGCCCCGCCCAGTTTCAGCGCGTAATGCACGCGCCGCACCGCCACCGCCTGCGCCCGGGACAGCCCCTGACCTGCCGAGAGCCGCAGCAGCGCCCGCGCGTGCAGCGCCAGGCGGTGCGGCGCGTCGGTGTCCAGCGTTTCCACGTACTCGAAGGTCACGGCGTCCCCCAGGTCATCCACCAGGGCGTCGAGCCGTTCCAGTGACGCGGACTTGCGCCGCCCCCGGTGAATGAGCGCCTCGTCGTACCGCCGCACGTGGAACTTGTGGTCACTCTGCACGTGAAACCCCGTGAAGCCCAGCAGCCGCGCGTGCATCAGCGCCACCCGGATCGCCTCGCGTTCCGCGAGGGCCTCATGCCCCGCTGCGCCGCGCAGCACCACCCCGTACGGCCGCGCGCCCAGCAGGTACCCCAGACTCAGGCTCCCGTCACGCTTGTCCGCGCTGCCGTCCGTCCGCACCCGGACCTCGCCGGCCGCGCCCGGCTGGTCCGCGCGCAGCGCCGTCAGGTCGGCCGCGCCCAACCCCTCACCGGCCGCCAGAGCGCCCAGCGCCCGGGCCACCGCCGCGGCGCGCACCGCCCGCTCCTCCTCACCCTGCCCGGACTGCACCTCCAGCAGGCCCAGCGCCGCCGCGTGCCGGGCCGCGAGCGCGCTCACCTCCAGGTCCGGCCGGGGAGGTACGCCGTACGGAACGCCGTCCAGGACGTACCCGGCCGCGCCGCCCGGCGCCAGCGTCAGCGTGGCCCGCTGGTGCCGGGCGACCGTCAAGCGCGGCTGACCTCCACGCCCTCCACCTGCGTCGCCTGAATGGCCGTCAGGGCAATGGTGTACACGATGTCATCCACCAGCGCGCCCCGCGACAGGTCGTTCACGGGTTTGCGCAGGCCCTGCAGCATCGGCCCCACCGCCACCACCCCGGCGGCACGCTGCACGGCCTTGTACGTGGTGTTCCCGGTGTTCAGGTCCGGGAAGATGAACACCGTGGCGCGCCCCGCGACCGGACTGCCCGGCGCCTTCTGCTGCCCGACCGACAGGACCGACGCCGCGTCGTACTGCATGGGGCCGTCCACCAGCAGGTCCGGACGGCGTTCGCGGACCAGGGCCGTGGCCGCCTTCACCTTCTCCACGTCCTCCCCGCTGCCGGACTCACCGGTGGAGTACGACAGCATCGCCACGCGCGGCGGAATGCCGAAAGCAAGGGCACTGTCGGCACTCTGAATGGCGATGTCGGCGAGTTCCTCGGCGTTCGGATTCGGATTGATGGCCGCGTCCCCGTACACGAGCACCTGCTCGGGCATCAGCATGAAGAACACGCTGCTCACCAGCTTCGATCCGGGCGCCGTCTTGATCAGCTGCAGCGCCGGCCGCACCGTGTTCGCCGTGGTGTGCACGGCGCCGGACACCAGACCGTCCACCTCGCCCAGAGCGAGCATCATGGTGCCCAGCACCACCGTGTCCTCCAGCTGCGCCTCCGCCTGCGGCGCAGTCAGGCCCTTGCTCCGCCGCAGCTCCACCATGGGCCCCACATACAACTGCCGGATGGTGTCCGGGTCAAGCACCTCCAGGCCCTCCGGGAGCGTGAGGCCCTGCCCGTCAGCCACCTGCTGCACCCGCTCGGGTTTCGCCAGCAGCACGGGCCGCGCAATGCCTTTCTCCACGCAGCGGATCGCGGCCCGCACGGTGCGCGGCTCGTCGCCCTCCGGCAGCACGATGCGCTTGCCGGCCGCGCGGGCCTTCTGGATCAGCTCGTACCGGAACGCGCTCGGCGGCAGGCGCCGCTCGGTGTCCCCCGGAGCGCGCAGGCGGGTGCCCAGCGGCACGGTGTCCAGCCGGTCTGCAATAAAATCCAGCATGCGGTCCATGCGGCCCACGTCGTCGTGCGGCACGCGCGAATCCAGCCGCGACAGGCGCGAGGCCGTCTCGAAGGAATTCGTTTCCACGCGCAGCACCGGCAGCGTGCTGCCCAGCGCCGCGCGGCACAGCCGCTCGATGCTGTCCTCCGGCGCGCTGCCGGAGGTGAACATCAGGCCTGCCAGCGGCACCCCGCTCAGGTGCGACAGCGCCGCCGCCATGATCACGTCCTCCCGGTCGCCGGGCGTGACGACCAGCGCCCCGGGCACGAACAGGTGCGCCATGCGCGGCACCGTCCGCGCCGTCACGACGGTGCTCGTCACCCGGCGCGTGGCGGCTTCGCCCTGATTCACCACTTCGGCGCCCAGGTGCCGCGCGACGTCCAGCGTGCGCGGCGCAGTCAGGCCCGCCGACTGCGACACCACCCCCAGCAGCGGCAGTTCCCCGCTCGCCAGCACGCGGCTGCGCGAGCGCAGTTCGGCCATCAGCGTGCCGTAATCCAGGCCCGGCGGCGCGAAATTCAGCACGTACCCGCTGAGGCCTGAACCGTCGCTGCGGCGGTACGCCTGCGCGGCGATCTCCAGCTCATCGGCGAGTTCCGCGGCACCGACGCCCGCCAGACTGGAGACCAGGACGGTGTCGGCCTGCAGGTTCCGGGCGAGGCTGGCGTTCAGCGCCCCGGCGTAGTTGTTGCGGTCATTCAGCGCCAGCCCCTCGGCCACGAGAACGTCCGCGCCGCCGGCCGTGACCTCACTGGCCAGACCCACCACGCTTTCCATCAGGTCCTCTTCTGCGCCGCGGCTCAACTGCTCCTCGGCCAGCGCCAGCGGAATCGGATCCGGCGCGCTCAGGTGCGCCAGGGTCCGCGCGAAATGCACGCTGTCGTCGGTGCTCAGCTCGTGCGTCTGCGCAATCGGCTTCAGGAACGCCACCTTCAGGCCCTGGCGTTCCAGCGCCCGCGTCAGGCCCAGCGCGGTACTGCTCAGGCCCACCCCGTTCCGGGTCGGCGCCACAAACAACGTCTTCACACGACCCCCAGGACCTGACCGGCCCTCAGGTCACGCCGTCCTGCAACGCGCCGGCCGCACAGCGGCAGAACGCACCCCGGCTCACCTGCGGCGCCAGCAGCCGTGACGAGTGCGGCCGGACGGCGGCTCACGCGCTCACCCCCGCCTGCTCGGCCAGCAGGGCCTGCGTCTGCTGCGCGATCATCAGTTCCTCGTTGGTGTTCACCACCAGCGCCGCCAGGGCACCCGGCGGGCTGATGACGCCCCCCTGCCCCCGCACGGCCGCCGCGTTCGCGGCGTCATCCACCTGGGCCCCCAGCACCCCCAGCCGCGCAAGGACCGCGCGCCGCACGAACGCACTGTTCTCCCCGATGCCGCCCGTGAACACCAGTCCGTCCACGCGGCCCATCGCGGCCGCCATGCCCGCCATCTGCTTCGCGAGGCGGTGCACGAACACCTCCAGCGCCAGGCGCGCCCCCACGTGCCCGCGCCCGGCCGCTTCCTCCAGCTCCCGCATGTCGTTGCTCAGGCCCGACAACCCCAGCAGCCCACTCCCGCGGTTCAGGGCGGCCGTCACCTCCGACAGACTCAGCCCCGCCTGCCGCGCAATGAAATCATGCAGTCCCGGGTCCACGTCCCCGCTGCGCGTGCCCATCACCAGGCCCTCCAGCGGCGTGAGCCCCATGCTCGTATCCACGCTGCGTCCACCCTGCACCGCGCACACGCTGCACCCGTTCCCCAGGTGCGCCGTCACCAGATTAAGCTCCGCGGCGGGCCGGCCCAGCAGCTGCGCCGCGCGGCCCGCCACGAACGCGTGGCTGGTGCCGTGAAACCCGTACCGCCGCACCCCGTGCTGCCGGTACCAGTCTTCCGGCACCGCGTACCGGAACGCAGCCTCCGGCATGGACTGATGAAACGCCGTATCGAACACCGCCACGTGCGCCGCGCCGGGAAACGCCAGGCGCGCCGCCTCGATGCCCGCAATGTTCGCCGGGTTGTGCAGCGGCGCCAGCGGCACGCAGGCCCGCACCTCCTCCAGCACCTCCGGCGTGATCAGCGCCGGCGCACTGAACCGCTCCCCACCGTGCACCACCCGGTGCCCCACGGCGCTCACCGAGGCGCGCACGCCCATCTCCTCCAGCGTGCCTGCCAGGACCGCGAACGCCTCGGCGTAACTGCCGCCCCCCAGGTCCGCGGTGCGCCGCGCGCCGTCCACCTCCAGCCGCACCGAGGCGCCTGCCGACCCCAGCCGCTCGGCCAGCCCCGACAGGCGCACCTGTCCCCCCTGCACGTCGAGCAGAGCGAATTTCACGCTGCTTGACCCGCAATTCAGCACCAGAGTCCACATGCCTCCATTCTGACAGTGCCCCGCCGCACGGGCAGCCCCCACCAAGGAAACCCAAACTCAGGGCAGACGGCCAGCGCCGCCCTCTGCGGAGCCGCCGCAGCAGCCCCCCGCCGTCGTGCGCGGCAGGTGGACCGGCTCAGCGCCGGCGGGTCACCCGCCGGACGTCAGGGTCAGGCACGTGGTCCAGGCGCAGGATAGGCGCGTCAGGATAATCGCCGTACAGGCCCTCCCCCCATTCAATGATGCTCACGCGGCTGCGGCTGATCAGGTCCTCCAGGTCCATCTCGTACAGTTCGTTCACGTCGCGCACGCGGTAGGCGTCCACGTGCAGCGCCTGCCCCTGCGGGGTGGGGTACGCGTTGATCAGGGCGTACGTGGGGCTGGTCACGGGCGCCGTGAACCCCAGGGCGCCCACCAGGCCCTGCGTGAGACTGGTCTTGCCGGCGCCCAGTTCACCTTCCAGGAACAGGACACTGCCGGGCACAAGGGCGGCCGCCAGCGCGGCCCCCAGGGCCTGCTGTTCAGGCAGGCCGCGCAGGTCGCGGGTCTCGCCGGGCGCCAGGGGAAGGGCGGAGGAGAGGCTCATACGGGGCAGTATGCCGGGCGCGGCGGCCCAGCGCACAGCGGCCCCGCACAGATCACGGCGCCGGTGTGGGGCCCCGGGTCAGGCCTGGCCGGTGTCCAGCCAGGGGCCCACCTGTTCGTCCAGGTCCGCCCAGCTCGGGGCGCGCCCCAGGCGCCACTCGCCGGGCGTGGTGCTGCGGGCCGACCAGACGTGGGTGCTGTCCCCCATATCCAGGCGTTGCAGGCCCAGCGCGGTGGCCTGCTGCAGCAACGTCGCCATGCCCTGGGCGGCCAGGGTGTGCGCGCCGTGCTGAATCTGCCCCTGCGCGACCACCCAGGTGTCCACGGGCTCCCCGGGCGCGGGGGAAGCCGGAGCGGGGGAGGCGGGGGCTGCGGAGCGCAGCGTGTCAAACAGGGACGCGGCCGGCGCTGCGGCAGACGGCGTGGGCTCCGTCAAGGTGAAACCGAACGGACTGCTGGGCGCGGGCGCCTGTCCGGGACTGGTGTCCAGCAGGCTGCCCTCCTGGAAGTCGAACACGTCCAGCAGACCGCTCAGGGCGTCCTGACCGAAGGTGGCCGTGACTTCCTGCGCGGCGCGGTACTCGGCGTGCGCTTCGGCCAGCAGGGCCTCGGCGTCCACGAGGGTCTGCTCGTAGCGTTCGCGGGCCTGGGCGCTCATGCGGCCCAGGCGGCGCTGGGCACGCAGCGTTTCGGCAAGGCGGCCCAGGCGCTGCGTGGTTTCGCCGGCGAGGTGACGAACGGTGTCGTACTCGCGGATGACACGGTCGGCGCGGCTGTCGAAGTCCTCGCGTTCCTGCGCGGCCGCGCCCATGCGGCGTTCAAGCAGCGCCCACAGTTCGGCGGTGTCCACACTGCCATCCCGGGCGAGCAGGGCGCGGGCCTGGGTGATCAGCGGGGCAAGTTCGGCGCTGGCGCCGGGCACGTTGCGCGCCGAGCGTTCAATGTCCAGCAGTTCGCGCTGCGCCTCAAGCTGCGCCGCGGCGTTCACGCCGGCGTCCAGCGCGGCCTGCATGCTGTTCAGTTCGTGCAGTTCGTCGGTGGCCAGGCTGCCGCTGTCCAGCAGGTGGCGGGCGGAGTCCAGCGCGATGCGCATGTCGGCGGTGGCTGTGGCGTGCGCCAGGCCGGCCTCCAGGCGAGTCAGCTGAGCACGCTGCTCGCTCAGGGTGCGTTCGCGTTCCAGCTGCAGCTGGCCGCGCCAGTCCTCGACGAGTTCCGCCGTGAGCTGCGCCTGACCGTGCAGGGCGCGCAGCCGGTCGTGCTGTTCGCGCAGGTCCGGGCGGTCCTGCAGCAGGGTGCCGTGCTCGCGTTCCAGGCTGTGGAGCTGCTGCGCGGCGTGCTCCTGCTCCAGCGCCAGAACGCGCGCCTGCGCCTCAGGGTCAAGAATGGTAGCGGACGTCGGGATGGCGGGGCTGTCCGTGGCCTGCACGGTCTGCACCACCGACGACTCCAGCAGTTTGCGCAGGTTGAAGGTGATGGTCCGCGCCCGCTCGACCTCGCCGGGCAGCAGGGTGCCCTGCTTCTGCGCCTCTTCAATCTGAGCGATCAGGGTGTCCAGGCGGCGCACGTCCTTGCCGCCCATACTCTGCACGCGGGGAAAGGACGCCTTGAGTTCCGCGAGGTCCTGACCCTGCTCGATCAGGCCCTCCTGCAGGCGGCGGTCCATGGTGTCGATCAGGTTCTGCGCTTCGCGCACCAGGTCCGTCAGGTCACGGCCGTCCTTCTCCTCCTGTCGGGCGACGGTGAGCACGCCGCGCAGGCGCTGCGTTTCGGGCCAGTCGAAGTACAGCGAGAAGCGCCGGGCACCTTCCTCCAGCGCGGGCAGGAGGCTGCCCTGCGCCGGCAGCATGCGTTCCTGCGTGGCCTTGAGCAGCTCGCCGAGCACCTCCGACACACGCTTTTTCGCCAGGGGAGCAGGCACACTCAGCTGCAGCCGCTTGAAGACCTCCTTTTTCAGGATGTCTTCCAGGGCGCTGGCGTCGAGAAGTTCGAGGGTGGAGCCGCGCGTCTGGGCGGCCTCGTGGAGAATGCGTTCCAGCGCGCGGGGAGACACGAGGTCCCCCAGCATCTGGACGGGCAGGCGGTGCAGACTGGCCATCAGAGGTCCTCATCCCAGTCGATGACGGTGTGTTGCATGGGGTTGCTCTGACTGCCCGACTGGTCTCCCAGCAGTCCGAACTGCTGGCACAGGCCGCGGAACCCGAAGGCCAGCAGGCCCAGCGCCCCGGCCGCCAGCAGCGTCCAGATCGGCAGGGCGTACGCGCCCTGCGTGAGAGTGAGGTTCGTGAACGACGCCAGCAGCCCACCGCCGAACAGATCGCCCAGCGCGCCGAGCAGCCCGAACAGGCCTTCAAGCACCAGGGGCAGCAGCAGCAGGCTCAAGCCCGCCATGATGGCCCGCCAGAACGTGTTGCGGCCCCCGAACGCGAGATTCAGCAGGTACAGCGGCACGGCCACCGCCGCCGCCAGCAGCGTGAAGATCAGCACGCGCAGCCACCCGCTGAACCACCCGGCCGTGCCCATGGACGCGCCGTCCAGCGCGCTGACCCGTTCGCCCGCCGCGGCCCGCTCGGCGTTCGCCAGCCCGCCGATCAGGGCCTGCACATCCGACGGCCGCAGGGCCCTGCGGTCCTGCACGCCGTTCAGGGCCCGCTGCAGGTGCTGGAATTCCGCGGTGTCCCGCAGGGGCGTGCCCACGCGCGCCAGTTGTGCGGCGGCGTCCTGCAGGGCCGCGCGGGCCGCCGCGCCGTCCGCGTGGCTGGTGGCCGACAGGGCCCGGCCCAGCGCGGCGTACACCGCTGGAGCTCCGGCCACCGCGCTGCCGGTGGCTGGCGCGGCAGACGGCGCGGCCCTGCCGGACGTGGCGGCGGGCGGGGAAGGCGTGACCGGCGGCTTCTGCGCCGCCGTGGCTGACCCGGAGGGAGGCGGCGTGGCGGGCGTGCCCGCCACCGCGGGGGGCGTGGCCAGCGCCTGCGTGAACGCCTGCGTGCCGGCCCGCAGGGTGACCAGGGAAGCGGACAGCGCCGCGGTGTCCCCAGCAGTCAGCTGGCGCAGCGCGTCCCCGAACTGCGAGAGGCGCAGCGTTCCCACGCCGGAGGCGTCCTGCACCACCGTAAACCAGCTGGTGGCGCGCGCCAGATTCACGTACGATCCGGTGCTCTGCTGCGCCTGCGTGGTCTGCAGCGCCGCGCTGACCTTCTGCGCCGCCGCGCGCTGCAGGCGCCACGCCGCGCGCTCCAGGTGGCCACCACGGGCGTCTTGCGTCAGGGCCTGCGCCGCAGCGCCTGTCAGGCCAAATTCGCGCGCCAGGACACGCAGCTGCGCGTCCGCGTTGGCCGGCGTGCCCGCCAGCACCACCAGACTCTGGTCGTACAGCGCCTTGCGCATCAGGCCGCGCGCGAGCAGCACCTGCGCCTCCAGCTCGGCCGGGGTGCGCGCCAGCGCCGCGCGACTGGCCCCCAGGGCGTCTTTCAGGCCGCTCACGATCTGCTGGTTGCGCAGCGTGGGCGCCAGCTGCTCAAGTGCCTGTCCCGCCGCGTCCAGGCGCGTCAGGGCCGCCTGGGCGGACGTGGCGCGCGCCTGCACCGCGCCCTCCAGACTGCTGGCCAGCGCGGTGTACGCCGCGAGGTTCTGCGCGCCCGCTGCGCTGATGCCCAGCGCCACACTGAGCGTCACGAACCGCGCCAGCCGGGCGGTGCGGGTCACGCGACCACCTGAACCTGTTTCAGTTCCACCAGCAGCCGCCCCACGTTCGCCTGCGAACTGGCGATCACGGCCACGCAGTACTCGCCCAGCGGGCACACACACACCGTCTGCCCCCCCAGGTCCGCGGAGAGCAGCCGCAGCGCCCGCTTCTGGAACAGCATGGCGCTGGCCGCCACCACACCCGCCAGGCCGGTCGCTTCCCGCACGGCACGCACGCGCAGCACCTCGCCGTTCGCGCGGCACACCATGACGCCCTGCACGCCATTGAGTCGGGCCAGCGTCTGAATCAGGTTGTCCTGATCCAGGGTGCTGCTCAGGTTGTACTGCCGCCCTGACGGCCCCGAGGCGTACTCCGGGTCGTCAAATTCGAAGTCGTCGGCACCCAGGCCCAGGTCTTCCCACATCTCGGTGTCGTCGGCCGAGTCGTCCCAGGTGGCCTGCGGCACGTTCTGCGTGAACAGGGTCGGCGCCTTCGGGTACTGCGCTTCCATCTGCGCGGACAGACTCAGCAGTTCCTTGCGCGCGCGCGCGGCAGGCATCACGGCGCCCAGGCGCGCCAGCAGCGGCCCGGACAGCACGCGCTGCATCTCCTGCGCGCTCACGGTTTCCGGCAGGAGGTTCTGCTCACGCAGCACCGCCCGCAGCATTGTTTCAGCAGCCCGTTCCGACACAGCCCCGGACAGGGCGCGGACGGTCATGGTGTACACAGCGTTCGTCATGGGGGACCTCAAGGGAGTATAAAAGCGTCCGACTTACATTTTTGTCTCATGCGGGGGGATCAGGCCCGCCGTGACGTGCACCCGGCGGGGCTGCTATACTCCCGTGCGCGCCGGAACCGGCCTTTCGGCACTCGTAGCTCAGCTGGATAGAGCGGCCCCCTCCTAAGGGGCAGGCCCCGCGTTCGAATCGCGGCGAGTGCACCACCATCAGGTCCCCGCCTCTTCTGGGTGCGGGGACCAACTGATTTACCACCAGCCGCGCCGTTTGAAGGTCACGGCCAGGGAGGTGCCGATCAGCAGGAAACTGCCCCACGCGAGCGCGTACCCGTACGGACTTCTCAGTTCGGGCATGTGCTCGAAGTTCATGCCCCACACGCCCGCCAGGAACGTCAGGGGCAGGAACACCACGCTGACCGCCGTGAGCGTGCGCATGACCTCGTTCATGCGCTGACTCTGCAGGTTCAGGTGCAGGTCCAGCAGGCTGGTCAGCATGTCCCGCAGGCCCTCAAAACGTCCCGCGGCGCGCGTAAAGGAGTCCTGCACGTCCCGGTAGCGCACCAGATCGGCGGGCGTACCGTGGGCGTGGCGGCCGATCAGGGCGGTGGCCTCACCGGCGTCCGTGGCGAGGCGGCGCGCCTGGGCCGCCACGCGCTTGAGCTCGAACACATCCGGCACGGGATTCTGACGCTGCCGCTGGAACACGCGTTCCTCCAGGGCGTCCACCTGCTGCTCCAGCGCGTCAGCCGCGGTGAAAAAGGTATCGGCCGTGTGATCCAGCAGCTCGTAGGTCACTTCCTGCGCGGTGTTCACGCTCTCCCGGCCGGTCAGCGCCCACACGCCGGTCAGCGCGCGCGTACCGCTGCTGGAAAGCGTCAGGACCGCGCGCTCGAAGGTGAAGACACTCAGCCGCTCGGTGAACTCATCAGTCTCCTGCGGCCGGGCGTAGGAACGGACCGTAATGAACGCGTGCTCCGGGTACACTTCCGCGCGGCTCCAGTGCCCCTGTTCCAGCGCGTCCTCCAGCGCCAGGCGGTTCAGAGGAAACGCGGCGCGCAGGGCGCTCACCTCGTCCGGCGTGACCCCCTGCGCGTCCACCCACACGTCCTGCGTTTCCCCCTGCCAGGGAAACTCCTCCCCGCTGCTGAGCCGCCGCGCCTGAATCATGACCCGCAGCATGCCAGACGCCGGGCCCTATCCTGTGAGGGTGAACGCGTGGGTGTGGGTGATGGCAGGCGGCGCGCTGGGCGCCGCGGCGCGGTACGGCACGCAGCTGGCGCTGGCGCCCCTGGCGCTGCGGACGGGCTTTCCCGTGGCGGTGCTGCTGATCAACCTGCTGGGGTCGTTCCTGCTGGGGCTGACCGTGGCCCTGGTGGGCCGGGGCGTGTGGCCGGAAGTGGCGCGCGTGGCGTTCGGAACGGGCGTGCTGGGGGCGTTCACGACCTTCAGCACGTTCAGCGTGGATGTGGACACCCTGCTCACGCGCGGGCAGATCGGCTTGGCCCTGCTGTACGTCACCCTGAGCCTCACGCTGGGCGTCCTGGCGGCCCTGGCAGGGCGCGCCCTGGGAGCGCGCCTGTGACGCGCCGCCGGAAGAAGACCGACGCGACCCGCCCGCCCGAACAGTTCCTGGACCTCGCCGAGCTGCTCGCGTACGTGGGGCAGGTGATTGCGCGCGGCGTGCCCGGCGCCGTGTGGGTACGCGCCGAGATTGCCAGTGTCACCGACCGGCGCCACCTGTACCTGGACCTCGTGCAGACCGGCGAGGCCGGCGAAGTGGCCCGCTGCCGCGCGACCGTCTGGGCGCGTGAGCGGTTCAGTCTGGAAGGCAAATTCCGCCGCGCGACCGGCGGTACGCTTACGGCCGGCCTGAAGGTTCTGCTGTTCTGCGAAGCCACCTTTCACGAGCAGTACGGGTTCGCCCTGAACGTGCTTGACCTCTCCGCGGAGTACACCCTCGGGGACGCCGCGCTGCGCCTCACGGAATCCCGCGAGACGCTGGTCCGCGAAGGCGTGTACGGCCTGAACCGCCTGCTGCCCCCACCCGCCGACTACGCGCGTTTCGCCGTGATCGCTCCGCGCGAAGCGGCCGGCCTGGGCGACTTCCGCCGGGACATCGACCCGCTTGAAGCCGTGGGGGTCCTCCACCCCCTGTACCTGGAAGCCACCTTTCAGGGCCGCGACGCCGCGCCCAGTCTGCTGCGGGCCGTACACGAAGCCCGCACCCTGCATGAACACGAACCGCTCGACGCCCTGGTCATGATTCGCGGTGGAGGGGCCGTGACGGACCTCGCGTGGCTGAACGACCTGCCCTTCGCGCGGGCCCTGGCGACCTTCCCCGCGCCCGTCATCACCGGCCTGGGGCACGCGCGGGACGACACCCTCCCGGACGAGGTGGCGTGCGTGCGCGTGGACACCCCCAGCAAAGCCGCCGCGCTGATCGTCCGCACCGTCACGCAGGCCGCCGCGCAGGCCCAGCAAGACACACGCACCATCCGCACGCACGCCGCGCAGGTGCTCGTGGAGGCCGAAGCGGGCACCCTCTGGACCATGGACCGGACCCGCAGCGCCGCCGCGCGCCAGGCCGACCACGCGGCGGCCAGCGTTGACGCCCTGATGCGCCAGGCACTCGGCCTGACCCCCGAACGCACCCTGGCGCGCGGCTACGCCCTCGTGCGCGGCCCCGCCGGTCAGCCAGTCACCCGCGCCGCGCAGGTTCAGGGCGGCGAAACCCTCACTCTTCAGTTCACGGACGGCAGCGTCCAGGTCAGCGCCCAGCCGACCAGCAGCACCGAAGCCTGAGCGGCCCCCCGACACGCCGCCGTTCACCTTCAGGTCAGGACTGGCCTCCCTCCTCGCCGGTCGCCACTGGCCGGTCAGCACTGATCCAGTCACTCCACGACCCGGCGTACAGCCGGTTGTGTGCGCCCAGCGGCACACCCGCCAACTCCCGCGCCAGCAGGTTCGGGGTGGCGCTCACGCCGCTGCCGCAGTACGTGACAGTCGCCGCGGCCCCGGCGTTCAGGCGCGCCTCCTGCTCGGCGCCGCCCAGCCAGTGTCCCCGTTCATCCAGCGCCCCTGACCAGTCCCGGTTCACCGCGCCGGGAATGTGCCCCGCCTTGCGGTCAATGGGTTCCACCTCACCCCGGTACCGGGCGGGCGCCCGCGAGTCAATCAACAAGGTGCCGGGTGCAAACGCCTGAACATCTGCCGCCGTGGCCACCAGTTCAGACTGAACGTCCGGCGTGAAGGTGACTGGAGAAAACGTAGATTCGTCCGCGCTGGTGGCGCCGCCCGCCCTGACCCAGGCGGGCCACCCACCGTCCAGCACCGCCACACGGCGGTGCCCCAACCAGCGCAGCAGCCACCACGCCCGCGCCGCATAGAACCCCTGCCCGCCACTGGGGTCGTCATAGCACACGATCAGGCTGTCGTTCCCGATGCCGACGCTGCCCAGCCACGCGGCCAGCGTGGCTGGGTCCGGCAGGGGATGACGACCACCCGTGCCCTCAGACTGCACCGGGCCGCTCAGGTCGGTTTCCAGGTCGGCGTACACCGCGCCGGGCACATGCCCCTCCAGGTACGCAATACGGCCAGTCAGCGGATCGCTCAGGGCATACCGGCAGTCCAGGACCTGTACCTGCGGGTGGTCCAGGTTCGCCAGAAGCCAGGAAACAGAAACCAGCGGGGTGGGCAGCTCGGGCATACTGCAGGCTACACCCCGGGCCCGGCTGAAACACAACAAAAAATCCGCCCTTCTCGGACGGTGATAAAATAAATATAGCGTCGAATGCAGCCTTCGTCAAGGGTATGCAGTGGCTGGTCGACGGTTCAGGGGCATGACGCGTTGTCGTGATGGATGAAGAGCCAGACGACGGTTTCGACAGGCGCCTGGCGGCGACTGAAGGCCAGGGAACGGCGCACCAGATGGGTCAGGCGGGCGCGCAAGGTCGCGTTGCAGGGCTCCAGCTGCTGAGTCCCACCACTGCGGTGCAGCTTCCCCAACACGGCACTTTTGTATGGAGTCAGGCGGTCGGTATGACAGACCGCGTTCAGGTGCGGTGTGTCCAGACTGTGCCACAGCCCGTACGCGCCAAGGGTGTCGTGCTGACCGAGGAAGCATCCGACAGATCGTCGGGTGTGCCGGTTCATGGCCAGCCAGAGCCAGCGCGACCGTTGATGGCTGCTCACGAACGTGCATGCCTCGTCGCAAACCAGCACCCCCTTCAAGGGTGCTGGTTTGCTGCTGGGGACAGCGGGTCATCAACGCCGTGTGGAACGCGGTGGCTCAACCTTGTGAGGTGCAGACGGAATCAGGAGCGACTGACCCCGGTGACCCGACAGACGCCGCGGTGGGAGAACGTTCGGTCAACAACCGGTGCACCAGGGCGATCGTGTCAGCCGGAATTCGCTGTCAGGCCGGGTGCGGCATGAACGGGTGGGCACAGCTGCGGCACAGGTTCCGTTGCTTGCCGGTATGGGGATGGCCGTTTCTGACGATGCGGGCGGCACCGCACTGCGGACACCCCAGACCCCTCATGCCTCATGAGGTACCCGTCCTGCTCAGAAATCCACGGCCGGCCACTGTGCGGTGTGCCACTCGCCTGGCGGGCTATGAGGGCATTGTGTTTGGAGCGTTTCCCCGCATGGGAGGGCCAGTGACCGGGACGGTTGAATGCCAGGCATGGCTGGCATCACTTTCAGACCGTTCTTTGGCCTTTCCTCCCCCGTCAGAACACGTCATTCTGTTGAACCATCGACTCTGATCAGTGAGTTGCTTGCTGGTGCGTGCTGGCGATCATGGGGTGATCATGCCGGGTTTTCTACCCTCTGGGTGCATCACTCTCCCAGGAGGAACCACCATGACCTACTCCCTGCCCCGCCTCGTGACGCTGACTTTCGCCCTGTGTGCGCTGCCCGGCGCAGCTTCCGCGCTGTGCGCCGCACCTCCCGACCTGAACGGCGTGTGGCGCGCCAACGACGGCGGCACGTACTACGTGCGGCAGGCCGGCACGCAGGTGTGGTGGGTGGGCCTGAGCAGCGACAACGGAAAAACCTGGACCAACGTCTTTCACGGTACCCGCAGCGGCAACGTGGTCAAGGGCACCTGGGCGGACGTCCCGCGCGGAAACGTTCGCAGCGGCGGCACGCTGACGCTGAACATCGCGGGAACGACCGGCGTGCTGGGCTTCACCCGCGCTGGCAGCAGCGGCGGCTTCGGCGGCTCGAAATGGTTCATGCCCTGTGACGACACGGTCCTGAACCCCGTGGACTGAAGTCAGATCCCGCGTCGGGCCCACCCGAGGGTGGGCCCGGCCACTGTGCACTGCATTCCCCCGGCCACACACCCGGTGCGGTAGACTCTCCTGTCGCAGGCCCCCTCACCGTGAGGCGCAGGCCGTTTCGGCGGAACCCCCCATGGCGCCCGGGGTGGAACCGACACCGTACAAGGAGCGTCACCATGCATAAAGTTGCCATTGTCGGCCGACCAAACGTCGGCAAGTCCAGTCTGTTCAACCGCCTGATCGGCCGCCGGGAGGCGGTGGTCGCAGATTTCCCTGGTGTGACCCGTGACGCCAAGGAAGGCTTGATGCTGTACCACAACCACCGCATTACCCTGATTGACACAGGGGGACTGTGGAGCGGGGACGAGTGGGAGGAGGCCATCCGGCAGAAAGCCGAGTGGGCCATGGAGGGAGCGCAGGTCGTGATGTTCGTTCTGGACCCCCGCGAGGGCCTGAGCGCCGCCGACTACGAGGTGGCCGAGTGGCTCCGGCGCCTGGGGAAACCCGTGATCATTGCCGCGAACAAGATCGACAGTCCCAAGCACGAGGTGCATATGGCTGAGCTGTGGGGGCTGGGTTTCGGGGACCCGGTCGCCATCAGCGCTGAGCACGCCCGCGGCCTGGACGACCTGCTGGACCGGGTGATGCAGCACCTGCCCGAGGACACCGAGGACGTCCCGGAGATCGCTCCCATCCGCATCAGCCTGATCGGCCGGCCGAACGTGGGCAAGAGCAGCCTCCTGAACGCCATCACGCAGACGGACCGCGCCATCGTGGCCGACCAGCCCGGCACCACCCGTGATTCCCTGGACGTCGAGTGGGATTACGGCGGGCAGCGCTTCGTGCTGGTTGATACGGCCGGGATTCGCAAGAAACCCGACACCGCCATTGAGGACTACGCGATTCAGCGTTCGCAGGCCGCCATTGAGCGCAGCGACCTGATCTGGCTGGTCGTGAATGCCGGGGACCTCGGGGATCATGAGCTGAAACTCGCGAACCTCGCCTACGACAGCGGGAAACCTGTGATTGTCGTGGTGAACAAGTGGGACCTCGTGCCCGACGAGGAACTCAAGCGTGCGGAGAAGGACCTCAGCCAGAAGCTGCATCACATCTCGTACGCGCCGCGTGTGTACACCAGTGCCCTGAACGAGTACGGCATTCACGACATGCTGGCCGAGGCCATGAAACTGCACGAGAAGTGGCAGAGCCGCATTCCCACCAGCGAACTGAACCGCTGGCTGGAAGTCTGGCAGATGCGGCAGTCCGTGCCGAACTTCCACGGGAAGAAACTGAAGATGTACTTCATGACGCAGGTGGAAACGGCGCCGCCCACCTTCGCGATTTTCTGCAACCGGGCGGACTTCGTTACGCGCGCCTACGAGGGCTTCCTTCAGAACCGGATCCGCGAGGACCTGCAGCTCGCCGGAATTCCGGTGCGCCTGAAGTGGAAGGAAAAAGGGCCGTACAAGAAAGGCAAGAAAGACGACGAGGAGTAACCCCCCTCGCCGCGCAAGCCCCCGCATCGGCGGGGGCTTCGTGTTGCGTTGCAGGGGTGCGCCTCGCCTCAGGCCGGTGCGGCCCCCCTGGACCTGCCCGGCTTCTACTCCTGGGGGCACGGCGTATGGTGGCGTCACGTCCCCCTGAACGCCGGCGCTCAGGGCTGGTAGGTTTTGGTGACGCCGCTGGGGCCGTCTGCCAGGCGGGTGCGGTAGAACACCAGACTGATGGGCAGGTTGCTGCCGCTGCTGGGCACAAAGTCGATGTTCAGACGGTCACTCTGGGCGCGCCACAGCAGCACGGGCTCGTCGGGTTTCAGGGCGTTGCCGGTGCGGGGCAGCTTGATGGTCTGCGTGATGGGTCCGTCCTGGATGTTCATGGCGCCGCGGTACAGCCCGCCGCGGGGGCTGAGGGCCACGGCGGTGCCGGCCGCACCGTTGACTTCCAGGTCGTACAGCACGCCGTAGTTGCCGCTGAGGCGCACACCCTGGCCGGTCAGGGCGTCCGTGCCGGTCAGGGCGGGGTCCACGCGGCCGTCACCGATGATCAGGCGGGTGGGCAGCGCGCTCAGGGTGACGCGCAGGGTCCGCACGGCGTCCGGGAAGGTGCCCCGCACGTGCCGGCCGTCGCTTTTCAGGTACGGCAGCTGCTGCGTGACCTGCGGGGTGGGGGGCAGGGTGTCTTCAAGCATCACGAACGTGAGTTCCACCCGGCCGGACGTGCTGAGGTCCTGCATGACGTTCACGCCGCTGCCGGGTTTCAGGGTGGGGCTGGCGTACACGGCGGCCGTCTGGCCCGGGGCGAGGGCAAGCGCGGCGCTGCTGGCCGACGCGAAGTATTCCAGCAGGGTGACCTGACCGAGGATGCTTTCCAGGCGGGTGGGGGCAGTTTCGCCCAGGCGTTCGCTGCGGACTTCCACGGGGCGGCTTTCGAGGTTGCGGGCCAGGACGTACAGGCGGGCGGTGCGGCCCAGGCCGTTCAGGTGGTAGCCCAGCAGGCGCGCGCGGCCCGTGACGCTGTCCTGGTACAGGATGCCGTTCTGGTCGGGAATTTCGGGACTGTCGCTGAACAGCAGCGGGTAGCTGGGGCCGGCCTGCGGCGTCACGAGCGCGGACGGGTAGTTGAGGACGTGCGGGTCGGGGAAGGCGTCGCCGGGCTGCGCGTACTTCAGGGCGTAGGTCAGGGGCGTGTCGACGGGGCTGCCCTCGACGCGGATGGTGCGCGTAAACGGCTGGCTCTGCAGGCCGCGGCTGTTCGTGACGGTCAGGGTCACGGTGTACGTGCCGGGCTGGAAGTACACGTCCTGCCGGCCGGTCCAGCGGCGGGCGGTGATGTCGGCGCCGTCCGGGTCGAAGGGGTACTCGGTGTACACGACGCGCTCCCCGGGGGCGTACACGTTCTTGTCGGTGCTGAAGCGCGCCTGGGGGATCAGGGGGTTGCCGCCGTCGCGCAGCGCGGTGAGCGTAAAGGTGCGCCCGGCGTCATCGGCACTCAGGTTGGCGTTCAGTGCGTCGGCGAGGGTGCGGACGCTGACGTACAGCACACCTGCGAAGGTAGCGACGGTACCGGCGGGCTGCGCCGCGCCGTTCAGGGCCGCGGTGTTCAGGCGCGTGTCGATGCTCAGGCGCGCGAGTTGCACCTGCGCGCCGCTGCCGGGCAGAGGCTGGCCGAGCAGCGCCGCCGTTTCCCGCAGCGGCAGCATGGTGCGTCCGCTGATCAGGCGGGCCGGCGCGCTCAGCTGGGTGGGCAGGCCGTTGACGTACACGCTGGGGTCATCCACCGTGAAGGTGAGCTGCACGGAGCCCAGGGTGGGCTGGGCGGCGTGGGCGCGGCTGAGGCTGGTGGCCGCCAGCAGCGGCGCGCCGCCCGTGAGGGGCGGCGTGAGCAGGCCAAGCAGGGAGAGGAACGCCGTTCGGAAGCGCTGTGTGGGCGCAGAGCGCAGGAGGAGGGGCCGGTCAGAACGCATCCGCTGAGTATGCCGCGTGAACCTGACGGGTGTCTGCCCCTGTGTGAAGGTGACCGCTTCCTGAAGGTCCAGGCGGTGACTTGATGGGGTGCGTTGCAGTCCATGTGCAGGGGCGCGGCATACACTGGGGCATGAGTCTCAGGCCGGCGGTTCGGGTGGCGCTGTTCCCTGTTGTCAGGGGGGCCGTGTGAAGCGTGTGCCGTGGCTGTGGGTGGCAGCCACGCTCGCGGTAACGGTGGTGATGGCGTGGTTGTTGTGGCCGCGTTCGCAGGCCGGTGAGCTGGACGTGACGGCGTTTGCGTCGGCCCTGTCGCGTGGGCAGGTGAGCACGGCGAACATCACGTTCCAGAACGGCACGGCCGTCGTGACCGGCGACCTCGACGGCGCGCCGTACCGCACGCGGACGCTGGCCGCCGATCCGCTGCTGACCGTGGACGCCCTGCAGGCGCGGGGCGTGAACGTTTCGTACGCGGCGCCGTCGCGGCTGAGTGTGCTGGGCGCCCTGAGCCTGCTGCTGACCGTGGCGCTGATTGTGGGCCTGGTGGTGCTGCTGCTGCGCAGCCGGCAGAGCAGCAGTTCGGACGCCGCCGGGAACTTCGGCCGGTCGCGGGCGGCGGTGATTGCCGAGGGGCAGATCAAGCTGACGTTCAACGACGTGGCCGGCTGCGACGAGGCCAAGCAGGACCTGCAGGAAGTCGTGGACTTCCTGCGCCAGCCGGAACGTTACCACCAGCTCGGCGCCCGCATTCCCCACGGGGTGCTGCTGGTCGGTCCTCCCGGCAGCGGCAAGACCCTGCTCGCCAAAGCCGTCGCCGGTGAGGCCCGCGTGCCGTACTTCAGCATCAGCGGCAGTGACTTCGTCGAGATGTTCGTCGGCGTGGGCGCCGCCCGCGTGCGCGACCTGTTCGAACAGGCCCGCAAGTCCGCGCCGTGCATCGTGTTCATCGACGAGATCGACGCGGTGGGCCGCAAACGCGGCGTGAACATGCAGGGCGGCAACGACGAGCGCGAGCAGACCCTCAACCAGCTGCTCGTGGAAATGGACGGCTTCTCCAGCGGGCAGGAGGTGATCATCCTGGCCGCCACCAACCGCCCGGACGTGCTGGACGCCGCGCTGCTGCGCCCGGGGCGCTTCGACCGGCAGGTGGTGGTGGACGCGCCGGACGTGCGGGGCCGGGAGATGATCCTGCGCATCCACGCGCGCAAGAAACCGCTGGACGCCAGCGTGGACCTGGGCGTGATCGCGCGGCGCACGGCAGGCATGGTGGGCGCGGACCTGGAGAACCTGCTGAACGAGGCGGCGCTGCAGGCGGCGCGTTCGGGGCGCACGCGGATCGTGGGGCGGGACGTGGAGGAAGCGCGCGACCGGGTGCTGATGGGGCCGGAGCGCCGCTCGCTGGTGGTGCGTGAGGCCGACCGCAAGGTCACCGCCTACCATGAGGTCGGTCACGCCCTCGCCGCCCAGCTCCTCCCCCACGCGGACAAGGCCCATAAACTGACGATTGTGCCGCGTGGCCGCAGTCTGGGCAGCGCGCTGTACACCCCGGAAGACCGCATGCACCACACGCGGGCGGCGCTGCTGGACCGGATCTGCGTGGCGCTGGCGGGGCACGCGGCCGAGCAGGTCGCCACCGGGCAGGTCACGACCGGCGCTGCGAACGATTTCCAGCAGGCGACGAGCATCGCGCGGCGCATGGTCACCGAGTGGGGCATGAGTGAGGTGGGGCAGCTGGCCCTGGCGCAGGACAGCGGCAACTACCTGGGGTACGGGCCGCAGCAGGGCGTGTACAGCGATCACACGGCCGCGCAGATTGACGTGGAGGTGGCGCGCATTCTGAACGGGCAGTACGAGCGGGCCGTGGAGCTGCTGGGTGAGCACTCGCACGTGCTGCACCGCCTGACCGATGAGCTTGTGGCGCGTGAGAGTCTCAGCGGTGAGGAACTCCAGCTGGTGCTGGCCGGTGGAACGCTGCCGCCGGTGGAGGTACCGGGCCGTGGTGAGGACGGGCCGGCCCCCAGTGGTCAGCTGACCCCCGGTCCTGCCTGATGGGCTGAGCGCAATGAGACGAGGGGAAGTCACGCTGACTTCCCCCTCTGCCTTTGAGCGTCAGGTGCGGTCGGGAACGGCGCACTGGCCGTCGTCGCAGCCGTCAGCGGGCGCGGCGGCGCCGAGCAGGGTCAGGGGCGCGGGGTGCGTTTCCTGCCACACCTGATTCAGCGCGCCGAGCAGGGTGGCGGGGTCCTGAGCGCCACTGACGCCGTACTTGCCGCCCAGCACGAAGAACGGTACGCCACTGATGCCGAGCGCCTGCGCCTGGGTTTCGTCCTGCCGGACAGCCTGGGCGTGGCGGCCCTCCTGCAGCGCGGCGCGGACCTCGCTGCCGTCCAGGCCGGTCTCCTGAGCCAGGCGAACCAGGGTGTCCAGGTCGCTCATGAGTTCACCTTCGCTCATGTAGGCGCGCAGGAGGCGTTCTTTCATGGCGTCCTGGTGACCGTGCAGGGCGGCGTGATGAATCAACTGGTGCGCCAGGAAGGTGTTGCCCAGCCGGGCTTTCTCGAACTGGTAGGTCAGGCCCTCGCGGGCGGCGGTGCGGGTGACGTGATCCATCATGCCCTGCGCCTCGGCGGGGCTGCGGCCGTATTTGTGGGCGAGGGTGTCGCGCATGGTCTGGGGATGCTCGGCGGGGGTGCTGGGGTCAAGTTCGAAGGCGTGCCAGACGATCTCAACCTGCTCCTTGTGGGCAAAGTCGTCCAGGGCGCGTTCCAGGCGGCGTTTGCCGATGTAGCACCAGGGGCAGGCGACGTCGGACCAGATGTCCACGCGCAGCTTGTCGGGGCTGGAGGGGGTGAAGGGGGCGCTCATGACCCGATGATGTCATGCTTTGGAAAGTAAAGCATGGTCGAACGCACAAAGTCCCGATGGGCCAGCTCGCCTCATGAGGGCCCGAGCTACACGGCCCACTTATGAGAGCGGCAGGCAAAAAGGCCGACCAGATCACCCTTTAGACTGACGACACCAGCATGAGGCCAAGCCCGGAGTTCTCACCACCTTCACGTACAGTAAAAGGCACATGAAGCGAACAGCCATCTTCCTCTCATCTGGCCTGCTGTTCACGGTCGCGACCGGCAGCTTTGCCCAGAGCGGCGATCCCTTCACGCGCGCCGTGCCCGGCGCCGCCACCCCCAGCCTGCAGGGCACCCCCACCACACCCATCACCCTGACCGGCGTTCAGACCGCCACCTTCGGCGAACCGCGCTTCAACACCCAGGGCAACGCCACACGGGTCGTGTTCGACCTGCCCCGCGGCGTCACCTACACCCTGACCCCCACCTTCACCGGCCTGCGCGTCGACATCCAGGGGGCCCGCGTGCTGCCCTCCGTCACCGCCCGGCTGAGCGATCACATCACCGAGTACCGCGCCGGCGGCGGCCAGGCCACCCTCATCACCCCCTACCCGCTGTCCCCCACCGAAGGGTGGCGCGCCAGTGAAGCCACCATCGCCACCGGCAACCGGGTCCTGATTCTTGAACTCGGCGCCGGCGTCAGTGGCGGCGCCAGCGCCGGCCTGCAGGGCCGCGTGCTTGCCAGCGCCCCCACCAGTGCCGCCGCGCAGGCCGTCCTGAACACCCCCCTGCCCGGCACCCTGCCGCCCGGCGATCAGGTCCGCAGCGGCCCCACCCTGCCCCCCGCCCCGGTGCTGCCCGGCGCGAACCCCGCCCAGCCCAGCGCCCTGCAGGGCACCGCGCCCGGCACGCCCCGCGCCGCCCAGCTGAGCGCGCCCCGCATCGGCAAGAGCCCAGGTCAGACCCGCGTGGTGCTGGATCTGCCTCCCGGTGCCAGCTACCGCATCAGCACCGGCCAGACCGGCCTGACCATCACCCTGACCGGCGTGACCCTCACCGCGCAGAGCGGCGCGAACATCAGCCCCGAACTGCGCAGCTGGAACTTCACGCCCGGCGCGCAGGGCGGCACCCTGAGCCTCAGCACCGCCACCGCCACCCGCGACCGCAGCGGCTGGCGCGCGCAGCTGTTGCCGCCCACCACGGGCGACACCGCCCGCCTCGCAATCGACCTGTCCCCGGCCCTGGCCGACCTGACCCCGCTGCGCCCGGAAGACCGCGACCTGCAGGCCGTCGCCCCCATTCCCGCCACGCGCGGCACCGCCCTGCTGGCCTTCAGCGCCAATTTCATGAAACCCCGCGTGGTCATTGACGCCGGGCACGGCGGCCGCGACCCTGGCGCCGTCGGGTCCGTCATCGAGAAGGACGTGACGCTGGCGGTCGCCCTGCGCGTGCGGGACCTGCTGGCCCCCGCCGGCGTGGACGTCGTCCTGACCCGCGACAGTGACCGGGAACTGAACACCGTCAAGAACGTGGACCTGCAGATGCGCGCCGCGATGGGCACGCCCGGCACGCAGCTGTTCGTGAGCATCCACGTGAACGCCATGGACGCCAGGAACGCCCTGCGCGGCTACGGCGTGGAAACCTGGTGGAACCCCAACCACCCCCAGAGCAGCGCCCTGGCCGCCCTGATCCAGAACCGGCTGGTGGAGCAGACCGGCGCGTTCAACCAGGGCCTGAAAAACACCCAGTCGCTGAGCGTGCTGCGCAACAGCCGCGTGCCCGCCGCGCTGGTGGAGATCGGCTTTGCCAGCCACCCGGTCGACGGTCTGAACCTGAAAGACAGCAACTACCTTGACCGCGTCGCCCTGGGCATCGCGCAGGGCATCCGCGAGGCGCTCGTGACCGGCGTGACCGCCGACCAGACGACCGACGCCGCGAGCCTGAACGCCCGGCGCCGCTGACCGCCCAGGCCCCCCTCTGGCACAATGCACCCATGACCGACTCCGCCCCGCCCGGCTTCCGTGAGCGCGTCCTGACCCTGGTGGCCCGCATTCCCGAAGGGCGCGTGATGACCTACGGGCAGCTGGCCCTGCTGGCCGGGCAGCCCGGCGCAGCCCGGCAGGCGGGGTTCGTGCTCAACAGCCTTGCCGGCGGCAGCGACCTGCCGTGGCAGCGCGTCATCAACGCGCAGGGCCAGGTCAGCACCCACAAAGCCGGCTTTGGGGACATGCAGGAGAACCTCCTCAGGACCGAAGGTGTCGTGTTTGACGCGCAGGGCCGCTGCGACCTGAGCCGCCTGCAATGGTGGCCCGACGGGGACCGCGCCGCGCCCCCACCCCCCCTGCTGTAACCCGGCGCGTCCCGGGCAAGCGCGGCACAGCATGAAGAAAAGCTCACGCTGACACGGCAGGACGCGCTCCTGACCGGGCGGTATGCTCGCCGTATGAATGGAACGCGAACCGGACGCTGGACGGCAGGCAGCGTGGCCTCCTGGGCCCTGGGCGTCACGCTGGGCGTCATCCTGGGCATTGCCCTGCTGATCGTCACGCCCCGCCTGATGGCCACCCCGCAGGCCGTCACGACCGGCGCGCAGGCCGCCGAGGAAGACAACGGCGCGCCCGGCAGCGGCACCAGCCGCGCCCTGGACGGCGAAAGCACCGCCAGTGGGGAGAAAGGCAACGCCCAGGGCAATGACACCGCCAACGCCAGTGGCAACGGTGGGAACGCCGCCCAGCAGAACGCCGGGGGCGAAGGCAAGAACGGCACCACAACCACCGCCAGCCGCGACCTGGGCAGCAGCGGCGATTCCAACAGCAACATGGACACCGGCGCGAACCCCGACAGTGACGACGGCCCCCAGCCGGGCGTGCCCAACGGCGGCGCCACGGCCGCCACCGAAGGCACCCCCGACGACAGCGGCACGGTCGACGAGCAGGCTCCCGGCAGCGCCGAATCCGGCCAGACGATCTTTGCAAGCAACTGCGCCGGCTGCCACGGCGCCCAGGCCCAGGGGCAGATCGGCCCCAGCCTCGTCACGGCCGACGGCCCCAAGGCGTGGACTCTGGCGCAGTTCACCACCACCCTGCGTGAAGGGCGTACCCCCGAGCGTGAACTTGCCCCCGTCATGCCCCGCTTCAGCGCCCAGCAGCTCAGCGACGCGCAGATCGCGGACATTCAGGCCTGGATCAAGACCCAGTAACCCACCCGGGAAGCGTCCCGCCAGGCCCGGGCGGGACGCTTTGCGCTGGCAGGCCAGTCCCCTGGGCCTTCAGGACCGGACCGGCGGCGCGCTGAGGGCCCGCGCCAGGGCCTGCAGCGCCGGTTGAGCCTCATCCGCCGGGCGGTACAGCAGCCGCCAGCGCTGCGTGGGCACCAGGGCGCGCACGTCAAGCAGTTCACGCACCTGCCCGGCCGCCAGGGCCTCCTGCGCCGCGAACAGGGGCGTCAGGCTGGCCCCCAGACCCACCTGCACAGCCCGCACCACCGCCCGCAGGTCCGGCACGATCAGGGCCTGAGGCGCCGCGAAGCGCACGCCGAACGTCTGCGTGAACAAACGGCGCGTGACCGGCAGGTCCACGCTGTAACTCACCCAGGGCCGGGCATTCAGCCACTCGCCCGCCGCGTCGGCCGGCAGGGCAGGCCAGTCAGGCGGGCCGATCAGGACGAACGGCACGTCCAGCAGGGCCCACTCGGTCACCGCGCGGCTGCTCAGCGGCTCCGGGGTGAGCAGGGCGTCCAGCCGGCCCGCCTCCAGCAGCGTCAGGTGCTCCCGTGCGCCGCCCAGCGTGACGTGCAGGTCCGGCGCGCCCGGGTGCAGGCGCGGCAGCACGAAGCCCTGCAGAAATTCAGGCGGGCAGCCCAGCCGCAGGGGCCGCCGCTGCGGCCAGGGCAGCCGCAGGTCACGGGCGGCGCCGTCCAGGCGGTCCACGGCGTCGGCCACCTGCGCGTACAGCTGCTCACCCCGCTCGGTGGGCCGCATGCCGCGCGGCGTCCGCGTGAACAGCCGCTCCCCCACGCGGGCCTCCAGCGCGGCGAGCTGCGCACTCACCGCAGGCTGGGTCAGGTGCCGTTCCCGCGCCGCGCCGGTCACAGTGCCCGCGCGGTACACCGCCACGAACACCCGGAATGCGTCCAGTGAAGCCATCAGTCTGACTTATACCACCACCCCGCTTTCATGATTTGAGGTGATGCGCAGCGCGGCGCACACTGACCCCATGACCAGCAGCGCCCAGCAGTTCAACGCCCACGCCGACAAGTACGCCACCAGCGAGGTTCACCGCGCCGGGCCCAGCCTGCCGGTGCTGCTGAACCTCGCGGCCCCCACGCCGGCCGACACGGCCCTGGACGTGGCAACCGGAACCGGGAACACCGCCCTGGCCCTGGCCGCTCACGCCGGGCACGTGACGGGCCTGGACGTCGCCGAAGGCATGCTGGCGCACGCCCGCGCCCGCGCGGAACGCGAGGCCGTGCGCAACGCCGCGTTCATGACGGGTTCCGCCGAGGCGCTTCCCTTCCCGGACGCGCAGTTCACGCTGCTGACCTCCCGGCACGCTCCGCATCACTTTCAGCATCTGGACCGCTTCCTGAGTGAAGCCTGGCGGGTGCTGCGCCCCGGTGGCCGGCTGGTGATTGCCGACCAGATCAGTCCGGCGCCCGACCTGCAGGCCTGGACGGACACCTACCAGCACCTGCGCGACCCCAGCCACCACACGCAGCGCACCGCCGACGCGTGGCGCACCCTCAGTGAGGCCGCCGGGTTCACGTGGGGACCGGCCACCACCGTGCCCTACCGCCTGGCGTTCGACTGGTGGACCGCGCAGAGCGGCTGCACGCCGGACACAGTGCAGCGCCTGCAGGCGCACGCCGCGGCCCTCAGCCCCGCCGATCAGGCGCGCGCCGGCCTGATTCTGAACCCTGAAGGGCAACTGATCGCGCACCTTGAACCCATGCTGGTCGTCCGCCTGGACAAACCCGCCCGCAGCTGACCACCCCGCGGCACGGGCGGGCCGGTGATCCGCGCCTGGCCCGGATGGCCGCGGCCCGGACCCTACAGCCGGTCACCCACGTGAATCGCGGCAATCCCAAAGGTCAGCAGACGGTAGCGCGTGCGGAACCCCGAAGCGCGCATCAGCTGCGCCAGCCGCTCGGGGTTCGGGAAGGCCAGCACGCTCTCGGGCAGGTACGAGTACGCCCCGGCATTCCCGCTGATCAGGCCACCCACGCGCGGCAGCACGTGCTGAAAGTAGAAACGGAACACCTGCCCGAACACGCCCGGCGCGGGCGGCGGGAACTCCAGAATCACGGCCCGGCCGCCCGGCGCCAGCACCCGGTGAAACTCAGCAAGCCCCCGGGCGTAATCCGCGAAGTTCCGGAAGCCGAACGCGCAGGTGACCGTATCGAAACTCCCGTCGGGGTAGGGAAGGTTCAGGGCGTCCCCTTCCTCCAGCGCAATGTGCAGGTGCCGGGCGCGGGCCTTCTCCCGCCCGATGGCGAGCATCTCCGGCACGAAGTCACTGCCGGTCACCTCGGCCTGCGGGGCGCGGCGCTTGAGTTCCAGGGCGAAGTCCGCCGTGCCGGTCGCCACATCCAGCACCCGCGCCGGGTGCAGCGCCAGGGCCTCCTGCGCCGCGGCGCGGCGCCAGCCCCGGTCCACGCCCAGGCTCAGGACCCGGTTCAGAAGGTCGTAACGCGGGGCGATGCTGGCGAACATCGCCTGCACGTCCCGGCCCTTGTCCTGCTTGTCGCCCACCGGCGGCCGCTTCGTCATGAGGGGCATGATAGGACGCAGGAAGCGGGACGGACCGGAAGCGTCCTGCCCGCGCGTCACCTCCGCTGCCGCACACCGGCGGCGCTGGGCACGAGTTCACGGCCCACACCGCGTCGCTGCCACACCGGGTGCACCGTTGTGTCCAGCAGGAACGCGTGAGCGCCACCGTCCCAGGCGACATTCACGAACCCGGTCAGGGTCTCGCCGTCGTGCGCGGTCACCCAGGTCAGACTGCGCGCCAGCACGCCCGGCCAGGCGCGCCTACCGTCCTTGCCTCCCCAGGCAGCCGCCCACACGCGGGCAGTGACTACCCGCCGATGGTGCCCAGGGCGCGGCCCACGCGCTCGTAGGCCCCCAGGGCCTTCTCCAGGTCGTCGCGCGTGTGCTCGGCTGTCACGATGTTGCGGATACGCGCGAGGTTGCGGGGCACGGTCGGGAAGCCCAGACCCACCGCGAAGATCCCCTCGTCAAACAGGCGGCGGCTCGCCTCGAACGCGGCGGGCGCCTCCCCGAAAATCACGGGCGTGATCGGCGTGACGCTCCCGAACGTGTCAAAGCCCAGACGCGCCAGTTCCGCCTTGAAGAAGCGGGTGTTGTCCCACAGGCGCTTCATCAGGGTGGGGTCGCGCTGCACCTCATCAAGCGCGGCAGCCAGTGCGCCCACCACGGCCGGCGGCTGCGCGGTGCTGAACAGGTACGGCCGGGCGCGATTGATCAGCAGTTCGCGCAGGTTCGCGTGCCCGGCCGCGTACCCGCCCACGCCCCCCCAGGCCTTGCTCAGCGTGCCCACCTGAATCACGTCGTCGGCGTACTCAAAGCCAAAGTGATGCACGGTGCCACGGCCTGATTCGCCCATCACGCCGCTGCCGTGCGCGTCATCCACGTACGTGACCGCCCCGAAGCGCCGCGCCACAGCCACCAGCTGATCCAGCGGCGCCAGGTCACCGTCCATGCTGAAGACGCCGTCCGTGACGACCATCACCAGACCTTCGCAGGGATTCTCGCGCAGCACGCGCTCCAGGTCGGCCGGGTCGGCGTGCCTGAACACCTTGCGGGTGGCTTTGGTCAGGCGCAGCCCGTCGATGATGCTGGCGTGGTTCAGCTCGTCACTGACCACCAGGTCCCCTTCTTTCAGCAGGGCACCCAACACGCCCTGGTTGGTGGTGAAGCCGCTGTGCAGCACCAGGGCGCTCCCGGTGTGCTTGAACTGCGCAATCTGCTCTTCCAGGTCCTCGTGGATCCGCAGCGTGCCGGCAATGGTCCGCACCGCGCCGGCGCCCGCGCCCCACTTCTGCAGGTACTCGGCGGCCCGGGCTTTCAGGGCGGGGTGGTCCGCAAAGCCCAGGTAGTTGTTACTGGCGAGATTCACCACGGCGCGGCCGTCCACGGTGGTGCGGGCACGCTGCGGGGCGTCCAGCACACGGGGGTGGATCAGCAGGCCCGACTCGCGCAGGCTGCCGAGCTCTTGACTCAGGCGTTCGGACAGGGAAGTGGACATACCGGCAGTCTATGCGGGTGTGGCTGGCGTCGTCCGGGCGCAACAGACGTTCCCGGGTGGCGCCACAGAGAGCGGCGCCCTCCTGACGTCATGGGTTCCCGCGCCGTGGGTCCGGGTCGGCCCGCCGTGCCTGAGCGTCAGGCGGGTAGCCAGACGACTCCAGCGTCTGGAGGCCGGCATCTTCGCGCCGTCTCTCCTTCACCTCAGAGGAAACGGGCGGCGCGGGCATGCCCGCGCCGCCCGCACCCTGCCCGGCGTCAGCGGTTCATGATGTGAATTGCCTGCTTGTGCACGGCCTCGGCGGCTTCCAGCACGCTCTCGCCCAGGGTGGGGTGCGCGTGGATGGTCAGCGCGATGTCGCTGGCGGTGGCGGCCATTTCCAGTGCCAGGCCCGCCTCGCCCAGCAGGTCGCTGGCGTGAGGCCCGACAATGTGCACGCCGAGCAGCAGGTCCGTGTCCTTCTCCACGACCATCTTCACGAACCCGTCGGTCTGCTGCAGCGTCATGGCGCGGCCTGAGGCGCTGAACGGGAAGTTCCCGGTCTTCACCTCGTAACCTTTGTCCTTGGCTTCCTGCTCCGTCAGCCCCACCCAGGCCAGTTCGGGGCTGGTGTACACCACGCCGGGAATCGCCACGGCGTCCTGCTCGGCCGGTTTCCCGGCAATCACCTCGGCGGCCACCAGGCCTTCTTTCATGGCCTTGTGCGCCAGCATGGGGTTGCTCGCCACGTCGCCGATGGCGTAGATGTGCGGCACGTTCGTGCGCTGCTGCTTGTCCGCGGGAATGAAGCCCCGTTCGGTCACAGCCACGCCGGCCGCCTGGGCGTTCAGGCCGTCGGTGCGGGGCCGGCGGCCCACGGCCACGAGCACGCGGTCAAACACCTCCACGGTTTTCGTGCCGGTCTTCACGTCCTCAAGTTCCACGTGAATGCCGTCGGCCTTTTTCTCTGCGCGGTTGGCTTTGGTCTGCACGGCGATCTCGATGCCCTGCTTCTTCATGGCCTTCTGGAATTCCTTCACGGCGTCGGCGTCCGCGCCGGGAATGATGGTGGGCAGGAATTCAATGACCTTCACCTTGCTGCCCATGTTGGTGTACACGTGCGCGAACTCGAAGCCGATCACGCCGCCGCCCACGCACAGCATCCGCGCCGGCACCGGGTCAGGCATGACCAGCGCGCCGGTGCTGTCCACGATCTGCACCTGATCCACGTCCAGGCCCGGGAGTTTGGCGGGTTCACTGCCGGTCGCGATGATGATGCTGCCGGCCGTGACGGTCTTGTCCCCCACCTTGACGGTGTGGTCGTCCACGAAGCTGGCCTGCCCGGTCAGGTGCGCGACCTTGTTCGCCTTGAACAGGCTGCCAACGCCGCCGGTCAGTTTCTTCACGATGCCGTCTTTCCAGCCGTTCAGCTTGGCGATGTCCATGCGCTGTTCGCCGAAGGTCAGGCCGAAGTCCGCCGCGTGCCGCGCGGCCGCGATCTGCTCCCCGGCGTGCAGCAGCGCCTTGGTGGGAATGCAGCCGACGTTCAGGCACACGCCACCCACGGCCTCACGCTCGGCGCAGGCGACCTTCAGGCCCAGCTGCGCCGCGCGGATCGCGGCGTGGTACCCGCCGGGGCCCGCGCCGATCACGAGCACGTCGTAGTCATAGGATTTCGTCATGAAGGCAGTCTAACGCGCCCCCAGTGAGCCGTCACTGACCTGCCCGCATAGCTGGACAGGCGCGATTCACAACTGCCACTGGTGAAACAGCCGGGGTGACCCCCGCCGTCACAGCGTCTTGCGGAAACGCAGGCTGGCCAGCGCCAGCGCCACGACTGCAAACACCGTCAGGCCCAGGAACGCCCCCCGCAGGTCGTCCGAGGTGGCGCCGCGCAACATCAGGCCGCGCACGGCCTGCAGGTAGTAGCGCAGCGGCACCAGGCTGGACAGGCCGCTGAAAAGGCGGTTCAGGCCCTCCAGCGGCAGCAGGAAGCCGCTCAGGAACACGCTGGGCAGGATGATCGCCAGCGTGGCGAACATCGCCTGCGGCTGCGTGCGGGCCACCGTGGAGATCAGCAGACCCAGGCCCAGGCTGCCCACCACGAACAGCAGCGCCGCAAGGACCAGCAGGCCCACGCTGCCGCGCATGGGCACCCCGAACAGCCAGTGGCCCAGCGTGAGGACCAGCGCGGCGTCCAGTGACCCGAACGCGAAGTACGGCAGCAGCTTCCCGAGAATCACCTCGGCGGGCCTGACGGTCGTGGCGATCAGCGCCTCGATGGTGCCGGTCTCGCGTTCACGCACGACCGCCAGCGCGGTGAGCATCACGCAGATCATCGTGAGGATCAGGCCCGACAGGCCCGGAACGAGGTACAGCGCGCTGCGGTTCTCCGGGTTGAACAGCGTGACCTGGGTGGGCTGCGCGGGGAGGCTCAGGCTGCCCTGCGCGGCCCGCACCGCGCCCAGCGATTTCAGCAGGTCCTGCGTGGCGGCCGCGGCGGCGGCGCGGGCCTGCGCCGCGAAGGTGGGGTCGCTGCCGTCTACCGCGAACGTGAACGGCACGGGCCGCGCCGCGCGCAGCGCCGCCTGCGCGTCCGGCGGGATGGTCAGCACCGCGCGGACCTGCCCGGCGCGCGCGGCGGCCAGCGCCTCGGCCTCGCTGGCGTACGTCAGGGGTTCGAAGCGGTCCTCGGCGCGGAAGGTGGCCGTAATGCGTTCACTGACCCGGTCGCGTGACCCGTCCACGACGGCCAGCCGGATGTCGCGGACGTTCGTGTTCAGCGCGTACCCGAACAGCAGGAGCAGCACGACCGGCAGCAGCACGATCAGGCGCGGCAGCACCGCGTCTCGCCGCACGTGCAGCAGTTCCTTCCGGGCGATCGCCAGCGTGCGGCCCACGGGCGTGGAGCCCGTCATGCGCGCGCCTCCCCGGGCCGCGCCGGGAGCGCCGACGCGTACGCGACGAACACGTCCTCCAGCGTGGCGGGCACCTCCTGCGCGGTCCCCAGGGCGCGCAGGGCCGCGCCGGGGGAGGCGTCGGGCGCGGTGACGCGCACCTCATCCCCGATGATCCACGCGCCGCTCACGCCGGGCGCCGCGCGGGCCGCGCGCAGCAGCTCCGGCAGGTCCGGGCCGCGCAGCGTGAAGCGCACGCCGCCCAGCGAGGCGCGCAGTTCGTGCGGCGTGCCCCGTGCGAGGATGGTGCCGCTGGCGATCAGCGCGAGCTGCTGGCAGCGTTCCGCTTCGTCCATGTAATGCGTCGTGACGAACACGGTCGTGCCGCGCGCCGTCAGCGCGTAGATGACGTCCCACAGTTCCCGCCGCGCCAGGGGATCCAGGCCCGCCGTGGGCTCGTCCAGGAACAGCACCTGCGGGCTGTGCACGATGGCCGTCCCGATGCACAGCCGCTGCCGCCACCCGCCCGACAGCCGCGCGGCCAGCGTCCTCCGCCACGCACCCAGCCCCAGGCGGTCGAGGGTGTCCTCCACGGCGCGCTGGACCTCACGCGCGCCGAGGGACAGCGCAGCCTTGAAGCGCAGGTTCTCCTCGACGGTCAGGTCCGGGTACACGCTGGCCGCCTGATTCGCGTACCCGATGCGGGCTTTCACGTCGTCCGGGCGGCTCAGGCTGGCCCCGGCGACCGTGCCGGTCCCGCCGCTGGGGGCCAGCACGCCGCTCAGCAGGCGCAGCGTGGTGGTCTTTCCAGCGCCGTTCGGGCCGAGGTACCCGAACACGCTGCCGGCGGGCACGGTCAGGGTCAGGGGGTGGACGACCTCGCGCGGGCCGTAGCGTCTGCTGAGTTTCACGGTCTCGATGGCGTTCATGCGGACCTCTCGGGGGCGTGGGTGAGTGGGGTCAGGGCGCGCGGCCGCGCAGGAACGCCTGCACGTGCGCGTCTGCGTCCGGGGCGAGGGGGCCTGCGCCGGGCAGGTCCGCCTGGAGCAGCCCGGTCACGCTGGGCGCAAGCAGGTACGGCAGGACCAGCGGGCCGATCAGGGCGGGCAGCTGCGTTCCCAGCGGCTCGGGCCGCAGCTGCCCGCGCGCCTGGTAGGCGCCGAGCAGCGCGCCCACCTGCCCGAACAGCGCCTTCGGGCCGTCCAGCACCGGCAGGTAGTCCGGGTGGCGGGGCAGTTCGGTCAGCAGCACGCCCAGGACCGGCCCCACCCGCGTCAGCGCCTCCTGGTACGCGCGGACCAGGGTTACGAGGTCGTGGTGCAGGTTCCCGGTGTCGTGCACGCCGCGCGCCCCCAGGCCCTGTGCCTGGCGCAGCAGCGCCGCGCGGATCAGCGCCGCCTTGGTGCCGTAGCGGCGGAAGAGGGTGACCTCGTTCACGCCCGCCTGCGCGGCGATGGCGCGCGTGGTGGCGCCGCGCAGCCCGGCGCGCCCCAGGACGTCGAGCGTGGCGTCCAGGATCGCGTCGGTGGTGGCGTCGGGGTCAGGTGGACGGGTCATGGGTGCAGCGTACGCCACCCCGCCCATGCATGCAAGTGGTTGCTTGCACCAGGACCCGGGGCAGCCGGACCTCTCGGGGAAGCCCAGCCTCAGAGGTCCAGGAAATCCGTCACCACGCGGTTCAGAACCCACCAGCCGTTCGGCGTGGCGCGCAGCTGATTCCCATCCAGGACCAGCAGGCCCCGCCCCACATTCGCCTCAATCGGCGCGGCGTACGCCTCGCGGACGTTCAGGCCGCTGCGGCGCGACAGGTCCGCCAGGTCCACCCCCGCGCGCAGGCGCAGGCCCATGAACAGCGCGTCCGTCACGAACTCCCGCGCGTCGATGGCCTCCACCTCACCCTGTTCGCCCGTCAGCCACTCGTGCAGGTGCGGATTCGTGCGCCGGGTCGTCAGCACCGGCCGCCCATCCTCCGCGCGCCCGCCCCCCTCACCGGCCGGGTAATGCCCGGCCGCGCCCGGCCCCAGGCCCAGGTACGTGCGGCCCTGCCAGTACGCGAGATTGTGCCGGGACGCCTGTCCGGGCCGCGCGTAGTTGCTCACCTCGTACCGCGTGAAACCCAGCGCATCCAGACGCGCCTGCGTCTCCTCGAACCCGCGCCGCTCATCGTCCTCCTCGACAGTCACGCCGCGGCGCGCAAACTCCGTACCGGGCTCGATGGTCAGTGTGTACGCGCTCACGTGCCCCACCCCGAGGTTCACCAGCCCGTCAATGTCCGCCGCGAGCGGCTGCCCCGGCACGGCCGTGATCAGGTCACCGCTCACCCGCACGCCCCGCCTGACCAGGGTCGTCACGGCGTCCCGCGCCTGCGCCGCGTCATGCTGACGCCCCAGGAACCGCAGCGTGGCGTCGTCCAGGCTCTGCACCCCCACGCTCGCCCGGTCAAATCCCAGCGCCTGCCAGTGTGCCGCGCGCGCCTCACTCACCGTGCCGGGATTCACCTCCAGCGTGTTCTCCACGCGGCCCCAGCCCAGGTGACGCTGGACGCTTCCCACCAGCGCCTGCAGTTCCTCATCCCGCAGGAAGCTCGGCGTGCCGCCCCCCAGGTACACGGTGTCCAGATCCACGCGGTACGTTCCGGCCAGCTGCGCGGCCTCTTCCTCCAGCCGCCGCAGGTACCGCTCGACCAGTCCGGCGCGGCGCGTCAGCACGTGAAAATCACAGTACGGGCAGATGGTCGGACAGAACGGCACGTGCACGTACAGGTGCCGCACCACCGGATCCAGGGCCGGGGTGGGGGAGACGGGGGCAGGCACGGTCACGCGCGGCAGTGTACGCGCATCCTGCGGGCACGACCGACACGCGCCTCACCAATGTGCCCCCAGGCCCCACCCCGCCGCAGGCCCCACCCACGTGCGGAAGGGCGCCCGGCAGGGCCGCACGGCACGGGCGGGGATGCCCGGACCCTGGCCGCCGCGTTTCCTCCTGTGTCCGGCGCCGCCCGCCCGGTCTCAGCGCCCGTGGGGGGTGCGGTCCATCCAGGCGGTCAGGGCCGCCGCCACGCCGTCCGGGGTGGTCACCACGACAGGCACGCCCAGGCCCGCCACTGCAGACGCCGCGGCGCACTCGCCTGCCCGGTCACCCTGCCCGTCTGCGCCCACCCAGGCGGGAAACGCCCCACCATCCCGGAACGGCACACCGCCCAGATCATCCACCAGTGTGTCCGGCACGGTCAGGGCCGGGCCGCGGCTCAGGGCGCCGGCCGCCACCACGATCACGCCGCGAGGCTCCTCCTGCTGCACGGCGGCCAGCAGGGGAGTCAGGCCCTCGTGCACCACCAGGGCCACGCGGCCCTTGCCGTCCACGCTCTCCAGCTGCGCGGGCAGCAGGCGGGCCAGGGCGGGAGGCGCGGCGATCAGCCAGGCGTGCCCCCCGGCGCGTCCCTCGAACAGAGCGCGGGCGCTGCCGTACACGTCAGACCAGGTGCGGGTGTGCTGCATGCCGGTCAGGATACCGGCCCGGTCAGGCAGGCTGTCCGGCATGACTGCGCCCGGCGTCCGTCCGCTGGAACTGCCGCGCGACGAGGCGCGGCCCACGTGTGGCGTGCAGCGTGCCCCTGGCCCTCGCGGAGGGGACGCTGCGTGCCGTGATCGGCGTGGCATGCAAGGCACAGATGGGAATGCGCAGTGCGCTCGAGAGGCGGTTGGATGACCTGCCGCCGCACCACGCCGCTGTCCGGCCTGATCCTGCCGGGCCTGCTGGCTGGATCTACCGGCGGAACCGCAGGCTACGGCGCCTGCTGGACTGTCTGCTGGCCGGGGATGAAAGGGCGGACGTGCGCGCCTGAGCGCCGGGTGAGGAGGTTCGGGCTGCGGAGGTGCGGCGGCTGCGCGCCCGGTTGCGCTGGCTGGTGGCCCCGATGACCGCGCGGCGCCCGGGCTGAGGGCTCAGGAGGCGCCCCGGCGGTGTGGTTTGGGGGTGCGGACCTTGAGCCGGCCGGTGCGGCCTCCGTTGCAGCGGCTGCCGTACTTGACACGCCACTCGACTTTCGCCTGCCGGACACTCCGATTCAGAGGCATTCGCATTCCCCTTAGTCTGAATTGGCCTCACAGACGCGTGCTGAACGGTGATCTTGGGCGAACTTTGAGTATCCTGGGGCACACCCGCCCCCTGAAATAAAAAATCCGTCCTGCGCGGACGGTGATAGACAAAGAATACCGCGGTATGCACGTCCGGTCAAGGGGTGCGGAGTGATCCGGAAAATTGCGGCTGGGCGGACGTTTCCGCCCGGGGCTCGGCTCGTGTGCTATGCAGCGGAGCCTCAGGCAGACCTGACGGACGGCGCGGGGGTTCCGGCGTGGTTCAGGACCGCGTTCATTGGCCCAGAAACAGAAAGACCGCCCTTCGCGGACGGTGATAAAAACAGCATAGCGCGGTATGCAGCGCCCGTCAAGCTCAATCCGGGCGCAGCAGAAACAGCGTGCCAGCCGGAATTCTTCTGACACCACACGGACCTGACCGTATGCAGCGCGGGTCTGGCCACACCCGGTCAGGCCAGACGGGGAAGTGCCGCCACCACCGCCGCGATCGTCAGCACGCTGCACAGCGTGCTGAGAAACGCCGTGCGGGCCACCGTGTCTGTATCCCCACCGTACTCCCGCGCGATCAGCAGGGCGTTCACGGCTGTCGGCATGCTTGCCGACAGGACCAGCACCCCGAGCGTGTCCCCGCGCAGGCCGCACAGCAGTCCCGCACCCAGGCCCAGCAGTGGACCGCCGATCAGCCGCGCCGCCGTTGCCAGCCACACCCGGGCGTCCAGGCGCGGCCAGCCGCCCGCACCCAGTTGCAGGCCCAGGGACAGCAGCACCACGGGCAGGGTGGCCTGCGCCAGCAGCTCCACCCCCCGCGACAGGCCTTCAGGGAGGGTCACGTGCAGGGCCCGCAGTGTCACGCCGAGAACGACCATCCACACGGCAGGCAGGCGCAGTACGTTCAGGACGAGCGTTCCCGGCCCCGCACCGACCTGGGCGTGCGCCGGCCCGCGCAGTCCGGCGCTGTACACGAACGGCGCGATCACGTACATGCCCACGAACGACATGAGGAACAGCAACGTGGCCCGCGCGAACCCGGCCTGCCCGAACGCAAACAGCGCGATCGGCAGGCCCATATTCCCGCTGTTCCATATGCCCACCGAAGCGGTCAGGCTGCGCCGCTCGGCCTGCGGCCGGCCCAGTCCGGTCAGCCAGCCCAGACCCAGGCAGCCTGCCACGGTCAGCGCGTACGCCGAGCCCATCGACAGCACCTCGCCCAGCTGCACTGGCGTGGTCAGCAGCACGTTTAGCACCAGCGCCGGGGAGAGCAGGTACAGCGTGACCCGCGCCATCGTCGCCTGATCAATGGGAAAACGGGCGGCCAGCACCGCCCCCAGTCCGGCGACCAGCATGACGGGCAGCAGCACGTTGCTCAGGGCCTGAATCACCCCGCCATGCTGCCACGCCGGGCCGGGCCGGGCGGCCGGGCGGTGCAGGCAGCTGCCGGCACTCAGCCGGCGCGCTGCAGGCGCAGCCGCGTCGGGCAGGGGGGCGTGACCAGCTGCGCCCAGTCACGCGCCACGGCGTCCGGGTCGGCCCGGCGTTCAAGCAGGTACTCCTGCACGCGCGCCATGCTCAGCAGGCCGTCAGGCACCTGCGCCGCCAGGGTTTCCACCTGCCCGGGCGTCCAGTCGGGCCAGAAGCGGCGCAGCATGCCCTGCACCTGCGTCCGCGCGGCGTTCCCGAGGTGCACGTGCCGGTCGGCGCGGCCCGGACGGATCAGCGCGGCGTCCAGGCCGCCCAGGTCGTTGGTGGTCATGAATGTCACCCGGCCCTCCCCGGCAGCCACGCCGTCCAGGGCGTTGAGCAGCCCGTTGAAGGACAATTTCACACCCGGTGCGCGCGGCTCGCGGCCCACGAAGACCGCGTCGATGTCTTCGAGCAGCAGCAGCGCGCGCCGCGGCAGGCCACTCAGCAGGCTGGTCAGGCGGTCGTCGGTGAGGTCAGGCGTCGCGAGGTTCAGCACGCACACGTTCAGCCCGAACTGTCCGGCGAGCGCCGCGACCAGGCTGCTCTTGCCGTTGCCGGGCGGGCCGTGCAGCAGGTACCCGCGCCGGTACGGAATGCCCATCCCCGCGTACCACTCACGGTCCCGGAAGAACGCCGCCAGGTCATCCTGAAGGGTGTCCAGCAGGCCCGGGGCGTAGATCAGGCTGCCGAGCGGGCGGGCAGGACGGCGCTCGGCCAGCGACCAGCCCTGGTATTCCGGAACGTGAATCTCCACGCGGCCGTCGCTGCGCCCGGCGGTGCTTTCGTACGCGTCGCGCAGCAGCTCCGGCAGCACGGCCCGCGCGCCGGACAGCATGCGGAACGTGAGGCTGTGGCTGAACCCGCCCAGCATGCCGCTCCCGGCCTGCCGCTGCGTGCGTGCCGGGCGGGCCAGCAGCCAGTGCCCGCGGTAGCGCAGCAGCACCTGCCCGCTCAGCGGAACGAGCCGCACGTTCACTTCGTCCCCGTCACGGTCCACGCCGAGGTTCAGGTTCTGGCCGCCCATCTGCTCGTTGAAGCGCGTCACGACGCCCAGGTGCCGCAGGTGCCGCCCGACGGGCTGCGCGGCCAGCCACGCGGCCAGCCAGGGAAACGCGGCGTCGTCACCCTGAACGTCGAGCGTCACCGTGAAGCGGTTCTTCAGGCTGCTCAGCAGCTGCGCGGGCAGGGTCCTGGCCTGCACGGCCAGCGCACTGAGCGCCGCGATGAGCAGGCCGCCCTGCGCAAGTTCGTTGTGCGTGAGGGTGTGACGGACAGCGGCCTCCAGCTCATGCCAGAGGGTCAGGGGTTCAGGAATCGTCATGGAGCACTTCCGCAGAAAAAAGACGCAGACGGGAGAGGCAACCCGCTCCGCCCGCCCACAGGGCAGGAGGGACCGGGCAGGGAAAGCAGGGAAGCTGGGCACGTGGTCCGCCCCCTGCGCCGGACGCCGCGTTCGCCGCGTCCTGGCCTGCTCCTACCGTACCTGCCCCTCCCGCCGGTGTCCTGCGCCAATTGGCCAGGGGCGCCCCCCGCCCGCTGGCCTGCTCTGCTCAGCCCTGGTGCAGCGGCAGGGTCGGGGCGAGCCAGACGCGACCCGTGCCGCGGAAGGCCTGCACGAACCCCTCACCGGTCTTCCCGCTGCCCAGCAGGCCGCGGGCACTGCGCTCCACCCGGAACTCCAGGCCGTCCGTGTAGGCCACCACCAGGTTGCCGTCCACCTTCAGGGTGTCGCCCTGCAACTCCAGCACCTGGAACTCCTCGGGTGGAACGGGACTCTGCAGGGCGAACAGGCCGCGCCCGGTGAGTTTGGGCTGCACGCGGCCCTCGCCGCTGCCGGCCATCTGCGCGAACCCCTGGTTCACGTGCCGGCCCACCGTGAGGTCCCCCACGCACGCCACGAACGCCCCGTCATCCACAATCAGGCCTTCGCCGTGCAGTTCCCCCAGCAGCAGGTGCAGGCGCGTGGGCTCGGTGTACAGCACGCCGCTTCCCTTGAAGGCCGTCTTGTACAGGCCCTCGCCGGTCGCGGCGGCCGTCACTGCGCCGCGCAGGAACCCGCCCAGACCGCTGCCGCCTCCGGCGTTCACCGCCTGCATGTCCAGGTTGCCGCGCAGGTACTGCAGCGCGCCGGGCTCCAGCACGGCGTTGCCGACACCCGAACCGGGGGAGACGTGCACCGCCAGCTGCCGCCAGCGGTCCGGGCGACTGAGCGTCTGGTGGTACCCGACCAGCGCGGCTTCCATGGGTTCGGCGCTGTACTCGATGACTTCCAGGCGGTGGCCCTGCGCGCTCAGTTCCCGTTCCGTGCTGCCCCTCCAGGTGAATTCCATACCTGCCGTTACGGACCCCAGATGAGCTGGGTTCCCTGGGGCGACGCGGCCGGGTGGTCCCAGGCTGGGACAAAACGAAAAACCCGCCCTTCGCGGACGGTGATAAAAACAATATACCCCGGTATGCAGGGTGAGTCAAGCACAGGAAGTGAACAGGAAAAACGTCGCCTAACACGGACTCCGGGCAGATCCCTGCGACAACCGGTATGCAGTGGCAGGCCCCGCGCCGCCCGCCGGGCGGGAACTGGCGCAGGTGGCAGGGCCACCTGCGGAACCAGCGTTGTTTAACACAACAGAAACGCCCCCGCGTAAGCAGGGGCGTCCCATAAGTGCGGGGGTCGTCAGACCGCAAGCACCTGGCGGCCGTCGTAGAAACCGCAGCTGGGGCAGATGTGGTGGCTGAGCTTCTTCGCGTGGCACTGGGGGCACTCGGTCAGGTTGGGCGCGACGAGGGCGTGGTGGCTACGGCGCATGTCGCGCTTGCTCTTGCTGGTCTTCTTCTTGGGAACGGGGTGCTTGGCCATGATGGGTTCTCCTGAGCCGCACGGCGTTTCTCGCCGGGGCGCGATTCTCGGTCCCGGAGCGCCCGGGCGAGACAACAGCGGGGAGTATACCACAAGCGCCTCACCCGCCACCACCCACCTGCACCCTGCGCCGCAAACCTCACGCGCGCCGCTGCACACGGCGTCCACGTGAACCCAGTCGGGCCGGCCCGGGACGACCGTCCCAGGTTCTACAGTGGAAGCCGTGCATGAACTCCTGTGGGCTCCCGTCACCCTGGAAGCAGGCCTGCACGCCCTGGACCTGCTGGGCGTGCTGGCTTTCGCCATGTCCGGCGCACTGCTGGGCGTACGCAAACGCTTTGATCTGTTCGGGGTGCTCGTGCTGGGCTGCGTGACCGCCGTGGGCGGCGGCGCCATCCGCGACACCCTGACCGGACAGACCCCACCCCTGTTCCTGCGGGACGAATCGTACCTGTGGGCGGCGCTGCTGGGGTCCGCACTGGCCTTCCTGTTCGGCGCGCGCCTCGCGCGTTTCGAGCGCACCCTCAGCGTGTTCGATACAGCGGGCCTGGCGCTGTTCGCGGCGTCCGGCGCAGTCGGCGCCATCAACTTCGGACTGGGGCCGCTGGGCGTGGTGTTCACCGGCATGCTCTCCGGCGTGGGCGGCGGCGTGATCCGCGACCTGATCGCCAACGAAGTTCCGGAAATCATGTACCGCAGCGAGCAGCTGTACGCCACAGCCGCCGCCGCCGGCGCCTTGACCGTGTGGATCCTGTCCGCACACGTCACGCCATTTCAGGCCCAGTTCAGCGGCGCGCTCGTCGTGGTGGCGCTGCGCTGGCTGTCCCGCCGCGGCTGGGTGAAGCTTCCCGTACGCCGCCTGCCTGAAGGCTGAGCGGCCCACCGGCCGTCCGTGAGTACACCTACCCGGAGAGGGAGAACCGCTGGCAGGCATCCTCACCCGCACGCCAGGCCAGCAACCCGGGCGGGCCACTGTCAGGGCTGGGCCTATACGGCCGCCCCTGAACCCACCGTGGTGAGACTGGGCTGGTGTGTTCCGTGCCGGCAGGGTACCAAGTCTGCCATCAGGCCGTGCGCCCGGCAGCCGAACAGGTCCTGACTGCCGGGCAGGGGCACAGGACAGGGCACTGCGGCTAGAGTCAGGCCATGACCGACGCCGCTCCGACCCCCACGCGGCATACCACGAGCGGCGGAGCGCGCGTGTACACCCTCCCGGTGCGGGCCTTCCCGCACTTCCAGGCCAACGTGTACCTCACCGTACTGGGCGACCCGCAGGCCCCCGCCTACACCGCGCTGGTGGACACCGGCAGCCACCACCCGGACAGTCTCGCGGACCTGACCGCGGCGTTCAGCAGGGTCCGAAGCGAACACGGCGAGGCCGTGACCTGGGACGCCCTGCGCCGCATCATCATCACCCACCCCCACCCGGACCACGTCGGGGGCCTGAGCGCCCTGCGTGAGCTGACCCACGCGCCCGCCGCCGCGTACCACGGAGCGGCGCCCCTCATTGAACACCCGGACGCCCTGGCACACGCCTGGCTCACCGCGCCCGACGCGCAGGCCGCCTGGCTGGGGCTGCCCGCTGGCAGCGAACTCGATACCCGCATCCGGCGGCGCGGCCGCACCCCTCTGCTGCCGCGCGGCGTTCTGGTCGCCACTCCCCTGCACGACGGCGACACCCTCGACAGCGTCTTCCAGGTGATTCACACCCCCGGTCATGAAGGCAACCAGCTGTGCCTGCGCCTGCACGACCTGCTGCTCAGCGCCGATCACCTGCTGCCCCTCAATTCCCCACCCCTGATGCCAGGCCGCTTCCAGCGCGGCGCTGGCCTCACCGCCTACCTGAGCTCACTGGACCGCACCGAAACCCTGCACGGCGTGACCCTCGCCCTGGGCGGGCACGACGGCCCCATGCCCAACTGGCGGGGCCGCATTCAGGCGCTGCGCGACCGGTACGCCGACAAGCTCCGCCTCCTCCTTGAGGCCACCACGCGCCCCGTCACCATCCACGACCTGCTCGGCCTCCTGCACCCGCGCCTGCGGACCATGCAGGCGGTGCTGCTGCTCGACCAGACCGCCGCTCTCGCCGAGCACCTCACCACGCGCGGTCAGCTGACCGAAACGGCCCGCGAGGACGGCGCGGCGCTGTTCACGCGCGCATGACGCCGCCCGCCTGAGCCACGACTGGCACTGCGCACCCCCAACCGCAGGGTAGGTGTATTCGCCTGAGCCACCGGCATGTGCTTCACGGCCCGGACGTGCCCGTGCTGCGCCGCGTGGCGTCAGGCGGGCCGAACCGGCCCACCCTGAAACGCGGCCCTGCCCGGCAGCCGGGGCACTGTGAATCCTGCACGGCTGGGTCCCGGCTCCCGCACGCTCGCCCTGCCCGTGCGCTGCCCGCCCCCGGCCCAACCCTGCCCGATGAAATGGGCCTCCAGCCGGAGACCTGCACCGGAGTGATGCGGACGGCGACTCCCGAGCGTTGTCCGCAGGAGGTCGCGCTGCACCGCTGACATCCGCGCCGGGCCTGCACCGCCCGGGCCGGCGTGACCCCGGCGGCTGATCCACGGGGAGGTCACCCACTGGACTGGCCTGCTGGACTTCAAGTGCACGCGACCAGCCGACCCGGTCACGTGAATCGCAGATACGCGGACGTGCCGCTCCTGACAAGGACCGCGCCCGGCTTAGTGGGCGCCCCTGCTCCGTGCGGCCCTACCCCACCGGCAAGGCGGTGAGCTGGACGACCGCTGGGCGGCCTGCAGCCTCCTGACACGCCCCTCAGTGATGGGTCAACTGCCCGCACCGTACCGGCCCTGAGCGGCGTGCGGTACCCTGGAGCGTTATGACCCCGGAGCGTTACGCCAAGATCCTGCGCGTGCTGAGTAAACGGCAGCCCACCCTGACCGTCCTGATGGACGAGGTGAACAAACCCCACAACCTCTCCGCGATCGTGCGCACCTGCGACGCCGTGGGGGTCCTGCAGGCCCACGCCGTGCCGCCCCGCGGCGGAAAGCTCGCCGCGTTCGACGGGCACACCTTCGAAGCCACCAGCGGCAGCGCCCACAAGTGGGTGCCCGTTCAGCGGCACGACCACACCGTGCAGGCCGTACAGGCCCTGCAGGCACAGGGCTTTCAGGTGCTCGCCACGCACCTCTCACAGCGCAGCGTGGACTACCGCGAACTGGACTACACGCGGCCCACCTGCGTGCTGCTCGGCGCGGAGAAATGGGGCGTGAGCGACGAGGCCGCCGACGCCGCCGACCACAACATCATCATTCCGATGTTCGGCATGGTGCAGAGCCTGAACGTCTCGGTGGCCGCGGCCACCATCCTGTTCGAAGCGCAGCGCCAGCGACTCGCCGCCGGGCTGTACGACGCGCCGCAACTCACCCCCGACGAGCTGCGCCGCTGGGCCTTCGAGTGGGCGTACCCCGACCTCGCTCCGGAGTACCGCGCGCGCGGCGAAACGTACCCGGAACTCGACGATCACGGCCAGATCCTCAGCGCCTGAACCCGCCCGGCACGTGCCCTCCACCGGTGTCCCCCGTCGCGTGCCGGCCTTGCGTGCAAAACGTTCACGAACACCGCAGGTCGGCCGCAGGGTCATTCGGTACACTGACCCGGACACCGCGCCTCTTGAGCCGCCCCTGAGGCGGCTGTGGGGCCAGAGGAACTGACATGAGGAAACACACTGTACAGACGGCGCTCGGCGCCGCCGGAGCCCGCTGATGTTTGGACTGGAACTGCCGCCCATCACGCCTGAATTCTGGGCGATTCTGGGCACCCTGATTCTGCTGGAGGGACTGTTGTCGGCCGATAACGCCCTGGTCCTGGCGGTCATGGTGCGTCACCTCAAGGGCGAGCTGCAACGCAAGGCCCTGGCCTATGGGATTGGCGGGGCGGTCGTGCTGCGCATCGTCGGGGTGCTGCTCGCCAGCTACATCCTGGAGTACTGGTGGCTGCGCGCGTTCGGCGCGGCGTACCTGGCGTATCTCGCGATCTCGCACTTCGTGAAGCACAAGAGCACCGAGGAGGACGCCGACGGTCAGGCCAAAGGGCGCGGCTTCTGGGCGACGGTGGTGCTGCTGAACCTCACGGACCTGGCGTTCAGCGTGGACTCCATTCTGGCGGGGGTGGCCCTGATTCCACGCGGGATGCCGCGCGAGCAGGGCCTGACGATCGTGGTGATCGGCGGCATCATCGGGCTGATCCTGATGCGGATTGCGGCGACGCTGTTTCTGAAGCTGCTGAACAAGTACCCGGCGTTCGATAACGTGGCGTACGCCCTGGTGGGGTGGATTGCGGTGAAGCTGGGGGTGGAGACGCTGGAGGCCGCGCATGAGGTCTTCCCGTGGGTGCCGACCGTGCACATGCCGACGGCGCTGTTCTGGGGCGTGATGGGGGCGATCGCGGTGATCGGGACGTTCCTGGCGACGCGCCACCCGGTGATGAGTGATGCGGAGGCTGACGCCAGGGCGCAGGCCATCGTGCATGAGATGGACGACACCGTCGCTGACGCCGCCGACGGCCGCATCGACGGCCGCTGACGCCTGAGTCTCTGCGCGGGCCGCTCCTTTCCGGGACGCGGCCCGCGCCTTGTGTGCCCGGGGCGCACCTGCCCATATGCCCTGACCTGCTCCGCTTAGTGTCCGGCGTACACTGGGCCTCATGAGTGACCTCCTCGACACCATCCGCGACCTCGCCAAGAAGACCGACAGCAAGATCCTGATGGTTGTCCTTGACGGCGTCGGCGGCCTTCCCCTTGAAACGAACGGTGACACCGAACTGGCCGCGGCGCACACCCCCAACCTCGACGCCCTGGCCGTGCAGAGCCAGCTGGGCGCGGTGGAACTCGTCGGGGCCGGCATCACCCCCGGCAGCGGCCCCGGCCACCTGAGCCTCTTCGGGTACGACCCCCTGCGGTACGTGGTGGGCCGCGGCGCGCTCAGTGCTGTGGGCATCGGCGTGAAACTGGGCGCCGGTGACGTTGCCGTGCGTGGCAACTTCGCCACCCTGGGGGAGGGCCGCGTCGTGCTGGACCGCCGCGCCGGCCGGCCCAGTGATGAGAAGAACGCCGAGATTGTCGCCCGCCTCAAGGCGTCCATCCAGGACATCAGCGGCACGCCGGTCGAGATCTACACCGAAAGCGAACACCGTTTCGTGGTGGTGTTCCGCGCGGCCGGCGGCCTTGCCCTGGGCGCCAACCTCAGCGACGTGGACCCGCAGGCCACCGGCGTGCCCCCCCTGACCGCCCAGGCGCACGACGACGCCAGTCAGGCCACGGCGCAGCTCGTGAACGCCTTCGTGGAGCGGGCCGAAGCGGCCCTGAAGGACGAGCCGCAGGTGAACGGCGTGCTGTTCCGCGGGTACAGCGACGTGCCGCACTTCCCCAGCTTCGATGACGCGTACCAGCTCAAAGCGGCGTGCATCGCCAGCTACCCCATGTACAAGGGCCTTGCAAGCCTCGTGGGCATGGACGTCCTCACCGTTCAGGGCGAGGAGGACGCCCTGGACGGCAAGGTGCAGGCCCTGCGCGACCACTGGAGTGAGTACGACTTCTTCTACTTCCACGTGAAGAAAACCGACTCCACCGGTGAGGACGGGGACTTCAAAGCCAAAGTCAAGAAGATCGAACTGTTCGACGCCCTGCTGCCGCAACTGCTTGCCCTGAACCCCGACGTGATCGCCATTGTCGGCGACCACAGCACCCCCAGCCGGCTCGCCACGCACTCCTGGCACCCCGTGCCCCTGCTGATCCGCAGCGCCTACGGCCGCAAGGACCCGGCGCAGCGCTTCACGGAGGACGAAGCCCTGAAAGGCAGCCTGGGCCTGCGCCGCGGCACCGACCTGATGCCGCTCCTGATGGCCAACGCCCTGAAACTGAACAAGTACGGCGCGTAAGGACCGTCCCCCCCCGCCACCCCGCCTGACCGGGCGCGGGTGGCGTTCGTGTTGTCCCGCCCGCTTCACAAGTCCTCTTGGGTGGACATTCAGGCTGCCGTCAGCTTCACGCGGCAAGGTGAGCCTGTTGGGTTGCCCACCGGCAACCAGGAGGTTCCCTATGCGCAAAGCCCTGATGCTCGCCGCCCTGACGTTTACGCCTGTTCTGGGCACGGCCACCGCCCAGACCCTCAGCGTGAACATCAGCGCCTCGTTGCAGTTCCCCACCATCGCGCAGACCGCGGCCAGCGTGGCTAACCTGCTCGCGCAGGGCGTGAAGGTGACGTTCCTGACCCCCACCAGCCAGCCGGCCGCGACCCTCAGCAGCGGCGGCGGGATCGTCGTGAACCCCGCGTACCCCTCCACCCCCCTGACGCAGGTGCAGGTGCTGACCCAGGTGCCCGGCACGACCACCTACGTCAAGGAAATCTACCCGCTGGCGCAGCCGCTCACGACCGCCCAGCCCCTCCAGGCGCAGAGCGTGACCGTGAAAACCAAGGACGGAACCCGCCAGCCGCTCGTGAACGTCATGGGCCGCCAGGCCGCGTGGGCCAAGGCGCCCGGCCTCCAGAAGAAGCCCGGCGGCATGCCCCCAGGCCAGTACAAGAAGAGCCAGGGAAACAAGTAACCCCGGTGCGCCCCTCCAGCCTGGAGGGGTTTGCTTTTGGGCCCTCGTGACGCGGCCCCTGCTGGTTCTCGACCTGGATGAAACGCTCTGGCACGGTCAGCCAGGCGGGAACGACGTGCAGTTCCTGCCCCGGCCAGGTGGGACCGTTCCTGGAGTCGGTCAGCTCCGGCTCTGACCTGGCCGTGTGGACCGCTGCGAGTGCCGACTGGACGCACGCAGGTCTGAACGCCGTGCAGCGCAGCGCGACGAGCCGGGTCACCTGACCGCCCGCAAACCTGCGCGGAAGTTCCGTGCCGGGTGGCTCCGCGCCCGCTCCCCGCAGGAAAGAGCCCTCGCGGTCGCCGATCTGCCTGGCAACTGAACCTGCGGCTACGGGCACCTGGTGCGCGTCACACCCTGGACCGGCGACCGCCGGGATGACGAATTGCCCCGGCTCGCCTGCTCCCTGCTGGGTATCGCGCACGCCGGACTTCCGCAGAGTGGAGAAACGGGGCTGGGCCGGTCAGGCGTTCCCCAACGAACGGCCTCTCCAGCGGGCCTGCCGTGGCACTTCCTCAGGCGAGGCGTTCGGAACCCCCGCGGGCCGTGAATTCAGTCCAGGCGGCCTGCAGCCGCCGCACCGCTTCGGGAAGCTGTGCCGGGTCCAGCGTGAACGGCAGGCGCAGGTACTGATCGGCCAGGGGCGTGACCCCCATGCTGGCGCCGGGAAACAGCCGCAGGCCGTGCCGGGCGGCGTGCTGCGTGAACGCACTGGCGTGCGGCCGGGGCAGCTGCACCCACAGGAACTGCCCGCCGTCCGGCACGGTGAACGTCCAGTCGGGCAGGTGGGTGCGCAGCAGCTGTGCCAGCAGGTCCCGGGCGGGGCGGACGTGCTCGCGCCGGTCGCGGATCAGGCCGGGCAGGTCCGCCAGGAGGTGCAGCGCGGTGTGCTGCGCCGGAAGGCTGCCGCCGAAGTCCGCGAGGGTCTTGGCCTGCGCGAGCGCCGCGGCCAGGGAGGGCGGCAGGCGCATCCAGCCGACCCGCAGGCCCGCCCAGTACAGTTTGCTGAGGGAGCCCACGTTGATGACCGGTGCGCCGGGCGCCAGTGCGCTCAGGCGCGGCGGGGCAGGCGCCGGCGTGAACCCGAGGTCCAGCAGGGTGTCATCTTCCAGGGTGGGCAGCTGCGCGTCGTGCAGGAACGCCGCGAGGCGCTGCCGGGCGCCGGCGGGCAGCACGGTGCCGGTGGGGTTCTGGTAGGTGGGGGTCAGGAACGCCAGGCGGGGGCCGTGCGTGCGGGCCAGCGCTGCGAACGTGTCGGGATTCACGCCGCCGGGCGTGACCGGCACGCCGATCAGCTTCGCGCCGGCCGCGCGGACCACGTCGATGGCCCCGAAGTACGTGGGCGTTTCCAGCAGGGCGGCGTCCCCGCGGCGCAGGAGGGTGGCGGCACTCAGGGCGATGGCCTGCTGGGCGCCGCTGGTCACGATGACCTGCTCCGGGCGGGTGGGGAGACCTTCGCGGGTGTACGTTTCAGCCAGCAGGGCGCGCAGGTCGGGCAGCCCGTGGGGGTGGTACACGCTTTCCCGGTAGGCGTCCAGGCTGGCTTCCCGGAGCTGCTGGCGGTGCCGGTCGGTCAGGAGAGGTACGGCGATCGTGAAGTCCAGTTCGGCGGTGGGAACGCCCGCGGCAGGGGTGCGCAGCGTCAGGAGAGGCGCGGCGCGCGGCGCGGTGGAGGCCACGTGGGTGCCGCTGCCCACGCGCCGGGTGACCCACCCGCCCACCGTGAGGTCCTCCAGCGCCGTTACCACGGTGGCGCGGCTGACGCCGAGGAGCGCCGCGAGCGGCCGTTCGGCCGGCAGGCGTGCCCCAGGTGGCAGTTCGCCCCGTTCAATGGCGGCGCGCAGCCGCTCGCCGAGCCGTTCATGCAGGGCGCCGGGCGCGGCGCGCCAGCCGTCCAGCAGAGCGGCCCAGCGGGGCGCGTCCGGAAGGGGAGCAGGGGAAGGCACCGCTTCAGGGTACAGGCCAATCTGTGCAGACGAGCAGGCCAATGCGCAGGCCATTGCCCCTCCCGCCCAGGCCACTGGCCGCGCACACTCTCCTCATGACGACCCTGACCGCCCGGCCCGCCGCCTCCTTCTGGCGGGACTCGCACCCCAGTGCGCTGCTCAGCGGCCTGATCGCCGTGATCATCGGCTGGGCCGGCCCGAACGTCCTGATCTACTCCGTGGCGCAGGCCGCACACCTGAGCGTGGGCACCGCCATGTCATGGCTATGGGCGCACGCCATCTTCACCGGCGTGACCGGCATCCTGCTGAGCCTGCGCTTCCGGATGCCGATCCTGAGCACCTGGAGCACCCCCGGCATCGCGCTGCTCGTCACGGCGCTGCCCGGCATTCCCTTTCCTGAAGCCGTCGGGGCTTTCCTCACGTCGGGCCTGCTGGTGATTCTGCTGGGCACCTTCCCGCCCCTCACCCGGGCGCTCCAGGCCATTCCGGCGCCACTGGCCGCCGCGCTGAACGCCGCAATTCTCCTGCCGTTCGGGTTCCGGGCGCTTCAGGCCTTCGGGGAGACACCCGCCCTCGTGGGCGCCATGATCGTTACCTACTTCGTGCTGCGGCAGGTCGCGCCCCGCTGGGCCGTCGCCGGGGTTCTGGTGACGGGCGTCCTGGTCAGCGCCGCACTGAACCTGTGGCACCCCACACCCGCCCCGCTGGCCCTGACCCGCCCGGAACTGGTGCTGCCGCAGTTCAGCCTGCACGCCACCCTGAACCTCGCGCTGCCACTGACCCTGCTGGCGTTCACCGGACAGTTCGTCCCGGGTTTCGGCGTCCTGAAAGTCAATGGATACGAGCCGGCGCCCGGCCCGGTCCTGCGGGCCTGCGGCGTGGCCAGTGTCGGCGCGGCGTTCCTGGGGTGTCACAACCTCACGCTGGGCGCCCTGCTAGCGAACATCGTCAGCGGTCCCGAAGCGCACCCTGAGCCTGCCCGCCGGTACACGGCGGCGGTGTGGGCGGGGGTGTTCAACATTGCCGTGGGCCTGTTTGCCGGAACGGTCCTGCACCTGCTGGGCATCCTGCCTGCCCAGGCCCTGGCGGCGCTGGCCGGGCTGGCCCTGCTGGCGGCCATGGGCAGCAGTCTCCAGGGCGCTTTTCAGGGTATGCAGGCTGGGAGTCTCGCTGCTCCCGTTGTGCTGCTGGTGGCCCTGAGTGGCGTGAGCCTGCTCGGCATCGGCGCGGCGTTCTGGGGCATCCTGGCGGGGCTGGTGGTGCACGCCGTGGAAACCCGCACGAAAGCCGCGTGAGCCCCGCCTGCGACCACGGCGGCCTGCCGGGGCGGCGCTGTTCAGGTTGTGCCTGACCATAGAGGTGTGCCCGGTCGTGAGAGTGCCGGGCCGCACCTCCTGAGCTGGCGCGGGCCGACGTCCTGGGCAGGATGGAGGCCCGGTGTCTGGCTGGCCGGGCGAAGCACACTCTGCTGGGCGCGCTGACGCGACAGCCAGTCCGGGTGGGCTGGCTGGCCGTCCAGGAATCGTTCAGAACAGAACGCCGCCGACTGATTTGACAAAGAACCAACCGCCTGTTATACTTTCATTTCTGGCCTGACGAGGCCGTGCCGTGCCGATCCCTCTGCGTCATAGACCGAGCGATCACCACACGACGCCGACGCGGAGCACGCGCGAGAACCCGGACCTTTACGCGGCCCGGATCCACCGCTCCCTGGCACCGGATGGGCACAGCGCACTTGAGGGAGGCGTCCACCTCTGGGATTCACAAAAAACGGACGCGCGAGCAGCGGAAGACCGGTCAACCCGGAGCCACTGCCCCAACCGAAGCAGCCCCCTGGGGCTGCTTTCTTCATTCAGGCGCCACATGAACGCTGGCTTCCCCTGATGCGGGGTGCCCCTTGAGCCACCGTGAGCTCCAGGCCGATGGCTGGCCGGCACACCGGCCATTCCGAGAAACAGCACGACACATCAGCCGGTCCTGGCGCGTTGGTGTGGGTTCCCTCCAGCGTGAACTCACGCCGGAAGCACAGGCACATCCCTTGCCGCGTCCTTTTCCCTCGGGTTCAGCGTGAAGGTCCGTGGCGCTGGTGGTTCGCCCCTCATCCTGTCATTCAGGAAAAGCTTGCCGGAGCCCTGTAGCCAGTTGCCCGGACAGATATTTCCCGGCGAGCACTTCCCCCTGTTCAACCTTTCCCTCCCGGCCCTGTTACTGCCCCGGCTCTTCCTTCTCAGTGACGCTGATGGTTTCCCCGCAATCCGACTGGCTTTCTGGACCCGTGACCTGATCCATGCGGAAACAGATCTGCGTGCCGCCCAGGGGCGCCTGAAGCGTTGAGGCGGATGACACTGCCGTTTTGGGAGAGTGAGTTCAGCCTGTGGCCCGGAAGCGGGAACAGATGTTGCCTTGAGCATGGCGTCACAGTGCGCTCGTGCCGGGCAGCGGACTCTTGATCCCAAGGGCGTCGTAGACACGATGGGGCGCAGTCAGGTGGCCGGAGGGCGATAATGGCCCGCAATGCCGCGCACCACCAGGACACGAGGATCGTGACGGTTGCGACCGCGATGCCGCACCTGCCCGGCCTGTGAGGCAGGCGCTGGCTACACTGCACCCATGTCCCTGCATGTTGATGCCGTTGCAAAAGCCGTTGATCGGCACACCGCTCAGGACCTGTACTCGACGGTCGAGATCGTCCAGGCGTTGTACGAGGCGAAGACTGCAGAGCCCACGCCCGCACCAGGGCATCTGGCGATGACGTGGGGTTCGTCGCGTAACGGCTACGCTGATAGCGCGCTGGAGACCCTGCTGGGTCAGGCGCACGTGCCGGCGCTGGCGTTCCTGACCGGCGAACGCTGCATGTACCGGGTCGAGGACCGCGTGCACGGCAGCGCCAGGAACTTCACTCTCCTGCGGACGCCCGCTGGACTGGCGCGCGTCGACACGGCGTTCTCCACCTTCTTTGAGTGGTGCAAAGCGCATCCGGGCACCCTCGCGGAGCTCTCCGAAGGCATGCATGGGGAGGAAGAGGTTCTTGCCTTTCTGCGCGCGAAGAGCATCTCTGCGCAACCGTACATGGACCGGCACCTGCATGGTGACGAAGAAGGCGATAACGTGGGCTACCTGATCGTGTACCTGCGCAGCGTGCAGGCGGTGCTGCAGTTCGCCGCTGCGCATGGCCTTGCCTTCCTGTACGCGCAGGACGCATACACGGCCGGTGGGGGCATGGATGAGGAGCAGGAGAACGAAGAGGGCTGAGGGGACCTGCAACCCAGGGCGCGCAGCTGGTCCTGACGGCCGCGCTTTGCGCCGCTGCAGGATCCCCACACAGGAGGTTGGCGCCACTGCCAAAGTGTCAGGGGCTGAGCCCCTGGTGTCAGGCTGAACCGAGTCCGGCAGAACAATGCGTTTCGCCTTCGGCTTCCAGAGGGAGTGAACCACTTCGATGGAATTGCGAGGTTCAGTCTGGTGGTTGCCGCCTGAAGGGCAGGAGCACCGTGCAACGAGAGGAGTGGGGGGTGGCCTTGAACTGTCCGGGAGCCCCCTGGCTCTGTCGGGGCGCGGGCCACCGCAGAGGTGATCGCACTGCTGTGACAGTCAGAACAGGTTGACGCGCCGTGGACTTCCACTGGCCCTCGCGGCGCGCTGAAGCCCCGGAAGTGCTGAATGTCAGACGCTGTGCTGTACGCCGCCCGTTGGCAAGTGTGCTGGCCTGCAGCGCGGTGGCGAAACGGCCTTGTGACAAGTGGTGTTGGGTCCGCCACCCAGCAAGAGGAACGCCGGAGCGTGATGCTCCGGCGTTCCTCTGCTGACCGCCAGTGTCCGACGGTCAGGCGTCAGCTCTTTTAGAAGTCCATGCCGCCCATGTCGGGGCCGCCGCCGGCGGGAGCCGCTTTTTCCTTCTCGGGCTTGTCGCTCACGATCGCTTCGGTCGTGAGGATCAGCGCGCCGATGCTGGCGGCGTTCTGCAGCGCGGTGCGGGTCACCTTGGCGGGGTCCACGATGCCGGCGGCAACCATGTCATCGACGTACTCGCCGGTCGCGGCGTTGAAGCCGAAGCGGGGCTTGTCGCTGTTGATCACGGCGTTCACGATGACGCTGCCTTCCTCGCCGGCATTCGCGGCGATCTGGCGGGCGGGCTCCTCAAGCGCGCGGATCAGGATGCGGGCGCCGGTGGCTTCGTCACCGCTGAGGGCTTCGGCGGCCTTGCGCACGGCGGGGATGACGCGCAGCAGGGTGGTGCCGCCGCCGGCGACGATGCCTTCTTCCACGGCCGAGCGGGCGGTGGACAGGGCGTCCTCGTAGCGGTGCTTCTTCTCTTTCAGTTCGGTTTCGGTGGCGGCACCGACGCGAATGACGGCCACGCCGCCGGCCAGTTTGGCGAGGCGCTCCTGGAGTTTCTCGCGGGCGTAGTCGCTGTCGGTCGTTTCGAGCTCACCCTTGATGGCGTTCACGCGGGCGTCGATGGCGCTCTGCTCACCTTTGCCGTCCACGATGGTGGTTTCGTCTTTGGTGATGCGGATGCGCGCGGCGCGGCCGAGCATCTCCATGCCGGTGTTCTCGAGTTTGTGGCCGAGGTCCTCGCTGACCACTTCCCCGCCGGTCACGGCGGCGATGTCGCGCAGCATTTCCTTGCGGCGGTCACCGAAGCCGGGGGCTTTCACGGCGGCGATGTTCAGGGTGCCGCGCAGTTTGTTCACGACGAGGGTCGCGAGGGCTTCGCCTTCGACGTCCTCGGCGATGATCAGCAGGGGCTTGCCGGTCTGGGCGACTTTTTCCAGGACGGGCAGCATGTCTTTGAGGTTGCTGATCTTCTTCTCGTTGATGAGGATGTAGGCGTCTTCGAGGACGGCTTCCATCTTCTCGGGGTTGGTGATGAAGTAGGGGTTGATGAAGCCCTTGTCGAACTGCATGCCTTCAACGACGTCGACTTCGGTGTCGAAGCCCTTGCTTTCTTCGATGGTGATGACGCCTTCCTTGCCGACCTTGTCCATCGCGCTGGCGATTTCCTGACCGACCTGCTCATCGTTGGCGCTGATGCCGGCGACCTTCTTGATGGCGTCGCTGTCCTCAATCGGCACGGCGAGCTTCTTGATTTCTTCGATGGCGGCGGCCACGGCCTTGTCGATGCCGCGCTTCAATGCCAGGGGGTTGGCGCCGGCGGCGACGTTGCGCAGGCCTTCTTTCACGACGGCCTGGCCGAGCACCGTGGCGGTGGTGGTGCCGTCACCGGTGATGTCGTTGGTTTTGCTGGCGACTTCCTTGAGAAGCTGCGCGCCGATGTTCTCGAGTTTGTCCTCGAGTTCGATTTCCTTGGCGACGGTCACGCCGTCCTTGGTGATGGTGGGGCTGCCGAACTTCTTCTCGATCACGACGTTGCGGCCGCGGGGCCCGAGGGTGACCTTGACGGCGTTGGCGACGGCATTGACTCCGCGCTCGAGGCTGCGGCGGGCGGCTTCATCAAACACAAGCTGTTTAGCCATGGTGGTGCTCCTTTAAGGGCGCTGGGCCGGAACCGGCGGGTGCTGGGTGGCCCTGTGCTTTTACTGAGTGGGACGGAAGGACGCAGCGGAAAGCGGGCGCGTGGACCGGACTGTGGCGCAGTGGGGTCCGGCGCTCAACGCTTTTACTCGACGATGGCGAGGATGTCGCGTTCGGCGAGGATGCTGTAGTTCTTGCCCTCCAGGCTGACTTCGGTGCCGCCGTATTTGGCGAAGTACACGGTGTCGCCTTCCTTGACGTCAAGCGCGACGCGGGTGCCGTTGTCGAGCACCTTGCCGTTGCCGACGGCGATCACTTTGCCGCGCTGGCTCTTTTCTTTGGCGGTGTCAGGGACGAACAGGCCGCCGGCGGTTTTCTGCTCGGCTTCCTCGATGATTTCAACCAGAACGCGGTCACCTAGGGGTTTCAGCATGTCTTGTCCTCCTTATGGGATGTGGGGTGGGGTCGGCGTGTGGACCGGGTGCCCCGGCGTTTTTGCCGTTCCGAACGCAACAATAGACCTGCGATGAAAAAATTGTCAACTTCCGCAATCTGACAATCTGAGCGTGAGGCGCTCAAGGTGCGCCAGCACGCACAATCGAAATATGTGCTTATAATCTGATACAACGAACATATATATGTAAGAGGAACATACCTACGCCCTCTCGTCCTGCTTTATGGAGGTCCGACCATGGCTGCCCGACCCGCTGTCCTGAACCGCACAGATTTTGAGGACGCCTTCAATGACCTCAGGGGCGCTCCCCTGACCCTCGCGGTCCTTGACCTCGACCACTTCAAGACCCTGAACGACACCCTCGGTCACGGTGAAGGCGACCGCGTTCTGCGCGTCATCGAGCGCCTGCTCAGCAGCAGCCTCCCGAGCGGCAGTGTCGTCGGCCGCATCGGCGGCGACGAGTACGCCGCCATCCTGCCGGAAACAGCGGCCGAAACGGCCCTGATTCTCCTCGACGAGGTCATCAAGCACTTTCACATTCACCGCGACCCACAGTGGCCCAAAAGCCTGGGCCTGAGCGCCGGCCTTGCCGCCCGCCCCGCCCACGCCACCACCTACGCCGACCTGTACCGCGCTGCGGAGGAGGCCCTGCTGCGCGCCAAACGTGAGGGGCGCGCCCGCGCCTGCATCTACGTGGAGAGCAAGATGGTGCTGAAAAGCAACTACTACGCCAAAAGCCAGCTGGACCGGCTGTCGAAACTCAGCGGCGCCCTGGGGCGCACCGAGGCCAGCCTGCTGCGCGAAGCGCTGGACGAACTGATCGAGAAACACCGCGGAGCCCTGTGACAACCCCCCAGGCCGGTCCAGCCGGTGACCCCACCCTGCCCGCGCCCCTCAGCCCGGGATGGACGGCGGCGCTGTCTGAAGCGTGGGAGGCGTACTGCGCAGGCTCGTACGCCATTGGCGCATGCGTGACCGACGCGAGCGGCGCCGTGATCGCGCGGGGCCGCAACCGTCTGAGCGAGCCGCGCGGCGTGGAGGGCGGCGTGATCCGCGGACATGACCTCGCGCACGCGGAAATCAACGCCCTGCTGAACCTGACAGGCGCGCCCCGCCCAGACTGCCACGCCTGGACGGTCCTGACGACCGTGCAGCCGTGCCCGCAGTGCGCCGGAGCAATCGCCATGAGCGGCCTGCGGGCTGTTGCGTACGCCGCGCCCGATCCCTGGGCCGGGTGCACGCACCTGCTCACCGACGACCCGTACGTGTCCCGCAAAGGCATCCGCGTTCTGCGCGCCCCGGCCGACGTGCAGCGCGCCGCGCTCCGGCTGGCCCTCGTGAGCTTTCTGGAGGACGGGCACGACCACCAGGGCACGCTGCTGCGCTCCTTTCACGAGCATCAGCGGGAGGTGGACGTGGCCTGCGCGCTGCACGCCGCCGGCACGCTGGCTGCGCTGCGAAGGCACCGGGCGTCCCTGACCGAGGTCCTGCGGGTGCTCACGTGAATCGCCCGGCCGCTGTGAAGCGCCGCCTTTTCCGTCCGGTACAGCGCAACGGGGGCAGGCGGGAGAGGCACCTGTGACTCACCGGCACCTGACCCTCCTGCGGCATGGCCGCAGTCGCGCCGACGACGAGAACGTTCACGAGGGACGGTACGACAGCCCGCTGTCCCCGGAAGGGGAGGCGCAGGCCCACGCACTCGCGGCGTTCTGGCAGGCGCGCCCGCCGGGGTTTGACCGCGCGTACTGCTCCACCCTTGAGCGCGCACGCCACGGCGCGCATCGTCACGGCCGCGCTGGGCGTGCCCCTCACGCCCAGCGCTCTGCTGCGCGAGTGGGACAACGGCCCGCTGGCCGGCCTGGACCGCGGGGAAGCCCTGGCGCGTTACCCCATCCCGGTCTTCCGTCATGACCTTGACCCGCTGACCTGTGACGGCGGGGAGAGTCAGGCCGCCATTCGTGCCCGGGCGCTGCACGCCCTGGAACTCGTGTGGCAGGGCGGCGGGCAGGATGCTCTGATCGTCACGCACGGTGGCTTCGGCAACACCCTGCTGCGCGAGCTGCTCGGTGCGGCCCGCGGGTGGTTCACCTTCCGCGATACGGCGTTCGCCACGGTGCGCCTGCACCGCGGGAGCCACACGGCAGAACTGACCGACGTGAACCGCACCCCGCACCTGCCGGACCACTGACCCCCGGCGGGCCCCTCCGCCACGAACGGTGAAAGGGCGCCGGGCCGGGTGGGTCAGGGCAGGGTGAGTTCGGCGCGGCCATCCCCGGCCGTGAAGCGGTACACGCCGCCCGGAAGCTGCCAGCCGCCCGGGCCGAACGCGTCCCCTACCCAGCTGCTCAGCCGCTCGCGCGGGACGGTCACGCTCACGGTGCGGGTCTCCCCGGCCTTCAGCACAGCCTGCAGCGCCGCGACGGGCCGCCCGGCCGCCTCCGCGAGGCCCCCGCTGGCCGGCCGGGTCACGCGCGCCACGACCGTCACGGTCCCGGTGCGTTCGCCGGTATTGCTGAGCGCCGCGCTCAGCTGCACGCCCTCCGGCGTGACGGTCACCGCCAGGTCCCGGGCGGCACTGGTGGTGTAGTCCAGGCCGTACCCCAGCGGGTACAGCGGCAGCGGCGCTTCCCCGGCGCCTTCCGGGGGCCGGTCGGCGGTAAGCCCCACCTGCGCGAGCGTGTCCGGCCACGTGAACGGCAGCCGGCCCGGGAAGCCTGCGCGGCCGAGCAGCGCGTCGGCGAGGGCCGCGCCCCCTTCTGTGCCAGGCAGGAACGCCATGACCAGCCCCGACAGGCGGGACTGCACGTCGGCGGGCAGCACGAGCGGCCGCCCGGCCAGCAGAACCGCCACGACCGGCTTCCCGGTGCCCAGCAGGTCGCGCAGCAGGGTCACCTGCGCCTCTGGCAGCGTCAGGGCCGGGTTGTTCGCCATCCACTCGGCGCCAGGTGCCTCTCCAACGGCGGCGACGATCACGTCCGCCTGCCGCGCTGCGGCCAGCAGCTGCGGCCTCTTGCCGTCCGGCAGGGCGCTCACCGTTATACCCACGGGCGCCGTAGCCTTCAGGGCCGGCGCCAGGGTACTCACGCGCGGCACGACCGGGACATTGCCCTTCCCGACACCCTGCCAGTTCACGCTCCAGCCGCCCAGCTGCATGGCCGCGCTGTCCATGCCGGGCCCGGTGACCAGCACCCGGCCCGTGCGCAGGGGCAGCGTACCGGCCGGGTTTTCCAGCAGCGTCAGGGTGGCGGCCGCCGCGCGGCGGGCCAGCGCCCGGTGATCCTCCAGCACGCCGCTGCCCCTCAGGGGGGCGTCCAGCAGGCCCAGCCGGGCCTTGAAGGTCAGGACCCGCAGGGTGGCCTCGTCCAGCCGCGCCGCGCTGACCAGCCCGGCCTGCACGGCGTCCCGCAGGGCAGCCTGGTAGGCTTCCAGGGTGTTCGGCACCATGTAGACGTCAATGCCGGCGTTCACGCTGGCCGCCGCCGCCTGCATCAGGTCCGCATGGGTGCGGTACGTGCCCACCAGCCGGTCAATGTCGTTCCAGTCGCTGACCAGCAGACCCTGAAAGCCCAGTTCGCCGCGCAGCACGTCCGTCAGCAGCGTCCGGGAGGCGTGAACGGGCACGCCGTTCACGCTGCCGCTGTTCGCCATGACGCTCAGGGCCCCGGCGCGGATACCCGCCTGGAAGGGCGGAAGAACGACCTCATGCAGCGCCCGCGCACTGATTTCCGCGTTTGCGCGGTCCATGCCGAGGCTGGGCAGGCCGTACCCCGTGAAGTGCTTCAGGGTGGCGGCCACCCCTTCAGCCTGCAGGCCGGTCACCGCGGCGTCCACCTGGTCGGCCACCAGCCACGGCGCCTCTCCAAACGTCTCGTAGTACCGGCCCCAGCGGGGATCGCGTCCCACGTCCGCGACCGGCGCGAAGGTCCACGCGGTGTTCAGGGCCCGCAGGTCCCGCGCCGTGGCCTGCGCCACCTCCCGCGTGAGCGCCGGGTTGAACGCCGCGCCCAGCCCGAGGTTGTGCGGGAACAGCGTTGCGGCCGGCACGTTGTTCACGCCGTGCACGGCGTCCGTACCGAACGCGGCCGGCACGCCGTGCGGACTGTTCGCGCGGCCGAGGGAATCCAGCGCCGCGAGAAAATCGGCCCAGCCGCGCGGGGTGTTCTGCGGAGGGGCGTCGCCGCCCCCGTTCAGCAGCGTTCCCGGCCGCAGCCGCCCGAACACGCCCGCCGCGTCGGCGCGCAGCGGCGCGCTGCGGTCCCCTTCGGTGAAGCGGAACATGTGCGCCATGCTGACCTGCCCGATCTTGTCCTCCAGGCTCAGGCGGGCCAGCAGCGCGCGCGCCTGGGCGTCGGCCGCCGCGGGACCGGTGAGCGCCCCGGCGTGGGCGGCCAGTGTGAGGGTGAGCAGGGCCGTCAGGGTGCGGCGCGTCACACGCCCTCCCGGTACTCTGCCCAGTGGAACGTGGCGGGGCGCCGCTGGCCGCTGAGGTCCTGGCAGGTCAGGGCCAGGAAAGTCCCGGTGAAGCTCAGGCCGCCGCAGTGTTCGTCACTGAGCAGGCCGGCCGGGAACGCCGGGCCGACCGGCGTCCAGCCTGCTCCGGCGGCGCGGTACGCGAAGGCGAACGTGTGGCCGCTGTAGCGAACCTCCAGGCCCACGGCGCCCGCGTCCCCGACCGGCACGTCCTGAGGCAGGTGCTCGCGGTACACGCCGTTCTCGCAGGACGTGACGTTCAGCGCCCGGCCCGCGTGCTCGTCGCGGCTCAGGCGCAGCTGCACCCAGTTGCGGCTGTCGTAGTACGCGCACAGTCCCGCCATCTGCTGAAAGTCCTGCGGGTCGAAACTCAGCTCCGTGCGCATCCGGGCGTGCAGCGCCTGCAGGCGCCGGCCCACCAGCGCCACGTGGTGCCGGCTCATCAGGGACTCCCGGCCCGGCAGCACCAGCCCGGCTGGCGTGAGCTGCGCGCCCAGCTGCTCGGCCGGCACGCGCAGCGTCAGCCACTCGGGGCGCAGCGTGTCCCCCTGGAACTCATCCCGGGCCGGCTGCGCCGGCCAGGGGTGCGGGGGCAGGGCGGGCAGCTGCGCGTGCCGCGCCGGGTGCCGCCCGCCCTGCGCGAGGCGCGGCCAGTCGCCCGGGGGCCACTCGATCGCCTGCAGGGCCGTTTCGCGCCCCAGCGGACACGCGCCGCGCGGTGAGAGGGGCCGCCCGCACAGGTGCGCCATCACCCACTGGTCGTCGGGGGTGCTGACCAGGCTGGCGTGCCCGGCCTTCTGAACCGGAAGGTCCGGGGCGTCCACTGCCGTGATCAGCGGGTTGTCCGGGTGCACCTCGTACGGGCCGTGCAGGGAGCGCGAGCGGGCCAGCGTCACGGCGTGCTCCCAGCTGGTGCCGCCCTCGGCGGTCAGCAGGTAGTACCAGCCGTCCCTGCGGTACACGTGCGGCCCCTCCGTAACGCGCAGGTCCGTGCCGGTGAAGATCACGCTGCGTTCGCCCACAAGGCGTTTCGCCCACGGGTCGTACTCCTGCAGGGCAATGCCGGCGAAGGCGTTGCGGCCCGGACGGTGATCCCACACCATGTTCAGCAGCCACTTGCGGCCGTCACCACCCTGCTCGGGGACGTCATGAAACAGGCTCGGGTCGAAGCCGCTGGAATTCAGGGACACCGGTTCGCTCCAGGGGCCTTCAATGGCGGGCGCGGTCGTCAGGTAGTTGTGACTGTCCTTGAACGCCTCCGCGATGCCCCAGGACTTCACGTCCGTGTAGATCAGGTGAAACTGCTCGCCGTCATGCGTCAGGCACGGCGCCCAGATGCCGCCGGAATCAGCGTTGCCGCGCATGTCGAGCTGCGAGACGCGCGTCAGGGGCCGCGCTGCCAGCCGCCAGTGCACCAGGTCCCGCGAGTGGTAGATCGCCACGCCCGGCCACCACTGGAAGGTGCTGGTCGCCAGGTAGTAGTCGGTACCGACCCGCAGGATGCTGGGGTCCGGGTGGAAACCCGGCAGGACCGGGTTCGTTACCGTGACTGTCCCCGCCGGGGGAGGGGAGAGGGTGTCGGTCATGCCCCGACCGTGTCACGCGTGCGGGCCAGGAACTCCCGGTACGTGCGGCCGGACTGCTTCAGGGTGCGCGCCTGCGTGCTGAAATCCACGTGGACAATCCCGAAGCGCTTGTCGTACCCTTCGGCCCACTCGAAGTTGTCCATCAGGGACCACGCGAAGTACCCGCTGACCTTGGCGCCGCGCGCCAGGGCCTCCTGCGTCGCCGCGAGGTGCTCGGTCAGGTACCGGGTGCGCTCCGCGTCATGCACGGTGCCGTCGGGTCCCACCGTGTCGGGGTACGTGCTGCCGTTCTCGGTGATGTACATGGCGTGCGGCGCGTAATCCTGCTGCAGGCGCACGAGCAGGTCCGTCAGGCTGTCCGGCGCGACCTCCCAGCCGAAGCCGGTGTACTCGCTGCCTTCAGGCTGAATCTGCCGGGCGTGCAGGAAGCCCTCGCCGGGCGCGTCCTGCGCCACGGCCCGCGAGTACATGTTGATGCCCAGGAAGTCCGTGGGCGCCCCCATCAGTTCCGTGTCGCCCGGGTGCACCAGACCCTGCGCGTGCGGGCTGAGGTCGCCCAGCAGCTCCACCATGTCCTGCGGGTAGCCGCGCCCGTACGCGGGGTCCAGGTACCAGCGGTTCTGGAAGCCGTCCAGGCGCCGCGCCGCGCCGTGATCGGCCGCGCTGTCCGTGGCGGGGTAGGCGTGGTACAGGTTCAGCGTGATGCCGGCCTGCGCGCCGGGCGCGTGCGCGCGGATCGCCTGCATGGCCAGGCCGTGCCCGACCATCAGGTGGTGCGTGGCCGCGTAACTGGCTTTCAGGTCGGTGTGGCCGGGGGCGTGCACGCCGGTGCCGTACCCCAGGTACGCCGAGCACCATGGTTCGTTCAGGGTGATGAAGTGCCGCACGCGGTCCCCGAGCGCCGCGGCGACCACCGCCGCGTACGTGCCGAAGGCTTCAGCGGTGCTGCGGACCGTCCAGCCGCCCTCGTCCTCCAGCGTCTGTGGCAGGTCCCAGTGGTACAGCGTCACCCACGGCGTGATGCCGCGCACCAGCAGGCCGTCCACGAGGCGGCTGTAGAAGTCCAGGCCCGCCTGGTTCACCGGGCCGCGCCCCTGCGGCAGGACGCGCGGCCACGAGATGCTGAAGCGGTAGGCGTTTACGCCCAGACTCTGAATCAGGTCCAGGTCCTCGTCCAGGCGGTGGTAGTGGTCGCAGGCCACGTCGCCGGTGTCGCCGCCCACGGTCTTGCCGGGCGTGTGGCTGAAGGTGTCCCAGATGCTGGGTCCCTTGCCGTCCTCGAAGGGCGCGCCTTCAATCTGGTACGAGCTGGTGGCGACCCCCCAGGTGAAACGGGCGGGGAAGCGGGCAGGGTCAGGGGTGCGGTTCGTCATGAGGAACTCCGGAAAATGCAGGGAATCGGGGCGGGCGGGGGGTGTCGTCCGGGGTCTCAGGCGACGCCGGGCGGTCACTGGTGGGCAGACGGGGCCGCTCAGCGGGCGGGGGCGAGCACCACGCGGGTGACGCTCAGGGGCGGCAGCGCCACAGCGCCGCGGACGTTCAGCGGGCGGGGGGGCCGGTCGGCGTTCACGTCCTCCTCGGTGACGGCTTTCGCGCCGATCACCGTGAAGCCCGGCCACGCCGTCGTGAGCGGCAGCGGCGTGCCGGAGGTGTTCAGGACCAGCAGGGTGACGCGCTCGCCCTGCCGGGCGGCGTGCACCCACACGCGCGGGTCGTCGGCCTGAACATCCAGCCGCTCGCCGCGGTAGTGGGCGAGTTCCCGGAACGCGGCGTACGAGAAGCGGGGAAAGCCTGCCTCATCCAGCAGGCCGTGGTTGCCGGCACCCATCAGTGCGAAGTACGCGCCGGGCACCCCGGCGTCCGCCAGGCGCAGCGCGGCCTCGGCAGCCCAGAGGCCCCCCACCGCGTCTCCGAGGTGCCGGGCGCGGTCACTGCGCCACGAGAGGGCGTACTCCGTAACGGCCAGCTCAAGGCTGCGGTCCGGCGCGGTGGGATTGCGCTGCGGGTCGGCCCACACTTCGCGCAGGTGTCCGGCGCTGGCCGTCACGCGCGCAGCACTGGCTAGTGCGGTGTCGGGCGCTGCCGCGCCGTCCGTGGGGTAGAGGTGGTAGGTGATCAGGTCGAAGCTGGCGCCGCACTGGCGAATCACCTCATCCAGAAAGGGGCCAGGGTTGCTGGTGGCGGGCCCGGCCACGCGTGCGTGCGGGTCCACCGCCAGGAGCGCGGCGCGCTGCGCGGCCACCGCCGCGCAGTAGCGCGCCGGCGTCCAGCTGGGGTCGCTGCGGTTGGTGGCGTACAGGTCCGGTTCATTCCCGATTTCCCAGTAGGCGACGCGCAGGCCCAGGTCCCGGGCGTCCCGCGCGGCCTGCGCGGCGTCCTCCGGCGCGGCGCGGCCCACGCCGCCGCGGGTGAACACGCGGGTCTGCACGATCAGGTCCGGTTCGCCCAGCAGCGTCCAGTTGGTTTTCAGGGTCTGCAGGGCCGCGCGCGTCAGGTCCTGCTCATCCCCGATGTTCCCGCCGGGCCAGCGCAGCAGCGCCGGTCGCAGGGCCTGCAGCGCGGGGAGCGCTTCCACGACCGGCATCCAGTTGCCCAGGTTGAAGCCGCTCACTGCGCCGGCAGGAATGACGCGCGGCGCCGCGGGGCCAGGCGTGACCGTGACTGCCGCCGCCCACCCCAGCAGGGGCAGCAGCGGCAGCAGGGTCCGGGCCGGGCGCACGGTCAGTCCTTCACGGCGCCGCTGGTCAGGCCGCTGATCACCTGACGGCTGGCGAACAGGAACACGATCAGCAGCGGAATGACCGTGATCACGACCAGCATCATGATCGCGCCCCAGTCGACGTTCACGTTCGTGGCGCCGCCCGCCATGCGCCGCAGACTCAGCGGAAGAGTCATGGTGTCGGGTTCGCTGAGTTTCATGATCAGTGCGCCCTTGAAGTTGTTCCAGGCGCCCACGAACGTCACCACGCCCAGCGTCGCCAGGATCGGGCGGATCAGGGGCAGCACCACCATCCGGAACGTGCCGAACTCGGTGGCGCCGTCCATGCGGGCCGCTTCGATCAGTTCACGGGGCAGCGCCGAGGTGATGTACTGCCGCATCAGGAAGATCCCGAAGGCGTTCGCCATGCCCGGCACCCACAGCGCCCGCGGCTGCCCCACCCAGTGCAGCACGTTGTTCATGACCAGGAAGCTGGGAATGTCCATCACCAGGGGCGGAATGAGCATGGTGCCGAGAATGAAGGCGAACAGGGGCCGCTTGCCGCGGAAGTCGTACATCGCAAAGGCGTACCCGGCCAGCGAGCAGAAGAACAGCGTGGTCACGGTGGACGCCGCCGCGATGTACAGCGAATTCCAGAACTGCCGGGCCGCCTGGCCGTCCGTGATGCGCATCAGGGCCTGCGCGTTGTCCGCGAACGCCCCGCCAAACCACAGGTGCGGCGGGAACGTGAACACCTCTGCGCTGGGGTGCGACGCCCACACGAACATCAGGTAGAACGGCACGACCGACAGGAAGCACGCGGCGAGCATCACGGTCCACAGCGGCGCGCGGCGCCAGTTCAGGGTGGGGCGGCGCACCTGACGCCGCGGCTTGATGGCCGGCACGGGGGTGCTGGTCACTGACGTTCACCTCCACGGGAGAACAGGGCGTTGTTCAGCATGCTCATCACGAAGATCGCCAGGAACAGCAGCCAGCTCATGGCGCTGGCGTAGCCCATGTCCAGGTCGCGGAAGGCGGTGTTAAAGATGTGCATGGCGGTGGTCAGGCCGGCGCCGCCGCTGCCGCCCCCGTCGTTCAGGAGCATGAAGGGTTCCTCGAACAGCTGCATGCTGCCCACGATGGTCAGGGTGAAGGCGTAGAACATCATGGGACGCAGCAGCGGCAGCGTGATGAACCAGAATTTCTGCACCTGGTTCGCGCCGTCCACGGTGGCCGCCTCGTACACGTCCTCGCTGATGGCCTGCAGGCCGGAGAGGTACAGCACGGTGTTCCACCCCACGAACCGCCAGAACACGACCGCCGCCACCGAGTAGGGCACCATGCTGGGGTCGCCCAGCCAGCGCACCGGATCCAGCCCGATCAGGCCGCGCAGGTAGTTCAGGATGCCCAGCCGTTCGGAGTACAGCGTGGCAAACACAATGGCGATGGCCACGGCGTTCGTGATGTACGGCAGGAACAGCACCGTGCTGAACGCCCCCTGAAAGCGGCGCAGGCTCTGGTGAATGATGAACGCCAGCGGCAGCGCCACGAGGTGCTGCGGAATGCCGGACAGCAGCCCGATCCACAGGGTGTTTTTCAGGGTCTTCCAGAACATGTCCTGCGCGCCGAGCGCCAGGGTGAAGTTCTCGAAGCCCACGAACTTCCAGTGACCCAGACCGTCAAGCGGGCTCCACAGGTGAAAGGCCAGGAACAGGCTGAACAGCAGGGGGAACAGCCCGAAAATCAGAAAGAGAAGGAAAAACGGGCTGATGAACACGTACGGCGCGAAACGCTGCTGCAGCCGGGTGTAGCTCAGGCGGGCGCGGGGCGGGGCGGTCAGTCGCTGTGACATGGTGGGTGTCCTTCCGTGACGCCGGGAGACCGCGTGGGGCCTCCCGGGCGGGCGGTGGGCCTTAGCGGGCGCGGCGCTGAATCTGCGCGCGGGCGTCCGCGAGAGCCTGCTTGATGTCCTTGCCCTGCTCGAGCACGTTGGTCAGTTCGGTCTGCAGGATCTGCTCGGCCACGGAGTCGTACTTGTTCACGTCGATGGGCTGGGTCTTGGTGGCGGCGTCGCGCCACAGGATGCGGGCCTTCTGGCCGCCCAGGAAGTCCACGGGTTCACTGAAGACCTTGTCCTTCTGCGCGGTCAGCAGGGCGGGGAAGGCGCCGTTGTCCTCGAAGGCCGTGATCTGCGACTGCTGATTGACGGTCATGAACTTGATGAACTCCCAGGCCCACTGCTTGTTCTTGGCCTTGCTGGGAATGGCGTAGAAGCTTCCGCCCCAGGAGGCGAAGCCCTTCTCGGGCAGGTTCTGCACGCGCCACAGGCCCTTGGTGTCGGGCGCCATCCAGTTCTGCAGGGCGCCCTGCAGCCACGCGCCGCTGAACTGCGTGGCGACGGTGCCTTTTTTGAACGCGTCGTACCACTCGTTGGTCCACTCGCCGATCTTGGCGTCCAGGCCGGCCTCGCGTACCTGTTTGCTGAGGGTGAAGGCGCGCACGAAGCGGGCGTTGTCGGGGCCGACGAGCAGGGTGTTGTTCTTGTCGAAGTAGATGCCCTCGCCGGGTTTGAGGTTCGTGCGGATCACGATGTTGTTTACGCTGGCGGCGGTGTTCACGAGGTACGCGCCGGTCTTCTGTTTGATCTTCTTCCCGGCGGTGATGTAGGACTCCCAGCTGCTCTGCATGCTCAGGGGGTTCACGCCGGCCTTGTCGAGCACGTCCTTGCGGTAGAAGAAGGTGCCGGGGCCAATGTCGGTGGGCATGGCGATGAAGCGTCCGTCGGCGCTGGTGGCCTGCGCGACCGTGAAGCCCGTCAGAAGCTTCTTGTACTGTGCGGCGCTGTAGGGCGCCTTGTTCAGGTCCTCCAGGCCCTGCCCTTCGGCGAACTTGCCGACGTACCCGACTTCGATGGCCATGACGTCCGGGAGGCCCTGGCCGGTGGCGAGCGCGGTGGTCATCGCGTTGTGGTGGTCAGCGAACTGCTGCGCCTGCAGGTTGATGGTGACGTTCGGGTGCAGTTTCGTCCAGGCGGGCATGATGGCCTTGATGGCGCTGTCCAGGCTGGGGAAAGCGGCGACGGTCAGGGTGACTTTCTCCTGGGCCTGGGCGCTGCCAAGCAGCAGGGCGGTAACGAGAGCGAACGCGGCGGATTTCTTCATGATGACCTCCAGGTCGTTGTGAAAGCGCTTTCAAAATGGGTGTATCCCCGGCCCGGCAGGGCCCCTCCACCCGGACTCACGGACTGCTCCTGGCGCGGGGCGCCCCCGTGGACTCCCGCACGATCAACTCCGGCACGAACACCTGACGCCCCGCCGGCTGACCCTCCAGCAGACTCAGCGCCTCCCGCGCCGCCACCACCCCGATGTCGTAGATGGCCTGGCGCACCGTCGTCAGGGGGGGCGTCATCAGTGACGACGTGAACACGTCATCAAAGCCTGTCAGGGACATGTCGTCGGGCACAGTCAGGCCCCGCCGGTACAGGGTCAGCCGCGCCCCCAGTGCCATCTGATCATTCGCGCAGACCATTGCCGTGAACGGCTCCCCGGCCTCCAGCAGCTCAGCGGCCGCGAGCAGCCCGCCCTCCTCGGTGTAGTTGCCGGAGCGCACCAGCGTGGGGGAGAGCTGCACGCCGGCCTCCGCGAGCGCTTCCGTGAACGCCACGCGGCGTTCGACGGCGTCCTGCTGCCGCTCGGCCCCCGTGATGTACGCGAAGGTCCGGTGGCCCAGGGCCAGCAGGTGGTGCGCAATGCGGCGCATACCCTCGCGGTTGTCCATCACGATGCTGCAGTCCCCCAGCCCGCGCACGTCGCGGCCCACGGCGATCAGGGGCACGCGGCGTGCCACGTGCTGCAGGATCTCGTCATCCAGGATGCCGCCCATCATGATCACGGCGTCCACCCGGCGGGCGAGCAGCACGTCGAGGGCTTCCTGCTCGCGCTCGGTGCGCCACTGCCCGCTGATCACGATCGGGTGGTAGGGCGTGTCGTTCAGGGCCGCTTCAATGCCGGCGAGCGCCTCGCCGTAGAAGGTGGAGTGCAGGCTGGGGGTGATCACGCCGATTGTCAGGCTGCGGCCGCCGGCCAGCGCCTGGGCCTGCGGGTTGGGACGGTAGTTCAGCCGGGTGATGACCGCCTCGACGCGGGCGCGTTTCTCGGGGGTGACGTTTGCGGTGCCGTTCAGGATTCGCGACACGGTGCTGGGCGAGACGCCCGCTTCGTGCGCGACTTGCGCCAGGGTGACAGGTTCGAGCATGGGTGCTCCTGCAAGCGGACCGGGTGTCCGCTCGTGGGGGTGATGTGAAGATAGCCACAGCGTAAGCGGCGGTGAAAGCGCTGTCAAGAGAATTTGTTCATGCCAAAACCGGAATGGAGCGGGCGCGTGACGTGAAATTGCTGTGTGGGTTGGCGGAGACTGTCTGGAGCTGCAGGGCTTTCTGAATCGATTTTGTATCCATAGAGTGGAATTAAGACATATTAATTACTAAAATGCTGTGATTAAGTGCCGCCAGCACGACAATTATTGTCGATAGGTTCGCCAAAACTTGACAGAAGCCACGGCTGCTCATAGGCTGAATTAGTAAGAAAAATTTACTCAGGAGGCCTGGATGTCTGCCCCCCCCACTTCCGGAGACCAGCCTTATCTCAAACAGCTCAACCGCTCCGCCGTCCTGAACCTCCTGCGCCGTCACCCCGGCCTCAGCCGCGCCGACCTCGCCCTGCACACCGGCCTCACCAAAGTCACCGTCGGCAGCGTCGTCACCGCGCTCCTGCAGGCCGGCTGGCTGCACGAGGGAGACACCCAGCACGGCGGCGTCGGCCGCCCCGGCCGCCCCCTGCAGCTCAACCCCACGCAGCACGTCCTCCTGGGCGCCGAGATCGGCGTTCTGGGCGTGCGCGCCCTGGCCACCACCCTGGACGGCACCGTCCTGGCACGCACCGACCTGCGCGCCCCCACCGGCACGCCGGACCAGGCCGCCGCCACCCTCGCTGACCTCCTGCGCGACCTCCTGGCCCACCCGGCCGTCCGCGCCCGCGAAACGCTCGGCCTTGGCGTGGCCCTGCCCGGCCCGGTCAACCCGCAGGGCACCCGCCTGCTGTACGCCCCGAATCTCGGCTGGGAGGACGTGCCCTTCCTGGAGCGGCTTGCCCCGCACCTGCCGGGCCTGCCGGGCGTGCGCCTCCTGGACAACGAAGCGAACGCCGCCGCGTTCGGTGAGGTGTACCGCCACCCGGCGCCCGAGCCGGCGCTGCTGGCGTACATCAGCCTGGGCAGCGGCGTGGGCGCCGGCCTGGTCCGCAGTGAAGGCGGCGTACCCGAGGTGCTGCGCGGCGCACACGGCCTGGCCGGCGAGATCGGGCACACGGTGGCGCAACCCGGCGGGCTGTACTGCCACTGCGGGAACCGCGGCTGCGTGGAGACGCTGCTGGGCGGCTGGGCCATCCGCGCGGCCCTCGCGCTGAACGTGCACGAACCGCTCGACGAGACCCTCGCGCCGCGCCTGCGCGAAGCGGCCGTGCAGGTCACCCTGAGCCGTGCCGGAGAGGCGCTGGGTCTGCTGCTCGTGAACCTGCACCACACCCTGAACCCCAGTGACATCGTGATCGGCGGCGCCCTGACCCGCCTGGGAGGTCCCCTCATCGACACCGCCCTGGACTTCTACCACGCGCACCGCCGCCGCCCTGGCGCGCCCACCGTGCGCGTCATCGTGCGCCCCGACAGCGTGGACCGGCCCGCGGCGGGCGCCGCCGCGCAGGTGCTGGCCCGCGTGATCGCCTCGCTCCCTGAGGGCCGCGCGTGACCGGCGTGCCCGTCGCACTGGGCGTGGACCTGGGCACCAGCGGCGTGAAGGCCGTTGCCCTGACCGCGCAGGGCGAGGTGCTTGCCGACACCACGCGCCCTTACCCGCTGCTTACCCCTCAGCCCGGCTGGACCGAGCAGCGGCCCGCCGACTGGCTCGGCGCCACGCAGGCCGCGCTGCGTGAGCTGAGCAGTCTCCTGCGCGGGCACGGAGCGGTGCCCGCCGCGCTGGGGCTCAGCGGGCAGATGCACGGCTTGGTGCCGCTGGACGCCCAGGGTGAAGTTCTGCGGCCCGCCCTCCTCTGGAATGATCAGCGGACCGGAGCGCAGGTGGCGCACATGGAGGCGCGCGTGCCCCGCGCCGAACTCGTGGCGCGCACCGGGAACCGCGCCGTGACCGGCTTCCAGCTGCCCAAGCTCCTGTGGTTGCGGGACGAGGAACCCGGCGTGTACGCCCGCCTGCGGCACGCCCTGCTGCCCAAGGACTACCTGGGGTACGCCCTGACCGGCGAGATGACCGCCGAACCCAGCGACGGCAGTGGCGTGGGTGCCCTGAACCTCGCGCGCGGCACCTGGGACGCCGACCTGCTCGGGGCGCTGAACCTGAGCGCCGCGCTGTTCCCCCCGCTGCGGCGCTCCACGGACGTCACCGGCCGCCTGAGCGCTGCGTGGGCGGCCGCCACCGGTCTGCCTGCGGGGCTGCCCGTCGTGGCGGGCGGCGGGGACAACGCCGCGGCCGGCATCGCCCTGGGGCTCACCGCGGCCCGGCCGGACGTGGGCAGCCTTAGCCTGGGCACCAGCGGCGTGATCTTCGCGCCCCTCGCGCACCCCACCCCCGACCCGGACGGCCGCGTGCACCTGTTCGCGCACGCGGACGGCAGCTACCACCTGCTGGGCGTCACCCTCTCGGCCGCGGGGTCCCTGGACTGGCTGCACCGTCAGCTCGCCCCGGACGTTCCCCTCACCACCCTGATCAACGAGGCTGCGGCCGTCGAGCCCGGCGCCGGCGGCGTGACCTTCCTGCCGTACCTGTCCGGGGAACGCAGTCCCCTGATGAACCCGCAGGCGCGCGCCGCCTTTACCGGCCTGAGCCTCGCGCACGGCCGCGGGCACCTCACGCGCGCCGTGCTGGAAGGCAGCGTCGCCGCACTCGCCGACGCGTACGCCGTCATGCAGCCTCTGGCGCCCCTGCGCACCCTGATCTCCACGGGGGGCGGCGCGCGCAGCGACCTGTGGCTGGGCCTCGCCAGCGGCGCCCTTCACCTGCCGGTGCAGCCCACCGCCAGCCAGCCCGGCGCGGCGCACGGGGCCGCCATTCTCGCCATGCCAGCCGCCGGCCTGCACCCCGACCTGAACGCCGCGGTGAACGCCACCCGCCCGCAGACGCTGCCCGCCGCCCCCCCTGCGGACATGACAGCCGCCCTGAGCGCCTACGCCCGCACCAGGCAGGCGCTGTACCCCTGACCAGCCCGCCCTCGCCCCTTTCACGTTCAAGGAGTCCCCATGACCAGTTACGTTCCCACGCCTGCCGACAAGTTCACCTTTGGCCTCTGGACGGTCGGGAATGTCGGCCGCGACCCGTTCGGTGAGGCCACCCGCCCTGCCCTGCGCGCGCCGTACCTGGTGCAGCGGCTTGCCGGGCTCGGCGCATACGGGGTGAACCTGCACGACAACGACCTCGTCCCCGCCGGCGCCAGCGCCGCGCAGCGCGACGCGATCGTGCGTGAATTCCGTCAGGCGCTCGCCGACCATGGGCTCGTCGTGCCCATGGCCACCACGAACCTGTTCACCGATCCGGCCTTCAAGGACGGTGCGTTCACCAGCGCGGACGCCCGCGTGCGCGCCTACGCGCTGCACAAGACCATGCACGCCATGGACCTGGGCGCCGAACTCGGCGCCGGCACCTACGTCCTGTGGGGCGGCCGCGAAGGCACCGAGGTGGACGCCGGCGGCAAGCTTCTGGACGCGCTCGGCTGGTTCCGGGACAGCCTGAACTACCTCGCCGAGTACAGCGAGGTGCAGGGCTACGGTTACCGCTTCGCGCTGGAACCCAAACCGAACGAACCGCGCGCCGACATCTTCCTGCCCACCGTGGGCAGCGCCCTGGGCTTCATCGCCACGCTCGACCGGCCGGACCTGTTCGGCGTGAATCCCGAATTCGCGCACGAAACCATGGCCGGCCTGAGTTTTCCGCACGCGGTCGCGCAGGCCATCGATGCCGGGAAGCTCTTTCACATTGACCTGAACGACCAGAAGATGGGCCGCTTTGACCAGGACCTGCGCTTCGGGGCGGAGAACCCCAAAGCGGCGTTCTTCCTGGTGAAACTCCTGGAGGACACCGGGTACGCCGGCCCGAAGCACTTCGACGCGCACGCCCTGCGCACCGAGGACGAAGCGGGCGTGTGGGCGTTCGCCCGGGGCTGCATGCGCACCTACCTGATTTTGCGCGAGAAGGCCCGGCAGTTCGCGCAGGACCCTGAGATTCAGGCGGCCATCAGCGCCTACCGCGTGGAGGACCCCGCCCTGACGCCGCTCACCACGTTCTCCGCGGCAAACGCCCAGGCTCTCAAGGCCCACACCTTCGACCGGGCGGCGCTGGGTGCGCGCGGCCCCGGCCTGGAAGCGCTGGACCAGCTGACCATGGAACTCCTGCTGGGCGTCCGGTAGCGCACGCTGCACCCACCCTCGCGCGCGGGTGCCCGGCAGACCCCGCAGCGCCCGCAGCGCCGGAGCGGTACGCTCAGCAATCATGACCACTGCCCAGGTTCACTCGGCCCTCTGGGGACACCTGCCCGGCGGGCAGCCCATTCACCGCTTCACCCTCACCCTGCCCGGCGGCGTCCAGGCGCGTTTCTCAAGCCTGGGCGCCACCTTGGTGAGCCTGCACCTGCCCGACAGGACCGGCACGCCGGGCGAGGTCGTCCTGGGCCACGACCAGGCCGAAACGTACCTGGACCGCGACGCCGCTCCGTTCCTGGGCAGCACGGTCGGCCGGCACGCCAACCGCATCGCCCGCGGCCGCTTTCCCCTGGGGGGGCGCGAGGTGCAGCTTGTCACGAACGACGGCCCGAACGCCCTGCACGGCGGGCCGCGCGGGTTCGACCTGCACCTCTGGACCGGCGAGGCTGCCCCGACGGACGGCGGCGCGCAGGTGACGTTCACGCGCGTCAGCCCGGACGGCGAGGAAGGGTACCCCGGCACCCTGAACGTGCGCGTCACGTACGCCCTGACGCTCAGCCCCGACCCCACACTCAGCATCGCGTACCACGCCGAGACCGACGCACCCACCGTCGTGAACCTCACCAACCACACGTACTGGAACCTGAGCGGCAACCCGGCTGAAACCATCGCCGCGCACGAACTGACCCTGCATGCCGAGCACTACACGCCCATCCACCCGGACGGCATTCCCACCGGTGAGGTGCTCGCCGTGGCCGGCACACCCATGGATTTCCGCACGCCCCGCGCAATTGGTGAGCAGCTGCGCGCGCACCAGGGCACGCTGCCCGGCGGGTACGATCACAACTTCGTCGTGCGCGGCGAGCCCGGCGCGCTGCGGCCCGCCGCCACGCTCTACCACCCCGCGAGCGGCCGCGAGATGAGCATCCACACCACCGAACCGGGCCTGCAGGTGTACAGCGGCAACTTCCTCGACGGCCGTCACACCGGGCACGGCGGGCGCGTGCACGTCCGCAACAGCGCCGTGTGCCTGGAAACGCAGCACTTCCCGGACGCCCCCAACCGCCCGCAGTTCCCCTCCACGCACCTGAACCCAGGCCAGACCTTCACGTCCCTCACCACGCACACCTTCCGGGTGCGCTGAGAGTCCGGCGTGCAGCACCACCTGACCCTCAGTGACGGCCCGTACACCCTGCGTCCCCTGAACCGGGCGGACATCGCGCCCCTGATGGCCCTCGCCCAGGCGCACGCCGGCGAGTACGCCCGGATGGGCACCTTTCCCACCCTGGAGCACTACTACACCGCCGCGCTGGACGCCGCGGACCAGCAGCCCTTCGTGACGCTCGTGAACGGCGAGTACGCCGGCGCCACCCGCTACATGGAGATGCGCCCCACGCACCGGCGCCTGGAGATCGGCAGCACATGGCTGACCCCGGCCTTCATGCGCACGCCCGCCAACCGCACCTTCAAGTGGCTGCTGCTCGCGCACGCCTTCGAGCAACTGGGCATGCTGCGCGTCGAGATCAAAACCGACCTGCTCAATACCCGCTCGCAGCGCGCCATTGAAGGCCTCGGCGCGGTGCGCGAAGGCGTGCTGCGCCAGCACATGCCCCGCCCGGACGGCACCCAGCGTGACACCGTCATGTACTCCATCATCGCCCCCGAATGGCCCGCTGTCCGGGCCAGGCTGCAGCGCCACCCCTCCTGACAGCGCATTCCCCAGCGACGTTGAAGCGTCTCTGGTCTCAGGGCACTTCGTGAACGCAGGTCCCGGTGTCCTGACCAGGAACCCGCGTTCCCACCCGGCCGGGTCCAGAGGCGCCGAGAAGGCCGGCAGGAGCCTCCGCAGCGCCAGGGTCGGGTCCGGCAGGCGGGTACGCCCGACGGCCTCCGGTCATGGCTCGCGGGGAGCTTGTCACGCCCGGCGGCGCCCGGCGTGCATGCCCAGTGTGAGAGGAGGGCTGAAGGCGTGCGTTGCTGTCGCCTGCGTCTGTCACAGGGCACGCCGCCCCTTCATCCTGGCCTGAACGTGCGGAGCTTCACGGTTCAGGCTGTGACCCCCCGATTGGGGGTTAGTTCTGCCGCAGCAACGGGAACGGATTGATGGCGCCGCCCGCCGTGTAGATCCCGTAATGCAGGTGCGGGGGCGTGCCGCGCGCGTTCCCACTGTCCCCCACGAAGCCCACCACGGCCCCGCGCTTCACCCAGTCGCCACGTTTCAGGTCCGGGTAGCGCTCCAGGTGAGCGTAGTAATGCCGCTGCCCGCCGGGGCCCAGCAGCATCACGGTGCGGCCCCCCAGGCCGTTCGGGCCGACATTCAGCACCACGCCCCGCGTCGTGGCGCGAATCGGCGTGCCCCGCGCCGCAAAGATATCCACGCCCTCGTGCCGCCGGCCTGCGCTGCGCGCCCCGCCCCACGTATCCACGAAGCGCTGCCCTGGCAGGGGGTTGGGGAGGCTCCTCGCTGAGGGCACCGGCTCGGCCAGCAGGGCCGCCGTCCGCTGCGCTTTCTGAATCGCCGGCCACAGCAGGTACAGTGCCCCGACAAGCACCAGCAGCGTCACCAGCACGCCCGTCGCCCTCCGCATTCTCCCAGCATGCCGCGCTCTGTGGCCGGCGGAACCGGGCAAAAGTTGCACAGTGGCCCAAAGATGAACGCGGCCACAAGGCGCGCGCGTCCATGCTCTAGACTGCCTGGATGCCCGGGCGACCTGTCACCCCACCCCCCGCCCACCTGTGGACCCTTCCCGGCGGCCTGACGGTCGCCTTCGAACGCCGCCGCAGTCCCGGTTTTGCCTTTGATCTGCGCGTTCCTGTCGGCAGCGCCCATGACCCTGCCGGTCAGGAGGGCGCGAGCGGGGTGCTGGAGGAGTGGCTGTTCAAAGGCGCCGCAGGCCTGGACGCCCGCGCCCTGCAGGACGCCTTTGACGACCTGGGCGTCCGGCGCGGCGGCGGCGTGAGCCCCGAAGCGACCCGCTTTTCCGTCAGTGGGCTTACCCGTGACCTCCGGGGCGCCCTGGCCCTCGTGGCGGAGGTTCTGACCGACCCGGCCCTGCCGCCTGCGGAGCTGCCCGTCCTGACCGACCTGGCCCGACAGGACCTGGAGGGTCTGCAGGACAGTCCGGCCGATCTGCTCGCCACCCGCGCGCGTGAGGTGGCCTTTCCGCCGCCTGCCGGCTCACGGTTCGCCGGATTCGCGCATCCGCCCAGCGGGACCCTCAGCGGCCTGGACGGCCTGACCGCGGCAGGCCTGCACGCTCACCTGCAACGCTACGGGCAGGCGGGCACGGTCCTCGGACTCGTCGCGGACCTGGAGCCGCAGGCGGCACTGGACCTCGCGCACGCCGCGCTGGGCGACCTGCGCCCTGGCCAGCACGACCCCATTCCCACGGTGTTCCAGGGAGGCGCGCGCGCCCACACCCCTGACGCTACGGCCGAGCAGACGCACCTGAGCCTCACGGCCCCCGGTGTCCCTCCCGGTCACCCGGACTGGCTGCCGTGGCAGGTGGCCCTGACGGCGCTCTCCGGCGGCAGCGCCAGCCGGCTGTTCCACGCGGTGCGGGAGGAACGCGGCCTGGCGTACGCCGTGAGCGCCTCGCCGGTCATTCTGGGCGGGCAGGGTTTCCTCAGCGCGTACGCTGGCAGCACCCCTGACCGCGCCCCCGAGACGCTGGACGTGATTCTCGCGGAATTCACGCGCCTGCCGCAGGGGCTCACACCTGCCGAGTTCGACCGGGCCCGGGCCGGGCTTGCGGCCAGCGTCGTGTTCGGCGCTGAAAGTCCGCGTGCCCGCGCGCACGCCCTCACGCGTGACGCCGCTGTCTTCGGCCGCATCCGCTCCATCGCGGAACTCCGCGCCTCGCTGAATGCCCTCACCCTCGAGGGGGTCAACCGCTTCCTCGCCGGCTACGATCCGGCCAGCCAGGCCACCCTCGTCACCCTGGGCCCGCGCCCCCTCGCGCCGGCGGCCCTGCAAGGAACGCATGTCTGATCACCCTACCCAGCACCACACCCTGCCCAGCGGCCTGACCCTGCTGCTTGAACCTGACCCTGACGCCCAGACGGTCGCCGCCGGGTACTTCGTGAACACCGGCAGCCGTGAGGAAACCCCGCACGAAATGGGCGCCAGTCACTTCATCGAGCACCTGCTGTTCAAGGGCAGCGAGGAACTCAGCGCCCAGGTGCTCAACGAACGTCTCGATGACCTGGGCGGGAACGCGAACGCCTTCACCAGTGAGGAGGCCACCGTGTACCACGCGGCCGCGCTGCCCGAACAGACCGGTGAGCTGCTGCACACCCTGACCGAACTGATGCGCCCCGCCCTGCGCCCGGCGGATATTCAGGTGGAACGCGGCGTGATTCTCGAAGAGATCGCCATGTACGCCGACCAGCCCAGCGTCCGGGTCGGTGACCAGCTGCGCGCCGACTACTGGGGCGGGCATCCCCTCGGCTGGCCGGTCCTGGGTACGGCCGAGACCGTCTCGCATCTCAGTCCCGAAGCGCTGGCCCGCAATCACCGTGACCGTTACGGCGCCGACCGCGTGACCCTGACCCTCACCGGACAGTTCGACCCCCAGGTGGTGCTTCAGTGGGCCGGGGCGAGTCTCACCCACTGGAGGCCCGGCACGCCCATTCCCCTGGGGCCCGCGCAGCCCGCGTGGCCGGACCAGACGCGCGTGATCACCGATTCGGACCTCGGGCGCGTGCACGTGGCCGCCACCAGTCCCGGCCTGGGTGCCTCGCACCCGCTGCGCGAGGCGGCGCACGTTCTGGCGGACCTGATCGGCGGGGAGAACGGCGCGCTGTACTGGACCCTGATCGACACCGGCCTGTGTGACAGTGCGGATCTCGCGCACCTGGAGTACCGGGACGCCGGCACCTTCGAAGGGGGCTTTACCTGCGACCCCGACCGCGCGCCTCAGGTGCTGGCTGCGTACCGGGGCGTGCTGGACAACGCCGGCACGCTCATTACCCCGCAGGGCGTGCGCCGGGCCGCGCGCAAACTCGCGGTGGGGACGCTCCTGCGCGCCGAGACGCCTCAGGGCCGTCTGTTCACGCTCGGCATGGAATACCTCGCGACCGGCCGCATCCTCAGCACCGCTGATCTGGTTGCCCGGTACGAGCAGATCACGCCGGAGCACGTGCGCGAGGTGCTGCGCCTGTGCCCGTTTGAGCACCTGACCACCGTGGCCCTCGGCCCCATCGACCGGTTCTGACGACCAGCGCTGACCGGCAGGAAGCGGGGAGCGGCCGGCGCCTCAGGGGTGCGGGCGGCGGTCCTCCCGCGTCGTTTCCCAGAGGGTCAGGAGGTCCTGCGCTTCGTCCACGTGCATCTGCTCGATCAGGGCGCCGCGGTGCGTGGCGACACTTCTGCCCTCGGCGCGGGCCTGCGCCCACGCGGTGATCAGGGCGCGCGCCTCGTCCGCCTCGGCGTCACTCACGCCGAACGCAGCGTTGGCGGCGTCCACCTGCCCCGGGTGAATCACGGTCTTGCCCGCGAAACCCAGCGCGCGGCCCTGCGCGCATTCCCGCGCGAACCCCTCCGGATCCCGCACGTCATTGAACACGGCGTCCAGCGGCACCTTGCCGTGCGCCCGGGCGGCGAGCACCACCGCACTCAGGGCATGCAGGAGAGGCTCGCGCCCGGGGTGCGCGCGGGTGCGCAGCGCGCGGGCGAGGTCGTTGGCACCCACGATCAGGCCCGACACGGCCGGCACAGCCGCCACCTGCGCGGCGTTCAGAACGCCGCCGGGCGTTTCGATCATGGCCCACAGCGGCAGCCCCAGACTGAGGGCCTGCGCGGCGCGGGCGTCCTCCACTTTCGGCAGGACCATGCCAGCCGCGCCGGCCGTGAGGGCCAGCTCCCGGTCCTCATGCTCCCAGGGTGTATTCAGGCCATTCACGCGCACCAGGACCGGCACGCGCCACGTGCCGCGCAGCGCGTCCCTCACGTGCGCGCGCGCCTGCGCCTTGTACTCGGGGGCCACGGCGTCCTCCAGATCCAGGATGACCGCGTCGGCGTTCAGCGTGCGGGCCTTCTCGATCGCGCGGGGTTTGTCACCAGGGACGTACAGCACGGAGCGCATGGGCTGCGCCCTCACGCCCGGTCCTCACGGCGCGGCCGGGACCGCGCGGCACTGGACGTCAGCAGGAACGGCACGAGAATCAGCAGGGCCTTGAGGGATCGGGGCATACTCATACGGTAATGCCCCAGATGCGGGGCGGAGCGAGCTCCAGGACATTTCCGGCGGGATCGTGAAAGTACAGGCTCTCGCCCCGGTCGCCCCAGGCGTACCGGGTGACGTTCAGGCCGGCGGCGCGCAGGCGCGCTTCCCAGTCGTCGGTGCGGGCCGGGTCCAGGGTCAGGCAGGCGTGCCCACCAGGTGAACCGGCGTGGGGCGGCACGTCGCCCGGCTGGGCGCTGGCGCGGGGGTCGAACAGCAGAAGCATGCCGCCCTCCAGGCGGTAGAACAGGTGCCGCCCCGGCACCTTGGCGAACAGGGGAAGGCCCAGCACCCCGGAGTAGAACTGCTCGGCCCGGCCGAGGTCAGTGACGTACAGGCAGGTTTCCAGAACGCGCATGCCTCAGCCTAGGCCGGGCCGCTGCGCCCGACTGGTCAGGGCGCGCGGGGTGAAGGCCGGGGCCTGCGGGCCGCATCCCTCTGGCCTGCCGGCTCAGGGAAGCAGCAGGCGCGGTTCGGGCGCGGGCCCCAGGGCGCGGCGCTGCACTTCGCGCAGGACGCTCTGCCCGTCGGCGTGAAGGCCGTGCTTGCGGAAGCTGGTGGCGAGGCTGTGGGCGTCGCGGGCGAGCAGGTCGCGGAAGTGCGGGTTCTGACGGGTCGAAAGCTGCGGGAAATCGATGATGGTCACGGTGTCCTCCCACCAGAGAAGGTTGTAGGTGCTGTAGTCGCCGTGCGCGTACCCCAGGCGCAGCAGGTCGGCCATGCCGCTCAGGCTCTGCTCCCAGGCGCTGCGGGCCTGTGGGGGGGTGAGGTGCGCGTCGCTCAGGCGGGGCGCCACGTGGTCTTCGGTGCCGATCAGGCGCATCAGGACAGCCGGGTAGGTCGCGGTGTACTCGAAGGGCTCCGGCCCGGCGAGGGGTTCCGGGACCTGCAGGCCGGCGCGCCACAGGGTCCACAGGTGCCGGTACTCGCTGGCGACCCAGCCCTGCTGGAGCATGTCCAGGCCCTTGCGGGTGCGGCCCTCGATGGCGCGGCGGTCGCGGCCTTTGATGATGACCTGCCCGGCGCGGTACACACTGTCGTCCTTGAAGGACCGGGCCTGCAGGTCGCGGTAGAGCTTCACGAGGAGACTGCCGCGTGGTCCGCGGGCGACGTACGCGGTGGCTTCCTTGCCGCTTTTGAGTTCCGCAACGATTTCCGTGACGTGGCCAAGGTCGTGTAGGCGGCGGATCACGTCGTCCTGCACGTCCTCCGGATCATCGGCGGTCAGGTGGGCGAGCTGGCGGCGCCCGACGGGTTTCTTCTTCCCGCGGCGGCGCGGGGTGTCGTGGTCCTCGGCCCAGGGGTCAGCCTGGGCGTCTGTCCAGGGTGAGGCGCTCATGGGCGCCCCTGGGGGTCAGTGCAGGGTGGACAGCCCGAAGGCAGAGGCGGCCAGGGTGGAATCAGCAAAATCACTCCGGTGGGTGGAAACGAAAGCTCCTTGTGCGGGGGCGGTCCGGGCGTCAGTGATGTTGGTCATGGCAGCACCTCCTTTCGGTGATGGGTTCAGCGTAGCAGGCAAAAGCGGCGCGTGTCACGAAACTGCGGGTCAGTAGGCCATCACGCCTAGCGCACCTGGCAGACGTCAGACGCCGCCCGGGCGCGGGGCTCGGGGCGGCGTTCTGGCGGGGCGTTTACTTCAGGGTGCGGCTGATGAACGCGTTGCTGTAGTAGTCGGTGGCTTTGGCCCCGGCGGGCAGTTTGCCCTGCCGGACGAGCGCGGCCACCGCTTTGGTCCACGCGCTGGGGTTCATGGCGCCAAGGCCGTTCGCCTGCGTGTACGGCCCGGACATCAGGGGCGTGCTGGCCTTCAGGACGTCCAGCGTGCCGCTGGCGCCGAACACCGGCTGCGCGAGCCGGAACGCGCGGGACGGGTCAGCCACCGTGAATTTCAGGCCGCGCTGGCTGGCCCGCACGACCTTCCTCGCGAGGTCCCCCGTGAGACTTCTGCCGCTGGCGATCAGGCCCACACCGACCATCGGGTAGGCGCCCTCGATGTCCAGGGTGTACACCCGTCTGCCGCTCGTGCGGGCGAGCTGCAGCACGTCGTTGTTGGCGTAGCCCACGGCGGCGTCCACCCGGCCGGCGCGCACGGCGTCCACCTGCGTGAAGCCGATACTCGCGAGGCGCACGTCACGCTCCTCTTTCAGATTCGCGCTGTCCAGCAGGGCCTGGATGGCGTGGTAGGAACTGCCGAACGGCCCGGGAATGCCGACCGTCCTGCCTTTCAGGGCCGCCGGGCCGGCCAGCGGGGAGAGGCTGAACACCGTCACAGGGTTCTTCTGGTACATGGTCATGACGTAGCGCACGTCCGCCCCCTGGTTGCGGGCGAAAATGGCGTCCTCGGGATCGCCCACCACAAAGTCCAGCTTGCCCTGCAGCACCAGCGGCAGCAGCTGCGACACGTACCCGTGCTGGTACTGCACCTTCAGGCCCTCGGCCCTGAAGTACCCGAGTTTGTCGGCCACGTAGAACGGCGTGAACTGCACGTCCGGGTTGTACCCCAGGCCGATGTTCACGGTGCGCTGCGCGGCCGCGGAGGTGACGAGCAGGCCCAGCAGCAGGAAAGCGGCGCGTCTCATGAGGGCGAGTATAGGCGCCTCCCCGGACGCGGCGCTGACGCCCCGTGCCGCTCCGCTGCGCCCGCGTGAGGGCGGGACACGCCCGGAGCGCCGGCATGTCAGGCTGGCGGTATGGACCTGAACTCCTGGACGCCGGACGACAATGCGCGCCGTTTCGCCACGCTGATTGCCACCGCGTTCGCCGTATTCGCGTTCCTGGCCCTGTGGCTGGGCGCCGCCTGGAATCCGCTGCTGGCCCTGCTGCTTGCCGCAGTGGCCGCTGCGGTCGTGTGGGCGGTCCTGAACGCCATCTTCAGGCGCGTATTTCAACGCTGAGCGCCGCCCAAACGGAAACTTCACGCCCGGCCCCGCTCTGGCGCGGGGGTGGTACACTCGGGGGCACGCCCGCACACCCAGTGTCCCGGGAGCAGTGCCCGCGAGACCGGCAGGTCGGTGCAGGAAAAAGGAGAAAACCCATGACGGACAACAACGAGCTGCGCCCCGGTGAGCAGACGCCAGAAGAACTGCGTGACATCCTTCCTCAGCTGGAGGGCGAACCCGATGAGGACGCGGTGCTGGACGCCGAGGAAGAAGGCACCGAGGGTGCCGTGAGCGCCGAGGGCGCTGAAGGGGCCGAAGGTGAGGACCTCGAAGAGGAGTACATCGACGCCGACGAACTGCTCGGCGTGCTGGCCGAACTGAAGGAAATGCTCGAAGCGCAGGGCAAGGAAATCCGTGGACTGCGCCGCGAGATGCGTGAAATGCGCGAAAGTCAGGGCCAGGGCGGCTTCCGCGGCGGTGACCGCGCGCCTCAGGGCGGCGGCGACCGGGGCTTCCGTCCCCGTGAAGACCGCGGCGGCGACCGGGGCGGTTTCCAGGGCGGCGGTGACCGTGGCGGCTTCCGTCCCCGCGAGGACCGCGGCGGGTACCAGGGCGGCGGCGACCGTGGGGGCTTCCGCCCCCGTGAAGACCGCGGCGGCGACCGTGGTGGGTTCCGTCCCCGCGAGGACCGCGGCGGCGACCGTGGCGGCTTCCGTCCCCGCGAGGACCGCGGCGGGTACCAGGGCGGCGGCGACCGTGGTGGCTTCCGCCCCCGTGAAGACCGCGGCGGCGACCGTGGTGGCTTCCAGGCGGGCGGCGACCGTGGCGGCTTCCGTCCCCGCGAGGACCGCGGCGGCGACCGTGGCGGCTTCCAGGCGGGCGGCGACCGTCCTGCCTTCCGTCCCCGCGAGGACCGGGACAGCACCCCCGGTGAGCAGAGCGAGTTCCGTCCCCGCGCCCGCGCGGACCGTGGCTGGACCAACCGCCGCGACGACGAGTAACCCCTGAGGATGGGCCGGGCCGGGACGCTGTCCCGGCCCGTTTTGTATCCATTCAGGGGCGACCAGCAGTGCGGTGCTGGTCGCCCCTGTGCGGTTCAGGCAGTCGCTGCCGCCTCCCGCGTGGCGGTGGGGGTCAGCCAGCGGTCAAGCCAGTTCAGGTACTCCGTCAGGCGGGTCAGGCGCCGGTCCGGCCGGCCGGACCGGGACAGTTCGTGGTCCTCGCCGGGAAAGCGCACGAACCGTACAGGAACGCCGTGCAGGGTCAGGGCGGCGTACCACTGCTCGGCCTGCTCCACCGGGCAGCGGTGATCCAGCACCGAGTGCACGATCAGGGTAGGCGTTCTGACGTTCTCGACGTACTGCAGCGGGCTCATGTCCCAGAGTTTCAGGGTGTCGGCGCGGCGGTGGAAGTTCAGGCCAAGTTCATCATCCCAGAAGCGCAGGCCGATGTCGCTGGTCCCGCCGAAGGACAGCAGGTTGCAGATGCTGCGGTCGGTGATGGCCGCCTGGAAGCGCGTGGTGTGGCTGGTCAGCCAGTTGGTCATGAACCCACCGTAACTGCCGCCCATGACGGCGGTGCGTGCGCGGTCCAGGCGGGGGTGGGCGTCCAGACAACGGTCGAAGAAGTGCAGCAGGTCGTCGGCGTCCACGCTGCCCCAGCGGCCGTGAATGGCGTCCACCCACGCCTGCCCGTACCCGACGCTGCCGCGCGGGTTGCTGTAGCAGACGGCCTGTCCACGCGCGGCGTACAGCTGGAACTCGTGCGTGAAAGCGTGCCCGTAGTCGGTGTGCGGCCCGCCGTGAATGCTGAGCAGCGCCGGAACGGGGTTAGCACCTTCAGGCAGCAGGACCCAGCCTTCCCCTTCACCCAGGTCAGTGGAGAAGGTGACGCGTTCCGGCGTGCGCACCGGGAAGGGCAGCCTGGCGTGCAGGTCGGTGACCGGCGCGCCGTTCAGGATCACTTCCGGGAACCGGTCGGCGCGCTCACGGATCAGGGCGACGCCGCCGCCGCGCGCCGTGAACGCCGGGATCACGGCCTGCGGATCGTGATCGAAGGGCGCGACGACCGCGCCGCTCAGGGTGTCGTTCAGGGTGGCGGTGAACAGGCCGCAGCTGCCGCGCACGGTGCTGGAGAACAGCAGGGTGTGCTGATCGAGCCAGGTGGGTTTCTCCGGCATGGTCCCCACGTGGCAGTCGCCGCCCACGGCGTTCCCGACCGGATGGTCGTGCCCGGCGTCCAGGCGGAGGGGCGCGGCGTTGCCCGCAAGAGGCAGCAGGTACAGGTGGGTGTGCTCCGTGTTGCCCTGCCCGGCGGGGCGGCCCACCAGCACGAAGTGCGTGCCGTCTGGGTGGGGAACAACGGCGTTCACGGCAGACTGCCACTGCGTGACCTGCCGCAGCTCGCCCTCCAGGTTGAGGTGCCAGACTTCCTGCTGCCAGTGCGCAGCGGCCAGGTCGTCCACTGACGTGATCAGCAGCACGCCGCGGCTGTCAGGCAGCCAGCTGACGCCGCCCGCCTCGACCTCCGGGGCATGCCACTCGCGCAGTTCGCCGGTCTGAACGTTCAGCAGGTGCAGCCGCGCGGGGCGTTCAGGGAGCCAGTCGCGGCCGTTGAACCGGTAGCGGGGTTTGGTGATCACGCGCGCCTCGCCGCGCTCGTCCCGCTTGTCCTCTTCGTCGCCGGTCGTGAAAAACGCGATGAACTGTCCGTCCGGGCTCCACTGCAGGTCCTGCACGCCGCCGCGGTAACGGGTCATGAGGCGCGCCTCGCCACCGGAGAGGGGCAGCAGGTGCAGCTGAGCGCCCTCTGCGACCTTGCGGGTGAAGGCCAGGGTCTGGCCGTCGGGGGACCAGCGGGGGCTGCCGTCCCGCCCTTCCCCCTGCGTCAGGGCGCGGCTGCCGTGCGCGTCGGCCAGCCAGATCTGCGCCTTGTAGCGGGGTTTGGGGAAGTCGGCGTCAGGTTTGCGGGGGTCGTCCTCCTCGGTGCGGGTCAGGACGAAAGCGGCGCGCTGTCCGTCCGGGCTGACCTGGGGGTCGGAGGGAAACACCAGAGACAGCAGGCTCTCTGGGCCGGGGGTGGGTTGTGTCATGGTTCTCAGTGAACCACAGGGGCGGGTCAGGGAAACGGAAGCGCTTCCGGATGCTGTGCTGGACGGTCCGCAATGCCGGACGGCGGAATCATGATGGCTTCCTCAAGGCGGAGTGGAACGGGTCTTTCTATTTCCAAACGCTGGTCGCTTACGCTCATCTTACCCGGCCCCACTTCGGCCACCACTTCTGTCGCCAGCGCCTTTTTCCGTTGACGAGAGAAGCTTTTGTCCTCCCTGATCCGCAGTCCTGCTTTCTGGGGCCTTTTCCCTGAGCTCTGGCACCTGTCTTTTCCCACCATCCCTGGAGGTCTGCTATGCAAGAACTGTCCTGCACCTGGGTTCCCGGTACCTTCGACATCGTTCGACTCAAGGTGGCCGGCCGGACCATCGAAATGACCAGCACCCACCTCGCCCGGCTGTTCGGCAAGCAGACGCTGCACGACCTGTACCTCAAAGGCAGCGTGAAATTCAAGGTGGACGCGCAGCAGGTGGCCCTGCTCAGCTGAGCGCGGGCGCCCCCACGACAACGGGTACCCCTCGGGGGTGCCCGTTTCGTTGCCCGCAGTAGCATGCCCGCATGACTCCCGACCTGAAGGCCATGCAGGCCGACCTGCGCACCCTCGTGGATCTCGAATCGCCCTCCACCGACCCGGTCGGAATTCAGCACGTCATGGACGTCGTCGAACGCTGGGCGCGGGACCTGGGCGCCCAGACCCACGCCCTGGGCGGCGGCACCCGCGTCTTTCATTTCGGGGTGGGCGGCCCGGACAAACCGGTGCTGGTCCTCACGCACGCCGACACCGTCTGGCCGCACGGCACGCTGGAGCGGATGCCCTGGCGCATCGACGGTGAGCGCCTGTACGGCCCCGGCACGTACGACATGAAAGCCGGCATCGTGGGCCTGTTCCACGCGCTGCGCGCCCTGTACGGCCAGTGGCCGCGGGGCGGCGTGACCGTGCTGCTCTCCCCGGATGAGGAAATCGGCAGCCCCAGCAGCCGCGCGCACATCGAGGCCGCCGCCCACCAGGCGCGCGTGGCGCTGGTCGTGGAGCCGCCCGTGGCCGACACGCACGCCCTGAAAACAGGGCGCAAAGGCACCGGCACCTACACCCTGACCTTCACGGGGGTCGCCAGCCACGCCGGGAACAAACCGGAGGAGGGGGCCAGCGCCATCACCGCCGCCGCGCAGGCCGTGCTGGACCTGCAGGGCCTCGCCCGCCCCGGAACGGGCACCACGGTCAGCGTTGGCCTGATGCAGGGCGGCAGCGCCGTGAACGTGATTCCCGCCCACTGCAGCCTGGACGTGGACCTGCGCGTGAGCACCCTGGCTGAAGCGGAGCGCATAGACGCCGCCGTGCGCGCCTGGACTCCCCGCGACCCGCGCGTGCAGGTGGCCGTGACCGGCGGCCTGAACCGCCCCCCGTTCGAGCAGGGCGAGGGCACCCTGGCCCTGTACGCCCTGGCGCGCGCCACCGCGCAGGAACTCGGATTCGCACTCGATCACGCCGTGGTGGGCGGCGGCAGCGACGGGAACTTCACCGCGCCCATCATCCCCACCCTGGACGGTCTGGGCGCGCCGGGGGACGGCGCGCACGCCCAGCATGAGCACGTGCGCCTGGACCGCTGGCCCGACCACGTCCGTCTGCTCACGGCCCTCCTGGGCCGCGTGTAAGCGCGGGCTGGCGTGCCGGCGCGGCGGCCCCGGCGCAGCCGCAGGCCTTCGCCGGCCGCGCGGCGCGGTATCCTGAGCGCACCTCTGGAGGTCACCGCGCCGTGTTCAACCTGTTCCGCAAGAAACCCCCCGCCAGCCCGTACGTGAAGCAGGACGACGCGCAGACCTTCCGGGTCCGCGTCCGGACCCGCCCGCACGGCGAGGTGGTCGAGTTCCGGTTCACCAAGGGCGCGCACATCGGCGCGGATGACGACGGCACGTACCTGTTCCGCAAACCGGTCGTGTCCCCGCAGCATTTCGACCGTGGGGAACTGACCGTGCGCTTCGACCGCAGCTACGCCGTGACCGCCACAGACGGGGAGAACGTGGAGTTCATCCCCGTCAGCGACTGGACGGAATGACCCGCTGACCCGGCGGGGCGCTCAGCGGACCTCGTGGAAGGTTTCCTGCGTGACCCGCTCCGGGTACTTGCGGATGAAATCCACCGTGCTCAGCGCCTGCGTGCGGTGGCACGCAATGGCCTGCAGCTTGCGCACGATGAAGCGGCTCACGTCATGACGCGTGTTCGGCGCGAGCCACTGGGCGCGCAACGCCTCATTCTCGGGCGGCACGTCGCTCGCGTAGTACCACAGCCGGGGCCGCTCCGCGGGCGGCAGCGCCTCCCACGCGGCCCTGACGGCCCGGTGCGTGGTCACATGATCCGGGTGCCCGTTGCTGCCGTTCGGCGGGAAGGTTAGCACGGTCTCCGGGCGCAGCCGCGCCATCGCCTCCCGCGCCACCTCCACCAGCGCCTCCAGCGGCTGGTCTTTCAGGTACTTGTCCGGAAAGCGGTGATGTTCGAAAACGCTGCCCGCGGCGCGCGCCCCGGGCGTGGTCAGACCAATCACGTCCAGGCACGCGGCGAGTTCCACGTCACGCATGCGCGCCAGTTCCTCCGGCGTGTCGCACAGGCCCAGCGTGCGCCCCGCCTCGCCGCGCGTCAGCGTCACCAGCCCGCACGCCTCCCCGGCCTCCAGGTGCGCCATTAGCGTGCCGGACGCCCCGTACACCTCATCGTCCGGATGCGGAACGATCAGCAGCAGTTTCAGTCCCTTGCTCACCGGCCCAGCATAGACCACGCTCCCGGCGGCAGCCGCGCGGCGCATCCGGCGGCGTAGGTGCCGTAAGCGTGCTGGCGGATTGTGGCCCTCCCCGGGGCTGGTCATCATGGGTCCATGACTGCCTTCACGCTGCGCGAGCTGCACAAACCCGATGATTTTCCCGGTGTGGCCGACGTGCTCAGCACCAGCGACCCGGACTGGCCGGTCACGCCGGAACTGCTCGCCGTGTGGGACCAGGCGCACGATCCGGCGCTGCACCGCTGCGAGCTGGTGGCCGAGCAGAGCGGCCGCATTGTGGGGGTGGGCCACGTCGGCCACGACGATTTCGCTTTCGAGAACTGGCGTTACTTCGGGCGCCTCATCGTGCATCCGGAGGCCCGCGGGCAGGGCGTCGGCACGGCCCTGTACGACGCCCTGATGACCCGGCTGAGGGCACGCGGCGCGCAGGACATCCGAACCATGCTCAGTGACCAGGAGCGCGACGCGCCGGGCCGCGCCTTTCTGGCCACCCGCGGCTTTACCCGCACCTGGGACCGTTTCGAGTCCCGCATTCACACCGGTGACCTGAACCTCGGCGCCTTTGGCGACCTGATGACGGCCGTGGCGGCCGGCGGCGTGCACCTGCGGTCCATCGCGGACCTGGCCGAGGACCCCGAGCGGAACCGGCGCCTGTGGGAACTCGACTGGTTGCTGTTCCAGGATGTCCCCATGGGGCAGACCCTGACCCGCCGGCCGTTCGAGGCGTGGGTGAAACAGGAACTGGACGATCCCACCTTCAGTGCCGAACTGTCCTTCGTGGCCGTGCGTCCCGAGGTGAACGACCCGCTGACCGGACCGTACGTGGGGTACAGCACCCTGATGTCCAACCCCGCCGGCTTCCACGTGATCGGCATGACCGGCGTGCGCCGCGAGGACCGCGGGCGCGGCGTTGCCAAGGCCCTGAAGGTCGCCGCCATGCTCGCCCTGCACGAACGCGGCGGCGGCGAGATCCGCACCTTCAACGACCCGCCCAACAAGGCCATGCTCGGCATGAACCGCGCCCTGGGGTTCCGCCCCGGCCCGACCCGCAGCCGCTATGAACTGCACCTGGACCCCGTGACCGGTGCGCGCCGCGCCATTGAACCCGCCGCCAGCCTCACGGCCCACACGGAGATGGCCCCGTGACCGCCACGCTGCCCTTCACGCTGCGCGCCGCCACCGACGCCGACCTGCCCGCCCTGGCGGCGCTGCTCAGCGCCGTGAACCCCCGCCACCCCTGGACTGCCGAGACGCTCGCGTACGACCTGCGCACCCTGCGCGCCGATCCCCTCGGCCTGCACGTGGAGCAGTGGGTCGCGCAGAACGACGCGGGACAGCTGCTCGGCACCGCCGCCGTGCTGCAGTTCGGCGGCATGTACCACCCCGACCGGTACCACGTGGAACTCGGCGTGCACCCCGCCGAGCGCGGCCGGGGCGTGGGCACCGCCCTGGCTGAACAGCTCAGCGCCCACCTGCGCGCCCGCGGCGCCCGCGAGGTGCTGGCCGGCGCGTACGAGGACGAACCCGAGGGTGTGGCGTTCCTGCACGCGCGGGGCTTCCAGGAGGTCATGCGCGTTTTCGACAACGTCCTGACCATGAGTGACTTCGACCTGCCCGCGTGGCAGATCCAGGCGGCCCTGCCGGCGGGGCTGCGCGCCGTGAGCCTCGCGCAGCTGAAAACCGAACTTGGAGAGGCCGCCGCCCTGCGCGCCTACTACGCCGGCTGGACCGAGGCGCGCGAGGACGTGCCCCGCCCCGGCCCCGTCACCGCCGTTCCGTTCGAATCCTTCCTGGACCGCCAGAACCGACCCGAGCACCTGCCTGAAGCCGTTATGCTGGCAGTCACGCCTGCCGGTGAGGTGGCCGCCATCTCCGAGCTGTACCTGGACCTGCACGACCCACAGCGCCTGAACACCGGCCTGACCGGCACCCGGCGGGCCTGGCGACGTCAGGGCCTGGCGCTGGCGCTGAAAATCGCGGCGCTGAAGGTCGCGCGCGACCGCGGGGCAAGCGAGGTCTGGACCGGCAACGCCACCACCAACCGCCCCATGCTGGCCCTCAACGAACGCCTGGGCTTCCGGCCGCGCGTCGCGTGGATCGAGATGCAATGGGGTGACGTGTCCGCCACCGCGGTGCCGGGCGCACTCTCTGGAGAGCATGAATGAGCACCCTGCACCCTGCCCGGACCATCACGGTCGGCCCCACCGGACCGCACGAGTGGAACGCCGCAGCGCAGGCGTACACCGCCGCGCTGCCCCACGACCCCATCAGCGGCGATGAGCTGCGCAAACGCAACGAGGAACAGCGCGCCTGGGGCCACCACGCGGGCGTGCTGGTCGCCCGGCAGGCCGGCGAGGTGATCGGCAGCGCCAGTTACTTCCAGGACCCCGGCGCGTTCCACCCGCAGCGCTTCACGCTGGAACTCGCCGTGCACCCCGACCACCAGGGTCACGGCGCCGGCGCGGCCCTCTGGCAGGCCCTCGACGGGCAGCTGCGTGCCCTGAATGCCGAGTCCGCCCGCATCCTGGCGCGCGAGGACCATCCGGTCGCGCCGGGCTTCCTCGCGCGGCGGGGCTTCACCGGGGACAAGCGGTACTTCACGTCCGCCCTGCGGCTGGACACGTTCGACCCGCGCCCGTACGAGGCGCTGGAGCAGCGGCTGAAGGCGCTGGGCGTGCACGTCCGCTCTCTCAGCGAGCTGCGGGCCGCCGGCACGCCTGACCTGACGGGCCGCCTGCACGGCCTGATGAGCGAAGTCCGGCAGGACGTTCCCCGCGCCGAACCCGCCACGCCCCTCGCCCGGCAGGTGTTCGAGGAAGCTGTGCTTGGCGATCCGGGCCTGCTGCCCGGTGCGTACCTCGTGGCGGAACACGGTGGCGCGTTCATCGCTCAGACCGCCCTGTACCACAGCGAGGCCAGCCCGGACCTGCTGACCGGCCTGACCGGCGTGACCCGCCCCTGGCGCGGGCGGGGCGTGGCGACCCTCCTGAAAGTCGCTGCGGCCCGCGCCGGCCAGGCCCTGGGCGCCCCGCTGATCCGCACCGACAACGCCAGCGACAACGCCCCCATGCTCGCCGTGAACGACCGCCTGGGCTTCGTGCGCGACCCTGCCAGCGTGTCTCACCTGGTCCGCTTCACGTGAACCGGGGCGCAGCCCGCCCCGAACGGCCGCCCGTGCTCTAGGCTGGGCGCGTGCTGCTGAGTATTGACTGGGACGCCTTCTCCGGCACACGCGACCTCGTGTTCGACGCGCCCATCTGGGGCACGCGCGACTGGGACCACGACCGCCTGACCGCCTGGACGGACCGCGCCCGCCGGCGCAGCGGTCCCGGCTGGCGTGGCCTGGAGGCCGATTTCCCCCTGTATCCCGGGTGGGAGGCGCTGCGCGCCTACGCGGGCGTGCCGGCGTTCGTGACCCTCAGTCACGCCGACGCCTGGACGTGGCTGCAGCAGTACCCCCCGCAGGACGTTCTGAACCTGGATTCCCACCACGACCTCGCCAGCCTCAGTGGAGACCCGCAGCGCATCCGGCCCGGCAACTGGGCTGGACGCGGCCTCACGGAAGGCCTGATCCACTCGTACACCTGCCTGTACCCCGACTGGCACGCCCACCTGCGGGTCGCCGAGGGCTTTGACCTGACCCGCACCCACACTGAAGTGGCCGCGCTGCTGCCCGCCACGACCCTCGCGCGCGTCACCCTGACCCGGCAGGCGGCGCCCGGCGCCGGACTGCCCGACCCGGCGCACGTCACCTCAGTGCTACTGGTGCAGTCGCCTGCCTGGACCAGTCCCGCCCACGACGCGGAGTTTCAGGTCCTGGCCCGCGCGCTGCGTGCGCAGGCCCTGGTGCCGCCCCTGCGCCGGCCCGCGCCCTGAACGCACGCGGCCCCCGGCGCCCCTGATCGGGGGCGCGGCGCACCCGCCCCACACCCCTTTAGAATGAGAACCACCATCCCAGAGGAGCACCGCCCGTGACCATGACGCACGATGAACCCACCCAGCAGACCACCTACCAGGTGGGCGTCTTCGCGCTGATCCACCACCAGGACACCTACCTGATCACCCGCCCCCGGGAACCGCTGCTGCCCGGCGCGCACGGCCTGCCCGGACTGGTGCTGCACGGAGCGAGCGGCACCAACCCCGTGGAACTGAACCTGCGGCGCGTGATCCGCGACCAGCTGAAACTCGTGGTCAGTGACCTGAAACTCGTGGCGTCCCACGCGGCGCGCGGCACCCACAGCGGCCGCGGCGACGCGCGGCTGCACCTGATTTTCGGCACGGACTACAGCGCCGGCATCCTCGAACCCGACAGCGCCCAGGTGACCGCGGCGGAATGGATCCCCCGCGCGGAACTTCTGGGTCCTGGCGCCGCGCCCGAATGGCTGCAGGGCGCCATCCGCGAAGCGGAGGTTCTGAAAGAAATGGCCGAACCGGACGCTCCTGCCCCGCGCGGCCGCCTGGGCTTCATGCGCCGCCGCTGACCTGCCGCGCCCGGCGCAGCCCCGCAAAAAGCTCTGCGGGGCTGCCCTTCCGCCGCGCCGGAGAGGGCCATGCCTCACACACCCGCCCGCGAATCATGGGGAGGCTCAGCGCCAGGTGCGACCACGTGGCCGCGTTGTCGCCCGTCCAGACCGCCGCGTGCCGCTGAATGCCGGCGTACCCGGCGCGCGTGGGAATCCACGGCCGGACCTGCGGACTGAACTTCGCGTCCCCGGCGCGACTGGTCTCACTCATGCCGTTCGCGTAGGCGTTGTGCCCCTCCGGGTGCGTGCCGTGCCACGCGTCGTACGGCAGGGTCTTGTCTTCCGTGTCGCGCGGTTCCCGCAGACTGAGGCACGCCGGTTCGTTCATGTCGTTCCACTGGCCCTGAATGCCCAGGTCCGTAAAGAGCCGGTGCCGTCCGGCCCAGCACGCCACCACCTCCGGCCGCGTGAAGTCCGGGAACACCGCCGGGTCCGGCCAGACCTCCCCGACCAGCACGTCGCCGCGCACGGTGCGCACCAGGTGATCGCTCCTCAGGCCCTCCTCGTACACGTCGTACCCGGGCTCGGCCTTCACGCCCGGATCAATGATCGGCACGAGCTTCACGCCGTGCGCCGCGGCTTCCCGCACGAACGCCCGGAGGTCCGGGAGGTTCGCGCGGTTCACGGTCCAGACCTTGTAGGCGTCCATGGAATCAATGTCCACGTGCACGTCCAGTTCCGGGCCCGCCGAGGCAGAACGCACCTCGTGCGGGTGCGTGCGCGTCACGTCCGCCTCCATGCGCCACGGTTCATCCACGAACACGCCGTGCGCCCGGCCGCCCTGCATCATCGTGTAAACGGCACCGACACGTACAGCGGGTCCGTGTCGGTGTGGTGCGGGAAACAGTCGGTGTTCCAGAACGTCAGGTGCAGGCCGCGCTTGTCGAGCGGTCCGGCGCGCTCCCGAAGCCCAGGTACGCCGCGCGGTCCGGCGCGTCCAGGTGCAGCGGCGTGCGGCGCAGATTGAACCGCTCCGCTCCAGGCGAGCGCTGAGACGAGCACCCGCGCGCTTGACCCGCGGCCGGTCAGGACCTGCCACGCGCCCGTGACGCGGCTCAGCTGAAAGGGACAGCCCGCCGCCCACCACCAGCAGGTTCACCGCCGACTCCGAGACGTTCAGCAGAGGGCCGCCAGGCAGGTCGGGCCGCACCGCGAACCCGCTTTTCGCGCGCGGGAAGCCCAGGGCGCTGGCCCGCGCTTCTGGCATCAGGTGCACGCGCAGCACCCCGGGCAGCGGCGCGCAGACCGGCAGGACGTCCGTCGCCCCCACACCCGCACCTCGGCGCCCGGGGTGCCGGCACCCGGCCGTGTTCCACTGCGAACGAAGGGCACCTCATGATCCGCCCAGCGGAACGCTTCCCCAGGCGCACCCGGCTTTCCTCCCCGCTCAGGTCGAGTGAACCCGGGCAGGCGCCTGCGGCGTGGCCCCCGGGCCGCGGCCCTACCCGACCCCCAGGAATTCCACCTGCACGCCGTTCTCGTCCGCGCTGCGCCGCGCGCCCCGCAGCAGGGCCTGCGCGCCGGGCCGCAGCGCCCGCTCGGGCCGCTGCCACAGCGCCTGCGCGACCTTGCTGGCGCGCCGCACGACGAGCACCTCGCCCGGCAGGGCGAGCCCCACCGCGGCGAGCAGCGCCTGCGCGCTGGGCGGCACCTCCGAGCCGAAGTCCAGCGGCACGTGAGCGGTGACGCGCTCCCCGGGCCGGCGCAGGCTCACGCGGGCTTCCTCAGCGCTGCTGCGCTGCTCGATCAGGACGTCCGAACGGGTGTCTGTCAGGCCCGGCGTGCCCAGGCCGCGCCGGGCGTCGTTGGCGAGCATGTGCGCGCTGAGCATGTGCCGGCGCGTGCGCGGCGCGTACCGGACCCGCAGGTCAATGCCGCGCGCGGCCGCCTCGCCCAGCACTTCCCGCGCGTCGTCGGCCAGGAAGGCCGGGCCGCGCCCGCGGCCCACCGCCGCAATCACCGCCTCGTTGTCGGTATGAACGGTCAGGGGCGCGCCCTCCGGCGCGGCCCGCACGGCTTCAAGCACGGCACGCACCTCGGCGGCGTTGTTGTCTGCTGAGTTCAGCTGCCCCTGAAACCGCGTGGGCAGCAGCCCGGGACGCAGCAGCACCAGCCCCCAGCCGCCCAGGCCACGCAGGTCTCCGTTCAGGTCCGTCTCCTCGTGCCAGCTGGCATCCACGAACGCCTGGTTCACGCCGCATCACTCCTTCGCTCCCCGCGCGCCGCACCTGCCGGCGCGGGGGCTGCTGTCATTCTTCACGGGGCGCGCTTCGCGCGTCCCTGACCATTTCTTCAGGTGCGCGGCCTGCGCCCCGGCCATGTTCATAGCGTGCCCGGGGCACCGGGCGAATCCGCCAGAACGCTCAGGGCAGCGCTACGCCAGGGTGATGTCCAGCCGGCGCGCCAGCACCCGGCGGGCCAGGGCATGCAGGCTGCGCGGATCAAAGGTTCCGGCCTCCACGTGCCGCAGCACGTCCGGACTCAGGTGCGCCTCGGCCGCCAGGGCCTGCAGGGAAATGCCGAGCAGACGCCGCCTCACGCCCACGACCACCGCTTCAGGGAACGCCACGGTCTCCATAGGTCATGATGCCCCGCGCGGCGCACGCGCAATGGGATACTGACACCATGAACGTCCTCGAACTGTACCAGCAGGCCGGCGCTTACCACGAGGGGCACTTTCTGCTCGCATCGGGCCGGCACAGCCCCAAGTTCCTGCAGAGCACCACCGTTTTGCAGCACCCGCACTACACCGAGCAGCTCGGGCGGGCCCTGGCTGAGGGACTGCGCGGCGCGGGCATCGAGGCGCAGTTCGTCATCGGCCCGGCCATGGGCGGCGTGGTGCTGGCCTATGAAACGGCGCGGCACTACGGCACGCGCGCCATCTTCGCGGAGAAGGACGGTCAGGGCGGCATGAAGATCCGTGAGGCGTTCACCGTGGCGCCCGGTGAGACTTTCGTGGCGGTCGAGGATGTTCTCACGACCGGCGGCAGCGTCCTGAAGGCCGTGCGGGCCGCGGAAGCCGCGGGCGGCCGGTGCGTGGGCATCGCGTGTATCGTGGACCGCCGCCCCGGCGGCGGGCCCCTGGCGGGTTACCCGCTGGTGTCCCTGGCGCAGCTGGTGTTCGACACGTACGCCCCGGACGAAGTGCCGGAGTGGTTGGCCGCGCTGCCCCTGCAGGAGATCTGACCCGCGCTCAGCGGCGCGCGCTGAGCTGAGGCGCGCGCTGGTCCATGAGCCGCAAAAACGCCTGCGTGACGTGCGGGTCGAAGTGCGTGCCGCCCAGCGCGCGGATTTCCGTGACGGCCTCCGCGTGCGTCCACGCCGGTTTGTACGGGCGCGGGTGGGTCAGGGCGTCATACACGTCGCACACCGCGAAGATCCGCGCCACGAGCGGAATACACTCCCCGGCCAGCCGGTCGGGGTAGCCGGCGCCGTCCCAGCGTTCGTGATGGTGGCGGATCACGTCCAGCGTGCCGGGCATCAGGCCCTGGAGGCGCTGGGCGATGTCATACCCGCGCGCGGCGTGATGCTGCATGACCTGCCATTCCGGCGCGTTCAGCGGCCCGGGCTTGAGCAGGATGGCGTCCGGGATGGTCAGCTTCCCGATGTCATGCAGGGACGCGCCGTGACGCAGCGCGTCCAGGGCCGATTCGGTCAGGCCCATCCGGCGTCCGAGCCGCTCGGCAAGCTGCACGACGCGCTCGGTGTGCCCCGCGGTTTCCAGATCGCGTTCCTCCAGCGCCGCGCCCAGCGCCATCAGGCCGCCCTGCAGGGCGTGCCGGACGTTCTCCACCGCCACCTGCTGCTCGAAGGTGTGTCCCAGCCGGGACGCCAGGGCTTCGGTCAGGCGACGCGCCTGCGGGGTGATGACCCGCCACGTCTCAAAGTGCAGGAGACTGATCACGCCCATCAGGCGGCCCCCGTACCGCACCGGCACCATCAGTACGCTTTTCAACCCGGCTTCCACCCAGATGTCCATCACGTGCGTCTCGGCCGGGTAGTCGTTGCTCCAGCAGGTGACGCTGCGTTCGATCACCTGCCCGGTCAGGCCCCGCCCGCCCCGGTACACGCGGCCCAGCGTGACGGCGGCGGTGCCCTCCGGCACGCGGCCGTCCAGCCGGCTCAGGACGAACGTCTCCCCGCGGCGTTCCAGGTAGGCGCTGCCGTCGAAGCCCAGCACCTCGCGCGCGATGCGCAGGCCCTCGAGCAGTACGCCCTGCGGCGTTTCCAGCTGCTCCAGGCGGGAGGTGAACTCCTCCACGCTGGCGCCCAGACTGCGGCCCGAGCTGGCCTCCAGGCGCTGCTGCTCCTTGTGTTCGTACATGGCGGCGTCTGCCAGGGTGAGCACGCGGTCCAGGGACGTGACGGCCGTGACCTGCACCGCGCCGTGTGCGAACGGCGGCAGGGTGTCTTCCGGGTGTTCCAGGCTGGAGGCCACGCTGCGCAGCAGCGCCTGCGCCTGATCGGGCGTGTGCCGCGGCAGCAGCAGCGCGAACTCATCACCGCCCAGCCGCGCGGCCGTGCCCCGGTCCTCGCACGCGGCCTGCAGGGCGTGCGCCATGCGGCGCAGGTGCGCGTCGCCCGCTCCGTGCCCGCCCAGGTCATTGATGCTTTTCAGGCGGTTGAGGTCCAGCACCGCCACGCTCAGCGGCCCCGCGGCCTGCGCCAGCATGAACTGCCGGGCCAGGCCGCGGCGGTTCCACAGGCCGGTCAGCGGGTCGCGTTCCTCCCGTTCCAGTTGCTGCTGCGCCTCGGCGCGCAGCGTGCGCGCCTGCTGCAGACTCAGCTGCAGCCGGTAGGTGAGCAGCGCCGCGGTGAGCAGCGCCGTCAGGGCCGTCAGGAGCGCCAGCAGCACCGCCGCCTGCAGGCTGCGGCGCGCGGCCCGTTCCTGAAGGGCGCGCACCTCACCAATGCGTGTCAGCAGCGCCCCCACGGCTGGGGCGACCGTCACGCGGCTCACCGTGCGGGCAGTGTGGGGCCCGGCGGCGTCCAGCAGCGCCGACTGCCGCGTCATGACGTTCGCGTAGCGGTCCAGCAGTGGCAGCACGCTCGTCAGGCCCTGTGGGGCCTCATGCCCGGGCAGAGGCGCGCCACTCACCTGGGTCAGGGCGCGGCGCAGCTCGTGCAGCTGCTGCACGCCCGCCCGCAGTTCCACCTGCACCGCCGGCGGCGGGCGGTCCGCACTCAGGGCCTGCCACTCCAGGGCGCTGACGGCCCGCGTGGCGGCCGTGGTGTCGGCCAGCAGCAGCACGATCCGCTGGTGCCGCGAGGCGTCGTTGATCACGGCGCTGCTGCCCACCGTGCACAGCGCCGTGAGGGTCAGGAGCAGGTACATGGCGCGGGGCCCGCCGGTCAGGCGACCGCCCAGCGCACGGCGTAGCGTCTGGCCCCGGCCAGGGTCGGCGGGGCCAGACGCTGCGGAACCGCTCATGAATTCAGGCTGCGTGGCTGCTCACCTCCCCCTCCTGCGCTGACGATTGACCGCCCTCAGTGTAGGACGTCCGGGGGGCAGGCCTCCAGATGCACGCGCCTGCCACCGATCGGGTGGGTAAACGCCAGGGTCCAGGCGTGCAGGTGGTACCCCAGGTCACCGGGCAGTCCCGGCAGGCCGGGCAGCGGCCCCCCGCCCGGGCCGTACAGCGGATCCCCGACCAGCGGGTGCCCGGCACTGGCCAGGTGAATGCGGATCTGGTGCGGCCGGCCGGTGTGAATCTCGACGTCGAACAGCGTGCTGTCCGCCCGGCGTGCGCGGACGGTCGCCACGCTGCGCGACGGTTTGCCGTCCGGCGTGGCGGCGTGCACGGTGCCCAGGCGCGGGTGAGGCACCGGACCGATCGGCGTGCGGATCTCCAGGCGGTCCGGGCCGGCCACCCCGGCGGCCAGCGCACGGTACACCTTGTGCACGTCGTGCTCCCGCCACGCGCGCGACAGGGCCGATCCGGCCGCGCCGGTCCGCGCGAACAGCACGATGCCGCTCGTGCCGCGCCCCAGCCGGTGCAGCGGACTGGCGCCCGGGTACTGCGCGCGCACCTGGGTGAGCAGCGTGTGCGCCAGAAACCCGCCTCCCGGCAGGGTGGGCAACCCCGAGGGTTTGTTCACAGCGAGCAGCGCCTCGTCCTCATGCAGCACCTCAAAGTGCAGGGGCGCGGCCTCCTCCTGCCAGGGGGGCCGGTGCCACACGACAACCTGCCCGGCGCGCAGCACCTCCGGGCCGTGGGCGCGCGCGCCGCTGATCTCCACCTCGCCCGCCGCGAGCCGCGCGGCCCACTCCTGCAGGCTGGAGTGCCGGTACTCGGCGCTCAGGAACGCCAGAACCGTCTGGCCGCCCCGGCGGACCTGCGTGCGGAAGGCGTACCCGGCGTTCGAGGGGCGCGGCTCGGTCATACCTCAGGGTAGGGGAGACGCAGGGCCCGGCGTGCAGGACCCCGTGCTCTACACTGCGGGGTGATGTTTGGCCCCGCCTCCCCCCGAAGCCGCCCGCAGCCCGGGCACCTGTACGACGTCGCCGTGGTCGGCGCGGGTCTCGCCGGCACCGAACTTGCCTGGCGCCTGGCGCGCGCCGGGCAGGACGTGCTGCTGGTCTCCCAGGCGCTTGATCACCTGGGTAACCTCTACCAGCCCACCACGCGCGGCGTGACCTTCCCGCCCGGCAGTCTGTTCGAGGAGGTCCGCGCCGCCCTGCTGCCCGACACCGACGGCTGGACCTTCCACCGGCACCTGAAAGCCCGCGTGGAGGAAACCGCCGGCATTCACCTGCTGCAGAGCACCGTCACTGCCCTGGATGAAGCTGAGGACCGCGTGGCGCTCTCCACGTGGGAAGGCCCGGTCCTGCAGGCCCGGCTGGTCGTGCTGGCGGTCGGCGCGTTCCTGAAAGGCCGGCTGCTGGTGGGGGACACCATGGAGGAGGCCGGGCGCCTCAGCGAGGTCGCCTACGACTTCCTGGCCGATGACCTCACCGCCAGCGGGCTCTGGCTGATCGGCGGGGAACGTCACGCGCAAGGGGAAGGCGTGGAACCCCCCTACGACGTCCGGTTCCTCACGCCCGCCCCCGGTGAGCTCAGCGGTTTCCACGTGAACCGCCTCGAACGCGTGCGCATGCTGGGCCAGTGCACGCCCGGCGAGCACACCTACCAGAGCGTGCTGCTCGACGCTGAGCGCCTCGCCGCCGCACTGACGGAGGAACGCGCTTGATCGCCCGCCTCAGCGACTTCCAGTTCCCGGACCTCGCCGCGCGCCTGTACCCGGCCACCCCCGCCCGGCCCTGGGTGCTGGAGGTGGGGTTTGGCGACGGCCGCTTCTGGCCGCACCACGCCGCCACCTTCCCTGAACCTCCGAACTACCTGGGTGTGGAACTCTCCGGGGTGTCCCTGCTCAAAGCGCACCGCCGCCTGCGAGACGCCGGGCTCACGAACGCCATCCTCACCAAGATGCCCGCCGACGTCCTCGTGCGGGAAGTAGTTCCGCACGGCGGGCTGGACCTGATCATCGTGAACTTCCCCGACCCGTGGCCCAAGGCCGGTCATACCGACCACCGCCTGCTGCGCGCCCCGTTTTTCCGGCTGGCCGCCAGCCGCCTGAAACCCGGCGGGTCGGTCCTGCTCACCACCGATCACGACGAGTACTTCCAGTTCGCGTGTCAGGAAGCCCAGGCCAGCGGCGTCATGCACGTGCAGACCGGCGAGCCGCCCGCCGCCGCGCTGGAAACGAAATACGCCCTGAAGTGGCGGGACCTGGGCCTCGGCGTGAACCACGCCCGCTTCACGCCCACCGCGCATCCGCCCGTCCCGCACGGGCTCACCACCCCCTATCCGGAGGACCCCACCACCGTGCCCCACGCCGTCCTGACCCTGCCCGACACCTTCAACCCCCAGGCCTTCGACAAAGTCACCGAACGCAGCCCCGGCAGCCGCAACGCCGACGAAGGCGCAGGCTGGACCGTGATCCTGCTCGACCTGTACCAGGGCCTGCGCCGCGACGGCTGGGTGGCCCTGGCGCACGTCGTGGAAGGCGAACTCACCCAGGAGGTCCTGGTGGGCATCACCGCCCGCGAGGACGGCACGCACCTCGTGCGGCTCGCCAAGTTCGGCGGCCCCATCATCACCCCCGGCGTGAAGGCCGCAGTGGGCACCGTCACCCGCTGGCTGGAAACGCAGGGCGCGGCCGTGAAGCACCGGGGGTACTGACCTGACCCGCCCCGAACAGCGCGCGCTGCACTTTACGAACGAACCCATGAGCGACCTGCTGCCCGCCGTGCGCGACCTGCTGCGCGCCCACGGCGAGGTGACCTTCACGGTTCCCGACCCGGACGGCGGCCTGGGCCGCTACGCCGGTGAACTCACCGCGCACGGCACGCACCGCCCCTGGCAGACCTGGACGGACCTGGCCGACCTCCTGCACGCCCACCTGCTCACCCCACAGCGCCCGGCGGACGGCCGCGTGCAGATCACGCTGCGCGCCCACGCCCCAGCGCGCGACCCCGACCACGCCGGCTACGGCCCGGACGGCGACTGGGCCCGCGTGAACAAACTCGAGGACCCCGTGTTCCTCACCACGTTCGTGGAAGCCCTGCGCCGCGTGAACCCCCGCCCGGCGGCCGCATTCTCGCCCTCGGCGTGAACGCCGGGCACGAACTCGACGCCCTGACACTGGCCTTCCCCGACCGCTCCTTCGCGGTGACCGGCGTGGACCTCGACGAGGCGGCCCTCAGGGCCGCCCGGACCCGGCACCCGCAGGCCAGCTTCGAAGCCCATGACGTGAACACCCTGCCGGCCGCGCTGGGTCACTTCGACCTGATCCTGGCCCTCAGCCTGCTGCAGAGCCCCGGCGTGACGCAGGACGTGCTGCTCGCCACGCTGCGCCGCCAGCACCTGACCTCCACCGGCGGCCTGATTCTCGGCTACCCGAACGCCCGCTACCGGGACGGCAGCCTCTCCTACGGCGCCCGCATGCGCAACTACGCCCGGCCGGACCTCAGCCTGCTCGCCGCGGACGTCACGAACGCCCGGCGAGGCTTACAGAAACACGGTTTCAAGATCTTCGTGACCGGCAAGTACGAAGTGCTTCTCACCGCCATCCCCACCGGCGCCTGCACCCCCACCCACCTGGAGCTCTGAGCGCCCCGCAGTAGAAAACGGTGACGCCCAGGCTGCCCTGGGGTCACCGCTGGCTTGTGGGGTGCGGGCAGGTCAGCCTTTCGTGAGGATTCGGACAGTCAGGATCTTGTCGGCCACGGCGCCGCTGATCTCACTGTTGTTCCCATCCATGGTCCGCGTGAGTTTCGGCAGGAGATCCTCACCCGTCACGACCTTCCCGAAAATCGTGTGCTTCCCGTTCAGGAAGTCGGTGGGTGCGAACGTGATGAAAAACTGGCTGCCGTTGGTGGCCGGACCGCTGTTCGCCATGGCCAGGATGCCGCTGCTGTTGAACGTCAGCTTCTGACGGAACTCGTCGGCGAACTGGTACCCGGGCCCGCCCGTGCCCCACTCGGTCTTCTGCGCGTCGTTCACGCTCTTGGGGTCCCCGGTCTGCGCCATGAACCCCTCAATGACGCGGTGAAAGCGGATGCCGTCGAAGTAATGGTTGCGGGCCAGGAACACGAAGTTGTTCACGGTGACCGGCGTCTCCTGTTCGTACAGGTCCGCCAGCACCTGGCCCCGGTTCGTGTCAATCAGCGCGTAGTAGTCCTTGCCGTCCGTGAGGGCCATGTCGGGCTCCGCCGCAAACTCCCGCTTGGGCGCCTGCGTCAGGAACGGCACGGCGGTGTACCCGGCAGGCACCGGCCCGGGCGTGTTCACCGCGGCCGGCGTTGCACTCTTGGCGCCGGTGCTTTCCGCGGCCGTGCTTTCCGTGGTCTTGGTCGTGCTGGCTGCGTCCGCCTCAGTGCTGGCGTCCTTGGTTGTTTCAGTCGTGGTCGTGCTGGTGGACGTCGACGCCTCCTCCTTCTTCTGGCAGGCAGTCAGGGCAAGCAGCGCGGTCAGGATCAGGGCAGCGTGTTTCATGGTCCCCGCCAGTCTAGCGGGCGGCGTGCCCGGCGCGTCATGCGGAAGGTGCAGCGCCCCTCGCCCCCATGGACCCCGCCGCCCGGACGGTGCACCCACCTGGAGGCCCGCGACCGGCCGGAAGGCATTTTGTTCACCCAGGCGCCGCTATACACTGCGCACCTGATGATCGTGACCATTGACGGCGTGGCGGCCAGCGGAAAATCCAGCGTGTCCTCCGGAGTCGCGCAGGCACTGGGCGTGCCGTACGTGTCCAGCGGCCTGCTGTACCGCGCCGTGACCCTGCTCGGCCTGCAGGGCGGCGTGCCCCTGGATGAAGCGCCGGCGCTGCTACCCTTGCTGCGCGGCGTGCACCTCGAACCCAGCGCCAGCGGCAACCACGTCTGGCAGGCTGACCAGGACCTCACCGCGGCCCTCCACTCCACCCGCGTGGACGCCGGGGTGAGCACCGTCGCTACCCTGCCCGAGGTGCGCGCCTGGGTGGACGCCCAGCTGCGCGCCCTGCCGGCCCCGTTCGTCGCGGAGGGCCGCGACATGGGCACCAACGTCTTTCCGCACGCCAGCGCGAAGTTCTACCTGACCGCCAGCCCCCGCGTGCGCGCCGAACGCCGCGCCCGGGAACGCCCGGAAGACATTCCTGCCATTGAGGCCGCCCTGACAGAGCGTGACCGCCTGGACACCGTGCAGAGCGCGCCCGCCCCAGACGCCCGCGTGATCGACACCGGCCCCCTGACCCTGCAGGGCGTTATTGACGAGATTCTCCGCGCGCTGCGCTGAGCAGCCCCCAGGTGAAAAAACCGCCGGCCCCACACAGGGGCCGGCGGCGTCCGTACGGGGCCTCAGGGGCGCGCGACGGTGAACTTCTGACTGGTGTAGACCTCGGTGTCACTGGCGACCGTCTCGTCGCCCAGCGCCTTGAGCACCTTCAGGCGCAGCTGGTACACGCCGTTGGGGGCCGTGTTGCCGTTGCTGAGCTTGCCGTCCCAGTTGAAGGTGAAGAAGGCGTCGGCGCCGGAGGACACGACGTTCGTGCCGTTGCGGCGCAGGTAGTTGTACACACCCAGGGTATCGACCAGGGCGCCGTTGGCGTCGAGCACCTCAAAGGTCACCTTGCGCGCCTGGTGCGCGAAGTGCGCCCAGACTTCCGGCTGGTCGTCCTCGGCCATAGTGTAGTCGATGGTGCCGGTGGGAACCTCGCCCTCTTCGTACCAGTAGTCGGCCTTGGCGTCGTTCAGCGCCGGGAAGTTCGCAGTGTACGTGCCCCACTTGGTATCCCCGAGCACCTGAATACTCTGGTAGTCGCCCTTGAAACCGCCGTAGGGAATCACCATGTTCTGCCCGGACTTGCTTTCGAGCACGATGTACCCGCCGTACTGGCTCTTGTCGGCGGCACCTGCGGGGGGCGTAATCACGACGTTCATTTCGGCCTCGCCGCTGGCCGGCACGGTAATTGCCACGGTGCCATTGTCAGCGTCCTGACCGTTGATCGTCACTGTGGCGTACTTCGTCACAGGGCTGGGCGCGAAGGTGGTGCCGCCCACCGTCAGAGCAGGGTAGTGGTGGGCCGTGAACGTCTCGGTGCGCGACCAGGTGTTCTTCAGCACCACGACCTTGCTTCGCGTGGCGAAGGACGCACTTTCACCCAGGCTGAGCTTGTTGGGCGTGGCGCGCACCGTGCTGTAGTACGAGGCGACAATGTCCACCATACCGGCGCCCTGGCGCTGCACGTAGTCGGGCAGACCGCTGAACAGCGTGCCGCCGGCATTGCGGTACCAGCGCAGGGAGGCGCTGTTCATCAGCAGGCCGCGCATGTCCTTGGCCCTGGTGTTCGGGAAGGCCTGCAGCATCAGCGCGGCGGCGCCAGCCACGTGAGGAGAAGCCATTGAGGTGCCGCTGAGGGTGGCGTAGCCGCTGGGATCGTTGCTCAGCGGCCAGGCACTGCGGATATTCCCCCCGGGCGCGGCAATATCAGGCTTGAGTTCCAGTTCGGCACTCATCCCGTACGAGGAGTACGAGTCCAGGGTGTTGGCCGTGGGGTTCGGAATGATGATCTTCCCGGCGTTAAAGGTCATGGTGAGTCCACCGCCGATCAATCCGTCGATCTTGGCACCATCGGCCGCGCTGACTGCCACCACTGGAATAGTGATGGTTGCCGCGCCAGACAGCGACGGGCTGATGTAACCCGTCGTGTTGTTGTAGATGATCACGGCCGACGCCCCGGCGTCCTGGGCGTTCTTGGTTTTTTCGTAGAACGTGCAGCTGCCACGGCGGATCAGGACGGCTTTTCCGGTCAGGCTGCCAGCTGTGAAGGGGTTCACGCCACCCACGAGGCACCCGTCATTGGCCGTGGCGGTAGTGCTGGCCGGGTTCTTCGTGATGGGAAGCGTGGCCCCGACCGTGGCGGTCGGCGCGCCCGTCGCGGCGAAGTACCCGATTTTGCTGCCGTCCGGCGTGATGGTGAAGTTGTTGACCTCAATCTCGGTGTTGCTTACGGAAGCAACAGAGATCACGTTGTCGCCCATGGTAACGCCGCCCATGGAGTACTGGCCGCTGGTACCACTGTTCCCGGCGCTGGCCACCACAACCATGCCTTTTTTCACGAGGCGGCTGGCGACCTTCGCAGAGGGCGTAGCTTCCCAGTTCTCAAAGGCAGACCCGATGCTGAGGTTCACGACCTGCATTCCATCGGCGTAGGCACGTTCCAGGGCGTCAATCATGACGCTCTCGTCAGTGCTGCCGTCACAGCCGAACACGCGGTATGCGCCGAAGCTCACGTCCGGCGCGACGCCCTTGAAGCCCTTGCTGGGGTCGTTGCCGCCCACGATGCCCGCCACGTGCGAACCGTGCCCGCCGCAGTCATCGGCAATGGGATCCGGGTGCGGCTTGAGCGCGTCACCTTCGCCGCCAGCGTCATAGGCATCACCTACAAAGTCGTACTGTGCCACCACACGACCGGCAAATGCCGGGTGTTCCAGATCAACGCCGGTATCAATGACGCCGACCTTGACGCCCTTGCCCGTCAGCCCCAGTTCGTTCTGGGCAATGTCGGCGCCGGTCATCTTGTTGGCGGAGTACATCTCTGGCGTCAGGGCGGCCGTCAGATTGCGTTCCACGATGGGCGCTTTGACTTCCTGCACCGGGTACACGCCCAGCACGCCGGGCATACGGCTGATGCGGTTGATGTTCGCCTGCGTGGCCTGCACGACGAAGCCGTTGAACAGCGTGTGGTAACTCTTCAGTTCCTGATACTTCAGGCCCAGCTGAGCCGCCTGGGCGCGGAACGCGGCCTGCTGCCCGGTGACACTCTGGCTGCTCAAGGTCGTCGGGTCGCCCTGCAGTTCCACGAACCATCTGGCGGGCACGCTGGCAGCCGCCTGCGTATTCTTCACGGGGTTCTTCTGGGCAGTGGGGGCGCTGTTGTTACCGCAGGCACCCAGGACGAGCGCCAGGCTCAGCAGGGACACGGTCTTGAGGGAAGTCTTCACAGGGAACTCCTTGCGTTCACGCGCCTTAACGGCGGCTCAGGGCGATCTGGTAGGTGTTGGTGGCCTTATCGTCGGTGGCAACGGGATCGTCGTGAATATTGAAGCTGGTCACCACCACGGTGTAGGTGCCACTCTGGGGAACGTTGAAGCGGATCTCGGATTCCAGGCCGGCGCCACTGTCATCATCCTTCTCCAGGATGGTCTTCCCGTCGGGCATCAGGATCGTCACGTAGGGGTCCAGGGTGCTGCTGGGGTTCACGCTGACACTGCGGACATTCAGTTGCAGCATGTCGCCCGTGGTGGCCGTGAACTTGAAGTAGTCCATGTCGCGCCCCTGAGCCGTGATCGCCCCGTTGGCCGTTCCGCCGATCGCCAGCGTCGTGGCAGTCGCGACGCTGTCATTGGGCTCGTTCGCGTCAGCAATGGCGACCGTCACAGTGGCGCTTGCCTCAGCGGTGTTGCCAGCAGCGTCGGATGCCACGGCGCGGTAGGTCAGGGTGCCGTTCTGAGCACTGGTCACGTTGTCCGTGGCCGTGTAGGGGGCAGTGGTGTCGGTGCTGATCAGGGTCGTCCCGCGGTAGAACGCCACCTGACTCACCCCGACGTTGTCCGTGGCCGTCGCGGTCAGGGTGATGGCTCTGGACGCGTTGACCGTGGTGGGGGCCGCAGTCAGGGTGACAGCCGGTTTGGTGGCATCGGGGGTTCTGTGTGGCGTGCACGCTGTGAGGAGTGCACCGGTCAGGGCAAGAAACAGGAACGGGCCAGTTCGCTTCATGTGTGCTCCTTGAAAACCTGCCCAGGCTTCATCTGTCATCGGTCCATACGGGAGCGCAACAGCGTGAAGGCCGTTCAGGTGCCTGATGTGAGATCAAGCGTTGTCTTGCTGTGGAGCATCATCATAGCGGCCGGCTGGTGGAGCCGCAAGCTTGACTCAGGCTGCTCACACCCACTGTTCAGGCAGTCGTGGGTCGCTTAAGCTCCGCCCGTTGACCGAAGTGCTTTTGTGCGGAGGAAAGCCCTTGAGCGTGGAGGTATGTGCTGGTCCTGCTCTGCGAGTTCTGACCTCGCGGCTCGGACCCAGCAGCGTTGAACGAGCGTTGAACACTGTGGAAGCAGCCCGGATGAGTCGCCTAAGATCCGGCAGAAGTCCTAACCGGGCAAGGCGCTGACGGTGCGTTAGCCACTCATGCCACGCAGCAACAACACGCGGCAGGTGATGAGCTCCCAGTCGGACGGCCTGCGGATCAACGCGCTGCTGACCGTGCCGCGGGGCGCGGCCCCGAAGAGCGGATGGCCATTGTGCTTAATCACGGCTACATTTCGCCCCGGGCGTGCCGAAGCGCCGAGCGGTACGTGGCCTGCCAGGACGCCTCGCCCAGGCGGGGTTCGTGACCCTCAAAAGTGATGACGGCGGGCACAGCAGCAGCGAGGGTGAAGATCTGGGCGGGGTACTACGCTGGGTACACCACGGATGTGATGACTGCGCTGACGAGCCTGAAAAAGGACACCGCGTGAACTCTGCCCGCATGGGCCTGTGGGGGCACTCTAGGGATGGGCAGTTGAGCCTGAAGGCCATGCTGATCGACCCGGATCTGAAAGCTGCGTCGTTGTGGACCGGGGTGTAGCCGGGTATGACGTTCTGTCCACCGACTGGAATCCACCGGCTGGTGCGCCCCGCGCCCGGAGCCCGCGGAACCGGCGCTTCCTGCGCCTGCTGAGCCCGAGCATGTCTCTGAGGAAACTGCGCGGTCGGCCCCTGCAGCTACATCACGGTACCGCGGACGAGGACATGCCGTACGCCTTTCGGCATGCCCTCGCGCGGGACCTGCGGGCCGCTGGCCAGCCTGTCGAAGCCTGCCGGTACCCTGGGGGCAACCACAATCTCAGTGTGAATCTCCGTTTGGCTCTGGGCCGCAGCGTGGAGTTTTTCCTGAAGCCCCGGTGACGGTCGTTACTCTACCCAGGTGACCTTTTCCGACAGGGGCGCGCGCGTGCTGGCGGGCCGGTCACCCGCCGGGTAGCCCAGGTACAGCAATCCCAGCAGTTTCGGGGCGCCGAGGGCCGCGGCCGTGACTGGACTGATCATGACCGGGCCACTGACCCACTTGCCGGCCAGACCGAACGCCGTGGCGGCCAGCAGCATGTTCTGTGCCGCGCACGCCAGTGCCGCCTGCTCTTCCCACTCCGGCATTTTTGGCCGGGCTGGCATGTGCAGTTCCAGGCTGATCCACAGGGGTGCCCGCCACGCCCGGGCCCGTTGCGCTGCGAGGGCCGGCTCGCTGTCACGGTCAGGGGCGCTGCCCGCCGCGTACGCCTGCGCGAACATTTCTGCGAGCTGCGCGCGCCCTGGCCCGGTGAACACCGTGAACCGCCACGGTTCGGTCCGTCCGTGCGTCGGGGCCCACGTGCCGGCCGTCAGGATTGCTTCGGTCACCTCACGTGGCACCGGGTCGGGTTGCAGCAGCGCAAGGTCCACTGTGCGGCGCGTGTGAATGACGTCCAGCACCGCCTGGGCCTGGGCGGACAGGGTTGGGGGAAGGGTCGCGGTCATGACGTTTATGATGCCGCGTGCAGGCCTGGCGCGTCCGGGGGGCGTTACTGCGGCGTGGGCAGGTGGTAGGCGCGGCGGGTGTTCTCGTCCGTGGCGCGCTCCAGGTCGGCTGGGTCCATGTCCCGCAGCGCGGCGATGAAATTCAGGGTGTGCCGGACGTACCCGGGCCGGTTGGGTTTGCCGCGTTTCGGAACGGGAGCCAGGAACGGCGCGTCCGTTTCCAGCAGGAGGCGTGACAGCGGCAGGTCGCGCGCGGCGGCCTGAATGTCGAGCGCCGTCTTGTAGGTGGTGTTGCCCGCGAAGCCGAAGAAGGTGTGTTCCCCGCGGTGCAACCCGAAGCGCAGCAGTCCTTGGTGCCCGCTGAAGCAGTGCAGGATCACCGGTACGTCCGGCCAGGCGTTCAGGATGTCCATGACGCCCCGGTGGGCGCTGTCCTGACCGGCCTGGTCGCGGGTGTGGATGACCAGGGTTTTCCCGTTGCGCCGGGCGAGGTCCAGCTGCCACTCGAAGGCCTGCTGCTGGGCCGCGCGTTTGGTGGGGTCCCAGTAGTCGTCCAGGCCGCTTTCGCCGATGCCGACCACGCGGGGGTGCCCGGCCAGGGCTTCGAGCTGCGCGCGGGCTTCCGGGCTGTCTTCTGCGGTGTCGGTGGGGTGCAGGCCCACGGTGGCGTACACGTCACTGAACTGCTCGGCGAGTGCCACGGCGTTCCGGGCGTGCTGGGGGCTGGCGCCGACGCAGATCATGGCACTCAGCCCCAGCTCGCCGCGCGCGCTGGCCGGATCGTCCAGGTAGTCCAGGTGGGTGTGCGAGTCGATCATGCGTGCAGGGTAGCGCCCCCCTGCGGAATCCCACGGGACCCCCATCACTCTCATGAGACCGGCGCGCTAGAGTGCGGCCGTGCACAACGTCGGCCTGTACGCCCTGACGGGCATTGTGGGGTTCGCCCTGCTGTTCGCGTTCCTGCCCACGGGGGCACCGGACGCCAGTCAGTCCGGTGCGCGCCTGAGTGGTGTGCAGCTCAGGTTGTTTCCGTCACGCGATCCGAACGCCGTATGGAGTTTCCGGGCCTCGGACGTGAAGAACGACCCTGTGGCCGGCACGACACTCCTGACCGGTCTGTCCGGCGGGCAGCGGGTCGTGAAGGAACGCAGCGCTGCCGGGCAGGTCACCGAGCGACTGGACGCCACCCTGAGTGCCCCGGATCTCACCATTGACGGCCAGGACAACCTGACCACCCGTCAGGCGCGCATCACGCTGGTGCAGCAGTGTGCGGACATCGACCTGACGGGCGGCGCCCAGGCGCCCGTCAGGATCGAGCAGGGGCAGGGCTTCAGCGCGGCGACGGCCCGCATCAGCTCACCCAATATGAACGGCACGGTCGGCCGCCTGAAGATGACCTTCGATTTCGTGATCGAGGACTCGGATCCGGCCACCTCGAAGTACAGCTTTGCCCTTGACCCCACGGAAACCTGTGAGAACGGTCGCCGCGTCCCGCTCGGCTGAGCCGCCACCCACCTGCACCCCAAGGAGACCCCATGAACAAGACGACTTCCCTGCTGGTCCTGCTGGCCCTGACCGCCCCCGTGCTCGCGCAGACTGACGCCGGCAAACGCCTGATCACCATTGAAGGCGGCCCGCGCGGCGACGTGCGCAACGGCCCGCTGACGTTCGTGGGCAACCCGGTCAAGGCCAGGGTCAGCACCCTGAACATTGAGGCGGCACAGGCGGTTCTCGCCGCCCCGAAGGGCACCCCGTTGATCGAGGCCAAGGGCAGACGCACCGCGAATTTCACCGGGAACGTGAAGGTCGACCGCGGGCGTCTGAGTGCGACCGGCAGCAGCCTTGCCTACGACGAGAGCACCGGGCAGGGCGTCCTGAACGGCAGTGCAAGCGCCACGTTCGTTCCGGAGAACAAGGCAGACGGGGACACGGTCACCATCAGGGCCGCCACCATGAGCCTGGACGTGGACAACGACGAGTCCACCAGCACGGGGAACGTCACCCTCTCCAACGGCGCGCAGAGCGGCAAGGCCGACAAACTCATCTTCGACGAGAAGCGTGAGCTGGCGCTCCTGACCGGCACCCCCAGCCTGACGCGCGCCGCGAAGAGCGGCCAGAAAGAGCTGATCATCACCGGTCAGGAGGTGCGCGCCCTGACGAAAAGCAAGACGCTGTACGTCCGCGGCGGCGTGAAGCTCGTCCAGGGCACGACCACCACCACCGGGGACGCCGTGTACTACGACGACCGGAAGAACGTGGCGTACGTGGTGGGCAACGCCGTGAGCGTGGACAGCAAGAGCCGCGTGACGGTCAAGGCTCCCGCCAGCGGGTACCTGGAGCAGCGCACTGATCTGGCGCGGGTGCGCGCCCTGAACGCGGCGTACAAGATCCCCACCGATCAGTTCCGGCTCACCCGCGAGAAGTAAACTCCTCGCATGCTGCCCTCCCGCTGGACCGTTGCTGCGCGCCTGACCCTGGCCCTGCTGCTCGGCGGGGGGGCGCCCTTCGTGTGGGCGCTGGCGCAGACCGGGCCTGCTGCGCAGGTCACGCCGGCGCCAGCCACCTCGCCTGCCCCGGATGACGCCCCGGCCGGAGCGGAGGCGGAGCAGTCAAGTCTGGAACTGGTGCGCCGCAGCGAGAAGGACGGCGTTGAGCGGCGAATCGTGATCGTCAAGTCCGGCACGAGTGATGAGACGGGCATCTTCGCGATCTGCACGCCCCAGGACGGTGAGCCGGAGAACACGCCAACCCTCGCGGTGTTCAGTGAGGCAGGCGTCGGCGGGGTGCGGCTCACCATCGACAAGAACGTGATCCGCGTGCCCCTGGCCGTCGTGACGCAACTGCCGCCCAGGGACGGCCAGGAGGGCAGTGACGGCCGGGTGGAGGCCAGTGGCGGCACCGCCAGGTTTCTGGACGAAGCGCCGGAAGGAAAAACGGACCGCCTGAGTCGCTGCGCCGTGGAGGCCGCGCCGCAGGCGGCGCCGGACACGGTCCTGGTCACGCAGGGCCGCACCGAACTGAAGGGCCAGAAACTGGTGTACGACAGTTCGGACGGTGTGGCCCGCATTGACGGTCCGATCGTGTTCCGGCGGAGCAGCGACACCGACCCCCTGACCGGCAAGAGTGACCGGATTGAGGTGAGTGTGGACGACGAGAAGACCACCCTGGTGGGCAACGTGGTCCTGAACTCGGCAGGCGGACGGGTCAGCGAGGCGGCGCGCGTGGAGTACGACGACACCCGCAACGTGGCGCGGCTGTACGGCACGGCCGAGGAGCCGGCGCGCAGCGTGAAGGGAAATGACACGCTGCGCGCCGGGCTGATTGTGTATGACCTGGAACGCAACGAGGTCTACGCCGTGAAGGGCGAGGGCGGCACCATCACGGGGGAATTCATGGACGGTGACCCGCCCGCCGCGCCTACCCCTGCAGCTGCGCCCGGGCGTCCCTGAGCACCTGCGCACTGCGCTCCAGGGCGTCACGCTCCGCGCCCGTCAGGGCCGGGAGGACCGTGTCGAGCACCCCGGCCCGGCCGAGGACACGCGGCACGGACAGACTGATCCCGAAGTCCGGCGTGGGGGCGCTGACGGTCAGGACAGCCCGGCGGTCGCCGAGAATGCGTTCCGTAATCCGGGCGAGTGACGCGCCGATGCCGTAGTACGTGGCGCGTTTGCCTCCGATGATCTGCGCGGCGGCCTCACGTGTGTCCTGTTCGATCTGCGCGCGGATCTCAGGTGTCCAGGGCCGGCCGCGGGCGTTCATGAACGCCTCGACGGGCAGGCCCGCCACGGTTGCGGTGCTCCAGGCGATCACCTCGCTGTCACCGTGCTCACCAAGCACGTAGCCGTGCACGTGCGTGGCGTCCACGCCGGTATGGGCGGCGATCAGGTGCCGGAACCGCGCGGAGTCCAGCACGGTGCCCGACCCGATGACCGGCTGGGCCGGCGCGAGGTTTACGCTCAGGTCGGTCAGGAGGTCCACGGGGTTGGTGGCGATCAGCAGCGCCGCGTCCGGTGCGGCCTGGGCAACGCGGGGAATCAGGTCGCGGAAAATCGCGGCGTTCTTCTGCAGGAGGTCCAGGCGGGTTTCGCCCGGCTTCTGGCTGGCGCCGGCCGCGACGATCACCACGGCGCTGCCTCGCAGGTCCTCCAGCGGGCCGCTGCACACGCGGGTGCCGTGACTGACCGGCGCCGCGTGCGCGATGTCCTGCGCCTCGGCGCGGGCGCGGCTCTCGTCCACATCGGTAAGGACCAGTTCACTGCACGAGCCGCGCAGGGTCAGGGCGTACGCGGCGGTCGCGCCGACCAGGCCGGCGCCGACCACCCCAACCTTCACTGCGACCCCGCCCGGACGGTCAGCACCGGAAGAGGACTGCGCGCCACGATCTTCTCGGCGGTGCTCCCGAGGAAGAAGTGTTCCAGCATGCCCTGGGCATGCGTGCCGACCACGATCAGGTCCGCCCCCCAGGTGCGCGCGGCGTCCAGGATGCCGGTGACGGGGTCCCCGACCAGTTGCATGGTGTCCTCGCCAGGCTGCGCTTCGCGGTCCATCCGGCTGGCGTCGGCGTTCTCCATGGTGTGAAGCAGCGCCGGGTCCGGCATGGCGGGCGTCACGCCGCCCATCAGGTCCGGTGCAGCGGTCACGCGGGCGTCGGTGACGTGCACCAGGCACAGCGTCGCGCCTGGAAAGCGCGTGCGGGCCGCCTGCAGGGCCGCGCGGGAGGACGCGGAGAAATCCATGCCGACCAGGATGCGCTGGAAACCGCTTGCGGTGTGCTGCGTCATGGCCTGAACGTACACCCCACCCCACCCGGCCCACCGGGAAGCTGAAGAGCACCTAAAGGCGGGCGCAGCAGCGTGGGCGCCTAGACTGCCCTATGCAACTCCAGAGCTTCGGGGCGGCCTGCACGGTCACCGGCAGCATGCACCTCCTCACGCTTGGTGACCGGCAGCTGCTGATCGACTGCGGGCTGTTCCAGGGCAACGATGAACTGGAAGCCCGCAACCGCGAGCCGTTCTCCTTTGACGTGACTGCTCTGGACGGCGTGATCCTCACGCACGCTCACCTGGATCACGTGGGACGCCTGCCGCTGCTGGTGAAGCGCGGCTACCGGGGTCCGGTGCACTGCACCGCGCCCACCGCCGCACTGACCGAAACTGTGCTGCTCGACTCCGCGCGGCTGCAGGTGGATGGGTACCGGCATGACCTGCGCCGCGCCCGGCGGCAGGGCCTCGCGGATGACCAGGTGCCCCCGCCCCTGTACGAGGAGGAGGACGTCCACCGGGCGCTGGCGCTGCTGCGGCCCAGCCTGACGTTCGGGGAGACGGCAGGCGTGGCAGGCGTGCGGGTCACGCCGCAGCGGGCCGGTCACATCCTGGGCAGCGCGTACCTGCTGCTGGAGACCCCCGACGGTCGCCTGCTGATGAGTGGTGACCTGGGCAACCGCGAGAGCGGCCTGCAGCTGGACTTCACGCCGCCCCCGGCGGTGGACGCTGTGGTGATCGAAACCACGTACGCCAACCGCACGCACCGCCCCTGGCCGGCCACGCTGGGGGAGTTCCGCGACGCGCTGCGCGAGTCGGTGCGCCAGGGCGGCAAGATCCTGATTCCCAGTTTCGCCATTGAACGCACGCAGACCATCCTGCACACCTTGAAAACCCTGATGGACGCCGGAGAGGTGCCGCGCATCCCGGTCTTCCTGGATTCGCCCATGGCGGCGCGCGCCACGCATGAGTACTTCGAGTACGGCGACGAACTGATTCCCGAAGTGCGGGCCACGCTGCAGGCGGGGGAGGACCCCTTCCGGCCCAGCACGCTGCATGTGGTGCCCACCAGCGCCGAATCCCAGCGCATCAACCGGTACGACGGCCCGGCAATCATCCTGGCGGGGAACGGCATGATGACGGGCGGCCGCATCCAGCATCACCTCAAGCATCACCTGTGGAAACCCACCACCAGCCTGATTGTCGTGTCGTACCAGTCGCCCAGCAGTCTGGGCGGGCGGATCGTGACCGGCGCGGACCACGTGCGCCTGATGGGCGAGGACATCGCGGTGCGCGCCAGGGTGCACACCATTGGCGGCTTCTCCGCGCACGCCGACCAGGATGACCTGCTGGCCTTCCTGGGCACGGCCGGCACGCCGCACGTGTGGCTGGTGCACGGTGAACCGGACGTCATGGCGGCCTTTCTGCCGGTGCTGGAGGCGCGCGGCCTGAAGGGCGACATTGTGCCTGACCGGCAGCCTGTAAACCTGACCGGGCCTGGCTTCCCGCAGGGGCGGCCTCCGGGCTTCACCGATGAGGCCCCCACCGGGCCGCGCCCTGAGGCAGGCGAGTAGGGTGGGGGCCGGGTGCCCCTGGGCGTTTTCACGCGTACCCGTTACTCTGACGTTCAATGACACGCGCGCTGCCCCTGCTTCTGCTCGTCCTGACCGCCTGCGGCTCCCAGGGTATTGAGGGCGTCAAGACCTTCACGTACCCGGCCGGGGATCACCGCAGCGGTTCGCTGATCTACGCCGAGACGCCGCCCGCCGGCGGGCCGCACAACGCCACGTGGCAGAACTGCGGCGTGTACGACCGCCCTCTGTACAACGAGTACGCCGTGCACAGCCTGGAGCACGGGGCCGTGTGGATCACGTACCGCCCGAACCTGGACGCCGCCCAGGTGGCGACCCTGCGCAAGCTTGTGGAAGGCCGCCCGTACACCCTGCTCAGCCCCTACGAGGGACTGGACACCCCGGTGGCCGCGAGCGCCTGGGGCGCGCAGCTGAAAGTGGATCAGGCCGACGACAGCCGCCTGAAGGCGTTCCTGGACAAGTACGAGCAGGGTGCCACGGCGCCTGAACGCGGCGCGTCGTGCAGCGGCGCGTACGGCGAGACCCGCTGAATTCAGACCAGGGGGGCCACGCCAGCTGGCGTGGCCCCCCTGCTGACGTGCTTAGCGGTTGTCCTCGTCGTCGAAGTACTCGAAACGGAACGTGCCGATCTCCACGGTGTCGCCCTCGCGTGCCCCGGCGCGTTTCAGGGCGTTGTACAGCCCCTGACGCTTGAAGAGGTTGCCCAGGTACTCCGCGGCGTCCTCCAGGTAGCGGGCAAAGCGCACGATGCGTTCCTCGAAGCCCCCGCCGTGCACGGACCAGACCCGTTCAGGCTGGCCGTCGTTGATGATGCCCACGCCCCTGGCGGCCGGATCAATGCGGAATTCGATGCGCAGCGGCTCCTCACGCACGTCATCGGATTCGATGTCCAGCGCGTGCGTCTGCGCCCAGAGTTCCCGGTCGGGCAGCAGCTGGAAGACGGCTTCACGCAGCGCTGCAAGGCCCTGACCACCCTTGGCGCTGACCTGCACGACCGGCAGGCCGAACTGCGCGAGTTCATCTTCCACCATTACGGCGAGGTCCTCGTCGGTCAGCTCCACCTTGTTCAGGGCGATCAGGGCCACCTGGTCCAGCAGGGTGGGGTCGTAGGCGCGCAGCTCGGCCTGCAGCTGCCGCAGCTCCTCCACCGGGTTGCGGGTCACGTCCAGGACGTACACCAGCAGGCGCGTGCGGCTGATGTGCCGCAGGAACTCCAGGCCCAGGCCCTTGCCTTCGCTGGCGCCCTCGATGATGCCGGGAATGTCGGCCAGCGTGAAGCGTTCGTCCACGGACGTGCCGTTGGCGTCCATGCGGTCCACGACACCCAGAATGGGGGAGAGGGTCGTGAACGGGTAGTCCGCGATGGCGGGGTTCGCGCGGGACAGCGCGGCCAGCAGGCTGCTCTTCCCGGCATTCGGGTACCCTACGAGGCCCACGTCCGCAATCAGGCGCAGTTCCAGGCGGACGCGGCGTTTCTGGCCGGGCGTGCCGAGTTCGGCGAACCGCGGGGCCTGCCGGGTGCTGCTGGTGAAGGTGCTGTTGCCGCGCCCGCCGAAGCCGCCGCGTGCGATGACCTTCTCCTGCCCGACGCGCACCAGGTCCGCAATGACCTTCCCGCTGTCCTCATCGAACGCGGTGGTGCCGACCGGCACGTCGATGTAGATGTCCTCACCGTCTGAGCCCTGACGCAGCCGGCCCTCGCCGTACGCGCCGTTCGGGGCTTTGAACTTGCGGCGGCCCACCAGCCGCTCCAGACTCTCGACGCCTTCAATGGCGCGCAGGATGATGCTGCCCCCGCGCCCACCGTGCCCGCCGTCCGGGCCGCCTTTTTCCATGTACTTCGCCCGGTGGAAGGACATGCTGCCGTCCCCGCCGTTCCCGGCGGCCACCTCGATATTCAGAACATCACGAAACGCCACGATCACTCCTTTACGCTGCCCGCACGCGCGGTCAACGCGAACGCAGCCTGACCGCACGCGGACCCTTGCCCCGTGGGGCGGGCGCGGCGGTCAGGCCGCAACACACACCAGTCTATCAGTCCGGTGCGCCCCGGGAGCAGCACGCGCACCTTTGCCGGTCAGCGCAGAACGCCGGTTCCCCTGGGGGACCGGCGTTCCTGGGCTGCCGCGACCTCAGTCGGCGGCGGTTTCGGTGGGCACTTCGATGCTGATGAAGCGGCCCTTCGCGCCACGGTTCGTGAACACGACCTGCCCGTTTTCCAGCGCGAACAGGGTGTGGTCACGGCCCATGCCCACGTTCGGGCCGGCCTTGAATTTGGTGCCGCGCTGACGCACGAGGATGTTGCCGGCCAGCACCTTCTCGCCGCCGAACTTCTTCACGCCGAGGTACTTGGGGTTGCTGTCACGGCCGTTCTTGGACGAACCTACGCCTTTCTTGTGTGCCATGTTAAGTCAGTCCTCCCTTAGCCCTTGATGCCCAGGATCTTGATGGCGGTGTAGTCCTGGCGGTGACCGGTACGGCGGCGGTACTGCACGCCGCTCTTGTACTTGCGCACGTAGATCTTCTCGCCGCGGCCGTGCTCGACGACTTCGGCGTTCACGGTGAACTTGCTGGCCGCGTCACCGAAGGAGGCGCTGTCGCCACCCACGAAGAGGGGGGTCAGGTCGAGCTTGTCGCCCGCTTCGCCCTTCAGGCTCTCGACGCGGATAACGTCGCCTTCCTGCACGCGGTACTGCTTCCCGCCGGTCTGAATGATTGCAAACATGGTCTTTCCTCCTGCCGCGCGCCCGAAGAAACGCTGCCCTGGGCGGCCTTGGCCTGCTGCACCCGCTCGGCGGGTCACCAAGCAAGTACTGTAACACACCAGGCAGGGGACCGGTCAACGGAAACCCACCCGGGTCCGGCGATCAGCGGCGCGGACACGGGGCGGAGCAGGCAACAGCGTCGGCCCTCGCGCGGAGCGGGGCGTAGCAATGGGTTGCGTGCGGGTTCCCGTATCTGTGCAACGTGTCCTTGCGGTACACGTGGACTCGCGCGGGGCGAGCCGGCTGTTCGTCTGACCTCCGGAGCTGCGCGGCCCGAGGACCGGCACAGCTGACCTGACCAGTCTAGCACGGAACCCGGGGCTTCCTCCCCGCGTATCAGCGCTGTGATCACCCGAGTGAAAGCCACCTGGCGCGACGCGCTGGCCCTGCTGTTTGCGCTGGGCGACCGCCGCACCCCGGCCGGCGCGAAACTCCTGGCCCTGCTGGCGCTGGGGTACGCGCTGCTGCCCCTGGACCTCCTGCCGGACCTGACCCCGGTCCTGGGCGTGGCAGACGACCTCCTGATCGTGCCCACCCTGCTGGCTCTGGCGGCCCGCACCCTGCCCGCTCCCGTCCTGGCGCAGGCGCAGCGCCGCAGCCTGAGCGTGCAGCGCCGCCTGCCCTGGCTGGTGCCCGCCGCCGCAGTGACCGCGGCCGCACTGGTAACCCTGCTGGGCTGGGCCGCGTGGCGCGCGCTGACCTAACGACCCTTTAACCCCCCCACCTACACTGAGTGTCATGAGACTGCTGCTGGTGGAGGACGATGCCCGGATTGCGCAGCCGACCGTCAGTGCGCTGCGCGAGGCCGGGTACGCCGTCACCTGGGCACAGACCGGACCTGAGGGGCTGGAGGCCGCGGCCCTGGGTGACTACCCCCTGATTATCCTGGACGTCATGCTGCCCGGCCTGGACGGCTTTCAGATCGCGCGGGAGCTGCGTTCACAGGGCGTGGAATCCGCCATTCTGTTCCTCACGGCCCGGGGCGAACTCCCCGACCGGGTCGAAGGCCTGGATCTCGGCGGCGACGCGTACCTCGTCAAGCCGTTCGCGGTGCCCGAACTGCTGGCCACGCTGCGCGCCCTGGCGCGGCGTGAACGGGGCGGCGCGGCCCCCCAGGTCACCTTCACCGGCGGGCGGGGCACGCTGGACACCGTGGCCCGCACAGTCACCTGGGACGGCGCGGAGGTGGCCGTGACCGGCCGCGAGTACGCGCTGCTGGAGGTGCTGGCGCAGTCTCCGGAACGCTGGTTCACCCGTGAGGACCTGATCGACCGCGTGTGGGGACCGGAATTCGGAGGAGAGGCCCGGATCGTGGACGTGTACGTGCGCTACGTGCGGCGCAAACTGGCGCCCGAAGCCATCAGTTCCGAACGCGGCCGCGGCTACCGCGTGGAACGCTGACGGGGCCGCGGTGCGCCTGACCCTGCGCGCCCAGCTGGCCCTCTGGGCCGCGCTCGCCACCGGCCTCGCCGTGACGCTGGTTGCCGCCGGGCTGTACTGGAGCGTGAACGGCTTCCTGCGCCAGGCCCAGGAACAGCGGCTCCTGAGCGTGGTGGAGGCCGTGCAGGGCCGCGTGGAGGGCCTGCTGCGCCCCCGGCCCGATGAGAACCTGCTGGGCACCCTGCTGGGTGTGACCACCATCGCCCAGACGGACCTGGAACGCATTGCCGACGACGTGGACCGCCGCACCGTGGATCTGCGAGTGGTGGCGCCGCAGTCCGGCGGTCTCGCCTCGGTCGGGACCCCCAACTTTCCCGGTGGCGTGCCACTGAACCTCCGCCCCGGCCCAGGTGCGTACCTGACCGCCACCGGCGCGCACCTGATCCTGGTGCGGTCCCTGCGCGCCGGAACGCTGCTGCAGGTCGCCGTGGACGCCCGCGCCCTCAGGGAGGCCCGCCAGGCGTTCACCCGCGCCCTGACGTGGCTGCTGCCGCTGGCCCTGCTGCTGTCCCTGCTGGTCGGCTGGGTGGTGGCCGGGCGCCTGCTGCGTCCGGTGCGCGCCCTGGAAAGCGCGGCGCGGGCCGTGGGCGAGGGCGGCGACCTGCGCCGCCCCCTGCCCGGGGCCGGGCACGGCGACGAACTCGCCCGGCTGGCCCTGACCCTGCAGCGCAGCTACGCGCACCTTGCCGACGCGCGCGACCGGGAGCAGGGCTTCCTGCGCGCCGCGGCGCACGACCTCCGCTCCCCACTCGCCGCCCTGACGGCCCGGGTGGAGGGGACCCTGGCGCGCGAGCGGGACGCGGCGCGCTACCGCGCGGACCTGCAGGAGATCGGCACGGATATCACCCGGCTGGCCACGCTCGCCAACCACCTGCTGCTGCTGGCCCGTGACCCGGCCGCCGTGCAGCGTGCGCCCGTGCCGCTGCGGGACCTCGCGGCGGACGCTGTGGACCGCGCGCGCGAACTGGACCCGCTGGCCGACGTGGACCTCGACGCCCCGCAGGCCGTGACCGTCCCCGGCGACCGCGTGCTGCTGGGGCAGGCCATCTGGAATCTCACGACCAACGCGGTGCGGCACGCGCCGGGCGCGACGGTCACCGTGCAGGTGCGGGCCGTGAGCGGCGGCGCGGCCGTCACCGTGCAGGATGACGGGCCCGGCGTGGACGAAGCCACCCTGGCGCGTCTCGGCGAGGCGTTCTACCGCCCCGACGCCAGCCGCACCGCGGACGCTTCCGGCCTCAGCGGGCACGGCCTGGGCCTGGCCCTGGCGCGGCACGTGGCGCAGCTTCACGGCGGGACCCTCGCGCTGCAGAGTGCGCCCGGCGCGGGGTTCCGGGCGGCGCTGCACCTGCCGGGGGAGGGTGGAGCCGCGCGGGCGGGTGCTACCCTGGGCGGCAATGAACAGGCAGGCAGAGACGCGCTGGAGCGCCGTGGTGCTGGGCGGCGGTGACCCCGGTGACCCCTTCGCGGCGGCGCACGGCGTGAAGGTCAAACCCCTGATTCCCGTGGCGGGCGAACCCATGGCCCTGCACGTCCTGCGGGCGCTGCGCGGCAGTGAGCGCGTGGCCCGCGTGGCGTACGTGGGGCCGCTCACGCCCACCCTGGAGGGGCACGTGGACGTGCGCGTCACCGATCACGGCACCCTGCTGAGCAACCTGGAGGCCGGCGTGGAGGCCCTGCGCGGCCTGGGCCTCACGCCCGGCGAGCGGGTGCTGGTGGTCACCGCTGACGTGCCCATGCTGACGGCAGCGGACGTGCGCGACGTGCTGGACAGCGCCCCACTGGACGCCGGACTGGTGTACCCGGTGGTGCGCCGTGAGATCTGCGAGGCGGCGTACCCGGGCGTGAAACGCACCTACGCCCGCCTGCGGGACGGCACCTTTACCGGCGGGAATCTGTTCATTCTGGACCCCGCCCTGATCGGGCAGTTCCTGCCGAGACTGCGGGAGGTGCTCGCCGCGCGCAAGGCGCCGCTGAGACTGGCTGGCCTGATCGGCTGGGACGTCCTGCTGCGCCTGCTGACCGGCCGCCTGAGCGTCAGGCAGCTGGAGGAGCGCGTGTCTGGACTGCTCGGTGTGAAGGCCTGCGCGCTGGTCACGCCGCACGCGGCCGTAGGCACCGACGTGGACAAGGACGCCGACCTGGCCCTGGCCGAGCGGCAGCTGTCTGCTGCCCCGGCCCGGTCCTGAACCCTGTCCCAATTCCGAGTCGTGCACTCGGTTTTGCCGATGGGAACGAAAAAAACGCTGTCCAGTTTCGCCCTTGCGCCACTTCCCCGGGGTGTGCATACTGTCCCTTATGCCTCACGTGATCGTTAGCCCCTGCATCGGCGTCAAGGACCAGGCCTGCACCGAGGTCTGCCCGGTGGAATGCATCTATGACGGCGGTGACCAGTTCGTGATCCACCCCGACGAATGCATCGACTGCGGCGCGTGCGTTCCCGCCTGCCCCGTCAGCGCCATCTTCCCTGAAGAGGACGTTCCGGGCGGCGAGGAAGAGTTCATCGTCAAGAACCGCGTCCACTTCGGCCTGTAAGCCCCCCACCCCCCAGCGCCTCCCCTCCCACCCCCGGGAGCCGGGAGGCGCAGCCCTTGCCGCCCGCCACACGCGGGGGCTAGCATGACCGGCGCTGCGCTCCCACCTTGAGGTCGGCGCGCCCCGAAAAGGAGGTGATGACGTGAACCCAGACCCCCACACCCTGGACGGCGAACCGCCCAGTTTTCGGCCTCTGATCACGTCTCACCCCCCCACGGAGGTCGCGTCATGCACCACCCCACCCAGGCAGGCCGCGCATGCTGACGTACTACCGCAGCGTCGGCGGCAAACTGAACACCATTGACGGGTACATCGACGGCTGCTGGATCAACGCTGCTGATCCCACCCCCGAGGAACTCGCCCGCGTCGCCCGGGAAACCGGGCTGGACCTCGACTACCTCTCCTACCCGCTTGACCCGGACGAACGCTCCCGCTTTGAACGGGAGGACGGGCAGCTGCTGATCATCATGCAGACCAGTTACCGCCTCGCGCAGGACAGTGACATTCCGTACGACACCGTACCGCTGGGCATCCTGCACACCGACCACTGTCTCGTGACCGTGTGTGCCCTGCCGGAGAACCCCGTGATCAAGGACGTGCTCGGCGGTCTGGTGCGGCGCGTCAGCACCGTGAAGAAAAACCGCCTGACGCTGCAGCTGTTCCTGCGCAACGCCCAGCGGTTCCTGATAGACGTGCGCCAGATCAACAAACGCGTGGACACCATCGAGGACAAACTCGAGAACAGCCAGCAGAACCGCGAGCTGCTGAACCTCCTGAAACTCGAGAAGAGCCTCGTGTACTTCCTGACCGGCCTGAAAGCCAACGAGGCCATGATGGAACGCGTCAAACGCGACCGCATCTTCGAAATGTACGAGGAGGACAGCGACCTGCTCGACGACGTGCTGATCGAGAACCTGCAGGCCATCGAGATGGCCTCGATTGCCAGCAACATTCTCACCAGCATGGCCGGCGCCTTCGCCAGCGTGATCAGCAACAACGTCAACCAGGTGGTGAAGGTACTGACCGTCACGACCATCCTGGTGGCCATTCCCACCCTGGTGACCAGCGTGTTCGGGATGAACGTGCCCCTGCCCTTCCAGGAGAACCCGGAGGGCATGTGGATCGTGCTGGCGCTCGCCCTGGCGCTGGCCGGCACCCTGGCGGCGCTGTTCTACCGCCTGCGCGTACTGTAGGACCCGGCAGCACGACGCGGCGGAGCGCAACGCTCCGCCGCTGAGGGAAACCGGCGCTTCAGTCCTTGCTGACGATCAGCAGGGCGCCGAACAGCGCGAGGTTCTTCAGGAACTGCGTCTGCTGCTGCTGGCGCTCCTTGCCCTGCTTGTCCCAGAACGGATGCCCGATCACCGTGGTGGGAATCAGGCTGGCGGCCAGCGCCGTGCTCGCCGCGCGCGGCAGCAGCCCCAGCGCCATCAGGGCGCCCGCCCCGACCATCACGCCACTGTTGATCTTGACCGCCACCTCAGGCGACGGCACTTCCGCGCCGCGCGCCGCGCGGACAATCGGGTCAGGGTTCTGCAGGTGATCCAGGCCGCTCTTGATGAAGATGCTTGCGAGCAGCGCCCGCCCGATGAATCTCGTCACGCTCATGCCTTGCCCTCCTTGAACTGCCCCGGAGTGTAGCGCAGGCCGGCCGCGCCCGGCGCGCCGCTCACCTTCAGAGGCCCTGAATGACCGACAGCTGCCGCGTCAGGTCCCGCATGAGCGCCTGCACCGCGCCCGTGCCGGTGGCGAGCATGCGCACGTACTCGTCATGCGTGAGCACCCCTTCCTCCGCGCCGCCCTGCACCTCCACGATCATGCCGTCACCGGTGGCCACCACATTCAGGTCCGCGCGCGCCACCTTGTCCTCGGCGTAATCCAGGTCCACACGAATGTCCGGGCCGATCAGGCCGACACTGACTGCCCCGATGTTCCGCACGATCGGCCAGTCGGTCAGCTGCCCTTTCTGAATCAGCCGGTCGCAGAAATCATGCAGCGCCGCGTGCCCCGCCAGGATGCTCGCCACGCGCGTGCCGCCGTCCGCGACCAGCACGTCGCAGTCCACGTACAGGGTCTGGTTGCGAAACGCCCGCAGGTCCATGCCGGCCCGCAGCGCGCGGCCCAGGAGCCGCTGAATCTCATGACGGCGGCCGTTCTGCAGGTTCCGCTCGCGGGCCTGCCGGTCGGTGGTGGCGCGCGGCAGCATCGAGTACTCGGCGGTCAGCCAGCCTTCCTTCTTGCCGCGCATGTGCGGCGCGGGCTTGTCCTCGAGGGTGACGGTGGCGAGGATCTCAGTGCGGCCCATGATCAGGTGGGCGCTGCCCGGCGCGTGCGGATTCACGCCGCGCTTGACAGAGACGGGACGGGGCGTGAGCAGGTCACGGCCTTCACGGGCGGGCGGGGTGGGTTGTGGAACGCTCATGTCTGAATGCACTCAATTCTGGGCGGCAGGTCAGCCCGGTGGGTTTCCTTCCCATTGTGCACGTTCCGGGCAAGCAGGGTGGCGATCACCGGCGCGGCCCGCTGGGGGTCCCCCGTCACGAGGTACCGCGCCTGCCCCCCCTGCCCCCGGCCGGAGAGCAGCCCTGCGCCGTCCAGCACGCGCCGGGTGTGCCGCGCGACCGCCGCGCCGCTGTCCAGCAGCGTGAACGCCTCCCCGAACTCCGCGCGGATGCTGCCCGCCAGGAACGGATAGTGCGTGCAGCCCAGCACCAGCTGATCCGCGCCGGCCTGCGCCACGGGCGTCAGGATCTCGCGCAGCACCGCCCGGGCGCGCGGCCCGTCGGCTTCACCCGCCTCGACCAGCGGCACGAGTTCCGTGCTGACCGCCTTCATGACCTGCACGCCGGCCGGCTCCGCGAACTCGCGGATCACGTCGCTGAGCAGCGTGCCGCGCATGGTGCCCGGAGTGGCCAGCACCCCGACCACCCCCGTCCGGGTGGCCTGCACCGCCGGCTTCACGGCCGGCACCAGCCCGATGATCGGCATGTCAAACCGGGCGCGCAGATGCCCCAGACTGAACGCAGACGCCGTGTTGCAGGCCACCACCACGCCCTTCACACCCCGGGCATGCAGCGCCGCCACCGAGCGGTCCGTCAGGGCCCGGATCTCCTCGTCGCTGCGCGCGCCGTACGGCACGTGCGCCGTATCCGCCAGGTACAGCATCTCCTCGCCCGGCAGCGCGGCCCGCAGGTCCGCGAGGATACTCAGGCCGCCCACGCCACTGTCGAACACGCCCAGCGGCGCTGCGCTCGTCATGCGGCCCATGATAGTCCCACCCGCACCGGCCCTCAGTTCAGCGCTTCGCGCAGCGTGTCACCCAGCGCCCGGATGCCCTGCGTGATCTGCGCTGGCGTGGCATTGCTGTAACTCAGGCGCATGGTGTTCTCCCCGCCGCCCAGCGCGTAGAACGGACTGCCCGGCACGTACGCCACCTTGCGTTCCACCGCGCGCGGCAGCAGCGCCTGCGTGTCCAGGCCATCCGGCACGGTCAGCCACAGGAACATCCCGCCTTCCGGCGTGGTGTACTCCACGCCCTGCGGAAAGTCCGCCCGGATGCGCTCCAGCATCAGCCGCGCCCGCTGCCCGTACGCCTCGCGCACCCGCTCGATCTGCCGGGGCAGCACGTCGTGCACCAGCTCCGCGATGATCATCTGGTTGAACGTCGGCGTGTGCAGGTCCGCTCCCTGCTTCGCCTGAATCAGTTTGGCGATCACCGGCGCGGCCGCCTGCACCCACGCGTCGCGCAGGCCCGGCACCAGCGTCTTGCTGAACGAACTGGAGTAGATCACGTGATTGCGGTTCACGTCCCCGTGCAGCTCCAGCCCCAGCTGGTACAGGCTGGGCGCCGGCATCCCCGTGAAGCGCAGCTGGCCGTACGGATCATCCTCGATCAGCAGCACCCCGTACTGCGCGGTGAGTTCCACCAGCCGCCGGCGCCGCTCGGCACTCAGGGTGCGGCCGGTGGGATTCTGAAAGTTCGGCACGGCGTACAGCAGCTTCGCGCCGCTGCGTTGCAGCACACCCTCCAGGGCGTCCACGTCAATGCCGCCCTCATCGGTGGGCAGCTGCTCGTACCGCGGCAGGTACGGCTGGAAGGACTGCAGCGCGCCCAGGTACGTCGGCGCTTCCACCAGCACCACGTCCCCCTCATCAATCAGCACCTTGCCCAGCAGATCCAGGCCCTGCTGGCTGCCCGTGACGATCTGCACGTTCGCGGCCGGAATCCCCGCCTGCGCCGCAATCCATTCCCGCAGCGGCAGGTGACCTTCCGTGGTGGAGTACTGCAGCGCCGCCGGACCGAACCGGTCCAGCACCGCCAGACTCGCCTGCCGCACCTCCTCCAGCGGGAACAGTTCCGGAGCCGGCAGACCCCCCGCGAAACTGATCACGTCCGGCTGCTGCGTAATCTTCAGAATCTCGCGAATGGCACTTGCATTCATGGTGCGCGCGCGGCGCGACAGCCGTTCCGTCAGGTCCAGACTCGGCGGGGCAGAGGAGGCACTCATGCCGCCCATGCTACCGCCCCTGTCTACCCCGCCCGGCCCTTTCATGTGAACGCCCCGCATGCCTCAGGCCCCGGGCCGGGTAAAGTGGGAACGCTCAAGGAGGTACTCACATGCTCGTTACCGGTAATGACATTCTGATTCCCGCCCGCGCCGGCCACTACGGCGTCGGATCGTTCAACACCAACAACATGGAGATCACGCAGGCGATCATCCACACCGCCGAGCGGCTGCGCAGCCCCGTGATGGTGCAGATGAGCGAGGGCGCCATCAAGTACGGCGGTCAGGACCTTGCCAACATCGTCATTGACCTCGCCCGGCGCGCCACTGTCCCCGTCGCCCTGCACCTCGACCACGGCAGCTCCTACGCCTCGGCCCTGAAGGCCATCAAGATGGGCTTCACCAGCGTGATGATCGACGCTTCCCACCACGCCTTCGAAGACAACATCAAAGAAACCCGCCGCGTCGTGGAAGCTGCGCACGCCATGGGCATCAGCGTGGAAAGCGAACTCGGCCGCCTGGGCGGCATCGAGGAGCACATCGTCGTGGACGAGAAGGACGCCTTCCTGACCGACCCCGAGGAAGCCGTGCAGTTCATCGAGCAGACCGGCACCGACTACCTCGCCATTGCCATCGGCACCAGCCACGGCGCCTTCAAAGGCAAGGGCCGCCCCTACATCGACCACGCCCGCATCGAGAAGATTGCCGGCCTGACCAGTATCCCCCTGGTCGCCCACGGCAGCAGCGGCGTGCCGCAGGAAATCGTGGAACGCTTCCGCGCCGCCGGCGGACAGATCGGCGACGCCGCCGGCATCGCCGACGAGGACCTGCAGCGCGCCACGCAGTTCGGCATCGCCAAGGTGAACGTGGACACCGACCTGCGCCTTGCCAGTACCGTCGGCATCCGCGAGGCGCTGAGCGCGAACCCCAAGGAATTCGACCCCCGCAAGATCTTCGGGCCGGCCCGCGAGGTCATGAGCCAGGTGATTGAGCACAAGCTGCGCGTGCTGGGCAGCGTCGGCAAAGCCTGACGCTTACCCGCCCTGCCGGTCCCCTCACCCCCGCGGGCGAGGGGATCTTCGCTGACGGGCATCTGACGAGGGATTCATCATTGACGCCCGCCGACAGCAGAAATTCTCACCCACGCGCACTATGCTCTGCGGTGAATGAAGCAGGTCCGGCCCCTTCCTGTGATGCTGCTCACGGCACTCGGCCTGTTGAGCGGCGCGGGCCTGAGCGCCACCCCCCTGCCACCCGCGCTGCCTGCCGGGTGGCAGGCCCGCGTCGCCGCCCTGCTGCCACAGACCGCCCAGCCCGTGACCCTGCTGGAACGCCGGCCCAGCATCTCGACCCTCCAGCTGGAAATCCGCGTCGCCAGTGCCGGCGGGGACCGGGAAGTCCTGCGCGCCGTGACCACCACCGCCGCACGCGGCATTCCTCCCGCCTACGATGAACGGCTGAACATCAGCCGCGAGGACTTCAAGCGGTACCTGGTCTTCCAGAACACCCTGGTCTCCACCGGCAAAACCTTCCGGCTGGCCGTCAGCCGCGACGCCAGCCGCGTCAGCTTTGGCGACACCCCACAGATGAACGGAGTGCTCAAGGGCGTGAGCATCGACCTGCGCACCGGCGAGATGCGCGGCCCGGAAGGCTTCACCGCGCGGCCCGTCGCCGTCAGCTCCAACGACGACCCGGACCGCGGGCTGCTCGTCCGCAGCGGCTTCCAGTGGAAGATGACCGGCAGCAACGCCCTGAGCGGCAACGGCGTGAGAGGCACCCTCAGTCTCCTGCAGCTTGGCAGCGGCCACATCGTCCTGAGCTACGCGCGGCGCAGCATGATCAACCGCACCGTGGACGAAGCCGAACGCGAACTGATCATCGAATACACCCGTTGAAAACGCCCTCTGAGGCGGCTGGCGCACACATGACGCCCGCCTGACCGGAGGTCAAGGTCTCCTCACGTTCCCTTCAGGGCCGGTCACCTGGCAACGCCTACCCTGGGCCTCATGAAGAAGCGAAACCTCTGGATGCTCGGCGCCGCCCTGACCCTGGGCGGCCTGAGCCAGGCCAGCGCCGGGCGCCTGTCCCCGACGCTCCTCGAACGGGCCAAGAAAGGCGACCAGTCCCAGGTGGGCGTCATCGTGCGCTTTCAGTTCGCCAACGACGCCCGCGGACGCGCGCAGCTCAAGAACCTGCGCGGCCAGCTGAACAGCAAGATCGCCCAGCTCGGTCCCTCCGCCGGATTCATCCGGCAGGCCCTGAACGCGGGCAAGGTCACGCAGCTGTGGCTTGACCAGAGCATCTACCTGCCCATGACACCCGTCCAGGCCCGCGCCCTGGCCGCCCTGCCGTTCGTCCGGGACGTCTTCGAGAACTTCAAGGTGCAGATTCCCAAGCCCCAGCGCGCCGTGGCCCTCAGTGCCGCCGCCGCCGCCCCCGGCGAAGCGTGGCATCTCGCCAAGATCGGCGCTCCGCAGGCCTGGGCGGCCGGCTTTAAAGGGCAGAACATCAAGATCGGCCACCTCGACAGCGGCATTGACGCCAGCCACCCGCAACTGAACGGCAAGGTGGCCGCCTTCGCCGAATTCAACGGCGACGGTGACCGGGTCAGCGGCGCCACGCCACACGACACCACCAACCACGGCACGCACACCGCTGGCCTGCTGGTTGGGGACACGGTCGGCGTGGCGCCCAGCGCCAAGGTCATCAGCGCGCTCGTCCTGCCGAACAACGAGGGGACCTTCGCGCAGGTGATTGCCGGCATGCAGTACGTGCTGGACCCCGACAACAACGCTGACACCGATGACGGGGCGGATGTGGTGAACATGAGCCTCGGGATCCCCGGCACCTATGACGAATTCATCGTGCCCGTCCAGAACATGCTCAAGGCCGGCGTGGTGCCGGTGTTCGCCATCGGGAACTTCGGCCCGGCGCCGGCCAGCACCGGGAGCCCCGGCAACATCCCCGACGCCGTTGGCGTGGGCGCCGTGGACCGGAACGGCCAGGTGGCGAGCTTCAGCAGCCGCGGGCCCGTGAACTGGAACAGCACCATCAAGGGCGTGTTCGTCAAGCCGGACATCGCCGCGCCGGGCGTGGAAATCACCAGCGCCTTCCCGAACGGGCAGTACGGCGCGCTGAGCGGCAGCTCCCAGGCGAGCCCCATCACGGCGGGCGCCGTGGCACTGCTGCTCTCCGCCAAGCCGGGCACCACCGTCGACGCCATCAAAAACGCCCTGTACACCAGCGCCAGTAACGCCGGCAGCAAGAACAACAACGTCGGTTACGGCCTGATCAGTGTTCCCGGCGCGATGGGCAAACTGGGGGTGAACCTCAGTGGCACGCCCGCTCCGGCCCCCGCACCAACCCCGGCCCCCGCTCCTGCCCCGGCACCCACCCCTGCGCCCGCCCCGGCTCCTGCGCCGACGCCCGCCCCGGCACCAGCACCGACGCCGGCACCCACACCTGCACCCGCTCCGACACCAGCCCCGGCTCCGACACCCGCTCCGGCTCCCGCGCCGACGCCTGCCCCCGCACCGGCTCCCACGGGCCCGGCCGGGTACAGCCTGTGCGCTCTGGAAGGCAGCAAGTGCAACTTCAGCGGCCAGAAGGACGCTGCGTTCGGGACGGCCGGCAAGTACCTGACCGGGATCGGTACGGACGGCTTCAACTGCACCGTGGCTGAGTGGGGCCGTGACCCCGCTCCGGGCCTGCGCAAGGGCTGCTTCATCAAGGACCGACCCGGTACCGCGCCTGCACCGGCCCCCACACCGGCTCCAGCGCCAGCCCCCGCACCGGCCCCCAGCACCGGCAAGAAACCCATCGTGATGCTCGTGGACGACGACATGGGGCAGGGGGCAGACGTGACGGCCGCCCTCAGAGACGCCATCAAGGCCAACGCGGCGAGTGGTGGTGCGTTCGTGTGGAACACCCAGAGTCAGGGCCCGGTGCCTGTCAATGAACTGCAGCGCGCCGATATCGTCGTGTGGGCCACGGGAGAGCAGTACCAGAACACCATCACGGCGGCAGATCAGGCGGTGCTGCGCCAGTACCTCGCCAACGGCGGGAACCTGCTCGTGACCGGTCAGGACGTCGGGTACGACATCGGCACCAGTGCCTTCTACACGGGCACGCTGAAAACCCGCTTCGTGGCCGACAGCAGCGGACAGTCGAAGTTCGTGACGCGCGGCGCGTTCGGCAGCACGGCCTATACGCTGAACGCCCAGGGCAGTGCCGGGAACCAGTACTACCCGGACGTGATTGCCGACCAGGGGGGCAGCAGTGTGGTGGCCTCCTGGGGCAGCGCGGACGCCACCGCTGGCACGATCACCGCGCAGAGCATCCGCGTGGACCCCAACAAGAACCGTGCCGCTCAGAAGGTCAAGGACCCCCGCGGTCTGGTGCAGCGTCTGGCCGCCGGCGTGCTGAACACCGTGCTCGGGCAGATTCTGGGTGGGAACGGCCAGCAGGCCCAGGCGCAGAACCGGCCCCGCGTCAGTGCACAGTCGGCCGGTGAGAATGCCGGGGCGATCGTGGCCAATGATGCCGGCACGTACCGCACCGTCACCATGGGCTTTGGTCTGGAAGGCCTGACGCCCAATAGCCGCAACCTGCTGATGAAGACCACTTTTGACTGGCTGATGAAGTAACCGCTGTTGCTGCGCCGCCCGTGAGCCTTGGCTCACGGGCGGCGTGTCCCAGGAGTGGCTGAAGGATTTCCCCAGGGCCCTTAGCGGTCCTCCCATGCCGCGGTTACCGGCGGACGGTACGGTCAGGTTATGACCACCCTGAGAGACATCATGACCAGTGACCTGACCACGGCCGACCCCGGCGCCACCCTGAAGGAGGTGGCCACGCTGATGCTGGAGCAGGACATCGGCAACGTGTTGATCATGGACGGGGATCACCTGAGCGGCATCATCACCGACCGGGATATCGTGGTGCGTGCCGTGGCGTACGGGCACGATGTGGGCAGCGCCGCCAGCGATTACGCGACCGGCGGCGTGTTCACCCTGGAGGCCGACACGAGCGTTGAAGACGCCGCGCAGGAGATGGCCCGCCGGCAGCTGCGACGCCTGCCGGTCACCGAGAACGGTCGGGTGGTGGGCATCGTGAGTCTGGGGGATCTCGCAACGCGGACCAGCAGCGGTGCCGACGAGCAGGCGCTGCAGGGAATCAGTCAGTCCATTCCGTAAGGCAGGGCCGGCGTGGTCTGTCAGGGACTCAGCGGAAGTGGCGGCGCCCTAGGTGAGGCGCCGCCACTTCCGCTGAATTCCTGGCCCTGAGGTCAGCCCAGGTCACGCAGCCGGCGGTACAGGTCCTTCTGCTCCTCACTCAGCGCGGCCGGCACGGTCACGTTCAGGCGCACGTACAGGTCGCCCCGCGTTCCATCCCGGCGGGGCCAGCCCTGACCGCGCAGGCGCATGCGGCGTCCGCCACTGCTGCCAGGCGGAACACTCAGGTTGCCTTTGCCGGACAGCGTCTGCACAGTCACGTCGCCGCCCAGGGCCGCGACCGGGGCAGGCACGTCCACACTGGTGGTGAGGTCGTCACCGTCCAGGTCAAAGCGGGCGTCTTCCAGCACGCGGATGGTCAGCAGCACGTCGCCGCCGCCGGGGCCCTGTCCGGCCAGCCGCAGCCGCGCGCCGTCCCGCGTGCCGGCCGGCACACGTAGGCTCAGGCGTTTGCCGTCCACGTTGATGACCTCGTCGGAGCCCTGGAACGCTTCTTCCAGCGTGACTTGCAGTTCACCCTCGACGTTCTGCACGAACCGCCGGCCCTGACCGGCGCCGCCCAGACCGCCGAGCAGGTCTTCCAGGTTCACCTGGGACCCCTGGAAGCCGGCGGCGGGCCCGCCGCCGCGACGCCCGGCCCCTCCGAACAGACCCTGGAAGAAGTCGCTGAACTGCCCGGGGTCGAACCCGGCGAAGTCCCCACCCTGGAAGCCGCCCGCGCCGGGTCCGCCGTAGCCGGGCGGAACCTGCCCGGTGTGCCCGAACTGGTCGTACACCTTGCGTTTCTCAGGGTCACTGAGGACAGCGTAGGCCTCGCCGATTTCCTTGAAGCGCTCGGCGGCTTTTTCGTCCCCGGCATTCTTGTCGGGGTGGTACTGCTTGGCGAGTTTGCGGTACGCACTCTTGATGTCCGCGTCGGACGCGCCGCGCGAGACGCCCAGCACGTCGTAGTACTCCTTGTAGGCCATGGCTCCTCCTTTCTGTGGGGTCGTGCTGCTGGTCGGTACGCGGTCAGGCCTTGCCGTGTTCCAGCCGGTTGATGACGACCTTGAGCTCGTAGGCGCGGGCGATCTCCAGGGCCGTGACGCCCTGCCGGTCGGTGCCTTGGGGGTCTGCGCCGTGGGCAAGCAGCAGGTCCAGCACGTCGGTGCGTGGCGCTCGCCGGCCGGAGTCCAGCGCCTGGCCTTCGACGTCGGTGGTGTGCAGCAGCGGGAGCCAGTACCGCGCGTCGTTCGGATTGGCGCCGGCTTTCAGCAGCGCCCGGACGAAGATGGGCGGCGCGTCGCGGTCAATGGCGAGGTTCAGCAGAGGCAGCGGCTGGTTGTCCGGCCAGAAGTTTACGTCCTGCACGCGCTCCAGCAGGGCGAGCAGCGTGCCGGGCTGCGCGTCGTGCCGCAGGGCCCAGCCCAGCGCCTCGTGCACTTTCGTCTGACTGGGGGAGGTCAGGTCGGCCGTCAGCGTGCCGGCCTTGAGCGCCTCGATCAGGGTGTTGGCGTTCTCCCGCTGCGTGAGGCGCACGTACTCGGTTTCCACCTGTTCACGTGCCCAGGGCGTCTTGCGCAGGAACTTCAGGCTGCTGGTCACGCTGGGGTCGCGCTGGAAGCAGCGGACCGGGATGCGCCGGCCCAGTTCCGCCCAGCCGTACTCGTCGCGCAGGTGCGTGACGATGCGCTCCAGGGTCACGCCGTGCAGTGCGTCACGGGTCATGCGTGCCCCCGGGCGGCGGGCTGCGGGGCGGTGGGGCGTGGGCGTCCCGGTCGGGTCATGCTCAGTCCTTCCGGCTGACGACCACGCGGGCCGGGCGCACGAGGCGGTCTCCCATGCGGAAGCCCAGCTGGTAGACCTGCACGATCACGTCGTCCTGTTCGCCGGGCACCACCTGCAGCGCCTCGTGCCACTGTGGGTCAAAGGCTTCCCCTTCGCGGCCGGTGGCTTCGAGCCCCAGGCCGGAGAACACGCCCAGGATCTTGCCCTGCACGGCCTGCATGCCGGGAATAAGTTTGGCGGGGTCGGCGGCCCCCATGGTCACGGCGCGGTCCATGTCGTCGTACACGGGCATCAGGGCCTCAGCGGCCTTGCTGACGCCCTGTCCCTGGGCGGCGGCGACGTCTTCCTGGGTGCGCCGGCGGTAGCTGTCGAAGTCGGCAGCGAGGCGGGCCAGGCGGCCTTTCAGGTCGCTGTTCTCCTTTTCCAGTTCGTCGGCGCGTTCGAGTTTCGCCATCATTTCCTGCACCTGCCCGAGCATGTTCTCGTCCATGCCGGGGAACACGGTGTCGGCGTCCTCGGCCATGTTGTCGGTTTCGGTTTCCGGCACGTCCAGGCCGTCCTCATTGACGGTTCTGTCGGGGGTCACGTCGGCGTCGGGGGTGGCGGGTTTGTGCTGGTCGTCGGTCATTTTGGGCCCTCGCTTTCGGAACATCGGTTCCAGCTTATGCGTGATGAGCAGGGGAGAGGTGGCGCCGCGGCCGTCCTCTCCCCTGTGTGACTTGTCGTTCGTGGAGGACGCGCGCTTACTCGGCGGGTTTGAAGTCCGCGTCGATCACGTCGTCATCGGCCTTGTTCGCCTGGGGCTGCGCGGCGCCGTCCTGCGGCTGGCTCTGCGCGGCGGTCATGAAGGTGCGCAGCGCTTCTTCGAGGCTCTTCTGCGCGGCTTCGATCTTGGCGTCGTCGTCGCTGCGAACCGCTTCTTCGGCTTCGTCGGCGGCGGCCTTGAGGGTGTCCTTGGCGTCCTGCGCGGCGCCGGCGTTCTCCTCGATCTGGCCGAGCGCCTGAACGCGCAGGCTGTCGAGGTTGTTGCGTTTCTCGACGCGCTCGCGGCGCTTCTTGTCGGTCTCGGCGTTCTGCTCGGCTTCCTGCACCATGCGCTCCACGTCGCTCTTGTCGAGGGTGGTGGTGTTCTCAATGCGGATGCTGGCTTCCTTCCCGCTGGTGGCTTCCTTCGCCGTGACGTGCAGGATGCCGTTGGCATCGATGTCGAAGGTCACCTCGATTTTCGGCGTTCCGGCGCGCATGGGCGGAATGCCTTCGAGCTTGAACCGGCCCAGGCTCTTGTTGTCGGCCGCCATGGGGCGCTCGCCCTGCAGCACGTTGATTTCCACGCCGGGCTGGTTGTTCTCGGCCGTGGTGTACACCTCGGTTTTCTTGGCGGGCACCGGGGTGTTGCGGGTGATCATGGGGGCGATCATGCCGCCCTTGACTTCCACGCCCAGCGTGAGCGGCGTGACGTCCACGAGAACGATGTCGCCCAGGCTGCTGTCCCCCTGGATGATGCCGGCCTGCACGGCGGCGCCAAGCGCGACGGCCTCGTCGGGGTTCACGGACTCGTTCGGGGTTTTGCCGATGATGTCCTGCACGATGCGTTTGACGGCGGGAATGCGGGTGGAGCCGCCCACCAGGATCACTTCGTCAATCTTGCTGGCGTCGAGCTTGGCGTCGGCGAGGGCCTGCTCGACGGGTTTACGCACGCGGCGCAGCAGGTCGGCCGTAAGCTCCTCGAATCTGGCACGGCTGAGGGTGCGCTCGAGGTGCATCGGGGTGCGGGTTTCGGGGTCGAAGGTGATGAACGGCAGGCTGATGGTGGTTTCAGACGCGTTGCTCAGTTCAATCTTGGCTTTTTCGGCCGCTTCGATCAGGCGCTGCAGGGCCTGCTTGTCCTTGCGCAGGTCGAAGCTGTTGTCCTTCTGGAACTCGGTGGCGAGCCAGTCGACGATGCGCTGGTCGAAGTCCGCGCCGCCGAGGTGGGTGTCGCCGCTCGTGGACTTCACTTCGAACACGCCGTCGCCGAGTTCGAGGATGGTCACGTCGAAGGTGCCGCCCCCCAGGTCGAAGACCAGCACGGTTTCGTTGCCCTTGCGTTCCAGACCGTAGGCGAGGGCCGCGGCGGTGGGTTCGTTGATGACGCGCAGCACGTTGAGACCTGCGATCTCACCGGCCTGCTTGGTCGCCTCGCGCTGGGAGTTGTCGAAGTACGCGGGAACGGTGATGACCACGTCGCGGATCTTCTCGCCGAGCTTGGCCGAGGCGTCGTTCACGAGTTTACGCAGCACTTCGGCGCTGACCTGCTCGGGGGCGAGGTCCTGGCCGTTCACGTCGATGCGGACGCTGCCGCCGGGGCCTTCTTTGACGGTGAAGGGGCTGCGCGCGGCTTCTTCCTTCACTTCATCCCAGCGGCGCCCGATGAAGCGCTTGACTTCGAACAGGGTGGCCTGGGGGTTCAGGGCAGCCTGGCGGCGGGCAATCTGGCCGACGAGGCGCTCCTCGCCCTTGTAGGCCACGACGCTGGGGGTGGTGCGGGCGCCTTCGGCGTTCACGATCACTTCGGGGCGGCCGCCTTCCATCACGGCGATGACGGAGTTGGTGGTACCGAGGTCAATTCCGACTGCTTTGGGCATGTTGACTCCTGTGAGACGAGGGATTTGCCGCCGTGCGGGCAGCAGTTCTGATCGCCAAACATCATAGGGCCACAGTTATTCAGTGTCAATAGAGTTGAGTGTGGTGCGCTCAAGTTGAGGCTAGGCTCAAGCCCACCCGGCTGCGCTGCCCCACCACCTCACCGGTCATCCGGCCCGCCCACCTGCCGCTCCTCCACTGCCCTCACCGGCACCACGGACGCCACGTTCCCCACGATCCGCCCGGCGTGCCAGCGCGGCCGACCCTTCACCACAACCTCAACCACCTGACCATCCGCCCGGCGCAGCTGCGACCGGTACGACACGCCGCCATTCTCCTGCGGATGCTCCCACGCCTCACGCACCGCAGCATGCTTCTCCCTGACCGTGAACTCGTACGGCGTGCGTCCCAGCACCCGCTCCGGCGTCACGCCCAGCAGCTGCGCGTACGCCCGGTTCACGTACACGAACCGGCCATCCTCGTCCGTGACCGTCAGGCCGTGCTCCACGGTTTCCATCAGGAGCCGCGCGAACGACAGTTCCTGCGCATACGACTCCTGCAGCAGGCGGTGACCCCGCACCATCCGGATCACCCGCGGCGCCAGCCCCGCCGCCACCGCCAGTGCACCCAGCACCGGTAGCAGCGCGCCCAGCACCACGCCGCGCGGCACCAGCCATACCAGCAGGAATGACTCCAGGACCAGCAGCGCAAACAACACGTACGCCCAGGCCAGTTCCAGCCGCCCCTGTCTCATGGCCCCAGCCTGCCCCGCCGGGCCTTGCAACGCTCTTACGCGTCCCTGCCGAGCCTGGGGTCCGTCAACACCTTTGGTCACAGCGGGCCCCCCGGGGCGGGCTCTATGCTGGCCGCATGACCGCGCCTGCCGATGCCGAGAAACCGCATATTCACCTCCCGGACGGCTCCTGCTGCACCCCGAAACGCTTCGCACACCTGCACCAGCACACGCAGTACTCCCTGCTGGACGGCGCGGCGAAGCTCAAGGACCTGCTGAAGTGGGCCAAGGAGGTCACGCCGGACGGCTGCGCGCCCGCCCTGGCCATGACCGATCACGGCAACATGCACGGCGCGGTGCACTTCTACAACTACGCCCAGGCGGCCGGGGTCAAGCCGATCCTCGGGTACGAGGCCTACGTGGTGCCGGGGGCCGGCACGCGCCGGGACCGCACGCGCGGCCAGGACGGCGAGAAGGGCATCTTTCACCTCACGCTGCTCGCCCGCGACTTCGAGGGCTACCAGAACCTGTGCCGCCTGAGCAGCCGCGGCTACACCGAAGGCTACTACTACAAGCCCCGCATCGACCATGAACTGCTGCAGGAGCACCACAAGGGCGTGATTGCCTTCTCCGGCTGCCTGGGCAGCGAGGTGCAGCAGCTGCTCCTGCAGGGCCGCGAGGACGACGCCAAAAAACGCCTCCTGTGGTACCGCGAGCTGTTCGGCGAAAACTACTTCATTGAGATTCAGGACCACGGGCTGAGCGAGCAGAAGAAGAACAACCCGATCCTGAAAGCCTGGGCGCAGGAACTCGGCATCGGCATGGTCGCCACGAACGACGGCCACTACGTCAAGAAAAGCGACGCCACCGCGCACGAGACCCTGCTGGCCATCCAGACGAAAGCCACCCTGGCCGACGAGAACCGCTTCAAGTTCCCCTGCGACGAGTTCTACGTCAAGAACCTCGAGGAGATGCAGGCGGCGCTGCCCGTGAGCGAGTGGGGTGAGGAACCCTTCGACAACACCGCCATGATCGCCGACCTGTGCAACGTGGACCTCCCGGTCGGAAAGAAACGCGTGTACCAGATGCCGGCCCTGCCCATCCCCGAGGGCCGCACCATGGCCGAGGAACTGCGCGTGCAGACCTACCGCGGCACCGTGAAACGCTACCCGGCCCACGCCACCGAAGCGCTGCTGCGCGACTACGCCGCGCGCAGCCTCGAAGCGCTCGGCGCAGACGCCACTGCCGTGCTGGCCCGCACGGGCGGCTGCGACCCGCGCAGCTGCGACCTGGAGACGCTGTTCACGCTGCTGGCCTTTGCCGGGAGCGTCTGGGAGAAACGCGGCAAGGACGGCGGGGAGAAGTACACGAAGTACCCCGCGCTGGAACTCATGGAAGCCCAGGCCGAGACCGGACCGCTGCCCGCGTATGCCCACGAGGACTGCCGCCGCGCCGCGCAGAAAGCCAGCGACACCCGCATCGCCCTGGACGGCGCGGCGGATGAGGAGACCACCCGCGCCCACCACCGCCACGCGCTGGTGATCCTGCGCCGCGCCGAGTACGAACTGAGCGTCATCAACAACATGGGGTTCCCCGACTACTTCCTGATCGTCGCGGACTACATCAACTGGGCCAAGGACCAGGACATCAGCGTGGGCCCGGGACGCGGCTCGGGCGCCGGGTCACTTGTGGCGTACGCCATGCGCATCACGAACCTGGACCCGCTGGAGTTCGAGCTGCTGTTCGAACGCTTCCTGAACCCGGACCGCATCTCCATGCCCGACTTCGACATTGACTTCAACGACGCCCGGCGCACCGAGGTTATCCAGTACGTGCAGGACAAGTACGGCGAGGACAAGGTCGCGCAGATCGCCACCTTCGGGACCATGGCGAGCAAGGCCTGCCTGAAGGACGTGGCGCGCGTCATGGGGCTCGAATACGCCAAGGTCGACAAGGTCAGCAAACTCATCCCGATCAAGTTCGGCAAAAGCTACTCACTGGAGCAGGCGCGCGAGGCCGTGCCGGACATCCAGCAGCTGCTCGCCGAGGACCAGCAGCTGCTCGAGGCGTACGAGTTCGCGCAGAAACTCGAGGGCCTGACCCGGCACGCCAGCGTGCACGCCGCGGGCGTCGTGATCGGCAAGACGCAGCTCACCGACCTCGTACCCGTCATGCGCGATACGTCCGGCGCAGGCATGGTCTGCCAGTACGACATGAAGGCCGTGGAAGACATCGGCCTGATCAAGATGGACTTCCTGGGCCTGCGCACCCTGTCCTTCCTGGACGAAGCCAAACGCATCCTGCGGGAATCCGGCACCGACTTCGAACAGCGCTACGGCACCTTCGACGACATTCCCTTCGATGACGCCCGCACCTACGAGCTGCTGAGCCGCGGCGACACCAAGGGCGTGTTCCAGCTCGAAGGCGCCGGCATTGCCGATGCCAGCCGCCGCCTCAAACCACGCCGCCTCGCGGACATCATCGCGCTGAGCGCCCTGTACCGCCCGGGCCCGATGGAGAACATCCCCACGTACGTCCGCCGTCACCACGGCGTGGAGGACGTCGATTACGTCAAGGACGGCTTTCCGAACAGCGCCCGGTGGCTGGAGAAGATCCTGAAGGAAACCTACGGCATCCCCGTGTACCAGGAGCAGATCATGCAGATTGCCTCCGAGGTCGCCGGGTTCTCCCTGGGCGGCGCGGACCTGCTGCGCCGCGCAATGGGCAAAAAGGACGCCGAGGAAATGAAACGCCAGCGGCAGATTTTCGTGGAGGGCGCCGAGCACAACGGCGTGCCCCGCGACGAGGGCAACAAGCTCTTCGATCTGCTGGACGCCTTCGCAAACTACGGCTTCAACAAGAGTCACTCCGCCGCGTACGGCGTGATCACGTACCAGACCGCGTGGCTCAAGGCGAACTACCCCGTGCAGTTCATGGCCGCGCTCCTCACCGTGGAACGCAAGGACAGTGACAAGGTCGCCGAGTACGTCAGTGACGCTCGCAAGATGGACGTCCGGGTCCTGCCGCCGGACATCAACCGCTCGAACGCCGACTTCGCGGTGGTCGGGCAGGAGATTCTGTTCGGCCTGTACGCCATCAAGGGCCTCGGGGAAGGCGCCGTGCTGAAAATTCTGGAGGAGCGTGAACGCGCCGGGCGCTTCCGGTCCCTCGCGGACTTCTGCTCCCGCCTGGGCCACAAGGTCTGCAACCGCAAGGCCCTGGAAAGCCTCATCAAGTCCGGCGCCTTCGACCAGTTCGGCGACCGCCGCCAGCTGCTCGAGAGCCTGGAGGAAGCCATGACCTGGGCGCAGGGCGCCGCGGCCCTCGCCAACAGCGGCATGGACGCCCTGTTCGGCGCGCAGGAGGTGGCGCCCGAACCGAAACTCCGGGCGGGCGTCACGCCGTTCACGGACCTGGAACGTCTCGCCATCGAGAAAGAAGCCCTGGGGCTGTACATCAGCGGCCACCCTCTGGAGCAGCACGAGGGCCTGCGCGAGGCTGCCAGCTGCCGCATCGCGGACCTGGACACCTGGTTCCAGACACAGAACGTCGCGCCCGGCAAACGCATGAAGGCCGTGCTGGCCGGCATGATCGAAAGTGTCGTCAAGAAACCCACCAAAAGTGGCGGCATGATGGCCCGCTTCATTCTCGCCGACGAGTCCGGCCAGACGGAACTCGTGGCGTTCAGCCGCGCCTACGACCGCATTCAGGACAAACTCGTGAACGACACGCCCGCCCTGGTCATCGTGGAACTGGAATCCGAGGACGGCGGCCTGCGCGCCATCGCCGAGGAGGTCGTCAGCGTCGAGCAGCTCGCCGAGGTGCCCAAGGTCATGTACGTGACCATCGACCTGGAGAACGCCACACCCGACGCCGTGGGTGAATTCCAGAGTGTGCTCGACGAGCATGCCGGCAGCATGCCCACCTACCTGCGCCTGGAAACCCCGGAGCAGTTCGTGCTGTACCAGCTCGATCACGGCATGGGCAGCCCCGAGGCGATCCGCGTGCTGAACCAGACCTTCCCCTGGGCAGACGCGTACCTCGCGTACGACCAGCAGACCATCCTGGGCCGCTTCGCTCCGAAACCCCCCGCGTGGATGAACAAGCAGGGCGCCGGCATGCGCGCCTGACGTCCGGCAGGGTCAGGCGCTCAGGTCCACGACCTCGCCCACAAGGCCCAGCTCCTGAAGGCGGCGCGCAATCAGGCTGCGGTGGCACTCGCCGGCATGCTTTTCGTAGCACAGCAGAGCGACCCGCCCGGCCGCGGCCAGCTGCCCAAGTTCACTCAGGGCGTCCTGCTGCGCGCCGAGGTGCAGGGTGTACGCCGCTTTCAGCGCCGCGAAATCCCGGTCAAGCCGGTAGGCCTGACGCACAGGTGCGGGTGTCCCCAGCGCGCGCAGATGCCGGTAGTTCACGCCCTGCGCCTTCAGCGCCTCGCTGAGAGCCGTCTTGCTGTACCCGCGGCGGCGGCTCTGCGCCCGCTCGCGGGTATCCACCACCACCTGCACCTGATGATCGTGCAGCGCGGCCAGAAAGTCGTGCAGGGACGTGTCCTCGTACCCGATGGTGAACAGCGTGGGAAGCGGCATGGCTTTCAGGGTAGGGGCCGCGCCGTCCGGTCAGGGTGCAGGACGTTGCATTGCGGCGGGTGCCCACGCCCGCCGGATCGCCGCGTGACCGCGCACCAAAGTACGCGACGCTTATTGGTGGTCTGTTGGGTGCACAAGCTGTGCGCTGAACACGACGTTTTACTTGTCTCGATCTGGATCAGCAGTGCCGCCTCTGCCCATAAATACGGCACTTCGAAGCAACGGGTTGGCAAGCCAACGGACTCCCATTATTGATGACGGCACAGGTGCAACATGGACCTCTCAACACCAGTGAAGAGGCGGTCAGCTCTCTGGCATAGAGAGCCAAGCTCCGCCGCGATCAAGAGGTTTGACCTGCCCTCATCCGCCGCGCCACATCAGCGAGGTCAAGGTCTTTCAGCACCTGATAGCTGATGCTCACCTCGTCAACTTGGAACCGGGGGATGACATGGACGTGGTAGTAGAAAACATCCTGGCCTGCGGCGGCTCGGTTGCTCTGAAGCACAGTGATTCCCTCTGGAGCAAACGTTACGTCAAGCAGTCTGGCCACCTGTTGCACCATTCTTGCCACCGCAGCCACGGCGTCTGCTTCCGCGTCCAGGAGGTCCCGTGCGGGCCGTTTTGGAATAATCAGGGTATGCCCAGGAGCGGCGGGATGGATGTCGAGGAAGGCCAGCGTGTCGTCATCTTCTGCGACCACGTGGGCTGGAAGCCTCAGTACCCGACAGTTTCTCAGCTGTGCGTCTTGGACGGCATGAACAGGTCAATCAGTCGTAAGAGGGGCACCTCTTCGTGATCAACCTTCCGGCTGATGGCGCGAACCAGGGCCCGTAAACCCAGCGTCACGACGCTCCAGGCCCGGCGACCATGCTGTTTGTTCGGGCAGATCTCGGGGATGCCCACCAGCACGCACCAGACGTCGGTCAGGGTCAGCAAGCACAGGAGGCGCTCCACGATCACGTGGAGCGTCATAGGCGTGCTCTCCAAGTTGAACCCTTTGGATTTGAGCGCTCGGAACAGGCACTCGACCCGGAAGCGATGACGATACTGCGCCTGAATGGCGGTCACGGCGCCGGTGTTGCTGGCAATGATCAGGGCGTCTCCGTCCGGCGTGAACGTCAACACGACGTTCATCGGCTGCCCGTAGACCTCGACGTGCTCGACCAGCAGACCGGCGCTGCCGGTCTGCAGACGTCCCAGCCAGTCCTGAGCAGACCACTCGTCCATTGGGCTGTCGCGTCGCAAGCGCACACAGATCGGAATGCCCTTCTGCGCCAGGCCCTGAATCCAGTCGTGTCCGACGAACTCACGGTCCGCGTACAACAGCAGGGCACACGCGGCGGGCCAGACTGAAAGTGCCTGGCCCGGCGCGAAGTCCCTTGTTGGGCTGAATTTACGCGTACTTGGCGCGCATGGTCATGATCTTCAGCTCATGGGGGCTGGTGGCGCTCGCCAGGGCGTCGTCCTCGTACATCAGGCCGCTCGCCACGAGGTGCGCGAGGTGCTGGTCGAAGGTGTGCATCCCGCGTGCGCCGCCTTCCTGCAGGGCCTGCTTGATCTCCTCGGTCCGTTCCGCGTCCTTGATGCACTCGCGGACGGTGGGGGTGCCCAGCAGAACCTCCAGGCCCAGCACGCGCCCGCCGCCCACCTTGGGCAGCAGGCGCTGGCTGATGATGCCCACGATGCTCTCGCTGAGACCCTGGCGGATCTGGTCGCGTTCATGCGGCGCGAAGAAGTCAATGATGCGGTTCACGGTGCGGATCGCGTCCTGGGTGTGCAGCGTGGAGAACACGAGGTGACCGGTCTGCGCGGCGCTGAGGGCCGCTTCCACGGTTTCCTTGTCGCGCATCTCGCCAATCAGGATCACGTCCGGGTCCTGGCGCATGCTGGCGCGCAGACCATTGGCGAAACTGAGGGTGTCCATGCCCAGTTCGCGCTGGCTGATCATTGCCATGCGGTCGCGGTGCAGGATCTCGATGGGGTCTTCCAGCGTGACGATGTTCACGGGCTGCGTCTCGTTGATGTGGTTGAGCAGGCTGGCGAGCGTGGTGGTCTTGCCGCTTCCGGTTGGGCCGGTCACCAGAATCAGGCCGCGCTCATGCTGCGCGAGCTGCGTGAAGGTCTCTTCCGGCAGGCCAAGCTGCGCGAAGGTGGGAATGGGCCGCTCCTCAATGACGCGCATGATCAGGCCGATGCTGCCGCGCTGCCAGTAGGCGTTCACGCGGAAACGCGCCAGGCCGGAAATGCCGTACGCGAAGTCGGCGTCACGCCGCTGCGTGAACTCGTCCCACATCGCGGGGGTCATCATTTCCCGCGCGAAGGCCTCGACCTGATCGTTACCCAGCCGGGTTTCCCCGAAGCGTTTGATCTCGCCGTTGATGCGGCCGGCGGGAGCGCTGCCGGTGCGCAGGTGGATGTCACTGGCTCCTTCTTTGACGATGGCGGTCAGTACGCTGTTGAGAACACTCATGGCGGCCTCAGGCTATTCCCAGGGCTCTTACAGTTTTGTTGTGGGTGCAGAAAGTGTCCTGGACGGCAACGCCGCCGGGGCAGTCCCGGAAGCGGCGGTACCGCGCAGGCGCCGGCTCTCGAGGTCCGCGTGCTGCGTCAGGTACCGCAGCCACGCCTTGGCACTCAGGGGACCCAGGCTGTTGTGCAGGATTGTCAGCGCGTCATCCGGCGCGGACCGGTGCAGCCGCCGCGCCAGGTCCACGGTGTGGGCGCGGGTGCTGGTCACCAGGGCGCGCAGTTCATCCAGCGTGGCGTCCTGCGCGGGGCGGTAACCGTGGTATGAGTCGGTCTGGTCGGCGTGCGACCCGAGGGCCGCGCGCAGCCGCTGCTGCCCCCAGCGTTCAATGCCGATGATGTGGGCCAGCAGTTCACGGTTGGCGTGCGTGTCGGCGGCGCGCGCGGCGCGGCCCGTCAGGAACGTTCCGGACCGTTCAAGGCTCTGCGCGAGGTCCGTGTACGAACTGCGGCTGGCGGGCCGTTCCAGCACGCGGTTCACCACGAGTCCCTTGACCTCCTGCCGGCGGACCCGGGCCACGTACGCGGCGCCGGCGGCCACGCCGACCGTGGCGACCGTCACGAGGGCAGGCACGAGGGGGTGGGGGCTGTTGCGGTTGCTCATGCCGCATGGTACGCGCTTCACGGGGCCGGGGTTGCGGGCGCGCCGGGGCACTCGATCACCCCGCCGGAGGTTCCGATCAGGGTCACGGTTGAGTCGGCCGGGCAGGGCAGCACGTCCCGCAGCATCAGGGGGTGGGCCAGCGTGAACGACGGCAGGGCCTCAGGCAGGCCCCGGGCGCCCCAGCCGAACCCCTTGCCCAGCCGCTGCCCGCGGCGGTCCACGACCACGCAGGCCAGCACCGCCGCCTGCGCGCCCACAGGCCTCAGGACCGCTTCGCCGTGGTCCGGCAGGGCGCTGAGCCTGGCGCCGGCCGGCGCCGTGACCCGCCAGTACCAGCCGGCCTTCTTCTGATGCGGAACGTACAGCACCTTCCCGGCTTTCAGCGCCTGCTGCCGCAGGGGCAGCAGCGCCCGCTCCGGGCCCACGATCAGGGTGTGCAGCGCCGCCACCGCCGGGTGAGCGAGCAGGTGCGTGGCGGCGCGGCGCGCGTGCGTGAAATTCGGGCAGTGCCCGTGCGGCGGCGTGGGGTACGCGCAGGCGCGGCGGGCCAGCAGGTCGTTCCACACCTGTTCACGCAGCGCGCCGGGGGTGAGCGTCATGCGCGCAGCGTAGCGCCCCGCGGCGCCCGGATAGGTCATTCGGCAGCGGCGCGCCGGGCACGCGCGCGGCTACACTCGGGCGCATGACGGCACAGACTGACGTGGCAGGGCCGGTGCGGGTGGCGGCCGGAGCGTACCCGGTGGATTTCCTGGCGTCCTGGGCGGACTTCGAGACGAAACTGACCCGCTGGGTGGCAGATGCAGCTGCCCGCGGCGCCGAGCTGCTGGCCTTCCCGGAGTACGCGCCACTGGAACTGATCAGCCTGCTGCCTCCTGAACTGCGCCACGACGTGCGGGGCATGCGGGCGCCCTTGCAGGCGTTCCTGCCGGACTTCCTGGCCCTGCACGAGCGGCTGGCGCGGCAGTTCGCGGTGGCGATCGTGGCGGGCAGCTACCCGGTCGCGCACGGCGGCACGTTCGTGAACCGGGCGTTCGTGTTCGGACCGGACGGCACGGTCAGCCACCAGGACAAACTCCTGATGACCCGTTTCGAGGCGGAGGAATGGGACATCGCACCCGGCGAGGGCGTCCGCGTGTTCGACCTGCCGCTGCGCGCCGGTGGAACCCTGCGCTTCGGCATTGCCATCTGCTACGACAGTGAATTCCCCAGCCTGGCCCGGCACCTCGCTGAAGGGGGCGCGGAACTGCTGGTGGTGCCGTCCTTTACCGGCAGCCGCGCCGGGTACACCCGCGTGCGCGTGGGCAGCATGGCCCGCGCCCTGGAAAACCAGCTGTACGCCCTGCACGCTCCGCTCATCGCGGACGCCCCCTGGACCTACGCCGTGGAGGACGCGCACGGAGCAAGCGGCATCTACGCCCCGGCCGACCACGGTCTGCCGGAGGACGGTGTGGTCGCGCAGGGCGCCTGGAATGAACCCGGCTGGCTGATCACCGACCTCGACGTCACGCTCACCCGGAACGTGCGCCGGAATGGGCACGTGCTGAACTGGCGTGACCGGCACGTGGGCGGGACGCGCCCTGCGGCCGCGCAGCTCGTGACGCTTGGCAGCGCGCCGGAACCCGCCTGATGCACGCGGCGGTCACCGTCCGCCGACTGACTCCGGCGGACGCCCCCGGGTACCGCGCCGCCCGGCTGGCCGCGCTGGAAGCCGACCCGGAGGCGTTTCTGACCAGTGCCGCCGAGTTCGCGGCGCTGCCCGCCGGGCAGCTGGCCGGGCGTCTCGCGCCGGACGCGCCGGGCGTAACCCTCGGCGCCCTGGTGAGCGGCAACCTGTGCGGCCTGCTCACCCTGGTGCGTGAGGTCGCGCCCGTTCTTGCGCACCGCGTGAACGTCTACGGCGTGTCCGTCGCGCTCGACGCGCGCGGCCAGGGCATCGGGGAGGCGCTGGTGCGCGCCGGAATCACCCTGGCGTGTTCGTGGGACGGCGTGACGTCCCTGCACCTCGCGGTGATGAGTTCGCAGGAGCCCGCGCGGCGCCTGTACGAACGCTGCGGGTTCCGGGTGTGGGGCACCCGGCCGGACGCCGTTCACCGGGACGGGCAGGTGCTGAGCGAGCATCACATGCTGCTGGAATGCTGAGCGGCCCGGTGTTCCTGCGTCCGCCTCGCCTCGTCCCAGGGTCGCGCGTGGCCGCGCTGAGTCTGTCGAGTGGCCTCGTGACGGACGTGATGAACCGCTACCCCGCCGGCGTGACGCAGGTGGCGCAGGCCCTGGAGTGGAAGGTGGTGCCCGCCCCGAACGCGTTGCGAGGCCCGGCGTTCCTGGCGGATCACCCGGAGGCCCGCGCGGATGACCTGCACTGGGCCCTGACGTCAGCGGATATTCACGGCATGGTGAGCATCATCGGGGGTGATGACAGCGTGCGCCTCCTGCCCTTTCTGCGCCCGGACCTGATCCGCGCTCACCCGAAGGCGCTCCTGGGATTCAGCGACACCACGGTCACCCTCACGCAGTTTGTGCGGGCCGGCGTGATGGCCTACCACGGCCCGGCGCTGCTCACGGACCTGGCCGAGAACGCCGGCCTGCACCCGTTCACCCTGCAGGGCGTCCGGCGGGCCCTGGTGGACCCACCCGCACCGTTCGACCTGACGGCCGCGCCTGAATGGAGCGAGGCGGTCGTGCCCTGGACAGATGAGGCGGCGCAGATGGTCCGCCGGCCCTTCCAGCCTGGTGACGGATGGGTGTGGCTGCAGGGAGACGCGCCTGCCCAGGGGCACCTGCTCGGCGGCTGCGCGGAGGTGCTGGCCATGCTGTGCGGCACCCCCGGCTGGCCGGACCGGACCCTGTGGCGGGGCGCGGTGCTGGCCCTGGAAACCAGTGAGGACGTCCCCCCGCCGCGTCAGGTGGGGTACTGGCTGCGCAACTACGCCGCGCAGGGCATCCTGGGTGAACTGGCAGGCCTGCTGCTGGCCCGCCCGCGTGGGTACACGCCGGGCATGGTGCAGGACCTGTACGGCTGGGTCCGGCAGGTGCTGCTGGAGGCCGCCCGGCCGGACCTGCCGGTGGTGGCGAACATGGATTTCGGGCACACCAGCCCGCAGCTCACCCTGCTGCTGGGCGGCCAGGTGCGGCTGGACCCGCGGGCGGGCCGGGTGACGGTCTTTCCCTGAGGGCAGGTGGTGTGGCGGGTGCACATGCGCCCGGGGTGGCAGCGCGCTATCATCCGGCCTGTGCGGCTGCTGCTGCTGTCTGATACTCACGCGAACCACACCGCTCTCCAGGCGGTCCTGAGCGACGCGGCCCAGCGCCGGTACGATCAGGTGATTCACCTGGGGGACGCCCTGGGCTACGGTCCTCACCCGCGGGAGGTGCTTGAGACCCTGCGCGAGCTGGACGCCACATGCGTGCTCGGCAACCACGACCAGATGCTGCTGCAGTACGCCGACGGCCTGCGCGACAAGAAGGACTCGGTCGTGTCCATGGCGTTGATATGGCAGCTCTCACGCCTCTCCGACCGGGACCTGGCGGGGGTGCGCCTGTGGCGTGACGGCATTGACGACCCGGACATCGGCGCGCGCTACCGGCACGGCACGCCCGTGAGCCTGGATCACTACACGGACTCCGTGCCGGCGGCGCGTGACGCGTTCACGCAGTGGCAGGGCCGGCTGGCGTTTGTGGGGCACACGCACGTCCCGGCGGTGTACGCCACGCTGAACTCCCCGGTGGGTGACTGGGTGAAGGTGCAGCAGTTCCAGGACGGCGGCAGCTACATGATCGCGCCCAGCACCCGCGTGATCCTGAACCCCGGCAGTGTGGGCCAGCCGCGCGACGGGAACCCGCAGGCCAGTTACGCCATCTACGACTCGGCGCGCGGGTATTTTGAGGTGTTCCGCGTGACCTACGACATCGCGCGGGCGCAGGCGGCGGCGCTGGAGGCCGGTCTGCCGCAGGTGCTGGCCGCGCGGCTCGCCATCGGGAAGTAGGTGCGCCCGTGAGTGCCGCTGCCGATCTGCACGGTCCGCTGCTGGAGCAGACGGGCACCTTTGCAGGCAACGCGCTGCTGCTGACCGGTCCGGCCCGCGTGGGCAAGCAGGACCTGGCGCGCGCCGTGGCGGCGCAGCACAACTGCGCCGGCGTGCGGGGCATGTACGGCGAGGCGTGCGGCGCGTGCCCGTCGTGCCGGGCCCTGGCCGCTGGCGCGCACCCGGACCTGCTGTTCGTCGAGCCGCGCGCCACCACCAGCACCGGGAAGGCCGCGCGGCGCAGGCTCATCCCGATCGGCGCGGTGCTGAGGGGCCGGGACAAGACCCGCGAGTACGAAACGCACGTCTTCGAGTTCCTGGAGGTGCGCCCCACCTTCCGGCGCCGCGTGGTGATTGTGAACGGCGCGGAGTACCTGGGGCAGGAAGCCGCCAATGCCCTGCTGAAACTGGTGGAGGAACCCCCGCACGGCGCACTGTTCGTGTTTCTGGCTGAGGACCTCCGGTCGGTGCTGCCCACCATCGTGAGCCGCAGCGCCCGCCTGAATGTCACGCCGGTCAGCGACCGAACGCTGGAACGCGCCCTGCAGCGTGCCGGACACGAGCCCGACGCAGAACTCGTGGCGTTCGCCGCCGGGCGGACAGGCGTGCTGAATGACCCAGCCCCGGTGCGCGCGGCGCTGCAGGACGCCCGGGACCTCACAGGCGCGCTGGGGGAGAGCCTGCTGCGCGCCCTGGAGGCCGCCGAGGCCCTCGAGAAACGATTCGATCCGGCGTGGCACCCGGAGGTGCTGCGTTTCGTGTGGCGTGCCGAGCCCCCACACGTACGGGCCCGGGCGGACTCGGCCCTGAGTGCGCTTCAGGCGGCGCTGGAAGCGTACGCCAGCCCCAGCCTGAGTTTCCAGGTGTTTGCGCTGGCGCTGCGCGACGCGTTCGGGCACGCCTGACGCTCCGGGCGCAGGCGTACACTGCCGGGCATGAGTGCTCCCTTCACGCACGGCCCGCTGCGCCTCTGGTCGGTGACGACCGGCCCCATCCAGGAGAACGCCCTGCTGATTGCCGGGACGGACGGCCAGGGCTTCCTGATCGACCCGGGTGATGACGCCGGGCGTCTCCTGACGCTGGTGCGCGGCACCGGCGTGGCCGTGCAGGGCATCCTGCTCACGCACGCGCACTTCGACCATATCGGCGCGGTGCAGCCCCTGCGCGAGGCGCTGCGCGTCCCGGTGTGGCTGCACCCCGCTGACCTTGAGCTCTACCGCGCAGGCGCCCAGAGCGCCGCGCGCTGGAACCTGCCGTTCACGCAGCCCGCCGACCCTGAGCATGAGATTACGGCGGGGCAGACGTTCACTGCCGGGGACCTGACCCTGACGGCCCGCGCCCTGCCCGGGCACGCTCCGGGGCACGTGGTGTTCACCGCGCCGGGTCTCGTGATTGCCGGGGATACCCTCTTCCGCGGCGGGATCGGCCGCACGGACCTTCCCGGCGGGAATCACGCGCAACTGCTGCGCGGCATCCGCGAGGAGCTGCTGACCCTGCCGGGCGATACAGCCGTGTACCCCGGGCACGGGCCACGCACCACCGTTGACTTTGAGGCGAGAACCAACCCTTACCTCCAGTAATCACAGAGGTAGGCGCCTCCGGAGTGGTTCCGGAGGCGCCTCGCCCGCCGGGGCCTAGAAGCCGCTGACGTTCAGGCGGCCACCCGTGACCGTCTTGCCGCTCAGGCTGGTGGTGGGCACCGCGGCGGCCAGGACTGCCTGCCTGATCGCTGCGGCCGTTGCTCCTGGATGGGTGCTGGCATAGAGCGCCACGCCGCCTGTCACGTGCGGGGTGGCCATGCTCGTGCCGTTGTAGCTGCTGTACTTGTTGTACGGCACGCTGCTCATGATCGCCACGCCGGGCGCGCCCAGGTCTACGGTGGTGGCCCCGTACTGGCTGAACGAAGCCAGGGCGCCGGTCTTATCGATGGCGGCCACGGCGATCACGCTGTCGTACCCGGCGCCGGCGGTGGTGTCGTAGTTGCTGGGGTAGCTGGCAGTGGAATCATTGTCGGTGCCGCTGTTCCCGGCGGCGGCCACGAACAGGATGTTCTGCTTCGCGGCGCTCACAATGGCGTCAAGCAGGGCCTGGGAGAACCCGCCGCCGCCCCAGGAGTTGTTCAGCGCCACGATGTTCAGCCCGTGGCGCGTCTTCAGGTCCGTGAAGTAGTTGACGGCCTTGATGGCGTTGGCGCTCGTGCCGCCGTTGCGGCCCAGGAACTTGCCGCTGATGAACGTCACGTTGTGGTTCACCCCGACCACGCCGCCGTCGTTGGCCGTGCCGCCAATGGTGCCGGCCACGTGCGTGCCGTGCGCGTCCAGGCTGCCGCGGGTGCCGCCGTCGTAGACAGTGTTGTCGTTGTTCGCGAAATCCCAGCCGCGCGTGTCATCCACGAAGCCGTTGCCGTCGTTGTCCAGGCCATCCAGGGCGTCATAGGGGTTCAGCCACGCGTTGCCTTTCAGGTCCGGGTGGTCAAACTGGTACCCCTCATCAATGATGCCCACGTACACGCTGTCACTGCCCACGTGCCCCGCGGCCCACGCTTCGGCCGCCTGGCTGCCGTAGGCGTTGGCGGGCGTGCTCCCGTCGCCGTACATGCCCCACAGCGTGCCGTCCTGGAAGTAGGTGTCGGTGGCGGTCGCCTGATGCTGGTACACCCAGTTGGGTTCCGCGAAACGCACCAGGGCGCTGCTCGCCAGGTGCCGCGCCTTGGTCAGCACGTCCTGACCGTCCGTGATCCGGGCGCGCAGCAGGGCGCCGCCGTTCACGGTGGACAGGGTTTCCAGCGACTGCACGCCCAGGCTGCTCAGGGCCGTGACAGACTGGCTGCTCAGGCCGCCATTGAGCTGCACCAGCAGTTCCCCAGGAACGAAGGCCGGCGCGCTGGCGGGCGCCGCGTCGGCCGAAAGCTGCGCCGAAGGACTCTGACCGCAGGCCGCGAGAACAGCAGTGAGGGTAACAAGACCAAGAAGACGGGTGCAGTTCATGGGACCTCCGGCGTGCTGCGGGCACCTGAAGGCCACCCGGCACGCGAGTAAACGGTGAATTTGAGGACTGGGCGAACTCTAAGGGAGGGTCAGAGGCCCAATCTGTGAACCGCCTCTCAATACACCCGGTCAGATGAGGCCGGCCCTGAGGGCTTTCTTCACCTTCGTACTGGGGTCCTGCGCGGTACCCTGAACGCATGAAGGCGAGGGGCAACTGATGCCGGGCACCGGGCTGGGCAGCGGCGCGCAGGTTGGCGGCCTGACCGACGTGAGTTACAGCACGAACACCGCCAACGCCCTCATTCACCTCTACCGCGCCGAGGTGGGCAAGATGACCGCCTACCGCCAGCGGCTCGACATGACCACCAACTGGTCGGTGGTGACCACCGCGGGCCTGGCGTCCTTCGCGCTGGGGGACGTGAACAACAGCCACGCCACATTCCTGTTCGCCATGTTCATGAACTACTTCTTTCTGCGGCTGGAAGCGCGGCGGTTCCGCACCTTCGAAATCGCCCACCACCGCGTGCGGATCATGGAACGCTTCTTCTACCCGGCGATGCTCGGCGATCGCGTGGACCCCGGCTGGCACCAGCTGCTGCTGGCCGAGCTGGGCAAACCGCGCAGCCCCATGACCCGCGCCGACGCCCTGGGCTGGCGCCTGAACCGCAACTACCTGTGGATCTACGCTGCCGTGCTGGCCGCGTGGTTCGCCAAGCTGGACCTCAGCCAGCCCAAAGGCTGGGCCCTCAGCTTCCCGGAAGCGTTCGCGCTGGCCGACATCGGCAATTTTCCCGGCGGGATGGTTTTCGCCATCGTGGGTGTCTTCTACGCGTACCTGATTGCGCTGGCCGCCCGCGCCGCGCGCACCTACCCGCTGGAGGAAGGCTGACGCCGGCGCCCGGAATGCAGAGCGCGGGGCTTTTTCAGCGCCGCGCGGCGTGCGCGGCCCGGACCTGCTGCTCGCGCCACACCTGCGCCCCCAAAAGCGCAGCCGCCTGCACCAGCAGGCTGCGGTGGTACAGCTGCGGGCGTCCCAGCAGCACGCACGCGCCCAGCAGCGCCAGCTGCGTGGACAGCCCCAGGTTCGCGCTGAGCGCATTGACGGCCGCGCTCGTGTACGCCACGCGGTCTGCGGGCGTCACGCCCCCCCCGGCAACGCGGCGCAGCCGCTGCTCGAACACCCGGTGCAGCAGGCGTTCCTGCGGCACGAAGTACGCCGCGTACACCGCTTTGAGGGCGCCCAGCACCACCGGATGATCACCCGCCTGCGCAGGAGATTCGCGGAACACCTCGCCGCGTGCCTCGCGGTACTCCCGCTCCCACAGGAAATCCACCGTCAGGATCAGGCTCTGCAGGACCGTCCAGGGCAGCCCTGAGCGGCCACTGATGGCCACGTTCAACGCCAGATTCACCAGCAGGTCCATCTCGGTGTCCAGATAGCGGCCCGTTTCGGTGGTGCGGCCTGTGGCGCGCGCCAGCTGCCCGTCGAGGTTGTCGAGCAGCGTTTTGAGCTGTAGCAGCAGGGCCGGGGTGAGCCGGTCGCCGCGGCCGATCAGGTGGGCGGCGTGGAGGCCCAGCGCCGTATGAAACAGCACCACGTGCTGCGGGTCCACGTTCAGCCGGGCCAGCGGGTCCACGAGCAGCTGCGCGGCGGGGCGGAACACGCGCTCGGCGGCCCACTCGGTCGCGGGCCGCTTTTTCCGGGTTCGGGCGAGGCCGGAATCTATCGGCGCCCCCCGTATTTGGGAGCGCTTTTGCGCACTCCGGCGTAGCGGTTGCGGTCCTTGCGGCGCTGCGTGCTGCTGGCGGTGCGGCTGCCGGTGCGCGCGGCGACCCGGCCCTGCAGCTGGCGCGGCACGAAGGTGTCCACAGTCAGGAAACGCGCGGCGGGAATGTACAGCAGCAGCACGAACAGCAGGCTGCCCCACCACGTGTTCAGCGGCTCACGCAGAGGCGTGAGCTGCAGCAGCCCGCTGATCAGTGTGGCCACCAGTGCGAACAGCATGACCCGCACGGTCAGTTTGACGAGTTTGGCGGTTGTAAAGCCCGGCTCCGGGTCCGGGGTCGTCAGCCAGCGCCACAATTTCATGCGTCGGCCTCCAGAGGAGCGCCGCCGGTCACGCGGTCCCGGAACGGCCGCAGGTCCGGGAAGTCCGTCTGGCCGTCCACGCTGAGCAGCAGCGTGGGCTTGTGCTGCCGCGCCGCGAGCTTGGCCGCGGCGCCCGCCGTCGAGCCGTCCCGGGCGCCCGACACGAAGATCAGGCCCTTCACGGCGCCCTTGCCGCTCAGCAGGGACACGGCGCCAAACAGTTCCCGGTCGCCGTCCGTGGCGCGCTCAGCGTTCTCCATGCGCTCGGCGCGGCGCAGCACCTCGGGCACCGGCAGTTCATCACTGAACACCGGGTGCAGGCCCAGTTCGTCCAGCGCGGCGCGCAGTGGCTCGCGCACCGCACCCTCACCCAGCAGGGGGCGCGGGCCGATCACGGCGACGCTCGTGCGGGACGCGCGGGTCAGGGCGGGTTGCGCGGGGCGGGCGTCTGTACCCAGCGGACGGACCTTCTCAATGGCGAGGCGCACGCGCCCGGCGTTCTGCAGGACGCGCATGCCCACCTCGGCGGCGGCGCCTTCCATGGCCTCTGGATGGTCGGGGACGCTGATCAGTGTGGGCAGACCACTGATGCGCCGTGACAGCAGGTCCGGCAGCGCCTCACTCCAGGCGTCGCCCGTCACGGCGGGCCACTGAGGAATCAGGACGGCGTCCACGCGGCCCATGGACAGGATGCGGCCCAGGGCGAGCTGCACCGTCAGTGGTTCGCCCGGCAGGCTCTGGCGGCCGAGCGCGAGGGCCTCCATGTCGTCCAGGGCGGGCGTAACCGGGTCGGAGCCCAGTTCCTTCAGGTATGCCGCCCAGTAACCAGGAAGCCGCGCGGCGCGTGTTTCAAGCAGACCAACCCTCATTCTGAACAGTGTACGCGGCCCGGGCCAGGCAGATGCCCAGGCCGGGGTGGGGCCTAGCCGCTGCCTTCGCCGGCGTCCGCCTTGCCTTCCAGTTTGGCGTGCGTGGCCTGCTGCGCGAGTTTCACTTCCTGATCGTCAATGTGGCGCTGCTCGGTGTGATTCTCGAACAGTTCCTGCCGGGCCCGGAGTTTCGCCTGCGGCTGCTGCAGGTCCCCGCCGCTGCCGCGGTGGACCCGCTGGAAGAACACCAGCGCGCCGCCGGCCAGCGCCAGGGCCCCGGCGAAGTACAGGGTGTCCAGCGGCTTGTCCCAGCGCACGAAATGCTCCAGGAACGTGACGCCCAGAATCACGATGATCACCGACACCACCTTCTGCTCCAGGTCGGCGAGGCTCTCCACGCCCAGCGCAGACGTGAGGTTGAGCGGGGTGATGAACAGGGAATAGAGGCCCACCCCGATCAGGTAGAACACCACCGCCTTGAGCATGGTGCTCACAATTTCCAGGAACTCCACGGCGAGCTGGCCCTTCTGCGTGCTGACGCCCAGCGTGAGCGTGTCGCGCCAGGAGTCCCAGATGGTCTGCAGGGCCAGCAGGGTGCCCTGCAGGAACAGACTGAAGGACACCAGCAGCACGGCCACCACGGCGATCAGGACCACAAAGCGCGTGCGGCCGATCACCTCGCTGAACCACTCGCGTTTGGAGGGTTCGGCCTCCGGGGCCGGGGCACGGGAAGAGGGACGCGTCACGCTGCCCATGATGCGGAAAGCAGCCCCGGCAGTGGGTGCGGCCGGGCTTCACGCTTGCCTGAGGGTCAGCCTGCTGCCCATACTGCCGGATGTGCCCGACGCCCAGGAGCCCGCCCCACCTGACCGCCTGATCCTGCCGGACGCGCTGCGGCGCGCGCTGCCCGCAGCCCGCTGGGAGCGCGTCACGGACGGCATGAGCGGCGCGCAGGTGTGGCGCGGCACGCGGCACGTCGTGAAAGTGCAGCCCCGCACGCCGCACGCGGTCAGCACCCTGCAGCAGGAACGCGAGCGGCTGCGCTGGCTGGCGGGCCGCGTACCGGCGCCGCAGGTGGTGGCGTTCGAGGTGACGCCGGACGCCGAGTACCTCGCCATGACCCGCCTGAGCGGCATGCCCATGAGTCACCCGGACGCGCAACTGCACCCCGAACGCGTGGTGAACCTGCTCGCGCGTGCCCTGCGGGAACTGCACGCCCTGCCGCTGCGCGACTGCCCCTTCACAGCCACGCTGGCCGTCACGCTGCCCCTGGCGCGCGAGCGCGTGCAGGCGGGCGTGGTGGACGAGGCGGATTTCGATGAGGAACGCGCCGGGCGCAGCGCCGTGAGCGTATTCAACGAACTGGCGCGCACGCGTCCCGACGGGGAGGACCTGGTGGTCACGCACGGTGACCCGTGCCTGCCGAACGTGATCCTGAACGGTGAGTACGTGGAAGGCCTGATTGACGTGGGACGGCTGGGGATCGCCGACCGGCACGCGGACCTCGCCCTGGCGCACCGCAGCGCGCAGCACAACCTGGGGGAGCGGTACGCCGGCATGTTCCTGGACCTGTACGGCCGTGCCCTCGTGAACCCGGAGAAACTCGCTTACTACCGCCTGCTGGACGAGCTGTTCTGAGCGGAGCGCGCGGCAGCAGGCCCGGGGACCCGTCGCCCGTTCGTGCCGGTAAACAGGGCGGCTGCGCTCAGGCTCTGGCCCATTCGCGCAGGTAGCCGGCGACCAGTTCACTGACGCTTACCCCTTCACGCTCAGCCTTTTCGAGCTGCGCGGCCTTCTCCTCGCGGGTCATGGGCAACCACAGGGCCACGAACTCCTGACCGTTTTCCTGCTTGAACTCGCCGCCGTGTTCGTCCCGCTGTACCAGTCCTGTGCTGTTCATCTCGTCCTCCGTGCCGGCCTGCATGAGCCACTGTGTAACGCGCGCTTTCAGGAAGCGCCATTCCCGCCCGACCTTGCGGCCGGGCACCTCGCCGCTGCGCACCAGCGCGTACGCGGTGGTTTCACTCACCTTCAGGTAGGTGGCCAGTTCCTCCAGGGTCAGCACTTCACCGGGGGTGTCGGTCATGCCCTGATTGTGCCACCTTCTGACAGGTGAGACTATCTTGCGTTAAATAAGATCAAGAGTCAATAGATAACGGAAGATGGCGTCAGATGGTGGTGACCAGTGCGGCCCAGCAGCCCCTCGTGCAGCCACACGGCGCGTGATCTACTCAGGCGGTGAGGACACTGGGTCAACTCGTTTCCCGTCATCCCTGGGCCACCCTGCTCGTCTGGCTGATCGCTGCGCTGCTCAGCATTCCCTTCGCTGCGCGCGCCCCCGCCGCCCTGACCGCCGACCCCGCCGGAGGCCTCCAGAACTCCGAAGCCACCCGCGTCACCGGGCTGCTGCGCGAACGCTTCGGAGAAACCGACACCAACACGGTCGTCATCGTGACCCGCAGTCAGCCGCCTCTCGGCACGCCTCAGGGCGACGCCACCTACCGGCGCTTTCTCAGTGGCCTGGAGAAGGTCCCCGGCGTCACCCGCGTGACCGCCGCGCAAGGCAGCGGCCCCTACCGCACCCGCTCCGGGGACGGCCAGCTTGCCCTGACCCTCGCGCAGATTCCGCTCGAACAGGGCGCCACCCCCGCCCTGCAACGCATCCGCAGCTACGCCACCCGCACGGAGAGCGCCGCGCTCGACATCCGCGTCACCGGAGGGCAGGCCATCGCCGACGATTTCACCACCTTCGCCGAGGACGACACCAAACGCAGCGAATTCACCGCGCTGCCCCTCATCGGCGCGCTGCTTCTCGTTGTGTTCGGTGCGCTCGTCGCCACCGGCCTCCCCCTCGCCGTGGGCCTCCTGAGCATCAGCGTCGCCATGGCCGCCCTGTACGGCCTGACGCACGTCATGGACGTCAGCACCTTCGCGCAGAGCGTCATCACCATGCTCGGCCTGGGCGCCGGCATCGACTACGCCCTGCTGATGGTCAACCGCTTCCGTGAGGAACTCCGCCACACGCCCGACGCCCGGCGCGCCGCCGAGCGCACCGTCCAGACCGCCGGACGCAGCGTCGCGTTCAGCGGCCTGACCGTCGCCATCGCCATGGCCGGCCTGATCCTGCCGCCCATCGCGTTCGTCCGCTCTATCGGCATCGGCGGTGTCCTCGCCGTGCTCCTGACGGTGCTCGCCAGTCTCACGGCCCTCCCGGCCATGCTCGCCCTGCTCGGCGAACGCGTGAACAGCCCCCGCCTCCTGAAATTCACGTGGGCGCAGAGCGGCGCCGCCTCCGCCGCCTGGACCACCTTCGCCCGCCGCGTCACCGCCCGGCCCTGGGCAGCGGTGCTGGCCTCCACAGCCCTGCTGCTGCTCCTCGCGGCGCCCGCCCTGAAGATGCGCACCGGGTACGCCGGCGCCTGGGGACTCACGCCCGGCGTCGAAAGCCGCGACGCCCTCACGGACGTTCAGACGCTGGGCGCCGGCGGGCTGCTCAGTCAGTTCGAGGTGATTCTCGACCTGAACGGTCAGCGGTACACCCCGGCCGACCGCACCCGCTTTCAGGCAGTCGTTGCCGACCTGCGCGCCCTGCCCGGCGTGAAAGGCGTTCTCAGTCCCTTCCTGACCCCCCAGGACCTTCAGACGGCCGGTGGCAACAGCACCGACGCGCTCGCCGCCCTCAGCACGCTCACCCGCCGGTCTTTCAGCCAGGACCGGCGTCTGCTGCGCGTCACGGTCATTCCGGACCGCAACCTTCCTGCCCGCGAGATCCCCAGCTTCGAAACGCAGCTGCGGCGCACCCTGAACGCCAGCGGCTACACGTACCTGCTGGGCGGCGCCCCCATCGGCGGCGAGGAATTCAGCCGCGCCATCACCGGCGCCCTCCCGACCGTCATGCTTGCCGTGTTCGCCGGCACCTTCCTCCTGCTGATGATCGCCTTCCGCAGCCTCCTGATCCCCCTCAAAAGCATCCTCATGAACGCCCTGACCGTCGGTGCCGCCGCCGGCATCGTCACCCTGATCGTTCAGGAAGGCTTCCTCGCGGCGCCGCTCGGTATCCCAGGGGACGTTGGCGTGCTGGACGCCAGCCTGCCCGTCCTGCTGTTCGCCGTGATGTTCGGCCTCAGCATGGATTATGAAATCTTCCTGCTGTCCCGCGTGCAGGAAGAACACCTGCGCGGAGTACCGAACGACGAGGCGGTCGTTCTGGCCGTCGGTCACACCGCCCGCATCATCACGAGCGCCGCAATCATCATGTTTATTGTCTTCACCGCCTTCATCTTCGGGCGGGTCGTCGCCAGCAAAAGCATTGGCCTGGGTCTCGCTGTGGCCGTCGCCCTTGACGCCACCCTCGTGCGGCTTATCCTGGTGCCCGCCTTCCTGAAACTCGCCGGCCGCTGGAACTGGTGGTTGCCCCGCTGGCTTGACCGGCGCCTTCCCCACATCCGCCTTGAACACTGAGTAACGCGGAAGAAGAGGGAGGGGCGGCCCAGCCCGCCCCTCCCTCTGTAGGCCTCTTATGTCGCCTGATGCGCCTGCTCACGCTTCCGGCGAATGAACCACGCGACCGCCGCCACCACCACCACGCCCAGAATGATCTTGCTGGCTGGCCCCACGTACTGCTCCACGCGGTCGTAGTTTTCCCCCAGCGCGTACCCGGCCCCGGCCAGCACCGACGCCCACAGCGCCGACCCGATCGCGCTGTACAGCAGGAACTTCGGCATCGGCATTTCACACATACCGGCCGGCAGGCTCAGCAGACTCCGGAGGCCCGGCACCATCCGCCCGAACAGCACGGCCTTTGACCCGTGCCGGTCAAACCAGTCGTCGGCTTTCTTGATGTCCTTCCCGCTGAGCGTCAACCACTTGCCGTGCCTGTCAGCCCACGCCACCAGCCGGTCCTCACCGAACGCCCGGCCGATGTAGTACAGCGGCAACGTTCCCAGCACGCTGCCCAGGGTGCCCACCGCAATCACGAGCAGCAGGTTCAGGTCACCCTGCGACGCCGCGAACCCCGCCGACGGCATGATCAGCTCACTCGGAATCGGCGGGAAAACATTCTCCAGCACCATCAGCAGCAGGATGCCCAGGTACCCCATGCTGTCCATTAGATTCTGCACCCACTCGCCCATACGTCCGAGCCTACAGACGCGCCGCTCCCGCCTCGTCCACAGAAAGTGAACCCCACTTCACGCACGCCGCCCTACACTGCGTTCATGACCATCCGCGCCGTGATCTTCGACTTCGACGGCACCATCCTCGACACCGAGACCCCCGAATTCACCCACTGGCAGGCCCTGTACCGCCAGCACGGCCGTGAGCTGCACCTGCACGACTGGCAGCGCGGCGTCGGGACGTGGGACGCCTTCGACCCCTGGGCCGGCCTGCCCGACCACATCCAGCAGAGCCGTGACACCGTGCACGCACAGCTCCGCACGGACATCCACGCCACCATCGAACACAGCGATGTCCGCCCCGGAGTGCGCGCCGTTCTCGACGACGTCCGCCAGCGCGGCCTGCGCCTCGCGCTGGCCACCAGCAGTGACCGCGCCTGGGTGACCCGCTGGCTCCGGCACCATCGCCTGCTCGACCACTTCGAAACCCTCGCCACCCGTGACGACGTGGCCCGCGTGAAACCCGACCCCGAACTGTATACCCTCGCCGCCCACCAGCTCCGGCTGCCGCCTGAGCAGTGCCTTGCCGTGGAGGACAGCCTGAATGGCGCCACCGCCGCGGTCGCTGCGGGACTGCACGTGGTCGTCGTCCCGAACGACGTGACCCGCACCCAGCCGTTTCCCCCCGGGTGGGCCCGCGTGGACGGGTATGACGGCGGCCTGGACGCCCTGCTGAACACCGTCCGTTAAGCGGACCCCAGCTGGGCGGTGCGCCAGCCGCAGTGCTCCCAGAGGGGGGACAGCGCTGGCCGTGAAGCGCCCGTGCGGGTCCCCCTGATGCCCGCCCCGGGCAGCGCATAAGAGCGGCGCATAAGAGCTGTGCATGCGGAACCTGGGGAAGAACTGTAGCAGCAGCAGACAGGAACAGGCCCTGAGCATGCGAGCCCCCAGCGCCGGTCACAACGGGAGCCCGCCCCGCAATTCTGATTCTCCAGTCCACAGGCAGACGCCCCAGTTGCACAGCGGAACCGGGGCGGGCTTTCTGGGTGCGGTTACTTCCTTACACGTCCTCGTGCCCGGTGTCCATGCGCACAACGCGGGGCTGGAAGCTGGCGACGATCTCCACGAGATCGTTCTGGCGGGCAATGACGTCCTGAATGCGTTTGTACGCCTGGGGCGCCTCGTCAATCCCGCCGCCGATAAGGGTGATGTTGTGGTCGCGGAGGTACGCCTGAACGTCTTTCTTGGCGAGGGTGCGTTCCGCGGCCTTGCGGCCAAGCTGGCGTCCGGCGCCGTGACTGGCGCTGTGCAGGGCGCCGGCGTGGCCACGGCCGCGGACGACGTACCCCGGGTCTGCCATGCTGCCGGGAATGAGGCCGAGGCGGCCAGGTTCGGCGGGCGTGGCGCCTTTGCGGTGCACGATGAGTTCCTGCCCCTCGTGCTGTTGCTTCCAGGCGAGGTTGTGGCTGTTGCTCACCTGCGCGAGGGGTTTGACGTTCAGGGCCCGGGCGAGGCGGGCGTGGATGAGGTCGTGGTTGGCCAGCGCGTACCGGCCGGCGAGGTTCATGGCCTGCCAGTACGCCTGGCCGTCCTCATGGTCAAGGGGCAGCCACGCCAGTTTCTTCGCTTCGGGGCTGAGGTTCGGGTGGTGCCGTTCGGCCAGCTGGGTGTAGTGCCCGGCCACCTGCGCGCCAAAACCGCGGCTGCCGCTGTGAGACAGGACCGCGAGGTACTCGCCGGCGTCCAGGCCAAGGTCAGCGTGGGGAAGGCTGAGGGCGCCGAACTCCACGAAGTGGTTGCCGCTGCCACTGGTGCCGATCTGTGTGGCGGCCTTGTCGAACAGGCGGCGCAGGAGAGCCTGGTCCGTCCAGGTGCGTTCATGCAGAACGTCGTGGTCCTGCCGGTCGCGTTTGTCGAAGGCGACGCCAGCGCCGAAGCGGGTGTGTTTCATCAGCAGGCTTCTGGCCTCCTCGGTGGGAAGGTCGCGGGCCGGGAGGGGGAAGACGCTGAGCATCATGGAGCAGCCGATGTCCACGCCAACGCCGTAGGGAATCACGGCGTTTTCGGTGGCGAGCACGCCGCCGATGGGCAGGCCGTACCCGACGTGGGCGTCGGGCATCAGGGCGCCGGCGCGGCTGATGGGCAGCCGCATGGCGACGTCCATCTGGGTGCGGGCGGCCTGATCAATCAGGTCCTCACCCCAGACGGGGTAGGGGAGGGGCGTGGCGCGCAGTTCGGCGCCGCGCAGGGCCTCGCGGGCGGTTTCCTGGTTGGTGAGCTCCTCGGCGAGTTCGGCGTACACGCCGCCGCCCAGGTACGCGTGGGGATTGCGCTGCACGCCGCGCAGTTCGCTGAGGATGTCGTCACGTTCCAGACCGGCGCGTTCGCGGGCAGTGGCGGCCGTCTGGGCGAGGGCGATGGCTCGTTTCTCAAAGCCGAGTTTCGTGAGGTGTTTGCCGTTCATGGAGCTCCTGTACTGGGCCGGGGGGCCACGGATCAGTGTGGCGGGCGGGACGGGAGGGGGCATCCGGGTGCTGGCGTACGTACCCTGGCGTACGAACGCGGGGAAACTCATGGTAGGGCGTGCCAGGTGGGCAGGGCCATGCGGGGAGTGTGCTGGAATTCTCCCACTGGGCTGAGAAGCGCATGACCCCGGATTGTGCCTGGACCCACGAGCGGCTCACGTGAGGCTCAGCGGACCGCCGGGCGGCCCAGCGGGTCCAGGGTCAGGGCGCGCGCCGCGGTGGGCACGCGGCGCAGCAGGCGGAAGCCGAAGCCGGTCCAGCGCCATTCACTGAGGGCGTGGGCGGCGGCCGCGCGGCCCGCGCGGTACGTGGTCTCCAGGGTCACGAGGGTGCCGTCGGGCCGGACGGTAAGCGTGGTGACCGGCTGGTGCAGGGCGCTGCCCACCCACAGTTCCCGGTACCGGCCGCCCGGCAGGGGGCGCAGCACCGCCACGTGCGCGCTGTCCCCCCGGGCGTCGCGGTTCGGGGTGATGGGCGTGGGGTGCGCACTCCAGCGGGCCACCGGCCAGTTGCGCCAGGGGCGCCAGACGGCCAGCACGCATTCCGGGGTGCGGTCGCCGGTCACGTCGGCCAGGACGCTGGCCCGCACGTCCCAGGTGGCGGGCAGGTGCAGGGCGGGGCAGGCGCGGGGTGGCGCGGGCGTGGTGGGGGTCCAGGTGCCCTGTGGAGTCAGGGCGCGCCAGGGGGCAGGGCCCCCGAGGCCTCCGGCCGGCGCGTGGGGGGCGAGGAGGACGGTCAGAAGGGCCGTCAGGACCAGCCGCCGGGCGCGGCTCATGGGCTTCCCGGGCAGGCGGGGAGGTTCAGCCGGGTCAGGGCCACGCGGCGCGCTTCGCCGCGGGCCAGGGTGACGCGGGCGGCGCGGGTGAGGGTCGGCACGGCACACGCGCCGGGCGGGTTCAGGAGGGGAACGCGCACCACCGCGCCGAGCTGCGCGGCCGGGTACGGCTGGTCGAACAGCAGGTTACCCAGGCTGTACAGCACGAGCGCCGGGCCGCGTGGACCGGGCAGGACCTCATGGCCCTGAAGAACGTGCGGGCCACTGCCGGCAATCAGGGCCGCTCCGGCCGTCACCAGCGCGCGCGCCTGCTGACGCTGCCGGGCGGTCGTCAGGCCGTACTCCTCGCCCCAGTGGGCCAGGACCACCACGGTCGGCGCGCGGTGGGCCGCGGCGCGGACCGCCGGGAGGGGCAGGGGGCCGCCGTCGTCCAGGAACGCGATCCACGCGACCGTGCGGCCGGCGACGCGCGTGAAGGTGGCGCTCCGGGTCACGGGGGTGAGGCCCGCCGCCCTCAGGGCCTGCCGGGTCTGCCGCTGGCCCGCGGGGCCGGCGTCCCGGGCGTGGTTGTTCTCCACGCCCAGGTGCGTGAAGGGCCGCAGCGCGGCGGCGGCGCCGGGTGGAGCGCGCAGGTCCAGGCCGCCTGTAACGCGCGGCCGGTCGGTCAGCGGGGATTCCAGGTTCGCGGCGCGGGCGTCGGCGTTCAGGGCCGCCTGCACGGCGCGCAGTGTGCCGGTCCAGGCGCCGCGGTGGGCGCCGGCCACGCCCCGCGCGAGGCTGAGGTCGCCGGCCACGGCGATCACCGGGGGCGGCGAGGCCCGCCCGCCAGCGGCGAGCAGGGCCGCCAGCGGCAGCAGCAGCAGGCGTTTCACTTCACCAGCACGCCGTCCAGCCACGGGTGCGCGGGCGGAACCTGACCCTGGCGGAGCCGGGCACGCCACGCTTCGTCGGTCAGGCGTTCACTGGCAGCCACGGTGAACTCGTACTGGGAGTACACGCCGCCCCGCGCGACCTGCAGGCCGCCCCGGCCATCGGGCACCACGGCGTACAGCTCGTGAATGAACCCGGTGCCTTCCTCCAGCACCTGATCCTGAGCGGTGGCGACGTCCGCGACGACGGCAGCCATGTCGTTCTCGTCGAACTCGCTGGCGTTCTCGCCGTCCTGGGGGTCAGCACTGGCCATCTTCATCTGTTCCAGCCAGCCGCCGTAGTAGTGCAGGCGGTCGTACTCATCCCGGGTGAGTGGGGTGCCCGCGAGCTCCTTCGTGGTGGCGGCGTTCAGGAAGGTGAGCATGCTGCGCAGTTCGTCCAGGTTCTGCGCGGTGCGTTCGGACAGCACGCCCTGACCTTTCAGGACGCGGCGGGTCAGGGCTTCCAGGGTCAGCAGGCGCGTCCAGAGGGCCCCGTTGGGTTCCACGTACCCGCGGGGCGGTTCCGGGGGTTCCCCGGCGCCCATCTCGGCCATGGTCTGCTTGGCGTACAGGATGGTGTCGTGCCGCAGTTCCGTCCAGGACCCCAGAGCGGTCAGGAGTTCCTTGCGGGTCCAGGCAGGCGTGCGCATGAACGCCGGGGAGCGCGCGTCCCGGACGTCCGGGTCCGCCAGGGCCTGCAGGGCGTACAGCCAGCCGCTATACACGCTGGTGGTCCAGTCGGTGGGGCTCAGCGCGGCGAAGCTGGTGCGGAGCTTGGCCATGTTCGTCTCGTAGTTCAGGTACCGGGTCTGCCCGGCCCGGCGCAGTTCGTTCAGGGCGGCGTCGCTGCCCAGCGCGGCCATCAGGTCCAGGCCGCGGGGCAGTAGGCGCGGCTGATCCTGCGTGCCGACCTCACGGTACACGAGGCGCTGGAAGGCCGCGCCGTCCAGTGTGAATCGCTGCCCCATCAGGCGGAACCCGAGTGTTCCGGCGTCCCGCGCCGCGCGGCCCTCGCCAGGCCGGGCCGTCACGACTGCGCTGTTCACCTGTGGAGGCGGCAGGGTGCGCAGCCTCGCCTGAAAGACCTTCAGCGTGGCGGGGTCCGCGAGGCGGCGCACCTGCCCGTCCGCCGCGGCCTGCAGCGCCTCGGCGTACTGCCGGTGGTTCAGGTCGTCACTGCGCCCGACGAGCAGCGCGGTCGGATCGTACACGCGCGCCCAGAGGGTCCGGGCTTCGGGGTTGGTGCTGAGCAGAGAGGTGAGGAGGCCCGCCACGCGCGTTTCACTGTCACTCTGCACGCGCAGGTTCATGCGGCCCAGCCACATCATGCTGCGGAAGTAGCGCCTGAGCGCCTCGCTGCGGGTGTAATGGCCACGCGGCACGTACTGCGAGTAATCCTCGCGCAGCTCGCTCGCCTGGAAGATCGGGGAGACGGCCACGCCGGAGTGCGCGTCAATCAGTTTCAGTTCGGCCTGCACGAGCGCCGCCACCTCGGCTGGCGGGGCCGCGGTAGGCTCTGCGAGGCGCTGCGCCACGGCGAGGTAGGCCAGCGCCCGCCGGGCGTCGGCTTCCAGGGGCGTGCCCCGGAGGGCCGCGAGCTGACGCTGGGAGTCGCGGACGAGCAGCGCGGTCAGACGCCGCACGGCCGGCGCGAGCGAATCGCGTTCCAGGTCGCGCAGGAGCTTGTCGAACACCAGGTGGTACACGTGCAGCATGGAGTCGGTGGTCACGAACGCCGGCTGGTTCGCGTACCGGGTCGCCTCGTACGCCGCGTCGAAATGCAGCCAGCGCGCGGGGGTGATCACGAACCCGTTGCGTGACAGGGCGGCGCGCTGCGCGGCGTTCAGGCCCGGCAGCCCGAGGTCCCGGCTGCCGGTCACCAGGGGGGCCTTCATGCGGGCCAGATCAACCGGAAGGGTGTACGCGGTGGGGGCGGCCAGGGCGGTTCCGGGCAGACCCAGTGTCACGGTGAGAAGCAGACAGAGGCGCATGGAGCCGTCATACCACGCCGCTGCGCGGACAGTCAGTTCAGTTGCAGGGCGTCCAGGGCCTCCTGAACCTCGTTCCAGGGCACGACCTCGTGCGCACGTTCCAGGGTGTCCTCGGGACCTTTCCCGGCCAGCAGGACCGTGTCACCCGGCCGGGCGAGGCCGATGGCGCGGCGGATCGCGTCCCGGCGGTCAGGCACGCGCGTGAAGTTGTCGCGTCCGGCCCCCCGCGCGCCGTGTTCCATCGCGTCCAGAATGTCTGCCAGCGGCGTGTCGCGGCAGTCCTCCTCAGTGAAGATGGCGTGGTCGGCGAGGCGCGTGGCCACCTCACCCAGCGGCGCGCGTTTGCCGGGGTCACGGGGCCCGCCCGCCGAGCCGAGCAGCACGATCAGCCGGCCGGACGTGGTGGTACGCAGCGTTGCCAGGGCCTTTTCGAGGCTGGGCGGGGTGTGCGCGAAATCCACCACCACGCGCCGGCCCAGCGGGTCAGGCACGAGTTCCATGCGGCCAGGAACACCGCGGAAACTGGCGAGACCTGCGACGAGCTGCGGCCAGCTGGCGCCCAGGTGTGCGGCGGCGGCCATGGCGGCCAGGGCGTTCGCCACGTTGAAGCGGCCGATCATGGGCAGGTGCGCGTCGAATTCCCCCAGCGGGCTCACCACGTGAAAGTGCAGCCCGGTGCTGCGCTCCTCAATGCTCCCGGCGCGCCAGTCGGCGTGCTGTCCCTCGGCGGAGTACGTGGTTTCGGCGGGCGCCACGCCGCGCAGCTGCGCAGTCCAGGGGTCATCCACGTTCAGCACGGCGAACGGAGCGCGTTCCACGAGGCGGCGTTTGTCCGCGAAGTAGTTCTCCAGCGTGCCGTGAAAATCCAGGTGTTCGCTGGTCAGGTGCGTCCAGACGGCCACGTCCCAGGCCACGCCGCGCACCCGGTCAAGCGCCAGGGCGTGACTGCTCGCTTCCAGCACGGCTGCGTCGGCGCCCGCGGCGACCATGTCGGCCAGGGTGGCCTGCACCTGCGGCGCCTCCGGGGTCGTGAAATGCGCCGGGAAGTGCCGGAGCGCGCCGTCCGGCAGTTCGTACCCGGCGGTGCTGAGCAGCCCGGTGCGGAAGTTCGCGGCGCGCAGCAGGTGCCGCGTGAGCCAGCTGGTGGTGGTTTTGCCGTCGGTGCCGGTGACGCCCACCATGCGCAACTGCCGGCTGGGGTGCCCGGCCAGGGCGGCGGCCGCGTCGGCGAGCGCGCCGCGCGCCGAGGCAACCCGCAGGTACGGCAGGGCACTGACGGTCCCCTCAGGCAGGCCCTCACCAATCACGGCCACGGCGCCCGCCCCGGCCACCTGTTCCAGGAAGCTGTGCCCGTCGAAGCGCGCTCCGCGGATCGCCACGAACGCGAACCCCGGCTGCACCCAGGCGGCGTTGTGCGTCACGCCCTGCACCTCCAGGTCGGGGGTGGGCGCAGGGGCGTTCAGGTGGGCGGCCAGCTCGGACAGACGCATGCGGGGATCATAGCGGCCCCCCGGCGGCTCTCAGCGCTCGCGGCGGTACAGGCCGCTGAAATTCAGGGTCGTGGCGCAGCGGCCGCTGTCCTGCACAAGCAGCCACGCCCCCACCGGCCAGACGTTCAGGCGGCAATCGCCCCCGGCGTAGCTGAGCCAGCCGTCCGGCTGGCGAGAGAGCAGGCCCTGCAGACCGCCGTTCACGGCCGTAAAGTCCACCGCCTCGTTCGAGCGGCGCTGCAGGGTGAGGACGGAGTCGGCGCCGCTTGTCCAGCGGCCGCTGAGGGTCGCGGCGGTCGCCACGGGCCTCACCTGAAAGTTCGTGAGGAAGCCGCCGACGCCAGTCACCTCGCCCTCCCGGACGAGGTAGGTGCAGCGCCGCCCGTTGACGCTGGGGCCCTGCAGGACCAGGTCGTCGCGGTTCAGGGCCACGCGGCTGATCTGGCCGGCCGCGTTGGTGAACAGCGCGCGGGCCGCGCTCACCTGGGCCGCGCGCACGTCGGCGGGGTTCAGAACGGTCCAGGCGGGGCAGCCCAGGTTCAGGGCCGGGGTCTGCGCGGCGGCGCGCGGAGAGGTCAGGAGCAGGCCGAGCAGGACGGTGGGCAGGAGGGCCAGCGGGACGGGAAGACGCATGGGGGTTACCCTAGCGGCGGGTTCCGCGCCGCGCTGCCTCACCTGACCAGGCGTACCGGGCGGCTCAGCGCAGCAGCGGCAACCCGAACCCGTAGGACTGCACGCGCTGGCACACCCATTCGAACGCCTGCGGGTCTGCCACGAAGTCCAGCTGGTCTCCGGGCACCCGCACGACCGGGCAGGCGTCGAAGCCCTCGACCCAGGTGTCGTACAGGCGGTTCAGGCCGCCCAGGTACGCTTCGGGGATGTCCTGCTCGTAGGCGCGGCCACGCTGCGCGATGCGTTTTTTCAGGGTGGGCAGGCTCGCGTCAATGTGGATCAGCAGGTCCGGGACGCGCAGGGCCGGCAGGACCCCCTCGTACAGGCCGCAGTACGTCGCCCAGTCCCGCTGCTCCATGTGCCCGCTCTCGAACAGGTTGCGCGCGAAGATGTTCGCGTCCTCGAACACCGTGCGGTCCTGAATGACGTAGCGGGCGCCGGTCACGAGGTTCAGGTGCTGCTCCAGCCGCCGGGACAGGAAGTACACCTGCGAGTGAAAGGAGTAGCGGCGCATGTCGCGGTAGAAGTCTTCCAGGTACGGATTGTCGGCGTACGGTTCATACACGGGCCGCAAACCGTACCGGCTGGCGAGCATGCGCGTCAGGGTGCTTTTGCCACTGCCGATGTTGCCGGAAACGGCGAGGTACATCAGTCGGCCGCCTGACCGGCGCGCAGGGCCTGGTCCACGCGGGTCAGGAGCATCTGCTCGTCGTCGGGGTTGCCCACGAAGTCAATGCCGGCCGCGTCGACAATCAGGTGCGGGTGAGGGTACGTGCGGAAGTACTCGTCGTACCGGGCGGTCAGCTCAGCGAGGTACGCGGCCTGCATGTCCTGCTCGAAGGGCCGGCCGCGTTTGGCGATGCGGCGCAGCAGTTCATCCGTGTCGGCGCGCAGGTACACCACGAGGTCCGGGGTCGGCAGGCGCGGCGAGAGATGCGCGTAGAGGTCCTGGTACAGCTCGAATTCCGCGTCGCGCAGGTTCATGGCCGCGAAGATGAAGTCCTTGTCGAACAGGTAGTCGCTCACCACCGAGTCGCGGTACAGACCGGGCTGCCACAGCGCCGAGAGCTGCTTGAACCGTGACAGCAGGAAAAAGGCCTGCACCTGGAAGGCGTACGCGTCGGGCTGCCGGTAGAACTTGGCCAGGAAGGGGTTCTCCTCGACGATCTCCAGGTTCAGCTCGGCGCTGTAGTGGGCGGCGAGGCGCCCGGCGAGGCTTGTTTTTCCGACCCCGATGGGCCCTTCGACGACGACGTACATGACAGGCCAGAGCATAGCGTCCCTCACGAGACTCAAGGGTGGATGAAGACCTTGACATGCGGGGGGCCCCTGGGGATCAGGTGACCCGCCGGGCTCGGGCGGTTCAGGGCGCGGCGGTCCCGCCCGGACCCGGTTGCCTTTCTGAGCCTGCCCAGCGCCTTTTTCTGCTGCGCCCAGCCGCGGGGTGACGCCGGCCAGGCCGCGCGCCACCCCGGCCCTCCTCAGGCCGCCTACTGCAGGGTGCGTTTCAGCAGCGTGACCTTGACCGCCACGCGTTTCTTGTTGCGCCACACGTCCAGCGTCACCGTCTGCCCGGGCCGCTTGGCGGCCACCAGCCGGATCACGTCGAACGAATCCCGCACCCGCTGCCCGTCCACCGCCACGATGATGTCACCCAGCGGCGCAAGCAGCTGGTCTTTGCTGTTGCGCAGGCTGCCGCGCAGCCCGGCGCGGGCCGCGGCCGTGCCGGCCGGCACCTGATCCACCAGCGCGCCTTCGGAACTGCTCAGGCCTGCCAGCTGCCGCAGGGCCGGGTCCAGGCTGTCCAGATCCACCAGCGTCACGCCCAGCGTGCCGCGCTGCGGAACCCCGATCTTCTCCAGGTCATCCAGGCTCTGCTTGACCAGGTCGCCCGGCACCGCAATGCCAATGATGCCCGGAACCAGGCCGTTCGGCGCGGCGCTGGCGTCGGCGACCCCCACCACCAGGCCCCGCGAGTCCAGGAGTGGTCCGCCGCTGTTGCCCTGCTGGATGTTTGCGGTGGTGGCAATGTACTGCCCGACCTCGTTGGCAAAACCGTCCGAGCGGGGAATGTCGCGTGCACTGACCGCCACGCTGAACACCCCGGTCCCCACGAAGTTCGGAATGCGCAGGGGGGTGCCGATGGTCAGCAGTTTCTGTCCGGGAATCAGGCGGGCACTGGACCCGAAACTCAGCGTGGCGGGCGCTGTGACCCCCGTGACCCGCAGAATCGCAATGTCAATTCCAGGGTCCACGCCTTCCAGGCGGGCCGGAATGCGCCGGCCGTTGTACAGCGTGACGGTCAGGGATTCCTGGAACTGCACCACGTGGTAGTTCGTGACAATCAGGTCCTTTTTGTAGAAGAACCCGGTGCCCGTTTCGATGGGGTCATCCCCAGGCTGAAGCCGCTCGCGCTGCAGGCGGTTGTCGACACGGACCACCGCCTGCAAGGCCTTCTGGGTGACCTCGACCGTATTGATTTCGTCCGGGGTGACCAGGGTTCGCTGCGCGGTCACGCGCCCCGTGACGTACGCACCGGTGACCGCGCCGCTGAGAAGCGCCGCGGCCACCAGGGCGCGCGCCGCGTTCACTCGGTGCCGCCGCTTTTGGGCCTCGAATCGGTGACGTAGAAGCCACTTCCCTTGAAAGCAATGCCGGGCCGCGCCAGGACGCGCTTGATGGGGACGCCGGTCTCAGGGTGGGCCGTGTAGGGGTCGTCGCGCATGCTCTGCTGCAGTTCGTAGACTTCGCCGGTTTCCAGGTTCTTGTACAGGTACGTGGGCATGGTGATCTCAACCTCGTGTGCGCCGCTCCCGCCGCCCGGTGGGGCGTGGGGGAGAGTCGCGGTTCATCCTAGCAAGTGCGGCGAGGCGCGGATGAACGGCAGGTGACTGTCCCTTCGGGGGTGATGGCCCCCAGGAGTGTATGGCGTTCATGGAGACATGCACTCACGGGAGGCTCGGGGGGCAATGCTATGCTGCCCGCGTGAACCGTTGGTGTCCGGTTCACGCTAACAGGGCAGCGCAAGGCCCCGGCAGCCGCCGGGGAGACGAGGTGGAGGTCAGCGAGCAATCTGCGGATGCCTCCAGGCGCGCGTCGAGCGCCTACCCGCCGTCCCACGGGACGGGAAGTCCGGCGATAACCCTCACGGCAACGTGAGCATAAGGCCGGACCCGACGCACCAAATCCCCCAGGCACCCTGCCGCCCCAACGCCGGCAGGCCCCCCGTCACGCAGCCGCGTGGCGGCCCGGGCCTCACGCCGGCGTTGCCCAGGCGCGGCACCTTCTGGAGTTCTCATGTGCGGAATCGTTGGTTATATCGGCCCCCGGCAGGCGCAGGACGTCCTGATTTCCGGCCTCGCGAAACTCGAGTACCGCGGCTATGACAGCGCCGGCATCGCCGTGTGCGGCGAGGGCCTGATCGAGGTCAAGAAAAAGGCCGGCAAGCTCGCCAACCTCAACACCCTTCTTGACGGCGCGCCCCTGACCGGCACGCTGGGCATCGGTCACACCCGCTGGGCCACGCACGGCCTGCCGAACGACACCAACGCCCACCCTCACGCCACCGAGGACGGCCGGATCGTCATCATTCACAACGGCATCATCGAGAATTACCTCGCGCTGAAAGAAGGCCTGATGAGCCGCGGTCACACCTTCAAGAGCGAAACGGACAGCGAGGTCCTCGCGCACCTGATCGAGGAAGCCTACAGCGGCAACCTGGAAGAAGCGGTGCGCGCCGCCCTGGCGCAGGTGCGCGGCGCCTACGGCATCGTGGTCACGCATGTGGACCACCGGGAAATCGTGGCCGCCCGCACCGTCAGCCCGCTGGTCATGGGCGTCGGCGAAGGGGAAATGTTCCTCGCAAGTGACGTTCCGGCCCTGCTGGCCTACACCCGCAACATGGTGTTCCTGCACGACGGCGATATGGTCGTCCTGAACGACGACGGCTACCGCGTCATGAACCTGCAGGGCGAAACGCAGACCCGTCCCGTGGAGCACATCGAGTGGGACGCCGAGGCCGCTGAGAAAGGCGGGTACGACACGTACATGCTCAAGGAGATCTACGAGCAGCCGCAGGCCCTCACGAACACCCTGATCGGCCGCCTGCACGACGAAACCGGCGAGGTCAACCTCGACATCAACCTTGATCCCGGCTCCTTCAAACGCATCTCGATCATTGCGTGCGGCACCGCCTTCTACGCCGGGCTGGTCGGCGAGTACCTGATCGAGCAGCTGGCCCGCATTCCCGTCGAGGTGGATGTCGCCAGCGAGTACCGCTACCGCGACCCCCTGGTCAGCGAGCAGACCCTGGCGATCGTGGTCTCCCAGAGCGGCGAGACCATCGACACGCTCGAAGCGCTGCGCGAGGCGAAGAAGTTCGGCGCGCGGACCCTGGGGGTCATCAACGCCAAGGGCAGCTCCATGACCCGCGAACTGGACGACACCCTCTACATTCACGCCGGGCCTGAAATCGGGGTGGCCAGCACCAAGGCGTACACCAGCATGGTGAGCGCGTTCCTGATGCTGGCCCTGTGGCTGGGCCGCGCGCGCGGCACCCTCAGCGAGGAGCAGGGCGCTGAACTGCTGCGCGCCGCGCGGGAACTGCCCCGCCTGGTCGAGGAGGCCCTGAACCCCGAACGTGTGCAGCGCATCAGGGAAGTGGCCGAGAAGTACGCGCACGCCCGCGATTACCTGTTCCTGGGCCGCGGCGTGAACAGCCCCACCGCGTACGAGGGCGCCCTGAAACTCAAGGAGATCAGCTACATCCACGCCGAGGCGTACGCCGCCGGCGAGATGAAGCACGGCCCGATCGCCCTGATCGACGAGAAGATGCCCGTCGCGGTTATCGCCACCGAAAGCCGCCTGCTGGAAAAGACCATCAGCAACGTGCAGGAAGTCCGCGCCCGCGCCGGGAAGGTCATCCTGTTCCTCAGTGACGGCGACACCGAGAACGCCCGCCACGGTGACGACGTGATCTACGTTCCCCGCGCGCACGAGATGGTCAGCCCCGTCGTGAACGCCATCGCCATGCAGCTCCTGGCGTACTTCACCGCCACCGCGCTCGGCAAGGACGTGGACAAACCCCGCAACCTGGCCAAGAGCGTCACCGTCGAGTAACGCCACACCCAGAGCGCGGGCCCCGGACGTACTTGCCGGGGCCCGCGCTCACTGCAGGTTCAGAAGCCCGCGAGGTCCGACGCGACCGCGTTCGCCCGCAGGTTGTACACGCCCCACGTTTCCGTATCCATGAAGTTGTCTGGCAGGTAGGCGTACCCGCCGTCCCCGAACCCGCAGCTCCAGGAGTTCTTGATCACGAAATACCCGGTGGGCAGCGTCATCTTGGCGTTCACCAGCCCGCCGATGTTCACGTTGTACGTCTGCGTGCCGGTGTTCACGTACCCCACAAGGTGCACGCCGTGCCCCCCGCGGTAATCCTGCCCCATGCGGGCCAGGTTCGGCAGACCATTGGCGCCGATCGCGTCGAAGGCGCCGTCCACGGCGAACATCAGCAGCAGCTGGTCTCCTCGGTCAAGCATCTGGCGCATCATGGCGCGGCGGTAGGCGCGCGTGGCCTCGGCGTTGCCCAGGTTCAGTTTGCCCAGCGACACCCACACCTCGCTGCCCAGCGTGGGCCGGAAGTTGAACGCCGCGTTCTGCGCGATCTCCCACTCGGGCTTCCAGGCGCAGTTGCTCGTGCCGCTCTGGCACACCAGCTGCGCCTGCGCGGTCGTATCACTGCACGCCTGGTTCAGGTAATTCACGCAGGAGTTCCTGAAAGCCGTGATGGCCTGCTTGGGATCGGCCGGCACGCGCACGCGGCTGCGTGACGGGTTGTACTTCCAACGGACCTCGGTGGGAATCATGCGGTTCTTCCCGATCAGGTCATCGTAATCTCCGAAACCCGCACCGTCCCCCAGCACGCCGTCATCGCCACGCATCCAGTAGTACGCGTACTGTTCGGACAGGTTGTAGCGCGTGGTGGTGCGCCGCGCGATCAGGCTCTCCAGACCGGACACGAACGCGAACGCCATGCAGGTGCCGCGGCTCCCCTGGTCCTTGATCGTGGTGATCAGGCCGACGTTCGTGCCGCGCATCTGCCCGAACAGCGCACTCGTGGGCGTGAAGCGGCACGCGCCGTCGGACGGGTTGTTCACGAAGCCGTCGCCGAGCTCCTGACCAGGCTGAGACGGCGCGGGCGGCCGGGCCTGCACGATCACGTTCAGCAGCGGCGAGCGGATCAGCGTGTTCAACTTCAGGGTGGTCGGCGCGTCGCCGGACAGGAACTCGCGCGGCACCGGGCTCTGCTCGCTCAGCCCGAAGGACTGCAGAATCTCCGCGCGGTTCCGGGGTGCAGCCGCTTCAGCCTGCGCGACGTTCAACGCCACGGTCTCCTGCCCAAACAGCTGCACGTCCTTGAGCTCCCCGCTGCGCAGCCGGACCTGCGTGGGCACCGTCAGGCCGCGCGGCAGTTGCAGGGTCACGCGCGCCACGTCCGCCCGCAGGTCCGCGGCGCCGTTCAGGGCCCGCACCACAGTCAGGCTGCTGCTGATCTCCGCATTCCGCGCCTGCACGCGCGCCGGAAGATCCTGCAGGTTCAGCTGCAGCACATTCGGCGCCTGCAGCGTCTGCTGAAACACGCTGGGCGTCACGCGCAGCACATTCAGGTTCAGGTTCGCGACCTGAACGGGCTGCACCTGCAGGCTCTGGAGGTTCACGGTGTTCTGAGCGTGGGCAGTGGCGGTCAGCGCGGCGCACAGGGCAAGCAGGCGGGCAGTGCGAATGGTGGTCATGACGGTCCTCCGGGGGGTGGCTGAGGCCTGAAGTGGGGGGCGGCGCGGCAGGAGCAGCCCTGCCTGAACCCACTTCACCAGACCCCCCATGATCAGGCCGTGATCGGCCGTTCCCGGTGCCGTCCCTGCCCGGCGCGCCGCGGTGCCAGGAAACGGCGCGCAGGGCAGGGACCTCCCCGTTGTGCCCGCTTTTGAGCGTCATTGACCATTCTTCTGGCCGCAGCTGTGCGTGCCGCGGCCAGAACGACTCTCCAGACCCGCCGCGCCCTACCGGGCCGGTCTGAGGGGCCGCCCGGCATCCAGCCAGAGTTTCAGCGTGCAGGTCAGCAGCAACGCGCCCAGCGGGAACGGGACCGGCCCCAGGTCCAGCTGCGCGTCCACACCGCGGGTGAACGACCCAAGCCGGCCACGCACCTCGCCCGCATAGTGCCGGAGGTGAACGTCCAGCCCGTCGGTGAACGTTCCGTGACGCCCGGTGACGGTCTCCGGCGTGAAGTTCAACGCCACGTCTGTGCCCTGCGTGAAGCTGCCCAGCCGCACGGTCATGACGCCCGCCGCGATGCTGGCGCGGACGTCAAAGCCCTGCGTAACGCCGCCCACCCGCCCGACCAGGGCGCCCTCGTCGATCCACACGGCGACGGCCATGCCGTCGGTGAAGCCGCCCACGTGTCCCTGCAGGCGCGTGCCATCCCAGGTGGCCTGTAGCGCCCAGCCGTCCGACACGCCCCCAATGCGCCCCGTCAGGGCGTCCTGAACCTGAAACCCGGTCATGCGACCAGCGTACGGCACGCGTGCTGGCAGAACTCTCACGGAACCCAGGAGGCTGACAGAAGAGGAGCGACGGCTAAGCCGTCGCCCCTGTGAGTGTGGAGGCCGGGTTTCAGAGTTCCAGCAGCATCCGCGCCGGGTCTTCCAGCAGGTTCTTGATCATCACGAGGAACTGCACGGCTTCCTTCCCGTCAATGATGCGGTGGTCGTAGGACAGCGCGATGTACATCATCGGGGCGATCACCACCTGCCCGTTCTGCGCAATGGGCCGCTCGATGATGTTGTGCATCCCCAGAATCGCGCTCTGCGGCGCGTTGATGATCGGGGTGCTCATCATGCTGCCGAACGTACCGCCGTTCGTGATGCTGAACGTGCCGCCGCTCATGTCCTCCAAGGTCAGCTTGCCGCTCTTGGCCTTCTGGGAGAACACCCCAATCTGCTTCTCGATGCCCGCGAGGCTCATCTGGTCGGTGTCACGCAGAATCGGCACGACCAGTCCGCGCTCACTCGCCACGGCAATGCCAATGTCATAGAAGCCGTGGTAGATGATGTCCTTGCCCTCTACGCTGGCATTCACGACCGGGAAGGCCTTGAGGGCCTCGGTCGCGGCACGCACGAACAGGCTCATGAAGCCGAGTTTCACGCCGTGCTTCGCCACAAACGGATCCTGGTACTTCTTGCGCAGGTCCATGGCGGGCTTCATGTTCACCTCGTTGAAGGTGGTCAGGATGGCCGCCGTGTTCTGCACCTCCTTCAGGCGCTCACTGATGCGCTGACGGATGCGGGTCATGGGCACCCGCTGCTCCGGGCGCTCGCCGGCCGGCACACTCACGGCGGCCGGCTGCGCCTGCGCTGCGGGCTGCGCCGCACCCTGCATGGGGGGCTGAGCGGCGTCCTGCGGACCCTGGTACGTCAGGCCGCCCTGGGCCGCCACCACGGCGTCCGCCTTCGTGATGTTCCCTTTCGGGCCGGTAGCCGGAATCTGCGCCGGATCCAGGCCCTGCTCGGCCACGATCTTGCGAACCGCCGGGGACAGGTCGTCGCGGCGGGTCGCTTCATTACCGAGGGGCGCGCTGTCGGGCTGCGCGGCAGTTCCGCCAGCCGTGGCTTCGTTCGCCACCGGGCCGCTCACCCGGTCGGCCACCGGCGCGGTCCCGCTCCCCGCCTCACCGACGACGCCCAGCACTTCCTCACTGAGCACGGTGTCCCCCTCATTTTTTGCCACGCTGACCAGAACGCCATCCTGCAGCGCCGTGACCTCCAGCACCACCTTGTCCGTTTCGATCTCGGCCAGCACCTCGCCGCGCTTTACAGGATCGCCGGGTTTCTTGTGCCACGCCAGCAGCGTGCCTTCGCTCACCGACTCGGAAAAAACAGGAACCTTGATGTCCGCCATAACGCCCTCAGTTATACCCCCCGGGCGCTGTGACTGCGCCGGGGACGCCCGAACACAAGGCACGAAATGCCGCCCGCCTCGCCAGCCCGGCGGCTGCTGTGCCGCTGCCCGCCCGCGGCCGTCAGGCACAGGAGGAGGCCCCCGGACCTGGTCCGGGGGCCTCCTCCTGGGGAACGCTCAGGCGTCCTGTTGCGCGGTGTGTGCCAGTTCCTTCTGCTCCTGCACGACCTGCGGGTCGATCTTCTCGCCCAGGGCGTCGGCGATGACCTTCGCCTGCTCCTTGGCGTGCACGCTGGCGTACCCGGCAGCGGTGCTGGCGCTGCGCGGACGGGTGGAGCTCTGCAGCGTCTGCCCGGGGGCCAGAGCCTGCTCCAGGTCCTCCCAGATCATCAGCCACGCGCCCTGGTTCTCCGGCTCCTCCTGCGCCCAGACGACCTGGGCGCCCGGATGCTTCGCGAGTTCTGCGCTCAGGGCGTCGGCGGGGAAAGGGTACAGCTGCTCCAGGCGGATCAGGGCGGTGCCGGCGTACCCGTCGCGGTCCGCGGCGCGGGCGTCCACGAGTTCCCAGTGCAGCTTGCCGCTGCTGATCACCACGCGCCGCGCGCCCTGCACCTCGGCGTCCCCGATCACCTCACAGAAGCGGCCCTCGGCGAGGTCCGTCAGGGGGCTCATGGCGGCCTTGTTGCGCAGCAGGCTCTTGGGCGTCATGACAATCAGGGGCTTGCGGTAGGGGCGCAGCACCTGACGGCGCAGCAGGTGGAAGATCTGCGCGGCGCTGCTGGGCACCACAACCTGCATGTTCTTCTGCGCGCACAGCTGCAGGTAGCGTTCCAGCCGGGCACTGGAGTGCTCCGGGCCTGCGCCTTCGTACCCGTGCGGGAGCAGCAGCGTCAGGCCGCTCAGGCGCTGCCATTTGCTCTCGCCGGCACTCAGGAACTGGTCGATCACAGCCTGCGCGCCGTTCGCAAAGTCCCCGAACTGCGCTTCCCAGGCGATCAGGGCCTTGGGTTCACTCGTGGAGTACCCGTACTCGAAGGCCATCACGGCCTCCTCGGACAGGGTGGAGTCAATGACCTCCACGCGGCCCTGCCCGTCACGCAGGTGCGCCAGCGCCATGTACTCCTCGTTCATGGGGTCCAGGGCGTTCTGGTCGTGCAGCACCGCGTGACGGTGCACGAACGTGCCGCGCCCGGAGTCCTGACCCACCAGCCGCACACCGTACCCCTCGTCAAGCAGCGAGGCGTAGGCCAGCATTTCCCCCATGCCCCAGTCCAGCAGCTGCTCCCCGCGCGCCATCGCCTGACGCGGCTTGATGACCGTGCGCTCGATGGTGCGGTGCACCTTGAAGCCCTCCGGCACCTCCGCGAGTTTCAGCCCCAGGTCCGTCAGTCTGGCCTGCGGCACCGCGGTGGTCACCTCGTCGCGCCAGTGCGTGCCGGTGTACTCGCTCCAGTCGACCGCCAGGCGGCTCTGCGCGGCGTTCTCCATCTCCTCCACGACGGCCTCGCCCGCGTCCAGCTGATCCCGGAACCGCTCGACGAGCCGGTCTCCCTCTCCGGGCTGCAGCACGCCCTCGGCCTCGAGGGTCTTCGCGTACAGTGCCCGCGTGCCGGGGTGCTGGTCAATTTCGCGGTACATGATCGGCTGCGTCATGCGCGGCTCGTCACCCTCGTTGTGCCCGTTGCGGCGGAAGCAGATCAGGTCAATGAACACGTCCTTGCCGAACTCCTGCCGGTACGCCAGCGCCAGATCCCCGCAGAACGCCACCGCTTCAGGATCGTCACCGTTCACGTGCAGCACCGGCGCGTTGGCGATCTTCGCCACGTCCGTGCAGTACCGGCTGGAGCGCGTGTCGCGCGGGTCACTGATCGTGAAGCCCACCTGGTTGTTGATGACGATCCGCACCGCGCCGCCCGTCGCGAAACCACGCAGGCGCGACAGGTTCAGGGTCTCCATCACCACGCCCTGGCCACTGACGGCGGCGTCCCCGTGCACCGTGATCGGCAGGACGCTGCGGCGGTCCGTGTCCCCGCGGCGGTCCTGGCGGGCGCGCACGCTGCCGTGCACGACCGGCGAGACGATCTCCAGGTGACTCGGGTTGAAGGCCAGCGCCAGGTGCATCGCGCCGCCCGGGGTGCGCACGTCACTGGAGTACCCCATGTGGTACTTCACGTCACCGGCCACATCCGGGTTGTCGCTGAGTTTCTTCTTCCCGTCGAACTCGTCGAACAGGACGCTGCTGGGCTTCCCGAAGATGTTCACCAGGGTGTTCAGGCGGCCGCGGTGCGCCATGCCCAGCACCACTTCCTTCACGCCGGCCCGACCGGCCTGCTGAATGATGCGGTCCAGCAGCGGAATGAACGACTCGCCGCCCTCCAGGCCGAAGCGCTTCACGCCCGGGTACTTGTTCTTCAGGTACAGCTCCAGGCCTTCAGCGGCGTTCAGCTTCAGCATGAAGCGCCGCCGCTCCTCCACGCTGAACGCGCCGCGGCCGCGGTTGCGTTCCACACGTTCCTGGAACCACGCCCGCTCGTTGGCAGGCAGGTAGCTGAACTCGAACCCGATCGGGCCGCAGTACGTGTCGTGCAGCTGCGCGATCACGTCCTGCAGCGGTCCGCTGAACGGTCCGTCCTGCACGCGCTCACTGAGATCCGCGGCCGACAGCCCGTAGTACTCCGGCGTGAGTTCAGGGACGACCGGCAGCCCCCGCATCTTCAACGGGTTCGTCTTGGCACTGATGTGCCCGTACACCCGGAACGCCGTGATCAGGGCGCCCGCCGCCTGCTGCGCCCCGCTCACGCCGTGCGGCACCGGCACCACGGTCCCGCCGCGGCGCTGCGTGCCGAGCTGATAGAACGCCTGCTGCACGGCGGAGTGCGGCGTTTCCCGCGCGCCCCCACGCAACTCATCGAAGTAGACCCGCCACTGCGGATCAACACTCTGGGGGTCCGCCAGGTACGCCTCGTACAGGCCCTCGATAAAGGCCGCGTTCCCGCCGGACATGATCGTCTGCGACTGCGTCATAACGCCTCAGCATACCGCCCGCCGCGCAGCCCAATGGAACCTGCATGCACCAAAAGCCGTTCCTCAGTGCGTAACCCTGCTCACCTGATCCGGCCCCGCACGCCCCCCCACCGCAGGCCTCACCATGAAGGCATGACGCACCCCGCCTTCCAAGCCGCCCACCCGGACTTCCTGACCCTGTTCCCCGACGGCGCCGCGCCGGAACAGCTGGGCCGCGAACACACCTGGACGGAAGGACCCACCTACGTGCCCTCCCGGCAGCGGGTCATCTACAGTGACGTCCGGCAGAACCACACCTGGGCGTACACCGACGCCGGCCAGCTGGTCGAGGAACAGCGCCCCAGCGGGTACCAGAACGGCCACTGCCTGGACGCCCAGGGCCGCCTGATCGCCTGCTCCCACGGCGCGCGCGCCCTGCTCCGCCAGGAACCGGACGGCAGCTGGACCACCCTCGCTGACCAGTTCGAAGGCCAGCGCCTGAACTCCCCGAACGACGTGGCCCTGCACCCCGACGGCAGCCTCTGGTTCACTGACCCCACCTACGGCCTGGACAAACCCGAAGAGGGTGGCCGCGGCGAGCCCATGGAACTCCCCGGACGCTGGGTTTTCCGCCTGACTCCCGACGGGCAGCTCAGCGCGCCCATCCGCGACCGCCACAAACCCAACGGCCTCGCCTTCGCGAGCGCCAGCACCCTGCTGCTGGCCGACACCGGCGACCAGGCCGGCACGTACCGCTATGACATCACCCCCGACGGGCAGGCCACCCTGGCCGGGCTGCACTTCCGCGTCACCCCCGGCAAAACAGACGGCCTGCGCCTCGACCACGCCGGGCGCATCTGGAGCAGCGCCGCAGACGGCGTGCACGTCCTCACCCCGGACGGCCACGAACTCGGCCGTATTCTCTTCCCGGAAACGGTCAGCAACGTCTGCTTCGGCGGTGCGGACGGCAGTACCCTGTTCGTCACTGCTTCCACCGGCTTCTGGCGCGTCCCCACCACCGTCACCGCTCTGACGTTCCGCTGAACCGGCGGCCAGACCCGCAAGAACACCTCAAGGACCGCGGCACCCCCCGCGCCTACACTGAACGCATGAGGATCCTGTCGCGCGTGCTCGTCACCTTTGGGGTGATCGTCCTGATTGCCGCCGCCATCCTGCTCGGCAAGGACGTCATTGACATCAACCAGCTACACGCCGTGGCCAACGCCAACCGCAGCACCAACTTTCCCAGCCCCCTGAACAACGTGCTGCTCACCACCGGGCTCACCGCTGTGGGCGGCTTCCTCACCGGCCTGGGTCTCAGCATGCCCAAACGCCTCCCCCGCACCCCCCACTGACCTGAACTCACGAACGCCACCCCGGGAGCTGGCCCCCGGGGTGGCGTTCGTGGCTTCAGGCTGCTCAGGCGCGCGCCGGGTTACCCAGCGCCGAGACCAGCTCGGCTTTGCTCATGCTGCTGCGGCCTTTCAGGCCCGCCTCCCGCGCGCGGTTGTACAGTTCGTCCCGCGTCAGGTCCGCCAGCGCCGCATTCGGGTTCCCCGTGCCCTGCGTCCGCCGGTTCGGCGTGCGCCCCTCCTCACGGCGGTGCCTGTTCACCGTTCGCGCCGCGATTTCCTCCGCACGCTCCGCTGACTCACCGCGCGCCAGCTCACTTTCCCTGACATGCTCATACTGCCGCTCGTCCCTGCTGTTCCACGCTCTGGGCATCACGCACCTCCTGTGCCCGCACCGTAGCCCCCGCCCCATGAACACAAGTGATGGGTACCTTCAGTGCCCTCCAGACACCAGAGGGTTCTTCACCACAGCAAAGGGGCAGCCCCCAGGACAGGAGGCCACCCCATCGAGGACCGCCTTATTCGGTCAGTCCACGCTGCAGCCGGGCTTTGTCCTCCATGATCTTGCCCAGGATGAAGAACGTCGGCGCCCAGTGCCCGACGAACAGACCGTCCCGCTCCTTGTCGGAGTTCTCACTCTGAAAGTACTGCGAAGCGCTGGCCAGGATCGAAACGAAGCCCATCAGGTACAGAACGTTATGCAGTTTCATAGGCACCTCTCCTGCTGTCTGGGAAACGACCCCGCTGCCTCAGCAGGCGCGCAGAGCACACGCCAGGGCGCACTGCCCCGGTCACGGACCTCTCCACTTCACTGCACCTCAGCCCGCCAGAACGTACGCGTTCGGACCCTCTGAGCTGACCCTTAAGTCCAGCTGAAGCCGGGCCGGACCGCAGCCACAGGAGCAGACCCCGCTGAAAAAGGCCGGTAAAGCGGCGCGGACCAGAGCCGTGGGGGCCACACAGTGCGTCCTCAGGGAACCGAGGCCCCGGCTTCCGTCCGGGTTCACGGTCTCCCCAGGAGCGGCGCAACGGCAGATGCCCGGCCAACAGGTCCGGAACGCTGAGCAGCACGCCTCCACGCTCTGTGCAGCCAGCGCCCACCGCCCCCTGCTCACCTGCGCCTCGTGCAGAACGCCGGGCGCAAGCCCTCACCGACGCCAGCGTGACCTGGGCAGCACAAGGTGACGTTGGGGGGAGGCCTATCAGGGTCTGTGCATGACCCCGGCTGGGGTTGCGTTCACTCCTGGGCGGGTCGCCTTCCCCGGGAGCCGCACTCCGGGCGGCCTCCACCCCGGGCGGACACGCAGGAGCACCGGGCCTGCCTGGACTCCTAGTGGAGTCCAGGCAGATCGTGACTTCAGGCCGCCTCACGGCCAGCCACGCGCTGCTATGTGCACTGCAGAGGCCCCGGCGCTCCGCGTGGGTTCGTCACCCCACAGGCAGACGCGACGGCGCGTGGCCGTGCAGGCAGACGTCCTGGTCCTACTCCCCGGTGGGGGAGAGCACGGCCTTGACCCGCCCGACCTGCCCGGACGTGAGGCGCACCTTGATGCCGTGCGGATGGGACGGCGAGCGGGTGAGAAGCGCGGCCACCACCCCCCGCGTGAGTTGGCCGCTGGCCTGATCCTGCTTCTGCACGATGTCCACCGTCAGGCCGGGGCGGATGCCTGCCCGGAGTCGTCCGTCTGCGCTCATGCCCTCACGGTACGCCAATAGTCCCCTGTCCAGCTCACTCTGACGAATCATCCGGCTCAGCAGCATGTGCATAACGTGGTGGCCCATCCGACAGAAAGCACTGGACAGCGGACTATTGGACCGTCAACTTTGGTCTGTCACGTGGTGCCTGGGTTGATCCTGATTGAGATCGATCAGTTCCTGAAGGTCTGCACCTTGGACGACAAACAGGCGGCCTTGTCGTGCGATCAAGAGGCGGCCGTGCTGATCGAAGTCGGCCCACGACGCCTGCTCCACCCTGGGGCGAGCATCGGTACCGAGCCAGATGTACGTCGCCTCCCACCGGTATTCGGGAGACCTGGTGAACCGCAGTTCTAACTTCTTTTTTCGTAGGATGAGCGCTCCCACTTCACCACTTCCGTACCACCGCTCAGGCCGCTGGATGATCTGCCAGCCGGTGCGTTCGAGTGAGGTGCAGAGCACATGGATCTGCTCGGTTCCCTCCAGCCCTCGGACGGTGAAGCCAGCCGGCTTGATACGTGTCTGTTGCGCCAGAAGACTTGCCGGATGATTGAGCACGAGGGTGTGATTGTCCGTAAAAATGCCTCCGCCATCTGGACCAGCGGACCACAGGGCCAGGGCCTTGACCCAGGGAGGTTTGCACAGAGCAGTCCAAGACCACATCGTTTGATCACCAAAGGCTTCAGCGGCGGCGTCAAGACGACGCTTGGATTCATTGCGGGCGAGATACACCAGGTGACGGCCGTCAGGCGAAAGATCGCTGGTCCACTCATATAACCGACCCGCAAACCAGGACCCAGGGGTAATCGCGTCTGTTCGAGTGTTCCAGAGGTAGAGCCGTGTCCAGCGGCTTGGGCCGCGGCGAAAGATAACAGCTGTACTGGCGGTGCTGGCCATCAAAACCCAGATTCGAGCCGGGGCAGGTGGGGTTCCTGTGGGGCTGCTCATAGAACCATCCTCGCAGGACTGCCAGGGAAGGAGCGATGCGCATGCCACTGCTCATCATTTGACAGACCCTTCCTGACAGCCCACTAGCTGCGCGGCGCACGTTACCGGAAGGTCAAGGGCGTCATCACCTTGCGCGCGGCGCACGTCCTACTGTGCACGCAGCTGCCGGCCGCCGGGCCGGGCACACCGTCAAGGGAGGAGCAACACATGGGCATGCTGGAAGGCAAAGTGGCATTTATTACCGGCGCAGCCAGCGGCATCGGGGCGGGCACCGCGCGGCGCTTCGCGAAGGAAGGCGCGCGGGTCGCTCTGGCAGACGTGCAACCCGAGGAAGGCGAAAAGGTCCTCAACGAGATCACGCAGGGCGGCGGGGAGGCCCTGTACGTGCAGTGCGACGTGAGCGACGCCGGGTCCGTCCGCGAGGCCATCGAGGCGACCGTCGCGGCCTTTGGGCGGCTGGACATCGTGTTCGCGAATGCCGGAATCAACGGCGTGTGGGCGCCCATCGAGGAACTGCAGCCCGACGAGTGGGACAGGACGCTGAACATCAACCTGCGCGGCACGTACCTCACGGTTCATTACGCCGTGCCGCACCTGAAACGCGCCGGGGGCGGCAGCATCCTGATTACCAGCAGCGTCAACGGCAACCGCACCTTCTCCAGCCCGGGCGCCAGTGCGTACAGTTCCTCCAAGGCGGGGCAGGTGGCGTTCGCGAAGATGATCGCGCTGGAGCTCGGGCGGCACAACATCCGCTGTAACGCCGTGTGCCCCGGCCTGATTCACACGAACATCCAGGCCCGCACCGACCAGCGCCACACCGACAGGATCGGCATTGAGGTGGAACTGCCCGAAGGGAGCCCCGCGCTGCACGGCGGGGAGGGCGAACCGGTGGACGTGGCGGACGCCTGCCTGTTTCTCGCGTCGGACCTCGGCCAGCACGTGTCGGGCATTGAGCTGTACGTGGACGGCGGGGCGTCACTGCTGCGCTAGCGGAACCCGGAGGATGAAGGGGGTGCCTGAACTCCAGCAACCCGGGGTGGAGGCGGCGCTGTCCCGGCTGGCTCTGCCGCCAGGGTGGGAGGTCATGGCGGGCAAGAGGGGGCGCGGCTTCCAACCGGTCGGGCACGGCAAGGGCCGCGCGGCGGCGCGGCTCGCCGCCTGGTTTCCCGCGCCTCATCCCGTGTTCCTGGGCGATGACGTGACGGATGAGGAGGCGCCCGTGACGCTGCGCGCCCAGGGGAGCGTGAGCGTCAAGGTGGGAGAAGGAGACACTGCCGCGAGGTACCGTGTGGCCGGCCCGGCAGATGTGGTCGCGTTGCTGCGCGCCTGGGGTGGTGCCAGCAGCGCCGCCGCTGAGCACCGGGTCCCGGCCGGGCTACAGGCCGGTCGGGGCCGCTTGCTTCAAGCGTGCACCGCGTACCCAGGTCAAAGAAACGGGCTTCCTCTGCGAAGTGCAGTTCAGCCCTCTTGACGGTCACCCCAGCCGCCGCTGAGCAGCCTGCGGCTGGTGGCCCGGCAATCAGCACAGGAGGCTCCACCTGTGCCCGAAGCATTTGTGTGACCGGCGCCGCTCGCTTCCGCCTCGTCCCAGACCGCTCCAGGTCTCACGGCGCCGCCCCTCGTGCGCCCGGCGGCCGGACAAGGCCATGGTGAACGTCACCGGGCGTGCGCTCAGCAGCGTGCTGTCCACCGGGGCGACCACCCTCACCGAGGCTCAGGGCACGTTCTCCGGTCGGCTGTTCGCCGGCCCGCGCACCCAGGGTGACCCGTGAGGCGGCAGCCGGCTCGTCGTGTGCGCCGGGCAGAGCGTGACGCGCCCGCTCCCTCTTCCTCTCAGTGGGCCACCGGCCACCCTGTCAGGCGGGCCGCCCAAGAAAACCTCCGCCAAACGGCGGAGGTCTCGCACGGTGTGGTGTCCTGTCTGGGGGTCAGACTTCCAGAGCGTGTTTATCCACGTCGTTCAGGAGGGGCGTGCCGGCCGGGTACTCGCCGTTGAAGCACGCGAGGCACAGGCCGGGGCTGTCCACTGCCTCGCGGATGCCCTGTTCGCTGATGAACGTCAGGGTGTCCGCGCCGATCAGGTCGCGGATCTCCTCGATGCTATGCGTACTCGCCACGAGTTCCTTGCGGGCGGCCGTGTCGATGCCATAGAAGCAGGGGTGCTTGATGGGCGGGCTGCTGACCCGGAAGTGGACTTCGAGCGCGCCCGCCTCGCGCAGCAGGTTCACAATCTGGCGGCTGGTGGTGCCGCGCACGATGCTGTCGTCAACCAGCACGACGCGTTTGCCGCGCACGGCGCTGGTGGGGGAGAGCTTCATCTTGACCTTCAGTTCCCGCGCCTCCTGGGTGGGGGCGATGAAGGTTCGGCCTGCGTAGGGGTTCTTGTACAGGCCGTAGTCGAAGGGAATGCCGCTTTCGCGGGCGTACCCGATGGCGGCGCCGATGCCGCTGTCAGGGACGGGCACGACGATATCCGCGTCGACGGGGTGTTCACGGGCCAGCTGGTGGCCCATGCGGATGCGGCTTTCGTGGGCGTCGGCGCCGTCAAGCTGGCTGTCGCTGCGGGCGAAGTAGATCCACTCGAACGCGCAGGGGGTGGGCTGCCGGGGAGCGACCATCAGGGAGTGCAGGCCGCTGCGGTCGACCCATACGAGTTCGCCGGGCTGCACGTCGCGCAGCAGGCGGGCGCCGACGGCGTACAGCGCGCAGGGTTCGGAGGCGATGACGTGCGCGCCGTCGTCGCGCTGTCCGATCACGAGGGGCCGCACGCCGTTCGGGTCGCGGAAACCGAGCAGCTGGGTGCGGCTCATCAGCACGCACGCGAAACCGCCCTTGAGCTGCTTCATGGCGGCGGCCGTCGCCTCAATGAGATCCAGATCCGCTTCGCGCGCGATGAGGTTCAGCATGACCTCGCTGTCGTTGGTGGTCTGGAACAGGGCGCCCTGCATGAGCATGTCGGTGCGGACCTCGCGGGCGTTCACGAAGTTGCCGTTGTGCGCCAGGCCCAGAATGCCCTTGTTGGTGCGGGTGGTGAGCGGCTGGGCGTTGAAGCGCAGATTGCTGCCGGTGGTGCTGTAGCGCACGTGGCCGATGCTGACGCGGGCGTTGGCCAGGCGGACACTGTCGAGGCGGCGCTCGTCGAACACCTGCGTGACCAGACCCAGGTCTTTTTCCACGTGGAACTTGTCGCCGTCACTGACGCACATGCCGGCAGCTTCCTGCCCGCGGTGCTGCAGGGCGAACAGCCCCAGGTACGTGAACCACGCCAGGTCCTCGGCCTGCGGGGAGTACATGCCGAACACCCCACATTCGTCCTGGGGTTTGTCAGTGGCGGGGTCGAAGATCATCCCAGGATCTCCGCAAGGGGGGTGGTGTGGGCGTGGGTGAGGGTCTGGAGGTTCACGCTCAAGTGTACGTGCTGGGTGGGCAGGGCAATCGTAACGCTATCGCCACCGCTGACACCCAGGCGGCTGAAGGGCACGCCGCGCCCGGTGAGGGCCGCCTCGGTGTCCTGCGGGTCGGCCGTGGCGATCACGATGCGGGCGTGGGCTTCGCCGTACAGCACGGCGTCCGGACGGGCGCCGTCGGGCGCGTCGAGGGTGACGTTCAGACCGACCTGCCCGGCGATCGCCATTTCGGCCAGCGTGACGGCCAGGCCCCCTTCGGCGCAGTCGTGCGCGGTGTCTGTCAGGCCGGCGCGAATGAGGTGCAGGGCCGCGTCGATCACAGCCTGCTCGCGGGCCAGGTCCAGCGGGGGCACCTGCCCGGCTTCAAGGCCGTGCACGGTTTCCAGGTACTGGCTCGCGCCGATGGTGCCGGCATGCTCACCGATGAGGTACAGGGTCTGCCCGTCGCCCTTGAGGTTCAGGGTGGCGCGCCTGGTGACGTCGGGCAGCACGCCGACCATGCCGATGGTGGGCGTGGGGTGAATGGCGACGCGCTCGCCGCCCTCCACGTACTGGTTGTACAGGCTGACGTTTCCGCCGGTCACGGGGGTGTTCAGGGCGCGGCAGGCGTCGGCGATGCCGTGCACGGCGCGTTCCAGCTGGTAGTACACCTCGGGGCGGTGGGGGTTGCCGAAGTTCAGGTTGTCCGTGATGGCCAGCGGCGTGGCGCCCACGCACGCGAGGTTCCGGGCGGCTTCGGCCACGGCGGCGGCCGCGCCGGTGTACGGGTCGAGGTACACGAAGCGGGGGTTGCAGTCGCTGGTGGCGGCCACGCCCATGGCGCTGCCCTTCACGCGCATCACGGCGGCGTCGGCGGCGCCGGGCACCACGACGGTGTTCGTCATGACCTGATGATCGAAACGCTGGTAGATGGGCCGCTTGCTGGCAATCGTCGGGTGGGCCAGCAGCTCGCTCAGGACGGCGCCCAGGTCGCCGGGAACGGGCACATCACTCAGGTCCCGTTCGCGTTTGGCCCGGATCTCGTCGGACTCGACGCCCTCACGGGTGTACTTGGGCGCCTCGTTGAGCAGGTCCACCGGGAGGTCACACACCACCTCGCCGCGCCACGTGAGGCGGTAATTGTGGTGGGCTTCAACCTGCCCGATGGTCACGACGTCCAGTTCCCACTTGGCGAGCAGGTCCAGCAGCTCCTGCTCCCGGCCGGGCACAGGCACGAGGATCATGCGTTCCTGCGACTCACTCAGGCACAGCTCCATGGGCACCATGCCGTCCTCGCGGGTGGGCACCAGGTCCAGGTCCATGGTGATGCCCAGGTTCGCGCGGTACGCCATCTCGCAGGTGCTGCTCACCAGCCCGGCGGCGCCCATGTCCTGCACGCCCGCCACGACGCCCGCCTGAATGGCTTCCAGGGTCGCTTCCAGCAGCAGCTTCTCCATGAACGGGTCGCCCACCTGCACGGCCGGCCGGTCCGCCTGCGAGGCGTTGCTGAGGTCCGCGGAGGCAAACACTGCGCCGCCCAGCCCGTCACGGCCGGTCTTGGACCCGACGTACACGATGGTGTTCCCGACCTCACCCATCGTGCCTTTGGCGAGGTCCTCGTGGCGCAGCAGGCCCAGCGCCATCACGTTCACCAGCGGGTTCTCCTGGTAACTGGGGTGGAACGTCACCTCGCCGCCCACGGTGGGCACGCCAATCGCGTTGCCGTAGTGCGCGATGCCCTCCACCACGCCGTTCAGCAGGAAACGGGTGCGGGGGCTGTCGGGATTCCCGAAACGCAGGGAATCCAGCACGGCGAACGGCCGGGCGCCCATCGCGAAGATGTCACGCAGGATGCCGCCCACGCCGGTCGCCGCGCCCTGCACCGGCTCGACGGCGCTGGGGTGGTTGTGGCTTTCCATCTTGAACGCCACGCCCCACCCGTCCCCGATGTCCACCACGCCGGCGTTCTCGCCGGGGCCCTGCAACACCTGCGGGCCGGTGGTGGGAAAGTGCCGGAACAGCGGACGGGAGTTCTTGTACCCGCAGTGCTCGCTCCACATGGCGCCCACGATGGCGGCCTCCAGCGCGTTCGGCTCGCGACCAATGCGTTCCACGAGCAGGTCGAATTCTTCGGTCGAAAGGCCAAACGTGCCGGCGCGGTCGCGCAGGGAAGCGGCTTGCGTCATTGAAGCTCCTTGAAACCCGGGGCGGTGGGCCGCCGGGGTGTGCAGTGGGGTGAAGGGGAAAGGGCGCGCTGCCCGGACGGAACAGTTCCGCGCCGGGCGCCGGGCAGCCTCAGGCTGGTTTCAGGGCCAGTTTCAGCTGGCCGCGGTGGTACGCCACGTGCCGCAGGTGCAGACTCAGGCCGTCCAGGCGTTCGCGTTGCCCGCCCGGGGCGGGCGGGGAGCGCAGCAGGTCACTCAGCTGATCATCCCGCAGGGCCCGCAGGTGCGCGTCGAGCAGGGTGCCCATCCGGTCGAGTTCTGCCAGCACGGCCGTTTTTCCGGCGTGTTCGTTCACGGGGGGCGTGCCGCGCGTGGCGGCCATGCGGTCGTCGTCTTCCCAGCCCAGGTGCGCGTAGGTGGCGCTGAAGTCCTGGAACACGAAGAAACGCAGCCACTCGGCAATGTGCAGCGCGTGCCACGCGGGGCTGTGCCCCAGGCGCGGCACACCGAACGTCTCGTCTGGCACCCCGTCCAGAACCGCGCGGAACAGCCCGAGTTCCGTCTCAAAGCTGCGCGCCAGGAACGTCTGGACGCCCGGTCCCGTCACCCGTTCACCAGCGCGGCCTTCAGGCTGTGAAAGAGGCCGGCGCCGTCCTCGCTGCCCAGCAGGGCCTCCACGGCCCGCTCGGGGTGCGGCATCATGCCCAGCACGTTTCCGCGCTCGTTCACGATGCCGGCAATGTCGTTCAGAGAGCCGTTGGGGTTGTCCACGTACCGGAACACGACCTGCCCGTTGCCTTCAAGGCGGGCGATGGTTCCGGCGTCCGCGTAGTAGTTCCCCTCGCCGTGCGCGATGGGCACCTCAATCACCTGTCCCGCCTGGTACGCGCCGGTGAAGGCCGTCGCGGCGTTCTCCACGCGCAGGTGCACGGGCCGGCACATGAAGTGCAGTTCGCGGTTGCGCGACAGTGCGCCGGGCAGCAGGCCCGACTCGGTCAGCACCTGAAAGCCGTTGCACACGCCCAGCACGAACCCACCCCGGTCGGCGTGCGCCTTGACGGCCTGCATGATCGGGCTGCGCGCCGCGATCGCGCCGCTGCGCAGGTGGTCGCCGTAGCTGAAGCCGCCCGGCAGGAACACCAGGTCCGTCCCTTCTGGCAGGCCCGCCTCGGTGTGCCACACGAACTGCGCGCGCTCGTCGAGCAGCAGGCGCGCGGCGTGCAGGGCGTCCGTGTCGCAGTTGCTGCCGGGAAACTGGATGACGGCCGTGTTCATGCCTCGCTCAGCTCCCAGCGGGCGTCCTCCATCACGGGATTCGAGAGGACGTTCTCCGTGATGTCCCTGAGCTGCGTTTCTACAGCCTCGCGCGTGCCGGACAGCGTCAGTTCAATGTACTTGCCGACGCGCACGCCGCCCACGTTCCCGTGATCAAGGTGCGACAGGGCGCGCTCGACGGTGCGGCCCTGCGGGTCGAGGATGCTGGGTTTCAGGGTCACGAACACTTTGGCTTTAAAGGTGGACATGGGCGGGGCTCCTTGCGGGGGTGGGGTCGGGAAGGGGGCGCAGACCAGCGGGCCCGGCCTCGGGCGGGTCCGCTGAGGGTGAACTCAGCCCTGGGCGGGCGCAGTCACGCGGCGCAGCATCTCGGCGTAGGCGTCCTCCACGCCGCCCAGATCGCGGCGGAAGCGGTCCTTGTCCATTTTCTCGTTCGTTTCGGCGTCCCAGAAGCGGCAGGTGTCGGGGCTGATCTCGTCGGCCAGCACGACCGTGCCGTCCTGAAGTGTGCCGAACTCCAGCTTGAAGTCGATCAGGCGCACGCCGCGCTCCAGGAAGTACGGCACCAGGAACGCCTGCACGTTCAGCGCCAGTTCCCGGATGCGGGAGAGCTGTTCCGGCGTGGCCCAGCCCAGCGCGACGGCGGTGTCGGTGTTGATGAGCGGGTCGCCCAGCGCGTCACTCTTGTAGCAGTACTCCACAACCGGCCGGGACAGCGGCGTGCCCTCCTCGATGCCCAGGCGTTTGCTGAAACTGCCGGCGGCCACGTTGCGCACGATGACCTCCACGGGAATGATCGTCACGGCCCGCACGCGCTGCTCGGTGTCACTGAGCCGCTCGATGAAATGCGTGGGCACCCCGGCCTGCTCCAGCTGCGGGAACAGGTGGGCGGTGATGGCGTTGTTGATGGCACCCTTCCCGCCAATCTGGGCTTTCTTGACGCCGTTGAACGCCGTGGCGTCATCCTTGTATTCCACGATGTACTCGGTGGGGGTGGAGGTCGCGTACACGCGTTTGGCTTTGCCTTCGTACTTCAGTTCGCCCCTGCTGATGTTCGTGCTCATACGCCCTCCGTTCGGGTGGGGGCGGCCTGAACGGGCGTGGCCCCGGAATGTAGGAAAAGCGTCCCCCGGACTGGTGCGGGGCGACGCTGGAATGTCGCGGTGCTGAACATGCGTGGGCCTCCATCGCCGTCTCTCGGACGGGCTTACCGCGCACGGGCGCGGGGCATCTCACGGGATGCGGGTGGAAGAAAAGATGTATGCCCGCCCCTGCGGGCGGTCACCACCTCCAAGCGTAACACCCCCGCGCCGGGACAACGCGGAGGTGTTCAGAGGACTTGGACGAACGCAGGGGGCTTTATGCGGGTGAAAGTGCGTGCAGGTGCAGGATCAGCGGGCCGGGCACCGGCCGCCTAGTGGCTGTGGCCGCCGCCCGCGCCGCGTTTTCCGCTGACTTCCTCCCGCACCTCGGCCACCACGAACGTGCAGGCCTCCGCGCACGGCAGCCCGCCGGGGACGCCGTCGAGGAACGAGTGCGTGAGTTTGTGCCCCGCCCACAGGCGGGTGCGCAGGCAGGCGCTGCACACGTCGCGGGCCACGTGCTCCACCTGATCCGGCGTGGCCTTCTGCACCTTCGCGTAGATGCCGGTCTGCCGCCGGGCGGTGGTCGCCCACGGCGTGGGGCGCAGGGCGTGGCAGGCGTGCGCGTACGTTTCCTCCACCACGGCCGGGTACGTGTAGTGCACGGCGCGGCGCAGGTCGGCCTCGCTGAGCACGGCGCGCCAGCCGCGCGGCAGGTTGCGCAGGGTGTGCACCGGGCGGTGCTCGCCGCCGTCCGTGAAGCGCACCCGGTCACGCAGGCCCTCGGGCGTGACCAGCGTTGCCAGTTCCCCGCCGGGCACGCCCTCGTCCAGCATGTGCCGCAGTTCGAACACGCCGCGTTCCGGCATGATCATCATCTCGCCCACGCGCAGGCCCCGGCGGGCGCGCTCCAGGAACGCCTGCCACGCGGCCTCATGCCCGCGTTCCGCGTCCCCGCCCGGGCCGCCGGCGCCGCGCGCCTCCTCCGCCAGGTGCAGGATCACGTCCGCCACCGCGGCGTGCGTCCCCACAGGGCGGGCGTAATGCACCTGCTGAGCGCCGTGGGGATTCTCGGCGAAGGTGGTCACGGTGCCGGTCAGGCCCATGTCTTCCGGGATGGTCTCCAGCGTGTGCCACCCTTCCGAGGCGAAGAACGGCACGACCACCACGCGCGGCGCGCGCACCACGTCCGGCCAGGTGCCCACTTTGGGCTCCTCATCGAGAAACAGGGCGTGCACCTCCGCGAACAGGCCGCTCTCACGCAGCCGGTCGGCGTTCTGGTAGATCACGCGGTTGCTGTTCTCGTTGCGGGTGGTGCCGTGACCCAGCACGATCAGCGCGGTGTCCTGCGCGTTGAAATCCGGCAGGGCCTCGCGGGCGCGGGCCAGGATCACGTCCCCCATGCTGGGGTGCACGCCGTACGGCAGGGTGTAGCGTACGGTGCGCCCCCCGATCACGCGGGCGATTCCTTCGGGCGGCACGGGGCCCTGGTGGCCCAGGCCCATCTCGCGTGGAATCACGGTTTCGGTGAAGTACCCCTCGCTGATGAACATCGGAATGACGGTCACGTCGGTGCTGGCGGTGGTTTTAAGCACCTGCCGCAGCGACGGCTCCTCCTTCCAGTACCCCTCGATCACCTCGTCGAACAGGCCGCGTTCGCGGATCAGTTCCGCGTAGCGGTACACCGCGACGGCCGAATCCCCATTCAGGTGAGAGCCGTGACCTATCAGCACCAGTGAACGCATACGCTCTGGACTGTAGCGTTCCTGCCGGGCCGGAATTGTCCCAGGGCATGCCAATCACTGCACGCGGCATGAATGACACTGAAGGCGCACCTCACGCGAACAGGACAAGCGCTCCGTAGCGTGAAACACGTTCACTGACGTTCCGGCGCGCCGGTCCCGGACACCGGGTTCAGGACCCCGCGCCGCCCCACCACGGAGGTACCGCATGTTCCTGCAACAGAAAGACCGCCATGAACAGATGGCCCGCCTTGATCCCCGCGACACGGACGGAGACGGGCAGGTCAGCCCCCAGGAAGCTGCCGCGTACATTCAGGAGTATCTGTCGCAGGCCTCCCCGGAGGAACGCCACGAGATCCTGCGCGACTACGTGGGCGGCATGAGCGCTGACCAGCGCCGCGAGGTGGGGGACGCCATTGTGCGCAGTCCCGCCAATCCCGTGCAGCAGGTCCGGCATGACGACCCGGACGACCTGGCGAACGCGTACGCGCAGGCCGCGCAGGCTCCGGCGCAGGATGGCCGCAGCCCCCTGGAAGCCGTATTCGCCCCCGGCGGGGCCCTCAGCAGCCCGCTTGTCAAGGCCGGCCTGGTGGGGCTGGCCGGCATGATCGGCAGCCGCATGCTGCGCCACTGACCGCCACGCACCCCATCGGGCCGGCCCCACATCCGGGGCCGGCCCGCGCTGGTGTGGCGCAGCTTCACGCTTCACTGGGACGCGGACCCCCGGGGGCGCGGCGCCACTAGAATGACGCGAATGCCTCTGTCGTACCTCAAGCTCATCGCCCAGACGCCCGCCCCCACGTTCCGGGAGGAGCGGCGGGCGGCCCTGATCGCGGGCCTGTGGCAGGACCTGGGGTACGCGGTGGAACGCGACGCGGCCGGGAACGTCCTGACGCGCCTGACCCCGCCCGGCACCGAGGACCGCCCCGCGCTGCTGCTCGCCTCGCACCTGGACACCGTGTTCGACGAGGGCACCGACGTGACCGTGCGCGAGGACGCCGGCCGCCTCGTGGGGCCGGGCGTGGGGGACAACAGCGCCAGCCTCGCGGTCGTCACGGCCCTGCTGCGCGACCTGCGCGCCAGCCCGCTCCCCCTGCGCCGCCCGCTGTGGGTGGCGGCCAACGTGGGTGAGGAAGGCCTGGGGGACCTGCGCGGCGCCAAGCATCTGCTCGCCGAGCACCGCGCGCAGCTCGGCGCTTTCCTCGCCGTGGACGGGTACCTCGGCGTGGCCGTGACCCGCGGCGTGGGCGTACGCCGCTACCGCGCCTCCTTCACCGGCCCCGGCGGGCACTCCTGGGGCGACCAGGCGCCCAGCGCCCTGCACGCCATGGGCCGCGCCATCAGCGCCCTGTACGCCCTGCACCTGCCGGTCAGTCCCCGCACCACCCTGAACGTGGGGGTCGCCGGGGGGGGCACCAGCGTGAACTCCATTGCGGGAAGCGCCGAACTGCTGCTGGACCTGCGGTCCCTGGACGGCGACGTGCTGACCGACCTGGACCGCCGCGCCGTTGCCGCGCTGCACAGCGCGGCGCGCGACGCGGGCGTGCGGGTGCAGCTGGAACGCGTGGGCGACCGGCCCGGCGGGGACCTGCGCGGCGAAGCGCTGCTGGGCGTGGTGCGGGACGCGGCGCGCGACGGCCGCCTTGACCTGCGCCTGGCGTCGAGCAGCACCGACGCGAACGCCGCCGTGCCGCACGGCCTGCCGGCCCTGGCGGTCGGTGTGTACCGGGGCGGCAACGCACACCGGACCGACGAGTGGGTGCAGGTCAGCAGCCTCACACCCGGCCTGAAGTTCCTGCGCCGCACCGTGGAGTTCTACCAGCGCAACCCGGTCGCCTGAGCCTTCGTCCGAGGAACCCGAATTGCGCGTCCAGGCGCCCGAATCCTGTGATATTCGTTCCAATGTCAGCCCACGAAATTCCCATCTGACCGGCGCAGAATATGGGCACCGATGAAACGCCCCGCACGCCGCCCGTCGCTGCGACCTGCCCTGCAGGGACAGCCTGTCCTGCCGCTTCTTCGCGCCGCGCGCGCGGCAGGTCTCACGGCGCTGCTGCTGGGCGCGGGCGTGCCCCCGGCCCTCGCGCAGGGCGTGTCCCCCGCACAGGACGTGTTCAACCGCACCAACCAGCTGCTCCAGAACGAGTACGGCGGCCTGTCCGCCGTGGACCGCGCCGCCCTGACCCGCGAGTACCAGCTGCGGCTCGACAACGTCTGCGCGCCCACGCCCGACACCTGCGCCGAAGCGAAGGCATACCCGGTGCTGGAAGCTGAACTGACCGCGCTGGGCGACGAGCACTCCTTCTTCCAGACGCCGGAGGATTACCGCGACTTCCGTGCGAGCGTCACCGGCGGCAACCGCCTGCAGTTCGGCGTGAAACTCGCCGCCCTTGACGGCCAGAACCGCGTGGTGACCGAAGTGGTGCCCGGCAGTGCCGCGGAAGAAGCCGGCCTGCAGCGCGGCGACACGCTGCTCACCATCAACTCGAAGCCCTACACGTACGAAGCGTTGCGCGCCGCCCGCGAGAAAGGCGAGACCATCACGCTGGGCCTGGAGCGCCTCGGGCAGCCGCAGAGCATCACCATCGCGGCGCGGGAAAGCAGCACCGTGGACCTCCCGCGCCTGACCCTGGTGCCCAGCGGGACAGCCCAGGTGGCGGTGCTGCGCATCCCCACCTTCCTGTCCGGCGGCGGCGTGGCGCAGCGCGTGCATGACCTGGTGGGGCAGGCGCAGACGGCCCAGGCGGCCGGGCTGATCGTGGACCTGCGCGGCAACACCGGCGGCAGCCTCGCCGAGTGTGACAGCGCCGTGAGTGCCTTCGTGCCCAGCCTCACCCGGCTGGCCCGCACCGCCGACGGGAACGCCCGCACCGTCGTGAGCCGCGGCACCCGCCTGGAAGATGGTCGCCTGGCCGGCAGCGTACGCAACCCGAACCTCTGGACCGGCCCCATGACCGTCCTGGTCGACGAGGGCAGCGCCTCGTGCAGCGAGTTCTTCGCCTTCGAGATCCAGTACGCGCGCCGCGGGCCGGTGATCGGGGAACAGACCGCCGGGGTGGGCAACACCGCCACCCGCGTGTTCCCTGTGGGGGAGGGCGCCCTGCAGCTCACGATCCTGAACTACGCCAAACCGGACGGCACCTCCTACCCCGTGAGCGTCACGCCGAACATCGTGCGTGACCAGGGCGAGGCGGCCGTGCGGCAGCTCACGCGCGGCGTGGACGCCCTGCTGCAGGACGGTCTGCAGGCGCTGCGGAGCGCGCCGACCCTGAGCATGGACCCGTTCCGCAACCCCCGCTGACCCCCCCGCCCACCCTCGAAGAAGGAGGAGGGCGGCTCCCTGGGGCGTGGCCCTCCTCCTGACCTGCCTTCCCGTCAGGCCTGGGCGGCCTCGCCCGGCGCGTCCATTCCCTGCAGCGCCCAGTGCAGGCCCAGCGCCGTGAACAGCCCGATCACGGCCAGCGTGACCCACGGCAGGGCCGGCACACCCGCCCGGGCGCCGGCGTCCACGAGGGCGCCGCCCAGCACGCTGCCCACCGCGCCGCCCACGCCCAGGCTGATCGCGGAGAACCCGAAGTAACTGCCCACCCGCTCCGGCGGCGCGAACCGCGACGTGAGGGTCTGCTGGGTGGGATACACCGTCATGGTGCCCAGCGAGTACAGCGCCACGCACGCCAGCAGCGCCGGAAACGACGTAGCGAGGCTCATCAGACCCAGGCTCAGGCCCACCAGCGCCACCGCCGCCACCAGCGCCGCCCGGGTCGGCAGGAACCGTTCCACGGCCCGCAGCAGTGGGTACTGCAGCGCCACCGCCAGGCCGGCGGACAGCCCGTACAGCGGGCCGGTGGCGCTTTCGCCCGCCAGCGCGATGGCTTTCAGGGTGACCGCCACGTTGATCTGCGTGCTGAGGATGAAGTACCCGATCAGCACCAGCGTGAACCGCCGGAAGCGGGTGTTCTGCGCCGCCACCCGCAGGCCGTCCAGGCTGCGGCCCGCGCCACGTTCAGGCCGCAGGTGCGGCAGCGTGACGGCCAGCACCACGGCGGCCAGCAGGTACACGCTGGCCGCCGCGAGGGCCGCCGTACGGAAACTCAGTCCCAGCAGCGCCGCGCCGATCAGCGGGCCTGTCACCATGCCGGCGTTTCCGGACAGGCTGGTCAGGCTGAACATCCGGGTGCGGTGCCCGGCTGGAGTCACCTGGGTGATCGCTGCGCTTTTGGGCGCGTCGAACAGACCGCCGCCCACGCCGGCCAGGGTCGCGGCGGCCAGCAGCACCGGCAGGGTGTCGGTAAAGCCCATCCACGCGAACCCGAGCGTGCGCAGCAGGCACCCGGCCAGAATGAGCGGTTTGGGACCCAGCCGGTCGGACCACGCTCCGCCGAACACCGTCAGGCCCTGCTGCGTCACCTGCCGCAGGCCCAGCACCAGACCCACGCTCGCGGCGCTCCACCCCAGCCCCCCGTGCGCCGTGGGCCCGCTGAAGTGCACGGTCACTAGCGGAATCACGGCGAAGAACCCGCCCCACATCAGGAAGTTCGATGCGATCAGTCCCTGCTGCGCCGCGGACAGCCGGAACGGCGCCGGGTCCGGCGCGGGCGGAACGGTCACAGGGGCAGGCGCACTCACGCCGGGCAGGCTACACCCGCCCCGCGCCGCGCGGGGGTACGCTGTCCCGCATGAGCAGCCTGACCCTCCTGGCGCCCGGCGTGCACTACCTGCCGGGCGCCGTGAACAGCCTGGTGATCGAGGACGGGCGCGGCGCAGCGCTGCTGGTGGACACCGGTCTGGACGACGGGCACGCCCGCAAGCTGCTGCGCGCGCTGGAGACCCTGGGCCTGAACCCCAGCGGGATCCTGAACACGCACAGCCACGCGGACCATCATGGCGGCAACGCCTTCATCCTGAAGCGCTTCCCGGAGCTGAAGGTGTTCGCGCCGCCGCTGGAGGACGCCCTCATCACGTACCCGATCCTCGAACCCGTGGGGCTCTTCGGGGCGAGGCCCCCCGGGCGCTGCAGAACAAGTTCCTGCTCGCGCCGCCCAGCCCGGCCCGGCTCGCGCCGGAGCCCGGCCTGACCCGCATTGGCGGGGTGAACCTGGAACTGATTGAGGTGGCCGGGCACGCCAGCATGATGTACGCCGTGCGGGTGGGTGAGGTCCTGTACGCGGCGGACGCCCTGTTCGGCCCGGACGCCCTGGCAAAGCACCCCCTGACGTTCTGCCAGGATTCCGCGTTGCAGAAGGAGGCCGCGGCGCGCCTGGGCGAACTGGAGGGGGTGGGGGTCACGCTGCCCGGCCACGGGGCCCCGGAAGCGGACCTGGGCGCACTGGTGCGCGCCAACCTGGAGGCGTACAGCCGGACCACGGCCGCAGTCGAGGGGGCCGTGCGGGCGGGCGTGGCGGGTGTGGATGAGCTGCTGGCGCGGGTGTGTGACGCGCTGGGCGTGCAGATGCGCGAGCCGGGCGCGGTCGTGCTGAACCGCGCGGTTGTCAGCGCGCACCTGACCGAGCTGCTCGAAGCGGAGCGCGTGACCATGACCGTCACCGGCAACCGGCTGCTGTTCACGGCGCAAGGGTGAAGGAAACCCGTATGGGCGCCCCCGGCCGCCCGGCGGTACGGTGACCGCATGACCAAGAAGAGCAAGGCCGCCCCGAAGAAACCCGCGCCCACCCAGGCGACCAGTGACGGCAAAGCCCCGGCCGGCCGCTCGACCGGTCAGGCCAGCGCGGACGCCGCGCACCTGAACACCACGAACAACGCCCTGGTGGACCACAACTACCTCACGGAGGGGGAGTTCGGCACGGTTGCCGAGACCCTGCAGCGCAACCTGGCGACGTCCATCAGCCTGTACCTGAAATTCAAGAAGTACCACTGGGATATCCGCGGGCGCTTCTTCCGGGACCTGCACCTCGCGTACGACGAGTTCATTGCCGAGATCTTCCCCAGCATCGACGAGCAGGCCGAGCGGCTTGTGGCCCTGGGCGGCAGCCCCATTGCCGCGCCCAGCGACATCCAGCGCTACACCGTGGTGCAGGTGCCCACCGAGACCGTCCGTGACGCGCGGACGCAGGTGGCGGACCTTGTCGCGGACCTGACGCGCGTCAGCCGCGGCTACCGCGACGACAGCCAGACGGTGGACGACGCCAACGACCCCGCCACGGCCGACATGTACAACGGGTACGCCGCCACCAGCGACAAGATCCGCTGGATGCTGCAGGCAATGATGGACGACGACCGCATGAACTGAAGGCCTGCCGTCACGGCGGACCCGGACAGCGCAGGGTCGCCCGGCCGTTCCGGGCGCCCTCTGGAGTCAGGAGGGCGGGTGCCGAAATTTGATTACTCCCTGAATTACGCCGCGCTCGACCTGCGCGCCCAGCCGGAACTGTACCGGGTGGGCGTGGGAGAGCAGGGCGTGCTGCTTGTGCAGCCGTACAAGGGTGAACTGCTGCCCCACTGGCGTTTCGCCACGCCCGACCTGGCGAGAACCAGCAGCGACACGCTGTACGGGATGTTCCTGGCGTACCTGAAAGCCGGGGATTTCGTGGGTGCCGACATGGCCCGCAAGTTCCTGCAGATGGGCTACACCCGTGCGCGCCGGTACGCGAACCACCGGGGCGGCCGGAAGTACGAGGGACCCGTGCCGGAGGAGAAGAAAGGGCAGAGCGGCGCGCACGGCCGCGCAGAACGTCCCCGCGACCCGGAGGACCCGGTGAAGGCCGAATCGGCCCTGATCTTCCGCGCGAAATGGCAGGAAGCCGAAGCGAACGAGGCGTACGCCCGGCTGAAGCGCGAGCACAAGGCCAGGTACGGCTGAGCGTTCCTCCGGGGCCGGGTCAGCCCTGACCAGGTCGCCCGGTCGGTGGCTCTGGGTCTCCACGAACCACTCACTCAGGACCCGTTCAGGTCTGCCGGGGTGTTCACGTTCCGCAGGGCGCTCACGGGCAGGCCCGCGACCGTCACCACCTGGGCGGGCGGCGCGGCCTGCCGTAGCCGGCGTTCTCCGGCATTCAGCTGCGCCGTGACCCGCTCGCGCAGGCCCGTGTGGTACAGCGCAGCGAGCGGCTGCGCGCGGCCCTCGCCGTTCAGCGCCTGCACGCTCAGGGCGCCCGGCGTGCGCGCCGCCCAGAGCGCCGCCCAGTACGCCTCGGTCAGAAAGGGCATATCCACGCCTGCGAACGCCACCCAGCCGTCCGGCGCGGCGCGCAGCGCCGCCTCCAGTCCGCCCAGCGGCCCTTCGCCGGGCCGGGTGTCCGGCACCGCCTGCCAGCCGCTCAGGACGTACCGGCCCGGCGGAGCGACCAGCAGCCGCGTCCTGCACCCGGCGAGGCTGGCGCACACCCGTTCCAGCAGCGTCTGACCGTTCAGCAGGGCCAGGGCCTTGTCGGACCCGAAACGGCTGGATTGCCCGCCCGCCGTGACTGCGGCGCTGAAGGGACAGTCGCTGCCGGTCATTCGCGCGGGCCGCGCTGGCGTTCCAGGAGCCGCAGCGCCCACGCGACCAGGCGCGGGCCGGGCCGCCCGTACGGCGGGTACATGAACCGCACCGGGCTGCGCGCGGGCTCCACCAGCACCGCCCGCTCATGACTGAAGGTCCGGAAGCCGTGCTCGCCGTGGTAGCTGCCCATGCCGCTGGGACCAACGCCGCCGAAGGGCAGGTTCGGGTTGATGAGATGCACGACCGTGCCGTTCACCACCATTCCGCCGCTGGTGGTGTCCTGCTGCACGCGGCGGGTCACGGCGTCATCTTCCGTGAACAGGTACAGGGCCAGCGGGGCGTCCAGACGGCGGATCAGGGCGAGCGCCTCGTCGAGCGTGTCGTACGTCAGCACGGGCAGGACCGGCCCGAACAGTTCTTCCTGCATCAGGGGCATGTCGGGCGTTACGTCCGTCACCACGGTGGGGGAGATAAACCGTTCCGCGCCGCTGAACTCACCGCCGAGCGCGATCCGGGCGCCCTGCTGCACGCTCTGGCGGGTCAGACGTTCGAGCCGCTCGACGCTGGCCGTGTCCACCATGCGGCCGTAGTCCGGCCCGGCACGCAGCCACGCCCGGTCTCCGTACCGGCGGGCAATGACCTCATCGAGCGCCAGGATCAGCGCGTCGCGCTGCTGTGAGGGCACAAGCACGTAATCCGGGGCGACGCAGGTCTGGCCGGCGTTCAGCAGTTTGCCCCAGGCGATTCGCTCGGCGCTGCGCCGCACGTCCGCGCTCGCGTCGATCAGCGCGGGGCTCTTGCCGCCCAGTTCCAGGGTCACGGGCGTGAGGTGGGCGGCGGCGGCGCACATCACCTGCCGGCCCACCGCCGCGCTGCCCGTAAAGAACAGGTGATTGAAAGGCAGATCGGTCAGGGCACGCGCGGTGGCCGCGTCGCCCTGCACCACGGCCACCAATGCCGGGTCGAAGGTGGTGCCCAGCAGGTCCGCGAGGGCCTGGGCAACGTGTGGGGCCTTCTCGCTGGGCTTGAGGATCACGGTATTGCCCGCCGCGAGGCTCGCCACGAGGGGAGCGAGCGCCAGGTTGACCGGGTAGTTCCAGGGGCTCAGGATCAGCGTCACGCCGCGCGCCTGCGCCTGAATCTCACTACGGGCGCCCGCCAGCGCCGCAGGGGTCCTGACGGAGCGCGGCGCCATCCAGCGCGGCAGGTGCCGGATCGCATGCTGAATTTCTTCCAGCACCGGGTGCAGCTCGGTGATTTCCGCTTCGGCGCGGCTTTTGCCCAGGTCGGCGCGCAGCGCGTCGGCCAGGGGCACGCGGTGGGCGCGGAGGGCGTCGTGAAAGCGGCGCAGGAGCGCCTGACGCTGCGCGGCGGTGCTGCGGGCGGCGGTCCAGCGGTGGGCGCGCTGCCGCTCGAACAGCGCCTGCAGGTCGGGATTGGGCGGCGGCGGAAAGTGGGTCATGGCACACCTCGGCAGGAGGGAGGAGCGGCGCAGGAGAAGCAGGAACTTGCACTCAGTATAAACCCCGCATCTGTCCTTGAGAGCTCCTTCAGGCAGCCGTCACAAAGAGTGACATCCAACACTCTTTGCAGCGCGCGCAGGCACACACTGCCCACGCAACAACCAACCACGGAGGTTCACCATGAACAAGACGCTGCTCGTGTCCGCCCTGTCCCTTGCCCTGGGTTCCTGCGCCATGATGGCCACCCCCATGAACTACACGCTCGGCAAACAGCCCGCCGGTGGCGCCCTGAACTCCAGCGGTACCGTCACCGTCCAGCGGGACGCCGCCATGGTCATGACCACCGCCCGCGTGTCCGGCCTCGCGCCCAACACCTATTACGTCGCGCACTACCACCTGCAGGGCACCGCGAGCACCGACCCCTGCAGCAGCGCCGGCGCGCCCATCATGAGCAGCAAGATGGTCGGCCGGACCGACGCGATGGGCATGCTGACCCTGATGGGCAACGCCCCCACTGCCGACGTCATGAACGCCACGTACTACAACATTCACACCGCCAGCGACGCCGCCGGCACCCCCGCCGACGCCGGCGTGAGCTGCACCAGCGTCAAGATGTAATCCACAGAGGCGGGGGGACCGGGCAGCCGACGCCTGGTCCCCCCGCCTCTGTGGATTACAGGCCCAGCATCCCGCGGTACCCGCTGATCAGGGCGCCCCCCACAGCAGGGCCACCACCGCCCCCAGCGCCAGGAACGGCCCGAACTTCACGCGGTTCTCGCGGCGCGACGCCAGCTGCACCACCCCGAACACTGCTCCGGCAAACACCGCCACCACCAGCGCCAGCAGCAGCCGCTCCCAGCCCAGGAAAGCCCCGATCACCGCGGCAAGCTTCACGTCCCCGAAACCCATGGCGCTCGCGTCCACCTGCGTGTCGTCCCCTGTGGTGTCCTCCCCATACCGGCGCCAGTGCAGCCACCAGTACACGCCGCATACCAGCGCCGTCACGCCCGCCGCCGCCAGCGCCCCCTGCACCATCAGGATCAGGCCGCCGCCGTACCCGGCACTGCCCAGCATCACGCTGACCAGCGCCCCGCCCAGCGTCACGGTTTCCGGCACGCGCACCACCCGCCGCGCCGCCACGTTCACCAGTGCCGAAGCGAGCGCTGCGCCCGCCCCCCACCACGGTCCCAGCCACGCGCCCGCCAGCAGCCCCAGACTGATCTGCTGGTACCCCAGCGGAAACTCCGGGTACGACCGCTCCCGGAAGCGGCGCAGCACCCACGACCCGAACTGGTTGATCGCGACCACCACACCCGCGCCCAGCACGGCGCCCTGCACCGCACCCGACAGGTCCGGCAGCCCCTCGCTCCCCGCGCGACCGTTCAGCGCGCCGAACAGGACGCCCAGCGCCACGCCTGGCAGCGTCAGCTCATCCGGAATGGTGTACGTGTCCAGGTCAATGGCGCTGCCCACCAGCAGAATCGTGAACAGCACCATCAGGCCCAGCGCGCCCCACCCCACCACCAGCGGGGGGAACAGCGCGGCAATCGCCGCGTACGCCACGCCCGTAAGCAGTTCCACCACCGGGTACCGCGCCTTGATCGGCGCGCGGCAGTACCGGCACTGTCCGCCCAGACTCAGCCACGACAGCACCGGCACCAGATCCACGACGCCCAGCCGGTGATCGCAGTTCGGGCAGTGACTGGGCGGAAAGGCAATGTTCTCCCCGCGCGGCAGCCGCCAGATCAGCACGTTCGAGAACGAGCCGACCAGCAGGCCCAGCAGCCCGGCGAAAATCACGAGAAGCACGTCAGGGGTCACCCCGGCAGTGTAGGGAACAATCGTCACAGCCGTCTTGCGAAGGCGCCGTGGCTGCCCACGGCGCAGGCCGCGGCCTGGGGTCAGTGCTTCCCGAAGTGCCCCAGCTGCGGTACGTTCGGCCGCCACTCGGGCCGCTCCACGACTTCGCCGTACAGGTCGTACTCGTCACTGTCCTCGATCCGCACCCGCACGATGTCCCCAATCTTCACCTGTCCGGCGAAGTCCCCGGCAAACACGTACACCTGCCCGTCGATGCCCGGCGCGTCGCCCTTCGTGCGGCCGATCAGCTTCGTGCCTGCGAGATCGTCCTCATCGTCGTTGAACTCGTCGATGATCACGTCCATCACGCGGCCGACCTTCTCGGCCAGCTTCTCAGCGCTGATGCGCTGCGCGACCGCCATGAACCGCGCCAGGCGCGCCTCCTTCACCGCCTCGGGCACCGCGCCGTCCAGACGGTTGGCGTCGGCCTCGTCCACGTCGCTGTACGCGAAAGCCCCCACGCGGTCCAGACGTGCGTCTTCCAGGAAGGTCAGCAGCTCCTGGAACTCCTCCTCGGTCTCGCCGGGAAAGCCCACGATGAACGTCGAGCGGATCACCAGGTCCGGGCAGATCTCCCGCCAGCGGCGGATGGTGTCCAGCTGCCGGCCGGCCCCGGGGCGCCGCATGCGTTTCAGGACCGTGGGGCTGGCGTGCTGCAGAGGAACGTCCAGGTACGGCAGGATCCTGCCGGCCGCCATGAGCTCCACCAGCTTCTCCACGTGGGGGTACGGGTACACGTAATGCATGCGCACCCACGCGCCCATCTCGCCGAGCTTCACGGCGAGGTCGGTCAGGTGGGCGCGCACCTGCCCGCCCTGGAATTCACTCTCGCGGTAGCGGACGTCCACGCCGTACGCACTGGTGTCCTGCGAGATGATCATCAGTTCTTTTGTGCCGCCGGCAATCAGCCGGTACGCCTCGTACAGCACGGCCCCCGCGTCACGTGACACCTGCAGGCCGCGGAGCTTCGGGATGATGCAGAACGAGCAGGTGTGGTTGCAGCCCTCGGCGATCTTCACGTACGCGTAGTGCCGCGGCGTGAGTTTCACGCTGGGCGCCAGCAGGTCCGCCCGTGCGCCTTCCAGCCCCGGCCGCATGCCGGGCGCCGCGACCGGCAGCAGCCCCGTGAACGCGTCCGTCTCGATGGGCAGCAGCTCCCGCACGTGCCCCATCACGGCGTCCACTGCTTCGCTGCCGGTGATGGCCGCGACCTTCGGGTGCCGCTCCATGATCTTGTCCGGCCGCTCGCCCAGGCACCCGGTCACGATGACCTTCCCGGTGGCGTCCAGCGCTTCTCCGATCGCGCTGAGGCTCTCCTCCACGGCGGGCGTAATGAACCCGCAGGTGTTCACGATGACTGCGTCGGCATCCTCGTAACTTGGCGCGACCTCGTACCCTTCGATCCTCAGCTGGGTCAGGATCCGCTCGCTGTCCACCAGCGCCTTCGGGCACCCCAGGCTGATGAATCCCACCTTTCTCGCGCCCGCCGTGGCGGGCTTCACTGCTTCCGTCATATCACTCCTTGCTCGCGCGCCACACCCAGGTCCCCGGGGGCACAGAGTTCAGCCCGCCACTCTAGCGTGACGGGCTGGCCAAAGAGAGGGACTGGATTACAAGGTGCGCTTCACTGGCAGTCGCGCACGGTCAGCTGGGCATTCAGGGCGGCGTTCACGGTCTGGCTGCCGCCGAACAGCGCCCGGGCGTTGTCGGTCAGGATGCGGCGCATCTCACTGCGGGCGTACGTGAGGCGCTGCTCGCGCAGGGACAGGCTGCTGAGGTCCGGGCGGGCGAAGCACAGCGCGCCGCTCTGCACCTTCAGCGTCTTGACCGGCACGACCGCCTGCTCGCCGGGCAGGGGCAGCGCGGAGCAGGTGTTCATCTTCGCCTGCGGCAGTTTCCCGGTCAGGAAGTACTCGGTGATGGGCGTGTCCACGCACTCAGTGCCGTAGGGGAACGCGGCGTGCTGCGGTTCGTCGTCAATGAAGATCATCCTGGCGCTGGGCGTGCTGTTCAGGGCCTTCAGGGCGCCTTCCTGCGGCGTGGCAGGGTCAAGTTCATTCTGCAGCATCAGCACGGGCGGCATGTTGGCGGGCAGCGCAGGCTGTTTCACGCTGGGGCCCCCCTTCCACTGCCGGCAGGCATTCGCGACCGAGCTGCCCCCGATCAGCGGGTAGGTTTTCGCTTCGAGTTCGTCAGCGGCGCGCACGGCGTTCAGGTCCTGGTTCCAGACGGTGTCGTTGCAGGTCACGGCCGTGAACACCGAGCCGGACGCGTTGAGTTCGGCGGGCGCGGGGGCCGCGTTGAGCAGCTCGTCGCGGAACGCCAGGAACATCTGCGCGATCTGCGCGGCGGTGGCGTTACTCTCCTTATCCGGCAGGTACGTTTCCTGCGCGGCCAGCGCCATGAGCTCCCCGGTGCTGGCGCCGGGATGGGCCGTGATCAGGGCGCTCGCAACCACGGCCGGTTTCAGGACCAGGCCGATCAGCGGCAGGTTGTCACGGGTGTACATGAACTGCGCGATGTAGTTGCTGGTGATGTAGCGCAGCTCGGGATTCAGCGCGTTCTGCGCAGCGTACACTTTCGCGCCGGTGTCGCCCAGGCCGAAGTAGGCGTTCTGGCGGGCCAGGTACGGCGCGGCGGAATCACGGAAGTCCCGTTCGAAGCCCAGCGGCTGGTACCTGAAGGTCTCCTCGAACGGTGCGTTCCAGGAGGTGTTGCCGTCCAGCAGCATGCGGCCGGTGTGCTGCGGGAACAGCTTGGCGTACCAGGACCCCAGCCACGTGCCGTACGAGTACCCGATGTAATTCAGTTTCTGGTCGCCCATCAGCTGCCGGGCGAGGTTCATGTCGCGGGCGGTGGCGTCCGTGTTGATAAACGGCGTGATGGGGTTTTTCTGGCAGGCGAGCGCAATCAGTTTGCCCTGGCGGATCATGGCCTGCACATTCTTCTCGCTGCGGTCGGTGGCGGGCGGGTTAACCGGGTTGATCAGTTCGTTCGTGCCGCAGTTCAGGCGGCTGCTCGCGCCGACGCCACGGGGGGAGAAGCCGATCAGGTCGAACTGTTCGGTCATGGCTTTCAGGCCGGCCTTGGCGGGCGTGTCGGTCAGGTTGTTCTCCCAGAAGTACCCGTACAGGGGCGCGAAGGCCAGGCCGTCGCCGCCAGGCCCACCAGGGTTGAAGAAGATGGCGCCCTGACGCTTCTTGGTGTCGGAGGCGGCGTAGCGGATCAGGGACACGCTGACTTTCCCGGCAGTGGGACTGGCCCAGTTCAGGGGCACCTGCATATCCGCGCAGGTCAGGCGCGCGCCCAGGGTGTCAAAGAGTTTCGTTTCATCCCCGCCGAGGATGGTGGGATCGCAGGCCGCCCAGGTCAGCTGCTGCTCGGTAAAGGACTTCAGGGCGTCAGGGGCGGGGGCGGGGGCAGGCGTGCGGGTGCAGGCAGCCAGCGTGGTGGTCAGGGCCAGCAGGGCAAACGGCAGCTTTTTCATGAGGGTCCCTCCAGGGAGCGAGCCGGCTCCTGACCCCGGCACGGGCGGTGTGCCGGGGCGCGCGGCGGTCGTGCCGCCCGGCTCCGTGCTGGACGGTAGCAGCTGCCCCCGTTTGGGGGAGACGCATTTCCGCTTGACTTTGTCCGGCCGGCCGGTGCGGCGCCCTGAAGATGAGAGCCGGGCCAAGACCCGCTCAGGCCCCTCAGGCTGGCGCGCTACACTGCGTCCACATGAATGCCAAGGTCATCGTCGTCACGTCCGGGAAGGGAGGCGTGGGTAAAACCACAACCACCGCCAACATTGGTGCGGCACTCGCGAAACTGGGTGAGAAGGTTGCCGTGATTGACGTGGACGTGGGCCTGCGCAACCTCGACGTGGTGATGGGCCTCGAATCCCGCGTGGTGTTCGACCTCGTGGACGTCCTGGAAGGCAAATGCCGCATGAGCCAGGCGCTGATCCGCGACAAGCGCGTGGAGAACCTGTTTCTGCTGCCCGCCAGCCAGACCCGCGACAAGGACGCCCTGGACCCCGAAGTGTTCAAGGGTGTCGTGCGGGACCTCGTGGAGAACGAGGGCTTCGACCGGATCCTGATTGACTCACCCGCCGGCATCGAGTCAGGCTTCAGGACGGCCGCCGCGCCCGCGCAGGGCGCGCTGGTGGTCGTGAACCCCGAGGTGTCCAGCGTCCGTGACGCCGACCGCATCATCGGGCTGCTCGAAGCGCAGCAGGTCAATGAGATCCGGCTGGTCATCAACCGCCTGCGGCCCAAGATGGTGGCCAGTGGCAACATGCTCAGCGAGGCGGACATCCTCGACATCCTGGGCGTGAAACCTATCGGTATCGTGCCGGAGGACGAGGGCATCATCGTCTCCACCAACGTGGGCGAACCGGCGGTGCTGGGCAAGACCAAGGCCGGCGAGGCGTTCATGGCGACCGCCCGCCGCCTGCGCGGCGAGGACATCCCGTACCCGAAGTTCGAGGAGGACCGGGGTTTCCTGGCGGCGCTGCGCCGGCTGTTCGGGGGGGCGTGACATGTTCTCCTGGATGAAACGCGGACGCACCAAGGAAACGCTCAAGGACCGGCTGGAACTGGTGCTGGCCTACGACCGCGCGCAGATTCCGCCCGGGAAGGTGGACGCCCTGCGCAACGACCTGCTGGAGGTCGTCAAGCGCTACTTCCCCACCGGGAACAGCAGCGTGGAGATCGAGCAGCGCGGCGACATGGTGGTCCTGATGGCGAACATTCCCTTGGATGAGGGCCCGGGGCCGGTTGGCGGAGCCCGGAGCCGCTAAACCATGAGGATTGCGGTGCTCGGGGACGTGCATGGCAACGCCTTTGCACTCGAGGCCGTGCTGGCCGATCTTCGCGCCTGCGCGCCGGACCTGACACTGAACCTCGGTGACACCGTGTGGGGGGCGGCCGATCCGGCGCGCGCCTGGGCGCTGCAGCTGGAGCACGCGCCCCCCACGGTGCGCGGCAACACGGACGAACTGGTGGCGGGCTGGCACCCGGACCGCTTTCCGGAGTGGCAGGCCTGGGTGACCGAACAGCTGCCCCCGGACCTGCCGGGGACGCTGGGGGCGCTGCCCACCACCGCGCAGCGTGCCGGAGGCGAGCTGCTGCTCGCTCACGGCGCGCCGCACACCACCTGGGACGCCCTGTTCGCCGGGCCGGACGGCCGCAGCGCGTCGCCTGCGGAACTCGAGGCGCGCGTGCAGGACTTTCCGGCGGCGCGGGTGGTGCTGATCGGCCACACGCACCAGGAGCAGCTGCGCAGCGTCCACGGCCTGACGTTCGTGAATGTGGGCGCGGTGTCCCGGCAGCTGCAGGGTGACCCGGCTGCCCGCTGGACCCTGCTGGAGCGCCGCGCCGGGCAGTGGAACGTCACGTTCCGCCGCGTGCCGTACAACGTGGAGGCGGCGGCCGCCTGGGCGGCCGCGCACTGCCCCATGGGGGCGCAGGAAGCCGAGCACCTGCGTACCGGACGGCCGCCGGGCTGAACGCTGACGCTTCTTACGAATGTCACGCCCGCACGCACTAGCCTGGGAGCGTGACATTCGCCACCCCCCGGAGCCGCCTTTGAAGTACGACCTGCGTTTTCCATTGCTGGTGACGCTGCTTCTCGTGGTGGGCCTCATGACGGTCAGCACCGCCGCCCTGTCCCCTCGCGTGTCCGAGGGAATCTTCACGAAGCAGCTGCTGGGCGTCGCGCTGGCCGCCGCGCCCATCGCGCTGCTGTGGTGGGCAGGCCGTGACCGGATCTACCGCTTCGCGCCGCACCTGTTCGGGCTGGCGCTGCTGCTGCAGGCCAGCACCTTCGTGATCGGCAAGGAGGTGAACGGGCAGAAGAACTGGATCATGCTCGGCCCGGTGCAGTTCCAGCCCCTGGAAATCACCAAGCTGGCCCTGATCCTGATGCTCGCCGTGATGCTGCGCAGCGGGTTCCGGGGGCTGCCCACCTACGCGCGCGCGCTGGCGGTGTTCGCGCCGGCCGCCGCGCTGGTCGTGGTTCAGGATTTCGGCGGCGCGATGGTGCTGAGCGTGATCTTCGGCGTCATGCTGCTGGCCGCCCGCATTCCCTGGTGGCACGCGGTCCTGGCGGTCCTGGCGGTCGGCGTGGCGGTGCCCACCGTGTTGTACCCGCACCTGGAACCGTACCAGCAGAAACGCCTCACCATCTTCCTCGACCCGTATAAAGACCCGCGCGGCGCCGGCTACCAGGTGATTCAGAGCGTCATTGCCGTCGGGTCCGGCGGACTGGAGGGCAAAGGGTACAAGCAGGGCAGCCAGTCGCACAACGGCTTCCTGCCCGAAGCGCACACGGATTTTGCGGTCTCCACGTGGCTGGAGGAACAGGGCCTGGTGGGCGGCGTGATCCTGCTGCTGCTGTACGGCGGGCTGCTGTGGGGCCTGGCGGGCATGGCTGCGCAGTCCCCCCGCCTGCAGGACCAGGTGCTGTTCGCCGGGGTGCTGGGGCAGATCGGGTTTCAGGTGGTCGAAAACATCGGCGCGGCCCTGAGCGTGCTGCCCCTGACCGGGATTACCCTGCCGCTGATCAGCTACGGGCTGAGCAGCCTGGTCAGTACGCTGAGCACGCTGGCCGTGGCGTACGTGGTGTACCGCGACCGTTACGAGGGCCAGATCTGAGCGCCAGGTGCCTGGCACAGCGCTGTGGACCTCGGCCAGAACGCCGAGGTGCGGTGGTCGGTGGGCCGGTACGCTGACGGCATGACCCGGTTCCGCGTGTTCATTGCCACCAGCCTGGACGGCTTCATTGCGCGGCTGGACGGCGCCCTGAACTGGCTGCCGGGCGCCACGCCGGATGGCGTGCCCCTGCCGCCCGGCGAAGATCACGGGTTCGGCGCGTTCATGGCGGGCGTGGAGGTGGTCGTGATGGGCCGCGGCACCTTCGAGGCGGTGCGGGCGTTCGATCCCTGGCCGTACGCCGGCCGGCACCTGATCGTGCTGAGCCGCACCCTGGGCGCGGCCGACATGCCCGAACGGCTGAGGGCGCACGTGGGGATCCGCGCCGGTCCGGTGGAGACCCTGGCGGGCGAGCTGCGGCGTGCGGGCGTGGGCGGCGTGTACGTGGATGGCGGGCAGGTGATTCAGGCGTTCCTGCGCGCCGGTCTGATAGATGAGCTGATCGTGACCCGGGTGCCGGTGCTGCTGGGGCAGGGCCGGCCTCTGTTCGGGCCGCTCGCACGGGACCTGTGGCTGGAGCATGTGCACACGCGGGCGTTCCCGTCGGGGCTGGTGCAGAGCACCTACCGTCCGCGCCCCTAGTCGGGTGGGCGCGCCGTGTCACACGCTGCACGTCACGGGATGAAGGGTTCTTTATGAAGCGTCCATCTGAACCCCTCCAGATGCTTTAAGAGATAAAGTGCTCCGCATGGAATACCGGAACCTCGGCAGAAGCGGTCTGAAAGTCAGCGAAGTGGCCCTGGGCGGCTGGGAAACGTACGGCATCAACCAGGACGCCTCCAGCATGGTCCGCGAAATCGTGACCGCCGCCTACGACGGCGGCGTGAACTTCTTCGATCAGGCCGACGTGTACGCCCGCGGGCGCAGCGAGGAACTCATGGGGGCCGCGCTGCGCGAATTCCCCCGGCACACCCTGGTGATCAGCTCCAAGGTCTACTGGCCCATGAGTGACGACGTGAACGACCGCGGCCTCAGCCGCAAGCACGTTCTGCACAGCATCGACGCCAGCCTCAAGCGCCTGGGCACCGACCACCTCGACATCTACTTCGCGCACCGTTACGACCCGGACGTGCCCATGGAGGAGATCGTCATGGCCTTCGACCAGGTGATCCGCGACGGCAAGGCCCTGTACTGGGGCACCAGCATGTGGCCCGCCGCCCGGATCGCCCAGGCCGTCGAATTCGCCCGCGCCAACGGCCTGCACGCTCCCGTCACCGAGCAGCCCGAGTACTCCATGATCCGCCGTGACCGCGTCGAGAACGAGATCCTGCCCTACACCGAAAGTGCCGGCGTGGGCCTCGTCGTGTGGAGCCCGCTCGCCATGGGCCTCCTGACCGGCAAGTACGACACCGGCCGCCCCGAAGGCGCCCGCCTCACCGAGAAGGACAACTGGGGCAAGAACTTCCTGACCGAGGACAACATCCAGAAGGTCCGCGACCTGAAATCCATCGCCGACGACCTCGGCATCACCCGCGCGCAACTGGCCCTCGCCTGGATCCTGCGTCAGAAAGGCGTGAGCAGCGTCATCACCGGCGCCACGAAAGTTCAGCAGATCGAAGACACCGTGAAGGCCGCCGGCGTGCGGCTGAGCAGTGACGTCATCGAGCAGATCGAGGGCGTCCTCACGCGCTGAGGCCAGTCGGGACCCAGGGAGGGGGCGGACGGCCGCGCAGGCCGCTCGCCCCCTCCCCGTGCCGTTCAGGCGCGCAGCTGACCCGGCGTGACCGGTTCACGCAACAGCCGCGCGTAGGCCGCCGTGCCGCCGCGCTCCAGTGCCGCACGCACCAGATCCCCCCCCACCGCGTACGTGAAGATGTACGCCCGGAAGTTCGGGTTCTGAAGAAAACGCAGCGACTGCGCCGCGCGGGCCTCACTCGCCAGGGCGTACGTCCGCAGGAACTCCAGCACCTCGCTCTCCGGCGCGCCGTCCGCGTGCAGCCGCATGGCCGCCTCGCCGCTCACGCTGGTCAGGGCCTTCTTCGCTTCGCCCGCCGCGAGGAACACCTGCACGTCTTCCGGGTTCACGCCCGCCACCGCTGACAGCTCACCGGTCAGCCACGCCTCCACCTCCCCGCGGGGCATCACCGCCCGCAGCGCGTTCACGGCGATGCCTTCAGATACCACGCACTCCGGCGCATTGATCAGCTGGACGCTGTGCTCCGCCCACCCGCGCTCCCGCACCAGGCGCGCTTCTTTCGTGGCGTGCTCCGTGTGGTGCCCCGGGTACCCCTCATGCGCCATCAGGTCGGGCAGGGCCGGCAGCACCACCGGCAGGTCCGTGTTGATGTCAATGCGGCTCTTCAGGTTCCCCAGCGGCCAGTTGTACCCGCTCCAGGGTTTGTCGTTCACCAGCCCTATCCTGAAATCCTCACCGTCCGGCAATCCGAAGACCCCCGCGACCCGCGCGCGCAACTCGGTCAGGATCGGCTGCGCCACCCGCAGAATGTCGCCGCGTGGCACGGCCAGCCGCCCGCGCAGCGCCTCCTCACGCTCGGCCAGGGTCCCGCTGCCGGGAAGCACGCGCTCCAGTTCGGCCAGTGCGCCGTCCAGCTGCGCGAGGTCCGCCCGCCTGGGTTCGATGTCGTACAGTCCACGGACCTCCGCCTCGTACGGCAGCGCCTCCCCGGCCAGCAGGCGCGCCATGGTGTGCATCGCGCGCACCTGCACCTCCAGCCACGCGCGCCGCTCCGGTTCGGCGACACCGGCCACGTCCGCCAGCAGCGCCTGCGCGTCCTGCTGCAACGCGGCCGGGTCGCGCTTCTCCCGCACCGCCCACTCGCGCGGCCCGCCGTACCCATCAATGAAACCGTCTGAATGCGCGTCGATGGCGTGCGCCAGCCGAACGTACCGTTCCGCGATCCTGTCTGTCATGCGCCGAAGGATAGGTCCTTCCGCCCGGCCCCGCGCAGCGGCCCGTCTTGCATCCAGGGATGACCGGCGCCAGTGGCGCCCCGCGGTCCGTCAGTCCCCGATGAACACCATCCGTTCGTACCGCCCGTCCGCATGCCGCGGCGGCAGGCCCGACTGCGCCGACACTTTCAGCTGTTTCAGGGCCGTGGCCACCGCCGGACCCTCGCCGTACACCCGGGTGGCCTCCACCGTTACCTGCACCTCCAGCCCGAGCGCGCCGCCCTCCGCCGTCACGCGCAGCACCACGCCCGGGCCCGGCACCTGGGCCACCTGCACCTGCGCCGGAAAAGCCGTGAGTTCAATCTGATGCCGGAGTGTCGCCTCGTCCATGAAGGCATTCTGACCGAAACGCCCCCGCGCACTCCCGCAGACCCTTTTATGCTGCGCACGTGACGCTGTTCGACCCGCCCGCCCCGCTGGCCGAAAGACTCCGGCCCCGCACCGTTGCGGAGGTCGTGGGCCAGACGCACCTGCTCGGCCCCGGCCGGCCCCTCACGCGCGTGCTGCAAAGCGGCCGCCTGGGCAGCCTGATCCTCTGGGGGCCGCCCGGCGTCGGCAAAACCACCCTCGCCCGGCTGCTGGCCGGTGAGGTCGGCGCGCACTTCATCGCGCTATCAGCCGTGAGTGCCGGCGTAAAGGACGTCCGCGAAGCCGTCACGGAAGCGGAACGCCTCCGCGCGCGCGGTCAGAAAACCATCCTGTTCCTCGACGAAATCCACCGTTTCAACAAGGCCCAGCAGGACGCCCTGCTGCCCCACGTGGAATCCGGTCTGCTGACCCTGATCGGCGCCACCACCGAGAACCCCAGCTTCGAGGTGAACCCCGCGCTGCGCTCCCGCGCACGCACCCTGGTCCTGGAGGCCCTCACGCCCGGCGACATCCGCAGCCTGCTCGAGCGGGCCCTGACCGACGAACGCGGCCTGGGCGGCGTCACCGCTCAGGCCGGCGCTCTCGACCTGCTCGCCCGGCTTGCCGAAGGGGACGCCCGGCGCGCCCTGAGCACCCTGGAAGTCGCCGCCACCCTCGCCAACCCCGTCACGCCCGACGCCATCACCGAAGCGTTCGGCCGGCACCTGCCGCAGATGGACAAGAACGGCGAGGACTTCTACAACCTGATCTCCGCACTGCACAAGAGCGTGCGCGGCAGTCACGTGGACGCCGCCCTGTACTGGCTGGCCCGCATGATCGAAGGCGGCGCTGACCCGATGTACGTCGCCCGGCGCGTGGTCCGCATGGCCGCCGAGGACATCGGTCTCGCCGACCCGCAGGCCCTGCGGCTCACCATCGCCGCGCGTGACACCGTCGAATTCCTCGGCAGTCCTGAAGGTGACCTCGCCCTGGCGCAGGCCATCGTGTACCTCACCCTGGCGCCCAAAAGCAACAGCGTGTACGTCGCCTGGAAAAACGCCCTGAACGCCGTGCGGAGCGGCGAGAGCCTCCCCATCCCCCTGCACCTGCGCAACGCTCCCACCGGCCTGATGCGGCAACAGGGCTACGGCCAGGGGTACGCCTACTACTTCGACGACCCTGCGGGCAGTTTCCAGCAGGCGTACCTGCCCGATCACGTGCAGCTCGACCTGTACGCCCCCACCGGCGAAGGCTGGGAGGCCCGCATCGCCGAACGGTGGCGCAAACTCAGACAGGCCCACGGCGCAGGGAACACGCCAGAAGAGAGGGGCGCACAAGCGGAGAGCACACAGGAGAGAAAGGTGGACGAAAGCGGCGCCGACCACTGAGGAACCGAGTGGACCGGGGTGGCCCCCTTACTGCCACCATGCAGGCTTGGTCCTGAGCCCGCTCCCTGTGCCGTGCGAAGCGCCCGGAGCCCGGTGCGGGGCGAATTGCGTCAAGGCTTTCTAAGCCACTCGGCGCACGGTTATGGCGGCGCGGGGCCGCTATGCTCCTGCTTGAGATGTCCTTTGATGCCCGCGCCCTGTCTGCCCTGGATTTCCCCCGCGTTCTCGCTGCTCTGGCCGAGCGGAGCGCCACGTCGCTGGGTGTGGAGCGCGCGCGGGCACTGCGGCCGTCGGATGACGCCGGGCGGATCGCGCGCGAACTCGATGAGGTGGAAGACGCGCTGTTCGGCGTGAGCCTCAGCCTGGGCGGCATTCAGGACATCCGGGAACTGCACGCCCGGGCGGGCGAGGGGCGGGTGCTGGCCGGACAGGAACTGCTCACCGCGGCGTACTCGCTGGACGGCGCCATGACCGTGAAGCGCGCCATCACCGCGAACTCGCGCGGACCGCTGCGCGAGCTCGCGCAGGATCTCGGGGATCACAGTGAACTGGTGCGCCGGGTGCTGTCCGCGCTGGACCGGGACGGCGGCGTGCGGGATGAAGCCAGCCCGCGCCTGCGTGACCTGCGCAAGCGCATCGACCCGCTGCGCGGCCGCATCCGGGAGCGGCTGGCCGCCACGCTGGACAAGTGGGCCGACGTCCTGCAGGAGCACATCGTCACCATCCGCCGCGACCGGTACGTGCTGCCGGTGCAGGCCAGCCGGGTGGGTCAGGTGCAGGGCATCATTGTGGACGCCAGCGCCACCGGACAGACGTACTTCGTGGAGCCCGCCGCCGTGACGCAGCTGAACAACGAGCTGACCCGCCTGATCCTGGATGAGGAGGCCGAAGTCCGGCGGATTCTGACTGAACTGTCCGGCCTGCTCGCCTCGGACGCCGCGGTCCCCGTGACGCTCGCGGCGATCGGCGAACTGGACCTGATCGCCGCCAAGGCCCGACTGGCGCGGGACTGGCGCCTGAACCGCCCTGAGCAGGTCAATGACGGCTCGTACGACCTGCGCGAGGTGCGCCACCCACTGATCGAGAATCCGGTCGCCAATGACCTCGCTCTGGGTGAAACGAAGCTGCTGCTCATCACCGGCCCGAACATGGGCGGGAAAACCGCGACCATCAAGACGCTGGGCCTGGCGGTCCTGATGCACCAGTGCGGCATGTACGTCGCGGCTGCCAGCGCGCGCCTGCCGGTGGTGCGGGACGTGCTGGTGGACATCGGCGATGAGCAGAGTATCGAGGCGAGCCTCTCCACCTTTGCCAGCCACCTCAAGCACCTGCGGTACGTGCTGCGCCACGCGGCGCCCGACACGCTGGTGCTCGTGGACGAGCTGGGTTCAGGCACCGACCCGAACGAGGGCGCGGCACTGGCCCAGGCGCTGATCGAGTGCCTGCTCACGCAGGACGCGCGCGGCGTGATCACCTCGCACCTCTCGCCCCTGAAGCTGTTCGCCCTGGAAACCCCCGGCCTGAAAAACGCCAGCATGGGTTTCGACGTGAACACGCTTGCCCCCACGTACGCCCTGCAGGTGGGGCAGCCGGGCCGGTCGTTCGCGCTGGCAATCGCCCAGCGCATGGGCCTGCCTGCCGGCGTCCTGAAGCGCGCCGAGGACCTGCTGGGTCCCGACGCGGGCCTGATGGAACGCATGCTTGAGGGCCTGGAACGCGAACGGGCCGAGCTGCGCGCGCAGCTGGACGCCACCGCCGCCGCCCGCCGTGACGCGGAAGCCGAACTGGGCCGCGTACGCCACGAACGCGAAACCCTGGAAGTGCGCCGCAACGAGATGCTCGCAGAGGCCGCGCAGAAGGCCGAGTCGCTGTACGCCGACGCTGTTGAACGGGTCCGCACGCTGCGCGCCCGCGCGCAGGAGGACAGCGCCCGCCCGCGCGTCATGCAGGAACTCCGCGAACTGCGCGCCGCGGCGCAGAAAGCCCGCCCGGCCCCCGTGGTCCGTGAGGACCGCGGCGATCCGATCCGCGTGGGCAGCCGCGTGGACGTCCCCGCGTACAACGCCGCCGGGCAGGTGCTGGAACTGCGCGGTGATGACCTCGTGGTGCAGCTGGGCGTCATGAAGGTCGGCGTTAAACGCCGCGACGTGCGGCTCAAGCAGGACCCGAAGGTCGAGGCCCCCAGGACCCGCGGGCCGCGTTTCACCGGCACGACCGCCACCACCTTCCAGAACGAACTGCAACTGCGGGGCATGGGCGTCGAGGAGGCGGTGGAGGAACTGCGGACCGCCATCCTCGAAGCGCACGCCCTGAAAGAAAGTCCTCTGCGAGTCGTCCACGGCAAGGGACAGGGGGTGCTGCGCCGGCTCCTGCGCGAGTACCTGAAAACAGACCGCAAGGTTGAGTCCTTTCATGACGCTGAAGCGAACCAGGGCGGGCACGGCGTGACCATCGTGAACATCCGCCGCTGATCCCGGCGGCTCTATCAGGGGCACTTGGGCCCTGGGAGCTTCGCTTCGTTGTGGGCCAACCTCGTCGCTTCTCCAGGTGACGTGCGGGTGGCGGTGGGTCTGCCTGGTGCGTTCCGGGCTGTCCACGATGGCGCGTTCAGGCGCGGTACACAGGGCCCTGCGGTGGGGGCCGCGCGGGTGATAGCGTCGCCCGCGTGAGTGGTGTCTCGTCTCCTTCCGGTGTTCCGCAGCCGCGGCTGTCAGGGCCGCTGCTTGCGGTGGGCAGCGCGGCGTTTTTTACGCTGGGTGTGCTGCAGGCCATGTACGGTCCGGCGTTTCCGCTGTTTCAGGCGCGGTTCGGGGTCAGTACGGCGGTGGTGGGCGTGATTGCCAGCGCGCACTTTCTGGGGTCGGCGGTGGCGCCGCCACTGGTGGGTCTGGCGCTGCGGCGCATGAGTGTGCGCGCCGGCGTGTCCTGGAGTCTGCTGTTGCTGGCCCTTGGGGTGCTGGGCGTGACGGCTGCGCCGGCTTGGTCCGTCGCGGTGCTGTGTGCGTTCCTGGGGGGGCTGGGGTTCGGGGGGGTGAGTGCGTGCCTGAATGCGGCGTACGCGAGCGTGGGGGCGCGGGCCGTGAACCTCGTGAACGCGGTGTTCGGAGTGGGCAGCATGCTCTCGCCGCTGATCGTGTCCGGGCTGGGCGGGGGAAGTGGCGCTGAGGGTGGGCTGGCCGGGCCGTTTCTGACGGTGGTGGCCTTGTGCGGCGTGTCGTTCGTGGTGGGGCGGGTCTGGGGCGTGCCGGGCATTGCGGCCGCGCCGGCCGGTGCGGGGCCGGCGCGGCCGGGGGTGCAGGCGGCGCTGTTTGCAGGGCTGGTCATCTGTTACGTGGGCATGGAGGCCGGCTACGGCGCGTGGACGGCGCGGTACCTGACGGAGCTGGGGGTGCCGGGCGCGGCCGTGATCCTGAGTGCGTTCTGGGCGGCGCTCACGGTGGGGCGGGTACTGACGGGCATGTTTGCCGGCCGCCTGGCGCCGCACCGGGTGGTGGTGTGGTGCGCGGCGGCGCTGGTGATGTGTGCCGGAGCGGCGCGTGTGCCGGCCCTGGCGCCGGGCGCGGTGGTGCTGGCGGGGCTGGCCCTGGCGCCGGTGTTCGGGACGACGCTGGCGTGGCTGTCGCGGGCGCTGTCGGCGCGCCTGGTGCCGGTGCTGCTGGTGGCCGGGTCGGTGGGCGGCGTGGTGGCGCCGGCGTTGCTGGGGGCGTTGTTCGCGCGGTGGGGCGCGCCGGCCATTCCGTCGGGGCTGCTGGTGCTGGCGGTGCTGATGGGGGTGTTCACGCTGCTGGTGCGGCGCGGGGAGCGGGCCGCCTAGCAGACCTCGTTGTCAGGGGTGGGGGTGTGTGGCAGAATGCGCGGCGACTTCTCACCCAATTCAGTTTCAAGTCCTTGCCGGGAGAGGCCCGGTGGCGTAACGGAGGCTCAAGAGTGGCACAGGCGACCAGACAGGTGAAACTCACGCGCGAAGGGTTCGACCGGCTTCAGAAGACGCTGGATCAGGAGATGAAGCGCCTGGCGGAAGCGACCCGCATTCTGCAGGAGCAGATGGAAACGAATTCCGACACCGAGGACACGGGGCTGGAAGACGCCAAGCGCGAGAAGATGAACATCGAGGCGCGCATCGAGGAGCTGGAAGACACCCTGGCGCGCGCCACAGTTATTGAGGACCACGAGAATGAAGGGCGCGTGGAGCTGGGTGCGATCGTGGTGTTGTCCAACGAGGCCACCAAGAAGGACATGAAGGTGCAGGTCGTGAGTGCCGCCGAGGCCACCGTGACCGGCGGGAGCCTGCCGCGGGTCAGTGAGGACAGCCCGGTGGGGAAAGAACTCATGGGCCGCCGGAAAGGGGAGACGTTCGTGGTGAACCTCGACAACGGCAAGCAGATGAAGTACAAGGTCAGGAGCATCGAGTACTGACCGCCCGGCGCTGACCCTCAGCCGCGCCCCGCCGCCCCTGCCGGGTGGTGTGGGCGCGGCCTATACTGGCGGTTATGTCTGATGGTTTCCCCTCCCCGCGCCGCGAGGGTCTGCACGAGCAGACCGTCAGCCGCCTGAACAACCTGGATGCCCAGGTCGCGGCTGGTTTCGAGGCCTACCCGTACACCTACCCGCGCACCCACTACGCCCGTGACGTGCTGGCCGCGCACCCGGCCAACGCGGAGGGGCAGCTGGATCCCGGTCAGGAGTGGCCGGAGGAGGAGTACGCCCTGGCAGGCCGCGTGACCCTGATGCGGCACATGGGCAAGGCGGCGTTCGCGGACCTGAACGATGAGTTCGGGAAGATCCAGCTGCACTTCTCCAGGCAGGAGACCGAGAATTTCGATCCCACGAAAAAGATTGATCTGGGCGACATTATCGGCGTGCGGGGCGTGCCGTTCGTCACGCGCACCGGTCAGCTGACGCTGCGGGTGACGTCCTGGCAGCCGCTCGTCAAGAGTCTGCATCCGCTGCCCAGCAAGTTCCACGGCCTGCAGGACGAGGAGCTGCGTGCCCGGCGCCGGTACGTGGACCTGATGATCAACCCGGAGAGCCGTGAGGTGTACCGCACGCGCTCGCGGATGCTGCGGTTCATCCGGAATTTCCTGGACAGCCGCGACTTCATGGAGGTCGAAGGGCCGACCCTGCAGGTTGTGCCTGGAGGCACGGAAGCCAAACCGTTCAAAACGTTCCATAACGCGCTGTCGCACGAGTTCAGCCTGCGCATCAGTCTGGAACTGTACCTCAAGCGGCTGCTGGTGGGCGGCTTCGAGCGGGTGTACGAAATCGGGCGCAACTACCGCAACGAGGGCGTCGACCGGACGCACAACCCGGAATTCACGATGCTGGAGGCGTACTTCGCGTACGGGGACTACAACGACATGATGCGGCTCGTGGAGCAGCTGCTGCATGATCTCGTGGTGGAACTCAAGGGGGAGCCGAAACTGACGTACCAGGGCCGCGAACTGGATTTCTCGCTGCCGTTCCGGCGCCTGGATTTCGTGACGACCCTCAGGGAGCAGGCGGGCCTGGACTTTGACCCGCTGGACCTGGTGAAACTGCGTGCCTGGAGTGATGAGCGCCACCCGGAACTGCGGAAGGTGCCGGATTACAAGCTGCTGGACAAACTCAGTGGTGAGTACGTGGAGCCGCTGCTGCACAATCCGACCTTCCTGACGGACATGCCGCTGGCGATCAGTCCGCTGGTGAAGGTGCACCGTGAGCGTGCGGGCCTGGCGGAGCGTGCCGATCTGTTCGTGGCGGGCTTTGAGCTGGCGCCCATCTACTCGGAGCTGAATGACGCGCTGGATCAGCGGGCGCGGTTTGAGGCGCAGACGGCGCGCCGCGAGGCGGGGGACGACGAGGCGCACGAGCAGGACGAGGATTTCCTCATGGCCCTGGAGTACGGCATGCCGCCCACGGCGGGGATGGGGATGGGCATGGACCGCCTCGCCATGCTGATGACGGACCGGGATTCCATCCGGGACGTGCTGCTGTTTCCGCTGTTGCGGCCGGAAGGCACGGCCGGACCGGGCGAGGAGGAGGGCGCGGCCGAAGTCACGGGCTGAGCATGCCGGGGGGCAGGGGCAAGGTGAGACCTTGCTCCTGTTTCGTTGGCGGGGGTGTGGGGTGTCCCATCCACCGGGGCCCCCATCGGGGGCGAACGAAAAAACGTCGTCTGGAACGGCCATTTTCTGATCATCTCCGGCGGGCTTGCTCTGAAGGTAATCCTGCGACTTCTGTGAAGCGCTTCCATTAATTCGTTCGTTTGACAAACAAAACTACTCAAGTGCACCATGACTTCACGCAAGCTTTACCTGACCCAACAGTCGGACCCGCCGACTGCACACCACCTGTCCCAACGGTTGCCTGACCGTGGGCTCACCCGAGGTTGCCCAGCCATGCTGCACGCCGAACACCACACCCCGGACACCCTGGACCTCGCGGCCATCCGCGCGCGGCACACCCTGCTGCTGCTCGGCCTGCTGTGGGACCGGGATCTGGCCCGCGTGGATATCGCCCGTGAACTCGGCCTGTCACGCAGCGCCATCAGCTCCATCGTCACCGAACTGATCAGCGTTGGCCTCGTGCAGGAAGTCGGCACGCGCGGCAGCGGCGGCGTCGGCCGGCGCGCCACCATGCTCAACCTCAACACCCGCGCCGCCACACTGCTCGCCATCGACCTCGGGGCCAGCCACGCCCGCGTGGACGTCCTGGACCTGCACTGCCGCACGCTCGCCAGCCAGACCGTTCCGCACGACATCATGCGCGGCCCGCACCTCACCTACGCCCTGCTACGCGACCTCAGCGCCCAGGTGATGCAGGAAGCGGGCGTGCAGCCCGCCCACGTTGCCCTGGTCGGCATTGGCGTACCCGGCCCCGTGGACCACGACACCGGCCGCGTCGTGCAGCCCCCCAACATGCCCGGCTGGGACGGTGAGAACATCCGCGAAGCCCTGCAGGGTCAGCTGAACCTGGAAGTGCTCGTGGACAACGACGCCAACCTGGGCGCCCTGGCTGAAGCCCGCTTCGGCGCCCACCGCGGCATTCAGGACCTCATCTACGTGAAAGCCGCCACCGGTATCGGCGCCGGCGTCCTGCTCGGCGGGCGCCTGCACCGCGGCATGCGCGGCGGCGCAGGAGAGATTGGGCACATCAGCATCAACGAGCAGGGCCCCGTGGGCCGCAGCGGCAACCCCGGCAGCCTGGAAAGCTACGCGGCCGCGCAGGTGCTCGTGAACCACGCCCGCACCCTGCGGCGTCAGGGCCTTCCCAGCGCGCTGCCAGACCCCATTACCCTGGAGGCCCTGCTGGCCCACGCCAGCACCGACCCACTGGCACGCGCCGTGTGGGAGGAAGCCGGGCACCACCTGGGCGTGGCCATCAGTACCACCCTGAACCTGTTCAACCCGGCCGCCGTGGTCATCGGCGGGCGCCTCTCGCAGGCGGGCGACGTGCTGCTGCGCGCCGTGCGCACCAGCGCTCAGAGCCGCACCATGCGCATCAATGCCGACCGCACCCGCATCGACCTGGGCACCCTGGGCCGCGACGCCGGCGTGCTGGGCGCCGGCGCCATGATGCTCGACTCCCTCTTCACACCACGGGGCCTGCCGCACCTGTACGGCATTGCCCGCATGAATCAGAACGCCCGTGACATCGCGGCCAGCCGCGCTCCTCCCCCTGCGGCCCACGCCACCCCGCCCCTACAGATCCCCACTGTTTCTCACGGAGGAACCCCATGAAAAAAGCACTGTTGCTCGCCGCCGCCCTCGCCGTCACCACCAGCGCCTCTGCCGCTGGAAAACTGGAGATCTTCTCCTGGTGGTCCGGTGACGAAGGTCCCGCCCTCGAAGCGCTCGTCAAGCTGTACAAGCAGAAGTACCCCTCGGTGAACGTGGACAACGCCACCGTGTCCGGCGGCGCCGGCACCAACGCCAAAGCCGTGCTGAAAACCCGCATGCTGGGCGGCACCCCGCCCGACTCCTTCCAGGCGCACGCCGGTCAGGAACTCATCGGCACCTGGGTCGTCGCCGGGCGCATGGAGGACCTCAGCAGCCTGTTCAAGAGCGAAGGCTGGGACAAGGTCTTTCCCAAGGACCTCGTCAAGCTGATCAGCACCAACGGCAAGCCCTGGAGCGTGCCCGTCAACGTGCACCGCAGCAACGTCATGTGGTACAACCCCGCCAAGCTCAAGACCTGGGGCGTCACCGTGCCCAAAACCTGGCCTGAATTCATCAAGACCTGCGCCACCCTGAAAGGCAAGGGCGTCGCCGCGCCCCTCGTCGTGGGCGAGAACTGGACCCAGCAGCACCTCTGGGAGAGCGTCATGATCGGCACCCTCGGCGCCCAGGGCTGGGAAAACCTGTGGTCCGGCAAGCTGAAGTTCAGCGACCCCCGAGTGGTCGGGGCGTTCACCACCTTCGGGCAGGTCATGGACTGCGCCAACAAGGACGCCAGCGGCCTGAGCTGGCAGCAGGCCAGTGACCGCATCATCGACGGCACCAGCGCTTTCAACATCATGGGTGACTGGGCCGCCGGCTACTTCACCACCACCAAGAAACTCACCCCCAACGCCGGCTTCGGCTGGGCCGCCGCTCCCGGCACCACCAAGACCTTCGTGATGCTCGCCGACTCCTTCGGCCTGCCCAAGGGCGCCAAGGACCGCGCCGAGGCCCTCAACTGGCTCAAGGTGCTGGGCAGCAAGGCCGGTCAGGACGCCTTCAACCCCCTCAAGGGCTCCATCGCCGCGCGGACTGACAGCGACCTGAGCAAGTACAACACGTACAGCAAGAGCGCCGCCGCCGACTGGAAGAGCAACAAGATTGTGGGCTCCATGGTGCACGGCGCCGTTGCCCCCGAAAGCTTCACCAGCGCCTTCGGCGCCGTGATCGACCAGTTCGTGTCCAGCAAGAACGCGCAGGGCGCCGCCGCCGCCGCGCAGCAGCTGGCCGTCCGCGCTGGCATCAGCAAGTAAACGCCTTTAGCGGTGCGCGGCCGGCCGCGCGCGGGGAAGCTTCCCGCGCGCCGCAGGCTGCGCACCGCCCCCCTTGAAAGGAGGCCCGTATGAAAGGCCTGAGTCGAGACCGCCTGTGGTCCATCGCCGTTCTGACGCCCAGTATCATTCTGATCGCGGTGTTCGTGTACGGTTTCATCGCGCGCAGTGTGTACGTCAGCATGACGGACTGGGGCAACGACCCTGCCCAGGCCCTGGCCCTGAATCCGATCATCCGGTTCACCGGCCTGGCCAACTACCAGGACCTGTTCACCGGCTTCCTGCAGGGCCGTTTCCGGCAGGAACTGATCAGCACCATCTTCTTCACGCTGTTCTTCATCCTCGGCTGCCTGGGCCTGGGGCTGGGCCTCGCCCTGATCCTGGACCGCAACCCCCGCGGTGAAGGCCTGTGGCGCACCATCTTCCTGTTCCCCATGAGCCTGTCCTTCATCGTGACCGGCACCATCTGGCGCTGGATGCTGCAACCCCAGGGCGGCGTGAATCAGGTGACCACCCTGTTCGGCGCGCCGCCCAGCACCTTCGCGTGGCTGAGCAGCACCGACTCCATCTGGAAGTTCGACTGGAACAAACTGCCGCTCCTGACCGCCAGCGTCGTCGGCGTGGTCCTGATCGTCCTCGCGGTGCGCGCCGCACGCAACGGCGAGCGCACCCGCACCCTGGTGGCGGGCGCGTGCGCCGCGCTGCTGCTCGGCTGGGCCCTGCTGATCGGCCCGAACCTGAAACTCCTGCCGGCGCCTGAATTTCACGGCTTCAACCTTGCCCTGATCGGCATCATCATCGCCGCCGTGTGGCAGATGAGCGGCTACACCATGGCGCTGTACCTCGCCGGACTGCGCGGCATTCCCGAAGAGCTCCGCGAGGCCGCCAAGGTCGACGGTGCCAACGACATCGGCATGTACCAGCACGTGATCTTCCCGCTGCTGGCTCCCATCACCCTGTCCGCCATGATCGTTCTGGGGCACATCAGCCTCAAGATCTTCGACCTGGTGTACGCCATGGCCGGCCCGGACAACGTGAATACCAGCGTCCCGGCGCTGAACATGTACCTCACCAGCTTCCGCCAGAACCAGTTCGCGCTGGGCGCCGCGATCGGCACGATCCTGCTGATCCTGGTGGCCTTCGTGATCGTGCCGTACCTCACGTCCCAGTTCCGCACCGAGGAGGGTAAAGCGTGACCACCACCGCTCCCGTTCACACGGCTCCGGCCGCCGCGCCCCGCCGGCCCCTGAGTCCCGGCCGCGTGATCATGTACGTCGTGCTGGTCCTGGCCGCCCTGTTCTTCCTGGTGCCGGTGTACCTGCTGTTCACCACCGCGCTGAAAAGCCCGGATGCCATCAACCTCGCCACCACCTGGCACTGGCCTGCCCAGCTGAACTGGGCGAGCTTCAGCGAAGCGTGGGGCAAGATCGGCGGGAACGTCATGAACAGCCTGTTCCTGGCCGTGACCGCCACCCTGCTGAGCGCCATGCTGGGCAGCCTGAACGGGTACGCCCTGAGCAAGTGGAGATTCCGTGGGGCCAACACCATGTTCGCCCTGATGCTCTTCGGCATGTTCATTCCCTACCAGGCGGTGCTGATCCCGCTGTTCCAGTTCATCAAGTCCCTTGGCCTGTACGGCAGCATCTGGGGACTGATCCTGGCGCACGTGGTGTACGGCATTCCGATCACCACCCTGATTTTCCGGAACTTCTACGCCGACGTGCCCGACGCGCTCATTGAGGCCGCCACCATCGACGGCGCTGGCTTCTGGCAGATCTACGGCCGGGTCATCTTCCCGATCAGCATTCCCGGCTTCGTGGTGGTGATCATCTGGCAGTTCACGCAGGTGTGGAACGAATTCCTGTTCGCTGCCACGCTCACGAACACCAGCTCCCAGCCGGTCACGTACGCCCTGTCGCAGCTGGCCGGGGGGCAGGCCGTGAGCTGGAACCTGCCGATGGCCGGCGCGATCCTCGCGGCGCTGCCCACCCTGCTGGTGTACATCCTGCTGGGCCGTTACTTCGTGCGCGGTCTGCTGGCCGGGTCCGTCAAGGGCTGAAGCTTTCTCTGCTCACGCGTCCCGCACCTTGGTGTGGGGCGCACTTATTTCACCTGTGGCACGTGCCGTCGCCCCTGCCCGCGCCGGACTTTTCCGTCCCGCATCAGCACCCCCAGCAGGCTGGACGAGAGGTCATCCTCCGGGCCGCCTCCGGAGTCACTGCGCCGGCCCAGCAGGCTTGCCACCTCCGCGTTCGTCACGCCGTCCGGGTTCGCCTGTGCGAACTCCAGTACGGCGTCAAGGAGTGTCAGGCCCACCTGTGCCTTCTCGGGCACGCCCGTGGGGACGGTCAGCCGGGGGCGGCTCTTCCCGCCCAGACCCGAGGGCAGCACAGGATTCGTGAGCAGCCCGCCGCTGGCCGATGTACCGGTCGCTGCGATCAGCTGTGCTTCGAGGCGCAGGGCCTCGGGCTCGGTCAGGTGCTTAACCCAGTCACTCACCATGACCTGCGCGCCTGCCGCCCCGATCTCACGGATGCGGTCGCCTTTAGGGGTGTTGCCGGGCCGGATCAGGTGATCGCAGGCGCGGGTGCCGCTCCCCTTGCCGATGTGGAACGGGCGGGCCGGGTGATGTCGCGGGTCTTTCAGGGCGTACAGGTCATAAGGCTTGTCGTGGCTTATGCGGGCACCCTGGTCATTGTTCCCAGCAGGCCAGGGGGCGGCGCATCCTGCGCCGCCCCCTGCCGTTTACCCGCGCATGACGAAGTGTTCGATGATGGCGTGGTGGTCTTCGAAGAACAGTTCGGGGCGGGCGAGGACGTCACTCAGCGGCATCCAGAAGGCGTCGCTGGCGTCGCTCCCGCTGCTGAGAAGGGGCAGTTGCCCGATGCCCAGGTCGAAGTGATAGGCGTGGGTGATGGTGCGCCCGCGCAGGCTGCGGTCAGGGTAGTCAAAGACCGCCTGGGCACGCAGGGCGCTGCGCAGATCCAGGCCCGGACCGAGGCCGGTCTCCTCGTGGACTTCACGGACGCAGCAGTCAAGAAGGGTTTCGTGCTGCTCGAGGAAGCCGCCGGGCATGGCCAGTCGCCCGCGGCCGGGCAGTCCGCCGCGCCGCACGAGGAGAACGTGCCCGCTGCGGGTGATGACGGCGTCGGTGGTCACGAAGATGGGGGGGTGAGGGGCGTCCTTCCAGGCGGCGCGGTACTGGCGGATGAAGCGGTATTCCTCCTGCAGTTCGCGGAAGTCTGTGCTCTGGCGGAAGCGGTCGAGGAAGTCATGTACAGCGGGGGGGACCATGCCGCGCACGTCGTCGAGGCGGTCTTCAAAGTAGGCGTGGCGGACGTCGGTGGCGCTCAGGGAGCTGACGACGTGGGTGGGAATGAATTCCCAGGCGGGGAAGGAGCGCAGGTAATAGCTGCTTTCGTCCTTGATGTGGCCGATCAGGGCGATGTCGGTGCTGCCGCGGGTATGGGTCTGCACGCCGGCCTGCACTTCGCTGAGCCAGAGGGTCTCGTTGTAGAAGTAGTCGCGGACGTGCACGAACAGCAGCCGGGTGCGGGGGATGCCGGCGGCGTGCAGCATGCCGCTGATGAGGTCCTGGCGTTCCTCGGCAGTGAACGGGTTCTTGATGTTGCGGGCGGCGCGGGCGCTGCCGATCACGACGATGAGTTTCTGAACGCTCTGGAGGGCTTCGAGCATCACGTCGCGGTGGGCGGTGTGTGGGGGTTCGAACCGGCCGATGTACACCCCGAAGGTGCGTTTGCGGCGCGGGGTGGAGGTCGGGGCAGGCGAGGTCATGGTCCTCACGTTGTCATGTCCTCACCATGAAAATCATGAGGAAAAAGCGGTGGGCGGCTGATCCGGGCATCTGAGGCAGTGGTCTGCCGGCCGGTGGCGTACTGTGAGGCCATGACCCGACGCCTGCTGGCCGCTTCCCTGACGCTGTCCCTCACCGCGCCTGCTCTCGCCGGTGGCGCCGCTGCTCCTGCAGGCGCGCAGGTGCAGCCCGCCACCCCCGCCGCTCTTCTGAGCGCCCTGAAGGAGGCCGGGTACCGCGTCACCATGAACCCCACCGAAGCGGACGGCGAACCCAGCATGACCATCGTCTCCGGCGAGCACAAAATCAGCGTGTGGCTCAGCGGCTGCAAGAACAATGTGTGCAGCCGCGTCACGGCCAGCACCTCCTGGGACTACAGCGACCAGGACGACGCCCTGGACACCGAGGTGGTCAACGACTGGAACGGCAACTACTACACCCAGGCCTACATCTACGAGGGCGCGTACTACCTGGACTCCACCATGCCGGTGCGCGGCGGGTACACCAAGGCCACCTTGAAAGCCTGGATGACCGATTACCTCGAGGACGTCAAATCCTTCGAGGGCGAACTGCCCGAAAGCTGAAGCTCCCGCTTCTCCAGGGCCCCTTCCGTGCGGTGAGGGGCCCTGTTCATGCCCACACGCCCGCTGCATGAAGAAAAAGCCTGGGTCAGGTCAAGACCAGGGCCAGGCGGCGCAGACCCACCCGGTCCGGCGCGCCCACACACTGAAGGTCTCATGGCAGAGCTCAAAGACATCGGGCGCACCGCGACCAGCAGCCTGAAACACGGCGTGCACGACGCTCAGCAGGCCGCGTCTCAGGCCACGAGTCACGCCGCGCCGTGGCTGGAGGCCCTGGCACGCTTCGGGTACGCCAGCAAGGGCGCAGTGTACGGCACGGTGGGGTTCCTGGCCCTGAGCGTCGCGCTGGGCCGCGGCGGCGCCACCACCGACACCCAGGGCGCCCTGCTGCGGCTGCAGGACCTCCCGGCGGGGCCGCTCCTGATGTGGTTGCTCACGTTGGGGCTGATCGGGTACGCGCTGTGGCAGCTGATCCGCGCCGCCTTCGACCCGGAAGGCCAGGGCCATCAGGCCAAGGGCGTCATCAAACGCAGCGGGTACGCGCTGAGCGGCGCAGCGAACGTGGGCCTCGCGCTGTTCACCGCCCGGCTCGCCACGCTGGGCACCGCAACCCGGCAGCAGAACAGTGAGGACCGCGTCGCCAGCACCATCCTGGACCTGCCAGGAGGGCAGCTGCTGCTGGCGCTGGGCGGGCTGGCGTTGCTGGCCGTGGCGGCCAATCAGCTGTACAGCGCGTACGGCGCAAAGTTCATGAAACGCATGGCGTTCACGGACGTCAGTGGCCGCCCCCGCGACGCGCTGGTGCGGATCGGCCAGGTGGGCATCACCTCACGCGGCATTCTCATGGTGATCATCGGTGTGTTCGCGCTGCTGGCCGCGTGGCACCGCAACGCCACCGAAACGGTCGGCATCAGCGAGGCCCTCACCTGGCTGCGCACGCAGCCCGCCGGGAACCTTTTGCTCGGCGCCGTGGCGCTGGGGACCCTGTGCTACGGCGTGTGGTGCGTGGTGCAGGCCCGCTACCGCCGCATCCGCATTGAGGACAGCGCCGCAGGCTGAGCAGGCCCCCCAGGCGGCGCGGGCGCGCGTGGCACAATCCGGGGCATGACCGCCCAGGATCCCCGACGTCAGGTGGCACTCATCGCCCACGACAAGAAAAAGCTGGAACTGGCCCTGTTCGCCCTGAGTCACCGGGACGTGCTGGGCCAGTTTCATCTGGTCGCCACCGGAACCACCGGCGGCATCCTGGAAAAGCAGACCGGACTCACAGTTGAACGCGTGCTGTCCGGTCCGCTGGGCGGTGACCAGCAGATCGGCGCGCGCCTCGCGGAAGAGCGCGTGCTGGCCGTGTTCTTCTTCCGCGACCCGCTGACCGCGCAGCCGCACGAACCCGACGTAAGCGCCCTCGTGCGCCTGTGCGACGTGCACGACATTCCCCTGGCGACCAATCCCGCCAGCGCCCAGGCACTGATGCTGTGGCTGCGTGACCAGCTGCCCCGCTGACCCCGCCAGGGGTCCCGCCAGCTTCGCGACCCGCGCAGGCGCCGGACATGATGAGATGGGAGCGTGATGCCTGTGTGGGACCCCACCTTCAGTCGCCCGGACCACGACCACGCCACCCGCCCGCCCGGGGACTGGGCACAGGCGCTGCGCGAGGCCGAGCAGGCCGAACAGGCCGCCCGCGCCGCCGGGGAGGACCTGCGGGTGGCCCGGGCGCTGCTGCGCCGCGGGCAGGCCCTGAACCAGCTTGATCAGCCGCACGCGGCGCTGCACGCCCTGCTGGAAGGGGTGGGCTTCACAGGCACCATACCCGCCCTGCAGGCGGCCCTGTGGCGCGAAGCGGCCCGCGCGCAGCTGAATCTCGCCTGCGATACCGACGCGCAGGACTACCTCTCGCTCGCGCTGCGCCTGGCCCGGGACGCCGGCGATCACGCCCTGGAACTGGACCTGCTGGACGACATCGCGCATGTGCAGGCCATGCAGGGGGACCTGAGTGCCGCACGCCACACCCTGCATGCCAGCGCCCGTCTGCGCCGCGCCCTGCCGCACCAGCCCGGCCTGACCTCCACGCTGGTGCGCCTCACGCAGGCGGAGCTCGACTCGCAACCCGTGCCGCTCAGCGCCGCGCAGCAGCAGCGGCGCCGCACCGACCTGTTGGCTGCTGCCCACGATCCGCAGACGCCCGCAGCGCTTCAGGGCGACCTGTGGGCGGCCCTGGCCCGGCTGGCGCTGCTGCACCCTGATCCGGCCGCTGCGCAGCAGGCCGCGCAGGAAGCCCTGAAGCACCTCACCGCTCCGCGAGCGACGCTGCGCGTGCACGCCGACCTGGCGCGGGCCGAACAGGCCCTCGGAGAGGGGCAGGCCGCTCTGAAACGCCTGAACATCCTGCTGCGTCAGGCGCCGCCCCTGCACCTGCTGGCCGAGCACGCCCAGCTGCACCTTGTCGCCTGCGAGCTGTGCGAGAGCCTGGGCGAGCACGTGCAGGCGCTCGCGCATCACCGGGCGTACCACGCGCTCGACGCCCAGCGGCGCGACACGCACCAGCATGAACGCATGCGTGCCGCGCAGGCCCGGCTGCACCTGAACGTCACCCGGCACGAGGCGCACCTGAACCGCGTGCGCGGCGATGAACTGGAAACCCTGGTCGAGTCCCGCACCGCCGAACTGCGCCGCAGTCACCGCGCTGTCGTCGACCTGCTTGCCAGCGCCGCCGAGTTCCGTGACGCGCCGCTGGGCCCCCACACCCGCTGGGTGGGGGACGCCACGACCGCCGTGGCCCTGGAACTCGGCTGTGAGCCGCTGCACGCCCAGGAGCTCGGCCTGGCCGCCCGGCTGCATGACGTAGGCAAGATCGGCATTCCCGACGCCATCCTGCTCAAGGACGGTCCCCTGACCGCCCAGGAGCGCCGCGTGATCGGCACGCACACCACCCTGGGTGCCAACCTGCTCACCCAGCCCGGCGCGACCGACGGCGGGCCACTGCTGCGCCTCGCGGCGCAGATCGCCCTGTCCCACCACGAATGCTGGAACGGCACCGGCTACCCCAACGGTCTCAGCGGTTCCGCCATTCCGCTGGGCGGCCGCATCGTGCGCGTCGTTGACGCCTTCGACGCTCTGGTCAGCGAACGTCCCTACAAGCCCGCCTGGGACGATGCCGACGCCCTGGCCTACCTGCACCAGCATGCCGGGACCCTGTTCGACCCGGCGGCCGTGCAGGCCTTCACGGCGCTGCACGACAGCGGCCGCCTTCCCCTGCGCACGCCCGACCGCGACCCGCACGTGGCCTAGCTGCCGCGCGCCCCGGCCGGAGCCGGACTGGCCATGCACGCCATAATGGACCCTGAGTCGTTTACACAGGATTGCCCGTTCACGTGGCTTATATTGAATTCATGCGCGCCCCCGCGACGCCCTCCCTGACGTCGGGTCTGTTGACCGATGTGGGTCGTCAGCGTCAGGGCGGCGTGAACCAGGACGCCGCCCTCGCACTGGATCTCCCCCAGGGTGGGCTGTACGCCGTGGCCGACGGCATGGGCGGCCACGCCGCCGGGGAACTCGCCGCAAACCTCGCTCTGGACGCCCTCAGCCAGACTTACCTGGACGGGCGGGGCGTGGCCCCCGCCCGGCTCGCCGAGGCGGTGCAGGCCGCGAATCTCGCTGTGCTGCGTCACGCAGTCGGCGAGTACGTCGGCATGGGCACCACCCTCCTCGCCGTCCTGATCGACCGGGGCGCGCTGCTCGTGGCGCACGTCGGCGATTCCCGCGCGTACCTGATGCGCGACGGCGCCCTGCACCGCCTCACCGAGGACCACTCCTGGGTGGCCGAACAGGTCCGCCTGGGCCACATGACCGAAGCCGAAGCGCGCGATCACCAGTGGCGCAGCGTGGTCAGCAATGCCCTGGGCGGTGAGGAACGCGTCCGGCTGGAACTGTTCGGCCTGCCGGCCGCGGCAGGCGACCGCCTGCTGCTGTGCAGTGACGGCCTCAGCAGCGTGGTCACCGACCAGGAACTCCTGGCCCTGCTGGCCCGTCCCCTCACGCCGGACAACACGGCGCGGCTGCTCGTGAACGCCGCCAACGACGCCGGCGGTCCCGACAACATCACCGCTCTGATCGTCGATATTCACCGCGCCGCCCGCCTGCCCAGCTACGCCCTCCCGCCCCGCCGCGAGGACGGCCCGCTGTACGTCGACGTGCTGCTCAGCACCCAGCGCGGCAACAGCCTCACCACCTACCTGCTGCTGATGGTCGCCTACTTCACGCTGCTGGGCATCATGCTGGTTCCTGAACGCCGCGCCCTGCTCGGCCTGGCCGGCACCACCCTGCTGCTCGGACTGCTGATCGTTCAGCGCGTCCAACTGCGCCGCCAGCAGACCAATCCCCTGCACCAGCCCAGCGCCACCCTGCCCCTGCCCCCCGGCGCCACCCCACCGGAAGCGTCCATCAGCCACCCCCGCTGAGGGGCAGGTATGCTCGGAGCATGAAAGAGATCATCCAGACACCCGCCGCGCCCGCCGCCATTGGCCCCTACAGTCAGGCGGCCGTGTTCGGGAACCTTGTCATCACCAGCGGCCAGATTCCCCTGCTGCCCGACGGAACGCTGATCACCGGCGGCATCACCGAGCAGACCGAACAGGTGATCGCCAACCTGAAAGCCGTGCTGGCCGCTGCGGGCACCGACCTCGCCCGCGTCGTAAAAACCACCGTGTTCCTCGCCGACATGAACGAGTTCGGTGCCATGAACGCCGTATACGAGACGCACTTTCCGGCCCCCTACCCTGCGCGCAGCACCGTTCAGGTCGCCCGTCTGCCCCGCGACGTCCGCGTGGAAATCGAAGTGATCGCCGAACGCCACTGAGTCACCAGCTGAAGGAGGGCGCGCGGGTCGGCCTGCGCGCCCTGGGTACGGGCCCTACTTCAGCCCATACAGCGCCTCGTACTTCCCGCGCAGGTACGCCACATACGGTTGCGGCGTCATGCCCTGCCCGGTGGCGCGTTCCAGCAACCCGTTCGGGGTGAAGGTCCGCCCCGGCGCGTACACGTGCTCACGCAGCCACCCGTGCAGCCGCCCGAACTCCCCGCGCGCAAGGTCGCCCTCCAGGCCCGGATGGGCCGCCTGGGCCGCGGCGTAGAACTGCGCGCTCAGGACGTTCCCCAGCGTGTACCCCTGGAAGGCCCCGCCAATCGAACCGCTGAACCAGTGCACGTCCTGCAGCGCGCCGTCCACGTCACTCGGGGCGCGCACGCCCAGGTTCGCCTCGTACGCCGCGTGCCATGCGTCGGCCAGGTCTGCCACCGCCAGCCGGCCGTCCAGCAGCTGCCGTTCGAGCTCGTAGCGCGTGATGACGTGCAGGTTGTACGTCAGCTCATCGGCGTCCGTGCGGATCAGGCTGCGGCGCACGACGTTCACCGCCCGGAACATCTCCTCCTCGGTCACGTCCGCAAGCTGCGCCGGGAACGCGTCCCGGAACCGCCCGAAAAACGCCGCCCAGAACGCCCGCGAGCGGCCCACCAGGTTCTCCCACAGCCGCGACTGGCTCTCATGCACCCCGGCGCTCACGCCGCCGCCCAGCGGCGTGCCCAGCAGGCTGGCATCGACGCCCTGCTCGTACATGGCGTGCCCGGCCTCGTGCAGCGTGGAGTACAGGGCGTCCGTGGGGTCATCCACCCGGACCCGCGTGGTGATCCGCACGTCCTGCCCGCCCAGTCGTGTCATGAACGGGTGCGCCGTCAGGTCCTGCCGGCCCGCCGTGAAGTCGTACCCGTACGCCCGGGCGATCTCCTCGCCCAGTTGCAACTGCACGTCCACCGGGTAGTCCCGCGCGAGGAAATCCGTGCGGGGGGCCGGCGCCTGCGCGGTGGCGTCCACCAGGGGGACCAGGGCGGCCCGCAGCTGCGCGAACACCTCGTCCACCTGCCCGGCGGTCATGCCCTCATCGGACTGGTCGATGAAGTAATCCATCGGCGACGCGAATTCCGGGAAGAACGACGCGCCCCGCACGCTCAGCTCCAGCGTCCGTTCCAGCAGCGGCACCATCCGCGCCCAGTCGTTCGCGGGGCGCGCCTCCACCCACGCCGCATAACTCTCCCCGGCATGCTGGGACACCTCCCGCACGAACGCGCCGGGCAGCCGCGTGGCCCGCTCGAAGTCCCGGCGTGCCAGCGCCAGCATCCGCGCCTCCACCGGCCCCAGCGTCAGCTGCTGCGCCTCGTCCAGCAGGCGCCCGTACCCGGCGTCGGTGCCCCGCGCGTGGCGCAGGCCCGACAGCAGGGCCCGCTGCCGCGCCCGGCCCGCCGCGCCGGCCCGCGGCAGGTACGTGCTCTGATCCCACCCCAGCAGCGCGCCGATGCCCCCCAGGTCTGCCAGTTCCTGCCAGTGCGCCTGCAGGGCCACCCACGTCTCGTGCTGCGTCATGCCCCGCAGCGTACCGCGCCCACCCGCAGGAACGCGCACCGTTCCTGACTCATCTGGCCGATGCCCGGCCCGGGTGTCAGCGCGCACACTGACCCTATGACCGACTCCACTCTGTCCAGACGGCTCGCGTACCTGCTGCGCCACGCTCCGCACGAGGCGGGCCTGACTCTCGGCCCGGGGGGCTGGGTGCCGCTTGGGCCGATCCTGACGCACCTGCGCGTTTCCCGGGAGGCGGTGGAGCAGGTCGTGGCCGACAATGACAAGCAGCGGTTCAGCCTGACCGGCACCCAGATCCGCGCCAACCAGGGTCACAGCGTGCCGGTGGACCTTCAGCTTGAGCCCCTCACCCCGCCCGAAATGCTGTACCACGGCACGCACGCCGGGGCTTTGGCGGCCATCCGGACCGGGGGCCTGCGGCCCATGAGGCGCCACCACGTGCACCTTTCATCCGACCCGGGCACGGCCCGGCTGGTGGGCGCGCGCCGCGGGGCACCCGTGATCCTGACCGTGCTGGCCGCCGCCCTGCACGCCGCGGGGCACATCTTCTCCCGCAGTGAGAACGGCGTCTGGCTGACCGGTCATGTCCCGCCTGAATTCATTCGCGAGTCAGGCACGGGTGAGCGCTGCATACCGGCCGCCGGGCCGTACGAGAAAACACCGTGCAGCGCGGCGCCCAGCGCAGCGGAGGACGGGCCTTGACACGGCCTGCATACCGGGTTATCCTTTTTTATCACCGCCGGAAAGGGCGGTTTTTTTGGGTCTGGCCCGGCCAGGGCGGCCTGAGGCCCAGGGTCACACCAGAAAGACCCAGGTCCAGCAGTGGCGGCGCGTTAGCCTGTGGAGATGAACCTGACTGCTGCCCGTAACGCCCTGCGCTCCGCCTCACGCGTGGCCGTGCTGACCGGCGCAGGCGTCAGCGCTGAGAGCGGCATCCCGACCTTCCGGGACGCGCAGACCGGGCACTGGGCGCGGTTCCGCCCGGAGGACCTCGCCAGTCCGGACGCCTACGAGCGCGACCCCGAGATGGTCTGGGCGTGGTACGCAGGCCGGTACCAGGACGTGCTGCGCGCCCAGCCGAACGCCGCACACCACCTGCTCACGCAGCTCGAACAGCGCAAACGCGCGGGGTTCTTCCTCGCCACACAGAACGTGGACGGCCTGCACCACCGCGCCGGCAGCGGCACGCACGGGGGGCAGCTCGTGGAACTGCACGGCAACCTCATCTCCGGCCGGGACGAGGTGACCGGCGAAATCTTCCCCCTGCCCGCCCCGGAGGTTCTGGCCACGCCGCCCAGCTCGCCGCGCGGGCACCGCATGCGGCCGAACGTCGTCTGGTTCGGGGAGTTCCTGCCTGAAGCGGCCCTGACAGCCGCGCAGGACGCCTTTGCCACGGCGGACGTGGCCCTGGTGATCGGCACGAGCGGCGCCGTGTACCCCGCCGCCGGGCTCGCCCTGGAGACCCTGCAGCGCGGCGGGACTGTCATCGAGGTCAACCCCACGGAGTCAGACCTCAGCGCGTACATGACCTTCGCCGTGCGGGACGTCGCCACCCGGGGCCTTGCGGCGCTGCTGGAGCAGGAGGCGTAGCAGACTGACCTGACGCTGGCAGGCGCCTGCGCCTGCCTCTGGTGCCCTGCCCTGTTCCCGTGCAGGTGTCTGGTTTTTCCCACGGTGTTGCCCTGAGGGGGTGCTACCCTTGACGCTGGCCCGCCCGCGGGTGGGCCGCTTCCTTCGGGGTGGGGTGAGAGTCCCTACCGGCGGTGATGGCCCGGCCCTCTGCGGCGCGGACCTCAGCCCGCGAAGCCGGCGCAGACTGCACCACGCGCCGGCCCGATCCGGTGAAACTCCGGGGCCGACGGTGTTGCGGCGCTTCACGCGCCCGTTCAGTCCGGATGAGAGAAGGAGGAACGCTGCCCTGCCACCCCGGCGGGCGGCGACAGCTCATGAATGATGGAAATGCACCGCCCCCACCCGGGGTGGAGGCGGTCACCGGCGCGGACCTCACGTGGATGCGGGAGGCACTCGCCGAGGCGGCCAGAGGCCTGGGACGCACCGCGCCGAACCCGCCCGTCGGATGCGTCATCGTGCGCGGCGGCGAGGTCGTGGGCCGCGGGTTCCACCCGAAGGCCGGTGAGCCGCACGCGGAGGTGTTTGCGCTGCGCGCAGCAGGCGGCGCGGCGCGCGGCGCGACGGCGTACGTGACGCTGGAACCCTGCGCTCACTTTGGCCGCACGCCCCCCTGCGCCGACGCCCTGATCGACGCGGGCGTGACCCGTGTGGTCGTGGCGGCCCTCGACCCGAACCCGCAGGTGGCAGGCCGAGGTGTGCAGAAACTGCGCGCCGCAGGCATTGACGTCACGGTCGGCGTGCTGGACGCCGAAGCGACGCGGCAGCAGGCCGGGTTCCGCAGCCTGATCGTGCGGGGACAGCCCTGGGTGGTGGCGAAGTACGCCATGACCCTGGACGGCCGGGTGGCCGCCCTGAACGAGGGCCGCGGCGCGGTAAGCGGCGACGCGACACGGGACCTCACCATGCGCTGGCGCAACGAACTGGACGCCATTGCCGTGGGCGCAGGCACGCTGGCCCTGGACAATCCGGCCCTGACAACGCGCGGCGTGCCGGGCGGCCGGGACCCACGCCCCGTACTGTTCAGCCGCAGTGGGCGCGTTCCCCCGGACGCCGCGGCCATCCGCCCCGGCGCGATCCTGGTCACCGCGCAGCAAGCGGACGCCGGGGCACTCGAGGCCGCCGGGGTGACCGTCATCCGCGCCGAGACGATTCACGGCGCCCTGCGTCAACTGGGTGGCCTGGGCATCAGCACCCTGCTGCTCGAAGGCGGTCCGCGGCTGCTCACCGCGTTCCTCTCCGCGGGCCTGGTGGATGAGGTGCGGGTGTTCATCGCCCCGAAACTGCTGGGCGCCGGGCAGAGTCCACTCCTCGGGCCCGAACGGCCCATGGCGCACGCACAGGTGCTCCAGGACATCACCGTCGGGACCGTGGGTCCGGACGTGCTGGTCACCGGGCGCCTGAGCGACATCCCGCGCCTCTGAGCGTTCCCCTTCACTGCGGAGGACGGGCCCGCGCGCGCGCCCCGCTGCCTCCAGCCGAGGTTCACCATGTTTACCGGAATCATTGAACAGCTGGGACGCATTGCCCGCACCAGCGAGAACGAAGGCAACCTGACCGTCACCATTCATCCCGCACGCATGTGGCCTGACGTGGACCTCGGCGAGAGTATCGCCGTGAACGGCACCTGTCTGACCGTCACCGCCTGGGATGACGCAGGCTTCACCGTGGACCTCAGCCGCGAAACCCTGGCCAAAACCGCTCCGCACTGGCAGGACGGCGCCAAGGTCAACCTGGAGCGCGCCATGACCGCCCACGCCCGTTTCGGCGGGCACGTGGTCAGCGGCCACGTGGACGGCGTGGGCATGATCACGCGCGTGGACGAGCAGCCCGGCGCGTACACCATGACCGTTCGCGCCCCCGCCCCCCTGGCGCGCTACCTTGTGCCCAAAGGCAGCGTCACCGTGGACGGCGTGAGTCTCACCGTGGTGGACGTCGGCGGCCCCGCCGGCAGCCGCGCGGACCTGCGCGCCGACGAGTTCACGCTGTGGCTGGTGCCGCACACCCTGGAGGTCACCACCCTGCACACCTGGCAGGCGGGCACCCCCGTGAACCTGGAAGCCGACCAGATGGCCAAGTACCTCGAGCGGCTGCTGCTCATGCGGGACTGGACGCCGCCCGCGCCCGGCACGACGGAGGTGAGCGCATGACCCTCGCCTCCATTCCCGAACTGCTCGCGGAACTCCGCGCCGGCCGGCCCGTGATTCTCGTGGACGACGAGAACCGCGAGAACGAAGGCGACCTGCTGATGCCCGCCGCGACCGCCACGCCCGAGTGGGTGAACTTCATGGCCCGCGAGGGCCGCGGCCTGATCTGCGTCACCCTGACCCCCGAGCGCGCGCAGGCGCTGGACCTGACGCCCATGGTGGGCCGCAGCACCGACCCGAACGGCACGGCCTTCACCGTAAGCGTGGACCACGTGAGCAACACCACCGGCATCAGCGCCTTCGACCGCGCCGCCACCATCGCCGCGCTGCTCAGCAAGGACGCCGGCCCCAGCGACTTCCGCCGGCCCGGGCACATCTTCCCGCTGGTCGCACGGGCCGGCGGCGTGCTGCGCCGCGCCGGGCATACGGAAGCCGCGTGCGATCTCGCCCGGCTCGCGGGGTTCGCGCCGGTCGGCGTGATCTGCGAGATCATGAACGACTCCGGCGAGATGAGCCGCCTCCCGGACCTCCTGACGTTCGGGGCGCAGCACAACCTGAAAGTCGGCAGCATCGAGGCACTCATTGCGCACCGCATCGAGCACGACCCCTTCATGCGGCTCGTGGCCGAGGCAAAACTGCCCACCGAGTACGGCGAATTCCGCATCGTGGGCTTTGAGGACTCCCTCAGCGGCGCCGAGCACGTTGCTCTGGTCATGGGCGACGTGACGCCTGAGCCGCTGCTCGTACGCGTGCACAGCGAATGCCTGACCGGCGACGGCTTTCATTCCCTGCGCTGCGACTGCGGCCCGCAGCGGGACGCCGCGATGCGCGCCATCGCCCAGGAAGGCCGCGGCGTGCTCGTGTACCTGCGCCAGGAAGGCCGCGGCATCGGGCTGCTGAACAAGATCCGCGCCTACCACCTGCAGGACGGCGGCGCAGACACCGTCGAAGCGAACCTGCAACTGGGCTTCCCCGCCGACGCGCGCGACTTCGGGATCGGCGCGCAGATGCTGCACATTCTCGGCGCACGGCAGCTGCGGGTTCTGACGAACAACCCCCGCAAACTGCACTCCCTGGGTGGTTTCGGCCTGGAAGTCGTGGAACGCGTGCCACTGCACGCCGGACACAATGAGCACAACACCGCCTACCTCAGCACAAAGGCCGAGAAACTCGGTCATATCGGCACCGACGGCACCGGCGACTGAACCCGGGTGAACGCCGCGTCTGCCTCAACCGGCCCCCCTCTTTCCCTCAAGGAGCGTCACCATGAACCGAATTGAAGCCCACCTGCTTGCCACCGACCTGAAATTCGCCATTGTCAGCACCCGCTGGAATCACCTGATCGTGGACCGCCTCGTGGAAGGCGCGGAACTGGCGTTCGTGCAGCACGGCGGCAAAACCGAGCACCTCGACCACTACCTCGCCCCCGGCAGCCACGAGGTGCCGCTGGTGGCCCGCAAACTCGCCGAGAGCGGCCGCTACGACGCCGTGGTGTGCCTGGGCGCCGTCATCAAGGGCGACACCGACCACTACGATTTCGTGGCGGGCAGCGCCGCGAGCGGCATCCTGAACACCAGCCTGCACACCGGCGTGCCCGTGGCCTTTGGGGTGCTGACCACCGACACGGTCGAGCAGGCCCTGAACCGCGCAGGCATCAAAGCCGGAAACAAGGGCGCCGAGTCGGTCCTGGCCATGATCGAGACAGTGAACCTGCTGCGTCAGGTCTAAGGCTGCGCCGCGACAGCCGGACATCAATCTGGTTTCCGGCACTGTCGAACAACTGGATGCGCGGCCGCGCGGGCTCCGGGCTGCACTTCACAATCAGGTGACTCAGCAGGTGCGCGGCCCTGCGTGCCTGCCCGGTCTGCCCCGTCTGCCTGGACTCCTGCACCCTGCCGCTGAGGACGCCCCTGGGCGAGCGGGTCGGCGTCCTGCACGCCATCGCGGCGTCCCGCCCGGGCTTTGGGGTGATGGCATTCGCAGCGTTGCCGATCACCACGGCCCGTCCGCAGTGCCAGTGGGGGAGAGGAGCAGGAGCACTCGGTTCTGCCAGGGGCAGGTGATGCTCCTGCGTGCGGACACGGGGTTCGCTCACCCGGTCCGGGAAGTCAGGGTAGGAGCGCAGCAGGTCCGTCGGCTTGAGTCTGCCCAGGCTCACCGTCAGTCAGGGCGTGCCTGTACGTCCGGTCCGGCGCAACAGGAAGAACGTGAGGCGGCCACTGCCTCCCGGGATTCGTTGTTGAGTCCTGGGCCTCTCGCGCCAGTTCGGTGGTTGTCAGGCCCCGGTACGTATACGTAATCTGCCCGGAGCCCACGAGAGTCACTTCGGGCGTCAGAAGGTCCCGGGCGCAGGCAACGCGGTCCTTGGCATTCACGAGCCTGCGGGCCGGTCAGGAGAGTGATCTGACGGGCATCCTTGCTGATGATCAGGCGGCCGCTCGGGGGCTTCGACAGGGAAGAACGGGACGCCTCGTGAACCGGTGCGGGCAGGCCCCGCCGGGGCAGGGCGGGGCCGCTGATACCCGCCCCGGTCACGGGCCCGTTCATGCTCCCGGAGGCCTGAACTGTTCCGGCAGGGCTGTCCGGCCATGCGGGTCCGGAGCGGTTGAATCGGTGCCGCGTCACACCCGGAGATCATGGCGGCTGTTATGCTGCTGTGCTTGATGAGGGGCCGTGCCTGAGTCCCACAGCAAAATCGAAAGTGGGGTGAAAGAAAACGTGACGGCAGCCGAACAGATTCAGGAACAGGTGTATCCCGCACCGATCAAGAGCGTGGAGAGAGGCAGCGCGGCCGAACGCGCGGGCGTGCAGCCCGGCGACGTGCTCATGCGGGTCAATGGGCAGGCCGTCACGGATGTCCTCGCGTACCGGCATCTGCTGTCCCAGGGCCGCGCAACACTGGAAATTGCCCGGCCGAAAGAAGCGCCGCGCGTGATGACCGGCGTGCCCGGCACCGCGCAGGACCACCACCGCCTGATGCTGCCCAGCGCGCCGAGCCTCGACGATACCTTCACCTTCGCCGTTGAGTGGGAGGACCCGGGCCTGGAATTTGAAGAGGTGCTGTTCGACGGCATCAAGAAATGCGCGAACAAGTGCGACTTTTGCTACGTGCACCAGATGCCCCGCGGGTTCCGCAAGAGCCTGTACATCATGGATGACGACTACCGCCTGTCGTTCCTGTACGGCTCCTTCGTGACGCTGACCAACCTGTCCGAGCACGACATTCAGCGCATTGAGAACGAGAACCTCTCGCCGCTGTACGTCAGTGTGCACACCGCCAACCAGGACCTGCGGCAGGACATGATGAAGTGGTGGCGTCTGAAGGTGAAAGACCCGCAGGCCGTACAGATCCGCTCCATGATCGAGCGCCTGGACAGCATTGACCTGTACACGCAGATCGTGCTGGTCCCGGAACGCAACGACCGCGAGAACCTCGACGAGACGGTCGAGTACCTGTCCAGCCGCCCGAACGTGATCAGCGCGGCCGTGGTGCCCATCGGCCTGACCAGCCACCGCACGAACCTGCCGGACGTCCGGACGTTCACGCGTGAAGAAGCGCAGGACACCCTGCGGCGCCTGAACGTCTGGCGCAAGCAGTTCCTCGCGGAACGCGGCACGCGTTTCGTGTTCCCCAGCGACGAACTGTACCTCCTGGCCGGCGAGCCGCTGCCCGCCGAGGAAGAGTACGAGGGCTTCCCCATGCTGGAAAACGGCGTGGGCATGATCCGCGATTTTCTCACCGAGGCGCTGCCCGAGCTGCCGGCAGCGCTGCCTGAACCGCGCCGCGTGATTCTGGGCACCGGCACGCTGTTCGCGGAGTCCCTGGACCGCGCCGTGGCCCCCCTGCGGGCCATTGAGGGCCTGACCCTGGAGGTGCGCGCCGTGGAGAACAAGACCTTCGGGAAAGTCACGACCGTCGCGGGTCTGCTCACCGGCCGCTGCTTCCGGCACGCCGTGACGCCCGGCGAGGCGGACCTGCTGATCGTGCCGCCCACCACGCTGCGCTACGGCACGGAACTCATGCTGGACGACGTGAGCCTCAGTGAACTGCGGCAGGAGCTGCGTATGGACATCCGCGCGGGCGGCGCGACGCTGGGCGAACTGGCGCGCGTGATTCTGCAGGGCGCGCACAGCAGCGGCCCCCAGTGGGGCATGAGTGCCCACGCCGTGAAGGACACCGCGCTGCCCACCGGGCAGGCGGCGCGCGGTCAGGCCTGAGATCCGCTGAACGGCCACGCCCTGCGCCCCGGCTGCTCAGCCGGGGCGCGGTGTTTGCCGCTGCCGCCCGGTTCTTGCCACACTGGCAGCATGATTCATGGGTTTCAGAAGTTCCTGCTGCGCGGCAATGTGGTGGACCTCGCGGTGGGCGTGGTGATCGGCGCGGCGTTCAACGGTCTGGTCAGCACCTTCACGAAGTCGTTCATTGACCCGCTGGTGAAAGTCGTGACGGGCGGCGCCGTGGCAGGCCAGCTGGTCGTGCGCGCCGCCGCGCCGGGCGTGGACGCGATCACGGTGGATTACGGGGCCTTCATCACGGCGCTGATCAACTTTTTCCTCACGGCGCTCGTCGTGTACCTGCTGGTGGTGACCCCCATGAACGCCGTGATGGACCGCTTCAGGCGGCAGGAGAAGCCGGCCACGGCAGAGCCCAGCACCCAGGAGAAACTGCTCGCCGAGATTCGCGACGAACTGCGCCGGCGGGCCTGACCCTCCGGCCCGGGGCCAGTACAGGAACCTCAGGAGCCCGCTGCAGAGCCTGCCGAACTGCGGCTCGTCCAGGGGGAGGGGGTGCGTCATTCCAGGGGCGCTCACGCAGGATGTGCGCCTGCCTGTCGTCCTGACCTGCAGGGTGTGCTTCAGCCCCGGGCCAGCCGCCCTTGCACCTCATGCGGGTGAACTCGGCCGGGTCGGCCACTCCCGGGTTCAGCTGCGTTTCCGGCAGGCTGGTCACGGCCGCCATCAGCGGCACAGGGGCGTGGTGCTGGCGAACCACTCCACGTCGCGGGCCACCGTCTGCCGGGGAGCGGCCGCGTTCAGGCAGGGGAGCCACAGGTGCCTGGGCGAACACCTCGCGTCCTGCGGGGGCGTTCAGGGCCGCGGCGCGGTATTCACGCAGCAGGGCGACGTCTGCGGAGGTCCTTAGAGCGAAGCCTTCGCAGGTGCTGGGCAAAGCCGGCTGCTCGACGCGGGCCTCGACGGCCACGGACCTGCGGCGCCAAGCAGCAGGTCCGTGGCCGTGTTGTCACGCTGCGGGATCATGCGCGCGGCAAGGTCACGCGGCGTGGGGCGGCTGCCGGTCGGCGCGGTGTGCACGGAGCCCCCGGGCAGGCTCCGGTCGGTGCCCGTAAGTACAAGCTTACCCGTCCAGCGCAGCGTCCTGCCCTGCACCCTCGCTTGAAGTTTGGCCGGGTTCGCCAGTTTGAACGCCGCGCCGACTGCCCCGGGGCCGTATGGCGTTCCGGACCTCGGCGGGCGTGGCGCGGCGTGCCTTCTGCCCCAGCAGCCTGCCCTGGCCGGGCAGCGAAGGCCGCGCCCTTCTGGCAGAGAGGGGAAGGTCACGTCCGGTGTAACAGGGGCCAGGACCAGGAGACTCACACGGGCCTGCTCGTTCAGGGCGCCGCGCTCAGAGTCCAGGGCGCTGTTCTGCTCGGGCACCTGCACGTCCCTTCCCTCGCCGTACCGGGCGCGCAGCTGCGCTTCGGGCACCGCCTGCAGGCACGAGGGTGCAAACAGCGCTGGGTCCAGAGGGCCTGTGACCATGCGGCGCAGCAGGCCGGCGGAGCGCCCTGGGCGTCGAGGGTTCCCACGGGTTTCAGCGTGCCGTGCCCGAACACCACCTGACCTGCCCCTCTCCCGGCGGCTCCTGCACGCTCGCCAGCGGCCCGGCCTGGGCGGGTCAGCCTCAACCAGCTGGCGCTTCAGCGCGGGGGGCCGGCATCTGCGCCAGAAGGGCCAGGGTGAACCGGTCGGCCTGCACCGGCCTGCTCAGCAGAGCGGCGGGAGGTCGCGTGCAGACGGATAGGCCCGGTGGCGGGTGCGGGTTCCCGCCCCTCCCCCTATACTTTCCCCCATGATTGACGCGGCCCAGATCGACCACCTCGCGCAGCTTGCGCGGCTGCACCTGACTCCGGAGGAACGCGTGTCCATGGCCGAGGATCTCGGGCGCGTCCTGGGGTACTTCGAGCAGCTGGGGGAGATCGACACGACGGGCGTGGAGGAAATGCAGCGTCCCGTGACGCTCGTGAACGTCCTGCGTGACGATCAGCCCGGCGAGGCGTTTCCCGTGGCGGTCGTCACGGCCCTGGCGCCTGAGAGTATGCCGGACGGGCACGTGCGCGTGCCCCGCACCGTGGAGGCCGACTGATGCTGGACCTGAAGTTCATCCGTGAGAATGCTGGTGTGGTGAAGCACGCCGCGCAGGTCAAGGGCGTGACCCTGGACATTGACGACCTGCTGCGCGTGGACCGTGAACTGGTGGACCTCAGGCAGCGGGTGGAGGCCATGCAGGCCGAACGCAACGCGAACGCGAAACTGGTGCCGAAAGCCACGCCTGAGGAGCGCCCGGCGCTGATCCAGAAAGGTAAGGATCTGGCGGAGGAGATCAAGGCGCTGGACCCCGCGCTGCGCGCTCACGAGGACAACCTCAGGCAGCTGCTGCTGCGCGTGCCGAACATTCCGCACAGCAGCGTGCCGGTCGGCGCGGATGACGCTGATAACGTCGAGCTGCGCCGTGAAGGCACCGCGCCGACCTTCGCGTTCACGCCGCTGGATCACGTGGAGCTGCTGGAGCGGCAGGGCTGGAGTGACCCTGAGCGTGTGGCGCGCGTGTCCGGCAGCCGCAGCTACCTCCTGAAGGGAGAGGCCGTCATGCTGGAAATGGCGGTGCTGATGTTCGCCATGGACTTCCTGCGCGCGCGGGGCTTCACGCCCCTGTCCACGACGGCGCTCGCCCGGCCCGACGCATTCGTGGGCAGTGGGCACTTCCCTGGCGGGGAAGACCAGGTGTACAAGATTGAGGGCGACGAACTGATGCTCGCCGGCACCGCCGAGGTGCCTGTGAACAGCCTGTACGCCGGGGAACAGCTGAGCCTGGAGCAGCTGCCCATGGCCTTCGCGGCGATCAGCGCGGCGTTCCGCAGCGAGGCGGGCTCGGCGGGGCGGGACGTGCGCGGGCTGATTCGCGTGCATGAGTTCCGCAAGGTCGAGCAGTACGTCCTGTGCCGCGCCGACGAGGACGAGGCCCTGGGCTGGTTCCACACGCTGCTGGGGAACGCCGAGGCGCTGCTGCAGGCGCTGGAGCTGCCCTACCGGGTGGTTCAGAACTGCACCGGTGACATGGGGGCCGGCAAGGTCCTGATGTACGACATTGAGACGTGGGTGCCCAGCGAGGAGAAGTACCGCGAAACGCACTCCTGCTCGTACCTGGGCGACTGGCAGGCGCGGCGCACCGGGCTGCGCTACCGCGACGAGCAGGGCAAACTGGTGTATGCACACACCCTGAATAACACCGGGGTTGCGGCGCCGCGGATTCTGGTGCCCCTGCTGGAAAACCACCAGCAGGCCGACGGAACTGTCCGGGTTCCGGAAGCGTTGCGGCCGTACCTGGGCGGCAGGGCCACGCTGGGCCAGCCGGTTCGCTGATCCGCGGGACGCCGGGCGGACCACTGCAGGCACATGCGGCGGTCTGCCCGGCGTCTTTTCAGTACGCTGCGGGCATGAAGGGTGTGACACTGCTGGTCCTGGCACTGGGACTGCTGGCGCCGGGCGCCGCAGCGGGAGGTGGAGTGCCGGAACCCGCGTGGCTGGACCGGGCCGGACCGGTCGGGCAGACGGGGTTCTGCCGTGCGGTGGGCTGCCAGCTGGTGTCGGTTCAGGTGAACGGCCCGGACACCGTGGGCTGGGGGAACGGCACGCGGCGCGTGTACCGGGCGGGAGCCGGGTGGCAGCTGGAGCTGGATGTGCGGCCTGGCGGCCGGGTGAGTGGCGCGAGGCTGCTTAAGCCCGGAGCGGCGCGCGGCACCCGGCTGAGCCCGGCAGAGCAGCGGGAGGCGGCGTTGTTTCTGCAGTCGCTCACCGGGCGGCGCTTCACGGCGCAGGCCGTCCGGGCGTGTATGGAGGCTGGTCTGAACGCGCAGGCGCGCGACCCGGACGTGTACGGGCCGGCGCAGCCCCTGAGCCGCTGGCGCACCCCGGGCGGCGTGGCTTTCCGGGCGCGCTGTGGTGTGGCGGGCGCAGGGCCGCTGGGCGTCTGGGCGGGGTGGCAGCAGGGCTGAAGCAATCCGCTTGTGGTGAAATAAAGGTGTAGGTTTCTTATCAAAGCGTAAGGGTATGCTGGCCGTATGGACACCCCACCAGACGTGCTGCGCGGCACCCAGGCCCGTTTCCTCGACCGTTCCGCGCCCCGCGGTGTGCACCTGGAACGCCTGAACACCGGCAGCATCCTGACCGCTGACGCCCCGCAGCGCGTCGAGGCTCGCCTGACCCGTCTGGGGGTCTCCCTGCCCGACGCGCAGGCCGTTGTGGAGGGCCGCGAGGACCCCGCCCTGCTGGCCGCGCGCCTTCCGGACGAAACCCGCCTGAGCCTGGAACGCCTGCTGGGCGCCAATGATCTCGTCGGCGTCGCGTACCTGGACCTCGCGCGCAGCGCGACGCGCGCCGTGGGCCGCGTGGTGCTGCGCACCCCCCAGGGGCGCACCCTGGGCTACGGCACCGGCTGGCTGTGCAGTCCGCGGGTGCTGATCACCAACCATCACGTCCTGGAAAGCGCTGCAGACGCCCGGACCGCCGTGGTGGAATTCAACTACGAACTGCGGCCCGACGGTACCCTGCGCGACCGCGTGACCCTGCCCCTGGATCCCGACACGCTGTTCATCACGAGCGAACCTCTGGACTACACCCTGGTGGCCGTCACCGGCGACACCCGTCCCTTCGGGTGGCTGCCGTGCTTCGGCAGCGCCGACAAACACGTAATCGGGGAGGCGCTGAGCATCATCCAGCACCCCAGCGGCGAGCCCAAGCAGGTGGCGCTGCGCGAAAACCGCCTCGTGGACCGCCTGCCGGACTTCCTGCACTACGAGACCGACACCGCCCCCGGCAGCAGCGGCAGCCCGGTCTTCAACGACGCCTGGGAAGTCGTGGCCCTGCACCACAGCGGCGTGCCGCGCCGGGACGCGCAGGGGCGCGTGCTGCGCCGCGACGGCCAGCCTGCCGCGCCCGGCACACCCGATACCGAGATCGACTGGATCGCCAATGAGGGCGTCCGAGTCAGCCGCCTGCTGCAAGACCTGCGCGGCCGTCCGGAAGCCAGCAGCGCCCTCATTCAGGAGGTCCTCCGCGCCCCCCGCCCCGACCCGACTGCCGAGGAGCGCAGCGGCGCCACCCCGCTCACGCTGGACCTGGGCACCCTGACGCCCGGCCCGGACGGGCGGGTCACCCTCCCGCTGAACGTCACGCTCCGCGTGAACGCCGCGCCCCCGGCCGGCGAGCCCCAGCCTGACCGGCCCTACCTCGACCCTGCGGACACCGGGCAGGTGAGCGCGTACTACGCCGGCCTGCCCGAGCAGCCGGACTTCGCCGCGCTGAGCGACCTGGTGCAGCGCACCCACACCCGCCCGCGCCGCTACGACCCCGCCACGCACCTGTACCCCTGGGTGGACCTGTGGCCCGACGGGCAACTGCGCAGCCTGTACTCCGGGCAGGTGCACGCCCCTCAGGAGCTCATCCGTGCGGACCGGGCCGCGGCCGAGCGGCGTGAACGCCTGGCGGCGCAGGAAGCCCTGAACGCAGACGCCCTGGAAGACGCCCTGCCCTACAACTGCGAGCACGTGGTGCCGCAAAGCTGGTTCGGGAAGGCCGAACCCATGCGCGGGGACCTGCATCACCTGTTCGCGTGCGAACCGGACTGCAATTCCTTCCGCGGCAACACACCGTACTTCGACTTCCCCGATTACGGCGAGGTGATCCGCAGCGCATGCGGCCGGCGCGAACCCGGAGAGTTCGAACCGGCGCGTGGCAAGGGCGCCGCGGCCCGCGCCACGCTGTACTTCCTGCTGCGCTACCCCGGCGTGATCCGCACCTACGCGCCGCGGCACCTGCAGACCCTGCTGGCCTGGCACGCCGCCGAGGAACCCGGCGACTGGGAACGCCACCGGAACGCCGCCATTCACGCCACGCAGGGCAACCGCAACCCCCTGATCGACCACCCGGAGTGGGCGGCGCACGTGAACTTCAGCGCGGGCCTGGGCGCCTGAGCCGCCCGCGCCGCTGCGGCGTACACTGCCTCCATGACCCAAACCCTGACCGACCGCTCGGTGCTGGCCGCCCTGGGCGCCACGCCAGACGACGTGCGCACCCGGCTGCACACGGAACTCGACCGGTTCGAGGCGCACCTGCACACCCGGCAGGCCGACTGGACGCAGGTGCAGCCCGGCCGCGACTGGAGCCCCGCACAGGAGGCCGAACACGTCCTGCTGATCAACGATGGGGTGGCGCGCGGCGTCGCACTGCTGCTCTCTGAACGCGAGCTGCGGCCCACACCCCAGGTGCCGGGCGAACTCACCCCGGACGGGCGCCGCATCGCGCCGCTCCACACCCGCCCCAGTGAGACCGGCCTGGCCTGGACGGAACTGGACGGCCGCTGGGTGCAGAGCCGCACGCAGCTGCTGCAGGTGGTGCAGAACCTGCGTGAAACCCCAGACCGGACACTCTGGCACCCGTACTTCGGGGCGCTGGACGCCCTGGACTGGACGCGCATGCTCGCCGCCCACCTGCGCCAGCACCGGCAGTCCCTCGAGCGGAGCGCCCAGCCGTGACGCAGTCCACCCGCACCGACAAAGGCAAGCGCGGCTTCGAGCTGGACATGCACGTCACCTTCACCCAGCCCCTGCCCGAAGCGCAGGCGCGCGCCGCCCTGCTCGTCCTGCCCGGCTTCACCGTGGACCTGTACCGCCCGCACCCCAGCCCGACCCGTCCCGACCGTGCCGCCGTGCCTGACCCGGACGCCGGGGTGCCCGCCGCCCGCCTGACCGGCCCGCTGAGCGACCCGGACGCCGTGCGCGCCGCACTGGCCGCGCTGCTGAGTCGGGAGGCCCGGTACGTGGAGGTCGGCGTGCGCGGATTCCTGCGCAGCGCCCAGGGCCAGACCGAATGGATGCCGTGGCGGCGCAACGTCGTGGTCTCCCGCACGGACGTGCAGCGCGTCACCTTCGAAGAAGGCCTGCGTTTCGTCCTGGAGTAACCGCACGGCCCCGGTTGGTCCACCCGGGGCAGCTTCCAGGGGGTCAGGACCCACCCCAGCGCAGCGCTGACCAGCACCACTGCCCACGCCGCATCCGGCCTGCTGGCAGGGCCGCGTCGCCCAGCGTTACCAGCGCCAGATCCCACGGGCTGCGCGCAGCTCCCGTGAAGACCGGCGTGTCCAGCGCTGAGATCGGCAGCCACACCACGCCCGCCAGCGCGGCCCGCGCGCCGCGCCGGGCAGGAACATGCCCAGTGTGCCCAGCAGCGCCCATGTCTGCGCCCAGGTGCAGGGCCGGGAGAAAGCCTTCTTCCAGCAGCGCGGCGCCTGGCAGGACCAAGCAGGCCTGACGCTGGGCGTGGCGGCAGGCCCGCCCGTACGCGGTCCGTGACCAGCGCCGACCACATGCCCGTCACAGGCTGCGCCACCACCGCCACAAGCCTCAGGCCGGGCAGCCAGCCAGTGCCGCCCACGTCCTGCCCGGTCAGCGTGACAGCCAGTGTGGCCATCAGCACCGCGCTGGGAAACGTGACGCCCCCCTGCGAACTGCTGGGCTCCGGCAGGAAATGCGCGGCCGCCACCCGCTGCGCGTAGGCCGTTGCAGGTGGCGGCCGCCTCTCGAGGCACCCGGGGTGCGCGACGGGCCCGCCAGAACTCGTGAGGCCCAGGCGCAGAAACACCAGGACCACCTCCAGAACGTGCATGCCCGGCAGCGTACCCGCTGGGCGGTTCACGTTGCCGCCCGGGGCGCTGCGTCACTCCTCACCCGCAGGTGAGAGAATGCCCCACATGAGCCAAGCGGCCCCCACCCCCACGCCCGCCCGGAAAACCCGCGTGCCCAAGACCGTCTGGGACCTGATCTTCACGCTGCTGATTCCGATCATGATTCTCAGTCCGAACATCCTGGGCAGCGGCATCAGCATTGCCGAGCAGGTCTTCGGCGGCGGCACGGCCGGGAACATCCGCGCGTACCTGCTGGCGGCGCTGATTCCCGTCGGGTACGTCGTGTGGGACCTCGCCGTGAACCGCAACGTGAGTCCTGTGGCCCTGATCGGCGGGGCGGGCGCGCTGCTGAGCGGCGCGCTGGCCTTCTGGTACGTGGACGGCTTCTGGTACGCCGTGAAGGACAGCGCCCGCTCGTACCTGACGGGCGTGCTGTTCCTGCTGAGCGCCGCGACCAGCGTGCCGCTGTTCCGGGTGTTTATTGACGCCAGCTCCATCGGGGAGAGCCCGGAGCACCGCGCCGCCACGCAGGCGGCCATGCGCGACCCGGGCGTTCACCGCGGGCTGGTGCTGGGGACCGTGGTGTTCGCCGTGGTGGACCTGATCGGTGGGGTGGTGAACAGCGCCGTGAATTACAGCCGGGTGACTGCGAAGTTCGGCACGGACGCCTTCAATGCGCAGGTGGCCGAGGTGAACGCCCTGATGCGCGTGCCGGGCCTGCTTATCAGCCTGGCGGGCGTGCTGGGCGCCGTGTGGCTGCTGAACCGGGCGGTGAAGGCCCGTTACGGTGAGGGCGCGAGCCTGTTCGAGCCGGGCAAGCTCGCCGAACGGCTGCGTGAACGGGGCGAGCCGGTCGCCTGATCCGGCGCTCGTTGCAACCGCGCCCGGGGCCTCCCCAGGCGCGGTTTTCCCGTGGGGGTCCAGTGGGCCTGGGGGGCGGGGAGTTGACAGTTCCGGCACTCGCCTATAAAGTGAGCGAGCCCTGAAACGCGCTGCGAGGCGCGGGCAAGAATTACCAAGGTGTGCCGAGGTGGCGGAATTGGTAGACGCACTAGTTTCAGGGACTAGCGCCGCGAGGTGTGTGGGTTCAAATCCCATCCTCGGCACCACAATGGAGACCCTGGCTGAAATGCCAGGGTCTTCTTGTCTGTGCCGCCCGTGGCCGCGCTGAGAGCCGGGCGATCTGGCCTCCGGGGTCCCTGCCGGGGTTCAGGCGCGGCGCCGGCGCCGCAGAACCTGTTCGTACACTGCCTCCAGCGCCGCGGCGCGCACCGGCAGGTCGTACCGCGCCGCACTGGCCCGCGCTCCCGCCTGAAGGGCCGGCAGGCGCCCTGGCATCAGCGTATCCAGCAGGCCGCTCGCCAGGGCTTCGGGCGTGGCGTCACGCACCGTGCCGTTCACACCTTCCTCGATCAGGTCCAGCGCGGCGGGACTGAGCGCAGCCACCAGCGGCGCGCCCGCGGCGAGCGCCTCAATCATGCTCATGGGGAGCACCTCACTGGTACTGGCGGTCAGGAACACATCTGCCGCAGCGAGCGCCTCAGGCACCCGCGCGTACGGCACCGGTCCGGTGAACGCCACTCCGTCCGGCGTGTTCCGTTCCAGCAGTTCGCGGCTGGGGCCGTCCCCGACCACCAGCAGCCGCAGGTCCGGCCGGCTGGCGCGCGCCTGACTGAACGCGCGCAGCATCACGTCCAGATTCTTCTCCGGCGCCAGACGCCCCAGCGACACCACCAGTGGCGCGCTGGCCGGCACGTGGTACTGCGCGCGGAACGCCTCCCCCCCCGCCGCGCGGAATGACGCGAGATCCACCGGATTGGGCAGCAGGCCCACCGGACCACCAAACCCGTACTCGCGCAGCATCACCACCATCGCCCGCCCTGGGGCGAGCACGGCGTCCACGCGGCGCGCGAAGGCACTCACGTGCGGGCGCAGCACTGCGCGCCCCACCCGCCGGGGCATCGGCGCGTAGTGCAGGTACTGGTCGTACTGCGTGTGCGCCGTGTACACCACCGGCGCGCCCGACAGCCGCGACCACTTCAGGGCCAGCTGCCCCGCCAGAAACGGATGCATGGTGTGCAGCACGTCCAGATCCCGCAGCGGCAGGCGGGACGTGAGCACCGGCCCCGGCGCCAGCATCACCGGATAGTCCGCCGGGGCGCCGAGCGCCCGCGCACCCGCGAACGAGGAATTCAGGCGGTACACGCCCTCCTCGTGCGGCGGCATCAGCGGGTGACGGGGCGCGAAGAGCCGCACCTCATGCCCCCGGTCACGCAACCCCCGGGCGAACAGAGCGGTGCTGGTCGCCACCCCGTTCCGGGACGGCAGGTAGGTGGCAGTGACAATCCCGACGCGCACGCGCGCAGTGTAGCCTCCCCGCTCCGCGCGCGCGACCCGCCCCCGTATCCTGTGCTTCATGAGTGCTCCGCTGATCATTCCCTGCGTGGACATCCAGTCCGGCCGCGCCGTGCGCCTGTTTGAAGGCGACCCGGACCGTGAGACCGTGTACTTCGACTCGCCGCTGGACGCCGCGCGCCACTGGGTGAACCTGGGCGCCGGACTGGTGCACCTCGTGGACCTGGACGCCGCCACAGGCCGCGGTGAGAACCGCGCCGTGATCCGCGCCATCACCGCGGACCTGGGCGTGCCCGTGGAGGTCGGCGGCGGCATCCGCAGCCGCGAGGCGGCCGAGGACCTGCTGCAACTGGGGGTGGAGCGCGTGGTGATCGGCACGGCCGCCGTGCAGCAGCCGGAACTCGTGCGGGACCTGATTGCCGCGCACGGCCCGGAGCGGGTGGTCGTGAGTCTGGACGCCCGGGGCCTGGAGGTGGCCACACACGGCTGGGCGCAGGGCAGCGGCGTCATGGTCGCCGACCTGACGCCAGCTCTGGCCGGCGCAGGCCTGGAAACCCTGATCTTCACGGACGTCACGCGGGACGGCACCCTGCGGGGCCTGGACCGTGACCTGATGCGGCAGGTGCGTCAGTTGTGGACGAACACGCTGATCGTGGGGGGCGGCGTGGCGAACGTGGAGGACGTCCAGCTGCTCCGGGAGGAGCGCATTGAGGGCGCCATCGTGGGCCGCGCCATCTACGAGGGAACACTGCCCTACCCGGTCCAGCTGAACTGATCAGTCGTGCACGGCCTGCGCGGTTCAGGCTGGGGCTGGCGGCCCACCCACGGCCCGCCCTCACGCGGCCGGCCTACTCTCCTGATCGCGCTCCGGTGTCCTGTCCCGCCGTATTCCTTGAGGCGTCCTGGAGCTGTGGGGCCGAGCCGGTGGGTTTCTCCTCCTGTTTGCACGACCACGGGTTGACTTCTCGCTACCAGCCACTAACCGTCCTGACAACAGCGGAATTGCGCCCCACGCGCCCTGCCGGGTGAGCCGGGCGGGCTCAGCGCTTCGGGCCACCAGTCAGGCCGAGCACGCGCAGCACGATCACGGCCGGCACGGCCAGCGCCGCCGTCAGGGCGTTCCACAGCGTGCCGCGCACACTGGGCAGCACCCGGCCCTCGCCGTGACGGGCGACCCTTGGCAGCATGCGCGGCACCTTCGGAAGCGGCAGGCCCAGGACCCGGCCGCGTGAGTCCTGCACGGGCCGGTCGGCGCTTTCTTTCGCTGCGCGTTCCTGCTCGCTCTCGGTCGTGTCGATGTCCACGCCCTGCGCGGCCAGCGCCTGCTTCTTCGCGGTGTTCGCCGCGCCGCCCGCATGCGTTCCGAACTTCTGGGAGTACACCCACGTAACTTCCGCCCCGAAGAAGAAGATCATCGCGGAGTAGTAGATCCACAGCAGCAGCACGATCAGGGTCGCCGCGGCGCCAAAGGCACTGCCGGGCGCCGCCTGCCCCAGGTACAGCCCGATGCCCAGCTGCCCCAGCGTGAACAGCGCCGCGGTGAACGCTCCGCCCACCCACACTTCCTGCCATTCCAGTTTCACGTCGGGCAGCACCTTGTAGATTCCGGCGAACACCGGGGTGAGGAACAGGGAGGACAGGAGTGCCGTGCCGATGCGCACCAGGAACGCGCCCGCCCCGATCCGGTCGCCGAGGCTCTGCGCGATGGCGGACAGGTACGTGTTCAGACCCAGGAACACGATCAGGAGCAGTCCGATTCCCAGGATCAGCAGGAACGATTTCACGCGGGTCCACAGGATGTTGATGAAGCCGTGAGGCGGCGCAGGGTCCGCGCCCCACATGGAGTTCAGGGCGTCCTGCAGCTGCACGAACAGGCCGGTCGCCCCCATGAACAGGGTCACGAAGCCCGCGATGGTCGCCACGAGGCTGCCCTTGTGCAGCGTTTCGGGTTTGATCAGGCCGCGCAGAAACCCGGCGGCGTCCGTACCGAGATTCTGCGCGATCAGGCCAGACGGTCCGAACAGCTGGTCAAGCACGGCGGAATTCGAGAGGAACTGTCCCGCGACCGCCACGGCCAGCAGCAGCAGCGGCGCCACGCTGAACATCGCGTAGTAGGCGATGGCGGCCGACAGTCGTGGGGCCTTGTCCTGCCCGAAGGCCAGGAACGCCTCGCGCAGCAGGGTGAACAGATCCGCAGGCTTGAGCCTCATTCCGGCAGTGTAGGGGCCCCCTCCGGGCGTGTCCGTCAATCCGGATTAACGCTTTACCCATAGTGCAGCGCCCCTGTTAGCCTGCCGGCATGCAAGTCATTCCTGAGGGGTTCACCCGGACCCTGACCGTGACCGTCACCGACGAGATGACCGTGAACTTCGGGGAACTGGGCCGCCTGCACCCCGTGTACGCCACGTACTGGATGGCCCGGCACTTCGAGGAGGCGGGCCGCAAGATCATCCTGCCGTTCCTGGAGGACGGTGAGGGCGGCATCGGCACGCAGGTGGACGTCACGCACACGGCGTCCGCCCTGCCCGGCATGCAGGTCACCGTCACCGCCACCTTTGAACGCATGGACGGCCGCCGGATCGTGGCGAGCATGGTGGCGGTGAACGAGCTGGGCGATGAGATCGGGCGGGGGCACACCACGCAGATGGTGCTGCCCCAGGCGCGCATTGACGCGGGTTTCGACACGCTCCGCGCGCGCTGGGCCGGCCGGGCGCCGGACTGAACGCGCTTTGCGCCTCCCTTCTGTTCACGCGCTGAACTGAGACGCCCGCGCGCTGGCGCGGCAGTGTGCCTTTCGTACGCCTCAGGCCTGAACCCGGTCCGGGCCGGGGCCGCTATGCTGGAGCGTCATGCCGAAATCCCTTCCCGTCTCCCGGTACTACGACGTGAAACGCGACGATCAGGGTCAGCGTTACATCACTGTCAACGTCACGGGACTGGCCCTGCTGCAAAACCCGCTGCTGAACAAGACCACGGCCTTCACGCCCCAGGAGCGCCGTGAACTGGATCTCGAAGGCCTGATTCCGCCGCACACCAGCACCTTCGACGAGCAGAAGGAACGCACCTACCTGCGGTACCTCAAGTGCAGCACCGACCTTGAGAAACACGAGTACCTGCGCGCCCTTCAGGACCGCAACGAGGTGCTGTTCTACGCCATCCTCGAAGATCACCTGGAGGAGATGCTGCCCATCATCTACACGCCCACCGTGGGCGAGGCCGTGCGGCACTACTCCAGCAACTACCGCTACCCGCGCGGCTTCACGGTCAGCACCGGCGACATCGACCGGGTGGAGGACATGCTGGAGAACGTCACCGTGAACGACGTCCGCATGATCGTGGCCACCGATTCCAGCGCCATCCTGGGCATCGGGGATCAGGGTTTCGGCGGCATGGCGATCAGCATCGGGAAACTCAGCCTGTACACCGCGGCGGGCGGCGTCGGCCCCGACAAGACCCTGCCTGTGGAACTCGACGTGGGCACCAACCGCCAGGACCTCATCGACGATCCGCTGTACCTGGGCGTGCACCACAAACGCCTGACCGGCGCGGCGTACGACGCGTTCCTGGACGCGTTCGTGGAGGCCGTGGCGCAGCGCTACCCCAAGGCGATCATTCAGTGGGAGGACTTCAGCCGCGGCACCGCCTTCCGCGTGCTCGACCGTTACCGGCGCGTGGTGCCCAGCTTCAACGACGACATCCAGGGCACCGGCGCCATGGCCCTGGCCGGGCTGATGCGCGCCACGCAGATCAAAGGCGAACGCCTGCAGGACCAGGTGTTCGTGATCGCCGGCGCGGGCGCGGCCGGTATTGGCGTGGCCATGGCCATCCGTCAGGGCCTGATGGCCGAAGGCCTGAGCGCCGGGCAGGCGAACGCCCGGGTGTTCGTCGTGGACCGCCACGGCCTGCTCATGGACGGCCAGCCGGACCTGGAAGAACAGCAGCTGAGCTTCGTGCGCCGCCCTGAAGACATCGCGGGCTGGACCTTTGCCGGCGAGTACCCCAGCATGCACGACGTGATCGTGAACAGCGGCGCCACCACCCTGCTGGGCTTCACGGGGGTCCCCGGGCTGTTCCGGCAGGAGAGCATCGAGGCGATGCTGGCCCACACGCCCCGCCCCATCGTGTTCCCGCTGAGCAACCCCAGCAGTCACGTCGAGGCCCGCCCCGCCGACGTGATTCACTGGACGAAGGGCGGCGCGATCATTGCGTCCGGCAGTCCCTTTCCAGACGTGGAGTACGAAGGGAAACGCTATCCGGTCGGGCAGGGCAACAACGCCTTCATCTTCCCCGGCCTGGGCTTCGGCGCCATCGCCAGCCGCGCCCGCGAGATCACCGACAACATGGTCATGGAAGCCGCCCGTACCCTCGCCGCGTTCACGCAGCGGTACGGCGAGCGGGTCTACCCGCCCATCGGCGACCTGCGCGAACTCAGCATTCAGGTGGCCGTGAACGTGGCCCTGCAGGCCATCCGTGACGGGGTCTGCGCCGAGCGCCGCATTCGCAACATGACCCGTGAGGAACTCGAAGCGGTCATCCGCGACCGCGCCTGGGAACCCCGCTACCTGCCGCTGCGCCGCACCTGAACGGCCCTCACCCGGGAACGGACCGGCGGGCCTGGCCCCGGGTCCGTTTTCCTTCACCGGCCTGGGCGTCCCGCGAGGTGCCTGACTCACGGCGCGGCCGCAAGGCAGGGCTCTACAATGATCAGGTGAAGCGGCGTGTGGTGATGCAAAGAAGGTCCGGGGCGAACAGATGTGACGCTCCTCTCGTCCGGCAGCCCACAGCCTCATCCCTTCAGAACCCTGCCCCGGAGCGGGCGTGAGCGCCATCTACCAGCGGGCGCGGCCCGTGCGCTGGGAGGACGTGGTCGGGCAGGAACACGTCAAGGACGTCCTGCGCGCCGCGCTGGAACAGGGCCGCGTGGGGCACGCCTACCTGTTCAGCGGCCCGCGCGGCGTCGGCAAGACCACCACCGCCCGCCTGATCGCCATGACCGCCAACTGCAGCGGCCCGATGCCCCGCCCCTGCGGGGAGTGCGACAGCTGCCTCGCGGTGCGCGCCGGGTCGCACCCGGACGTCATGGAGATCGACGCCGCCAGCAACAACAGCGTGGACGACGTCCGCGACCTGCGTGAGAAAGTCGGCCTGGCCGCCATGCGCGGCGGCAAGAAGATCTACATCCTCGACGAGGCGCACATGATGAGCCGCGCGGCGTTCAACGCGCTGCTCAAAACCCTGGAGGAACCACCCGGGCACGTGATCTTCATCCTGGCGACCACCGAACCGGAAAAGATCATCCCCACCATCCTGTCACGCTGCCAGCACTACCGCTTCCGCCGCCTGACCCCGGAGGAGATCGCCGGGAAACTCACCGGCCTGACGCAGCGCGAAGGTGTGCGTGCCGACGCTGACGCCCTGCACCTGATCGGCCGCCTCGCGGACGGCGCCATGCGCGACGGCGAAAGCCTCCTGGAACGCATGCTGGCCGCCGGGAACGCCATCACCCGCGCCGCGGTGGAGGACGCCCTGGGGCTTCCCCCCGGTGAACGCGTGCGCTCCGTCGCCGCGGCCCTCGTAACCGGGGACGCCGGCGCGGCCCTCAGCGGCGCCGCGAGCCTGTACCGCGACGGCTTCGCCGCCCGCACCGTCGTCGAGGGCCTCGTGGCCGCGCTGGGCGCCGCGCTGCACGCCGAACTGGGACTCAGCGCCGAAGGGCGCCTGGAGGGCGCAGAGATGCCCCGCCTGCTGAAACTTCAGGCCGCGCTGGACGAACAGGAAGCCCGGTTCGCGCGGGCAGCCGACCAGCAGAGCCTCGAACTGGCGCTCACGCACGCCCTGCTGGCCGCCGACAGCAGCCCAGGCGGGGGGGCTCCGGCCGGGGCGTCCGCCGCCGCCGCCGCCGCCGCGGTGCCCGCCGACCTGAGCGCCCGCCTGACCCGCCTGGAAAAGGAACTGGCCGCGCTGCGCGCCCAGCCCGCCCGGACCGCCGCACCCATCCCGGATGCCGACCCCGGCGCGCGCCGCGCGCCCCCCACGCCGCGCGCGGCCCCCAACAGCACCACCCCGGCCCCCGCGCCCACCGGCGGCACCTGGGCCGACGTGACCCGGCAGGCCAGCCTGCAGCTGCGCGCCTTTCTCAAACCGGCGCGTCAGCACGCCGAACCCGGCTACGTCAGCCTCACCTACGATGACCGCAACGCTTTCCACGCCAAGCAGGTCGCCGCGAAATTCGACGAGATCGGCCGGATCGTCCTGGCGGTCTTCGGGCCGGTCACCTTCGAACTGATCGCCCCGGAAGGCTCACGGCGTGCCAACCTGGGCGACGCGGGTGCCGCCGCTGCCCTCAACCCCGCGACCCCACCGATTCCGGCCCCCGCCCGGAGCGAACTTGCCCGCCCGGAGCAGCCGGCCACCCGGGGGCCTGACCCCCGGACACCTGAAGCCCAGGCGCCCGAGGCGCCCCTGGCCGCCCAGCCGCTGCCCTCCGGCCCACAACCGGATATCGCGCCGTTCGACCCTGCCCGCAGCGCCCCCCGGCGCAGCAGCGGCGCGCGCGGCCCGGACCTCGCACCCGTCGAGAGCAGCGCCGCGGCGCCGCCGGCCGCACCCACCTCCCGCGGGGCCAGCGTGGCGACCCTGCCACCCCCCCTGCCTGAACGGCGCGTCCCCCCGCCCAGCCCGGATGACGTGAGTGCCGCCCCCCTCCCCGGGCCGCCGCCACCCAGCCAGACGCGGGTCACGCAGCCCGCCCCGGCTCCCGCCGACGCGCAGGGCGGTGACCGTGCGCCCAGCCGGGAACTGTACGTCGTGGAACCCATCACCGAGGAGCCAGACTGGGACGCGTTCGGGGCGCCCGCCCTGCTCGACGGCCTGCCGCCCGAGGAGGACATGCCGTTTGCGCAGTACAGCGCTGCGCGCCCCACCCCCGCCCCCCGGCCGGCCCCACCACCCGCCCCGGCCGCGGAGGCCAAAGCTCCCGCGGGCCGTCCGGGTGACATCCGCGCGCACCCCATGTACGAGGACATCCGCGCCCGTTTCGGTGGCCGCGTCCGGGAGATCGGCAAGAACCGCAACACTCCGCCCCTCGTGACTGACCTGGGTGACCTGCCCGAAGAGGACGAAGAATAAACCTCCGGGGCCTCAGATCTGGAGGCCAGTCAGGTTGCGGACGCCGGAGGGACAGGGTCTTTCTGGCGAACCACACTGTGAAGGGCAGGTCCACAGGCATGAAGCCGGGCGCCGGTGACCCACCGGGGCAGCCCAGGCGTGCAGGTCAGGGGGGCGCTGGTCAGTCCGCACCGCGTTTTCACGGTCGTCCAGCCTGCCATTCTGAATATCCACGGAGGAACAGGACCTGTTCTGGCAGATCCGGCTCTTAAAAAATGAGGCTGTGGTGCCCACACAAGCGTTGCCAGACACCCCAGCAGTGCTGGACAGCACCAGAGCGCCCTGAAAGGGCTTTTGAAGATCATGCTGACACGCTGGCCAGGATTGCCCTCTCGTGAGGGCGAATCTGAGCCGCTGGACCATCAGGTCCTTGCCGAACAGACCCTGTTTAATCCCGGATAGCCGGCTGTTTGGGCCACGCGAACCAGAACGTGGCGCCCTGATCCACCTTTCCTTCGGCCCACACGCGCCCCCCGAACCGGAGGCAGGAGCGCCGCACCGTGATGAGTCCTACGCCACTGCCCTCGTACACCTTCGAGGAGTGCAGGCGGCTGAACAGCCGGAACAGCCGGTCCTTCTGCCGCATGTTGAAGCCCGTGCCGTTGTCCTCCACACCAATGTGGTACTCCGTCTCAAGGTCCTTGACCCGCAGGTGAATGCGGGCCATTTCCCGCTCCTTGGTGAATTTCAGGGCGTTCGCGATGTACTCGTCCAGAACCAGGTACAGCGCGCGGGGGTCGCCCTGCAGCGTGGGCAGCGGGTCGAAGGTGAGCTGCACGTTCCGGTCCGCCATGGCTGGCTGGGCATTCTTGCGGACTTCCTTCAGGACGCTGTGCAGATCCACGGGCCGCAGGCGAACGCGCATGGAGCGCATCTGCATGTACCGGTCAATGGAGGCCATCAGGGCGAACACCTGCTGCACCGCCTGCTCGGTGTGCAGCAGCGCCTGCTGCTGTTCCTGCGGCGTACGCTCGGTGCGGGCCAGGCCCAGGAAATTCATGGCGCGCGTCAGGGGCTGGTGAAGCTGCTGGACGAAGACGGTCATCACCTGCTCAAGTTCCTGATTCAGTTCCCGGATGCGCACGCTGTGCTGCGCCAGTTGCTCCTGCTGGGCGGCCGTGGTGTCCAGCAGACTCGCGTGCGCCTGTTTGTACGCGGTAATGTCCGTCAGGACCAGACGGAACCGGCGGAAGTCGCCGTCCACCTTCTCGGCGTCGAGGTCCAGCAGCACCTCGAAAGTGGACCCGTCCGCGTGGAGCAGCTGCGCTTCGCCGCGGCGGCTCAGGCCGTGCTGGACCGCCTGCCCGAGTAGCAGCTCAAAGGACCCTTGCGATTCCGGCGCGAGAAACTGACTGAAATGCCGGCCGATCAGCACCTCGCGGCTGCGCCCCAGAAGCCCCGAGGCTGCGCGGTTCACCTCCTGAATCCGGCCCTGGGCGGTGAGCAGCAGGTACGGAACGGGCGCTTCTGTGAACAGCGTCAGAGCGTCCTGCCGGCTGGCCTGAAGTTCAGCTTCCAGCGACGCCACCCTCTGCTCAAGAAGCGGCAACGGGGACTCCTGTGGGGGCTCGAGATCGGGCATGGTGTGTGATCCCATTCCGCGAAATGAGAATGTGCAGGAAACCCTCAAGCCTGTCCGGGGTCAGGCCGGCGGGGGCGACCCGGCGTTTGTCCCGCCACCGGTCAGGGAGAACCGGAAAGGAGACAGCGCGGGCGGCGGCCCTGGGCCCCAGCCGCACTACCCCGGGCCGTCACGGTTCGGTCGTCTGCACAGTCACGTCGCTGGCCGCTCTTTCCCGGCGCGCCCGCAGGTAGCCCAGCCCGGTCAGCACAGCCGCGAAGACGCCCAGCAGGGCCACCGCCGGGGCGAGGCCCACCACGCCCATCAGCACGCTGGCCAGACTCACGCCCACCGGGCGCAGGCCCTGCCCCACCAGAATCCGGGCGCTGTACACCCGGCCCCGCACCGATTCAGGCGTCAGGCGCGCGAACAGCGTGCCGACCATCACGTTCAGCGGACCGAAACACAAGCCCATCATCACCGCCAGGACTAGCGCCACCCCCAGCGACGGAGCGAAGGCGACCCCGACAATGCACAGTGCCGGACCGATGCACCCCAGGGCAATCCAGTTCAGCGGGTGACGACTGACGCGCCGCCCCATCCAGATCACCATCCCCAGTTCCGCCACGGCCAGCAGCGAGCCGAGCAGCCCCACGCCCAGCGCGCCGCGGTTCTCGGCCTGCACCCAGGCCAGGGCAGCGGGAAGATCCACGCCGGTCATCAGGCGGTCGGCGATGCGCGGCAGGAACACCGCGGTGTACGGCTCCATGGCGAAATTCACGCTGGCGAGCCCCAGCAGCGTCGCCCACAGCGCCGGGCGCGCCTGCACGAACGAAAACCCGAACCGGGTGCGTTCCCACCACGCGGCCCAGCCTCGTCCGGCGTCGCCCGCGGCGGCCACCGGCGGGAAACGCACCAGGGAGTACGCGATCACCGCCACGACAAACGTGGCGGCGTTGACCCACATCACGCCCGGCGCACCGATGCTCGCCACCAGGAACCCCGCGCTGATGGGGGCCAGCAGTCCGCTCGTGGTCCACGTAAGGTTGAACAGCGCCTGAATGCCCTGAATCCGCTCCTCCGGCACGAACGAAGGCAGCGACGCCTGCTGCGCCGGGAAGATCACGCTGCCCGTGAATCCCGTGAGGGCCGCGATCACCACCAGCGCCGGAAAGGACAGCAGATGCAGCCCGTACAGCAGGGGAATCAGGCTGATCCACACGGCGCTCAGGCCGTTGGCAACGCGGAGCGTCGCGCGGCGGTCCCACACATCCGTGAAGCTCGCCAGGCTGACCGTGCCGATCAGCATCGCCACAGTCCACGCGCCGATCACCGTGCCGGACAGGCCCGGCGAGTTCGGGTACAGGCGGTACAGGAACCAGGCGAGCGCAATGAACGTCAGGCCATTCCCGAAGGTGTTGATACTTTCACCGACCCACAGGATCAGGATGCGGCGGTCGCGGAGCAGGGAGAACATGGCGGAACCTCGGCAGGGCGCGGGGAAGACAAGGCGCCAGGGCGGCGCGACCCCAAAGATAAGCACCAGGCGGCCCGGTAAGCCGTTTGGCTCAGAGGCTCCACTCCAGCTGCGGCCTGCGGTCCGGCGGGTCCGGGCGCTACCCTGCAGTGATGAGTGACACCCTGACCGAGGTGGGAGCGAACGTCCTGCGGGCCCTGCAGGAGGGAAGAGCACTCACGCGGCACGACCGGGCCGGGCGTGGCCCGTACTACACGCTTGGCGGCCGGCGCCTGAGCATGCCCCTCGTGAAGCAGCTCGAAGCGCAGCGGTTCATTGCCCGGTCCGGTCGCCCCGGAAGCCCGGTTTCCGCGTACGAACTGACGCCAGCCGGCACTGACGCCCTGACGATGTGGACCACCCGGCCTTAACGTCCGCGCGCCATCAGAAAAGGGGGCGGTTGTGCCGCCGCCCCCCTTCCAGGCACTGAACCCGCTGGCTCTACCGTTTCCCGGCGGCCGCAATGGCCGCGGCCGGATTGACCAGACCGTTCCCGAAGAAGTTGTCCCGTCCGTTCGGGCCGAGGTCGGTGGCGGTGGCGCTGAGCAGGGCGCGCAGCTCCGCGTTGCTCAGGCTGGGCTTCGCGGCCCACACCACGGCGGCGGCGCCCGCCACGTGCGGCGTGGCCATGCTGGTCCCGTTGAAGTACTCGTAATCCGACGCGTAGATCGACACGCTGCCCGTCACGCTGCCCTGCTGGGCCGCGGCGAGCGTCGCCAGGCCGTCAGCCTGCGTGATGCCCACCACGGGAATGGTCTGCTGGGTGCCCAGCGTGACGCTGCTCAGTGGGCCGGCCCTGTTGTTGTACACGATCACCGCCGCGGCGCCGTTGGCGACGGCGTTCGCCACCTTCGCGGCGAAGGTGCAGGTGCCGCGCGCAATCAGGGCGATGCTGCCCGCGAGGTTCGGGTTGACGGCGCCCGGCTCGCAGAACTGGTTGTCCGCACCGCCGGCAGGCACGACCGGCAAGTCAGTCACTGTGGTCTTCGCGGCAAACTCGAACGGGTTGACGCTCTGGTAGGCCGCGACCCCCGTGGCACCCGCCCTGGCGGCCAGTCCGGCGCCGACCGGCACGCTGGACAGGACAGCCACGCCCGGCGCCACGAGCTCCTGCTTGCTGTTGTAGTTGCTGAAACTCGCGAGGTTCCCCAGGTTGTCCACGGCGCCCACCTTGATGACGTTGGGGTAGTCCGAAGGGTAGTGGGGCAGCTTCACGCCGTCGTTGCCGGCGGCCGCCACAATCAGCGCGCCCGCGTCGTACGCCGCCTGGAAGGCGCGCTTCTCGGTCTTGCTGCCCTCGTCGGACCCCAGAGACAGGCTGATGATCAGGCGCTCCTCCTGCCCGTTCTGGCCCTGGCTCCTGAGCTGACTGACGCACCAGTTGACGCCCTCCACAACCCCTTCGGACGAACCGCTGCCCTCATCCCCCAGCACCCGCGCCAGGTACAGGTTCACGTCAGAGGACACGCCGCCGACCCCGCGGGGGTCCATGCCGGTGGGGCCCACGCTGGAACCCACGCCGTACTGCGCGAAGATCGTTCCGGACACGTGCGTGCCGTGATGATTGACGTCATTGAGTAGAGCGGCGGAGTCACGGCCGTCGCCCATGAAGTTCCGGAAGCCCTTGAGCCTTCCGGCGAACTCCGGGTGGGTGCCGTCAATGCCGGTGTCCCCCACACAGACCGCCACGCCTGACCCCGTGTACCCGTTCGCACGCAGGGCAGGCACGCCCAGCGCCATGTCGCCGTACGTGAATTCCCCACTGGGCTGCCAGTTGACGTTGAGGCCGCCAAGCTGCCCGCCGGGCTTCCCGATCACGTCCCCGTCCCCGGTGACGTAATTGTCGGCACGCCGGGTGACCGTCAGCTCGACGTACTCCACGCTGGGATCAGCCGCGAGTTTCGTGGCCTGCGCCTGCGTCAGCGTCGCGGAGGCCGCTTCAATCCGGTCAAAGGAACGCCGGAGCTGCCCCCCCACCTTCTGGACCGCGTCGGCCCGGACGCCCTGACCGGGCTTGAATCCGATCAGGTAGGTTCGGGCACCCCCCGACGCCAGGCTGCTGAGGCCTGCACCGCCGGTCGGCGCGGCGCTCTGCTGTCCGCAGGCGGCAAGGGCAAGGGCGAGTCCCACGAACATCACACGACGCTTTGCACTCATATGGCTCCTTCCTCGGGGCGTGTCTGAGTCGCGCCTCCGGTCAAGATGAACTGTGTGGCTGCCCCCGCATCCTCTCTCGAACCTCAGAGGGCCTTTGTGGAATTTCTTACTTTACAAGAGGCTCCCCTGGTGCCGTATGACTCCTCCCTGAGCCTCAGGGCCGCCCCCAGCACAGCGGCTGACCACCTGGCTTTCCTGTGACCTGTAAGGAATCGTGACGCTGTCCCAAGAGCAACCGGCCGGCACGCGCAGTACGCTTCACCATGACCGTCACGCCAGGACTGTTCCCAACCTTCTTCCTGTCGGGCTTTGAATGCTCCACCTTCCACTGGAAGCGGCAGGGCCGGCGCGACCTGGTGGCTGAAACCCACCACGACCGCTGCGTTCACGAGGATTACGCCCTGCTGCGCACCCTCGGCATCGCCGTGGCCCGCGAAGGCATTCCCTGGCCGCTGGTGGAACAGGACGGGCAGTTCGATTTCTCACGGCTGGACCCGGTGCTGGACGCCATGAACGAGAGTCAGATCATGCCCATCTGGGACCTGTGCCACTACGGGTACCCGGACGGCCTGGACCCCCTGTCCGAGGAGTTTGCGCAGCGCTTCGCCCGGTACTGCCGCGCCGCCGCCCACCACGTCCGCGGCCGCACCCCCGGCCCCCCGTGCTTCACGCCCATCAACGAGATCACCTTCTTCGCGTTCTGCGGCGGCGAGTGGGGCTGGGTCGCGCCGTACCTGACCGGCCGGGAGAACCGATTTGCCCTGCGGGCCGCGCTGTGCCGCGCCGCCATCGCTGCCGCCCGTGCCATCCGGGAAGTCATCCCGGAAGCCCGCATGGTGAACGTTGACCCGCTGGTGTACGTGGTGCCCCCCGCCGACCGGCCCGATCTGGCCGACGAAGCCCGCGACGAGACGTTCAGGGATACCTTCGCCGCGTGGGACATCCTCGCCGGCCGCACCCACCCCGAGTACGGCGGCTCGCCGGACGTGCTCGACATCGTCGGCGTGAACTGCTACTCCTTCGGGCAGATGGAATACCGCGAGCAGGGCCCCCACCAGGCCCTCGGTCCGCGCGACGAACGGATTCAACCTCTGGCCGAGCTGCTCAAGACCGTCTCGGACCGCTACGGGCGGCCCATCATCATCGCGGAGACCAGTGGCCTGCGCGAGGGCCGGCCCGCGTGGCTCAAGGACGTCATGGAGGAATCCCTGGCGGCCATGGCGCGCGGCATTGACCTGCACGGCATCTGCCTGTTCCCGGCCGTTGACATGCCTGACTGGCACACCGGCGAGTGGCTGCACAACGGCATTTTTGATCTGGTTCCCGAGGGCCCGCAGTTGCGCCGTGAAGCGTACGGCCCCTACGTGGACGAACTGCGCCGCTGGCAGAAGGAACTCAACCGCGTGACCGAACTGGACGAGGACCCTTTCAGCGATCCGGTCAACCTCGAGGAGGTCCGCGCCGCCGCGCGCCGCCTGCAGCTGCGCCCTGACCGAGACTGGTCGTAGGGCGGCCGTCCGAAGGTGGTTGGTAAAAAGCAAGAACTCCGCGCTATGCGGAGTTTCTTTCTGGAGCCAGAGGTCGGATTTGAACCGACGACCTACTGATTACGAATCAGTTGCTCTACCCCTGAGCTACACTGGCGGGCCGAAAATTGTGGGGCTCCCGGGTGGAAGCTCAAAAAGTATATGGAGGGCGGCGGGGGGTGTCAAGGCGAGGTGGGCTTATGCTGGCGGGCGTGAGTAACGCAGTGACGCCGTTTGAGACGATTTACGGACGGGTGCAGCCGCTGGAGTGGCTGTGCCTGGCGCCGCACCCGGATGACGCGGAGATCGGCGCGGGGGGCACGTTGATCCGCCTGGCGCGTGCGGGGCGCGCGGTGGGCATTCTGGAGTTGTCGCGTGGGGAGCGCGGCACGCAGGGGTCGCCGGAGGTGCGTGTCGCGGAGTGCGCGCGCGCGGCGCAGCTGATGGGCCTGGCCTGGCGGGGGCAGCTGGGGTTGCCGGATGGCGAGCTGCGGGACACGCTGGAGGGCGCGCACGCGCTCGCGGCGGTTCTGCGGGCGGTGCGGCCGCGGGTGCTGGTGGTTCCGCATTACCGCGACCGGCACCCGGATCATTTCGGCTCGTACCACCTGAGCAAACGGGCGGTGCATCTGGCGCAGCTGCGCAAGGCGGACCTGGGGGGGGAGCCGCACCGGGTGCCGCGGGTGCTGCTGTACCAGGGCAATGCGGACATCACGCCGAACCTGCTGATTGATGTGGGGGACGTGCAGGCGGTGTGGGCGGCGGCGGTGCTGGCGCATGAGAGTCAGTTTTCGGGCGCGGCGATCTCGGAGACGGTCACGCCGGAGATCGTGGAGCGCCGCCGGGGGCGCATGACGTACTGGGGGACGATGGCGCGCGTGCGCTACGCCGAGCCGTTTGAGGCGGAGGACGCTCTGCTGGTGGACCCGCTGGGGTTGTGAGTCAGGACTCCTGGCGGGTCTGCATGGCGTGTGCCCAGCTGCTGAACGGGCTGGGGGGGCGGTCCTGCCCGCTGAGCAGGTCCTCGATTTCGTCGGCGAGGTCCAGCCCGTACTTGTACGCGGCCTGCCCGGCAACGAGGCCGCCGCCGTACTTGTCGCGGTAGTTCTGGACGGGCCGGTCGTGGTTCATGGCTTCGGCGCTGGCGTTCGTCTGGGGCAGGAGGGTGGTGAGGATGGGCGGGGTGCGTTCGCCGGTGTGCGCGAAGGCGGTCTGGAGGTCGTCGTGGAGGCGGGCGAGGCCCTGGCGGTGCTGGGCACTGGCACTCTGGTATTTGGTGATCAGGACGCCCAGGCAGTGCAGGCGCAGGTCGCGGGCGCGGCGGATCTCGGCGATGCGCGTGGCGATCTGCGGAATGCCGTAGGTGCTGAGCCGGTCGGGGATGGTGGGAATCAGGTAGTGGTCGCTGACTTCCAGGCCGTTCTGCGTGACGAAGCCCAGGTTGGGTGGGCAGTCGATCAGGACGTAGTCGTAGTGAGTGAAGGCCGGCGCGACGATCTTCTTGATGACTTCCATCGGGCCGACCGAGTAGTGCGTGCGGGCGGCGATGTTCGCCATGTGATCCTGCACGTCGATCAGGCGGATGGAGGAGGGCAGGACGTCCACGCGGCCGTACGAAGCGTCGCCCAGGCGGGCGATATCCGCTTCGTTCAGGCGGTTGAGGTTGCTGGCGCCGCGCACGATGGCCCGCTGGGGGTTGAAGTCGCGGGTGCCGTTGAGCAGGTCGAGGAACAGGTGCGCGAGGGTCTGCCGTTCGTCGTCGGCGCGTTCCCAGCGCGTCTCGCCGATCAGGGCGAGCGTGGCGTTCGTCTGGGGGTCCAGGTCAATGACCAGGACGCGTTTCTGCTTCACGAATGCCAGGGCGTCAGCCAGCTGGACGGTGGCGGTGGTTTTCGCCACGCCGCCCTTGAGGTTGATGAAGCTCAGGACGGTGGGGGTCACGTGCCCAGGCCGCGCAGGGTCGCGAGCACCAGCTCGGGCCGCACGGTGTAATCGCCGGTTTTCTCCTCAACGTGCTGGTAGCGGATGACGCCGGCCTTGTCGATCAGGAAGACGGCGCGGCCGCTGATGCCCCGTTCGTCTATGGCAACGCCGTACGCGCGGGCCACCTGAAGGGTCATGTCGGCCAGCAGGGGCACCTCGATGCCGTACTCGGCGGCCCAGGCGCGGTGGGCGTGCACGGAGTCGCGGTTGACGCCCAGGACGACCGCGCCGGCCTCCGCGAAGTCATCCTGGCGGCCGGAGTACTCCGGCAGCTGCATGGAGCATACCGGGCTGAAATCCAGGGGGTAGAACACCAGGACCACATGCTGCTGGCCGCGGTAACTGCTGAGGGTGATCTGCTCCCCGGTGGAGGCGGGAAGGGTGAAGTCCGGAGCGGGCTGTCCCACGAGGCTCATGTCCGGCAGTGTAGCGGGCTCGCCCTGCGCCCGCCGCGTGCGGACGCGCCCGGTCTGGACCTCTCTGTGGGTCAGCTGAGAGGAAGGTTGACGTTGAACTGCGTCCCGGTTTCCTTATGGCCGGGCAGGCGGGGGGTACCCTGGGGAGGTACCGTCCCCGGCGTGTGCCCCTAGGGCACTGAACTGGCCGGGCACGGCGTGTTTCGAGGAGGAACTGTCATGGCCGATGTGATGCCCCCCAACATGCTGAACGAGCGCCCCCGCACCCCGGCGGGTCTGCTGAGCAACCGCGAGAAGGACCGCCTGATCGAGCGGGGTTTCCTGGGCCTGTACCGGTGGTACACCGCCCGCAGTCAGGAGACCCGCAACTGGAACCCGGACCGCAGCTTCGACTGGCGGAACATGAACAAGGACCTGCCGCCTGAGGTGATCACGGTCATTCAGGGCTTCTTCGCGGTCGAGCAGTACGCGCCGGACTTCACGAGCAGTCTCGTGCACCTGGTGCGCCGCAGTCACGGCCGCAGCCACTTCCAGCTGCGCTGGGGCAGTGAAGAGGAAAAGCACGCGGACGCCTGGGAGAACGCCGTGCTGTTCAGTGGTCAGCGCACTCCCGAGTGGATTGAGGAGTACAAGGAACGCCTGAAATCCCAGACCTGGGAGCTGCCGTTCCCGGACGCCATTCACAACCTCGTGTACACCGTGTTCCAGGAGCGTGCCACGCAGCTGAACTACCTGAACATGATGAAAATCGCGCAGGGCAGGAGTGACAAGCCTCACCTGAAGGGCGTGAGCGACCCGGTCCTGGCGAAGGTCTCGCAGATCATCGCGGTGGATGAAGCGGCGCACTACAACTTCTTCCTCGAAGGCGTGCGCATGTACCTGTACTACTACCCTGAGCAGACGCTGCACGCCATCAAGAACGTCATCGGGCAGTTCAGCATGCCCGCCGCGACCCTGGTGCCCAACTGGGAGGACTTCTTCGAGACCGTGTACCGCGCCGGCATCTACGGCCCGCGTGACTTCCAGCGTGACGTGCTGCAGGTCGCGTTCCGGAACATGGGCATTGAAAGCCGCAAGGCGCTGGAAGAAGGCATCCGCAAAACGCGCGAGGTGCCGGATTTCGAAGGCGGGAATTTCAAGACGACCGCCATCTGGGACACCTTCGACTACGGCGCCGTGGAGGGCGACGTGCGGCGCCTGCACGTCAAGATTCAGGAGTACGAGAAGGAGATCGGGTTCGACGTGTACGACCCGACCGAGTTCATCGAGAACCCCGAAATGCCCCGCACCGGCCCGAGCGCCGCGGACGACTGAAGCCTGCCGACTGATCCTGCCTGCCCTCCGGGGCAGGTTTTTCGTTTCGTTCCGTGGCGGCGCGTGGCATGCTGAGGGGGTCCCCGCGTCCCGGACGTCCTGCTCAGCGCCCCCAGTCCCCCGAAGGAGAACGGTGTGATGCCCAATCCCGCCCTGACCGCCCTGGGTTACGGCCCCGACGACCGTGTGGTGATTTTTCATGCCGACGACCTGGGCATGTGCGAAGCGACCGTGACCGGCTGCGCCGACCTGTTCGCGGCCGGCACGCTGCCCAGCGCGTCTGTGATGATGCCCTGCCCCTGGGGGCCCGCAGCGGCTGACCTGGCCCGGCAGTTCCCGGACGCGGACCTGGGCGTGCACCTGACCCTCACGAGTGAATGGCCCGCCTACCGCTGGGGGCCACTGAGCACCCGCGATCCCGCCAGCGGCCTGCTGGACGCGCAGGGGTACCTGCCCGCCACTGTGGAGGCCGTGCGCGCCCACGCCGATCCTGACGCGGTGCGCGCTGAGCTGCACGCGCAGGTGAGCCGCGCCCTGGCGTGGGGGATCGACGCGTCGCACGTGGACGCCCACATGGGCGCCGTGGCCCACCCGAAGTTCCTGCCCGCGTGCCTGGAGGTCGCCCAGGTGCACGGAGCGCTGCCCATGTTTCCTAACCTGGATGAACACGGCTGGCGCTCGCACGGCCTGACGGCCGCGGACGCCGCGCAGGCCGCTGCACTGACCCGCGAACTGCAGCGGCAGGGCCTGCCGCTGGTGGATCACCTGGTGATGCTGCCCCTGCACGAGGGCGGGGATCACGTCCCCCTGATCGAGGAGCTGCTGCTGGCCCTTCCGGCGGGGCTGACGCACTTCATCCTGCACCCCGCGCGGGACACGCCCGAACTGCGCGCCGCGGCGCACGACTGGGCGGGCCGCGTGGCGAACTGGCGGGCATTTCTCGATCCACGCCTGCCGGGCGTGATCAGGCGCAGCGGCGTGCACGTCAGCAGCTACCGTCCCCTGCGGGCCCTGCTGCGCGCCGCCGGGTCCACTTGACCGGCCCGGCGGCTGCCACGCCGGGGGCGGCCACCACGTCCGCACAGCGCTGGCGGTATGCGCTGATGAACTTCGGCCTGACCATCCCCACGCAGGCCACCAGTTTCCTGCTGCTGTACTACGTCGAGCACCTGAAACTGAACCCCGCGTGGGCCGCGACGGCCATGACCCTGTTCGCGCTGTACAACGCGGCGAACAACCCCCTGATCGGGTTCCTGTCCGACCGCACCCGGTCCCGCTGGGGCCGCCGTATTCCGTACGTCCGTTTCGGAGCGCTGCCCAGCCTCGTCCTGTTTGGTCTGCTGTTCAGCGCCCCGTTTCACGGCACCGAACAGCCGGTCGCGCTGCTGGTGTACTTCGTGACGCTGCTGGTGCTCTGGGAGACGGCCGCCACAGCCGTAGGAACCGGCTACCTGTCCCTGCTGCCGGAAATGTTCCGCACGTACCGGGAACGCACGGACGTGGCGTGGCGCATGAACCTCGTGCAGACGCTGGGTCTGCTGGTGGGCCTGGCGCTGCCGCCCCTGCTGGCCGGTCTGATCGGCTGGTCCGCCATGGCCTGGGTGTTCGCCGCCGTGTCCGGCGCGGCAATCCTCGCGGGGGTGGGCGGCCTGTTCGAACGGCCCGGCCGTCACGAACGCGAACTGGGGTTCCTCGCGGCGCTGCGCGCCACGTTCACGCACCGCGCGTTCCTGATTGTGGTGGGGGCCCTCACGATGCGCTTTTTCGCCACGGGCACGCTGTCGGCCGGCATGGGCTTCTACGTCCGGCACAGTCTGGGCGTGGACAGTGGCCTGGTCACCACCCTGCTGCTGGCCGGAGCGTTCGTGACGGCCGGCGCGGCCCTGTGGCCGTGGCGGACCTTCGTCGCGCCGCGCCTGGGACCCCGCGGCACGTTGATGCTGGCCTTCGCGCTGAGCGCCGCGTCCCTGCTGCCGCTGGCGCTGGTGCAGTCCGTGCCCGGGGCGGTGGCGACCACCGTGCTGTTCGGCGTGGCCCTGGCCGGCCTGATCCTGATGGGGGACGTGATCATGGCCGACGTGATCGACGAGGACGAACTGCGCAGCGGCCAGCGGCGCGAAGGCATGTACTTCGGCATGGCGGGTTTCATCACCACGCTCAGCAGCGCCCTGACGTCCCTGGTGTTCGGCGCCGTGACCCGCGCCTCAGGGTACGACCCGACCCTGGCCGCTCAGCCGGAGGCGGTGGCGGCCGGGTTCCGCTTCTTCATGACGGTGCCGCCCATCTGCGGGGCGCTGCTGGCCCTGGGCATCCTGGCGTTCTACCCTCTGCACGGCGAGCGGCTGCGCGCCGTGCGGGAGGCGCTCGCCCACGTGCGGGCCCGGGCGGACGAGGCCGGGTAGTCCTTCGCGCTGCGCGTGGCGCGTTGGTCAGCCGGCGCTCGCGCCGGGCCTCTCAGCCAGAACGAAACGCTCGCGACCCGCGAGGTCCGCGGCGGTCCGGGCAGCCCAGCCGGCGGCGCGCAGCTCGGCGGCGAACCCCGGGGCGTTGCGCGGATCCAGCTCCAGCAGCAGCGGGCTGCCGGGCCCCAGGGCGTCAGCGGCCTGCGCCGCCAGCCGCCGCGCCAGACTCAGGCCGTCCGGGCCGCCGTACAGCGCGAGGGCCGGGTCGTGCGTCAGCTCCGGCGGGGCCGTCACGCGGTCGGCCTCCGGCAGGTACGGCGGGTTGCTGACCACCAGGTCGAACGGGCCGGACACACCGGTCAGCAGGTCCGCCTGGAGGAGCGTGATGTCCAGGGCGTTCAGCGCGGCGTTCTCGCCCGCCAGGCTCAGGGCTTCGGCGCTCAGGTCGGTCGCGGTGACCGCCGCGTCCGGCCGGGCGGCCTTCACCCCCAGGGCCAGCGCGCCCGTCCCGGTTCCCACGTCCAGCACGCGCGGCGCCGTGACGCTCCGCAGGGCGCCCAGCGTGAGGTGCAGCAGCCATTCCGTTTCCGGGCGGGGCACCAGTGCCCGCGCGTCGCAGCGCAGCAGCACGCCACCCCACTCCACCTCGCCCAGCAGGTGCTGCAGCGGCACCCGCGCCGCGCGCTGCGCCAGCAGCTCGTCCAGGCGGACCTCATCGGGGCCGCTGAGCGGGGCGTCCGGGGCGGTCAGCAGCGCAGTGGCCGGCAGGCGCAGGGCGTGCAGCAGCAGCGCGCGGGCGTCCACCTCCGCAGAGGGGACGCCCGATTCACGCAGGCGCGCCGCCGCGGCGCGCAGCCACTCCCGGCGCTGCATTCACCCGTGCCGGGGCCGGATGATCAACCGGCGCGCGGCGCCCTCACCCACCGACTCGCTCATCACGTCCGGGTGCTCCTTCAGGGCGATGTGAATCACGCGCCGCTCGGCGGCCGGCATGGGCTGCAGCTCGTGCGGTTCGCCGCTCTTGGCGACCTGCACGGCCAGCCGCTCAGCCAGTTTCGTGAGGGTGTCGGCCTGCCGCTTGCGGTACCCGCCGATGTCGACCCGCACGCGCAGGTGCCCGCGGCCCTCCTGCTTGGCGAGCACCGTGTAGGCCAGCACCTCAATGGCGCCCAGCGTCCGCCCGTCCCGCCCGGCGAGGCGCGCGGCATTCTCACCGCTGATCTCAGCCTCCAGGGCGTCCTCGGCTTCCCTCACCGTCACGACGAGGTCCGGGTCGATCCGGCCGATCAGGCCCCGCAGAAAGTGCTCCAGCGTGGCCCGCGGGTCCTCCGGCGCGGCTTCCAGCGTGGGCGTGCCGGTCAGGGTGGCGTCCGGCGCGGGCGGCGGCAGCTCGCTCTCGTCCGCGTCGCTGATGCCCAGCCCCGCGAGGTAGTCGTCGAGGTTCGTGCGGTTATCCATGCCCCGCAGTCTAGCGCGCCGTCCTCACCGTTTTCCCACGCTCTGACCCGGCCGGGCCTGCGCTGCGAAGGCCCGGACGCTGCGCTCCAGCATCCGGTACACCTCCCCGAACCCGTCCGGCCCGCCGTGGTCCGGGTCCGGCACGTCGGCGTCCGGCGCGACGGGTCAAAGTGCCGCATCAGCAGCCGCGCCGCAGCGTCCGGCGGACTCAGGCGACGCGCGTCCAGCAGGTTGGAGGCGTCCATCGCCAGGATGACGTCCTGCCCGGAAAAGTCCGCCACACTCAGCTGCCGCGCCCGCCCGTTCAGACTCAGGCCGTGCCGCGCGCCCACCTCCCGGCTGCGCGGATCGGCCGCCCCACCCACATGCCACGCTCCGGTTCCGGCGCTGCTCACCACGGCGTTCACGCCCGCCCCCGCCAGCTTACGGCGCAGCAGCGCCTCTGCCAGCGGACTGCGGCAGATGTTTCCCAGGCACAGCGCCAGCACCCGCAGGGGCCGCTTCCCCTCAGTCACGCCGGTCCTCCAGCCGCGCGGCCGGGCCGTACACCACCCGCCGCACCAGGCTCTCCATGGGGCCACGCCCGAAGCGGCGCAGCCACCACGCACTCAGCGGCAGCTGCGCGCCCCCCACCAGCAGCGCCAGGACCAGGCCCTGCGCCGCGCCCCACACCGGCAGGCCCCCGCTGTACGGCGCAACCGGTCCGTCCGGCGCCGCGCTGACCCAGCGGTAACCCTGCCCCAGGCCGTACGGGTAGAACAGCAGGGTCATCAGGACGCTCTGCGTGAGGTAGTTCGTCATGGCCATGCGGCCGCTCGCCGCGAAGAACCGCAGCGGCCCCAGGCGGCCTGAGGCCGTCAGCAGCCCGACCACGCCCACGTACCCCAGCGCCGCCGCCAGCCCACCTCCCATCCGTACCGGCAGGGCCAGCATGCCCGCCGCGTAGGTGGACCGCGTGTTCAGGTACGCCAGCAGCAGCCCCAGCGGCACGCCCAGGCCCAGGCCGCCCACCGCCAGGCGCCGCAGCAGAGGCCGGTGCTCGTGCGGGCGGTGCAGCAGCCCGCTGCGCTGCGCGGCCGCGCCCAGGCAGAACAGGGCCAGCAGCCACGGACCGTTGAACACCGTGCCGTCAATCAGCTCCGGCAAAAACCGCCCTGCGCGCTCCGCCACGGTGCCCGCGTACGAAGGGGCCAGGTCCGGCAGGAAAAAGAACCGCGGCCCGGTCCGCGCCGCGGCGCCCGCTGCGCTCAGCAGCGCCAGTCCCAGCCACCACGCACCCAGCCCCCCGGCCAGCCCCACCAGGGCCCGGACGCCCAGACCGGCGGTAAGCAGCAGGGCGAACGCCAGCAGCGCGTAGTTGCTGATGATGTCCCCGTGCCACACCAGGACGTAATGCGCCGCCCCCACCAGCAGCAGCGCGGCGTGCCGCCGGACAAACACGCCCGCCCCCTGCCGCGCCAGCAGTCCCGCGGCGCCCCAGCCGAACAGCATCGCGAAGATCGAGATGAACCGCCCGTTCGCCAGCGTGTCGGTCAGCACCTGCGCGGCGCGGTCCACGCCCCGCTGGTGCCATTCCAGGAACCCTGCGAAGTCCTGCATGTTCACCACCAGGATCCCCAGCAGCGCCAGCCCGCGCAGCACGTCCGGCAGCGGCGAGCGTTCACGCACCGGGCCCCGCTCGGGCGGGGCGGGCGGCGCGGCGTCGGGCGGGCGGGGGACGTCGGTCATGCCAGGAGGCTAGAGCATTTTCCGCCTCGTCCGGCGCGCCTCAGTCGCGCACGTACACGCGCAGCTGCTTCAGAGCGCCACTCACGTCGTACGACGACCACTTCAGCGTGACACTCCCCGCCTCGACATTGTTGGCCTCCAGCCCCAGCTTCAGCGGCACCTTCCGGCCGTCGGGTGTGGTCGCCACAGCCGTGAGCGTGTATATCCCCAGCGGAATATCGTTGAAGTTCTGCCCGTGGTAAGCCCAGCCGGCTCCCAGCGTGGTGCGCCCCCCACCATTCGGGTCGGTGTAGGGGTATCCGCCGGGAGGGGCGAGCGGCGCGGTCCTGAAGGTGTAGACCACGGGTTTCCCTGCGGTGCCGTCAATCAGTTTGCCCTGCGGCGTGAACGTCAGCGTGACCACGCTGCCTTCCGGCGCGGCGCCTGGAACGGCGGCGCTGTAGCGCTCGTCGCAGTACGCCTTGGCAGGCAGCCCGCAGTAGCTGAAGTCGATGCTCGCGCCGTACGTGTCGTCCCAGTCACTGCCGCCACCGGGTTTGTTGCCGCTCAGACGCCAGCGGAAGTTCAGGTTCCCGCCCTCAGAGGAATCCACCTCGGTGTTCAGGCTCCCACTCTCCGGGTGCAGGGGCAGGGTGAACGTCGCGCCGCCCAGCGCGCGTTTCACGCTGGCACTCGCGTGATACCGGCCGTCCGGCACGCGCAGGCTGTACGTGCCGTCTGCCTTCGTGACCGCCGTGAAGCTCGTGCGCTGCCCCTGCGTGAAGGTCGTGCCGACAATGAACACCTCGGCGCCGGCCAGCGGCCGGCCCTGCGTATCCAGCACCAGTCCGGTCACGTACCCGCGTTTCGGGGCAGGCGGTTTCACGGTCGGGGCGGGGGCCGCCGGAGCCGGCGTGCTGCGCGTGGCGGGGGCAGGGGCTGGCGTGGGCGCCGCCGGGGTGCGCGGCGTGGGTGCTGCCGGCGTCAGGGCCGCGGGCGGGCGGACGGCCGGGGCAGCCGCCGTGAGTTTCAGCGTACACCAGCCCAGCAGGGTGGTGCCGTCGCTGTCGGCCCAGATGCCCGCCAGGGCTGCACTGGCCTTCGTAAGCCGGAACGACACGAAGCGGCCGTCCTGGTCGTCACTCACGCTGAGTTCCCTGTAGGCGTACCCCAGGGAGTTCAGCACCTGCCGGAAATTACCTTCCAGGCCCGCCACCGAGTCCCACACCACGTACTCGCTCTTCACGCAGCTGCCGCCCGCGTCGGTGGCAACGGTGCGCAGCGCGCCGGCGAACTCTGCAAGTTCCGGCGCGCCACTCACGATCTGCGCGCCGTCAATGAAGGTTGCGTCGACCAGGCTGCTGCGTGGTCCGGCGGCGAGCGCCACGGACAGCAGGGAACTGAGGCCAAGAGTGAGGGCAGCGGCACGTTTACGCATAGGCACTCCAGAAAGCAGGTACAGGGTGGGAACGTGGGGGCCGGACACGGTCCGGCGAGGTGGGCCGAACCCACCCTCAGCGTACCGCTGCGAATTCCAGAGGGCACGTACCGGCGCTGGTCACATGACTGCCCCCGCCGGGGGTACACCGGCCTCAGGCGCGCGCAACGACCAGCGGCCCGCGCGGTCCCAGCGTCAGTCCCGGCTGCGGCGCCGGGTCCCCTCCCAGCGCCCGCAGGGCCGGCAGCGCCGCGAGCGTGTCATGAATCAGCAGCTGCGCGAGGTGCATCCCCAGGCACAGCCGCTCCCCACCGCCGAACGGCAGGTACGCCCACGCCGGCGGCCGCTCCGCCCAGCGGGCCGGGTCGAACGCCTCCGGGCGCGTCCACAGGTCCGGGTCGCGTCCGGACAGGTATGGCGAGTACAGCGCCAGCGCTCCCCTCGGCAGGCGCACGCCCCGCCAGTGCACGTCGCAGCTCAACCGGCGGCTGCCCATCCAGCCGGGGGGATGCAGCCGCAGCGTTTCCTTCAGCACGGCCGGGTGCTGCGCCGACGCGCGCCACTGCGGGTGCTGGGCAAGGTACCACGTTGCGTAGGCCAGGGCGTGCGTGGTCGTGTCGTGCGCCGCCGCCAGACTCACCCGCACTTCCTCCAGGCCGCCGGGAAGGGGGGCCAGCACCGCCAGCAGGTCGTCCCCGCCGCCCCGCGCGAGCCGGGCGTGCGCCAGCCGGCGCACCTCACCCTGCACGCGGTGGAACAGGGCCGGGCGCGGCAGGGCCGGCACGGGGAACGGGCGGCGCAGCGGAGCCAGAAAGGCGTGCAGCAGCGCTTCGGGGAACTCCCCGCTGAAGTACGCGGCGTTCAGCAGCTTCAGCACCGCGTGGTCCGCCCACGCCAGCGCGTCGAACGGGCCGTCCGGCACGCCCGGCAGGGCCGCGCGCGTCCGGGCCTGCAGGCTCAGCAGGTGCGCGCGCGAGAACCCCGGGTTCATCAGGGCCCGCCGACCCGCGTGCCCCGGCGCGTCCGTCAGGATCACGCCGCCCGACAGGTACGGCACCACCCGTGAGAAACTCCCAGCGCTGCGGAAACTGCCCAGGTCCGTGAGCAGCCGCCGGTTCCACGCCGGACTGAACCCCACCACGGCCGGCAGGCCCAGCCGCAGCCGGAACACGTCCGTGCCCGCCGCCCGGGCCCGCGCCGCCCCCTCCTCAATCAGCGAAAGGGGCGACAGCGCCCAGTCCTGCAGGTGCCCGTTCCCGGGCCGCGTGGCCGGCTCCGGCAGCGCCTCCAGGCCCGGCCCGGACCTCACTGCGGAAATGACCACACCTCGCCCTCACGCGGCACGGCGCGGCCATCAAGGTCATCGAAAGGCAGCTTCAGCAGGCCCCCCGCGCCGTTCCAGCCACTCAGCACCGACAGCGGCACCCCGCCTCCCGGGTGCACCGTGCCGCCCACCTGCACGAGGTTGCGTGCGTGAGGCAGCGTCCAGCCGGGGCGCAGGCTGCCGGTCAGGCCGTGCGGCGCCCGCCCGTACAGCGCCCCGCCCTTCGCGGTCCGGGCGTACTCGGCGGGCGACAGCGCCTGCCACGCCATCACCGGCAGCGGGCCCGGCGCCGCCGCGTGCAGACGCTCCTGCAGGCGCGCGAGCAGCCACCCGCCGTACTCCTGCGGGCGGTCCGTGACGCCCGGGTCCGGCGGCGCGTTCACCAGCAGAAAGGCGCGTGACCCGTCCAGGTGCAGGTACAGCGTCGGGTCGCGCGGCAGCCGCCCGGCCCGGATGTCCCGCCACTCGCGCGGGTACTCCGCCGGCCAGTAGATGTGGTGCGCCTGCCCGCAGTCGCGGCCCAGGTGCAGTTGCAGCGCGAAGCCGCTCACGCCGCGCGGCGTGGCCCTCTCCTGCTCGCCCAGCCACGACAGGGTCAGCGCACGGTCCGCGGCACTCACCCAGGCGTCGGCCGCGAAGGCGCCGCGCGAGGTGTGCGCGCCCAGCACCTCACTGCCGTGCGTGCTGAGGCTCGTAACGCGCGTGCCGAACTCGAACCGCACACCCAGCGCCTGGGCGTGCGCATGCAGGGTCCGCGCCAGGTCGAGCAGTCCGCCCTTCAGGTGCCACACCCCGTACCCGAGTTCCACCCACGCGATGTTGTGCAGCACGGCCGGCGCCCGGTACGGATCGGCCCCCAGGTACGTTGCGAACCGCAGCCAGAACGGCGTCAGGAAGGACCCGGACCGCACGAACCGGTGCAGCGGCACCAGCGGCGCCGCCCGCCGCCCCCGCGTGAGCGCATACCGCGCCAGCTGCGCCGGACCAGGGGGCGGCGCGAACAGAAACGTGTCCTGCGCGTCCAGATACATGCGCCGCGACGCCGCCAGAAGCGCCGCGTACCGCCGCCCCTCCCCCCTGGACAACTGCGCCAGCGTGGTGTCCAGGCTGCCTGCCACGTGAAGCGCCTCTGGGGCAAACGTCCGTCCGCCCGGCGCGTGGTACGTCGTGGTGGGCCGCGCCGCACTCAGGACCGGCATGGGCAGGTCCAGGCGCGCGTGCAGTGCCCGGAACACCTGCGGCATCGTCACCACCGTCGGGCCGCTCGAAAACGCCTCCGAGCCCAGCGCCGCCTTCCCCCCCGGCCCGTCCAGAGCGTCGAGCACCGTCACGCGCGCGCCCGCCTGGGCGAGCCGCAGGGCCGCCGCGAGCCCCGCGAAGCCCGCGCCGATCACGGCCACGTGCCGCGGCGCCCGTCTCACGCCCGCCCCCCCGCGCCGCACGCCGCGCACCGGCACGCGCAGGGTGCTTCAGGGGTGGCGCCACGCGAAGGGTTCACGCCGCCGAGCATACGGCAGTCCCCCCACCCTGAAGCGTCACATTGCGTCCGGTCCGGTCGCCTCACCGCGGCGTGCTGAGCGTGAAGGCCAGCAGCGCCTCGCGGATGACAAGGCGCCCGGCCCGCTCACCGCCCGGAACCGGCGGGCCGCCCACGGTCAGGACGGCCCCGTACTTCCCGTGGGTCCAGCGGTATTCGTGCCGGCCGGCGCGCGCCGCAGGTGTGTCCCCGGCCAGCTGCCCGCCCGTCTTCCACACGATGACCGTGGGTTTTGCCGTGGCGGCCAGCGCCGCAGGCGGCGCAACACGGCCGGGTCGTTCGCCGGCCGGTACACGCCACCCATTCACCTGCGTCATGCGGGAGGCGCAATGCCGCACGCCCCGCACGTTGCTGCGGTGCCCAAAGAAGCTCTGTGCGGGCGCTGCGCACTCCGAGGAAGGCTGCGGCGTGTCCACCGCACCGGGATTGTCCTGTCCGGCCGTCACGGGCGTCTGCTGGGGGCCGTGCCCACCTCCTGCAACAGGGTGCCGGCCTTCACTCAACGCGGGGGAACGCCCTGGGCCAGCACCCGCCCTGGCGCGTCACCCCAGAGCGGCACGGGCGTCCCCATCCTCCGGGCCTGCCCCGGGCTCCTGAGCCGCAGATGAATCTGCTCCGCGCGACGCCTACTGCCGGTACTCGCGGCCCTTCCAGGTCACGCGCGGCCGCATCGCCCGCCGGTACACCGGCAGTGCCAGCAGCGGCGTCAGCGGCCCCAGCAGCCCCTCGGCCAGGTCCGCCGGTGCGCGCCGCCCGGCAATCACGTTCACCACCAGCCGCTCCAGCAGGCTCGCGGCGCGTAGCGCCCTGCGGTTCGGGACCGGCAGCACCCACGGCAGCGTGTGGCCCAGCAGGTGCAGCAGCACGCTGAAGGTCATCAATACCCGCGAGTTCAGGTGGATGGGCAGCGCGTTCTTCCCGAAGCCAGCCACCGACGCCGGGTACGACCGGTACATGCGCACGCTGATGCACCCGCGGCCCATTACGGTCGTGACCTGCAGGCCCAGCTGCGCCAGGAGCCGCGCCATGACGGTGTCTTCGAGCACCTGCGCCCGCACCGCCGCGTACCCGCCCACACGGATGAGCGCCGCGCGGCGGTACGCCATCACCTGTCCGTTCGCAATGGTCGCCAGCGGGTGCTGCGGCTGCATGCGCAGCAGCGGAAACGGAAAGTACGACAGCACCGCGGCGTCCACCAGCGGCGTCAGGATCCGTTCGCCCGGCGTGCGGTTCACCTGGCGCGGCTGCACGCTCAGCAGGTCCGCCCCGGACGCGTTCAGTTCGCGCAGCAGCCCGCCCAGGGCCCCGGCGTGCCACGTGACGTCCGCGTCCGTAAAGACCAGCACGTCCCCGACCGCGGCGCGCAGCAGCTGCTGGCACGCCCAGGGTTTTCCGTGCCAGCCGTCCGGCCGGGCCTCACCGGCGATCACCCGCGCGCCCAGGCGGCGCGCGACCTCGCCGGTACCGTCGGTGCTGCCATCGTCCAGCACGATCACCTCGTGCGCACCCTGGGCCAGCACGCCCGGCAGGGTCACCGGCAGGTTCCCGGCCTCGTTGCGCGCGGGAATCAGCAGCGACACACGTGGCCCCCGCGCCGGCAGCGGCGCAGGCCGCAGGCGCGGGAACGTCACGGCATTCACGGCGAGCGTCAGCAGCTTCGACGCCAGCCACACGGTCGTGACTGTCCGGTACGCCCGCGCCCAGCCGGGCTCCGCGGCGCGCCTCACGCGCGGTCCCCGGTGAGCCACGCGAGCAGCCGCGACGCCGGGTCCACCCGGACTGACCGGCTGGCGCGTCCCGGGACCAGCCGCAGGTACCCGGCCAGCGGCTCCTCCGGAACGCTGCGGTGCAGGTCCGCGTCGAGCGCCGCCAGGTGCTGGGCCAGGGCTCCGGCGAGTTCCCCGGCCGTGACGGGCGGTCCGAAACGCAGGTACGCCTCGGGCCACTGTGCGCCGCGCAGCACGACGCGCAGCGCCACCGGCACAAGCGGCACGTCCGCCGAGCGCGCCAGCCACCCCGCGCCCCTTTCCACGCCCCGCAGCGGCCCTGCCGGGTGCAGTTCGCCTTCCGGGAACACCACCAGCCAGCCGGCGCGGGCGCGCCTGACGGCGGCGCGCAGTTCGCCGGCGCGCAGCGCCCCCACCCGCCGCAGGAACGGGAAGCGGGCCAGCTGACGCGCGTTCATCAGTACGCTGAACGGCTCCCCGCACGTCACGGCCACCTCGCGCAGCACGTACCCGTCCCACCACGAGTGATGGTTCGGCGCGAGCACTGCCGCGCCCGCCGGCACGCTGCCCCCCACCCAGACGCCGCCCAGGCCACTGCGCACGCTGCGGCGTACGCTCAGGGCGAGCAGCCACGTCGCCCAGCGGTGAGGGTCAGCAGTCACGGCGCGTCACCCGCCCGGCCAGCCACAACCCCAGTGCCATGGCGGCCAGCGTCACCGCGGCCTCTGCGTACCGGCCCACCAGCACCAGCCCGCCCGGCAGGAAGAACGCCTCGACCGGGTAGGCAACGCGGAAATCCGGTTCGGGCCGGCGGTCGGCGGGCAGCAGACTCAGGAACGGAACGGCCGAGCCTGGCCCGGGCACGGTGGGCCGCACGAGCGGCAGGGTCCAGCTGGGGCGCCGCAGACCGAACACCTGCGGCGCGACGCCCGTGAACACCCACGCGAGCCCCGATCCCACCGCCCACCAGCCCAGGAAGTTCTGCAGCGGCGCGCCGGCCCACACCGGCAGCGGGTCACGCCACGCCCAGTAGCCCTGCGCGGTCATGAGGGGTTCCAGGCCCACATCCCAGAGCATCATCAGCAGTCCCGCCAGCCACGGCCGGCCGCCGGACAGGCATGTGGCCGTCAGCGTCAGCGCGAACCAGCCCAGCGGCACGATCACAGGCACCCCCAGCAGCAGCGGCGCCGGCGCCCCCGCGTACGAGTACTGCCCGAAGGGCACGCCGGTCCGGCTCCCCAGCACCTCGGCCGCCAGGCCCGCTCCGAACGACACGACCAGCGTCACCAGCGCGCGCACCCACCCGGCCCGTTCCCACATGAACGCCAGCGCCGCCGCACACAGCGCGCCCGTGCTGGCCAGCCCCAGCACCGGGAACCCGGCGGGCCACAGCGGCACCGGGATTTTCAGCAGTGCGTACAGGGCCACCAGCGCCATCCACGGCCGGGTGCGCGCCAGCAGCGCCGCGCCGCGCGCGCCCAGCACCTCCGGGAACCTCCGGCCCAGCGTGTCTCCCGCCAGTGCGAGCGCTCCGCTGAGGGGCAGGCCCAGCGTGATCAGCGCCCACCCGGCTGCCTGCCCCGCCATGACGAGCAGCGCCCCCAGGAAGGCCACACCCAGCGCCGCGAAGGCCAGACCCGCCCGCCGCGCGGTGGGGGAGAGGGTGACCCTCACGTGCCCACCGTCCGCAGGGCGGTGAAGTACGCCCGCGTCACCTCTGAAACGTCCTGCGGCAGGGCCGTCCGGGGCCACCAGCGCGCCTCGGCCGCGTCATCCGAAGCGCGCACCTCCCCCCCCGCGAACGCGGCGGTAAAGACGTGCGTCTCCCACGCCACTACGTTCCCATCTGGGTACATGTGCCGGTGCCGGTAGACGCCCAGCGGCGTCAGCAGACCCACACTCAGGCCCGTCTCCTCGCGCAGTTCCCGGCGGGCCGTGACCTCCGGCGTCTCCCCGGTCCCAGCGCCGCCGCCCGGCACGTCCCACCGCCCGTTGTCCCGGCAGCGCACCAGCAGCACCGACCCGTCGCGCAGCACCGCGACGCCGGCCCCCACCCGCCGGGGCGACCGCATGACCCACCGTTCCGTGCGCACAACGCCCCTACGCCACCGCACGCCTCAACGCCACCGCCGCCGCGTCAGGTCCCGGATCAGCACCTGCGCCGCGTTCCGGCCCGACGCACCCATGATCCCGCCGCCCGGATGGGTGCTCGCGCCCGTCAGGTACAGGCCCTGAACGCCGGGCCAGCGGTACTGGCTGGCTTTCATCCAGGGGCGGAACGAGAACATCTGATCGAAACTCATCTCCAGGTGCATGACGTTCCCGCGGTGCAGGCCCAGGTTCGTCTCCAGCCACTGCGGCGTCTGCACCAGCTCCCCCACAATGGTGTCCCGTGTGCCCGGCGCGTAATGCTCAAACGCCCGCAGGATGTTCTCCCGCGCCTCGGCCGTGCGTGTCTCCCAGGAGCCGCTGCTCAGCTCGTACGGGTAGTACTGCGCCCACAGCCACAGCACGTCTGCGCCGGGCGGAGCGAGCGAGTCATCCACCGCGCTGAAACTCATCGCGATCAGTGGCGGGTCCGTCGTGGGTTCCCCCGCCAGGTACTCCCCGTACCCTTTCATCAGCTGCCGCTCACTCCTGATCAGCAGCCCGAGCCCCACGCGGCTGTCCGGCTCGGTGTGCTGCCGGTACTTCACCTTCTCACTCAGGGCCAGCCGCAGCACCATTCCGAACCCGTTCCCCACCCGCACCTGCCGCGCCGCGGCGGGCACCACCTCGTCCGGCAGGGCGCCCGCCGTGGTGAGCACGTGCGCGCCCGACACGACCGCGCGGGCCGTGTACGTCTCCCCATTCGCCAGCCGCACGCCCAGCGCCTTTCCGCCTTTCACCAGGATGTCCTGCACGGGGGCGTTCACGAACACCTGCCCGCCGTCCGCCTCAACGGCCCGCTGCAGCGCCTTCGTCAGGCCGCCCGATCCGCCCTTGGGGCGCGCCACGCCACCCTCGTGGTACAGCGGGTGCCACAGCAGAAACGGCGCGCTCAGCGGGTCACTGGGCGGCGGGCCGCTCTGCGCCGCCATCCACACCAGCGGCGCCCGCACCCGCTCCTCGGTGAAGTATTCCCGCGCCACGTCCCCGTACGGCCGCAGGATGCGCGGCAGCTGCTCCATCCAGTCGCGTCCGCGCCCGCTGCTGACCACCATCTTGCCCATGTCCAGCGGTCCTGGCGCCGCGTTGAACAGGTCTGCCACACTCCGCGCGAACGGCGTCCAGTCGTTCAGGAACCGCGCGTACGCCTCACCCTGACCTGGGAACAGGGCGTCCAGTTCGCGCGCCGTCCGGTCCGCGTCCCGGTGAATGAACCACGGCGTTTCTCCGTCCGAGGCGTGAAACATCGGATCCACGTCCAGGTAGTGCAGGCCGTGCCGGGACAGCTCCAGTTCCCGCACGACCGGCGTCATGCGGATCAGGATGTGCGCACTTCCGCCGTAATCGAAGCGGTACCCGGGCACGAGTTCCTCGGTGCTCACCGCGCCGCCCACGATGTGCCGCCGTTCGAACACGCCCACGCGCAACCCCGCCTTCGCGGCGTACGCGGCGGTCACCAGCGCGTTGTGCCCCGCGCCCATCACGATCACGTCGAAATCCGGCATCAACGTCAGTCTGGCATGCGCCCCGGCGCGCGGAGCGTCAGCGGGCACGCGGTTGTGCGTGCCCGGCACGCGGCGGGCAGAGTTAGGGGAGCTGCAGGGTCCGGCCACTGCGGAACGTGACCTCCACCTGCGGGCTGGTGCTGGCGGCCTGCGAGACGGTGCAGGTGCTGATCTGGTCGCGACTGCTGTCCGGTACGTCCGCCAGCGGGCACGGACCGTCGCGCAGCGTGCCCCCAGCCTGCTCGGCCAGAGCAAACGTGTAGGCCATGCGCGCCGCCGCCTGCTCACCGGCCTGCGTGGCGCGGGTGCGGGCACCCAGCAGGTTCGGAATCAGCACCGCTGCCAGGATGCCCACCAGGAACAAGTGCAGCACGGCGTGCCCGGCAATCAGGGCGATCTTGACGCTGTTGTCCGGGTCCGGCCGGAACGACCGCGCCTCACGCTGCGCGTACGCCCGGCCGAAGTGCACCAGCAGCGCCCCCACCCCAGCCACCGGCAGCAGCAGCGCCCCCGACGATCCGGTCAGGCCCGCCACCACGGACGCCAGCAGGTTCAGAACGATCAGGATGCCGATCCAGCCGACATGCCAGCCGATCAGGCCGATGTACGAGAACCCCGAGCCGGGCAGCAGCAGGTTCAGCAGGTGGCCGAGCGCCACGCTGGGCGGCCGGCGGGTGGCTGGAGCGGACGGAAGGTGCAGGGTGTCTTCAGGCCAGGTCATGCCCTGCACGCTAGAGGCCGCCGGGACCGCGCGGCGCCTCACCTGCGTGCCCCCCCGCCGGGGGCAGGATGACGCCTGACCCTCTTGCCGGTGGGCGGTCAGGGCCCCGTGAACGCGGGGGCGTGAGGTTCGGCAGATGGCGTGCATGAAGGCGGCCGGCACCGGGGAGCTTGGCGGGCGCCGGTGAAGGCGCGGCCCGCAGCGACGCGGTGGCCGGGCCTGCGGACGTCCCACACAGGCTGCGGGTCTGCCCAGGAGCGCGTGATCCGCCGCCGGGGTCCGGACCCGTGACGGTCAGTCCGGCCAGCCGAACACCGGGTCGTGCGGCGCGGGCCACTGCACGTCAAGGTCGCCGGTCACGCCCTCGATGCAGCGCACGGGCACGATGCCGGTCCCGCTGCCGCACACCCAGGCGCGCGTGACGCGGGGCAGTTCACTCACGGGGACAGGCCGCGTCAGGAACGTTCGGCCACTCAGGAACGCCGCGCGGGTCACGGAAGGCAACCCGCCGGCGGGCACGACCAGCGCGCCGTCCAGTTCCAGCAGGGGAGAGGTGCGGCTGCCGTCCACAACGTGCCCGTGCGTGTCCAGCAGCCACCCCTCGAATGCGGGGGCCGCCTCGTGCGCCGCGAGGCGGTACGGAAGATAGTTCCCGGTTTTATGTTCCCCCAGCTGCGGGTGCACCTGCACGCCTGTGACCCGCACGGTCACGCCCGCCGCAGGGCGCGGGCCGGGCGTGAGGGGCCGGTGCGTGCAGTACGTGCCGTCTGCCGTGACGGTCACCCGCAGCAGCCCCCACGGCACCACGTTCAGGGCAGGCCCCCCGGGCTCCGGTGGTGGCAGGCCCAGCGCCGCGCAGGTGGCACGCAGCCGCGTCAGGTGCGCGGTCCACAGCAGAGGCCGGCCCTGCTGCGTCCGGACAGTCGTGAACGCCGTCTCGCCGTGCAGCCACGCGGGCGCATTCACGCCGTCCGGCAGGGACCTCACGGGCGCCACTCGCGGCTCAGGCGCAGCCAGTTGCCCAGCAGGAGACGCCCGGCCGGGCTCAGGACGCTCTCCGGGTGGAACTGCACGCCCCAGGCGGGCCGGTCCGGAACGTGCAGCGCCATGATCTCACCGTCCTCGCTCGTGGCGGTCACGAGTTCTGCCGGTACGCCGCGCACCACCAGCGAGTGGTACCGCCCGAACGGCGCGCCCGGCGGCACATCCTGAAACAGCCCCCGGCCGTCGTGCCGGGCATACTCGGGCCGGCCGTGCACCGGCTGGGCGCGTTCCACGCGGCCGCCCAGCACCTGCCCCAGCGCCTGGTGGCCCAGGCACACGCCCAGCAGCGGCACGCCCGACGCCAGGCACGCCTGCGTGAGGGGCACGGTGCAGCCGCTGGTGTCGGGCGTGCCCGGACCCGGGCCGACCAGCACGGCGTCCGGGTGGGTGGCGAGCAGCGCGTCCGGGTCCTCGTCCTGCCTGCGGACATCGACCTGCGCGCCCAGGGCCAGCAGGTCATGCGCGAGGTTCCACGTGAATGAATCGCGGTTGTCCAGCAGCAGGACGCGTGCGCCCGTATGGGTCGTGGCGGGTGGCGGCGCCCACGCCACGCCGTGCACGGGCCGGGCCGGGGGCCGCGCGGGGCGGCCGGGCATGCCCGCCAGCACGCTCAGGAGCGCCTGGGCTTTGTGCACGGTTTCCTGCGCCTCGCGCGCCGGGTCGGCGTCAATCACGGTGCCGCCGCCCGCGCGGACCTCCACCGTCCAGCCGTGGCCGCTGCGGGTGAAGGCGGCCGTGCGAATCAGGATGTTCAGGTCCACCACCGGCCCGCTGATGAGCCCCAGGGCGCCGGTGTACCAGCCGCGCGGGCCGGGTTCCAGGGTGTGAATGGCCTGCATCACGCGTTCCTTTGGTGCGCCCGTGATGGTCCCGCCGGGAAAGGTGGCGCTCAGCACGTCGCGCACCGTCACGCCCTCGCGCACCTGGGCGCGCACTTCGGACACGAGGTGCATCACGTGGCTGTACCGCTCGACGAGCATCAGGTCCGGTACGGTGACGGTGCCGGGCGCGGCCACGCGGCCCAGGTCGTGCCGCACGAGGTCCACCAGCATCGTGTGTTCCGCGGCCTCCTTCGGACTCTGGCGCAGTTCCGCCTCGAACGCCGCGTCCTCCTCGGGGGTGTCGCCGCGGCGCCGGGTACCGGCAATGGGGCGCGCGCTGATCACGCCGCCCGCCCACTTCACCAGCCGCTCCGGGCTGCACGACACGACCACCTCGTCTCCCAGGTCCGCGAAGGCCATGAACGGGCTGGGGTTGACGTCCCGCAGGCGCAGGTACGCTGCCAGGGGGTCGCCGTGCGCGTCGGCCTGCACGCCGCGCGAGAGGTTCACCTGGTACACCTCGCCCGCGCGGATCAGCTCCTGCACGGCCTGCACGCCTGCCGGATAGTTCACGTCGTCCGCCCCGAACGTGCCCACACTCAGGGCCGGGTCCGGGGAGGGGGAGAGGGCCAGCAGGGCCGCCCAGTTGACGTGCGCGTCCCCCACCACGCTCAGGGTGCCGCGCGCGCGGTCCCACACCAGACCCGACGGGTACAGCCCCCACCACATGGCCTCCCCGCGCGGCGCGTGCGCGGGAAGGCCCAGCGTGCGGGCCGCCTCGTATTTCAGGCCGCCCAGCCACGCCGGGAAGACGGCGGTCCCGTCAGGCCGTTCGGGCAGGTCGCGCTGCACCTGCACCGGGTACGCGCTCAGGAAAGACTGCGTGCCGTACTCCTCCACCGGTCCCAGGGACTCCAACAGCACCACGCCCGGCGCGTCCGCGGCGCGCAGCCGGCGCAGCACGGCCGCGGGACTCAGGTCCTGCGGCAGGGCAGGGGAGGCGGGAGGTGCGCCGGGGGTCACGGGCCGGATTCTATCCGGCGCCGGCGCGGGGCGGGCCAGTGCCGGGGCAACCGTCAGGAATTCCTTACACTTCACCCGGATTTCCGGGATAGAATACGGGCATGTGGGTGTCGACCAAAGCACAGTACGGCCTGCGCGCCCTGATCGAGATTGCGCGCCGCGACGGCGAGGCCGTGCCGCTCAAGGACGTCTCTGAGCGCCAGGGCATCAGCCAGCACTACCTGGAGCAGATTGCCAGCAACCTGCGCCGCGCCGGGTTCATCAAGAGCATCCGCGGCGCGCACGGCGGTTACCGCCTCGCCCGCCCCGCCCATGAAATCAATGCCTACGACGTCGTGACCGCCATGGAGGGCAGCATCGCGCCCGTGTCCTGCGTTGAGGAGGACCACGTGTGCGACAGCCAGAATGTGTGCGGCACCCAGACCCTCTGGCACCGCGTGGACACGGCCCTGCGCGACGTGCTGGGCGGCACTACCCTCGCCGACCTGATCGTGGAAAGTGACCGCCAGCAGCACGCCCGGCTCGTACAGCTTGAACCCAGCTTCCCGCACCTGCGCTGACCCCACCATGCCGCACGCTTCCCCTATGCTGGAGGCCGTGTACCGCTCGCTGATCAAGCCGCTGCTGTTCCGTCTGGACGCCGAGGACGCCCACCACCTCACGATCGGCCTGATGGAAGCCGCCTCCCGAGCGCCCGGCTGGCCCGCCCTGGCCCGCCGCCTCACGGCCCCCACCACGTCTGCCCTTACGCAGACCCTGTGGGGTCAGGCTTTCGCCTCACCGGTCGGTCTTGCCGCCGGTCTCGACAAGAACGGCGTGGCCGTCCCGGCCTTCAGCGCCCTGGGCTTTGGGTTCCTGGAGGTTGGTACCGTCACGCCCGTCGCGCAGGCCGGTAACGACCGGCCCCGCCTGTTCCGCCTGCCGCCCGACGAGGCCCTCATCAACCGCATGGGCTTCAACAACGCCGGCGCCGCTTCCCTGCACGGCCGCCTGAGCGCCCTGCCGGCCCGCCCCGCCCCCGTCTGGGTGAACATCGGGAAGAACAAGGCCACCCCCAACGAGGCCGCTGCACTTGACTACCGCCGCTGCGTGGCGGCCCTGCAGGACGTCGCCGACGCGTTCGTCGTGAACGTCAGCAGCCCCAACACCCCGGGCCTGCGCGCCCTGCAGGCCGCGGGTGACCTCGCCGCGCTGGTGGGCGAGGTTCTCGATGAGGTCGGCGCCCAGCGGGTGCGCACCCTGTCGGCCCCGCCCGTCCTCGTGAAACTCGCCCCTGACCTTCACCCCGCGGACTTCGAAGCCAGCGTGGACGCCGTGGTCCGCGCCGGCGCCGCCGGCCTGATCATCAGCAACACCACGCTTGCCCGCGACGGCCTGAACCACGCCAGCCGCAGCGAAACAGGCGGCCTCAGCGGCCGGCCCCTCACGGCCCGGACCACCGACCTGGTGCGCGCCGCATACCGGCAGACTGGTGGGCGCGTTCCCATCGTGGGGGTCGGCGGGATCTTCACGGCCCAGGACGCCTACGACAAGATCCGCGCCGGCGCCAGCCTGATTGAGGTGTACTCCGCGCTGATCTACCAGGGGCCCGGCCTGGTCCGCGAGATCAATACCGGCCTGACGCGCCTGCTGGCCCGCGACGGCCTGCGTCACCTGAGTGAAGCGGTGGGCACCGACAGCTGAACCCCGGCCCACGCCGCGCTGGCCCGGACGCTCGCCTGGCGTTCAGTGGCCGCTGGTGGCTTTCAGGCCGATAATCGCCACGATCATCAGGGCCATGAAGGCCAGGCGGGCGGGCGTGGCGGGCTCCTGAAACAGCAGGACGCCCAGGAGTCCGGCGCCCACTGCGCCAATCCCGACCCACACGCCGTACGCGGTGCCGATCGGCAGGGTCCTGGCGGCCAGGCCGAGAAGGGCCATGCTGGCCGCCATGCTCAGCAGCGTGAGTGCCGTGGGCACGGGGCGGGTGAAGCCTTCGGTGTACTTCAGGCCGATGGCCCAGCCAACCTCCAGCAGGCCGGCAACAACCAGCAGAATCCATGCCATGACGTGACACCTCCAGTGTCGCGCCGTCTTGTCCTGACCGGGTACGGCGGTGCTCTCGTCCGGAGTGCAGCCCCTGAGGCTGACTGAGGAGCAGTGTACCGGGCCGCCCGATGTGCAGCAGAGGAGGAGGGGAAGCACCCGCTTCCCCTCCTCCAGTGATGTGCCGCGCTAGACGCCCAGGTAGGCGCTGCGGACGCGGTCGTCGGTAAGCAGCTGCGCCTGCGGGCCCTGCAGCGTCACCTGCCCCCCTTCCAGGACGTAGCCGCGGTGGGCGATGCCCAGCGCGGCGAAAGCGTTCTGCTCGGCGAGCAGGACGCTGACACCGTCGGCGTTGACGCGCTGCACCGCCTGGAACACCTGCTCCACCACCAGGGGGGCCAGGCCCAGGCTGGGTTCGTCCAGCAGCAGCAGCTGTGGGCGGGCCATCAGGGCGCGCGCAATGGCGACCATCTGCTGCTGCCCGCCGGACAGGCTGCCGGCCGGCGCGTGCCGTTTGTCCACCAGGGCCGGGAACAGCGCGTACACGCGCTCCAGTTCGCGCGCGGTGCCGGCCGGGTCGCGGCGGTGCACGAACGCGCCCAGGCGCAGGTTCTTCTCGACGCTCAGTTCGGGAAACAGGAGCCGCCCTTCCGGGCACTGGGCGACGCCGTAGGCCACGTTCCGTTCGGGCCGCCCGCTTGTAAGGGACTGCCCGTTCCAGGTGGCACTGCCCCCTGAGGGGCGCTGAAGGCCGCTCAGGGTGCGGAACAGGGTGCTTTTGCCGGCGCCATTCGCGCCCAGCAGCACGACGATCTCGCCCGGCTGCGCGGTCAGGCTCACGCTGCGCAGCGCCGTGAAATGCCCGTAGTTGACGCTCAGGTCGCGCACGTCAAGCATGGGCGCCTCCGGGGGCGGCCTGCTGGCCCATCTGGCCGCCGTGCGCGTGGGAACCCAGGTACGCCTCGATCACGGCCGGGTCGCGGCTTACCTGCGTGGGGGTGCCCTGCGCGATCAGCTGCCCGTGGTGCAGCACGAGAATGTGATCGGCGAGGCCCATCACGAGGCTCATCTTGTGCTCCACCAGGGTCACGCTCAGGCCGCCAGCGACCAGGTCGCGGATCAGGCCCATCAGGTTCACGGTCTCCTCGGGGTTCATGCCGGCCGCCGGTTCGTCCAGCAGCAGCAGTCTGGGGTCGCTGGCAAGCGCCATGGCAATCCCCACGCGTTTCTGCCCTTCCTGCGTGAGCGCCCCGGCGGGCAGCGCCGCGTGGCGCACCAGCCCGACGCGTTCCAGGGCGCGCAGGGCACCGTCGCGGCTGGCCTGCGCGTCGCGCCGTTCCCGGCCCGTGCGCAGCACCGCGTCCAGCAGTCCGGCGCGCGTGCGGACGCGGTGGCCGATCATGGCGTTGTCCAGCACGCTCAGTTCCCGGTAGATGGTGGTCGTCTGGAACGTCCGCGCGATGCCGCGCCCGACCACCTCGTGCGTTTTCAGGCGGGTGATGTCCTCGTTCTGGAAGCGGACGGTGCCGCTGGTGGGCCGGTAGAAGCCGCTGATCAGGTTGAAGAACGTGCTTTTGCCCGCGCCGTTCGGTCCGATGATGGCGGTGATCTGGCCGGCCGGGATGGACGCGGTGACGTCCCGCACCGCATGCAGGCCCCCAAAGTGAATGCCAAGGTTCTGCACGTCAAGCACGGGTAACCTCCTGGGTGTCACTGTCGGCCGTGAGGGGAGCGGGCCGCCGGGCGCGCCAGCGGTCCCACAGGCCCGCGAGGCCGTGCGGCGCGAACATGACCAGCAGCACCAGCAGCGGCCCGAACACGATGTACTGGTAGTCCTGCAGACCCTTGAGGGTCTGGGTGAGGCTGTAGATCAGCGCGGTGCCCAGCAGCGGGCCGGTCAGGGTGCCCAGCCCCCCGACCAGCAGGTACAGCAGCACCGTGAAGGTCGTGACCGGCCCCGTGACGGCTGAACCCAGGAACCCCACGTACACGGCGTACAGCCCGCCTGCGAAACCGGCGAGAGCGGTGGAGAGCATCATGGCGCGCAGTTTGTGAGCGTAGACGTTCACGCCGGCGCTGCGCGCCAGGTCCTCCCCGCCGCGAATGGCGAGTAGGGACCGCCCGAAGGTACTGCCCCGGGTGCGCGCCACGACCAGCACCGTTACGGCCAGGGCCACCAGGGCCAGCAGGTAGAACCCACCAGAGAGCTTCAGACCGATGGCGCGGGACGCCTCCTCCAGACCGGCAGGCGGCGCCACGCCGTTCAGACCGTCGTTCCCGCCGGTCAGGTCATCCCACTTGTTGATCACCAGCGTGATGATCACGCCCACCCCAAGCGTGAAGATCGAGAAGGCGTCCCCGCGCGTGCGGAACGCCACGAGGCCCAGCAGGAGGCCCAGCAGGGCGCACAGCGCCACCCCGGCCGGCCACGCCAGCCAGAAGTTCCACCCGGCTTTCAGGGTCAGGATGCCCACCGCGTACGCCCCGATGCCGAAGAACCCGGCGTGCGCCAGCGGCAGCAGCCCCGTGTAGCCCAGCATGACGTTCAGGCCGTACGCCACCATCGCCCAGATCATGATGTTCACGCCCACGTCGAGCGCATACCCGCTGGGCCGCAGGAACGGGAACACCGCGGCCACGGCGAACGCGGCCGCCCACACCCACACGCCGCGCTTCACGTGCCCTTCCGGAACAGGCCCTGGGGCCGCAGGGCCAGCACGACCACCAGCATCGCGAAGCCAATCACGTCCGCGAAGTCCAGGTTGATGTAGAACCCGCCGAACACTTCAGTGAAGGCCAGCAGGAACGCCCCGACGATGGCGCCCGGAACGCTGCCCATGCCGCCCAGGATGATGATGGCGAACACCTTGAGGTTCATAACCTCCCCCATGCTGGGCGCCACTGCGTTGATGGGGGCAATCAGGCTCGCCGCGACGGCCGCGAGCGCCCCGCTGATCCCGAAGGTCAGCATGCCCACCCGGTTCGTGTTGATGCCCACCAGCCGCGCCCCTTCGCGGTTCTGACTCATCGCCTCGATGGTCGCGCCGGTCAGGGTGCGTTTCAGGAAATAGTTCAGGCCGAGCATCACGACGACGCTCGCTGCGATGATCAGCAGCCGCTGCCACGTGAGGGTCACGCCCGCCATATTCACGATGCCGGGCAGCGGCTCGGGAATCTGCTTGAAGTCCGGCCCGAACACCCGCGGGTGCGAGATCAGCGCTTCCAGGAAGAACAGCACCCCGATCGCGGCGATCATGGGGTGCACGTGCGGCGCGTTGCGCAGCGGGTAGAAGATCACGCGTTCCAGCAGCGCCGCCAGCAGCGCCACCCCCAGCGCCGAGAGCAGCAGGGCCGGCACGTATCCCACTTTCAGGCTGGTCAGCGCGGCGTACGTCAGGTACGCGCCCAGCATGTACAGCCCGCCGTGCGCGAAGTTCGGAACGCGCATCACGCCGTACACCAGCGTGAGGCCCAGCGCCACCAGGGCGTACACGCCGCCCAGCGCCAGCGCGTTGAACAGTTGTTGCAGCACCGTCGTCAAAAGCCCATCCTCCTCATGAATGCAGCGCGCGCCCGGCGCAGAACGCCGGGCGCGCAGGTGAAACCAGCCAGCGTCTCCGGACCTTACTTGAAGGTCTTGATCAGGCGCAGGCGCGAGTACTGCCCGTTCTTGACGCTGGCGACCACAAACTCGGCGTCCACGTGCCCGCGGTCCGTCACGCCGAACAGCTTGTACACCGTCTTGCTCCGGGGAAGGGCCTTGGCGGCGGCGTTCAGCTGCGCGCGGATGGCCATGGGGTCGTCGGTGGTCCCGGCCAGTTCCATCGCCTTGGCGATGATGTTCATGCCCATGTAGTTCAGCGCGGCCTCACTGGTGGGAATCTTCTTGAACTGACGCTGGTACTGCGCCACGAACACCTGCGTGCCGGGGAACTCCTTGGTGGGCAGCACGCCCACGCTGCCGTCCAGGTAGTTGCGTGGCACGATCTGGTCCATCTGCTCGAATTTGGCCTGGTCCATCACGATGAACCCGCCCTTGAAGCCCTGCTCGCGCGCGGCCTTCACGACCAGCGCGGTGGGCTGGCTGGGCCCGCCGATAAACAGCACGTCCGGTTTATCGGCCAGGGCTTTTGTGACGGCGCTGCTGTAATCCACAGTGGTGGAGTAATCCACGCCGTTGTCGGCAAGGACGGTCCCGCCCTGTTTCTTCCATTCGGCGCTGATCACGGCGGCCCACTGCTTGCCGTACGCGCTGGTCGTGCCGATCAGCCCGAGGCGGTTACCGAACGCTTTCATCTGGGTTGCCGCGAACGGCTGTACGTAATTGTCGTAGCGGGGCGGAAGCATGAACGTCAGGGGATTACGGGACTCCAGGATTTTCGGCTCGCTGGAGTAGGCCACCAGCAGGAATTCCGGGTCACGGGTCGTCAGGGGCTGCACGGTGAGGATCCCGCCGGCATGAGGAACGAAAATCACGTCGATGCCCTGACTGGTGAGGCGTTTGACGTTGGTCGCCGTTTCGTTCGGGAGGTACCGGTCGTCAAGGGCCACGAGCTTGAAGGTGACCTTCTCGCCCTTGACCGTCACGCCGGTGCGGTTCAGCTCGTTGATGGCCATGTCCAGGCCGCTCTGAACGTCCTTGCCGTAGAAGGCTGCGCCGCCGGACAGCGGGCCGGAAAAGCCGATGTTCACGACCTTCTCCGCCAGAGCAGAGCTGGTCAGGGCCGCGAACAGGGTGGGAAAGAGGAGCCGTTTCTTCATTCGAACCTCCCGGTCAATTCAGCGCGCTCCAGCCTGTGCTGGACGCTGAACGGAGTACAAGTTGTGCGTGCCTGCATGCTGGCACGCGTTCCGGGGGGTGTCAATCGCTTTGCTTACACACGCCACCCAGCAGGTGCCCGGCTATTTCCACTGGCGGCTGGCGAATGAAAAGCCGCCGGGCATCCTATTGGGAACCCGCAAAACAGAAACCCCGCCAGGGGCGGGGTTTCATGCTTCTGGCTCGGCAGGTTGGGGTCGAACCAACGACCGTCCGATTAACAGGAGGACGCCTTCTCATCCTGATTGAGGATAGCTGGTGCCGGGAGGTGGTAGATATTCCCTGTGGAACGGACTTTTTCTGACAAGCGATATCCCAGAGATCCCTCATGTTTCCTCTCTGTGTTATCTCCTCCCGTCCCGGTTGGGCATGCGTTGGGCACGGAATGGATACGAAGGTTAGTCGCTATGGGAAACAGTTTCAGCGCCTACCCCTTCCGGTGTGAGAGCTCACTTATGAACGTGGACCACGTCTCATTTCAGCTGACGTGTCTCGCTGGTGTTCAGTCGTCAGGGTAATTGTTCACTGCATCTTGTACATGGATGACCATAGACGTACAAGTAGTTGTACTTAACGGGATCGAGCACTACCGTGGATGGGTCAGGAGGTACCAAATAGACCGACCCAAAGCCCATCAATATCAGCAAAAAAACGCAAGCGTGTTCATCCGGCCAAGAACACACACGCTTGCGAGGAAGGAAAGACCAGAGGTGCCACGTCAGCGGCAGCTCAAGCCCTTCACGACCTTTGGGAGGTCGCACTATGACTCTAGCTCACGATAACCCCACCCGCCTTACCCGGAAGCCTGAAGAGGCCGGCCCGATGCTGGGCGTTGGGCGAAACGGCGTGTATGACCTGATCCGCTCCGGGCAGCTGCGCAGTATCCGCGTAGGCCGCAAAATTCTGATTCCCCTGAGCGCCATCGACGACTTTCTGAATGGCTCTGGAGGCGATCAATGAATGCCGCCCGTCAGGACCATGACGGGCGAGGGGATAGAGCTGGAGGTACTTGTCGCCTTTCCGCCCTGTACGCTCTCGCGGTGCTCGACATGCAGCGCCCCGGCAACATCGGCGCTGGCCTGAAGGTGGCTGAGATGCTGATGGCCCGGCCGGGCTTCCGTCCCCGGCATGGCGGTCAGGCATGAAGCTGCGCACCCTTCTTGATGGGGTGAACTTGCCGGACCTGATCGCAGAGCACTGCGGTCCTGAGGCGGTCCGGGGGCTCCACCGTGATCGGGGTGGCGTCATTCGCGACCCCCGGCCCGGCCATACGGAGCACAGCCCCTCCTTCAGTGTGTACCTCAACGCCCAGGGCCGCTGGAAGTGGAAGCGGTTTGGTGGGGACGGTGGGCACGGCAGCGCGTATGACTTCCTGCTGGGCCTGGGCTTCACGTCATTCCAGGCGGCGGAGGAACTGTCCCGCTGGACGGGGGCAGCCCTGGCTCCCTCGGTGCCCGCTCCCAGCGCGGCCCGTGTGCCCCTTGATCCCTTGGTAGAGGCCCGGCACGCCCTGAGCCGCTGCGCGCCGCTTGGTGACGCTGAACAGCACCGCGCCCTGCGCTGGGTGTGTCCCCTGGGCCTGCAGGATGCGGCGGGACGGGCGTTGAAGGAACGTGGGTTGTACGGCTGGCAGGGTCTGCAGGCTGGGCAGCTGATCCGGGACTTCCAGACCCGGGATGGGCGCACCCTCGCGCACGCCGGGGCGCTGGCGTTCTCCCTGCGCGGTCCGGACGGGCGGCCCTGGGGCCTGAAGGTGCGGAATCTCGGCAGCGTGGAGGTGTTGAGAGCGTGCGGTCTGGAGCGGTACGTGTACCGGCTCGGGCGATACGGTTCTCCTGCGTGGTGTTCCCCCAGGTACGGCACCGGGGAAGCGGTGCTGATCGTAGAAGGCGAACTGAACGGCGCGGCGGCGTCCCGGGCGCTCAGTCGAGCGGGGGTGCGGGTGGACGTGCAGGGGCTGGCCGGTGCGAACGGGACGCCTTTCCTGGAGGGCCTGCGGGGCAAGCCGGTGTACGTGTACGCCGATCCGGACGCGCCAGGGGCCGCCTGCGTTGGTCGGGTGGCGAGGATGGCCCGCGCTGCCGGGGCGTCAGCCGTGCGGGTGCTTGCCCCTCTCGCGGACGGGGATTTCTGCGACCTCGCGGGGAAGCTCGACATTCACGCTTTCGGCGCCCTCCTGCACCGCCGGATTGAACGCGCAGACCGCTGGCACCCCCCGGTGACTGGCAATATCGCCCTGCCAGTAAACAACGCCCTCCCACACACGCAAAACGATTCCTGGCAGACTGGCCCTCAGGGGTCAGAGTGGGGGGGTGAGGCGGCCGGGTGGGGCGCCCCCGCGACCACCTGGGGCGGCCCACTGCGGAGCGGGTGGTCGGCGTGGCGTTGAAAGTCATTGACCTGCACGCGCAACTCCGGCGTATTGACTTCCTGGTTCCGGGGCTGATTCCGCTGGGCTACGTCACGTTCCTGGGGGCGCGGGAGGGGGTGGGGAAAACCACACTCATGACGTGCCTCGCGTGGCAGATGACCCGCCCAGACGGGCGGGGGGAGTACCTGGGCCACCCGATCCCGGCCGGCCCGGTGATCTACCTGAACACGGACGCCGCGGACGGTGAGGGCCGGTCCGTTCGCTTCTCGCTCGAGCAGCACCGGGTCGCGTTCCCGGACGGAGACATGCGCGGTCTTGCCCTGCTGGAAAGCACGGGCGCGGGCCTGTCCCTCGAGGAATTTGGGGAGCTGCTGAACATGGCGCGTGGCCTGGGGGCGCGGTGCGTCATCATCGACAGCTTCATGGGCACCTTCCCCGGCATTGACGGGAACAAGCTTCAGGACACCATGCGCCCCATGATCGCCCTGCGCGACTTCGCCGCCCAGACGGGCGCGGCGGTGATCGTGCTCGACCACCTTCCCAAAAAAGCCGCGAACGAGAAAGAGGGCGAGCGGGGCATTATGGGCAGCACTGGCAAGAGTGCCCAGGCGCGCGCCGTGCATCTGCTGACCCGCGTGCCCCCGCGTGAAGTCGAGGGGCGGGACGTGCTCCGGTGGGAAGTCAGAAAGAACAGCTTCGCCCGCAGTGGTCACGCGTTGGGGGTGGAGGTGGAGCGCTGGGCGGATGAACACGGGCAGCCGGCCGGGCTGCGCCTCCTGCCGTGCGACCTGCCCGCCGAAGAGGAACGCGGTGACACCCGCAGCGACCGCGCGAAAGCCGCGGCGGTCGCCGTGTTGACGGAGAAGGCCGGTCTGACGGTGCCTCACGCGGAACTGATCGCCGCGGCCGTCAAGGGCGGGAACGTCCGGGAGCGGGCCGCGCAACAGGCCGTCCGGGAGGCTCTGGCCGCGCTGGGGGCACAGGTGCGGGCCGTCCGGATGGGCGGGCGCGGCGCCCCCCGCGCCTACGTGTATGGCGCCGCAGAGGAAGACGTCAGGATCGTGGACGCACCTCAGGACTTCATGCCGCCCGCCCTGGGTGACCCCGAGGAGGTCTTTACGTGCTAGCGCTCGAACTGCTGCGCGAGCTGGAAGGCCGGGGCGTGCGCCTGGCCATTGACGGGGGGCAGCTGGTGGCCCGCGCCCCCCAGGGGGCGATCACACCGGAGCTTGCCGCGCAACTCAAGGCGCAGAAGGCGGCCCTCATGGCGGCGCTCCAGAATCCAGGCACCACGCCCGCGTCGATGCCGGACGCGCTGGTGCGGCTGATCCAGGCTGCGGTCGGGAATCACCTCAACTTCCCGGCCGTCCTGCCGGGTGGGGTGGTGGCGAACCTGGGCGAGTACGTCCTGTCCAGCGCGGCCCTCTACGCGGCGGGTGTCGAGCCGGCGCGTCAGCTTCAGGCGCTCTGGGCTGCGCGGGGCGCGTGGGCCGCATGACTGCCCCGGCAGACGCGCCCACACGGGTGGGCCTCCTGCTCAACGCCGGTGAAGGAATGTACGTGAGGCGGCGGGGAGAACGGCGCGGTCCAGGTCCGCAGGAAGGGCTGAAGCGGGAAGCCCCGCGCCTGATCACACGCCAGACCGCGGTTCCCTTCACCACTCAGCAGAAACACTCCGCGCGGGCCGCTCGACGCCCCCGCCTGGACGAGGTTCAAGCATGACGCACGGCAAAAATTACGAAACAAACCCCCAGAGCGTCGAACGTGACCCGAGAGGCGCAAATGCCGAGCGGCACGGCATCCTCAGTGAACACGTTCCCCCGGCAGAGCGGGCCGCGTACCTCGCGCACGTCGAGGCGGTGCGCGAATCCAGCGGGGCGCGCGGCTACCTGCAGGAACGCCTCGCGGAGCGGGCCGCTCTTGCCCTGTGGCGGCTCGACCGTCTGGCGCGGTACGAGGCGGCACTGTGCACCTCGGAACAGCGCACGGTCACGCAGGGCCTCGCGGAACGCCGGGAGTACGGGTATGCGGGCGGCATCCTGAAGGCGTTCAACCGCGTTCACCGGATGGTGGGGGAGAGCGCTGAGCACCTCCGGACAGATCCGGCCCTCGCGGAAACGGCGGCAGTGAGCCTGGAAGTCAGCGGGGCGTGCCTGGAGGCGCTGGCCGAAGGCGGAACCGGGGAAGGACTGCCGGCGGAGCTGGCGTTCACTGTGGGGCACCTGCTGAGTGAGTCCCTGCAGCGGGTCGGCGTGACGCCCGGGGAGCTTGTGCGGGCCTTGACGGGCAAGCGCGGGCAGCCGGAGGACCTGACCGCCCTCGAGGCAGGAGACTGGGAATTCGAGCCGGAAGAGCTTCCGGGCCTGGTGCGCCTGTGGCGGGAGCGCCTGCCGGACCTGGGGGCGGTGTGGCTCCAGAGCCTCGCGGGCGGCCAGCGCCGCAAAGCAAGGGAGGTGCGGGCGGCTGTGATGGACGCCCGGCAGATCGAAGCGGACTCCTACGTACTCGCCGCTATGCCGGATGGGGAGACCCTGGCGAAGGTCACGCGCTATGAAGCGCACCTGGAGCGCGTGCTGTACCGGGCCTTGCATGACCTGGAAGCCGCGCGGCGCCAGGGGGAGGGTCTGGAGACCCTAGGGCCGCTCCGGGGTGTACTCGATCACACAAACATCACAGAAGGCATCTGAAAGAGGCGTACTTCTGAGCTGGAGACGGCCAGAAGACGCTGAAGGAAGCTACGAGCATATGGGTTCCGCTGCGGGCTGGGCTCGGCCCGCTCGGACGGATGTCACTCCAGGGGTTGACCCTTGAAGTGCTGTAGACACCCACGCCGGCGGCTTCCGGACCCGGCCCGGCCAGTGGTGGGCCATCTGCCAACCTCAGTAAAATGCTGGCATGGCGACTCCTCCCCCCGGCCTCGATCTTCTGGTCATTGCGGAACACCTCGAGGACGTGACAGGGACTGTCGTGGGCGGGTACGTCTGCATCGAGCGCAGAAACCGGCCCTGGCGGGTCCTGCCGCTCATCGCCGTGGATGAGGACACGCTCACTACTGAGGGTGACTACCGCTACGACCGGAAAACAGGCCAGCCCTTGTTCGAGAGTGAGCAGTTTTCTCTTCACCCCCTGACTCAGGAACGGCTGGAGTATCTGATGATCGCGGAAGCCCTCAAGGCGGCTGAGAAGATCAAAGTGAACGTCCTGACTCCCGAAGAGAAGGAGGAATTTCTGCCCGCTGCGCGGCTCATTCTGGGTCTGGCCACCAGATTGGGTCAGGGTGGACCGTCCCGCCTGTTCAAGGGCCTGCGCACGGCCAGGGATCGTTCCCCGAAGTAAGACCAGTTTGCTCTGGGGCCTTCAGTTCAGAAGGGCAGGAGCCCAAGCGATTGCCAAACCGGACGGGCTTCCGGGAGGATCATTCCGTCTGTGTTAGGCCAGCTAGCGGGAATATTGAAGGGGCGAAGACCCCACGGCTTTATTGATGTCCTGATCCGAGTTGGTAAGAGACTTGTGAGGTCCCGTGGCTATTCTCTAGGTACTTCGATCAGACAAGCTCCTGACGAAGAGATGTGATGATCCTCGCCCCGTAACCCGGGCACCTCAGGCGAGGGGAGCAAGTGGTGCGACCGCCTTTTCGCCCGCTTTACCGTCCGGCACACGGATGGAAAGCACCCTCAACCCTCGGAAGACTGCTTCCGAACAGGAGTATCTGATGCGTAACTTCAAAAGCATTGCCCTGCTGGCCACCCTCGTCCTGAGCAACGTCGCGTTCGCTGTTTCCGATAGCGCCACCCTCACGCTGGTCAACTCTGCCCCTGACACCATCTCGGCTGACAATGCCGATCTGACGTGGGCTGGCGCAGGGGCTACGGCTGCCACTGGCACTGGCACCCTGAACTGGGCCACCGCCGGGGTAAGCACTGGTACTCGTAAAGTGACAGCCACTGTCTCGAATGTCCCCACCTTCGTGAAGTCTCTGACTATCAAGGTCGGTACCGCCACTACTGGCGTTATACTCGATACCACCGCGCCATCAGGTGACATTCTGAGCGGCCTGGCCGCCCAGACCAGCGCTTCCCCCACACTTTCCTACACCGCAGAACTGAGTGATGCTGCCCTGAAAAACGGATTTGCTGCTAACGCGACCATCACCGTCGACTTCACTATCTCTGAGTAATCTCGCTTTTTTCAAGTGAGCTGACCATATAAAGGGCAGTAGAACTCCAAGGTTCTACTGCCCTTTACTTCCACCTTTGAGGGGGTCTCTTCCATGAAGTACTCTTTTTTTCCTCTCCTCCTGTCCACTGGCGCACTTCTCACAACGGCACATGCCTCCACCGCTGTGCAGGGCAGCCTTGCTCGTGACCTCGATGTGAAGCCTGGCCAGGTAATTCAAGTGCCTATCACGCTTAGAAACTCCGGAACCGCCGCAGAAACTGTTCGAGTGAGCATTGAGGATGTACGGGCTCTGCCAGGCACCACCACATATCTCCAACCTGGCCAACTCGACCGAAGCAATGCGCTCTGGATCAAACTGCCTGCAACGCTGGTGACTGTGCCGGCCAACAGCACCAAATCGTTCAATGTCACCATTTCGGTGCCACAAGAGGTCGCGCCTGGGACTCACTGGAGCGCAGTCATCGTGCAACCGGATCGTCAGCCTTCAGCCAGCAAGGGTGGGGTTATTGTCAACACTCGTTACGCCATCAATCTGATTACCACTCTGGCAGGGGGGAATGCGAAAATTCGCTTCGCCAGCCCCAATCTTGAGCGTCAGCCAGAGGGCGTGAACTTGGGCGTGAAGGTTTTCAATGACGGCAATGCTGTCACCTTCCCTCAATACCGTGCCGAGGTTTATGACCCACAAGGCAAACTGGTTGCTCGTAATGAGGTGGGTAAAATCCGCCTTTACCCTGGTGGTGGCGTGCAGCTCAACTTCAACTTCGGCAAACTCACGTCTGGCAAGTACACCTTCTTGGTGATGGCCAACGATGGTGTTAACCCAGTTGTGGGAACGCGGTACAACGTTTCATTGGGGAACTAAGATGCGCTGGAGTGCCCTGGCGCTCTCGCTGCTGCTTTCATCTGGCGCGCAAGCTCTGCGCCTGACAGGCCCTCAGGGCGAGCAGGTCATTAAGGTTGTGGACTCGGTCACCGTGATATTTGAGGTACACAACGACACAGCAGTCCCCTGGAGCGGAACGCCCCAACCGGAGCTTCCAGCAGGATGGCACCTGCTGTTCCCTGTAGAAACACTGACGCTCGCGCCGGGTGAACGGTACACCCTGCTGCTTCCTGTTACAGCGCCTGCCCAAGTGGCGGCGGGGGCGTACGCAGTACATCTGCGAGCCGGAGATCTTCAAGCCAGTGCCATGCTGCGCATTGCGCCGCGTCGTGAAGTGAATGTTCAGACTCTCCCAGGTGCCCGGACCATGATTGACGGTGAGGTCGACATCCAGTACATGCTGGTGAACAGTGGGAATCTGTCCGAGAACCTGACGCTCAGTACAGACCCCGCGGGCCTAAGAGTGAATCCGGCCACCCTGACCCTGGCGCCCGGGGAACGCGCAACCGTCACAGTGAGCGGCACCCTGCCTCGCTCCAAGGCCACTACCCGCCGGATCACTCTGAAGGTGCAGGGACAGGGTGGTCTAACTCGCACAGAGCAGACCACCAGCGCGGCCCTGATCAGTGAATTGCCGGTCGCGGAGCGCGCCCTGACTCTGCGGGGCCAGGTCCGGTTCAGCGTGGGACCTGCGCTGCATACAGAACTTGCCCTGAGCGGCCGTATTCACCCAAAGGTGCCCGGTACGGTCGACCTGTATGCCTCAGACACGACGTGGCGCGCTCGGTACACCACAAAAACCTACACGGTGGCTGCGGGTCACCTGTCGCACCCCGGTCTCTCCCAGCAGGCTGGTACGAGTCTCTTCGGGGTCAGTGGCACCGTCATGGAGGGCCCCTGGCACGCCGACGTAAGTGCGGGTAGCCATGAAGGCGCCTTCGCTGGGGGCATCACCGTACGCTACGTCGGGGCGCAGGCAGGGGCCAGCCTGGGCGTCGTAACCTCCAGGCTTGGCACCACGGTCGCCGCCGACGCTACCGGCCGCTCCGGCCCTGTCCGTGCCTGGGCCGGAGCGGCCATGGACCTGACCACCACCGCGGCCCGCGGCACGATTGGCGTGACGTACCAGAGCCAGACCAACACCGCCACCGTCAGTGGTTCGTACCGCGCGGCCGGGTACCAGGGACAGACAAATGCTGACGTGACCGTGAACGCCGAGATGCGTCACCAGTTCCGCAAGGACCTGAGCGGCACTGTGTCTGGCGTCTACCAGCGGGACCCCATGACGCCCGGCGCATCAGCCATGGTTTCCGTCACTGGTCGCCTGAACGCCCCCAAAGAAAGCGTTGAAGTAAGTGTCAAAGGGATCGGCAGTCAGGTTACGGACGCCCAGGTGCGCTACCAGAAAGCTGCGTGGGACACGCGCCTGAAGTGGTCGTCCGGCACGGCGGTCATGCAGACCAGCACCGTGATCCCCGCCGGGCCCATCACCCTCCGGCCGACGGTGGGCGCCCAGTTGAACCTGCAGGCCAAGACAGTTCGTCCGGTTGTAGGGCTTGGTGCTGATTTTGGAATCCGCAGCGGTGCCGTCAACCTTGGCATTCTCTCGCCCACCTCATCCGGTGCCCCCTGGACTGTAACGGGCAGCCTGAATACGAAAATTCAGCAGGCGGACCTGTCCGTCAGTGGGTCAGTCACCGTCGGGAACGGCCAGAGTCGCCCGCAATGGCGCGCGGTGCTCAGCTACCCGCTCGAACTCATCACCGGCCGCCGTCCTGACGTGGGTCGCCTTGAGGGCCGGCTGCTGCGTCCTGACGGGCAGCCCATCACGGGCTTGCGCCTCCAGGCAGGCGAACTCACCACCATCACGGACGCTACCGGCCGCTTCGTGTTCCCGGACGTGCCGCAGGGCACTGTGCAGCTGAACGTCGTGGAGGGTGACGCAGTGGCGGGCCTGCGCGCCCGGCCCGCCCTGCCTCTCCCCGTTACCATAGTGGGTGGTCAGACAAGCACAGTGACCATTCGCCTCTCGCCTGGCGTCACGGTCCAGGGCCAAGTGGTGCTGGACTGGCCTGCGGCAGGGGAGGTGGCTGGCAAACTGGTGGTTCCTGACGCCCCGGCTCTGGCCAGCCTGGTCGTGCGGCTCAGCGGTCCTGAGGGGTCGTATGAGGCTCGACTGGCTGGGGACGGTACCTTTAAACTCAACAGCGTCCAGCCTGGTACCTATGACCTGCTACTGTCCGTGGACGGCAGCGCCCTCCTCACCACCGCCCGGCTGGTAACTGCCACGCTCACTGTGCCGGAAGACGGCTGGGTCATGGCCGACCTTCACCTTCTGCCGATTACCCAGGAAGTTCAGGTTGAAGAAGGGGGCTCGCTAGAGCTGAAATAGGTAAACATTGCCCCAGGCTCCCCTCTGGACTGCGCTTAGAGACCGGTGCGGAGGGGAGCTTGAATTCGTTGCTCAAGACGTGGTGGCGTCCCAGGGCTTTACAGTGGATGAACTGAAATGGTGCTTCCTGGGCCGCATTCAGGATTTCATGCCTGCCGACTCTGACCTGGAACCTCTCCGCGCCCTGTTTCAGCAGAGCCGCCCCCACTCCTGATTGCCAGTTTGCCAGGAATCACTCGTGGTCGGTTGACACAACGTTTTTTGCTGGTGGGTCACGCCTGCCAGTAAACTTCAACTGAACCAGAAGCCGAGTCGTACGGCAGGCCCGTCCGTACATTGAAAACCAACGGGAAGGATAGTTTTCGCAGAACAGACACGAGGGGGGACTGTGGCGAAAAAAGCGGACACAGCCAAGCGTGGCAACGGGCGCGGTACCATTCGCCGGCTCCCGTCCGGGCGGTTCCAATGGCGGGCGACCGTTGAGCTTCCCAACGGGGAACTAGAGCGCGTGAGTGGAACGGTCAGCACCAAGACGGAAGCGGAGGAAGCCCTGAGTCAGGTGCGGACGGACGCACGCCGGGGACAATTTGCCGTCACGCCGAAGACGACGCTCAAGGAGTACGTGCTGGCGTGGCATGAGGTGCGTCGGGAGGGGCAGGCAGCCAAATACAGCCATGGCCAGCGCAACATGATTGACACCCATATCATTCCCGCTCTAGGCGGGCGGAAGATGGCCAGCATTACCCCACGTGATCTGGAGGCGTTCTACGCCGGCCTCAGGCATCAGGACAAACGCCGGGCGGAGGATCTGGGGAAACCGCTCAGTGACTCGATGAAGCGGCAGATTCACAACATCCTGCGGCAGATGTTCGCGGAGGCAGTGAGGCACGGTGACCTGCTCCGCAATCCGGCGGATGTGGTGCGGCCCAAGTCTACCCGCGAGGCCGCGCAGGACGGGTTGTCGAAAGCCTGGACGGAAGAGGAGGCGGGTCGCTTCTACCGGGTGGCGCGTCAGGACCGCCGGGGGGTGGCGTTCTGCTTCATGCTCTCAACGGGGATGCGGATAGGGGAGACGTTGGGCCTCCGGTGGGAGAACGTTGACCTGGACAGCGGGTTGGTGCACATCCGGGAAGCGCTGGTCAGTCTGAGCGGCAAGGCCCACAGAACCACGCCGAAAACGGCTCGGTCGCGCCGCACCATTCCGGTGACCGGGGACGCCCTGAGCCTCCTGCGGGACATGCCGCGGCAGGTCGCGCTTGACCGGGAGGCGCAGGGCGCGCGCTACGTGGGCAGTGACGCGGTGTTCACGACCTCGCGGGGGCTGCCGATCCTGCCGGATAACGTCTATAAGCTCATGCAGGACCTGTGCAGGAAAGCGGAGGTGCCGTACAAGGGGACGCATGTGCTCCGGCACAGTTTCATTTCCATTCATGGGCAGCAGGGGAAGGCGGTCGAGGTGATCAGTGCGCACGTGGGGCACGCCCGCCCGTCGTTCACCCAGGACCGTTACCGGACCGTGTTTCAGAAGGAACGTGAGGCCTTGACCCTGGATTTCTCGACGCTCACGCAAGACTCAGACGCCGACGGCTAGCAGTTCCGTTGGGCACGCGTTGGGCACGAAACGGGCGTCTGAACCGTTGGGCACGAAAGGCAATACAAAAAACCCCCTCTGGGAGGGGGTTTGCCTGGCTCGGCAGGTTGGGGTCGAACCAACGACCGTCCGATTAACAGTCGGATGCTCTGCCACTGAGCTACTGCCGAACACTGGTGGCGGGCCGTTTCCGGCGCGAGAGGGATAGTAGCATGCACTCCCAGGCCGCGCAAGCCCCGCTCGGCGTCAGGCCTGCGCGCCACCCGGCATGATCCGGTCGGCCTGCACGCCCAGCCGGTCCAGGGCCGCCTGCCACCGCTCCTGCGCCGGTACGTCCCACAGCAGCGCCGGCGTGTCCTGCTCCACCCACACCCACGCGCCCTCGCGGGCCTCCTCGGCCAGCTGCCCGCCCGACCACCCCGCGTACCCCAGCACCAGCATGTACCGCTGCCGGCTGGCCATCACGGCGCGCAGCACGTCCAAGCTGCTCGACACGTTCAGTCCCGGCAGCAGCTTGATTTCCCCGTCCAGTCCCACGGGGTCTGGGTACAGGCACCAGCCCAGCGTGGGGTCCACCGGGCCGCCCAGCCACGCCGGGTCCCGCTGGCCTGCGGCGTCTGCCATCAGGTCCTCGACGGTCTGCACCATCGGGGCGTTCACGATCAGGCCCATGGCCCCCTTCGCGTCGTGCTCCAGCAGCAGGATCACGGCACCTTCGAACACCCCGCCGCGCAGGTGCGGGCTGGCCACCAGGAACGTCACGGGTGCGCTCATGCGTTTCAGAATACCCCCCGTCCGGGTGAACCCGGGGCAGAACTGATCTTCACGGTCAGTACGAGTAGTCGCGGGTGACCGTCATGAACGGGCGGCCCTGCACGGTGCCCACCTGCCGTACCCAGTTGCCGCGGGCGTCGTAGGTGATCTGCCACTGCTCCTGCACGTCGCCCAGGTCGGCCATCTGAATGTGCGTGACCCGCCCGGCGGCGTCGGTGGTCATCAGCAGCGCGGGAAGACGTTCACCGTTCGCCCGTTCGTCCACACGGATGCCGGTGCCGTCCGGCGCGTATGTGTAGGTGGTCTGCCGGGTGTTCCGCATGCCCGGTCCGGGGAGGCTGGCGGCAATCTCCCTTCGGGTCAGGCGCCCACGTTCGTCCAGCTGCGCGGTGGTCACCCAGGCCACGACTCCGGCGCGGGTGACACGCTCCACCACCTGCCGTTTCGCAGCGGAGTAGGTGCAGCTGACCTGTTCTTTCAGAGCGTTGAGCGCCTGGTCTTCCCACACGCCCCTGTAGGCCGTCAGTCGGCCCTGCGCGTCGAAGGTCAGCGAGACCGGCTCACGGGGCTGTTCCTGCACGTCGGCGAGCGTAACCCCCTTCCCGCTGAACAGGGCCTCTAGCCTGACTGAGGCGCGCTGGTATCCGGTCCTGCCGATCAGGGTGAGGAGCGTCTGGGTCTGGTCGCCGGGAGCCTGCGTCTGGATGTGTGCCAGGCGACCACCCTGGAAGGTGAACGTGCGGGTGGTGGTGCGTGCAGGGTCGTCCGGCGCGGCGGGATCGGATTCGCGGCGAATCTCGACCACCTGTCTGGGGGTCCCCTGAAAGCGGGGCAGCAGGGTGCGGTCCTCGCCGGGCACGTCATAGCAGTACGCGGCGTGCGCGGTGGTCAGGGTGGTCAGGAGCAGCACGAGGAGCAGGCGGCGCATGTCCCGGAAGTCTAGAGCGAGGGCGGCAGGGAGCGGCGGACATGCAGCAACCTCCCCGTCCTGGGTGGACGGGGAGGCGTGAGGTGGGGTGGCTTACGCGTGGGCGTCGCTGCGGCGGGCACTCTTGCGTTTCGGAGCGGGCAGTTCGGGGGTGCTGGTCCCGCGGGGGGTTTCCAGGGCCTTCAGGCCGCCGACGAGGGCCACGTCCAGCACCTGGTCCACCGTCTCGCACGGGTGGAAACGCATGGAGCTGCGCAGGTGCAGGGGAATGTCACGCAGGTCCCCTTCGTTCGCTTTGGGCAGGATGATGTGCTTGATGCCGGCGCGGCGGGCGCCCAGGACCTTCTCCTTCAGGCCGCCGATCGGCAGGTAGCGGCCGGTGAGGGTCATCTCGCCGGTCATGGCGACGTCATGGCGGGCAGGAATGCCGGTCAGGGCGCTGATGAGGCTGGTGGTGATGGCGCCACCTGCGCTGGGGCCTTCTTTGGGAATTGCCCCGGCGGGCACGTGAATGTGAATTTCACTGTCGTCGATGCGGGCGCGGTCCAGGTGGAAGCGTTCGGCGTTGCTCTTGGCGTACGTCAGGGCGGCGCGGGCGCTTTCCTTCATGACGTCCCCCAGCTGGCCGGTCAGCACGAGGCCTTTACCGGGGCTGATACTGGTCTCCACGAACAGGATGTCACCGCCGACCGGGGTGTAGAACATGCCGGTGCTGACGCCCACCATGTCCTCCTTGCCTTCCGTTTCGGGAATGTGGCGGGCCTGGCCGAGGTACCGGTCGAGTTCCTTGTCGGTGACCTTCACGCGCTTGACTTCGCCGGTGGCGATGCGCCGGGCGACCTTGCGGGCCACCGTGCCGATCTCGCGCTCAAGGTTGCGTACGCCGGCCTCGCGGGTGTAGTGGCTGATGAGCCGTTCCAGCGCGGCGTCGGTGAAGGTGATCTGGTTGGGTTTCAGGCCGTTGGCGGTGAGCTGGCGGGGCAGCAGGTAGCGCTTGGCGATCTCCAGCTTCTCCTGCTCGATGTAGCTGCTGAAGTCAATGACTTCCATGCGGTCCATCAGGGCCGGGGGAATCTGCTCGGGGTAGTTGGCGGTGGCGATGAACATCGTCTCGCTCAGGTCGAAGGGCACGCCGAGGTAGTGATCGGTGAAGTGCTGGTTCTGCGCGGGGTCCAGCACTTCCAGCAGCGCCGCGGAAGGGTCGCCCTGGTAGGAACTGCCGAGCTTGTCAACCTCGTCCAGCAGAATCACGGGGTTCTTCGTGCCGGCGCTGCGGATGCCCTGAATCAGGCGGCCAGGCATGGCGCCAATGTACGTGCGGCGGTGACCGCGGATGTCCGATTCGTCGCGTGCGCCGCCCAGGGCGATGCGCACGTACTTGCGGCCCAGCGCCTTGGCGATGCTCTGCGCGATGCTGGTCTTGCCGACGCCAGGAGGGCCGGTGAACACCAGGATCGGGCCCTTGTTGACGTCCTCGGCGCTGAGTTCACCGCGCTCGGCGCGTTCCTTGCGCAGGCGGCGCACCGCGAGGAATTCCAGCACGCGGTCCTTGACTTTTTCCAGGCCGTAGTGGTCGTCGTCCAGGATCTGTGAGGCCTGGCCCACGTCGAGCTGATCGTCGCTGCGGGTGTTCCAGGGCAGTTCGGTGATCCAGGTGAGGTAGGTGCGGATTACGCTGGCCTCGGCCGCGTCGGGGTGCATGCGTGCCAGGCGGTTCACTTCGCGGTCAATGTCCTTACGGACTTCGGGCCGCAGCTCCAGGGCGTCGAGCTTGGTGCGGAACGCTTCGGCTTCGTCGGCGTCCTCGTCGCCCTCACCGCCCTGCAGTTCCTTCTGGATGACCTTCATCTGCTCGCGCAGGTAGTACTCGCGCTGGTTCTTGTCGATCTCTTCTTTCACCTGCGCGCGGATGCGGGCCTGCACGGCCTGCACTTCCTGTTCGGTGTCGAGCAGCGTGAGCAGTTTGCGGATGCGGGCGGTCAGGCTGGGGAGTTCCAGCAGCGCCTGCTTATCTTCGAGTTTGAAGTCGAGGTTAAAGGCGATGTGGTCGGCCATTTCGCCGATCTCGTCCTTGCTGCTGATGGTCTGAACAGTTTCGGCATTCAGCTTGCCGCCCTGGGCGATGGCCTCGAAGCGGTCGCGCAGTTCGCGGCTCAGGGCCTGAAGTTCGACCGGGTCATCGCTTTCGGTGCCCAGCGGGGTGATGTCGGCGCTGAGGTACTCGCCGCGCTGATAGCTGCTGACGCGCACGCGCGCGACGGCGCTCACGAGCATCTGGACGGTGCCGTCCGGGTTCTTGCGCACGCGCAGGACATTGCAGGCCGTGCCCACGTCGTACAGGTCGCTGCCGCGGGGATCGTCGATGTCCTTGTCCTTCTGGGAGACGATCAGGATCACTTTGTCGCTGCTCATCGCGGCTTCAATCGCGCCGATGGACAGGGCGCGGCTGGCGTCGATGTGCTGGACCATGGTCGGGTAGATCACGCTGCCGCGCACGGGGCAGACGGGCACGTTGCTGGGAAGGGTGGGGTTGGGCATGGCTCGGAACTCCTTTTCGCCCGGGTGGGTCGTCTTGAGAGCGGGTTCCTGAAAATGCAATCACCAGGAAACTTGAGTGTGAATATATCAAGTTTCCAGGGTGGGGGCAAGCCTCAGCGCGATCCGAGATGGCCCGAGCAAACCTCGTCCTCCACGCCAAAAGACTACCCCCAACGACCTGACACAACCCTCACGGGAAGCTGATGCGCCCTTCACCCGTTCTTGCCTCACCCCAGCCCCTACACTCGGCCCATGCCCCGCCTCACCGTGCACTTGACCGTTCCGCCCGGCACGCCCAGCGGTCAGGCCTTCCTCACCGGCGACCACCGCGGCTGGAGCAGCACCCCCACCGGCTGGACCTTCACCCCCGCCGGTACCCTGCACGCCGACTTCCCCGAAGGCCAGCTGCTGAATCTCAAAGTGCGCCTTCAGCGCCCTGACGGAACTGTCACGGAAGAAGGCGATCCGTGGGGCCAGCGCGCCCCCGCCCACCGCGCCGTGCTGCGCGGCGACACCACCCTGACCCTCAAGGTGGCCGGCTGGCAGACCGCCCGGCTCGGCCGCTCCCGCCCCAGCCGCTGCGCTCCGCCCCGTGAGGAACTGACCCTGCCTGCGCCCTGGGGCAGCCAGCCTGTGCGCCTCTGGTGGCCCGACGGTCACGACCGGCAGACCCTGCCCCTGCTGATCCTGCACGACGGCCAGAACGTCTTCGACGACGGACCCACCTTCGCAGGAGAAAGCTGGGACGCCGCCGGCGCCGCCCAGGCCATGACAGACGCCGGCCTGCCTCTGCGCGTTGCGGCGCTGCCCGTGAACCACGAACGCAGCCGCCGCTACGTGCCCTTCCCATTCGAGATGAACGCCTTCTCCAGCGGCGCCGACGAGTACGCCGACTGGCTGCGGCAGACCCTCCTTCCGCACCTGCACGCCAGCTACGGCCACGTGCCGGCGGCGCGCACGGCGCTGGCGGGGTCCTCCTTCGGCGGCCTGATCACCGCCTACGCCGGCCTGCGCGACCCGGGCACGTACGGCACCCTCGGCGTGTTCAGCCCCGCCGTGTGGCCCGCCGGGCATCAGTTCCTGCGCTGGCTCGACGGCCGCGCCGACCCCGGCGCACGCGTGTGGATCGACATGGGAGACCACGAAGGCAGCAGTCTCGCCCAGGCCCAGGACCTCATCACCCTGGCCCGCGCGCTCACGGGCCGCCTGCGCCCTCATGTCCGCGAAGCGAAATTCACTACCGGCGAAGGCCACTGGCATGACGAGCCTGCCTGGCGGGCCCGCCTGCCACTGTTCCTGAACTGGTGGCTGACCGGCCTGAACTGACGACCGGCGCGGCCAGGCTCAGCGCAGCAGGTCCGCAGCAATGATGATCTTCTGAATCTCGCTGGTGCCCTCGTAGATGCGCAGCAGCCGCTGATCCCGGTAGTAGCGCTCCACCGGGGAGTCCTTCATGTACCCCATTCCACCGGCGACCTGCACGGCCTTGTCGGCGACCTGCGAGAGGGCCTCAGTGGCGTGGTACTTGGCAACGCTCGCCATGCGCCGCACGTCCTGCCCCTGGTCCACCATCCACGCCACCTTCTGCCACAGCACCCGGCTCGTCTGAATGGCGATCTCCATCTCGGCCAGCATGAACTGCACTGCCTGGAACTGCGCGATGGGCTGCCCGAACTGCTCGCGGTGCCGGGCGTGCTCGACGCTGAGGTCCAGCAGGCGCTGCATGGCGCCGGTGCTGCGCGCCGCGATCCCCACCCGACCATTCGTGAGAATCCCCAGCGCCTCGCGGTACCCGAGGTGCTCCGGCCCCAGCAGGTTGCCGGCCGGAATCTCAGCGTCCTGGAAGATCACCTCGGCACTCAGGGCCCCCTTCTGGCCCATCTTCTCGTCAACCTTCCCGATCGTGACGCCGGGCGTACTCTGCGGCTCGACCAGGAACGCGCTCATGCCTTTCGTGCCGCGCGCCGGGTCCGTAATGGCAATCACCGTCAGCAGGCCCGCAATGGGCGCGTTGCTGATGTAGTGCTTGGTGCCGTTCAGCACGTACACATCTCCTCGTCTCTCGGCGCGGGTGCGGATGTTCGCGGCGTCCGACCCGCTGCTGGGCTCGGTGATCGCGAACCCCGCAATGCACTCCCCGGTCGCCATGCGCGGCAGGAAACGCGCCTTCTGTTCGTCCGTGCCCAGCTTCACCAGGCCGCTGGTGCCGATACTGGCGTGCGCACTGATCACCCCGCCGAACCCCATGTGCCCCTGCCCCATGGCCTCGTACACCGCGCAGCGGCCCAGCGCGCCCAGGCCCACCCCGCCGTACTCCTCAGGAATACTCAGCCCGAACAGCCCCAGGTCCGCCGCCTCGCGCAGCAGTTCGGGCGGCACGCTGTTCGTGTGCTCGATCTCCTGCGCGCGGGCCTCCACGCGGGTGATCATGAAGTCACGGATGATGGCCTGCATATCCCGCAGGTCGCCCGGCAGCTCAAAGTTCATGTGCGCACAGCGTAGCGCCCGCAAGGACCTCTGCACCATCAGCCGCCAGGCGCGTGGGCAAGCCCGCTGCAGGTGAAGGCCCGCACCACCAGACCCGCCGGGGCACCCTGCAGCCCAGAAACGCCTGTGGCGCCTGCACGCTCACCTGGACGGCCGCTCACAGTACGGCCCCTGGCGGTCCAACAGAACCTGAAGGTCACGTCCGCCACCCACCTCCACGTGGCGCGGCCGCACCGGTCTGGAGGGCGTGCCTGCTTCCGGCGCGCGGGCAGGCGCCCTGTGGGCGGACCTGAACTCCTGAACGCAGAGGGCGGCCCGGCGGGGCAGGATTGACAGTCTGCCCCGCCGCCCTTAAGCTGTGTGGGCCTGCGAGTTGTGGGCAGCAGTGGTGGGTTTAGCTCAGCCGGTTAGAGCGCCGCTCTGTGGAAGCGGAGGTCGTGGGTTCAAATCCCATAATCCACCCCACTTTGAACCCCGGCCCCAGGCGTAAGCCCCGGGCCGGGTTTTTTCTTGCAGGGGTCCTGGCGGCAGGACACAGCGTGCGGGGATGGCGGAATTGGTAGACGCACCAGACTTAGGATCTGGTTCCCGTAGGGAGTGAGGGTTCAAGTCCCTTTCCTCGCACCAAAAGAGCTCGCTTAGGCGGGCTTTTTACCTTTTTGGGTGCTTCGAAAATTCCTCCCGAAACGGTGGTTTACATACCGAATCTTGTACCCATCAAAGCAGCTACAGGAGGCCCCATGAACCTGTCAGAGCTGCACCAAATCCACCGCCGTCACCTTCTGAGCCTGCGCCGCTCTGAGGGCACCGTCGATTACTACCGACAGACCATCACGAGCCTGGAACGATACATGGCATCAGAAGGCATTGCCCCTGACCTCAGTGCCGTGAACAAACCTCTCCTCCAGGGCTTCGTTCTGCATCTGCGTCAGCGAGGGCTGGCGCCTGGAGGTGAGCACGCCACCATGCGTGGCATCAGGGCAACCCTGAGATGGGCCTTTGAGGAGGAACTGATCCCGAACCATCCAATGGCTCGCTTCAAGCTGGCTCCTGTTCCCCAGGTCTTGCCCCCTGCAGTCTCTGGGATGGAAGCTAAGGCCGCTCTGAAGGCTGCCAAGGAGACCCGTCACCCCCTGCGCGACCAAGCTATCCTCCTGACGCTTCTGGACACTGGCGTTCGCATGTCTGAGTTACTGCAGCTTCAGACGGGGGATATTGACCTTGCACGGGGCATGGTCAGGGTCAGAGCCGAGACAAGCAAGCGCAAAAAAGAGCGGCGCATTCCCATAGGCATTAAGGCAGGCAAAGCCATCACCACTTATGAGCGGCGGGAGCGCAAACCTGCACGACCTCACATTCAAGAGATGTTCTTGAACCGCTCTGGTCTGCCCATGAGCAAAAGCGGTTTGCATAACCTCATGCTGCGCCTCGCCAGTAGCTCCGACATTCCTCCCGCCCATCTCTCTCCTCATGCCTGGAGGCGCGCCTTCGCAACAATGGCCCTCACGAACGGTGTGGACGTGTTCACACTTCGGGAAATGATGGGGCATGCCTCGCTAGATCAGACGCGGGTATATCTCCGCTTGAGTGATGATGACCTGGAGAGGGCACACCTGAGGGCTAGCCCAGCCGACCGCCTGTGAAAGTAAAGAGAAATAATTGGCTGTCGGCACCTAAGCTCGAGCCTGAGTATGGAGGGATCTTTGACGGAGCTGCATTGGCTTACGCGGATGTGGGCAACTGTCCACTTTTTTCAGTTTGAAAGCGGCCTCGCTGATACAGCTGTGGTTCACCTGTGGGCACAGGGTGAGCCAGAACTCGTCAAGCAACCTGAGGCGTTAAAACTTCTGGAATCAACGGAAGCCACAGACATCAGTAGAGGCCTCCGTCTCATCGCGGAAACTGTCATAGACGGGCAGAGCTTCGGGCACCTTGCCTATGGGTTACTGGAAGAGATGGTGAGTGGTGACCTGTCCGTGACTCAAGTCGTTGAGGTACTCATGCTGGTGGACCGACACCTGAAGCAGGGTGACTTCATCCTGCATGAGGACCTTGCTCGCGTATTTGTGCGAGATGGCTTTTCGCTCGGCATGTTCTCGGAGCGATTGGAATCGATCCAAAACGGCCGCACCCAGGAGTCCCTCGACGCGCTGCAGGAGGATCTTGATACGTGGCTCAGTGGATACGGCCACAACTAAGTACGTGGTCAGACGAAATGCAGATGGTCTAGCAACGGAGCAGCTCAGGATGATAAATGGCTGCAGCTCCGTACCCAGGCCTATGAAAGACGGCGCAATGCACCGCCATAGACTGCGCGTATGGCGTCTGAGCGCTTGACTCACTGGCTCTCCCGAACTCGGCACCCCTTTGATCACACCGAGTGGTGGGACCGTGTTCCCAAGCTATTCTCCGATCCCAGCCAATGGGACACCATGCTGCAGTGGACTCTTGATGTGCCGCAGGCCAGTCAATTAGGGGATGTTTGGGTGGATGTGTGGCGCCATCCACACCTGAGAGGCGTCTGGTCTCAAGGTCTGTTGGAAGAAGGGTTCGATGACAGGCGGGAGCCTGATCGACCTGATTGGGACTGGAGTGCCAAGACAGAGCTCTACCGAGGCGTCACTCTCGGCCTGGGCCCTGAAGTCGTGGAGTGCGTCAGTTGGGTTGAGCCTGCAGGAACGGGGTATCGATTCTGCTTCGCTTTGCCCATGGAGCCCCTGATTGTGGTGATGCCCGACACGAACAGGACCACGCTTGAGGCCTGGATGGGGACTTTTGCCATCCTTAGTGAAACCCATCCCGAGACCACCTGGCGAGGCGTGCAGTCAACCTCATGGCGGAATCGAACGGAATTCAGCCTGGATCCTCGAGCCTGGACCCAGAGCACGTCGCATACCCAGGCGCTGCGGTCGTGCATCACGTTCTCAAAGCCACTCTCTCCTGCAGTGTGTGGGCTGACGGTAGACCTTCCCGCTGGCCTCCAGAATGTCCAAGAGGTCTTCGAGCGCTATGGCGTGTGTATTTATGACGAGCAGCGTCAGCACCTTAACCCCATTTTTGAGGACAGTACGTATTTCGGCAGGAACTTCAATGCCTTCTGGGACTGTTTGCGGTGCGTTTATCCGAACGTGCTGACCCATCTGCGTGTCAATCATCATGCCCTGCCTCAGGTCAGTCCAGACGAGCGCATCATGTATTTGGATGTCTTACTCGACCTTGCGACCGAACTTCAGGTGACCCAGAGAGGTACGCTGGAGGTGCTGTTTCATACGTCAACGCGTGACGTGGTGGAACAGGACCTGGTGAGCCTAGAGAAACAACGGGTCTGGAGGACCTTTGACTCATGGGCGACTGATGGCACCGTTTAACCTGACCCAGACTCTTGGAACTGTCAATAATCTCCGCTAGAGCGCCTGCTTGCGCTTTTCCATCCGTCGAAGGATCGTCGTTGATTCGTCTTGGTATGGGTCCGTGATGCCTCCTTCCTCCCCAGGTATCAGAACGCCGATATTCCACAACAGCTGGCCGAACCTCTGGTCAGGCTGAGTCTCGACCGCTTCCTGCAGCAGCTTCAGAATTGCAAGGTTGGCATCCAGACGGGAAAGTGGCATTGAGGCAGTCTCGTACAGCGCCCCTAAGGTGGCAAGGTTCTTGGCTGGTAGGCTTTGAAGGTGGCCGACTACGAGCTTTTCGCTTGGCTGGACCGAAAGAACCCGCACGATGACATGGGGTATTTCCTGGGTTTATTGGTCGAAATACTCAGCTGTTTGTTCTAGGAACGAGGGGCTGAGGCTTGCGGCAATGTTCAACCGTCTGATCGCTTCGATCTTTTCCACCAGCGTCGAAAAGGGGAGAAACCCACATACGGCATACAATGGTTTGCTCCGAAGCTGGAACGTTGGTCGTCGAATCTCTTGCGCCACCTTGGCTCGACGCTCATCTGGGGCAACCAGGTAGTGAACTGGATAGAGTTTGGTGGAGGGTAAGTTCAGTGTGATCCACACTGGAGGACAGAATGTCCGTACCCAAGCAGAAATTCACCGCTGAGTTCAAACAAGAAGCCGTCCGGCTGGTCCGCACGACCGGAAAGAGTTGCGCCCAGATTGCCCGTGACCTTGGCGTTCCCCCTCACTACGTGGTCCGGTGGAAGCAGCAGCAGGACACCCAGACGGCCGCTGGCCGCCCAGCCTTCACCGGGCGGGGAATCCCCGCCCTTTCACCACAGGAGGCTCGACTCAAGGAACTGGAGCGGGAACTGGAAATTGCACGACAGGAACGGGATATTCTGAAAAAAGCACTGGCCTTCTTCGCGAAGCAGCCCTGATCTTCAAATTCATCGAGGGGCACCAGAACGAGTTCCCAGTGGAACTGATGTGCCGGGTTCTCGAGGTGGGCATCAGCGGGTACTACGCTTCGCGGGGAAGGCCGGAGAGCAAGAGGATCACAAAAGACCGCGTGCTGATCGAGAAAATCAGGACCAGCTTCGAGGAAAGCCGGGGAACATACGGGGCGCTGCGCATCCAAGCCGACCTGAAGGCACAGGGAGAGCAGGTCAGTCGTCAGCGGATCAGGCGGCTCATGCGACAAGCCCTGCTTGTCGCACGTGGGAAACGGAAGTTCCGTACGACGACCAAAACGAAATCTTCGCGTCCAGTCGCAGAAAACATTCTTGATCGGGCATTCACTGCGGATGCCCCGAACCAGAAGTGGGTCACGGATATGACGTACCTACCCACCCGTGATGGCTGGTTGTACTTGGCAACGGTCATGGACCTGTACTCGAGGAAAATTGTCGGCTGGGCGCTGAATGAGCGACTTCAGACGCCGCTGGTCACAGCGGCGTTGGAGATGGCCGTAGCGCGTCGGAAACCACCAGGCGGACTCCTGCATCACTCGGATCGAGGGAGCCAGTATACGAGCGATGTGTACCAGCAGGCGCTGGACAGACTGCAGGCCGTTCAGAGTATGAGCGAGGCGGGGGATTGTTGGGATAATGCTGTCCAGGAAAGCTTTTTTGCGACATTGAAGACGGAGATGGGGCTTGGTGAAGCGCAGTGGGACCGTGCCCAGACACGGACAGAGGTGTTCGAGTGGATTGAAGTGTTCTATAACCGTCGCCGTCGTCACTCGTCGTTGGGGTATCAGTCACCGACGGCCTTCGAGGAGCAGGCTTACATCCTGAACTGAGGCTCCACCAAACCCTTGACAGATCAACACTCCGCTCAGCTTTGTACAGCTTGCGCTTGTCCACAGGTCGCACGGTGGGATTGCGGTGGGCCTCCTGAAGCAGCTCGACCAGCAGATGACCGTCTTGTTGACTGAGGCGATTTGGGCTGCTTCTGACGATGCCTTTGAATTTGCCAGCATCCTGAGAGCCCCTGTAGAAGGCGACCTTGCCCTCCAGGTCACCCATAGGCACACCATTTTCTGGATTTAACTGAAGAACAGAGCGCACCTCTAGACGCACAGGAAAGTCGCCAGCCCATATAGCCCTGGAATCATTGCTTGGACCAACAACTTCTAGCACTCCTACCCAGCGCATGACCCCTGTGACGTAACACAGCAACTTATCGCCAGGGCGGACCTTAGCGACTGTCGTGCTCTTTGCGGCACGAAATCCAATTGTCGTAGCACCTGCTTCTCGAAACTCATCCCACGTCTGTCCTGTGAAGAGGGCAAGCCAGAAGTCTTCGTTGAGCGCTGATGCCATTGCGGTCATCTTATTCGCTTGAGCTCGATGGCGTGATCAGGCGCTACTGATTGAGACGGTGATACATGGTTGCCTATCGATTGAGGTGGCAATGGCCAAGAGGCCCCCAACGCCTTTGTAGGGACACTGGACACATCCCAAGATAGAGGGGTCTCCGTCAGGCTGCAGGCTATTTTCACGCTATGTTCTGACCTTCCTGAAATAGTCAGGGCTCAGCAGTGAAGTATGAGAAATTTAGGGGGGATTTTACAGTCTCCTCATCCCCCTCATGACTCGCTCGGCTTTATGAGAGCTCCTCATGCAAGCATGTAAACTACAGCTAGTAATTCTGCTCACGGCTAAACTGTGGTCATGAAAGCAATCGATCTACTAACAGCAAAGGGCCTGGGCGCAAGCCGTAAATCAGACGAGTGGGGCTTTAATTCAGGGGCCGAAAGATATGTGCCCAGTTCTGCGCCTAGCCGTTCTACTTGGAAGTTGCCCGACAATACTGCCGACCCAGACACAGCAATGTTGGCAGTGATAGAGGGGTGCATTGCTCCGCTGATTGAAGCATTCAATCTCAAGCTCAGCCCGAAGGGGTGGGTTGACTTGTGGGATGACCTGGGCCGACCTAAGACTTCAAAGGAAGCAAAACGCAGGTTTGCTGTGCTGTACAGCCACGGTCCACCTTGATTCACTTTCAATCCTGTTCGTTCTTTGTATGAGCGAACGATGAGTTCGCTTCTTTTATCTTTTAGATCTACCTAGGTTATCTACCTAAGATTGAGAGCACTGCGAAAATATTCGTCCCAGACGTACGAAAACCTGATCTTAAAACGCTCAAAGGTTCCTGATTCACAGGGAGGCTCTCTTCCTATTGCATCGGGAGACTTCGCAAAATTCTGCAGAGGAGTTATATGTCAAATCAACCAAAAGCTAAGCTGCACTTCTTGCAACTGCCAGTTGGTATCGTAAAAATCCCCGAAAGTAAATATTTACTAACAACGGCAGCAGGTTATATCTATTTCCACTTGTTGAGTTGGGTCTATCACAGCGGCGCGCCCGCGTACAATAACTATAATCATGAGCCAACCAAAATAATGGCAGAGAGATATAGGTTGGGTCAATTAGGCGTTCTGAGTAGCATTGACGAAATCCAGCGGGATACAGGCTATAGCAAATCTACAGTTGAATTGAGTTTGTCACGACTGGAGAGCATAGACCTGATTCGTAAAGTGCCGTTGGGTAATGTGGGTACCTATTTTTTAATGGGCTCCGTTGATACCACAACAAAGTTGGAGCGTACTTTTCTCATGGAGTTAGCTGAGCAGGCTGCTGTGCCTGAGGCTCAAGCACGGTTGGCAACAGAGTTCAAGCGAATTTTTGCCCCAACGAAATGCACTGTGCATGGGCAAGAGTCGAACCAGGTAACAGCAAGAAATTCTCAGGCTTTCTCCACTGCCTTGTACCTCTCGGAAATCGACCGACTCGGCCTGCCTCCTGAATTCAAACACAAAGACGTATTGGACGAGGTGCAGCAATGCGTCTCAGACCTGGGCGGGCAGCATCTGGGCACACTGCTAGAGACGGCAGCCTCCATCTACAGGGAGTACATACGGAGCGAAGAGGCGATTCACCTCCTGCAGGATCAACCGAATGCCAAGCCGCAGCTTGCTATGGGTGCCATTAGAGCGGTGCGGGAGAGGCTGAAGCAGGTTTCTGCGGCTGCTCGAATGCGAAGTGAGATACAGGCAACGGCATGTAAACGTGAATCAGCGGCTCCCTGTTTGGATGTAATTCTTAAAACTTCCAATATCCAGTTAATAGGCGGAAAATATCCAACAGAGACACGTGAATAAAACATAAAAAACGGGCGGATTAACTATGAATCAACACAATAAAATTATTCTAAAAGCAATTGATGGACTGTCGGAGGCTATCAACCTCGTAAGGGCCTTGGCTGACGCCCAGACAGCCTCAGGGGTGTACCTCAAGTCTGCAGTACCCAAGTACAGCTATAGCTACACCCACACCATTGACCTAGGGCAAGGCCGCACGAGAAATATTCACCTGAATTTTGGCTTCGATCCTCAGACAGGTGAGCTGGTCCTGCTTGGGGAGAATGTCTCCGATACAGATAGCTAAACTAATTCCTCAATATCAGCTCAGGCGCGTGCCTGGGCTCTTTTTAGTTTCGCATGTTCGATTCGGTGACAATTCGCGCAGAGACACTCCAGGTCAGACAGCTTGGTTACATGACCCTCGCTCATGTCCTTAACCTGGACGCGCTTGTGGTGAACCTCAATGCAGGCTTCTCCAAAGGCACCGTACTTCTCCACAGGATTCTCTTTGCAGCGCTCACACGACAGGTGCCCATGCAGTCGCTTGAATTCCGCTTTCTTGGCCTGTGCCAGACCAGGTGCTCTTTCTCTCTTGAGGTGGCTGACCAGTTTGGGGTTGCCTTCCGCCCATCTACGCTCCTCTCGGGACTCAAGGGGTCGGATCGGTGTCATGGGATGCCCCTTCGGCACCATCTCAAACCCTGCCTCTTTGAGGAGGCGAAAACAGGTCGAATCCACCCCACCAGTGAAATGTTTAGGAAGAACTGGGAAACCTAATGCCTCTGTAGCGGCAAGCCCAAATACAGCCTTAAGCGGCAGGCGCTCGCCAGTCGCTAGCACCAAGTCATAGTCAGTGGAGGGTGGTAATGCTCCAGGTTTGACTTCAAGCGGCGTTGCGAGCATTCGCCGATAAGGTGAGTGTAGACCAAGGCGTGGCGTAGCCGAGCGCCGAATGACGGCGCTCGTGGTTGTACCAGCGGTGAAAGTCCGGCATGGCGGCCCGGACATCGGCCATGGACTGCCAGTCCTGGCGGAAGGCGAACTGGTATTTGTAGGTCCGGTTGAGGCGTTCGAGGATACCGGTTCCTCCCGGCTGAGACACTTTGCAGCGCACCCAGTTGCCGTACATCAAACAGCCCTGTTGAAAGAGGTCACTGGTGAAATCACTGCCTCCATCACTCTGGACCAGGATGCGCTTGTGGTGGCCCTGAGCACGCAGCACGGCGACCGCCTCGTCGAGCGTCAGTTTGGCGAGGTGCATCGACAGGCTCCGTACCACCCGGCTGGCCAGCACCACCCGCGAGGTAACGTCCAGCACGAAGTAAATCCAACAGACCCCGTCGGGCAGCGACAGCCGTGTCGCGTCAATCTGCACCCGTCGACCTTCCGGCCAGTCTTGTGGTGCGGAAACCTTCGGGGAAGGTTTCCGGGTCTTTCGAGGCAGCGGTGGGTGAAGGTGCAATTCGCCGAGTGCGACACGGATCTTGTGCAGGCCAATCTCTTCGCCCTGAGCTTTGAGTTCCTGATACAGCAGCCGGTATCCAGACGTTGGATGCTGCAACGCCGCCTGGCGTACCTTCTCGTACAGTGCGTCACGGTGCTGCTGCTTGGCACAGCGCGCGGGCGCGCTGTGCTGATGGTCCCGCATCCGCCAGTACGGCACGCTGGCGTACTGGGCAAAACGCCGCAGGCTGAGGTGCGGCCGGCTCTGCCAGAGAACGATCAGCTCGTCCAGCGTCAGAGCCGTCGCACTTTTCGCGCAATATCGAGCTCCAGTTCCTTTTCGGCCACGATGCGTTTGAGACGGTCATTCTCCCGTTCCAGGATGGTCACGCCCTGGTCTGGTCGGTCACCAGAGAGGCGGGCACGGCCCGCCTCCAGAAACTGTGTTTTCCAGGTGTGGATCAGGCTCTCGTTGGCTCCATGCTGACGGGCTGCCTCCGCGACTCCGAGTTCGCCCCGCAGCACGCTGAGGACGATGGCTTCTTTGACGTCGGTGCTCCAGGTTTTTCGCTGTTTCCCCATGATGATCTCCAGTGTGCTCGTCCCTCGCATCGAGAGGGTCAGGTGCTGAAAGTCATCCTTGGAGCACTACCGGTCCAAAGCCATGCCCCTCGTATCCTGCCTGAAGCTTTTGAATCGCCTGCAGGATGTGCTCAGCGGTGACCTTGTGCAAATCGGAGGCAGAAATGCGATCTATCTGCTTTTCCCCCCTGAGCATTCGCTCGAAGCCCGCGGCATATGTAGGCAAGTCCAGCTCGATACAGATGCGCTTAGTCCGATTTCCCTTTCCACTCTTGCCGTTCTTCTGGCCAATGTGCTCCATTGCTCGGCTCATTTTGGAGAAGGCTTCGTCAGGTGTAAGGGCAGTATCTGTGCCCGAGAAAATCAGTCGGTCTTCAATATCCAGTTCTTGGACTGACCTGCTGTCTACGTAGGCCTGCTTGATACGGATGCGTCCGTCAATCACCAGCCTCGACAGGATGAGCCGAAGGACAGTGGTGTAGTCAGTGTTTATGGCTCCTTCTCCTCGTGTCCCACCTCTCGCTCGCAAAATGATGCTTGTGCGTGACACCTCTAGTGCTGCGTCAAGCTCTTTTCCATCATCGTCTAGAACACGATAAACAGGATTCATCTTGCTCCTAAGGCATGCAAGTAAGGGGGCTGGTTGTTGCCAAGCTGGGCTGTCAGGGCGCCACAAGTCCTTAGTCGCAGTTCTGGTGAGTCAATATGCCTGGGCCGTAGCGAGTCACGACAGGAACCCACCCTTCTGTGAGTTCCTCAAGACGTGCCCCATCAAATTGAAGGTATGCGGGTTCATCTTTATCTCGACTCGTATGCCACAGCGGGATTCGTCCGACAATCTCTGCCAGTACCTGCAAATCCTTCTCTTTCCACCACTCGTATGGAGTTCCTGGATATGGCAGATTTCCGCTATACCGACCGAAGTACCCTTCTAAGGCATCGAGGTATTGAGGGTGGAAAAGAGGAATCGCAAACCCTTCCACGGAACGTTCTTCATTGGCATTGCCGCCTACCTGTGAGGCATACACCACACCCGTGGGCGCTTGCACGACTACGACCACGCCAGCCCCCTGAGTGCCATCAGGGTCGATAAATATGTAAGCCAATTCAGCACGAGCTGTCATAGACGTACTTTGAACGATCCCAGAATGGAAAGGCGTCGGTCTACCTTGCTCTGTACCGCAGCGGGTCGTAGGTCGCACGGGCAACAGTCCTCGCGGCATCTCTATGGGAACAGTCGCACGCTCGCTGGACTGCCTTCACCAGAAACATCAAGCCCAGCCCAAACTCTTCATGTACGGCCCGAACAGCTGTGTCGAGTTCATCGCCTGCCTGCACCCGATTTTTTAGAGCTGCAGCCGCTTCACGCACAGGGGGACAGACGTGCATACGCCACCCTAACTGATCTTCCCCAGCTAGCGGAGCAGCTAGATCGTGTAGGCCAAAGAGTTTAATCCACCCGATGGTCTGGGTATGCGGTCAGTAAGCCTGTCGCAAGGTGCTGCATGTGGCTAATTTTAACTTTGAGTGCTTCTGGGCCGCGATGCTGCCGAATATCGTCTAGAAAGAAGCCCTGCTGGATGAGATCAAGGATTGGTTCTGCTACGCCACACTCTTGAAGGCCTAGGTGGACGGCAGGCTTGAACAGAATCGCTTCTACATCGTCTGGCGCGCAAATTCCTTCTTCCAGGCTGTGAAGCAGCCCCAGTGCCGTGATCAACACCCGCCGCTCCAGCCGTTCCAAATTCTGATCATCCCACTCAATCCACACGACATCCATCTTGAAGGAATTCCTTAAGAGCACAACCTTGGCCTACCTCCTGTTTTCACCTGTCGCTAGTCATGCGTCCCTCTTGCTCGATCTTGTGCCCTCCAGCTGTTTCCAATCTGCGAAAGTGCTAAAATAGTCGATGTAGAGGGCTTTGAGGGAAAGATCGGGAACAGCCAGACTTAGGATCTGGTTCCCGTAGGGAGTGAGGGTTCAAGTCCCTTTCCTCGCACCAGCGCAGCGGCGGCACCGAACCCGGAGTGGGGCGGGGCCGCCGCAGTCTGTTGGGGTGCCCGGCACCCGAAAAGCCTGCCGATGCACTATCATGCTTGGCGGCATGTCGCGCGCCCGCCCGCTTGGGCAGACGCGACCGGCACGGCAGAATCAACACAGGAACGCGCCGCTGTCCCACGCCCGCCCCGCGCGGGTACAGGTGCGCAGGCGGCGCAGACGGGAGACCCAATGGCAGAGCTGATCAGCAGAGAAGGCAACAAGGTGGAATTCAAGGTGTCGGTGCCCGCCGCCGAAGTGAACCGCGCTTACGACCAGGTGTGGGCCGGACTGGCGCGCGACGTGCGTGTGCCTGGCTTCCGCCCCGGCAAGGCTCCGCGCAAGGTCATCGAGGGTCGTGTGGGCAAAGGCTACGTGGAGCAGGAAGTTCGCGACCGCCTGCTGCAGACGCACTACACCCAGGCTGCGCGCGAACTGAAACTCAGCCTCGTGGACGCCAACATTGACCCGCAGGCGCTGCAGAGCGGCCAGCCGTTCGAGTTCACCGTGAAGGGCGAAACGTACCCTGACGTGAAGCTCGCCGACTGGCGCGGCGTGCAGCTCACCACCGCCGCCCCGGAGATTACCGATGAGGTGCTGGAGCGGACCCTGAACGACCTTCGCGAGCGCAACGCCACCTTCGACAGCGTCGAGCGTCCCATCGAGGCCGGCGACCAGGTCACCATCGAGGAGGAAGGCGAGGAAGGCGGCACATACCCCGTCTACCTGGACGTTGCCGAGGCGCACGTGCGTGACGCTCTGGTCGGCCGGACCAAGGGTGACACCGTGGAGATCACGGTGCCTGCCCACCAGCACGGCGATCATGAGCACGCCGAGCACACCGTGACCGTGAAGGTCGTGGACGTGAAAACCAAACAGCTTCAGGCGCTGGATGACGCGTTCGCGAGCAGCCTGAACTTCGAGTCCCTCGAGCGCCTGCGCACCGACCTGAAGGGTGAGCTGGAGCGCCGCGCGCAGCAGGAAGGCGAGGCGGGCCGCCGCGAGGAGTTCATTACCGCGCTGGTGGACGGTATGGAAGCTGAGATTCCTCAGGCGCTGCTGGATCGGCGCCGCGAGAGCATGCTTGAGGAGATCAAGGATGATCTGGGCCGTCAGGGCGTGAAGTGGGGCGAGTACGAAGCGTTCATGCAGGAGCAGGGCAAGCTGGACGACTTCATGGCGGACCTGAACAAGAACGCCGAGAGCCGCGTGAAGCGTGACCTGGCCCTGGAGAAACTGGCTGAGGACCTGAAGGTGCAGGTCAGTGACGCGGAGTTCAACCAGACCATGAACGCGCTGGCGCAGGCGAACGGCCTGAGCGCGGCCGAGCTCAGCAAGCAGCTGGGGCCGAACGGCATCAACTCGTACTACATCAGCCTGACGCGCGAGAAGGCGCTGCAGCAGGCGATCACCCAGCTGTCCGGTGAGCAGGTCGGTGGCACCCAGAGCGGTGACGCCCAGCCGGACAACGTTCAGGGTGAAGGTCAGGGCGAGGAAGTCAGCGCGGAGTAATTCCGGGCGGCTTGCCGTGGGAGCGTCCCTTCGGGGGCGCTCTTTTGTGTGCCGTGCAGAACCGGGGAGTCCGGGAACGCTGGACCCAATTCATTGAACGGACGTTCAATGAATGCTACGGTGCAGGCATGAGTGACCTCACCCGGCCCCAACTGGGCATCACCGCGCTCGGCAGCTACGTGCCCGACCGAACCGTGCCCAACAGCGACTTCGAAGCGCGCATGGACACCAGCGCCGACTGGATCGAATCCCGCACCGGTATCCGCGAGCGCCGCTTCGCCGCGCCCGAGCAGTACACCAGTGACGTGGGGGTTCTCGCCGTGCGCGACCTGCTGGACCGCGACCCCCAGGCCCTGGAGGGGGTGGACGCCGTTATCTGCGCCACCGTCAGCCCGGACGCCCTGATGCCGTCCACAGCAGCCCTGATCGCCATGCAGGTCGGCCTGACCGGCGCGGCGGCCTTCGATCTCAGTGCCGCGTGCAGCGGCTTCGTGTACGGCCTGAGCGTCGCGCAGGGCCTGATTCTGGCCGGCACCGCCCGCCGTGTACTCGTGGTGGGCGCCGAGGTGCTGAGCAAGATCGTTGACCAGAACGACCGCAACACCGCCATTCTTTTCGGTGATGGCGCGGGCGCGGCCGTGGTGGGCCCCGTCCCGGACGGGTACGGCTTCCAGGACTTCATCATGGGCGCCGACGGCAACGGCGGCTCCAGCCTGTACCTGCGCTGCGTGGCCCCCACCCTGCCCGGCGGGTTCAACATGGGCGAATCGGTCGGCATGAACGGCCGTGAGGTCTTCAAGTTCGCCGTGCGCGTCCTGGGCGAGAGCGGCACCCAGGTGCTCGCCAAGAGCGGCCTGACCAGCGCCGACGTGGACTGGGTCATTCCTCATCAGGCCAACGTCCGCATCATTGAGGCCGCCATGGAACGCTTCGGGCTGCCCATGAGCAGAACCATCGTGAACCTCGACCGGTACGGCAACACCAGCTCCGCCACGGTGCCCCTGGTCCTGCATGAAGGCGTGCGGGACGGCCGCATCCGCGACGGCCAGCAACTGCTGTTCATCGCCTTCGGCGGCGGCCTGAGCTGGGTGGCCGGCACCATGAAGTGGTGGGCAGGCACCCCCAGCCTCCAGTCCGAGCGTCACGCCGAGGCCGCCCGATGAAGATCGCGGCGCTGTTCCCCGGACAGGGCTCCCACAGCGTCGGCATGGGCGCCGACCTGACCGCCGCGTTCCCGGAGGCCGCCGAGGTGTACACCCAGGCCGACCACGTCCTGCCGGGCCTGCGCGCCCTGATCGAGCAGGGCCCGCTTGAGGAGTTGACCCTCACCGCCAACCAGCAGCCCGCCCTGGTGGCCGCGAGCGTCGCCGCGTACCGCGCGTGGCGCGCCCACACCGGCCTGACCCCCGCCTTCGCCGCTGGGCACTCCCTGGGCGAGTACTCCGCGCTGGTCGCCGCCGACACCCTGAGCCTGGGGGACGCGCTGCGCCTGACCCGCCGCCGGGGCGAGCTCATGCAGGCGGCGGTTCCGGTCGGTGCGGGCGCCATGAGCGCCGTCATGGGCGACCCCAGCGTGGTGGCTGAAGTCTGTGCGGCCACCGTGGGCGTACAGCCCGCGAACTTCAACGCCCCCACCCAGACCGTCATTTCCGGCACGAAAGACGCCGTGGACGCCGCTGGAGCTGCCCTGAAGGCCCGCGGTCTGAAGGCCATTGCGCTGAAGGTCAGCGCGCCCTTCCACTGCCCCCTGATGCAGCCTGCCGCTGAGGGTCTCGCGCCGGACCTGCAGACCACCCCGTACGCCCCGCCGGCCTTCCCGGTCTACGCGAACGTCACGGCGCAGCCCAACCTGGACCCCACCGCCCTCCCGGCCCTGCTCACCGCCCAGATCACCGGCGCCGTCCGCTGGGTCCAGACCATCCAGGCCCTCGCCGAGGCCGGCACGGACGTCTTCATCGAGTTCGGTCCCGGCACGGTGCTGACGGGCCTGGTCAAACGCATCCTGCCTGACGCCCGCACCATCAACGTCGGCACCGCCGCGCAGGTGCAGGACTTCACCCTGTGACACCCGGCGAACTGCAGGCCGCGCTGAACGCCCGCCGGGACGATGTGGCCGCGGCCTTCGCCGCCCTGAGCCCACGGGAGTTCACGCGCGCCGCTCCGGGCCGCTGGTCCGCGGCGCAACACCTCGATCACCTCACCCGGTCCAACCGGACACTCGCGCAGGGCCTGACCCTGCCCCGTGAGCAGTTCGCGGCGCGCCCCGCCGGGCAGCCGGGCATGAACCACGACGCGCTGCGTGATGCGTACCGCGCCCGGCTCGCCACCGGGCAGGTCCAGGCCTCCGGACGGTATCTGCCGGACCCGCACGGCACCCAGCACGAACAGCTTCAGGCCTACCACGCGTCCATGACCCTGCTCGGCGAGGCCCTCGGCGCCTTTCCGGACGAACCGGCCCTGGACACCCTGACCCTGCCGCACCCGGCCCTGGGTAACCTGAGTGTGCGGGAACTGCTGTACTTCACGCTGTACCACAACGAGCATCACCTTCGCGGCGTGCAGGCCGCACTGGAGACCCCATGACTGACACCCCCCGCAAAGTCGCCCTGGTAACCGGCAGCAGCCGCGGCCTGGGCCGAGCGATGGCCCTGACCCTTGCACGCGCTGGTTTCGACGTCGCCGTTCACTACGGCCGCAACGCCGCTGAAGCGGAGAAGGTCGCTGCTGAAGCCCGCGAGGCGGGCGTCCGCGCTGAGGTGTTCGGCGCGGACCTCACCGTGCCTGCCAACGCCGGCGCGCTCGTGGAGGACGTTATCAAGACCATGGGCCGCCTGGACGTGCTGGTGAACAACGCCGGCATCACCCGTGACACCCTCGCCATCCGCATGAAGGATGAGGACTGGGACGCGGTCATCCAGACGAACCTCAGCAGCGCCTTCACCGCCTGCCGCGCCGCGATCAAGCACATGATGCGCGCCCGGGCAGGCCGGATCATCAACATTGCGTCCGTGGTGGGCCTGACCGGTAACCCCGGGCAGGCGAATTACGTGGCCAGCAAAGCCGGCCTGATTGGCCTGACCAAGGCCCTCGCCAAGGAGTACGGAGGACGCGGCATCACCGTGAACGCTGTGGCGCCCGGCTTCATCCAGAGTGACATGACGGCCGAACTGCCCGAAAACGTCCAGCAGGGCTACCTGGGCAGCATTCCCCTGGCCCGCTTCGGACAGCCCGAAGAGGTCGCTGCGCTCGTGGCCTTCCTCGCGGGCGACGGGGCCGCCTACATCACCGGACAGACCATCGGTGTGGACGGCGGCCTGAACCCTCACTGACGCGCGCGCAGCGCGCCGTGCGCCCACAGCGTTGAACCCCGTCCAAATCAGCGGACTCTCATTTCCACCGCGTGTAGACTGGCGCAGACTTCAGTCTCAGGAGGTACGAACTCATGGCAACTTTTGAAGATGTGAAAGACGTGATCGTGGATAAGCTGGGTGTGGACGCCGACAAGGTCAGCCCCGAAGCGCGCTTCGTGGAGGATCTCGGCGCTGACAGCCTGGAAACCGTGGAACTCATCATGGGTCTGGAAGACAAGTTCGGCATCACCATCAGCGATGAAGATGCCGAAACCATCCGCACCGTGCAGGCCGCCGTCGACTACATCGAGAGCAAGCAGTAACACCTCAGCCGCTCCCCGCGCGGGAAGCAGCATCCACGGGCGGGGGAGCGGCGTGACCGCCCCCCGCCCCGTTCATTCCGGGCGCCCACGCGGCGGCCCACACAGGAGGGAAGCAAGCCAGTGAGCGTTTCAGGACTGAAACGGGTGGTGATCACCGGCCTCGGACCGGTCACACCCATCGGGGTGGGCGCGCAGGCGTTCGCCGAGGCCCAGCGGGCCGGAAAGAGCGGCATCGCGACCATCACGCGCTTCGACCCGGCTGACACCGCCAGCAAGATCGCCGGCGAAGTGAACGACGACCTCTCGCCCTTCGTGGATCCGCGCGAAGCGAAGAAACTCGACCGGTACGTGCAACTCGCCCTCGCCGGCGCCGCGCTCGCCGTGCAGGACAGCGGCCTGAGCGAAGACGAAATGCGCAGCGAACGCACCGGCACCGTGATCGGCAGCGGTATCGGCGGCGTGAAAACCTTCGAGGATCAGGCCGGCATCCTGCACTCGCGCGGCGCCGGACGCATCAGCCCCATGTTCATCCCCATGATGATCGCCAACATGGCCACCGGCCACGTCGCCATGCGCTACGGCGCCACCGGTCCCAGCAGCACCGTCGTGACCGCCTGCGCCACCGGCACCGGCGCCATCGGCGACGCTGCGCGCTACATCCAGCTGGGCCTGGCAGACACCATGATTGCCGGCGGCACCGAAGCGGCCATCACGCCCATCGCCATCGGCGGCTTCTCGAACATGAAAGCCCTGTCCACCCGCAACGACGAGCCGGACAAGGCCAGCCGGCCCTTCAGCGCCACCCGCGACGGCTTCGTGCTCGGCGAGGGCGCCGGCGTCGTGATCCTCGAGGAGTACGACAAGGCCGTCAAACGCGGCGCCACCATCTACGCCGAGGTGGTCGGCTACGGCACCAGCGCCGACGCGCACCACATCACCATGCCCGCCCCCGAGGGCCGCGGCGCGCAGGTCGCCATGCGCATGGCCCTGCAGACCGCCGGCGTGAATGCCGATCAGGTCGGCTACATCAACGCGCACGGCACCAGCACGCACTTCAATGACCTGCACGAAACGCAGGGCATCAAGCACGTGTTCGGCGAGCAGGCGTACCGCGTGGCCATCAGCTCCACCAAAAGCATGACCGGCCACCTGCTCGGCGCGGCCGGCGCCATCGAAGCCATCGCGGTCGCGCAGGCACTCAAGGACGGGATCCTGCCCCCCACCATCAACCTCACCGACCCGGACCCGGACCTCGATCTCGACTACATCCCGCTTGAGGCCCGCGAGGTGCAGGTGGACTACGCGCTGAGTAACTCCTTCGCGTTCGGCGGGCAGAACGCAACGCTCCTCTTCAAACGAGTCTGAAGATTGGCACAAGGGCCGCTCCCATCGGTGGGAGCGGCCCTTCCTCATGGCCCACCCGCCGGACGGTCATTTCCGCTTGGCTGAGCGGCCGGTCAACATTACACTGCCCTGTCTGGTTCCCCCTCCTCCTGCCTTTCCTCACAGGTGACGTCATGCTGGAACACCAACCTCAACCGAAGGGTAAGAAAACCACCGCAACCGGCCCGGCCAAAACCAAACCTCCGGCCCCCAAAACTGCCCCCCCCGCCTCCCGACCGGGCAGGAAAACCACACCGAAAATCAGTGCGCCGCAACCAGTCAGGCCGAAAGCGACCCCCACAGGCACCGGCACGCACAAACTGAACCCCCCGGTCCGGCCGCAGCCTGCCCCCACCAATGCCCCCAAGGCAACAGGCGGCATCACGAACTTTTTCCGCAAGCAGCTCACGACCCTGCACAAAAGCGGACTGGGCAAGAGCCTCACCGGCCTGGCGGACGGCGCGCGCAAAATTGTGCAGGGCGCCGCCTCCTTCGCCAGAAACCCGGTCAAATCCACCCTGAACGGCGCCGTTGCACTCGGCAAGTACGGCGGGCAGAAACTCGACCAGTTCAAGAAGTGGTACGCCACGCCCGAAGGCAAAGCGAAATTCTGGAAGGGCGTCGCCCTGACCGCCGTGGGAATCGCCACGGTCGCCAGTGGCGGCGCCCTCACCGCGCCCGCCCTGGCCCTCGCCGCCGGCATCAGCGCCGGAGGGGGCATTGCCGCGCAGGTCGTTGAGAACAAGGTCTTCAACGCCGCCGCGAAAACCAAAGCCCAGAAAGACAAGACCTACAAATTCAAGCAGCGCAGCACCTTCGAGGGAGTCACCGCCAGGAGTATCGCCGTTGACGCCGTCGTGGGCAGCATCGGCGGCCCCGTCTTCAAATTCGCCGGAAAGGTCGTCGCCGGCAGTGTCCGCGCCCTGGGCAAAGGCGCCCTGCCTGCCGCGCGCGGCCTCGGGCATCTCGCGCAGGCCACCCTGAACGGCAGTGGAAAGGCCGCCGCGAACCTCGCCCGTAAGGTTCTCCCCCAAGGCGCCCGAACCCTCCTGAAAAACGCCGGAACGCTCGCGAAGAAGTACCTTGTGGCGCCTCTCCGCACGGCCGCCACGGCCACCCGCACCGCCCTCCGCACCGCCGCCACCGCCACAGGCAACACCATGAAACGGGGCGCGCGGCGCGTCCAGGTGAGTGTCAGCCGCCGCGCCCGTCAGGCCCACGCGTTCCTGAAAAAACACACGCCCACCCTGAGAAAACTCGCCCGGAAAGGTGCAGACGCTGTGACCAGCACCGTGCGCAAAGCCGCCCGGACCTTCCGCCAGTTCGACGGGACTCTCCTGACCCGCCTGCGCAACCACGTGGAGAAAAGCCCGGCCCTGAAACTCGCCCGGAAACTCCGCGATACCGTGGACCGCCTCGGCAACCGCGCCAGCCGGAACCTCGTAAACGCCAAAGTCAAAACTGCTGACGCCTTCGACAGCCTGAAAGCCCGCGCCGGCAAGAAACTCAGCCAGACCCAGATCGTCAAGGCGCTGCGACAGGCAAACGAGAAAACTGCCCAGTACCTTACCGGCATTGTCGAACGCAACCCCGGCGGTCACCTGGCCAAGGCCATCACCGAATTTCGCGCCAGTGGCGCCGCCATCCGCACGCACCTGAACAAAGTCTGGAGCGAAGCCGGACACGAGATGAACAAGGACCTGTCCGCCCTGCTCGGCCGGCACGGAAGTGTTCAGGCAGATCTGAAAGCTCTGGCTGAGAAAGGCGGCAAGGCTCTCTACGACACGGAGATCGCCGCAGCGAAAGAAGCCACTGAGAAACGCCTGCGAGACAAAATTGCCACTGACCTCGAAGCGGTCTACGTCGCCCGACAGGGCGAGCCCTTAACAGCAGAAATCCGAGCGCACATTCAAGCACGGGCTCAGGCAGATGCGCATGATGCGGTCAGCAAAATGCAAAACCGCATCATGCGCGAGGCGGAAAACCATGTCAGCCGCCATCCATCGGTACAACTGCACGAAGTGGCAATGAACACGGCCACACTTGAGGCCCGTGCAAAGGCAATCGAGCGATACTTCGGGAAGAACGCTGAGCAACGAGGCCTCATTGAGCGCATGGGGCTGGGCCTGACGACTCCGGCGCGCGTGCCGATCAACGAGCGTGTGGAGAAGTACACGAAGGTCGTGCAGGCCCTGCGCAGCACCACCCCGCTGGGGTCCACCGTCGCCCTGGGCATTGACGCGGTCGAAGAAACCTTTGCCAAGGCGGTCGAGAAGACGGTCTCCGAGCCCGTCAAAGCAAAAGTCAAGGTAATCAAGGGTGAGAAAACGGAGCCCAAAAAAGCCACTGAAGAGGACACCCACGTGCTTCTGAAGCTCACGGAGGAGATGTTCAAGGAAGTGCTGCCTCCACTGGACCCTGACAGCTATCTCGAAGACGTCAGCAAAAAACTCAACATGAAAGACGGAGACTGAATGTTCGGCCTGTTCCGCAAGCAGCCGGAAAAACCAAATCCACACGACCGCAATGGCACCGACGTGGGAGAAATGAGGCTCTGGGCTTCAGCGACCCTCAAGGAAATGGCGGGATGGAATGACGCCATCAGTGACTTCCAGATGGGTGGCGAGTTGAGGGACATGAGCTTCACCTATCGCGGTCTCAGGGTTGAGGCCCCTGCCCTCGATAACGTGCGCGGCCTGAGGCTGTTCACCCGACTTCCCGAGTGCAACATTCAACGCTGTCAGACGGTGCCGGAAAAGGCGTTTGCCTACCGCTGCCTGGATCATGTCTGCGTGGCCTGCGCTGGCGTGCGGGCCTATTTCGACCCCGAGACCGGTGAACTGGTGATTGCTGTGCAATCGGCCGGGTTCGACGAGCAATTCCGTGCGGACACCCTGATTGACGTGGCCCTGTTCATGCTGGAAGAGGGCGTGATGCACGCCCGCGAGTACCTGGGCCTGCCGTTCACGGAGGCGCCCCGTCCGAGCATCATGCAGTGGATGGGGGGCTTTCATTACGGCGAGGGCGTTCGTACGTACGCGAGCGCGCCGGACGCATTTGCGAAATACATGGAGCGCAAGGTGCAGTGCCAGGAAGTCTCGCGGGATGACACCTCGATCCTCCTGCAATCCGGTCCGCTTCAGTTTGAGGTGCGTTTCTTTGGCTGGCGTTTTGGGTACATGGTCAGTACGGCTACGCGCGGCTTTCGTCATGCCTGTCATGACGATGAGCGGTACGTGCGCATCCAGGAACGTCTGGCGCAGCCGATCCGCGATCCGGATGGACGTCTGGAGTGGAATTACCGCTCGCCGGGGCGGAATACCATTGCCTATTTCCAGCCGGACGGCACGTTCGTGCTGGGCGAGTACGGCATGGGCAATGCCCGTACTGACGCAAATGGAAAAGCCTTCGATGGCGTTTCTGGTGCCATCACCCTCGATGCGATGTACATGACCTATCTCGTTGAGGAACTCCCCGAGGAGCTGTACTCCGATGAGCAAAACCGCCCCAACTGAAGTTGTTTCCCCGCCGCAGCCGAAAACAGCGCCTCCGAAAAAGATCGTGAAGGTCGCCGGGCAGTCGGTCAAGCCCCCGGCGCCCTCCGTACCAGGCGCGCTGGCCACGGTCCGCGACGCACTCGGCGCGCTGGGGTTCGTGGTGCAGGCTGATCCTGAGGTGGGCCTGACGTTCATGTTCGAGGGCGGTCAGTATTACGTGCCTCTGCAGGGGGAAGACGAGCGCTTCTATCACCTTCTGTTCCCCAACTTCTGGCCGTTAGAATCCGATGATGAGTACGGCCGGGCGCTTTTCGCGTGTGACGCTGTGAACCGAGAAGCGAAGCTGGTGAAACTGCACACCGTGGACAGCGACGTGTGGGTGGGTGTGGAAGCCCTGCACGCGAGCCCTGCTGAGTTCGTGGAGGTCCTGCCGCAGTACCTGACGTTCGTGCAGGACGCCGTGCGGGCGTTCCGGGCGTTGATGCTGGCTGCTGCGGATGAGCTTGCAGCGGGTGAGGGTGAGGGCGGCGGGACGGAAGATGGGGAGGGCCGTGCTGTAATGCAGTGACGTTGCCCTGATTGTCGTCTCGTCTGCTGCGCCAAGGAGTCATGACTGTGCCTGCCAAGAAACCCGAGCGTTCCCCTCGTCCCTCTGAGCCTGCACGTGCGCCCAGGCGCCGCCGGAAGGAGGAGGACGGGCGGGATGACCTGCGGACGCACAGCACTGTTGCGAACACGGAAAGTCCTTTCCTGAACCGTGAGCTGTCCTGGCTGGCTTTCAACGAACGGGTGCTGGCCGAGGCGCGTGACCTGCGGAACCCGCCGTTGGAACGGCTGAAGTACGCCGCGATCTGCGGCAGTAACCTCGACGAGTTCTTTATGGTGCGCGTGGCGGGGATTCACCGCCAGATTGCTGCGGGGGTGAACACGCCCGGGCCGGATGGGCTGCTGCCGCGGGAAACTCTGGCGCTCGTGCGGGAACGGACGCAGGTGATGCTCCGTGAGATTGAACGGGTGACGCGCAGCGCCCTGAAGGACCTGCGGGCGCAGGGCGTGAAGTTTGCGCGGGTGGCGGAACTGGGGAAGCGGGCGCGGGCGCAGCTGCGTGAGCACTACCTGGCGGAGATTCAGCCGGTGCTGACGCCGCTGGTGGTGGACCCCAGTCACCCGTTCCCGTACCTGAGCAACCTCAGTCTGAACCTCGCGGTGCTGCTGGACGCCGGGGAGGATGAAGAGCCGGATTTCGCGCGAGTGAAGGTTCCGGTGGGCGTGCTGCCCCGCGCGGTGTGCGTGGGGGACACCGTGGTGTTGCTGGAGGACGTCATTGCGGCGCACATCGGCGACCTCTTCAAGGGGCGGGCCGTGCTGGCCGCGCACACCTTCCGCGTGACCCGCAACACCGATTACGAGTTTGAGGAGGAGGAGGCCGAGGACCTGCTCGCCACCATTGAGGATGGGTTGCGGCGGCGGCGGTTCGGTTCGGCAGTGAGGCTGGAGGTGATGCGGGAGACGCCGCGCGCCATCACGGCTTTCCTGCAGGAGCGGCTGCGACTCGCGCCGGAAGATATCTACCTGCTGGACGGCCCGCTGGGCACGGCGGACCTGATGGGGCTGCCGGTTAAACGGCCCGACCTGGCCTTCCCGGCGTACGTTCCTGCCGTGCCGGATCTGGACGCGGATGAGGACAGTGGGATTTTTGACACGTTGCGGCAGGGTGACGTGCTGCTGCACCATCCGTACGACGGGTTCACGAACATCCTGGACTTTCTGGAGGAAGCGAGCCGCGACCCGCAGGTGCTGGCCATCAAGCAGACGCTGTACCGCACCGGGGATGACCCGCGGCTGCTGGGCGCGCTGCGGACCGCGGCGGAGAACGGTAAGCAGGTCGTTGCGCTTATCGAACTGAAGGCGCGGTTTGATGAGCAGCGCAACATCTCCTGGGCGCGCAAGCTGGAGCGTGCTGGCGCGCACGTGGTGTACGGCGTAGCAGGCCTGAAAACCCATGCGAAGGTGACCCTGATCGTCCGGCGTGAGGAGGGTGGGCTGCGCCGTTACGTGCACATCGGGACCGGGAACTACAACGCGAAGACGGCGCGGCTCTACACCGACCTGAGCTTATTGTCTGCCGACCCGGATCTTGGTGCGGACGTCGCCGAGCTGTTCAATCACCTGACCGGGTATGCGGCCGCGGAGTACACGCACCTGCTGGTGGCGCCTGATACAGCCCGTAGGGGCTTTGAGACGCTGCTGGAACGGGAAGCGGCGCACGCCCGGGACGGCGAGGACGCCTGGGTGCGCGTGAAGCTGAATCAGCTGACCGATCCGGGTATGATTGAGGCGCTGTACCGTGCCGCGCGTGAGGGGGTCCGCGTGGAGCTGATCATCCGCGGCGTGTGTTGCCTGCGGCCAGGGGTACCGGGCCTCTCGCAGTCCATCCGGGTGAGGAGCCTTCTGGGCCGGTACCTGGAGCACGCGCGCGTGTTCGCCTTCGGGAACGGTGGGAGCCCGGAGGTGTACTTTGGAAGTGCTGACTGGATGAGCCGCAACCTGGACCGGCGCGTGGAGGTGATTGCCCCGGTGCTGGATGATCATCACCGCGAAGCGTTCCTGAGCATTCTGGATACGGAATGGGCAGATACCCGCGGCTCCTGGGAACTGAATGTGGCGGGTGAGTACATGAAGCTCCCTGGGGATTTCAGCGCGCAGGCAACGTTTGCTGCGGCGCGTCACCCGCAGTAGGGGAGCAGCAACGGAGCAGCCACACAGGTCCGGGTGGCTGCTCCGTTGCTGTCCCCAGCAGCCGTATGGAAAGGGGAAAAGGAAAACACCCCGGACCAAACGGTCCGGGGTGCCTCAGGAAGGTCCTGAGCGGTCAGGGACTTAACCCTGGTTGTCGTCCTTGTTCTCGGTGTCGGTGCCTTCGGCTTTCTTCTCGCTGCCGAGGCCGAACTGCGCGAACAGGTCAGCGTACACGTCGCCGAGCTTGGTGCTGATCTTACCGCCCTGCTGGGCGTCCTTGGCGTTGTAGGCGTAGTCGGCGTCGCCGCGACGGCCGCCGCGGCCGCCGCCGCTGCGCTGGCCACCCTGGCCGGCGGTGTAGCGGTCGCTGCGGGCGCCGCCGCCCTGGCTGACGTAGTCGCGCTGGGCGGGCACGTTGCCACCACCGAGGAAGCGGCGACGGCTGAGGCTGGCGCGCTGCTCGACGGGGTCGATGTTCAGGATGACGGCTTCAATCTCGTCGCCCTTCTTGAACAGGTCGGCGGGGTTGTTGACGCGCTGGGTGTCGAGTTCGCTGATGTGAATCAGGCCTTCGATGCCCTCTTCGATCTCCATGAACACGCCGAAGTCGGTCATGCCGGTGATCTTGCCCTTCACGGGCGTGCCGGGCGGGTAGCGGTCGGGGAGCGCGCTCCAGGGATCGTCGGTGGTCTGACGAATCCCGAGGCTGATGCGCCGGTCCTTGGGGTCAATCCGCAGGATGACGGCTTCGACCTCGTCGCCTTCCTTCATCACTTCGTTGGGGTGACGAACGCGCTTGGTCCAGCTCATCTCGCTGACGTGCACGAGGCCTTCGAGGCCGGATTCAAGTTCAACGAACGCACCGAAGTTGGTGAGGTTCGTGACCTTGCCCTTGACCTTCTGTCCGATGCTGTAGCGCTCGGTTGCACCTTCCCAGGGGTCCTGGGTCAGGGCTTTCATGCTGAGGTTGATGCGCTCGCGGCCACCGTCCACGTCCATGACCTGAACCTGAACCTTGTCGCCGACCTTGACGACGTCGCGGGGATGGTTGAAGCGGCCGTAGGTGAGTTCGCTGCGGTGAACGAGGCCGTCGATGCCGCCCAGGTTCACGAACACGCCGAAGTCGGTGATTTCCACGACTTCACCCTCGAACTGCGCGCCGGCTTCCAGCTGACCCACGGTCTCCTCGCGGGCCTTGGCCTTCTGGGCCTCGAGGATGGCGCGGTGGCTGATGATCACGCGGTTGCGCTTGCGGTTCAGCTCGATCAGCTTGACCATCAGGGGCTTGCCCACGTAGGGGTCAAGGTCGTTCACGCGGCGGGTGTCCACCTGGGAGGCGGGCAGGAAGGCGCGGATGCCCTCGACCTGCGCGACCAGACCGCCGCGCACTTTTTCCAGTACCTCGACTTCGAAGGCCTCGTCGGCTTCCTGCATCTTCTCCAGGACGCGCCAGCCCTTGTCCTGATCGGCGCGCTTCTTGCTGAGCACGATCTGGCTGTTGGGGAGGTCAACGCGCACGACGTACGCTTCGATCTGCTCGCCGGACTTGTACATCTCCTGGGCCTGCTCCAGCGTGACGGGCTCGTCGCCCAGCTGGTTCAGCGGAATGATGCCTTCGACCTTGGCGCCGATGTCCACGGCGATGCCTTCCTGACCGATGAACACGATGGTGCCGTCGACGATGTCGCCGCGGCTGACGTTCTGGGGCTCCTGCGCCTCACTGGCGAGGATGTCCTCCATGGTCATCGCGGGGTACTCGCGCTCCTCCACGGGGGTGGGAACGCTGGTCGGGGTGGTGCCCGTCGCGGGCTGAGTCCCGCCTTGCTGGGCGGGGGTCTGGGTGTTGTCTTCCATGAACTCCTGTCCTCCTGGGTGCGGGCGCACTGCGGCGTCCGTACCGGCCTGATACCTGCTTCCGCCTTCATTCCGGCCCTGGGGCGCGGGGTGGCGGGTGCGGCAACACCTCAGTGTACCAGAGTTCAGAGTGTTGCGGCAACTGCGCTCTGAACGCGGTCCAGACGGCTTGTACAGCTTCCGGGGCCTGCACGTGGTGCACCTGGGCGCCGGGGGGGTGGCTTGACGCCTGTGCAGGGGCATGTTTATACTCCCTGACGCTGCCTCAAGAGGTGGCAAGTCAGAGCTCGCGTTGGGGCATCGTCTAATGGCAGGACAACAGTCTCTGACACTGTCGATCTAGGTTCGAGTCCTAGTGCCCCAGCCAGAACATCCCACCTTTTCAGGTGGGATTTTTCATGTCTCACCAGCAGGCGCTGCCTGTTCTGGGCGCCTGTCCAGCCGTATGAATCTCTGGTAGCGCTTCCACGTCCGGTCTGCTCTACACTTCTTCCTATGACGCAACCGCACGCGCCAGAGTGGTACAAGAGTGCCGTGTTCTACGAACTGTCGGTCCGCACCTTCGCGGACGGCAACGGCGACGGCAAGGGCGACTTCCCCGGCCTGACCGGGAAACTCGACTATCTGCGTGGCCTGGGCGTGGACGTCCTGTGGATCCTGCCCTGCTACCCCAGCCCACTGCGCGACGACGGCTACGACGTCGCCGACTACGTGGGCATTCACCCGGACCTGGGCACCATGGAGGACTTCAAGGTGTTCCTGCGCGAAGCGCACGCGCGCGGCCTGCGCGTGGTAACCGATTTCGTCACCAACCATACCTCCAGTGACCACCCCTGGTTCCAGGCGGCGCGGCGCGGCCCGGTCCTGCCCGACGGCAGCCCCAACGAGTACCACGACTACTACGTCTGGAGCGACACCGGCACCGAGTACGACGGCGCGCGCATCATCTTCACGGATACCGAGGTCAGCAACTGGACCCGCGACGAGCAGTGTGGCCGCTACTACTGGCACCGCTTCTTCTCCAGCCAGCCCGACCTGAACTTCGACAACCCGAAAGTTGTGGACGAAATCCTGAACGCCGCACGCTTCTGGCTGGACCTCGGCGTGGACGGCTTCCGGGTCGACGCCGTCCCCTACCTGATTGAACGCGAAGGCACCAACTGCGAAAACCTCCCGGAAACGCACGACATCCTCAAACGCTTCCGGCAGATGGTGGATCAGGAGTACCCCGGCCGCGTCCTGCTTGCCGAGGCCAACCAGTGGCCTGAAGAGGTCGCGGCGTACTTCGGCACCGACGAGGACCCCGAGTTCCACATGTGCTTCAACTTCCCGGTCATGCCCCGGCTGTACATGAGCCTGAAAAAAGAGGACACCACCTCCATCCGCGAGATCATGGGCCGCCTGCCGAAAGTGCCGGCGTTCGGGCAGTGGGTAACGTTCCTGCGCAACCACGACGAACTCACCCTGGAGATGGTCACCGACGACGAACGCGCCTTCATGTACGCCGCGTACGCCCCGGACACCCGCATGAAGATCAACGTGGGGATTCGCCGGCGACTGGCGCCCCTGCTGGACAACGACCGGCGCCGCATTGAACTGCTCACCACGGTCCTGCTGGCCCTGCCGGGCAGCCCGATCCTGTACTACGGCGACGAGATCGGCATGGGCGACGACCTCTCCCTGGCGGACCGCAACGGCGTGCGCACCCCCATGCAGTGGAACGCCGCCATGAGCGGCGGCTTCTCGACCGCCACGCCCGACCAGTGTTTCTTCCCGCCCATCAGTGACCCCGTGTACGGCTACCCGCGCGTGAACGTGCAGAGCCAGGAGCAGGACCCCAGCAGCCTGCTGAAGTGGACGTCCCGGCAACTGGAACTCCGCCGCCGCCACCCGGCGTTTGCCGTGGGTGAACTGGAGTTCATCGACACGGACAACCCCGCCATTCTGGCCTTCACGCGCCGCACAGAGGACGAAACGCTGCTGATCGTGAGCAACTTCGCCGCGAACGCACAGGCCGTCCACCTGAACCTTGACGCGTTCGCCGGCCGGATGCCCGTCACGCTCGCCGGGGGGAGTCACTTCCCGGCGATCAGCGAGACGCCCTACCCGATGATTCTCGGCAAGTACGACTACTACTGGCTGCGCCTGAACTGAACGCCGCCGGGAGGTCACAAGCAGAGAAGCCCCACACGCCGTTCAGGGTGTGGGGCTTCTCCAGGGCCTGACAGTGGGGGCCGGGTGAGGGCAGGCCCCTTCACCTGGGAGCCTGGAACCTGAAGGCTGCACAGCTGAGGGCCGTGCCCCCGCCTGGGGCACCCTGGGGCTCCTCAGGCTGATGGGGTCAGACGCGGATCGTGACGCGGGCGCCGTCGTCTTCCAGGTGCACCGTGTCGATAAACCGCACGACGCGCGTGGCATACCCCATGACCAGCGTGTGCGTCCGCGCGCCGCCTCCGAAACGGCGCACGCCGCTGAGCAGCTCACCGTACGTGATGCCCGTGGCGCTGAACACCATCTGCCGGCCGGGCGCCAGGTCGTTGGTCTTATACACCTTCGTTTCGTCCACGCCCATGGTCTTGAAGCGCTCGCGCATGGCGTCGTCCTCCGCAATGAACCGCCCCTGAATCTCGGCGCCCAGGCACTTCATGGCGGCGGCTGACAGCACCCCCTCCGGCGCACCCCCAGACCCCATCAGGGCGTGCACACCGGTGCCGCGTACCCCCACCTGAAGACTGGCGACCACGTCACCGTCTCCGATGAGCTTCACGCGCGCGCCCGCCTGCCGCACCCGGCGGATCAGGTCCGCGTGCCGCTCACGGTCCAGGATGGTGATCATCAGGTCGTCCACGTCCCGTTCAAGGCTCTGCGCCAGGACGTTCAGGTTGGCTTCCACGGGCCAGTCCAGGTTCACCTTGCCGGCCGCCGGGGGAGGCACGACCAGTTTGTCCATGTAGCAGTCCGGCGCGTGCATGAGGCCCCCGCGTTCCGAGAGGGCAATCACGGCCAGACCGTTGGGAAGACCCTTGGCGGTGACGCTGGTGCCCTCAACGGGGTCCACGGCGATGTCCACCTCGTACTGCCCGGCCCCGACCTTCTCGCCGATGTACAGCATGGGCGCCTCGTCCATCTCGCCTTCACCGATCACGACGGTGCCGCGGATGTCCAGGGAGTTCAGCAGTTCCCGCATCGCCTCGGTGCCGGCGCCGTCGACAGCGTTCTTGTCGCCCATGCCCATCCAGCGGCTGGCGGCGAGGGCGGCGCCCTCAGTGACGCGCGCCGTTTCCAGAACAAGGGCGTGCTCGAAGTGATTGGTGTCCCCGCGGAATTCCGCGTTGCCTTTCTGCCGCTTGACCGTCATACCCTGACCGTAACACGTGCGCGTGAAAAACCCGGCTGGGAACGGTTCCACATCCTGCGCAGCCTGTTACCCAGTCAGGGAAGAGCCCCCTGGTGCCGGGTCACCGGACAGCAATTTCTCAGCGCAGCACGCCGGCCCAGACGAGCAGGCCCCACAGCAGCACCGGGATGGCCAATGAGCCTGCGATCAGCTTGAGCAGCCGCCACCAGTCGTTCAGGAACTCCCGCATGCGCTCAGCGTAGCAGCCGGCCGCACAGGCGACCGGGTGCCTCTTCACGCTGCCTGAGCCCTTGGCACCCTCAGCGGCCTGCACTTCGTACACTGAAGCGCATGACCATCAGCGAACTGGCCGGTAAACGTGCTTCCCAGACCCTGCTGACCAACATTCCCCGCCTGGTGGCCCACTACTACGAGACCCGGCCGGACCCGCGGGACCCGCTGCAGCGCGTGGCGTTCGGCACCAGCGGGCACCGCGGCACCAGCCTGGGCGGCACCTTCAACGAGGCGCACATCCTCGCCGTGGCCCAGGCGGTCGCGGAGTACCGCGCCGGCGCCGGCATCACCGGCCCCCTGTTCATGGGCCTGGACACCCACGCCCTGTCTGAACCCGCCTGGATGAGTGCCCTGCAGGTTCTGGTCGCCAACGGCGTGCAGGTCCGCGCGCAGGCCGGAGCGTTCACCCCGACCCCGCTGATCAGCCACGCCATCCTGGAACACAACCGCGCCGGACGCGAGGGGGCCCCCGCTCACGACTGGGCGGACGGCATCGTGATCACGCCCAGCCACAACCCTCCGCAGGACGGCGGGTTCAAGTACAACCCCCCGAGCGGCGGTCCGGCCGACACTGACGTGACCGGCGCGATCCAGGCGCGCGCGAACGCCATCCTCGAGAATGAACTGCGGGACGTGCGGCGCGTCTCCCTGGAAGACGCCCTGGCCGCCCTGCAGGACTTCGACTTCATCAGCCCGTACGTGCGGCAGCTGCCGGAGGTCGTGAATCTTGACGCCATCCGGGCAAGTGGGGTGCGGGTGGGTGTGGATCCACTGGGCGGCGCCAGCCTTCCGGTCTGGCAGGCCATTCAGGCCGAGTACAACCTGAATCTCAGCGTCGTGAACGATGACGTCGACCCCCGTTTCGGGTTCATGAGCGTGGACCGGGACGGCAAGATCCGCATGGACTGCTCCAGCCCGTACGCCATGGCCAGTCTGCTGGCCCTGAAAGGCGATTTCGACGTGGCGATCGGCAACGACCCCGACGCCGACCGGCACGGCATCGTGACCCGCGCGGGCCTGATGAACCCCAACCACTACCTCGCGGTCATGATCGAGTACCTGTTCAGCCACCGGCCCGGCTGGCGTACCGACGCCGCCATCGGCAAGACGCTGGTGAGCAGCGCCCTGATTGACCGGGTGGGCGCCGGAATCGGCCGGCGTGTGGTGGAGGTTCCGGTTGGCTTCAAGTACTTCGTGCAGGGTCTGCTTGACGGGTCGTTCGGGTTCGGGGGAGAGGAGAGCGCCGGCGCGAGCTTCCTGCGGCACAACGGCACTGCCTGGAGCACCGACAAGGACGGCCTGATCCCGGGCCTGCTGGCGGCCGAGATGACGGCCGTGACTGGCCGGACGCCCAGTGAACGCTTCGCGGACCTGAGTGCCCGGTACGGTGAGACTGCCTACGACCGGCAGGACGCTCCCGCAGACCCCGAGCAGAAGAAGATTCTGAGCAGCCTCAGCCCCGAGCAGGTCACGGCCACCACGTTGGGCGGCGACCCGATCACCGCCAGACTGACGCGCGCGCCGGGCAATGGAGCGGGCATCGGTGGCCTGAAGGTCACCACCGATCAGGCGTGGTTCGCGGCGCGGCCCAGCGGGACTGAGGACGTCTACAAGATCTACGCGGAGAGCTTCCGCGGCGCGGCGCACCTGCAGCAGGTGATGGCCGAGGCGCGCGACGTGGTGGGGGCCGCCCTGACAGGCCGCTGACCCGGCTGAAAATTCTTCCGGGTTCCTGTTCCTGATCTGGGAACAGGAATTCTTCATGTTTTCCCACAGTCCTCATTGATTAAAGTGGGCGGCTGTCTGCTGCCGGCCTTCTGCGTGCCGGTTCATCACCGCCCGAGGTGAATTGTGCGTGCTGATAGGCATGCAGCCCCTCCCCACTCTCATGAGAGAACAACGAGCTCAGTAAGTTTTATGTGAGTTCTTAATACCTATGGTGGAGCAACGTTGAATGGACGGAGGGTCGCCCGCGTCCCCGAGGAGGAACACAGATGGAACCCAGTGAAATGCTTCACCACGAATGGGACAACGCGTACGTCGCGCTGTCATACGTGATCGCCGTGATCGCGTCCTACATGTCCCTGGAACTGGCCGGACGCGTCGGGCAGAACACTCGCACGGCCGCCAACCGCTTCTGGCTGGTTGCCCAGGCCCTCGTGCTGGGCTACGGCATCTGGGCCATGCATTTCATCGGCATGATGGCCTTCAAGGTCAATGCCGCTGCCAGCATCAACTATCCGCTCACAGTCTCCTCCGGCGTGATCGTGGTGCTGCTGGTGTACCTCGCGCTGCTGTACGTGCGCGCCGCCCCCCTGACCGCCGTTCGCCTCGCTGTGTCCAGCGCCCTCACCGGAACTGGCATCGTGGTCATGCACTACCTCGGCATGTACGCCTACCAGTTGCCCGGCACTGAAACCAAACTGGCCTGGCTGCCCCTGATCGGCTCCGTGCTGGTCGCCATGGCCGCCAGCACCGTGTCCCTGCTGCTGTTCCACCGCCTGAGCGGCGACTGGGCCGCGCGCCAGAAAGGCGTCGTGCTGCACAGCCTGAAACTCGCCGCGGCCGGCGTGATGGGCCTCGCCGTGCTCGGCGTGCACTACCTCGGCATGGCCGCCCTGCAGTACCACGTCGTGGATGAACTCAAGGTCGGCATCGCCAGCGCCGGAATCGACACCAGTCTGCTGGCCCTGGTGGTCGGCGTCGTGTCCTTCCTGATGATGGGGCTCGCCCTGACCAGCATGCTCATGGACGCCGGCCGCGGCGGCGATCTGGACGAACTGGACTTCGGCAGCGCCGCCGACTGAGCCTCACCCACCTGCCCCGCCCGCTCCTTCACCTCCTGCCCTGCACGGCGGCCCCACGCGGAGAGACCGCCCCGAAAGGAAAGAATCACATGGCACAAATCCTGATTGTTGATGACTCCCCCGCCGACCTGAAATTCATGGAAGCCGCCCTGAAAGGCACCTCCCACACCGTGACCTCCCTGACCGACCCCGCGCAGGTCGAAGCCGTCGCCGATCAGGTGCGTCCCGACCTGCTGCTCGTTGACGTGGTCATGCCCGGCCGCAACGGCTACGAAGTGGTCCGCGGCCTGCGGCGTCAACCCGGCATGGAAACCCTGAAAGTCGTGTTCGTGTCCAGCAAGGGCAATGAAACCGACGTGAAGTGGGGCCTGCGCCAGGGCGCCGACGACTACATCGTGAAGCCCTACACCCCCGAGCAGGTGCTCGGCGTGATCACCCGGCTGCTCGGCTGATGCCCGACGCGCTGTTCGTCCGGGTGAACGACACCCGTCTGGCCCTGCCCCTCTCGGGCGAGCAGACGATCAGCGAACTGGGTCCCGTCGCCCCCCTGCCGCACGGCGAGCCCCTGCTGCTGGGCCTCACCACCGTGCAGGGCCGCGCCGTGCCCCTCCTGGACATCGCGCCCCTGCTGGGCGAACGCAGCGCCGGGCGCGCCCCGCTGATGGTCCTGACCAGCCTGGAAGGCGAACGCGTGGCGCTGCTGGTGCACGAAGTGTACGGCGTGTCCAGCGTGCCCACCCCACCCCCCGGCACCAGCCTGCTGCTCGACGTGCCCGGCGGCAAGGTCCTGAACGCCGCGAGCCTGGCGCGCGAACTGCGCGATCACCTGACACCCTGACCCTTCCCCCTTTCCCTGCTCCCACCCGGAGGCCCACCCATGCAACTCCAGTTTCAGACCGCCCGACTGTCCCGTGCCAACCGCAAAACCAACGTCCAGCGCGTCGGCTGGCTGGGGCAGCTGCGCGTGGGCCAGAAGCTCTCCCTGGCCGCGTTCGCCTTCGCCATTCCGCTCAGCGTGCTCGTCAGCGCCCTGCTGATCGAGCAGCAGAGCGGCATTAACTTCGCGCAGCGTGAGCTGGCCGGCGTGCAGCAGTTCACGCCACTGCGCGACATCAACACCAACCTCGCCGGATTCGTGGACAACGCCCTGGAAGGCGACGCCGCCGCCGCGCAGAAGGCCGCCACCGCCGTGAACACCGCCATCGACCAGCTGGAACGGCAGGTGGCCCCCGAGTACCGCGAGCGCGTGCAGGCGCTGCGCCGCGACTGGACGGTGCTGCCCGACTCCATCGGCACGCAGCCGGACCTGGCGGTGCTGCAGACCTACGCGCAGCTGCTCGCCACGTACCAGCGCGACCTGAGCGAAGACATGCTCACGCAGTCCGGCCTGCTGCTCGACCCGCAGGCGGAAACCTTCCACGTGATGGAAGCCACGCTGCGCGTCCTGCCCCGCATCTCCACCGGCCTGAACCTCGCGTACCTGACCACCGAGGCCGGCCGGCGCGAACCCGGCGGTGACGGTCCGTACCTCAACGTGCTGCGCGACCTGAACGTGACGCTGCAGGAAGCGCTGGGGTCCTACAACGCCAGTGTGGAGCGCGTGCTGAGCGTCGACCCGGAGCTGGCAAAAACGCTGGGTGCCACCTCACAGAAACTCTCCGACGCCGTGACCCCCGTTCTGGCCGACATGGGCGCCGCCGTCGAAGCCGGCACCCTGAAAGGCGTGGACGGCAACAGCATCCAGAGCAACGCCCTGCTGCAGACCGGCGCGGCCTTCAACACCGGCATCGACACGCTGGTGGCCCAGCTGCAGGAGCGTGTGGACACCACCAAACGCGAGCGTCTGCTGTCCATGCTGTCCGTGATCGGCGCGCTGCTGCTGGCCTTCGCGCTGCTGATCCGCCTGTCGCGCTCCATCGTCAAGCCGCTGACCGAACTCACGCGCGCCAGCCGCGCCGTGGCGCAGGGTGACCTGAGCGTGAACGTTCCGGTCCAGACGCGCGACGAGCTGGGCTTCATGGCCCACACCTTCAACAACGCCACCGGACAGCTGCGCGCCAACGAAGAAAAGAACGTCAACGAACGCGAAGAGGCCGTGCGCCTGCAGGACAACATCGGGTCGTTCCTGGACGTCACCATGGACATCGCCGGCGGCGACCTGACCCGCCGCGGCGTGGTGTCCGATGACGTGCTGGGGAACGTCGTGGACTCCATCAACCTCATGGTCGACGAGCTGGGCTCGGTGCTGAGCGAAGTGCAGAAGGCTTCCGCGTCCGTGACCAGCGCCAGCCGCGAAATGCTCACCACCACCGACCAGATCGTGCAGGGCGCCGACACCACCACCAGCGAAACCCGCCGCGTGGCCGACCAGGTGCGCGCCGTGACCGACGGCTTCCGTGAGATGGCCGACGCCGCCGAGCAGAGCGCACAGTCCGCCCGCCAGGCGCTGCTGGCCTCCCAGCAGGGCCGCGAGGCCGTGCTCGGCACCCTGGACGGCATGCAGAACATCCGCCGCGAGGTGCAGGGCGTCTCCCGCCGAATCAAGACGCTGGGTGAACGCTCGCTGGAAATTCAGGAGATCGTGGACACCATCTCCCGCCTGTCCAGTCAGACGAACCTTCTGGCCCTGAACGCCTCCATCGAGGCGGCCGGTGCAGGCGCCGCAGGCAGCCGGTTCGCGATCGTCGCCGATGAAGTGCGTAAACTCGCGGACTCCTCCGCGCAGGCCACCGCCCGTATCGCCAGCCTGATCCGCACGGTGCAGCTGGAAATCACGGAAGTGGTTGCCAGCGTGGAAGACGGCACCCGTGAGGTGGAACAGGGCTACCGCGTCGCCGCGACCGCCGGGGAACGCATCGAGGAACTGGGCACGCTGGCCGCGCAGGCCGCGCAGTTCGCCGAACGAATCAACGCCGCGACCACCGAACAGGTGCGCAGCGTGGAAGAAGTGAGCGTGGCCGTGCAGCAGATCGGTCAGGTGGCCGAGCAGTCGCACGATTCCGTGCAGCGCGGCCGTGACGCCGCCCAGCGCCTGCAGCACCTCGCCCAGAACCTGCTGCAGAGCCTGTCGCGCTTCAAGCTCCCGAGCTGAGCGACCGGCCCGCGCCCGGGGCGGGCACACCGTGTCCGCCCCACCTGTTTTCCCCCTTTCCCCGTAGAAGGAGCCGCATGTGACCTCCGTGCCCACCCGTCCAGTCACCCAGGATGCGGAACTGACAGCCAGCTACCTGCAAGACGCCCGCAGCGTCATCGCCGGGCTGGAGGACGCGACCGTCGATCTGTGGGTTCCCGACCAGCGCTCCCGCGCGCTGGACAGCCTGTGGGTGCTCAGCCACCGCCTGCACGGCACCGCCGGCCTGTACGGCCACCCGCAGACCGCGGCGCTCGCCGCACTGCTCGAACGCCTGATGGAAGGCCGCGCCGGCCTGAACAGCGACTCGGCCGTGCCGATCCTCACCGCGATCCTCGAACGCGCCATGACCTGCGTCAGCAGCGCCCTGAACCGCATTGAGCAGGACCAGAGCGAAGGCGACGTGGGGCTCATGTTCGCCAGCCTGGACGGTCCGGCGCAGGTGACCGAACTGCTGCGCACCCAGCCCTTTGAGCTTGAAGCGCGCCAGGCCCACAGCGAAGAGCAGGGCGAACCGCCGTTTGCCGTGGTGAACGCCGCCATCTGGGAGGATTTCGGCCCGGAAGCGGCCGAACTCACGGCTGCGCTGCGCATCGGTCTGCACGCCGACATCCCTGACCTCACCGCGCTGTTCCGCGCGGCGCACACCCTCAAAGGCAGCAGCGCCATGGTGGGCCTCGCGGAGCTCGCCGAGGTCGGGCACGCCATGGAGGACCTGCTGGGGGCCGCCCGCGAGGACGCCGTCACCCTGGACCGCGCCATGCCGCTGATCGATGACGGCCTGAGCCTCGTGGATACCGTCCTGGCCCACGCCGAAGGGCAGGTGCGCGAAGCGCCGCACGCGCGCATCCAGGCGTACCGCGCGGCGGTGGCTGCGCTGCTCAGCGGCCAGGACCCCGCAACCCTCGTGGCCGCCACACCGGACGTTCCGGTTCCGGCGCCCGAAACGCGCCTGAGCGTCCGCGTGGACAGCAGCCGCCTGGACGGCATGCTCGACGACGTGGCCGGCCTCGTGGCCGCCCGCGCCCGCCTGAACGGCCTGTTCCTGCGCCAGCAGCAGGTGGCCGCAAGTCTGGACGCCGCTCACGAACGTGTGCAGCGCACCGTGCGGGACTTCGAGGAACGCTACCTCAACCCGAACCTGACGCCCGGCGGCGCGCCGGCCGGCACCCCCCTGGACCGCCAGCCTGACCGGCGCGCCCCCACGGACCTGGGTCTGCAGGACCGCCTCGCGGACTTCGGCGCGCTGGAACTCGACACGTACGACGACCTGAACATCCTGGCGCGCGCCGTGACCGAGCTGAGTGCCGACCTCGTGGAAATCCGCGCGCAGACCGCGCAGGTCATCAGCACCCTCGGCGACGAACTCACCGGGCTGGAAAAACTGACCCGCCAGCTGCGCGTGGAACTCAGCCGCGCGCGCCTCGTGCCGCTGGAACGCGTGACCGCGCCCCTGCACCGCTGGGCCAAGCGCCGCACCGACCTGACCCTGCGCATTCACGGTGAGGACAGCCTGATCGACGCGCAGTACGCCGCGCCGCTCGGGCAGTCGCTGCTGCACCTGCTCACCAACGCCGCCGTGCACGGCGCGCAGGACCCGGCCGAGCGCGCCGCTCAGGGCAAGGGGACGCTGCTGCAGGTCACCGTGGACGCCACGGTTGCCGACGGCCACCTGCGCGTGACCGTGCGCGACGACGGCCGCGGCCTGAACTTCGACGCGCTGCGTCAGCGGGCCCTGCAGTCCGGCCACCTGAGCGCCGGGGAACTCGGGAAGATGACCGACGAGCAGACCGCGCAGCTTGTGTTTCTCCCCGGCCTCAGCACCGCCGGGCAGGTGACGCAGGAAGCCGGTCGCGGCGTGGGCATGGACGCCGTGCGTGACGCTGTGGCCCGCCTCGGCGGCCGCGTGACGCTCACCAGCCGCCCCGGGCAGGGCACGGCCATCACCCTGCACCTCCCGGTCGCGCAGCAGATTGCGGACGTGCTGGTGATGCGCGTCGGCTCGCAGCGCGTCGCGGTGCTCGCCACGCAGATGCAGGGCATGAGCGTCCTGGACGGCGAGGCCCCCGAAGGCAGCGTGGACCTCAGCGTCCTGTGGGGGGAGGAACGCGCCGGGCAACGCTACGTGGCCCGCCTCGCGCTGCCCGTCACTGAAGATGAGGGCACCCTGAACGTCCTTGTGGACGAGTTCCTCAGCCTGGAGGAAGTCGTGCTGCGGCCCGCCGGCACCCTCCTGGGCGGGCTGGAGTACCTCAGCGGCATGACCACCCTGAACGACGAGCACGGCCACGCCTACCCCGTCGCCGTGCTCAACCCTTCCGGGCTGCGCCGCACGCGCGCCGCAGCCCGCCGCACCCAGCTGAACGCCGCGCCCAGCGCCGCGCACATCCTGCTGGTCGACGACAGCCTCAGCGTGCGCCGCCACGTGGGCCGCAGTCTGGAACGCTTCGGGTTTACGGTCAGCACCGCCAGCGACGGCCAGGAAGCCCTGGAACGCCTGCTGGCCGGCGAACGCGCCGACCTGCTGCTCAGCGACCTGGAAATGCCCCGCATGAACGGCTTCGAGCTGCTGCGAGCGGTGCGCTCCAGTCCCGCCCACGCCACGCTGCCCGTGGTCATCATGACCACCCGCGCCGGCGAGAAGCACCAGCAGCTGGCCCTGGAACTCGGCGCCAACGACTACCTTGCCAAACCTGCCGAGGAGCGCCTGCTGCAGCGCCGTCTGGGCGCCCTGCTGCCCGGCGCGGAGGGCCGGGCGTGACGGCCGGCGATGGGGCCTGCTGCCTGGTGGTGTCTCCCCACCTGTCACGCGCCCTGTCGCACGCCGCACTGATCGAGGCGGCGGGCTGGAGTGCCAGCACCGCCGCCGGCGGCCTGCACGCCCTCACGCAGATTGAACGGGAACGCCCGGCCCTGGTCACCATCGACCCGGCCCTGGAGGACCTGAGCCCCGCCGACCTGTACGAGATCCTGCGCGACGACCCGGCAACGGCGGACACCATCATCCTGATTCCCGGCGCGACCCTGCCCAACCGGTACGGCGGCCCGCGCGACGTGGTCGTCCCCGCCGGGCGGAGCACGCCCGAGGGGCTCGCGCGCGCCCTGCAACTGCTGGGTGACGCGCCCACCTGGGATGACGCCGAGAGCGCCGCCCTCGCCGGGGAACTCAGCACGCTGCCCCTCACGGACGTGCTGCTGTGCGCCCAGGAACTGCAGCTCTCGGGGCTGCTGCTTGTGCACCTCGGCGCCCGCCCCGCACACATGGTGCTGCGCCAGGGTGAAATCATCGACGCGGAGTGCGGCCAGCTGAGCCCGGCCCAGGCCGTGACGTTCCTGCTCAGCACCCGCACGCCCGGCGACTTCCGCTTTCACCAGATGCCGCCCGAATCCCTCAACGGCCTGCCGCGTCAGATTACCGTGCCCACCGCCCGTCTGCTGATGGAAGCGGCCGTGCACGTCGATCACGCGGACGCCACCGACCCACCCGTTTCTGCCCTGGAGGCCTCATGAATCCGTCCGACATCAACCCCCCCGTGACCGTCCTGGTCGTGGATGACTCCGTCAGCGTCCGCAAGGCCCTCGAACGCATCCTCGCGCCGCAGGGCTACGCGATCCGCATGGCCGACAGCGCCGAGAGCGCCCTGGAGAACCTGGAGCCCCTGCCTGACCTGGTGCTGGCCGACATTCTGATGCCCGGCATGAGCGGCCTGGAACTCGCCCGCATCCTCGGTGAGCGGCAGTCGGACCTGCCCGTGATGCTCATGAGCGGCATCGTGGACGAAGTGACCCAGCGCGACGCCCAGGCGGCCGGCGCACGCGGCGTGCTGCGCAAACCCTTCACGCCCGCCGAACTGCTGCCCGCCATTGAACCGCAGGTCCTGGCGGCGCTCGCCGTCCGCGCGGCCCGCACCGGGGAAGCGCCTGCGCCCAGTCCCAGCACCCCGGCCAGCACCCCGGCCAGCGCTGCCACCGCGCCCGCACAGCCCGCCCCGCAGAGCGGCGCCCTGGCTGGCCTGCGCGGCCTGCCGGGCGTGCAGGGCGCCGTGCTGTACACCGCCGACGGCGACCTCGCCGATCAGTTCGGCCCGGACCTGCCCGAAGCGTTCGGGATGTACGCCCGGTTCCTCGTGACGGCCGCCGCGACCGCCAGCCACCACCTGCACCGCGGGGACCTGCACGGCATCGTCCTGACGTACAGCCAGCAGACCCTGCTGCTCACCCCGCACCGCGACGGCCAGCTGCTCACGCTGCTCGACAGCGCCGCTGCGGCCAGCAGCGTGCACCAGTGGCAGGCGGCCCAGCTGAACTGATCCGGCCACCCGCCCGCCGCCCCGCGCCTGCGGGGCGGTTTTCACTGGAAAACCTTCAGGCGCGGGGCAAGCGAACTGAACTACACTGCCCGCATGGCCCCCTCCGCGCAGGTGGACGCCCTGAAGCGCCGCAACGCCCTCTGGAAGCAGCTGAGACAGCTGCCGCCCGGCGCGGCCTTCGAGGGGACGCTGACCGAACTGTCCGCCCTGACCGGCTGGCAGCGGGACCGGATCCTGGCGGGGCTGGGCCTGACGGCCGGAGACGCACATGAGCAGTGACCTCGTGCCGTTCGACTGGGCGCGCATGTTCCTCGGCGATACCCCCCCGCTGTTCCTGCTGGAGATCGTCTTCCGCACCGCCGTGATCTTCCTGTGGCTGCTGCTGCTGCTGCGCGTGACGGGAAAACGGGGGCTGGCCCAGCTCAGCCCGCTGGAACTCGCCATTGTGATCGGTCTGGGGTCAGCCGCCGGTGACCCGATGTTCTACCCGGAAGTGCCGCTGCTGCACGCCATGCTGGTCCTGACGGTCGTGGTGGGCCTGCAACGCCTGCTGAGCTTCCTCGTGATCCGCAACGAACAGGTAGAGACCTTCATTGAGGGCCTGCCGGTTGAACTCGTGCGCGACGGCGTGATCAGCCACGCGGGCCTGTCCGGCGCGAACCTCAGCCGCGAGGACCTCTTCGAACGGCTGCGCGCCCAGGGCGTCCGGCAACTGGGCGAGGTGCAGCGCGCCTACTTTGAGCAGGACGGCACCCTGACCGTCTTCACGCTGGGCCCGGACAGCCCCGCAGGCCTCCCGGTCGTGCCGCCCTGGGACCTGGAACCCCCACGCCTGCTGCTCGACACCGACGACTACCGCGCGCCGGTCGCCTGCCTGAACTGCGGCCGCGTGCAACCACAGGCCGAGCCCACGGACCACTGCACCTGCGGCAGCGACCGCTGGACGCCCGCCACCACCGACCCGCTCGCCCCGGAAAACGCCCTGTCCGGTAAGGCGCTGGGCAACAGCGGCGAGACCCGCGCCGCCCTGGACGGACAGGATGGCGGCACCCGGGGCGCCTCCACCGGCGCGCCCCACGCCTGAACCCCGCCGGGCAGGGCCTTCAGGCACGGCCCAGGGCGAACGGCCGCCCCGTCCGGGAGGGCGCAGCCCCCAGGCCGCTCAGCCTTCCGTGGACGCGCCCGGCCGGGTGGTCCACACCGGGTCCGGCTCAATCTGCTCCGCGGGCGCCTTGCCCGCCTCCAGGCCCGTACTGCGCGCCGTCTGCAGCGGCGTGACCCGCATGCCCGGCCCGCACTCGATCTGGCAGGACAGCCGCGCCTGCCCGAGCAGTCCCTTCTCACTGAGCTTCTCGTACTCCGCGGCCGTCATGGCGCCCGGCTCCCCCTCCTGAAAACTCACGCGGCAGGTCGTGCAGCGTGCCACCCCCCCGCAGCGGTGCAGGACGTCCACGCCGCCCCGCTCCAGCGCCAGCACCAGCCGCTCGCCCGGCTGCGCCTGCACGCTCCCGAAGCCCTCCACCTGCACCGTCACTGTCTGTGTCATGGCTCCAGCATGCCACGCCCGGCCCCCTCAGGCAGGCGTGACCGCCCGGTCCAGCCGCCGCCACGCCGCGACGTCCAGCAGCCCCTGAGGGGTGAGTTTCAACGCGGGAATGACCGTCAGCCCCAGGAAACTCAGCGTGGTCACCGGGTAAGGCAGCGTGCAGCCCAGCGCCTGGCACGCCGCGGTCACCTGCGTCAGCGCCGCGGCGGCCTGCGCCGGCGGCTGGGCCGTCATCAGCCCCGCGAACGGCAGGGGCAGCTGCGCCCGCACTTCCCCGTCAGCGACCACCACCACGCCGCCCCCCAGGTGTTCCAGCGCCCGCCCCGCGGCGCGGATGTCCTCATCCCTGCCGCCCAGGAAGGCCGCGTGGTGCGCGTCGTGCAGCACGCTGATCCCCAGCGTGCCGCGCGCCAGGCCCGTCCCGGACGTCCAGCACGCTGACCACTCCCCCCGCCCGTACCGGTCGGCCACCACCAGCCGCGCGTCCCCGCTGCCCGGCGCACCCACGCCGGTCGTGATCTGGTCCGGCCGCACCTGCATGACCGGCCACGCGGGCGGCACGTCAAAGGTCGCTGCGCTCCACCCGGCCCCCAGGGCCACGCCACCCTCCGCCAGGGGCGGCGTGACCGTGCCGGCACGGGCCTCCCGCCCGCCCACGAAGGTCTCCAGCACCTCAAAGCCCTGCAGGTCGCGTAGCAGCACAAAGTCTGCGTGGTACCCGGGCGCGACCAGCCCGAACTCATGCAACCCCCAGTACTCGGCCGGATTGCAGGTCACCAGGGCCACCGCGTCGGCCGGGTGCAGCCCACCGGTGACGCACGCCCGCATCAGGCGGTCCAGGTGGCCCAGCTCCAGCAGTTCATCCACGCTCACGTCATCGCTGACCAGCATCGCCCGGCGCGGCCGGTCACGCAGCACCGGCAGCAGGGCCTCCAGATTCCGCGCCGCGGACCCCTCGCGCACCATGAGCCACAGCCCGGCCCGCAGCCGCTCGCGCGCCTCCTCCGGGGTGGTCGCCTCATGATCGGACTGCAGGCCCGCCGCCGCGTACCCCTGCAGGTCCCGGCCCGTGACGCCCGACGCATGACCGTCCAGGCGCAGGCCCGACGCGCGTCCGGCTTCCAGCACCGCCCACACGGCCTCGTCGCCGCCCAGCACGCCCGGATAGTTCATCATTTCCGCCAGTCCCAGCACGCCCGGCACGCGCAGCATCCGGGCGGTTTCTGCCGCCCCCACGCACGCCCCGCCCGTCTCGAACGCACTGGCAGGCACGCACGACGGCGCTGACGCCCACACCCGCAACCCCGAAGTGCGCCCCGCCGCGAGCATCCACTCCAGCCCGCCCGGCCCCAGCACATTCACCAGTTCATGCGGCTCGGCCACCACGCCCGTCGTGCCGCGCCTCAACACGGCCTGCGCGAAACCCGCCGGCGTCAGCAGACTCGACTCGATGTGCACGTGGCCGTCGATGAAACCTGGCGCCAGGAACGCTCCACGCGCCTCCACCACCCGCGTCGCCTGAAATCCGCTGCCCAGCGCCGCGACGCGCCCATCGGCCACCAGCACGTCCGCTTCAAAGATCTCCCGGGTGGCCGGCTGAACCACACGTGCGCCGCGGACCACCAGATCCCCGCGTTCCTCACCGCGCGCCACGCGCACCAGCCGCCGCCGGTCCACCTGGCCCTGCCCTGTGCTGGTTCCAACCATGACGCAGTGTAGGGAACCGCCTCTGCCCGCGCCACCCCCGCACGCGGCACGCGGCCAGAGCGCCGCTGAAGGTCCGGGCCACAGGCCGGAAAGAGCCGTGCCGCAGTGGCCATGCCCGGCGGATGCCTCGGTTCAGGCGTGAACAGCCCGGAGTTCCGTCGGCGCACGAGACCGCGCTTCGCCTCGACCCGGCACCTCCTGCCACGACCGGGGACGGCCACCCCCTGAGCCCGGCACAGGCGTGTCCTCGTGCGGTGCGCCCAGGGCTGCGCTGGCGGGGTTACCTGTACGGCTCACGTTCAGGCCGCCTGCATTACCTGAACAGTCTTCACGCCCGGGACCCGGTCGCCACACGCACGCTCACCGCCGCGCCAACAGGGCTTCCTACGAGCCTGAACTCTTGAAGGTCCGCAACAGCGCGCCCCGTTCCTCCAGCGCCTGCTGAAACAGCGCCTGCTGAAACGCCCGCGCGTCATTCACACCTGCCCCGTCCGGCAGGGTTGCCTTCGAAGGCTTCGCAAGAGGGGAGAGCGTTCCGAACCGCCGCGCGCGGAACATGCCCGGGTGCTCCTCGACCACCACGGTCACCCCGTCGGGGAGCGTTGCAATGTGCGCCGAGAACGCCTGCTCCTGCATCAGCTCGGCGTGTGCGGCCCCCGCTCCCAGCTCCGTGAGCAGCCGGTCAATCAACGTGAACACCCGCGCGGCGTATTCATCGACCTCCGCACGGGTGGGCAGCGCGCCGCGGTGAATCACCCGGTTGCGGAACTCCGTGCCCAGGCCCCTGGGCGTCAGGAAGTCCGGTTCCCGCCCCTCACGCAGCAGGTACGCCAGGGCGAACATGCCCACCTGCCGTTCCGACTGGCTCGCCACGTGCCGCCACGTGCCGTCCAGCGCCGCAAGGGCCTGCGCGAAGGGCCGCTCCGTGCCGGCCGCCTGTTCCAGCGCGAAGGCCCGCACGTAGAATTCAAAGAACCGCTCCAGCGCCGCGGCGAAGCTGGCGACCGCCTCCCGCGCGTAGCCGTCCATCAGGGCCCGGGTGCCCAGATCGAACAGAACCTCGAATTTCTGCTTTCGCACCAGCACGCAGTACCGCGCCCCGCACCGGGCGCAGCGCAGGTCATGCACGCTGCTGTCAGCGAACTCCGCCCGGTTCACATGCGCGCAGGCCGGGCAGGTTGTGGGGAAATCCATACCCCGAGAATACGGCCCGCGTCAGGGCACGTTCCGCGCCCGGACATCGAGCGCGTACGGCTGCGCCGACGGCAGGGTCGTGACGCGCCCGCGGGCCTGCTGCCGGAACTGCACCCGCAACGTCACGGACCGGGTCGCTGCGTTCCACGTGAACGGCGCCGCCCCTCCTGGCAACTGGTCGGACGGCGTCAGGTAATCGGAGACCAGATAAGGCGTGAAGCTCTTCACTTCAGCCAGGCCCGCCAGATTCCGCATGTCCTGGCAGGCGGCGCTGCTTGCTGTGGCGAAGGTCTCTCCCGCTGACGGGACGCAGTTGGCCGGCGTGCTGCCCGCGCCGCTTCGGTACTCCCGCAGGACCTGCACGTTGTCCTCGGCCCAGGCATCTGGAGTCTTGTCCAGCGTGACCACCGAGCGGGGCTCCATGCGGTACACGTACAGCACGTACTGCGTGACCTTCCCGGCCGGGTCCACCTCGGGCAGCACCGCAGCCAGGCAGGGTCTCAGCGCCGAGCAGGCGTTCCCGCTTCCCGTGTTCACGCTCAGGCCTGAGGTGGCCACGCGGACCCGCTGCGCAGACCTGACGCGGTCCCCCACGTACCCGGTCAGGTCGGTGAGTTCGCTCAGGCCGCGCCCGGTTGCGTTCGTCCGGGTCGTGAGGTCCAGGGTGCTGGTCTGCCAGTTCGTGATCAGCACCAGCACCACGCCCATGATTGCCATGGCGAGCAGCAGTTCGATCAGCGTGAGGCCCCCCGTGCGCCGCAGCGCCGTGCCCTTCACGACGCAGGCCGCCCGAAATCAAGCGAGAAGGTGTACGTGGGCTGACCGTTCCCGGCGCAACTGAGGGTCACCCTGCGCAGGAGAGGGCCGCTGCTCGGGGACACCCAGGTCGGTACGGGATTGGACTGGGTGGCCGTGCAGGTCAGGCCGTTCAGGAGTCCGGCGCCGGGCGCGGCAGGAAGCGATCCGGCATCAAAGGTGCTCTGCACGCTGTAAGCGGTGCGGACCGACTCCATGAATGCCTTGGCGGCCACCGTGACCGCCTGATCGTTCTGGTTCTGGCGGTTGACTTTAAACAGTGTCGGCAGCAGCCCTAACACTGCCACGGACAGCGCCGTAAAGATCGCCAGCGCAACCAGGACCTCAATCAGCGTTAATCCTGCGTCTTTCATTTCACAATCACCTTTCCGAAAACGCCCGTCAGCCGGACGTCCCGCTTGATGTCCGGGTTCGCTGCCCACAACACCTCGAAGTTCATGGGGTCGGAATCGGTGGTGCCGTAGGGGCCCTTGAACTGCATGCTGTTGGGACTGCTCAGCAGCAGACTGATCTGCACGCCAGACGGCAGAGGCACGGTCCGCGTGGTCGGTGTGCCGCTGCAGGCGCCGCCGGGGTAGGCCTTCACGGTCAGGGACGGGCTGGCAGTCCGGACCGTGAGACTCAGTTCCTGACATGCGTTCAGGCGCTTGGCGTTCGTACGCACGCTGCTGACAGCCTGGGTGAACACCTGCGTTCCTTCCGTCACGGCGCTGCTGGCGCGCCAGCGGGCGTAATTCCCCACCCCAAGCGCCGCGAGAATCCCGATGATGGCAATGACAATCAGGACTTCCAGCAGCGTGAAGCCCCCGCTGCCCGTGCTGGCTGGTCTCACCGCTGCCTCCAGGAGCCCTGAATTTCAGCGAGCCGCTGGTTGCCGCGGGCGTTCATCATGATCTGCCGGAGCTTGACCGCGTCGAAGTTCACCGTGAGGTTCCCGGTGATGTCGGTGATCGTATCGTCGGTGGTGATGCCTTCAATGGGACCGCCACGCACAGCGACAGCGCCGTTCACGGTGAGGTTGCCGTTGAATTTCCCGCCCTGGTTGCCCCGGAAGTAGATCAGGCCGTTAAAGGTGGTCTTGCCATTGACGTTTGAATTGATGTCGCCGTCCACAATCAGCACTCCGCTGGAGGTGGTGTTTTTCACCGCGGCGTCAAAATCCTGCGCGCGGATGCGGCGCACCGCATTCACCATCGGGGGGAAGTTCCCGGAAGCGTCCGGGAAGGTCAGAGGCACGAGGGCGTCCAGTTCCGCGTCGCTCAGTCCCAGGATCTGCTGCGTGAAGAACGGATCGCTGCTGTTGCTGCCCAGCAGAGGGTCAGCGGCCCCTTCACACGTCACGGCCTTGCCGGCTGACTGGGTGCAGTCGTTCTGGCCGTCCATCTGAAAGTTATCCAGAGCGTTGGTGGTGGATTTCACCGCGATGGCGCCGCCACTGCGCATGGCCGTCAGATCCCGCAGGACCGGGGTGCCTTCCGTGATGGCCGGCGGCTGCCCGGCCAGCCAGTCGAGCCTCAGCTCGTTGGGGGTGGTGCTGCCGGCGCTGGCCGTGACGGCCTGGACGGTCGCCGCATAGCCGCCCACCGTGACCTTCTCGCCAACTGTGAAGTCAGCGGCGTTCGAGACGCGCTGCGTCATCGGGTCGGTGACACTGGCGGCGGTCTGGGCGGCGGCATTCAGCAGCACCGTGACAGTGCTGCCTGCGGCGAGCGACAGCGCCTTGCCCACGGGGCCCGGCACGCTGCTCAGTTGCAGCTGTGACCCGCTGATCCCGTCAATCCGGAACGTCTGTCCACCCAGCACGACGTAATCCTTGAGCAGCAGGCCCGTGGTGTCTGCGGCCGTGACGGAGGCCGTCGTGGCGCCTACAGGGATGCTCGCAGCGGCGCTCAACGTGGTGATCACGCCGCTCCCGGACCGTCCGGTGATCTCGGCGCTCCCATTGGCGTTAATGGCCGGGAGGGAGGTCAGGGCTGCGCGCGCCCGCAGGCCCGGCGGCAGGAAGGCCGGGGTCAGCTGGAAGTCCTGAAGCGCCACTTTCGTCGCCCCGTTCATCCCGCCGCGCGCCTCGACAGTGAAGTGGTTGGCACTCAGTGACGTGAAGGTCAGGGACGCTGGAATGGCCGTGGCTTCCGAGCTGGAGTTCACGCCACTCAGCCACGCCTGAAGGTCCGCCTGGGTGTTGCCGGTGTACGGCATGGTCGTCAGGCGCTGGTTGAGGCGGACCGTCAGCGTGTTCAGGCCGCTTTCCGCAGCCAGCAGCGCCTGATAGCTGCGGCGTTCGTCCACGCCGCCGCTGCGGGACCCGGTGACGAGTGTAGCGCTGGTGCTGGCCACAATCATCAGCACAATGCCCGTGAACAGCAGGGTGACGACCAGTGCCATCCCCTCCTGCCGGGCCTGCTCTGCTCCCTGCCGTCTGTTCATAAAATCACGATAACCTGCTCATCTTGTTAAGAAGCCCACACTTGCCCCACCCCCAAAAGGGGGTGACGTAAATATGCTGGCCGGGCGAATCTGCCCGCCCTGTCTATAAAAACCGCAGGTGATTAATCAATGAGGGCCGCCGGTCAGTCTACCTGCGGGGTGATCAGGTAGGTCAGCCCGCCGGAATGCGCGAGCCACAGCCGCTCAAACACGGCGCGGGGATAGGTGCGCCGCACGCCTGCATCGGTCGGCGCGGCCGGGTCGTTCAGCACAGGGTTGCCTTTCGCGTCAAAGCCAGTCAGGACCATCAGGTGCCCGGTGCTGCTGGCAATCGCGGCGCCGGGCAGTTCGCCGGCCTTCCAGCCCAGACTGACGGCCAGGGGCGTGCCGGCCGCCGTGAACTTCTCTGCCTCCGCCAGGCTGGGCAGGCGCAGAATCACGGCGCGCAGGCCCCACGTGCCCGCGTACGCTGCGTTGAACGGCCAGTTGCCCGTACCGTCGTACACCCGGTCAAAGGTGCCCTGCGCGGCGTCCGGGACGCTCACGTTCACGCCGTAGTGCGCGAGGATCATCGACACGCTCGTGGGGCTGCACCACACCTCCCCGCCATTCGGGTACAGCATCTGCGAGCGCGTCGGCACCTTCACTTCCCGCCCCCACGCTGCGCGGTTCCCAGGCGCGCCCAGCCCCTCGCTGCGCCGCGCCCGGTCGGACGTGTTGAGCGCAACGAGCTTCAGGGCCGTCCCTGCCCCCCGCAGGGTCACGCGGTACTGGTACGTGCTGGCTTTGGCGTTCAGGCGCAGCGTATCGGTCAGGACCTGCCCGGCCGCGTCTCTCTGCCCGTCCAGGGACGCGCGGTCCCCGGCGGCACTCCACGAGCCGAAGCTGTACCAGCGGGTCCAGGTGCCGCCCGCCTGCACCCGCACCTCCACGCTCACGCTGCCCCGGGCGGGCGTCACGGCATTCCAGGACGGGACCAGTTCATCGAACGCCGCCACGCGCACGGGCGCGGACGTGAACGTGCCGCTGCCTACGCCGGGTGCCAGGGTCAGCCCGGCCGGGCCAGCCGTGATGCCGCGGCCCTCGCCGCCCGCCCAGTCCGCAGCGCGCTCGTGAATCACCGTTGAGGAATGGGGATAGGTCATGGTCAGGGCCTCCGCGCGCCCCAGGCCAGCCGCGCCCACGGCGGCCAGAACAAGTAGAAGAGAGGTGCGCTGCATGAGTGTGCCCGGACTATGCCGCGCCGCGCCCGTCCGTTGGTGAGTTCAGCGGGCGCGGACCGGAATCACGGCGCGCCCTGCAGGTACAGGAAGGCTTCGGGCAGCGCCTCACGCCACGTGACCCAGTTGTGCCCGCTGGGGTACTCCCGGTACTGGTGACGGAGCCCCAGGTCAGCGAACAGACCCGCCATGCGCCGGTTCGGGCCGGTCAGCCACTCCAGCGTGCCTGTGTCCAGGCTGACCGTGAGGTGCGCGGGGGGCGCGGCGCGCAGTTCCTCCAGCAGCCACTCTCCGGCAGTCGTGGTGTTGATCACGCCGCTCGCGTCGGCTGCGCCGGGCCGCGCGATGAACGCCCCACTGTGGCTCGCCACGCGCGAGAACAGTTCCGGATGCCGCGCCCCCAGGAACAGACTGCTCAGCCCGCCCAGGCTCGCGCCCCACAGGCCCCGCACCGACGCCGTGACCAGTTCCCCCTCCACCCGCGGCATCACCTCGCGCGTCAGGAACTCCAGGTACCGCGGGTTCAGGTAGTACTCCTCGTTGCGGTCTCCGGGCTCCACGAACACCAGCGCCGCGCCTGGCGCCAGGACCGCGTCCAGGGCGCGGTCCATGACGTCCCCCAGTTTCCCGGTGCGGTAGAACGCCACGCCGTCCTGCACGTAGTACACCGGCAGCGCCGTGCCAGCGTACCCGTGCGGGGTGTACACAATCACCCGGCGCGTGCCGGGAAACACCTGTCCTTCCCAGGTCAGGCGGTGCGCCGCGCCGCGCCGCGCCGCTTCGGGGGCGAGCCACAGGGGGTGCCGGGCGTACGCGCCAACCACCGCCGCGCGTGGGTAAGGCCACCATGGGTTCAGGGACTTCTGCGGGTTGTCCGGGTCGGCGAACGCCTCGCCCGCCGCGTCCACCCACGCGTATTCCACCCACGCGCCGCGGGGCAGGTGCAACTGCACCGGTTGTCCGCCCGACACTGGAATCGGGTCGCGCTTGCGCCAGTCTGTCATGTCACCGATCAGGCCTGCCGCGCCTGCCGGGGGCGTGAACGTCACCACCTGCCCACTCACCGAAACCGCCATGGGCGCAAGTGTACGGCGACGGGCGCCTCCGGAGCGGTCACCGGCAGATGAACGCCCCCTGGTGTGGCCCGCCTTACAGAGCGGAGGACACCAGGGGGCTTCCGGGCTGTGCCTACTCGCTGCGGTCAGGCGCGGCGGGCGTCACGAGGCCCTGCGCGCTGCCGTAGCTGCGGTACTGATCGCGCAGTTCACGCTTCAGGATCTTTCCAGTTGCGCCAATCGGCAGGGCCTCGGCCACGACCGTCGCGTCGGGCAGCCACCACTTCGCGAACCTCGGCCCGATGAACTCCATCAGCGCTTCATGCGAGACACTCTGCCCGGGATTGAGCGTCACGACCGCCAGGGGCCGCTCGTCCCATTTGGTGTCGTCCATGGCGATCACGGCGCACAGGTTCACGGCCGGGTGCGCCATGATGGCGTTTTCCAGGTCCACGGAACTGATCCACTCGCCGCCGGACTTGATCAGGTCCTTGGCGCGGTCCTGAATGTGCATGTACCCGCGGTCGTCCAGCGTGGCGATGTCTCCCGTGTCGAACCACAGCTGGCCGTCCAGCTCGAAGAAGTTGCTCTGGCCTTCCCCCTTGAAGTAACTGTTCGCCACCCAGGGCCCGCGGATGATCAGGCGGCCCATGGTCTTGCCGTCGTGCGGCAGGCGCTGCCCCTCGTCGTTCAGGACGTCGAGTTCAATCAGGGGAACAGTGCGGCCCTGCTTGGCGCGCAGCGCGTACCCCTCGTCACTGGTGGGGTCCACGCCGTGCGGCACGCCGCTGGCAGTGCCCAGCGGGTGCGTTTCGGTCATGCCCCAGGCCTGCAGCAGCGTCAGGGCGTGCCGGTCCTGGAACGCGCGGATCATCGCTTCGGGCGCGGCGCTGCCGCCCACGATCAGGCGGTCCAGGCCGCTCAGTTCGTACGGCTCGCCGCTCTGCCGCGCCCGGTCCAGTTCGGCCAGCAGACCCAGCCAGATGGTCGGCACGCCCGCCGTGATCGTGACCTGCTCCTCCTGCAGCAGGCGGGCCACACTGCGGCCGTCGGCGAACACCCCGGCGTACACCTGCTTGGCGCCGTACATGGCGCAGGTGTACGGCAGACCCCAGGCGTTCACGTGGAACATCGGCACGATCGGCAGCACCGTGTCGGCCTCACCCACGTTCAGGGCGTCCTTGGGGGCGCTGGCCAGGGAGTGCAGCACCGTGGAGCGGTGGGTGTACACCACGCCCTTGGGGTTGCCGGTCGTGCCGCTCGTGTAGCACATGGCGGCCGCGTCCTGCTCGTTCAGTTCCGGGTAGCGGGTCAGGGGAGCGCTGTCCTGCACGAAGGTGTCGTAGTCATGCACGCCGGGCAGCGCGATGGGGTGCGGGGTGGGGCCCAGCACCAGGATGTGCTCCAGCGTGGGGCACGCGGCCTTGATCGCGGGAATCATCGCGGCGAACACGTTCTCGATCAGCAGCACGCGGTCCTCGGCGTGCTGCAGGATCCAGCTGATCTGCTCGGGGTGCAGGCGGATGTTCACGGTGTGCAGCACCAGTCCGGCGCTGGGCACGCCCAGGTACGCTTCCAGGTGCCGGAAGGAGTTCACGGCCAGGGTGGCGACCCGGTCACCCTTCTGGAGGCCCAGGTTCAGCAGCCCGCCAGCGAGGCGCTGGGCGCGGTCGGCCACCTGCCCGTAGGTGGTGCGGTGCTTGTGCGCAACGGGATTGCCGGCCTCGTCGCGTCCGGCAACGAGGAGGCTCACCACCTCGCGCGGGCGGTACTGCGTGCGGATGCGTTCCAGAATGGTCGGCACGGTCAGTTGAACGTCCATCATGTTGCCCTGCATGAACACCTCCGTGGCGCGGGTCGCGTTGCGGTTGCGGCCAACCGGTTCACCCGCACCAGCTCACTGTGAATGCGGGGAGTATAAAGAACTTTGGACTCGGATCAACGGTATGCCGCCCTGCCGCGGCGCAGGACGGGCTGACCGGATAGGCCTGCAAAGGCGACGGTCAGGGCTTGACGCGGCGCATGCCGCGCGGCGCGTCACCTTCAGGACACACGTTGTCCGCAGGCCGGCCGGACAGGGCGTCAGCCAGACAGGAGGTCCGCCAGACAGCAGGTCAGGAGGTGCGGCCCTGCTGGCCGAGCAGGTAAAGCTCCAGAATCTGCACGGCGGCGGCTTCGTCCTCGTCCTCGGCGCCCAGTTCACGGGCGCGGCGGGTGGTGAACCGTTCGTCCTGGTAGCGCACCACGTACCCTTTCTCGCTCAGGATCTTCCCGAACGCCCGCACGCGGTCTGCGCTGGGGCTCGGGCCACCGTCGGTGCGCAGCGGCAGGCCGAGCAGCAGTTCCTGCGCGCCGGTCGCCTCCACTTTCAGGCGCACGGCCTTCAGGTCCAGCGGCAGTCGCTTGCGGTCCACGCTGCCCCGGCCGAACGCCAGCCGGCCCGCGCTGACCGCGAACCCGATGCGCCTTTTGCTGACGTCCAGGGCCAGCACGACCGGCAGGGCGGGAGAGGGGAGGGCGTCGTTCACGTCCCGGAGTGTAGCAGCCGTCCCGAGCCCCTCCGCCCCCGAACGGACGTTAGGCTGGGAGGCATGACCGGACCTGTGATTCTGGAAGCCACGCGCGCCGGGGTGCGCACCCTTACCCTGAACCGCCCCGACAAACTCAACGCCGCGAACGACGCCCTGCTGCTGGCCCTGACGGACGCCCTGCGGCGCGCCGACACCGACGCGCAGGCCCGGGTGGTCGTGATTACCGGCGCGGGGCGCGGCTTCTGCGCCGGGCAGGACCTGGGGGACGTGTCGGGACGTGACATGACTTTCACCGAGCACCTGAACCACACGTACAACCCCCTGATCCGCACGATCCGCACGCTGAGCAAACCGGTGATCAGTGCCGTGAACGGCGTGGCCGCCGGCGCCGGGGCCAGCCTCGCCCTGGCCGGAGACCTGCGCGTGTGGGCGCAGTCGGCCAGCCTGATCGAGGTGTTCTCCAACATTGCCCTGGTGCCCGATTCGGGCAGCACGTGGTTCCTGCCGCGCCTCGTGGGGTACCACCGGGCGTTCGAGCTGATGGCTCTGGCCGAACGCGTCCGTGCCGACGACGCCCTGCGCCTGGGGCTGTGTGAGCAGGTGTTCCCGGATGACACCTTCCAGGAGGCAGTGCAGGCCTACGCCGAGCGGCTCGCAGCCCGCCCCGCGCACGCCCTGAACCTTACGAAGCAGGCGCTGGTGGCCGGCATGACCAGCACCCTGGATGAAGCGCTGGATCAGGAGGCTGCGCTGCAGCAGCTGGCCGGTGATCACTGGGAGCACGAGGAGGGCGTGACGGCGTTCAAGGAGAAGCGCACGCCTCAGTTCATCCGCGAAACCTGAACCCCTGAAAAACGCCGCTCCCGCCAGAAACGTTCGGCGGGCCGCTCCTGTTCGGGCGGCCCGCCTTTCCCGGCCGGGGCGTTCGCTCAGCGGCGCGGCTTACTGGTCCAGGGGATCCGGGTCACGGCTGGCGGCCTTGCCTTCATCCAGGTGATTCTGGTGGCGGAAGACCTTGTCACGCTCGTTTTCCAGCGCGACGCCGGCGCGGGCGTCGCCGGGCACAATGCGCTCGTCGCTGTGCTGCATGGTGGGGTCCGGGCTGGTGGGCGCCCCGGCGGGCCGTTCCTCGGGCGTGCGGTCGGCGGGCGTGTGGTACGGGTCGTTGTCAGGCATACGGGCCTCCTGGGCAGGGCGGGGAACGGCGTCAGGGATGTTCAGTTCGGTCGGGCCGGGCCGGTCGGTGAAGGTCACCGCGGAGGGGGTCACGGCCGGGCCTGCCGCGTCCGCGCTGGGCGTTGAGGAGGTGTCTGGCGCGGCCGTGACCGGCGCTGCGGGATCAGGTTCCGTTTCGCTGCCCAGTTCCGTGATCAGCCGTTCGCGCGCACGGATCTCCTCTTCCACGCCGCGGATCTCCTCCCGGATACCGGTCAGGACGTCCAGGTCCGCGCCGGCGTGGTACGAGCGGCCCAGGCGGGCGTACAGCGCGTCGAGTTCGCGGCTCAGGCTGAAGACCTCCACGCGCAGCCGCGTGGCGGACGCGACCTCCTCGCCGCGGCGCTGCACGCGCTCCGCGCCGCGCTTCACTGTGTTCAGAATATTGTCCAGCATACCGTCAGTGTGCTCCGCGCCCCCACCGCGCGGGGTGAGGGGAACTTGATGCAACGCTGGGTGTCCCTCCACCTTCTGCCAACCTGAGGAACAGTACAGTGACTGCACCATGAACGCTGCCGAGACCCGGGCGCTGCTGCTGGCGCTGAACTCCGCCCACGCCCGCGGCCAGCGGGCAGCCATCGCGACTGTGGTGGGCGTACACGGCAGCGCCTACCGCCGCGAGGGCACCCGCATGCTGGTTCTGGACGACGGCGCGCAGGTGTGCATGCTGTCCGGCGGCTGTCTGGAGGCCGAGGTGGTTGAGGTGGCGCTGGACGTCATCCGGACCGGCCGGCCCAGCCTCACCCATTACGACCTGTCCGAGGACGCCACCTGGGGTCTGGGGATCGGCTGCGGCGGCAGCGTGGACGTGCGTGTGGAACGCGTGGACCCAGGCGACCCGGTGAGCGCGGCGTGGCTGCACGCCCTGGCGCAGGGAGAGAAGGCCGCGCTGGTGGTGCCCCTGGACGCCGTGGACGGCGAACGGCTGCTCGTGACGCCCGCCGGCACCCACGGCGCCCTGCGCCCGGCGCTGCATGACTTTGCGCTGGCGCAGGCGGGCGCCCGCCTGACGCACCTCGAACCCCGCGCCGCGACCCTGAGCGCCCCCGACGGCACGCCCGTGTTCATCGACGTGAGTACCCCGCCGCCGCAGCTTGTGCTCTACGGCGCGGGACATGACGCCATGCCGCTCTCGGCGCAGGCGCACGCCCTGGGGTACGACGTGCACGTGATCGACCCGCGCGGCGCGTATCTGACACCCGGCCGCTTCCCTGGCGCGACCCTGCATCCACTCGCCCCGGAAGAACTCGCGGCCTTCACGCCTGGAGCGCGTGCCCACCTGATCATCATGAATCACCACCTTGACCGGGACCGCGTGTGCCTTCAGCACGCCCTGCAGTCCGGCGCGCCGTACGTGGGTGTGCTGGGGCCGCGGAGCCGCGCGCTGGACCTGCTGAGCACCCCGGAGGCTGAGGGCGTGACCTTCACAGCCGCGCAACTGGCGCGGTTGCGCTCACCGGTGGGCCTGCGCCTGGGGGCCGAGGCGCCTGAGGAGGTCGCGCTGAGCATCCTGGCGGAACTCATGGCGTGGCGGCGCGGGTACGACGGCTCGTTTCTCAGCGGCCACGCCGGACGCATTCACGACGCGCCGACGCATCCCGCCGCGCCCCTCCCCGTTCATCCGGCGCCGGGCACCCCGTGACCAGGTGACGGTAAGGTGCGCCGCCCTGCGTGGTCCGGCGGCGCGTTCCGCCCAGCCGGTAACTGTCCCTCTCCGGCGCCGGCCCGGGTGAATTGCGGCCGGGGTTCTCCTCACTGGCTTGGGCGTGCTGGGCCTGCTGCTGCCCGGCCTGCCCGGCATGGTGTGGTTCGTGCTGGGAAGCGCGGCTGCTGCCCCGGCCCGTGATGGGGCCGCCGGTCCTCGACGGCCGCGCCGGTCGGGGCAGCCCCCCTGCGCGGCAGGTGGACCGCACGCCTCTCCATCAGGGTGGCCATCCCGCTCAGTCCGGGCTGCCTTCCCGTGCTGGCCGGGCAGGTGGTGGGGGTCCTTCCGGGCGTTGCAGGTGTGGCGTCCATCACAGTGAAAGTCCAGCCCCGGCGGGACACCGCGGGCGGCGCGTAGACTCAGGGCATGATTCAGGGTGTTCTGGCCCGGCTGGACGATGCCGGGAATCACGTTCCGCGCTTTACGGCGCCCCGCTGCCTGCTCGAACGGCAGGCCGTGGGCGGCTGTGACGCCTGTCACACCACCTGCCCCCACCAGGCCATCACGCTGGGCACGCTGGGCGGCAGCGTCCAGATTGACCCGGCCGCCTGCACCGGCTGCGGCCTGTGCGTGCAGGTGTGCCCCAGCGGCGCCCTGGAGTACAACCTTGAGCCCGCGCTGCAGAGCGTACGTGACCAGCAGCGCCCGGAGAGCCGCGCGACTGACGACGCCAGCCTCACCTGCTCGCAGAGCGGTGCCGGCGGGCCCAGCCTCACCTGCCTGGGCCGCGTGACGCCCGCGCTGCTGTCCGCGGCGGGCGCATGGGGCGCACCCCTGACCCTGCTTCACGGTGACTGCGGGGACTGCCCGGTCGGGGCGCCCGACGTGCCCGCCCGCCTGGAGCGGGTGCTGGAGGAAACGCAGCGCCTGCGCGCCCCGACCGGCCGGCCCGCGCACGTGACCATCCGCCGCGCGGCGCCCGAAGACACGCGCCGCGCCCTGACTGTCTCCCGGCGCGGTGCGTTCGGGGCGCTGTTCCGCGCGGGAAAACAGCACCTCGCGCAGGGCATTCCGGATAGCCCCCTGCCGTTCGTGAACTGGAGTGTGCCGGAGGACCGGACGCCTCAGGAGTGGACGTGGCGCGCCCGCAGCCTCAAGCCCGCGCCGCCTGAGGACGCGGCGGTGCTCTGGCCGGCGCCCATCGTGGACGAGTCGTGCATTGACTGTCCGGTCTGCGCCAACGTGTGCCCGACAGACGCCATCACCCGTGACCTGCAACCGGACGGCGGCGTGAAGCTCCTGTTGAACCTGAGCGCCTGCACGGGCTGCATGGCGTGCCTGCACTCCTGCCCGCCGGACGCCATCCACGCACAGACGCACTGGCGGCCCGCGGCGTTCCGGGCGCCCCTGCTGTTGCGGGAAAGTCACAGCGTCATGTGACCTCGCTGCGCCCGGGCAGGCTTAAGGGCCTGTCCTTGGAAAAGGACCGGCCCACGCGCGCGGGATTCAGTCGGCGGCGGGTGCCAGTTCGTTCTGGGTGACGTTCGCGCCCAGGCCCTGAAGGCGCTGCGCAAGACGTTCGTAGCCGCGGTTGAGGTACTGCACGCCGTCAATCACGGTGCTGCCCTCACAGGTGAGGCCCGCGATAAACAGGGCGGCGCCGGCGCGCAGGTCGGCCGCCTTCACCGGAGCGGCGTGCAGGGCCGCTCCCTGAATCACCTGGGTGTAGCCGCTGACGGTGATGTTGGCGCCCATGCGGTGAAGTTCAGCGACATGCGTCAGCCGGTCCGGATACACGGGGTCCTGAACCACGCTGGTGCCGGGCACGGTCGCCAGCAGGGCACTCATCTGGGGCTGCAGGTCGGTGGGGAACCCGGGGTAGCTCTGCGTGGTGATGTTCACGGGTTTCAGCTGCCGGTTCCGGGCGTCCACGGTCAGGCGGCTGCCCTCTTCAGTCACGTCAACGCCCATCTCCTGCAGCTTGCCGATCACGGCGCGCAGGTGGTCGGGCCGGGTGTTCGTGACTGTGAAGCAGCTGCGGGTGGCGGCCGCCAGCATCATGAATGTGCCCGCCTCGATGCGGTCGGGAATCACGGTGTACTCGCCGCCCCGCAGGTGCGGCACGCCGCGGATGGTCAGGGTGTTCGTGCCGGCCCCCTGGATGTCCGCGCCGAGCCTGTTCAGGAACTCGATCAGTTCCACAACGTCCGTGTCGATGCTGGCGTTCTCCAGCGTCACCACGCTGTCTCCGAGCGTGGCGGCCAGAATGGCGTTGTGCGTGCCGCCCACGGTGAGCAGCTCGAAGATGAAATGCCCGCTGAGGCTGCCGCGGCGCACCGCATCGAAATTCCCGCCGTCCTCGCTGAGTTCGGCGCCCAGGGCGCGCAGCGCCTTGACGTGCTGATCCACGGGACGCGGCCCCCAGGCGCAGCCGCCCGGCATGGACACGGTGGCTTTTCCAGCGCGTGCCAGGATGGCGCCCAGCACAATGAAGCTGGCGCGCATCTTGCTGACCAGCGCGTAGGGCGCGTCAGTGTTCACGATCTGCGGGGTGTGCAGTTCGAGACTGTTGGGTCCCACCCAGCTGTGGTGGGTGCCCAGGTGGGCCATCAGGTCCAGGATGGTGTACACGTCGCTCAGGCGGGGCACGCCATGCAGGGTGATCCGTTCACTGCTCAGCAGGGTGGCAACAATAATGGGCAGCGCGGCGTTCTTGCTGCCCTGGACGGCGATTTCGCCGCGCAGTTCGCGGCCTCCCTGGACGTGCAGTGGGGTCAGGTGCATGGGTTTCCTTTCAGACGGCCAGGCGCCGGGCGCCAGCCGGAGGGTGGGATGAAGTGTCGAGCGACGCGCGGCATGAGTGCATGTTACACATCGTGCTCATAGGGCGTCCACACCGACCATACAGGGCGTGAGTTCCAGGCGGATGAGCCGCGTCATCAGAGTCAGGCGGCCCGAAGCTTCATGTTGAGGGGCCTCCAGAGGCGTGATACGCTGCCAGCACGGACCGTGCCACACCGCCCCCAGCGCGCCTGCGGCGCGGCGTGTGGCTCCCCCGCTCAGGAGAGGCATGCCCAAGAAGGAACGCAAACGGCTGCAGGTGGTGATCAGCGACGAGCAGGACGCCCTGCTGACCCGCACAGCCTATGAACTGTCCAGCCCGGAACGCCTGATCAGCAAAAGCGAGGTCGTACGGCTCGCCATCGAAAAGATCGCCCGTGAACTCGGTGAGGGCGAGAACCTTGATCAGTACCGCGCCATTCTCGACACGGAACTGCTCTCCGACGACAGCTGACAGAACCACACCCCCGCGCCGCCCCTGAGTGTTCAGGGGCGGCGCGGGCCATCTGTGCCGGAAACAGGTGTCTCTAACGGCTCTGCGCCGTCACCACACCCGGCAGGACCCGGCGCGCCCCGACGAACCGCGGCGCCCAGTACCGGTCGGCACTCAGGCGATCCACCGACACCCGCCCCCGGTAGGAATTGGCGCTGATGAACTGATCGTCCCCCAGGTAGATGCCCACGTGCGACACCCGCCCGGTTCCCCCGGTGTCGAAGAACACCAGGTCGCCTGCCGACAGCTCTGCCAGTGGAACGTCCTGCCCCACGCGGGCCTGCTCGGCACTGGTGCGGGGCAACGAGAACCCCAGCGGCGTGAAAACCTGCAGGACGAATCCGCTGCAGTCGGTCCCGGTGGGGCTGCTGCCCCCGAACACGTACGGCGTGTCCAGCAGCGCCATCGCGGCCCCACGCCACGACGTGGCGTCCGGGAGAACGGTGGTCACGGCCGCGCCGGGCACCTGGGCGCCCGGCATGGGCGCTCCAGGCTGCAGGACTGGCGTGACCTGCGCCGGCGCCGCCGGCTGGAACGGTGACCCGCTCACCCCGCCGGCCGGCAGAGTCCGGGGCGTCGTGGCCGGCGCCGCCGGTCCCACGGCCAGTGGGGCAAGCGCCGCACCCGGAGGCAGGGTCAGCACCTGCCCTACCTTCAGCACGGCGTCCTGGGGCAGGTTGCTGGCCGCCAGAAGGGCGTCTACGGTCACGCCTGCCCGGCGCGCCAGTCCGTACAGCGTGTCACCAGGCTGCACCCCATACGTCTGTGGGGGGGCTGGCTTCAGCAGCAGCAGCTGGCCCACCTTCAGGTCAGCGCTGCTCAGACTGTTCAGGGTCAGGAGTTCCGGCACGCTCAGGCCGGCGCGGCGCGCCAGACTGTAGGCCGTGTCTCCCACCTGCACGGTCACCGTGGCCTGCCCACGCAGGTCACCCGCGCTGGCCGTCACGGCACCCTGCGCGCCCGCACCGCCCACAAGGAGCGCGCCGGTCAGCAGTAGGGGAAGAAAGGATCGGATCTGGATCATGAGGAGTCGAAAAGGCAGGCCCACCGGCGTGAGACCCCGGTGAAGAAACCATTTGAACCTGACCCGCGCACCGTAACACGCCTGCCCCGCGGCTGCCAAGCACACCCCCCGTTCGGTTGAGCGGGCCACCCCGGGCGCGCCGTGACCCGCACACACGGGGCGCGCCGGTCAGGCGCGTATGGTGGGCGGGTGATCGCCCGCACCCAGGCGTGGCGGACGCGCACCTTCAGCGCGCTGCGCCACGCCCACTACCGCCGCTACTGGTTTTCGCAACTGCTGTCCCTGGTGGGGTCCTGGATGCAGGCCACGGCCCAGCAGTACCTCGTGCTGGAACTGTCCGGCGGCAGCAGCGCGGCCCTCGGCTGGGTGACCGTCGCGCAGTTCACGCCCAGCCTGCTGCTCTCCCTGTTCGCGGGCGCCGTGATTGACCGGGTCCCCAGGCGGCGCGTCCTGCTGGGCACGCAGATCGCGCTGCTGTGCACGGCCACCGCCCTGGCCATCACCACCCACCTGGGCGTCGTGAGCCTCCCGCTGGTGATGGTCATCGCCTTTCTGAGCGGCACCGCCAACGCCTTTGACATGCCTGCCCGGCAGAGCATGGTCCTGGACTTCGTGCCCCGCAGTGACGTGTCCAACGCCGTGGCCCTGAACAGCCTGTCTTTCAACGTGAGCCGCACGCTGGGGCAGGCGCTGTTCGGCGTGGTTGCCGCGCTCGGCGTGAATCTGCTGGCCGGCGGCAGCAGCGACAACATCGCGCGCCTGGCCCTGCCCTTCTACCTGAACGTCGCGTCATTCTTCGTGGTTCTGTATGTCATCGCCACGCTGCCCTTCCCTCACCGTGACACCGGCGCGCGCGGCAGCATGCTCGAAGACGTGAAAGAAGGCCTGCGGTACGTGCGGGGCACGCCAGCGGTACGCAACGTGATGCTCCTCGTCGGCGCGATGAGTCTGACCATCATTAACTTCAACGTGATCATCCCGTACTACGCCCGCGTGGTGTTCGGCGCGCGCGAAGCCACTTTCGGCGCCCTCTCCGCTGCGTTCGGTGTCGGCGCCATGGCGGGGGCGCTGTGGCAGGCGAGTAAACCCAACCCGCTGCGCAATCTGCGCGTCGGCGCGATCATCCTGATCGTCAGCGCCGTGCTGCTGGCCCTGACCCCCGGCCCGCTGCCTGCCTTCCCCGTGCTGGCCGCCTGCGGCTTCGGAATGCTGAGCCTGCTCGTCAGTGCCAACAGCACCGTGCAGCTCACCATTCCAGACGCCCTGCGCGGCCGCGTGATGAGTCTGTACTCCTTCGTGCTGGTGGGCATGGGCCCTCCCGGCGCGCTGATTGCCAGTACCCTGATCAGCCGGGAAGGGCCCCTCGGGCCGCGCGCCGGCCTGATCGCGCTGGCCGCGCTGGGCCTGCTGGCCGTCCTGCTTCTCTGGACCCGCTTGCCCCGCCGCCTCGAACGGCCCGCCGCCAGCGACTGAGCGACGCCCGCCGGTCAGAACTCTGAACCACGTGTAAGCGAACGGGCGCGGCGGGACTGGTATCCTGCGCGCATGGTTTCAGACCGCAATCCGGACCAATCGCACGCCCAACTCACCTGGGCGCTGATCGTGATTGCCATAGGCGCAATCATCGGGATTGGCACGGCCGCCGCGCTGCTCGCCCGCAAGGACCGTCCCCTCCCGGACGACCCCGACGCCCCCCTGTTCATCTGACGCGCCCGGCAGCTCCCGCTGCCCTGCCCGCAGCGCGCCGCCCTGGACCCCAGGGCGGCGCGCTCGTGGCCCAGCATTCAGCGGCTCACCCTCTGCGGGCCGGGGGCCGCCCCCTGGGGCTGGTGCTCAGAACGGCCACACCCGCGGGATAATCAGCATTGCCACCAGAAAGGTCAACAGCGTCAGGCCCGCTCCCACCCGCACAAAATCAAGGAAGGTGTACCGGCCCGGACCGTACACCAGCATGCACGACGGTTCCAGCGGCGTGACGAAGGAATTGCTGGCCGCGATCGTAATCCCGATGATGAACGGCCGCGGGTCGTACCCCAGGGTCTTCGCCGTGCCGATCGCCAGAGGCAGCATGACCAGCGCCGCCGCCTGGTTGCTCATGGGCTGCGTGAGCCCTACGGTCACCAGGAACAGGGCGCCCAGCAGGCCGTACGGTCCCAGGGGTCCCAGCACCCCGGAGAGCGTTCCGGTCAGGGCCTTCGCCGCTCCGGACCCCTCAAAGGCCGTCCCGAACGCCAGCATGCACGCCACCAGCACAATCACCGGCCACTCCACGGCCGAGTACGCTTCCTCCGGGGTGATCAGGCGCAGCATCAGACTCAGCGCGACAGCCACCACCACGGCCACCCCCAGCGGCACCAGGCCCAGACCGCCCAGCACGACGGCCCCGCCGAACAGCAGCACCGCCAGCGGCGCCCGCCGCAGATCCCGTTGCCGCTCGGTCAGGTCCCCCATCACCACCAGGTGGTCCCCCAGCGCGTCGATCCGGTCCGCGCCGCCCTGTACCAGCAGGACGTCCCCCACCTGCACGCGGAGTTTTCCCAGGCGGTCCAGCGTCCGCGCGCGACGGTGAAGGGCGAGCACCGACGCCCCGTACCGTTCCCGGAAACGTGCCTCGCGCAGCGTGCGCCCCAGCAGCGGCGAGCCCGGCATGACGACCGCCTCCACCAGCCGCACCTGATCCGTACCGTCCAGGGGCAGGCGCTCTTCACTCTTGCTGATCACCCCGAGCGTTCCCTTGCCGACCAGGATCCGCTCGGTGGGCCCCTCGACCGTCAGGGTGTCGCCCTCCTGCACCACAAACCCCGGACCCGGGCCGTAGGTCGTCTGACCCTCGCGCCGGACCGCCACAACTGTGAGACCGTGATCCCGGCCCAGACCGGTGGTCCGCAGGGTCTGCCCGGCCAGCACGCTGCCCGGCGCGACCGTCAGGTCCGCCAGGTACGCCCGCAGCGAGTCCTCCAGCTGCGCGTCCCGGGCCGGCAGCAGGCGCGGCGCCACGAAAAACAGGTACAGCAGACCGATCACGGCCACCGGAACGCCCACCCAGGCCAGTTCAAAGAATCCCAGCGGTTTCTGGCCGCTGCCGCTGAGTGCGCCGGACACCACGAGGTTCGTGCTCGTGCCGATCACCGTGATGGTGCCGCCCAGAATGCTTGCGAACGCCAGCGGCATCAGCGCCCGGCTCGCCGGCAGGCCCGCGCGGCGCGCCATGCCCGCCACGACCGGCAGGAACACCGCCGTGGTGGCCGTGTTGCTCGTGAAGGCACTCACGCTGGCCACCGTGCCCAGCAGGGCCCGCAGCGTTCCCGTGGCGTTGCGGGAACGGCGCGCCAGCGTCGCACCGATCCACTCGATGACGCCGGCCCGGAGCAGCACGCGCGTCAGGATGAACAGGGACGCGAGCGTCAGGACCGTGTCACTGCCGAACCCGGCGAACGCCTCCTTGGGCGTCAGGAGTCCCAGCAGCAGCAGCGCCGAGAGCAGCCCGAGCGCCGTGACATCCACCGGCAGCCACTCGGTGGCGAACAGCACCAGGGCCACCACGAACAGAATCAGCACCAGCATGACGGGGTCCATGTCAGCGGACCCCGCAGCAAAAGAAAAAAGGGAGCAAGGGCATCCACCGGATAATCCCTGCCCGCTCCCACAGGGACGTGAAGTGCGCCTTAGGGGGCCTTGGGAGCCGCGCCAAGGGCCAGGCGCGTCAGCGCGTCACGCAGCACGGCCACTGCCCGGTCATACTCCGCGAGGTCGATGCGTTCCTCCGGCGTGTGATCCAGGGCGCTGTCACCCGGCCCGTACGCCACGGTGGGCGCCGGCCAGTGCCTGGCCACCACGTTCATGTCACTAGTCCCGGTCTTCACCTTGAACACCGGCGCGCCTCCCTGCGCGCGGATCGCCACGCGCAGCGCCCGCGTCAGGAGGTTGTCCTTCCCGTGCCGGACTGCTGTCTCATGCCCCACAAACGCCACAGTGACGCTGTCCAGGTCTTCAAGGACCGCCCGGATGGCCGTTTCCGCCACCTGAGGCGTCACGCTGACCGGCAGGCGCAGCCCGAACGTGCCCCAGGCCCGCTGACGCAGGCCGTCCGTGCCGGCCCCCAACTCCTGAATGGTGGCCTGCACCCCACCGAACACCCCGCCCGGTTCACCGGCCGCCGCCGCCCACGCCCGGACGCGGAACCACGCCTCGGTCAGGTCATCTCCCGCGCTGCTGCCGTCGCCAGCCGTGTGGAAATTCTCCTTCACGGCCTGCGCCTTCACGACCAGCCGGCCCTTGTACCCCAGCGTGATGCCTTCCCAGCCGCTGGGCTCGCCGATCAGCACCACGTCCGGCGAGAGAACCGTCCTGACGTGCCGCGCGCCGCGGCTGCTGGGCGCCTCCTCCTCAGTCGCGCCGATCACCACGAACCGCGCCGCCTTCAGCGCCTCGTCCGGCAGGGTCGCCACGGCCGCCATGAACGCGCACAGCGGCCCCTTGGCGTCTACACTGCCGCGCCCATGCAGCACGCCGCGCTCATCCACCCGCACCGGGATCTCGCCCGGCACGGTGTCCATGTGCCCCAGCAGCGCCACCGTCAGCGGCCCGTGGCCCCGCTCACCCACGGCATTCCCCGCCTCGTCAATGCGCGCCTCAAAGCCGCGCGCGGCCATCCACTCCTGGAAGAACGTGGCAACCGGCCCTTCCTGACCGGACAGGGAGGACAGCTCCACCGCGCGAATCAGCAGGTCGCGCGCGTCATTCGACATCCATCACCCCGGAGCCCTCGCCGGACGCGCGGGCCAGGGCCACGAGCAGGCGCGCCATCTCCGCCAGCGCCATCAGCGTGATGGTGCCCACCCCGCCGGCCAGGAGTGTCCACAGGGCCGTGAGCCGCTCACCCGCCAGGAACTGGAAGCCGGCCAGCAGGACCGCGCCCACGAACAGCACTATGCCCAGCAGGCGCAGTCGTCCGGTCAGGCCGTCCACCACGTCCGCCTGCCGTGCCAGCGTGGCCACCGTGCCTGCCGAGCCGCGAAGTGCCGGGAGGGCGGTGGGAGCCTCTGTGACCAGGGGCGCCGCAGCCGGCGCGGCCGGCGCCGACCGGGCCTCTGCCGGGCGACTGGGGGAGAAGGCCGACGAGGAGATCACCACCGGTGTGGCCGCCGGGCGCTCCGGCGTGACGGCCTCAGGCGGCGTGACAGGCGCGGCCTTGACCACCCGGACGGACTCGGAGGTGACCGGCCTGTCACGCACCGGCGCGTCACGCACCGGTCCGGGCGTGGCCTCCAGGCTGGGCTCGGCGCCCACGGGTTCGGAGCGGTCCGGCAGCGTCTGCACCGGGTCAGGCTGCACCGGTTCCGCGGACGGCCTGAGGGTCACCGGGTGACCGGCACTCGCCACCGGCCGCGGAGCCACCGCAGGCGGAGCGGGCGCAAAGGTCTTCGCGGCGCCCGCCTGCGGCAGCGGCGACGTGGGCTGCTCCTTGGCGCGGGCCGTGGCGTCCCGCACCTGCCCGAAGAAGCCCTGCACCTGCCCCGGGTCGAAACCCAGAAGACTGGCCGTCAGGGCCGTGCCGGCGGGCGTTTCCACGCGCAGCACGCCCTCCTGGTCACTGTGAATGCGCGTCAGGTCCCGCAGGGTCACGCGGCGGGTTCCGCCTCCGTCCTGGTACAGCAGCGTGTCGGGGGTCAGGACGAACAGTGCGTCGTCGCGTTCCAGGGCACTCAGGGGGGCGTCGGTCAGTCCAAGGGCCTGCAGGGTCTGCGCGGCGCGGTCACTGGGGCGTTGGGTCATGGTCGGCTCCTCTTGTTCGCGGCGGGGCGTAGCCGTGCCCGCCCCACCCGCTCTTCTGATGGCACAGCATACCGGGCGGCGCGCCAGTGCGTCCCGGGCGGCCTGCCGCAAGGTAAAGGGACGCCCGCCGGGCCTCTCACCCCCGCGTACCGGGCGGCGCCGCACACTGCGGGCATGACCGATAACCGTTACGGTGACACGCCGCTCGGCAAAAGCGTGGAGGAAATCGAGCAGGAGGGCGGCAACCTCGTGAATGACGCCCGTCAGGGTGAAGCGGTCCGCCGGGACGAGGCGCCGGTCGTTCCGGCGGTGTCCACTCTGCAGGGCAGCGGCGTGATCGCCGCGCTGCGCCCCGGTGACCTGATCGAACGGGGCAGCGGCGCCGAGGACGGCACGGCGAGCACCAACCGCGACAGCAGCGAGAACAGCTGAGCCGCACCTGACTGCTCTGGACGCCTGCCGCCGCACCTGGCGCCGCGGCAGGTAGCATGCGGCCTGTGACCGACCTTGCCTTCCCGACCTCTCCGCGCGTGGGCGTGGTGATGGGCAGCCGCAGTGATTTCGAGACCATGCAGGGTGCGCTTGAGGTCCTGCGTGACCTGCACGTCCCATACGAGGTGCGCGTCCTGTCCGCCCACCGCACGCCGGCCCTGCTGGCCTCCTATGGCGCGCGGGCCGAACGGCTGAACCTCTCGTGCATCATTGCCGGCGCGGGCGGCGCGGCCCACCTGCCGGGCATGCTGGCCGCGTTCACGCGCGTGCCTGTACTCGGCGTGCCCGTGCAGTCGCGCGCCCTGAGCGGCCAGGACAGCCTGCTGAGCATTGTACAGATGCCCGCCGGGGTGCCGGTCGCCACTTTCGCCATCGGCGCGGCCGGCGCCCGCAACGCCGCGCTGTTCGCCGCGGCGCTCCTGGCAACCACCGACGAGGCCGTGCGCAGTCACCTGAACGCCTTCCGGCAGAAGCAGACGCAGGCGGTGCTGGACGATCCGTTCTTCGACGGTCATCCCCAGGCGGGCGCCGAGTGACGCCCGGACAGACGCTGGGCATCCTGGGGGCGGACAGCTGGCCCAGATGCTGGCCCTGGCGGCCCTGCCCCTCGGGGTCCGCGTGACAGTGCTGGAACCCGACGAGCACGCCCCGGCGCGCCTGTGCGCCCGGCACCTGCACGCGCCCTACACCGACCCGGCCGCCCTGAACGAACTGGCGGCCTGTGACGCCGTAACGCTGGAATTCGAGAATGTGCCCGTCGAGGCCCTGGCCGCCCTGCAGGACCGGGTGCCCGTGCGGCCCGGCGGGGCACTGCTGGCACGCAGCAAGCACCGCGCCCACGAGAAACGGGCGCTGCAGGGCGCCGGGGCGACCACCGCGCCGTTCGAGGCCATTGAGGCCGACACGGACCTGCCCGGCGCGCTGGCCCGCGTGGGCGGCCGGGGCATCCTGAAAACCAGTGAACTTGGCTACGACGGCAAGGGACAGGCCCGCGTCAACAGCGACGCGGAGCTGCGCGCCGCCTGGGAGAACCTGGGCCGCGTGCCCTGCGTGCTGGAGGGACTCGTGAGCTTCGAGCGGGAAGTGAGTCTCGCCGTGGCCCGCACCCCTGCCGGGCAGGTGGCGTTCGGACCACTGGTGGAGAACGTGCACCGCGACGGCATCCTGCGCAGCAGTGTCTTCCCGGCGCAGGTCCCGGACGGCACCGAGGCGCGCGCCCGCGAACTGGCGCGCGCCGTCGCGGACGCGTGGGCGCTGGAGGGCCTCATCACCCTGGAATTCTTCCAGCTGCCCGGCGGGGACCTGATCGTGAACGAGGTCGCGCCCCGCGTGCACAACAGCGGTCACCTCACGCAGGACGGCGGCGGGGTCAGCCAGTTCGAGGCGCAGGTGCGCGCCGTGCTGAACCTTCCCCTGAGTGACTGGCGACCCCTGCATCCCACCGCGATGGTGAACGTCGTGGGCGTCGACGGCCCGGACGGATCGCCCCTGACCCCGGACTGGGCTGCGATTGACGCACTGGACGGCACCCGCGTGCACCTGTACCACAAAGCGCACCGGCACGGCCGCAAGGTGGGGCACGTGAACCTCGTTGCGCCGGACCCCGGCACCCTGCGCGCCCGGCTGGCCTCCCTGGAACCACTGATTCCGTAGGGCGCCGCGTTGGGGGGGTGGAGGCCCCAGCCGCGTTAAGCGGGCCGCAAAGCCCGCTCAGGAGTCCCGTAACGCGCGCTCACAGCCGGTCAGGTGCGGGCCCCTAGCGTGAGGCATGAAGCGCCTCGCCCTGCCCCTCCTGACCCTCGCCCTGGTCACCAGTGCCCACGCGCAGGGCAGTTTCAAACTGATCCTGACCACCAGCGAGAAAAGCATCCGCAAGGGAGAGGTGCGCGAGCAGAGCATCGTGAAATCCTGGACGCTCCCCGCCCAGGGGGTGAAGGCCACCCGCAAGGTGGGGCGCCTGAGCACCACCCTCACGCCCCTCCTGGACCGCATGGAGAAAAGCGTGAACGCCCGGAAGCCCACACCGGCCGTGTTCCGCAACGTGAAGGGCAGCTGGGTGGCCACGCAGCAGAGCGGCTGGGTCCTGGACCGTCAGGCCACGAAAGCCAACCTGCTGAACGCCATCAAGGCCGGCAAGAGCACCGCGCAGGTCGAGATCGGCCGCCTGCAGCCGGGCCGCAGCGTGGACGTGCTGGCCCAGCGCGGCGTGCTGTGGCACGTCGCCACCGGCACCAGCAGCTACCGCGGCAGCCCCGCCTTCAGGGAAACGAACATCCTGGTGGGCGCGGACAAGCTCGACAACTTCTTCATTGCGCCCGGCCACGAATTCAATTTCAACGAGGAGATCGGGCAGGTGGATGCCAGCACCGGGTTCGTAAAGGGGTTCGTGATCAGTGGCGGCACCCTGGCCAAGGAGGATGGCGGCGGCATCTGCCAGGTGAGCACCACCATCTTCCGCGCGCTGTACCAGGCCGGCCTGCCCGTCACCGAACGGCACGAGCACAGCCACCGCGTGCACTACTACGACCCTGTGGGCTATGAGGCCACCGTGTACGCCCCCGCAAAGAACCTGCGCATGAAGAACGACACCGGCGCGCACCTGTTTATCCAGGCGGCCTGGGACACGGCTGCCAAGACCCTGCGCTTTGACGTGTTCGGCGCCAACACCGGCCGGCAGGTGAACGTCAGCCAGCCGGTCATCACGGCGTTCAAGGCACCCGCCCAGCCCAGCTACACCCCGGACGAACGCGTCGCCCTGGGCCGCCGCCGCCTGCTGGACCTGCCCATGCAGGGCATGACCAGCGTCCTGACCCGCACCATCAAGGTCAAGGGGAAGCTGGTGAGCCGCGACAAGCTCAAGAGCGTGTACGAACCGTGGGGCGCCGTGTACGGCGTGCATCCCCAGGACAAACGCCTGAAGTGAACGCTGAGGGGGCCGTCGGGTTCACCGGCGGCCCGCCTGGCGTCGTGTCGTCACCTACCGGGCGGGTCCCCTCAGCCACGGCGCGGCCCAGCGGGTCACGGCAGGCATCACCAGATACGTCATGGACAGCACCACAATCACCATCTGCGGCACCGCCCGCACCGGCATGGGCCAGTGTCCCAACCAGGGCTTGAGCGCTTCTCCGAACAGCCAGGACGAACTGACACTCACCGGGTACAGCGCGGCCAGGGTCAGCAGCGCCATCTTCCAGCGGGGCGGCTGGCGCAGCGTCGCGGCGGCTGGCGGCGTGAACCAGAAGTCCAGGCCGGGCTGCTTCTCGAAACTCACATGCTCATCCACGAGCGGCGCAATGCGCTCCAGCCAGGCGGCGCGCTCGGGCGACAGTTCCCACGCCGCGGCGCTCGTCAACGACTCGAAACGCGCCAGCAGCGTGTATTCCTGTTCCCCTGGCGCGGGGCGGATCACGCCGGTCCCACGGTGGCCGGGCAGGCGGGCCAGCAGCTCGTTCGCCTCCGAAAGCAGCGCCTCGTAGTCGGTCTCACGGCCCGGGCGGATGCGGCGGCGCACCACCAGACTCACCGGGTCGCTCGGGCGGCGCCCCTCGAACTGCCGCCCCTCGCTCACGTGACTTCCGGGTCCGGCACCCGGCGAGGCCACGCGACGAGCCCCACGCCGGTCAGAATCACCGCCAGGGCCACCCAGCCCAGCGGCCCCAGCGTCTCCCCGCCGAAGCCCACGCCCAGCAGCACCGCCACCACAGGGTTCACGTACGCGTAGCTGGTGGCCAGGGCGGGGCGGGTGTGCGCCACGAGGTACATGTACGCGCTGTATGCCACCAGACTGCCGAACACCGTCAGGTACGCCAGTGCCCACAGGCTCGCGGCGCTCGGGGTGCGCCACTGCTCGCCGGTCAGCACACTCAGCACCAGCAGCACCCCGCCCCCGGCGAGCATCTCTGCGGCGCTGCCCATCAGGCCTTTCGGCAGCGGCAGGTGACGGGACCACTGGCTGCCGAACGTCCAGCACAGCGGCGCCAGGATCAGCAGCAGCGCCGCCAGCGGCGTGGCGCGCAGTTCACCCAGGTTCAGCAGCGCGATGCCCAGCAGCCCCACCCCGATGCCCAGCCACTCCCGCCCCCCGGTGCGTTCGCCCCACAGCCGCGCGAACAGCGCCGCGAACAGCGGCGAGACCGCAATGACCATGGCGGCCACACTGCTGCTTGCCTCCCGCTCGGCCAGCGTCACCAGACCGGTCCCGCCGCCCAGCAGCAGGGTACCCACCGCGGCGCTCGCGGCCCACTCGCGCGCGGTGGGCAGCCGCGCGCCACGCGCGCACAGGACCAGGAACATCAGCGCGCCGGCCACCATGAACCGCAGGGCCAGCATGCCCAGGGGCGGCAGCGTCTCGATCGCCACCTTGATCCCGAAGTACGTGCTGCCCCACACGACGTACACGAGACCCAGGCACAGCAGCACCATGGGGGTCAGCCGCGCCGCGCGGTCCACTGCGGCTCCAGGCGTCACAGGCGGCTTTCGATGGCGCGCGCGTGCGCCTCGAGACCCTCGGCGCGGGCCAGCGTGGCGCCGGCCGGGCCGATCCGGCGCAGCGCACCCTCGTTCAGGCCCACCACCGAGATGATGTTCTGAAAGTCCCGCACGTTCACCGGACTCATGAAGCGCGCTGTCCCGCCGGTCGGCATCACGTGACTGGGTCCGGCCACGTAATCGCCCAGCGCCTCCATACTGGACTCCCCAACGAACACGCCGCCGGCGCGCTGAACCAGACCCAGCAGGCTCCACGGATCGCGGGTCAGCAGGCACAGGTGCTCCGGCGCGTACAGGTTCGCGAGGTCCAGCGCTTCGTCCAGCGACCCGGCCAGGATGACCTTCATGCGGGCCTGCACACTGTCGCGCGCCCACGCACGGTTGGGTTCCGGCAGCGCCTCCAGCTGGCCGCTCAGTTCGGCCTGCACGCGCACCAGCAGCTCGCGGCTGGTGGACACCAGCACCGGCTCGGCGCCGTTGTGTTCCGCCTGGGCCAGCAGATCCGCAGCCACAAAGCGGGCGTCGGCGCTGTCATCGGCCACCACCAGCGTCTCGGTGGGCCCCGGCAGGCTCTCGATGCCGGTGTGACCGTACACCAGCCGCTTGGCGATCACCACGAACAGGTTCCCGGGCCCCGCGACCTTATCCACCGGGGAAATGCTGGCCGTGCCGTACGCCAGAGCGCCGATGGCCTGCGCGCCACCCACGCGGAACACCTGCGTGATGCCCAGCTCGCGCGCGGCCACCAGGATCGCCGGGTGCACCGCGCCGTCCCGGCCGGGCGGGGTGGTCACGATGATGTCCGGCACGCCCGCCACCTGCGCCGGGACCGCCGTGTGAATCAGGGTGCTGATCAGGGGCGCCAGCCCGCCCGGCACGTACACACCCACCCGGGACAGGGGCCGGACCAGCTGGCCCAGCGCGCCGTCCGGGCCGTGCGTCAGGAAGCCGTGCGCGGGCTGCTGCTCGTAGAAGGCCCGCACGCGCGTGATCGCCGTGCGAATCGCGGCGTGCAGGTCGCCCGGCACCTGCGCCTGCGCCAGTTCGGCGCTGCTGACGGCCAGCGCGTCCGGGCGGTGACCGTCCAGGCGTTCAGTCCAGTCGCGCAGGGCGTCGTCCCCGCGGTCGCGGACGTCCGCCAGGATGTGTTCCACGACCTGCGCGGGGCTCAGGGCCTCCCCGAAGGTCGTCTCGATGCGGCGCAGCACGGCGTCCGGCACGGGAATTTCGTTGAACGTCCGCGTCAGCGCGGACCGGGCTTCGGGGCCTTGCAGAACTTGCATGGGTCACTCCAGGGGAACAGGGGGAAGGGTGGGGCCCGCGGCACAGCGGCGCGGCAGGCCCCCATGGTGCCACCTCAGGCCGGGCCGGCGCCCGCGCGGCGGCGCAGAGGTCTCGACAGGCGGGACGTCCCCGGCGCGGGCACGGGGGTGTCAGGCGCGGCGACGGCGGCGTTCGCGTTCAGGCGCGGCCCGGCGCGTGCCGGGCTGGGCGTTCGCTTCGACCAGCCCGAAATCGGTGGGCTGAATCAGGCGCATCAGGCGGTGCGGCGCGGTCTGCTCGACGTACACGTAGGCGTTCCCGGGACGCAGGAAGTACCCGCTGCAGACCGCGCCGTCCACCTCGGCGTCCGGAAGGCGCTGAATCAGGACCCGGCCGCCGGTCAGGTGCGCGTGGGTGCGCTCCGGCCCGCCGCCTTCCTGCGCCGTCAGCTGCCGCAGCCACAGCAGCAGGCTCACCGGGTCGTGGTACTCGGTGGTCAGCGGCTGCGTGGCCTCGTCACGGCCCTGACGCAGCGTGACCAGACCGGACTTGCGGTCGAACTGCACCTCGAACGCCGGGCGGCCCCGCCCGTCTCCCTCCGCGTACCCCAGGCTGGTGAGGTGGCGGGGGTGCAGGCGGCTGTGCTGCACGCGCCGGATGCCCGGCAGCACCCCGCCGAAATCGGTCTGCACGCGCGCCACCAGCGCGCTGCGTTCCCCGTGAAGCGTCCAGTGCTGCTCGCCGGCGTACCGGCCGCCCAGCGAGAGCGTCAGGCTGAACGTTTCCGGGGTCAGGTCAGCTGTGTCCAGAAGCTCTCACCCGGTCCTGTCCACTCGGCGCCCAGGGCCTCGGCCACGGTGGCGCCCACGTCGGCGAAGGTGGCGCGTTCACCCAGGTTCACGCCCGCAGCGCCTGCTTTGTGCACCAGCAGCAGGCCATGTTCGCGGGTGTGGTCGCTGCCGGTCCAGGTGGGGTCGTTCCCGTGGTCACTGATGATGATCAGTGCTCCCTCAGGCGGCACGGCCGCGATCAGGTCCGGCAGCGCCGCGTCGAACTGGGCCAGGCACGCGCTGTACCCCTGGGGGTCGCGGCGGTGCCCGTACTTGCTGTCAAAGTCCACCAGGTTGGTGAAGATGAGCCCCGAGGTGCCCTCCTGCGCGCCCCGCTGCATGCGCGCCAGCGTCCTGGCAATCCCGTCGGCGTTGTTGTCCGTGTGAATTTCCTCGGTGAAGCCCTGGCTGGCGTAGATGTCGGGAATCTTCCCGATCCCCACCACCGCCTGACCGGTGGCCTTCACGGCGTCCAGAACCGTGGGCGGCGGCACGAGGCTGAAATCCCGGCGGTGCTCGTTGGCCCGCTCGAACGGGAACTCGCCCCGGAACGGCCGGGCAATCACGCGGGCCACGGCGAACTCGCCCTGCAGGATCTCCCGGGCGGCGCGGCACCACCCGTACAGGGTGTCAAGCGGCACCACATCCTCGTGCGCGGCAATCTGGAACACGCTGTCAGCGCTGGTGTACACGATGGGCGCGCCGGTCCGCAGGTGCTCCGGGCCGAAGTCGCGGATCACGTCCGTGCCGCTGTACGGGCGGTTGCACAGGTGCCCGTGACCGGTGGCCGCATCAAAGCGGTCCATCACGGCCGGCGGGAACCCTTCGTGAAACACCTGGAACGGGTGCTGCAACTGCACGCCCATGAATTCCCAGTGGCCGGTGCTGGTGTCCTTGCCGGGGCTCACTTCCCGCATGCGCCCGAACGCGCCCCGCGCGGGCCCTGCGGGAACGGTGGCGTCCCCCGTTTCGATGGTGGGCACCTGCGCCAGCCCCAGCGCCGCCAGGTTCGGCAGGTGTGCGGGCGCGGCCTTCAGGGTGTGGTTCAGGGTGTGGGCGCCCACATCCCCGAAACTCGCGGCGTCCGGTAATTCACCGGCACCCACGGAATCCAGCACGACAATCGTCAGCAGCATGATCCCAGTCTAGGCCCTGCGGCCCGCAGCGGGGCAGCCTCAGCCGGCTGTCGCCAGCAGCGAGGCGCTGCCCGTCGCGGACCAGTTCTGGCACGCGCCTCCTGGTGCTGAGTTCATCACGGCCCGCGGCGCGCCGGCTGCCGCGGAATCACACTTCCCTCACGGGCCGTACCGGGCGGAGGTGATACGCTGCCCACGTGACCGCGCCCACCCCTTCCCCCGCCTCCCAGACGGCCAGCACGCCCGTCGCGGCTCCGGACGCACGCCCGGTCCTGCACGCTGAGAACCTCAGCAAGACCTACGGCCGGCGTGAGGTGGTGCGCGGCGTGAACCTCCGCGTGCGGCCCGGAGAGATCGTGGCACTGTTCGGCCCCAATGGCGCAGGGAAGACCACCACCTTCTACATGCTCGTGGGCTTCATCCGCCCCGGCGGGGGTCACATCGCCATTGGGGAGCGGGATGTCACGCGGCTGCCCATGCATGAACGGGCCCGGCTGGGCCTGGGCTACCTGCCGCAGGAACCCAGCGCCTTTCGCAAGCTGACCGCGCGGGACAACCTCCTTGCCATCCTGGAATACCAGGGGCTGCCGCGCGCCGAGCAGGAACGCCGCGCCGACGCGCTGCTGGAGGAATTCGGGCTGACCCGCCTGGCCGGCAGCTACGCCTACCAGCTGTCCGGCGGGGAACGCCGGCGCCTGGAACTCGCCCGGGCCCTGACCACCGATCCCGACTACCTGCTGCTGGACGAACCGTTCACGGGCGTGGATCCCAAAAGCATCCGCGAGATTCAGCGCCTGATCCGCGAGCTGCGCGACCGCCGGGGCCTGGGGGTGTTCATCACGGACCACAACGTGCGCGAAACCATCGCCCTGACCGACCGTGTGTACCTGATGTACGACGGAGAGGTCAAGTTCGAGGGCACACCCGCTGAGTTCGCGCAGGATGAGGACGCCAGGCAGCACTACCTGGGCGACGACTTCGAGCTGTGACCCCTGGAGCGCGCTAGATGCTGTGGCTGTTCCTGCCGTTCGTGGTGGTCCTGTCCGGCGTGGTCGCCTACGCCGCAGACACCATTGCCCGCAAGGCCGGCCGCCGTCACCTGCGCTGGTTCGGGCTGCGGCCCAAATCAACGGCGCTGCTCGTCGCGGTGCTGTCCGGCATGGGCATCAGCGCCGCGAGTCTCGCCGCGTTCCTGATCCTGAACCGCAGCGCCGTGAACACCATCGCGCAGGCCGACCAGCTGCGTCCCCAACTTGAGGCGCTGCGCGAGGAGATCAAGGTCGCGCAGGCCGACCGCACCCGCGCGCAGCAGGAAGCTCGTCGCCTGCGCGTTCAGCAGCAGACGGCGCAGGCGGCCCTGAAAGCGGCGCAGGCTGACCTGGGCACCGCGCGGGCCGCGCAGACCCGCGTGCAGGTGCAGGCCCGCGCCCTGGAGCAGCGCGTGCAGAGCCTCACCCAGGCCCAGGCCGGCCTGGAGCGGCGCGCCCAGGCCACCCGGGTGAAACTTCAGACCTCCGAAGCGGCCCTGAAAGCCAGCCGCGAACGCGCCCAGACGCTCGACGCGCAGGTGGTGGACCTGGGCGCGCGCGTGGCCCTGTCCGAGCAGGAAACGCGCACCGCCCAGGACCGCGCCCTCGCCGCGCAGACCGCCGCTGAGGCCGCGCAGGCCCGCGCTGAGGCGCAGCAGCGCGCCGCGCAGGCGGCCCAGGCGCAGGCCGCGCAGGCCCGTGAGCAGATTCAGGTGCTGGCCGCGTCACGCGCGCAGGCCGCCGCGGACCTCCAGGGCGCCCAGGTGAAACTGCGCGGCGCGCAGACGACCCTCCAGGCGGCGCAGGTGAAGCTCCAGGCCGCACAGGCCGCCCTGAAAGCCGCGCAGACTGAGCAGCGCAGTGCGCAGCAGGCCCGCGACCGTCTCACCGCCGACCGGGACCGCCTGCAGGCGGAACGCGACCAGCTGCAAACCGAGCGGGACCGGCTGCAGGCCGAACGCAACCGCCTGAACAACGAACGCGCCGCCCTGCTCGCCGAGCGCGACCGCGTGGCCCGTGACCGCGACCGGGTGCGCGACGACCTGAACACCCTGCAGGCCCAGCAGGCGCAGCTGCGCGCGAGCAACGACACCCTGCGTGCCAGCAACGACACCCTGCGCGCCACGCTCGGCAAACTGCAGGACGAGTACTCCAGCAGCCGCGCTGAACTCAGCGCCACCCGCAACACCGACCTCGCCTACCCCAAGAACGACCTGGTGTACGCCGCCGTGGTGCCCGGCGTGCGCAACCTCGACCAGTTCCTGAACGACGCCGCCCGCAGCGCCCTGACCCGCGGCGCGCGCGGCACGCCCGCCGCCCGCCTGACCCCCGCAGCGCGCGGCGCCCTGGAGACGAAACTGCGCGGCCTGAACGTCAGCACCTTTGTGCAGTGCCGCGCCGCGCAGAACGCCGCCGTGGGCTTTCCTGTGGACCTCAGCTGCGACGCGCGGCCCAACGCCGTGCTGTACCGCGCCAACCAGGTGATCCGGCGCACCACCATCACGCTCGGTGACCCGCGGCGCCTGCAGGACCAGCTCAGTGAACTGGTGCAGGACGCCACGCTGGACCTCACGTCGCGGGGCGTGCCCAGCGAGTACGTGCAGGGCCTGGACGTCAGCGACCTCGTGGGCCTGCTGTCGCGTCTCGGGGGGCGCAGCGGGGCCACGGTGATCGGCGTGGCGGCGCGCGCCGACGTGCGCCCCGGCAGCCGCGTGAACCTGTACCCCACCGTGCCCTGAAGCTCCCTGGAGGCGCGCGGCAGGCTCACGTCAGGTTCGCCCGCTATGCTTCGCCCATGCGCCGCGCACTCCTGCCCCTGACCCTGCTGTTGTCCGCCGCTGCGCAGGCGGCTCCCGTGCGCGTGGAGTTCTGGCACGCCATGACCGGCGTGCAGGCCACCGTACAGGCCTACGCCCGGGACTTCAACGCCGCGCAGAGTGAATACGAGGTGGTGCCGGTCGCGCAGGGCAACTACCGCGAGCTGCTGCCCAAACTCCAGACCGCCCTGAAAGGTGGCGCGGCGCCTGCCCTGGCGCAGCTGGAGTTCACGCAGTTCCCCACGCTGGCCGCCGCCGGACAGCTCACCGACCTGACCCGCGCCGTGGACGACCTGCCCGACGCGCTGCGTGCCGACGTATACCCCGCTGTGTGGAAGACCGGGCAACTGGCGGGCCGCACCTACGGGCTCCCGTGGAACATCAGCGTGCCGGTCCTGATGTACAACGCCGGCACCCTGAAAAAAGCGGGCCTGGGCGCCCCGGACACCTGGACGCAGCTCGAGGCCCACAGCCGCGCCCTCGCCACCGGTGGCCGCAGACCCCTGGTGGCTGCCGCCGACGCCTGGACCTTCGAAGCGAACGTGCTGTCCCGCGGCGGGAGCCTCACGGACGCCGCCGGCCGGCCGCGCCTGAACAGTCCGGACGCGGTGGAGGCCCTGACGCAGCTGGCGCGCATGACTGCCGCCGGGCAGGCCCAGCCGCGCGGCCTGAACGAAGCGGTTCGCGCGGCCTTCGACTTCGCGCGCGGACAGAACGTGTTTGTGCTTGCCAGCGTCGCGAACTGGACCGACGCGCGCAAACTGCCGTTCTTCAGTCTGGGCGTCGCGCCGTTCCCCTGCGAGAAGGAAGGGGCGTGCACCGTGCCGCTGGGCGGCGCCACCCTCGCCATTCCGAAAGGCACCCCTGCGCGGGAGCAGGCGGGCGCGCTGGCCTTCTGGCAGTTCCTGATGCAGCCCGCCCGGCTGGCAGGCTGGGTGCAGACCACCGCCTACGCCCCGCCCCGGCGCGCCGTGACCCCCCTGCTGGACGACTGGTACGCCAGGAACCCGCAGCTGCGGGCGGCGCACGCCCAGCTGAGCCGGGCCGTGCCGCGCCCCACCACACCCGAGTACGCCGGGTGGATCACCCTGATTGAGGACGCCCTGCAAAAGGCCACGACCGGCCGGCTCAGTGCGAAAGCGGCGCTGGACGAGGCGCAGCAACGCGCTGAACGCTGAGCGGCGCTGAGGGGTGCGGCCAGGCGACCCGCACCGCAGGGAGCGCCTTCAGGCCAAGTTCTGTTCCTGCGGGGGCCACGTCTGAGGCTGCCGGCAGCGCTACACTCCGCGCATGACGCTGCTGTACCTGCTGGTGACCCTGGCCGTGACGGCCGTGCTGCTGCTGTTCCTGCTGCGGCCCGGTGCGGCGCGTGCCACGACCGTGTGGGGCCTCGCGGCGCTGCTGCCGCTGCTGGCGGCGCTGGTCGTGGCGCTTGCCCACCGCGCCTGAACAGAGCGTGCGGGGGCGCCACGCCGCGTGTGTATGGCCCTTTCCTTACTCGCCCAGGTAGCGGCGCAGATCATCAATATTGTGGCTGGTGCCAATCACGACGAGTTTGTCATGCGGGCGCAGTTCATCCTCGGCGCGGGGTGTCACCTCGATCTTTCCGGCGCGGCTGATGGCAATCACCTGCACGGCAAAGCGCCCGGTGAGGTTCAGGTCACGCAGGGTGCCTTTCAGGCGCTCGTTCGCCTCGATCTCCACGATGGCGTAGTCGCCGCCCAGGTCCAGGGTATCCACGATGTTTGGCGTGGCAATCTGCCGCGCGAGGCGCACGCCCATGTCATGTTCCGGTCGGATCACGAGGTCCGCCCCGATGCGTTCAAGGACCCGGCGGGCCATCTCATCAATGGCTTTCGTCACGACGTACGGCGCGCCCAGGCTCTTGGCGTTCATGGTGGCGAGGATGTTCGCCTGCACGTCCGTGCCGATGGCCACGACGACCACATCGAAATCCCCGACGCCCAGAGCCCGCAGGGCCCGTTCGTCGCTGGCGTCCACGATGGCGGCGTGCGTCACGAGGTTCATGACCCGCTCGACGTTCTCCTCGTGCTGGTCGATGGCGATCACCTCGTGCCCCATCTCGTAGAGGGTGGTGGCGACCGCTGTTCCGAACCGGCCCAGGCCGATTACGAGGCATTGTTTGCTTTTCATCTGGTTTCCGTCCTTTCCGTCGGGGGCGCCCGGGGCGGGCAAAGATCAGCCGATCAGGATGTCCTTCTCGGCGGGGTAGCGCACGAGGTCGCGGCCGTCCGGGCGGCTGAACGCCACGGCGAAGGTGAGCGGCCCGATCCGGCCCAGGAACATCAGGAAAATCAGCACCACGTGCTGGTCGGGGTTCAGCAGCGGCGTGGTGTTCATGCTCAGGCCCACCGTGGCGAAAGCACTGACCGCCTCAAAGAACAGGTTCACGAACAGCACGTCCGGCCGGGTGTTGAACATCAGCAGCAGCAGGAACATCACGTTCACCAGTCCCAGGCTCAGCAGGCCCACCGTCATGGCCCGCAAGACCGTGTCCGTGTCGATGCGGCGCCGGAAGACGGTGGTGTCCCGCCGGCCGCGCACCATCGACCACGCCGAGGCCATCATCACGTAGAAGGTGCTGGTCTTGATGCCGCCGCCCGTCCCGCCGGGGTTCGCGCCGATGAACATCAGAATGATCGACACGAACAGCGTGGTGAGTTTCATTCCGCCGTAATCCAGGGTGTTGAACCCGGCGGTGCGGGTCGTGACGCTCTGGAAGAAACTGGCCAGCAGTTTGTCCGCCACGCCCAGCGGCGCCAGCGTCCGCGGGTTGTTCCACTCGGCCGCCAGGTACGCCAGGGTGCCCAGCGCCAGCAGCGCCGCCATCATGGTGAGAACCAGTTTGCTGTGCACGATCAGCCGGTTGCGCCGCGGATGAAGCAGGTGGGCCACCACGTTCATCTGCACCAGGAAGCCGGTGCCGCCCAGGATGATCAGCAGCGCCACCACCCCGCTCACGAGGGGGTCGCCCACGAAACCCATCAGGTTGTCGCTGTACAGCGCGAAGCCCGCGTTGTTGAACGCACTGACCGAGTGAAACAGCGCGTAGAACAGGCCGCGGCCCCAGCCTTCGAGGGGCACGAACCGGAAGGCGAGCAGGGCCGCGCCCACCAGCTCAATCACGACCGTGTACAGGAAGATGCTGCGCAGCAGGCCCAGAACCCCCCCGGTGTTCAGGGCGCCCACCTGCTGCGCCACGCGCATACGCTCGGTGAAGTTCACGCGCCGGCGCGAGACCAGCGCGAACAGCGTCCCGAACGTGATGATGCCCAGGCCCCCCAGCTGAATGAGCAGCATGATCACCACCTGTCCCAGCCGGTTGAAGTCCCGGCTGGGATCAATGACATTCAGGCCGGTGACGCACAGCGCGCTGGTGGACGTAAACAGCGCCTGGAGGGCCGTCACGCTGCGGCGCGTGCCGTCCGGGTTCACGCCGTGCAGGGCCGGCAGGCTCAGCAGCGCGCCGCCCACGATGATCGCCACGGCAAAGGACAGCGCGATCAGCTGCGGTGGGCTCAGACGCGACAGCGGAGTTTCGCGGCGGCTGACGCGACCCGGCGGGTCACGAGGGGGAGGAGGCGGCGCAGTCATAGAACGGCCCGGATTGTACGCCTCCGCAGCCCGGCCCGGCACCCGGGGTGCAGCGGGGGCTATACTGCTCTGCTATGCCGCGACCCGCCCGACCCGACCGACACGCGTCCCCCGGACGGAAATCCAGCCGCCCCAAAGTGGATCACCGCACCCGCCAGCCGGCCCGTGAGTACGAACTCGACGTCCTGAGTGGCCTGGAGCACGTGGCGGCCACGGAACTTGGCGGCGTGCCCCTGGCGCGTGACGTGCGCGGCCTGCGGTTCTGGTACCCCGGCAACCCCGAGCGCCTGACCCGGCTGCGGTCCGTGGTGGCCGTGTACCGCGTGCAGGCCTGGGACGTGCCGCGTCCCCGCGGGCTGCTGGGTCACCAGCAGCTCGGTGAACTCACGGCGTACCTGCAGGAGGTCATTGCTGTGGGCGGGCACCGCTCGTTCCGGCTGGGCGCCGCCGGGAAGGAATCCAGCGTCATGCAGCGCCTCGCAGAGGAACTGCAGACCAGCCTGAACCTGCCGCACGACCCGCAGGAGGGGGAACTGCTGATCCGCCTGCGGCCCCAGGACGACGGCCCCGGCTGGGACGTTCTGGCGCGCATCACACCGCGGCCGGTCAGTGCCCGGCCGTGGCGCGTGTGCAATATGGCCGGCGGGCTGAACGCCACCATTGCGTACGCTGCGCACAAGCTCGCCGGGCAGCGCGACGTGGACCGCATCTTCAATCCCATGAGCGGCAGCGGCACCCTGCTGATCGAGCGGGACCTGATGGGTCCCAGCGCCGCGCTGGTCGGCGTGGACGTGAACCCCGAGGCGGTGCAGTGCGCGCAGGCGAACATCCAGGCCGCCAGACGTCAGATTGAGGTGGCCCAGCGTGACGCGCTGCACACGGGCCTGCCCGCCCGGTCCTTCGACCTGATCATGGCGGACCTGCCCTGGGGTGACGCGATCGGCACGCACGGCGGAAATGAGGCGCTGTACCCGGCGTTCCTGCAGGAAATGCACCGCCTGACCAGCCAGCGCGGCCGTCTGTGCGTGATCACGCACGAGATCCGCCTGTTTGAACGGGTGCTGCAGGAGCAGCAGCGCTGGCACGCCACGGAACTCTTCCAGGTGGCCAGCGGCGGTCACCACCCCAAGGCGTACCTGCTCAGCCGGCGCTGACTGGCACGCTGCGGGGGCCTGCCTGCTACGCTGGCAGCCATGACCGACGCGCCGTTCCGCTGGGGGCTGCTGGGTGCCGCCCGCATTGCCCGGGCCCTGATTCCCGCCATCCGCGAAGCGGGCGGCGAGGTGACCGGCGTGGCCGTGCGCGACCCGCAGTCCGCGCGGGCGCAGGCGTTCTCTCAGGAGTGGAACGTGCCGGTTCTCGGAACGTACGACGACCTGATTGGCGCGGACCTTGACGCGGTGTACAACCCCCTGCCGAACGACGCGCACCTGCCGTGGACCCTGGCGGCCCTGAACGCCGGGAAGCACGTCCTGACCGAGAAACCCCTCACCCTGAATGCCGCGCAGGCGGCGCAACTGGCCGAGGCGGCGGCCCGCAGCGGCCGCACGCTGCTGGAAGCCTTCGCGTACCGGTTCCAGCCGCAGATTGACCGCGTGCGCCAGATCGCCGCGGAGGAACTCGGTGACCTGCGCGCCGTGCACGGCGCGTTCGGCTTCCACCTGACCAACCCCGACGACTTCCGCTGGAACGCCGCGCAGGGCGGGGGGGCGTTGTACGACGTGGGCACGTACCCTGTGAACCTGATCCGGCTGCTGCTGGGCGAACCGCACGCGGTCACCGCCACCGCCCGCTGGACCGACGGCGGCCCCGCAGGGGGCGTGGACATCGCCCTGAGCGGCGTGCTGGAGTACGGCGGCGCGCTCGCCAGTCTCGACTGCGCGTTCGACTGGCTGGAACCCGCTCCGCAGCGCCTGACCGTGGTGGGTTCACGCGGCACCCTGGACGTGAACGGCGTCTTCAACAGCCATACGCACGAGCCGGTCACGCTGCACGTCACCGCAGGCGGCCGCACCTGGGAGGACAGCGTGGCGCCCGGCAACGGTTACGCGCGGATGGTCGCCCACTTCCAGCGGACCGCGCGCGGCCAGGAGCCCCCGCTGTATCCCCCGCAGGACGCCGAAGCACAGATGCGCGTCCTGGACGCCCTGTACGCCTCGGCGCGCAGCGGGCAGCGGGTCACGCTGACCACGTCGCCCCGCCCCGCATAGAATGCCCCCCATGACCGATCCCCTACAGGGCTGGCAGCCGGCGCCGGCCGGGCACAAACACGTGGTCAGCATCAGCCTGGGCAGCAGCGCCCGCAACGCCCGTGAGACCGTCACCGTGCTCGGGCAGCCGTTCGTGATTGAACGCATCGGCACCGACGGCGACGCCCGCCGCATGGCCGCGCTGTACCAGACCCTCGACGGCCGCGTGGACGCGTTCGGGCTGGGCGGCGCGGACCTGTACGTCATCGCGGACGACAAACGCTACACCTTCCGCAACGTGCGCCAGCTGGTTGCGAACGCCAAGATCACGCCCGTGCTGGACGGCAGCGGCCTGAAGAACACCCTGGAACGCGACGCGATCGCGCAGCTTGACCAGGTGCTGAACTGGCGCACCCAGAAGGTCCTGATGGTGTCCGCCGTGGACCGCTTCGGCATGGCCGAGGCGCTCGCGCAGCACCACGCGGACGTGGTGTACGGCGACGTCGTGTTCGGCCTGAACATTGACCGGCCGCTGCGCAGCATCGCCGCGCTGCGCCGCGTGGCGAAACTCGTGCTGCCGGTCATCACGCTGCTCCCCCAGGACTGGTTCTACCCGACCGGCGCCAAGCAGGAGAGCAGCGTGCAGGGCAGCGGCACGAAGTACTACGCCTGGGCGGACGTGATTGCCGGCGACACCCACTACGCCAAACGCTACGCGCCGCAGGACCTGCGCGGCAAAACGATCCTCACCCAGACCATTACCGCCGCCGACCGCGAGTGGATGAAGGCGCGCGGCGTTCAGCGCCTGATCACCACCACGCCCCGCATGGGCAGCCGGAACTTCGCCACGAACGTCCTGGAAGCGATGTTTGTCGCCCTGAGCGGCAAACGCGAGGCGCTGAGCGGCCCCGAGTACCTGGAGTTCATCCGTCAGGTCGGTTTCAAACCGGAGGTCAACGACCTGTAGGGGAGGGCTGCGCGCGGCCTCAAGGCGCGCGGCGCCGCCGGAACCCAGCGCTCTGCCTGCCGGTTCTTCAGGCCGCGCCCTGCGCGGCCGTCCAGACGCGCGGGCCGGGGGCTGGGCGCCTGACGGGTACACTCCGGGGCATGCAGGCACTCGTGGACGCCATCCGGCAGCAGGGAGAGATTCTTCCTGGCGGTATTCTCAAGGTGGACGGGCTCATCAACCATCAGCTTCTTCCGCACCTGACGCGTGAAATGGGGGAGACCTTCGCGCGGCACTTCGCGCCGCACACCCCCACCAAGATCGTCACCATCGAGGTCAGTGGGATTGCGCCCGCCATCGCGACCGCGATCACCCTGGGCGTCCCGATGGTGTACGCCCGCAAGAAACGGCCGGTCACCATGAAAGAACCCATCTTCACGGCGCAGTCGGTGAGCCGCACCAAAGGGGGCGTGGTGGACCTGTTCGTGAGCAGCGAATTCCTGGGCGCCGGGGACCGCGTGGTGGTTATCGATGACTTCCTGGCGTCGGGCGGCACGCTGCGCGCCCTGGCCGGCATGATCGCGCAGAGCGGCGCGCAGCTGCTCGGGATCGGCTGCGTGGTGGAAAAGCAGTTCGAGTCGGGGCGGGAGAAACTCGCGGACCTGAACGTGCCGATTCACACGCTGGCGAACATCGTGCGGATGAGTGAGGCCGAGGGCATCGTGGTGGAAGCCGGACACTGAACGCAGACGGAAGGAGCGGCGGGGCGGGGTGGAGGTACAATGCCCCGCATGAGTGACCTTTACCAGCAGGACGGCTTCACCCCCAGCCCGGAACTCAGCGCCGAGCGCCAGACGCGCTTCACGCAGGCGCCTGACCTCGGCGACGGCATCGAGCCCGGCAAGCAGTACCGCGCGGTGCTGGAGACCAGCAAGGGCCGCCTCGTCGTGGAACTGTTCGCGGACGACGCCCCCGTGACTGTGAACTCGTTTGCGTACCTGCTGCGCCACCACTACTACGACGGCATCAAGTTTCACCGCGTGATCGAGGGCTTCATGGCGCAGGCCGGCGATCCCACCGGCACCGGCGCGGGCGGTCCCGGCTACGACTTCGAGGATGAACCCAACGATCGCCGCCACCGCGGCAAGGGCATCCTCAGCATGGCGAACCGCGGCCCGAACACCAACGGCAGCCAGTTCTTCATCACCTTCGTGGACACCCCGCACCTGGACGGGCGGCACACGGTGTTCGGGAAGGTCGTGGAAGGTCAGGACGTCCTTGACCGCCTGACCCGCATCGAGCCGGGCCGCCCCGGCACCGCCGACGTGATCGAGCAGGCGTACCTCGTCGAGAAGTAATTTTCACGGGGCAGAGGGCGGCCGGGGCACTGTGCCCTGTCCGCCCTCTGCCCTGTCATGCGCTCAGGATTCTTCGGGGATGGCGCCCGCGGCGCGGTGCACGAGCGGCATGATCGTGAGCCCCTGCACGGCAATCGTGAACAGCACCACCGCGTACGTGGCCGTCACGAGGGGCGTCCGGTACGGGCTGTCCGGCAGGCCCAGCGCGAGACTGATGGCGATGCCGCCGCGCAGGCCACCCCAGGTGAGGAGCCGCACGGTGAACGCCCCGTACCCGTCACGGGCGCGCACCAGCGTGAACGGCAGGGCCACACTGACCCAGCGGGCGATCAGGGCCACGCCGATCAGCAGGACGCTGGCCAGAATCTGCGCGCCGGTCGTTTCGGTCAGGAGCACGTCCAGGCCAATAAACGCGAACAGCACGATGTTCAGCACCTGATCCACGGTCTCCCAGAACGCCTCGATATGCTCGCGGGTCTTCTGGCCGAAGGCCCGGTCGCGCCACAGGGAGATCATCAGGCCCGCCACCACCATCGCCAGCGGGCCGCTGACGCCCAGCGCCGCGGCGGCCACGTACCCGCCCACCACCATCGCCAGGGTGATCAGAACCTCCACCGCGTGCTGCTCGATGCTGCGCAGCATCGCGAAACCCACTCCGGCCAGCAGCGCCCCGAACGCCAGGCCCCCCAGGGCTTCACGCGCAAAGAGGGTCAGCACGCTCGCGGCGCTGACGGCGCCGTCACCGTGGGTGCCGATGCCGGCGGCGCTCGCAAGCGCGAGGAAGATCACGACGCCCACACCGTCGTTGAACAGACTCTCCCCGGCGATCAGCGTTTCGATCCTGGCCGGCACCCGCGCGCGCTTCAGGAGGTCCAGCACGGCCACAGGGTCAGTGGGGCTGATCAGCGCCCCGAACAGCAGCGCCCACATGAGCGGCACGGGCAGGCCCACGAGCGTGAACACGCCGTACGCGGCGAAGCCGATCAGGGCGGTGCTGATCAGGGTGCTCAGGAACGCCAGGGTGAGGATGCTGCGGCGCTGGCGCAGCATCTGCCGGGTGTCCAGGCTCAGTGCCCCGGCAAACAGCAGGACGCTGAGAATGCCGTTCAGCACGAAGTTCGTGAAGTCCAGTGTCTCCAGCACCCCGGCCGCCCAGCCGCGCAGGCCCGGCAGGCCCAGGGCGTCCAGCGCGATCAGGATGACGCTCGCCAGGGCGCCGGCGAGCGTCACGCCCACCGTCGTGGGGAAATGCACGAATCGTTCGTTCAGGTAGGCCAGCAGCGCCGTGACGCACAGCAGAACGGCAAAAGCACTCAGCATGATTTCACCATAGCGTCCGGCCGGAAATGGGCCGGGTCATGAAAAAACGCCCCAGGTCCGGGGCGCGCAGGGCAGAAGCGGAGGTCAGTCGCGTTCGCGTTCACGTTCGGCGTTCAGCTGAGCCTGCAGCTGGGCCTGACGCTGGCGCACGTAATCCTGCTGGAACCGCTGCTCGTCGATCATGTTGGTGCCCACCGTGAGTTTCCCGGTCGCCAGTTCACGCATCGCCTGCGTGACCAGATTGCGGGTGCGGACGCGCTGCTCGACCGGCAGCACGCTTGGCGCTCCGCTGCGCAGCTGAAGTGCGCGTTTGGCGGTGACCACGCTCAGGCGGTACTTGCTGTCCGTCAGTGACAGCAGCTTGTCAATGTCTCGTTCTGCCATGTTGCAACCTCCCTGGTACGCCACCTGTCCTGGCGTCAGCCCCCCATTCTAGCTCACGGGGTGCGCTCCGGCCAAGTCCTGCCGGCACACTTGCCGCGGGAACCGGGGACCGCTCAGGCGGTGTACGTGGTGCTGGCGGTGTTTCCGCCGCGCCCGGTCCAGTTGGTATGGAAGAACTCGCCGCGCGGCCGGTCGGTGCGTTCATACGTGTGCGCCCCGAAGTAGTCACGCTGCGCCTGCAGCAGGTTGGCAGGCAGCGCCGCCGAACGGTAGGCATCGAAGTACGCCAGGGCGCTGCTGAAGGCCGGGACAGGCACGCCGCCGCGCACCGCCGCGGCAACGGTTTCCCGCCACGCGCCCTGCGCGCCGTGTACGGCGTCCCGGAAGTACGGGGCGATCAGCAGGTTCGCCAGGGCCGGCTGGGCGTCGTAGGCGTCCTTGATGCGGTCCAGGAAGGCCGCGCGGATGATGCAGCCGCCGCGCCACATCTGCGCGATCTGCCCGTAATCCAGCGTCCACCCGGCGTCCTGCGCGCTGAGGTGCAGCAGCTGGAAGCCCTGCGCGTAGGCGGCGATTTTGCTGGCGTACAGCGCCTGGCGGACCTGTTCCACAAACGCCTCCCGGTCAGCGGGCGCCGCGAAGGCCGGGCCGCTGAGCACGGCGCTGGCTGCCACGCGCTCGGCCTTCAGGGCGCTCATGGCGCGGGCGTACACCGCCTCGGTGATGGTCGCGGCGGGACTTCCGGCGTCCAGCGCGGCCACCGAGGTCCACTTGCCGGTGCCCTTCTGCCCGGCGGCGTCCAGGATCACGTCCACGAGCGGCTGGCCGGTCACGTCATCCACCTTGCTCAGGATGTCGGCGGTGATCTCGATCAGGTAGCTGTGCAGTTCCCCTTCGTTCCAGCGGGCAAACACCGCGCCGGCCTCGGGGGCGCTGAGGCCCGCGGCGCGCAGCAGCTGGTAGCTCTCGGCAATCATCTGCATGTCGGCGTACTCAATGCCGTTGTGCACCATCTTCACGAAGTGCCCCGCACCTTCAGGCCCCACCCACTCGCAGCAGGGCGCGCCGCCGTCCACCTTCGCGGCAATGGCCTGGAAGATCGGCTGCACCGCAGGCCAGGCCTGCACGTTCCCGCCCGGCATGATGCTGGGGCCGGTCAGGGCGCCTTCCTCCCCGCCGGACACGCCGGTTCCGATGAACAGCAGTCCCTGTTCGGCCAGCGCGCGGGTGCGGCGCGTGGAGTCCGCGGGGTGGCTGTTGCCGCCGTCGATGATGATGTCGCCCGGCGCCAGGAGCGGCGTGAGCAGCGTGATGAACTCATCGACGGCCGCGCCGGCCTTGACCATCAGCATCACGCGCCGCGGCGGTTTCAGCAGCGCCACGAGGTCCTCCAGGCTGCCGGCCCCCACAATGGTGCGGCCCACGGCGCGCCCCCCGGTGAAGGCGGTGACCTTGCTGACGGTGCGGTTGAAGGCCGCGACCGTGAAGCCGCGGCTGGCCATGTTCAGAATCAGGTTCTCGCCCATCACTGCCAGTCCGATCACGCCGATGTCTGCCTGCGCCGCTGCGTCTGAAGTCATGCCAAAAGTGTAGGGCGTACACAAAAGCGTGCCGCGGCTGCATGTCCGCACAACACGCTCACCGCTCGCCCCCTCACCCGCGATCAGGCGCCGTGCGCTAGCCTGCCCGTCACGATCATGTCCCGCCCGAACCTGCGCCGCGCCGCCCTGCTGCTGACCCTGCTGGGCGGCCCCACCCACGCCGAAAGCCCCGCCCGGCCCCAACAGCCCGCCGCCACCCCCGCGCCGGCCCCGGTGACGACCCCCGCCCCAGCCACCACCGCGGCGCCCGGAGCCACCCTGCGTGGCCTGTGGGTCGACGCCTTCGGACCGGGCCTGAAAACCCCCGCGCAGGTGCAGCAGACGGTAGAGGACGCCGCGCGGCTCGGCGTGAACACCCTGTTCGTGCAGGCCATCCGGCGCGCCGACTGCCTGTGCCTGAAGGCCAGCGTGCCCGCCGTGACCGACAAGGACCTCGCCGTGGGCTTCGATCCACTGGCGGCCATCACCACGCAGGCCCACGCGCGCGGCATGCGCGTCATCGCCTGGCTCAGTGTGACCGGCGTGGCGAACACCGCCGCGCCCAACACCAGTCCCGACCACCTGATGCGCGCCCACGGCCCCACGGCCGGACGCAACTCCTGGCTGGCCCGCCGGCCCGACGGCACCTGGCAGGAGGGCCGCGACGCGTGGCTGGACGCCGGCATTCCCGACGCCGCCGACTACATGACCCGCGCCGCCGTGAGTCTCGTGCGGAACTACCCCGTGGACGGCCTGCAACTCGACCGGATCCGCTACCCGGACGGCGGCGCCTGGGGCTACGACCCCAAGGTGCTGGCCCGCTACCGCGCCGAAACCGGCCGCGCCGGCACGCCCGCCCCCACCGACCCCGCCTGGCAGGCGTGGAAACGCGAGCAGATCACGAACCTCGTGCGGCGCATCACGCTGGAGGTCAAGGCGCTGCGCCCCGACGCCTGGATCAGCGCCGCGACCATCACGTACAACGACGGGCCTACCGACCTGAGCGCCTTTCGCCGGTCCCGGACCTACGCCGATGTGCTTCAGGACTGGCCCACCTGGATGCAGACCGGCCTGCTGGACCTGAACGTCCTGATGAACTACAAGCGTGACACCATCACGCCGCAGGGCGACTGGTTCGACCACTGGAACACCTTCGCGCGCAGCGTCCGCACCCGCGCTGACGGGCAGCAGGCCGCGCTGGCCGCCGGCACCGCCATGTACCTGAACGCGCCGCAGGTGACGGCCGCCCAGGCCACCCGCGCCCTGCAGGCCGGCCTCGGCTGGGTGGGGTACTCCTACCGCACCCCCACCGCCGATGTGTACGGTCAGCGGCAGGCCACGCCCGCCGGCCTGCAGGCCGTGCAGGCCGCCCTGACCGGCCCCGGCGCGCCCCTGGCCGGCACGCAGCCCTGGACAGACACGCCCCCCACCACGCGCGGCCTGCTGGGCCGCGTCACCGGCACGGCCACCCCCGGCGGTCGCGCCGTGCAGGCCCTCCAGGCCGGCCGCGTGGTCGCCCAGGGGCAGACGGACGCCCTGGGCTACTACGGGTTCGCAGCGCTGCCCGCCGGGCCCACCGAAATCCGCGTCAGCGGCCAGCGCTGGCTGGACACCGTGCCGGAACGCGGCGTGGTGCGCCTGCCGGACCTGCTGGTGCGCGACGTGCAGCCCGTTCCCAGCCTGCCCCCCGCCCGTCCCTGAGCGGCCGACCCCCGCCCGGGCGTGAACGGTACACTCCCCGCATGACCGACACCGGCCTCTCCCCGCAGGAATTCCGTCAGACGCTGGGCCGCTTCGCGAGTGGCGTGACCATCATCACCGCCCGCAGCGGCCAGGAGCGGCGCGGCATGACCGCCAGCGCCTTCGTGTCCGTGAGCCTCCAGCCACCCCTGATCCTGGTGAGCGTGGATGAACGCGCCCAGATGCACGCCCTGCTGTGCGGTGACGACGTGACGCACTTCGGCGTGAACGTCCTGTCCGCCACGCAGCGGCACCTGAGTGACCATTTCGCCGGCCGGCCCGGCCCGGAGGACCTCGTGACCTGGTTCGACCATGAGGGTCTGCCGCTGATCGGCGGGAGCGTCGCGCAGCTCGTGTGCCGCAAGCATCAGGTCATTCCTGCCGGGGATCACACGCTGTTCCTGGGTTTCGTGGAGTACAGCCGCTACACCGACGACGACCCGCTGCTGTACTTCCGCGGGCAGTATCACGAACTCGGCTGAGGCGGGGGGGGCACGGGCGTGGGGCGGCCCATACTGAACGGGTGCCGCCCTTTGCCCTGCAACTGCTGATTGCCGTGGCCCTGGTGGGTCTGACATTCCTGGTCACCTACCCGCTGCGCGTGGGCGCCGGCACGGTGGACGCCCTGGACGCCGCGCTGCTGGTGCTGGCCCTGGTCAACCTGCGCGTCGCGTGGACTGCCGCGAACCACGCGGGCGGCGGCCGCGCCCCCGCGTGGTTTCAGCTGGCAGGCCTGGGCGCCGCCGCGCTGATCACGTACGCCATGATCCGCGCCCTGACCCCCACCTCCTGAAACCCACCAGGGAGCGGGCTGGGCCTGGGCTACACTCCGTGGCATGATTCGCCTCGCCATTCTCGCGGACCTGCACGCCAATCTGGCGGCCACCCTGGCGGTCCACGAAGACCTGAAGCGGCGCGGCCTGACGGAGATCTGGGTGCTGGGCGATCTGGTCGGCAAGGGTCCCCGCCCCCGTGAGGTCCTCGACTGGACGCAGGCGCACGCCACCCGCGTCATTCAGGGCAACTGGGACGCCCGGGTGGCCGGCGCCACGCACCGCCCGCAGGATCTCTGGCCGCGCAGCAAACTCAGCCCGGAGCAGCTTCAGTACCTGGCCGCGCTGCCCTACGGCATCGAGGAGCAGTTCAGCGGCGCGTGGTGGCGCTTCGTGCACGCCAGCAGCCGCGGTCTGTTTCACCGCCTGTACCCGCACAGCAGCCTGCACGACCAGCTGGAGGCGTTCGCGCCGAACCCGCAGTTCGGGCTCAGGGCGCACGCCGACGCGCTGGTGTACGCGGACATGCACGAGGCGCTGCTGCTCGACGTCGAGGGCCGGCCCCTGATCAACTGCGGCAGCGTGGGCAACCCGCTGGACTCCACGCTGCCGTGCTACCTGATCCTGGAGTTCGACCCGCACGGCCCGTCGCACACTGCCACCTACGTGCGCCTCACCTACGACCGTGACGACGAAATTCGCGCGGCCGAGGAGAGCGGGATGCCGTTCACGCGTGAATACATCGCTGAACTCCTGACCGGGGCGTACCAGAAACGCCGCGCCCGCACCGGCGAGTAAGCCTGTCCCCCCGCCGGTCACGCCCGGCCCTAACGCCCGTTTGGGTAGCATGAGCGCCATGACACAAGCGGGCGTGGAGTTACAGGAACTGATCGCGGCGATGGAACAACGCCGCACCCGGGTCGAGCAGGGCGGCGGCCCGGAACGCCTGAAAAAGCAGAAGGCCGGCGGGAAACTCACGGCGCGTGAACGCATCGAGGCGCTGCTGGACCCCGGCAGCTTCCTGGAGATGGGCACCTTCGTCGAGCACCGCGGCGGGCGGCTCATGCAGGGCGTGGACGCCCCCGGGGAAGGCGTCGTGACCGGGCGCGGCACCATCGACGGCCGGCAGGTGTTCGTCTTCAGCCAGGACTTCACCGTGCTGGGCGGCTCCCTGGGCAAGATGAACGCCGCGAAGGTCACGAAGATCATGGACCTCGCCGCGAAGACCGGCTGCCCCGTCATCGGCCTGAACGACAGCGCCGGCGCCCGCATTCAGGAAGGCGTGGACAGCCTCAGCGGCTACGGCGAGATCTTCTACCGCAACGCCATCTACTCCGGCGCCGTGCCGCAGATCAGCGCCATTCTGGGCCCCTGCGCGGGCGGCGCCGTGTACTCCCCGGCCCTGACGGACTTCATCCTGATGAGCGAGGGCAGCAGCTACATGTTCATCACCGGTCCCGAAGTCATCAAGTCCGTCACGCGTGAGGACGTCACCTTCGACCAGCTGGGCGGCGCGGACGTTCACACGCGCAAGAGCGGCGTCGCGCACCTGGAGTACGACGGCGACGAAGCCGTCCTCAGGGGCGTGCGGGACCTGCTGGGATACCTGCCGCAGAACGCGCACGAGAAAGCCCCCGCCCACCCCACCAGCGACCCCGTCACGCGCACGAACGAACGCCTGCTGGAGATCGTCACGCCCGACCAGCGTAAACCGTACGCCATGCACGACGTCATTCACGAACTCGTGGACGACGGCACGTTCCTGGAAATACAGCCCGGCTGGGCGAGGAACATCATCGTGGGCTTCGCGCGCCTGAACGGCGAATCGGTGGGCATCGTGGCAAACAACCCGCGCGTGATGGCCGGCACCCTGAACATCGACGCCTCCGACAAGGCCGCGCGCTTCATCCGCACCTGCGACTGCTACAACATCCCGATCCTGACCCTGGTGGACGTCACGGGGTTCCTGCCGGGCGTGGCGCAGGAACACGCGGGGATCATCCGGCACGGCGCGAAGATGCTCTACGCCTACGCCGAGGCCACCGTGCCCAAGGTCACGCTGATCACCCGCAAGAGTTACGGCGGCGCGTACCTCGCCATGAACAGCCGCGACATGGGCGCCGACGTCGTGTACGCCTGGCCCACCGCTGCTGTGGCCGTCATGGGCGCCGAGGGCGCCGCGAACATCGTGTACCGCCGCGAGATTGCCGGCAGTGAGAACCCTGAAGCGACCCGCGCGCAGAAGATCGCCGAGTACAAAGACGCCTTCGACAACCCCTACGTGGCCGCCAGCAAGGGGTACATCGACGACGTGATCCCCATGGAGGACACCCGCCGCGTCCTGATCCAGACGTTCGAGATGCTCCGCGACAAAGAAGAGGTCCGGCCCTACAAGAAGCACGGCAACATCCCCCTCTGAGCCCGAAACGCTCCCCGCTTACCGTTCCGGCTGACCCCCGCGCCTACACTCCAGGCATGACCGAACCGAAGTTCGTGAAACCCTCCGACGCCGAGCTGCGTGAGCGCCTGACCCCCGCGCAGTACCAGGTCACGCAGCACGAGGGCACCGAGCGGGCCTTCACCGGCGAGTACTGGGATCACACCGGGGACGGCATCTACGTGGACGTCGTGAGCGGCGAGCCGCTGTTCTCCAGCCTCGACAAGTACGACGCCGGGTGCGGCTGGCCCAGCTTCACGCGGCCCATCCCGGACGTGACCCTCACGGAGAACACCGACTACAGAATCGGGTACGCCCGCACCGAGGTCCGTTCCGCCCAGGCGGACTCGCACCTGGGGCACGTGTTCCCCGACGGGCCACGCGAACACGGCGGCCTGCGCTACTGCATCAACTCCGCCGCGCTGCGCTTCGTGCCGCTCAGCGAACTGGAAGCGCAGGGGTACGGGCAGTACCGCACGCTGTTCCAGTAACAGCCCCCGGCAGGAAGGGGCCACCCCGTTTCCGTGGGCTGTCAGTCAGCAGGTGCCGAAACCCTGCACCGAGGCGGGCCGGTACGTGCTGCCGGCCCTGAAGGTGTACCCGACGCCCAACTCGCGGAAAGAGGCATTCATGATGTTCGCGCAGTGACCGGGCCTCTTCAGCCAGCTGCCCACAACCTCCTGCGCGGTCAGCCGTCCGGCGGCCATGTTCTCCCCAGCGCGTGATACAGCGTGGCCCCAGCTGCCTCGATGCGCGAAGGTACGGCCATCCTGGCTGGTGGAGCTGAAGAAGTTCCGGGCAGCCATATCGGCCGCGTGGCCCTGCGCCGCCTGAGACAGCAGGCTGTTCAGGGCTAGGGCGGGCGCGGCGTTCATCTGCACGAAGGAAGGAGGCGCAGCAGGCGCCAGTGCAGGAGCAGACGCCGTAACAGTGACGGGAAACTCAAGGAAGATGCTGGGGGTACTCACCAGCGCTGCCCGCAGCTTCGCCGGGCCTGCCCCCACCCCTGTCACCAGATCGTCTGCCGGGGCGGTCACCACAGCGGCCTGACTGGTCGTCCATTGCAGCTGCCCAGGCTGGGCCGGCTGACCGTTCACAGTGACGTTCAGCTGGGCCCTCCAGCGTAAGTGGTGTGGCCGGGTGCTGAGGTGCGCCGGGAGTGCTGCCGCAGGCGGCCAGCGGGAGGAGCAGGCTGGTCACGGCGAAACGGAGGAGAGAAGCCATGCGGTCAGTCAAGCCTGAGACAGCATGGGAACCCAGGGCCGGGCGACCTTCTGTCTCAGAGAAGCACCGTGGCTGTCCAAGGCAACAGAAACTGCAGTGCCTGCCCCTGTATGACTGCTGCCTCCCTCGTTACGTCCCCACGCGTGGCTGCCGGAACCGCCGGGAACCTCACCTGGCGAGCAGCGTGTAGTGAACCCCTTCACCGAAAGCCGCAGGGTGACTCTCCTCAACCGGGAGGGTCACGCGCAACGGCCCGCCCAGGTCGGCCGCGGCAGACAGCAGCGCCGCCCGGACCGCCCTGTCCGCCGCGCCCCACAGGTGCGCTGCGCCACCCGGGCGGCGAGGCTGCCACAGCAGTGCCCCCACGGCCTCCTCAGCGCGGTACGCGACCAGCGGCACGAACGAGCGCTCCTCTTCCAGCCTCGCGGCCAGGTGCCGCCCCACGGAGGTAGACCACTCCGGCGTGCCGTGCGTCTGCGTGAGCACCTCCGCCCAGACCCCCAGGTGCAGCCGCGACACCTGCTCGACCAGCACCTCCCCGTTGCCCGGCTCAGGCGGGAGCGGCCCCACCTCCACGCGCGCCACCTCACGCCCCGGCAGCAGCGTGAGGGGCCCGGCCGTCGCGACCAGGGGCGGCACCCCCTGGCGCTCATGCCAGTCAAGAACCGCGTCCAGATCCACCCCGCTGAGGTCAGCCGGCAGGCATGTGACGTTCAGGGCCAGCACGTTCACGCCCGGCGTGAGCAGGGTCACTGCGCCCCCCTGTTCCCTGTGCACGGTCGAGAGCGGCGCGTGAAAGGTCAGCAGGTCAGCCAGGACGGACGGCAGCATCCCCCCAAGGCTACGGCACCTGCGCCGCAGGCAACCCTTAACGTCCTGTCCGGTCTCCCACATGCGCGCCGGCCCCGCACGTGCTGCCATACAGGCATGACCCAGCACCCCCCCCGCTCCCGCGCGCTGCTGCTCGGCAGCTTCAGCGGCGCCCTGACCGTCACCCTGCTGAACGAAGGTGTGCGCCGCGCCCTGCCCCACGCCCCCCGCATGGACGTCATCGGGGAACGCGCCCTGAGCGCCACCCTGCGCGCCGCGCACCTGCCTGTGCCGCGCGGCCGCGCCCTGTACTTCACGACCATGGCCGCCGACCTGCTCTCCAACACCCTGTACTACGCCCTGACCGGTTTGGGCGGTCCGCGCCGCGCTCCGCTGAACGGCACTGCCTTGGGCTTTGCCGCCGGCCTCGGCGGCGCGCTGCTACCCCCCCGCCTCGGTCTGGGCCACCAGCCCGGCGAGCGGCCCCGTACGCTGGTCCTGACCACGCTCTGGTACACCCTGGGTGGCCTGGCGGCCGGAACCGTTCACCGCGCCCTGAGCCCCACACGGACGGAGCCGCCCCGCTGAAGCGGGACGGCCCCCCAGAAAAGGGCGGTCTCAGTTCCAGCGGCCGCCGCGCTGCTGACGCGTTTCCGGTTCCGGCGCCGCGTACAGCTCCTCGGCGCGCGACAGCTTCTTCCGGCCATACAGGCCCTCAAGCACGAACTCCGCAGCCGCCACGCGCACCGCGTCGTCTGCACTGAGGGCCACCTCGGCCGCCAGGTCCGTCAGGCCCGGCACCTCCCGCGCCGCCTTCAACGCCCCGGCGGCGTCACCACCCTGCGGGAAACGGAACACGTTCCCACCCTCGAACCATTTCTCCAGCTCGCGGGTATTCGCGCTGCCGTACCGGCGCGCGTACACCGCGCCGGCCGCCTTGCGGATCACGTCCCGGGCAATGTTGTCCGCGCCCTTCAGTTCCCCCTCGTACTCCAGTTCCATCTTCCCGGTGATGGCCGGCAGGCCCGCGTACACATCACTGACGCGCACGACCGCGGCGTCCCCGGCCATCAGGCTGCGGCGCTCCGCGTTCGCGGCCGCCACTTCCATCAGCGAGATCGGCAGACGCTGCGACACGCCGCTCATCTTGTCCACCCGGCCATCCTCGCGCGCCTGGAACGCGATTTCCTCAATCAGTTCCGCAATGAACCCCGGCACCACAACGTCCGCGCTGCGCACCGCTTCCTGCGCCGTGATGTTCATGCCGAGCTGCACGTCCGTGGGGTAGTGGGTGCGGATCTCACTGCCGATGCGGTCCTTCAGGGGCGTGACGATCTTCCCGCGCGCCGTGTAATCCTCCGGGTTCGCGCTGAACACCAGCATCACATCCAGCTCCAGACGGATCGGGTAGCCCTTGATCTGTACGTCCCCCTCCTGAAGGATGTTGAACAGTGCCACCTGCACCTTCGGCGCCAGGTCCGCCAGTTCATTCACCGCGAAAATCCCGCGGTTGGCGCGCGGCAGCAACCCGAAATGCATGCTCCGCACGTCCCCCAGGCTGGTGCCCAGCCGCGCCGCCTTGATCGGGTCCACGTCCCCGATCAGGTCCGCGACCGTGACGTCCGGCGTCGCGAGTTTCTCCACGTACCGGTCTGCGCGCGGCAGCCACCGGATCGGCAGCTCCAGCCCGTGCGCCTCCAGCAGGTGACGGCCCTCCGCGCCCACCGGGTTCAGTACGTCGTCCGGCATGTCCACGCCCGCAATGACCGGCACTTCCTCGTCCAGCAGGTCCGTGATGGCCCGCAGAATCCGGCTCTTCGCCTGACCCCGCAGACCCAGCAGAATGAAGTTCTGCCGCGCCAGCAGTGCGTTCACCAGCTGCGGAATCACCGTGTCGTCGTAGCCGACCACGCCCGGGAACAGCTCCTCTCCGCTGCGCAGCTTGCGGGTCAGATTCTCCCGCACCTCGTCCTGCACCAGCCGCGCCCGGCCGTCGAACGGCGAGCGCCCCGCGTACTCCGCGGTCTGAAGCAGTTCCCCTAACGTCCTCGCCCTGGCAGTGACAGTCATGATGCGCGGAACGTACCACGCACCCACACGCGGGAATGTGCGGCTTGCTGGGAATCCCCCGCTGCCGCGCCCGCCCGGAAGCCGCAACTTCGCGTGCAGGCCGGATCGCCACCCACTACGCTGACCGCATGACCAGTACCCGGACACCCACCAGCCCCGCCGCCACGCTGCTGCTGATCCCCGTCGCCGCACTGACCGTCTGGGCACTCGCCGCCACCACCCCGGACCTCCAGACCAGCGGCAGCGTCCGCCCCCTGCTCTACGCCACGTTCCTGCCACTGACCCTCATCACCGTCAGCCGCCTCCCCTGGACCACCTTCGCCCTGCTCGCCTGCGGCTGGATCCTCGGCATTCTCGGCCTCATCGTCACCCTCGCCGGAACCGCCAGCTGGGCCATCGGCGCGCCCGCCATCCTGCTCGCCCTGGGCAGCGCCGCCGGATTCTTCCTGCTGCGCCGCAAGGACAGCGGCGAGTAAGCCAGGAGGAAAGACAGCCGCGATGAACGTCATGCATGTCATGAACGCGGCCGGGACCCTGCCTTCGCCCCTGGCGGATGAGATGAGGCATGTGCTGGAGGCGACCCTGCAACGCCACACCGCTCAGCTGGGTCTGACCGGCGTGGACGTGGCCTTGCGGGTGCTGCCCTGGGGGCTGCCGGAAACCGGGATTCACGGATTCGCGCCCACCGGGTCGTATGTGGAACTGACGGTCAGTCCCGACAACCCGAAATTCCTGCCCGGCTGGCGCACCGAACTGCCCGCCACACTGGCCCACGAACTCCACCACGCCCGCCGCTGGCGCGGCCCCGGTTACGGCCGCACCCTGCTGGAAGTGCTGGTCACAGAGGGCCTCGCCCAGCACCACGAACGGACCGAGCGGGCCGGGCAGGCACCCGCCTACGCCCAGGTCCGCATCCACCGGGCCGCGCTCTGGCAGAGGGCGCAGCCGCTGCTCCAGACCACCGACTTCGGGTTCGAGGCGTGGTTCTACGGGTCCGGGGCACACGGCCTGCCCCGCTGGGCCGGGTACACCCTGGGATTCGAACTGGTCGGCCACGCCCTGAGACGCCTTGGGGGGACTGCTCAGGACCACGTCAACACGCCCGCTGCGGCCGTTCTGAACGCAGCGGGCGACGCCCTCTCTTAGATTCACCCCCCGCTGTGGCTGCTGCTGGCGGCAGAAGCGTCGTGCGCCTGCTGATCTTCGAGGGCCTTGTACGCGCAGGCGGCGGCCAGCGCGGCGACCTCCACGGGCACGCCGTTCAGGGTGAGGTTCACGTCCTTGCCGTCCAGCACGCCCCCGATGCGGCCGTGCAGGCGGTCACCCCTGACGTGCAGGTCGATGTCCTTGCCGTCGATGCGGCCGGAGAAGCGGCCCCGGACGCGGTCACCGCTGATCTGGAGGTGCACGTCGTCCCCGTCGATGCGGCCGCCGAGGCGCACGCTAACGCTCTGGGCGGTCACGTCGCCGTCGGCGTCGAACCCGGCGAACGTGCCGCCGATGCGGCCGTCCACGTCCCCGGCGCGGACCGTGAGTTTGATGTCCTTGCCCTGGAAGGTCCCGCCGATGCGGCCGTCCAGGCGTTCACCGTTCCAGCCCGCGTGCAGGTCGTACCCCTGGGTGACGCCGCCGATCCGTCCGTTCAGTTCGCTCATGTCACCCGGTACGCGCCGGGCGGGCGGTGGGTTGCTGGGCGGCGAGGGCGACGCCTGCCACGCACAGCAGCAGGCCGCCCAGCGACAGGGCGCTGAGGCGTTCGCCGTACAGTGCCCAGCTTTCCAGCACGGCCAGTGGCGGCACGAGGTAGAAGAGGCTGTTCACGCGCGCCGCCGGCAGGTCGCGCAGCAGGCGCATGAGCAGCAGGATCGCCCCGACCGACAGGACCAGCACCAGCCACGTGAGGGACAGGATGAATTCCGCGTTCCAGTGGATCACACCGCCTCCGCGCGCCAGGGTGACGGCCCCGAGCGCGGCGGCGCTAACGACGTACTGCGCGGCCGTGCCGCCCAGCAGGGGCATGTCGCCGCCCGCGCGGCGCTGGTAGAGGGTGCCGGCAGTGGTGCAGACCAGCGCGAACGCGGCGGCCAGCAGGGCCGGGCGGCTGGCCGTCGTCTGACTTCCGATGCCCTGGCCGCCCACGACCAGCAGCACACCCGCGAAGCCCAGCAGCAGGCCCGCCCACTGCGCCCGCGTGACCCGTTCCCCCAGCACCGGCCAGGACAGCAAGCCGGTCAGGAGGGGTTGCAGGCCCACCAGGACGCTCGTCACGCCGGCCGGGAGGCCCAGCCAGATGGCCACCGTGACGCCGCCCAGGTACCCGGCGTGCAGGAGCAGCCCGGTCACCGCCGCACGGCCCGCCTGGGCCCGTGTGGGCCACGGCGCGCGCAGCGCCGCCGTCAGGGCCACCATCAGTGCGGCCGCCAGGACGAACCGCACCGTGAGGTACGCAAAAGGGTCAGCGTTGCGTGCCGCCCCCTTCGTACCCAGAAACCCGGTACTCCAGAGCAGCACGAACAGCAGCGGCGCAGCGGCAACCAGGGCAGACTTCAGGCGGGCCATGCGGCAGGCTAGACCATCACGTTCGCGCCGCGCGTCGGCTGTCCAGCAGGCCAGGCGGCGCCTGCACGGTGCGCAGCTGGCGCGCCGTGGCGGGCCCCCGGAGTCCGCGCCGGACGCACGTGCGTCCGGCGCGGCTTGGGCGCGCCGTGCGGCGCGGTCAGGGGCACGTGCCGGCCCATGAGCCCCCGGCGTTCCAGCGTCACGTCCCGAGCAACGGGCTTCGGAAGGGCGTCCGGAGGAGTATCCCCGCCAATGGGCGGCACAGTCATGGGAACCGTCAGCAGCTCAGGCAGCAGGGCGCTGCCGCCCGCGACTCGTCCGCGCCTTGAAGCGTGCTGGGACCGGACGCCAGTGCGGCGGCCCCTGCCGGTTCTGCAGGCTCAGGACAGAAGGCCCCTTGGTGGGCCAGATTGGGAGCGTCAGGGGCGCGATGCCCATGGGGCCGCCACGGCGGTGAAGGGCGGCTCAGAGGCGCGGGCGGACAGGGCATGCGGGGAGGAGAGTTGGCATACCCTCACCCCAGAACCCTAAGTACACTTGAGGTCAAGTTCCGCCGGAAATCCCCCATGCCTGAACCCCTGACCCCCGCACAACTGGCTGAACACAGCGGCCTGACCGTCAACCCTGCGGCGCAAACCCAGCGCCCACGCCGCAACCTTCACCCCCTGATGCGCCCAGCTGCCCCCCACGATGCCCGCATCATCGCCACGCACCGCTACCCCACCGAGCCCGACGGACCTGACCACTCCATCTATGCAGAGTGGGTGGCGCAGGCCATCACGAACGGCACGTACCTGGGCTTCCTGCACGACGTGAACGGCGCCGTGATCGCCGGTGCCGGCCTGACCCTCCTTCACTGGGGCCCCACGAGAGGGCACCCCAACCCCTGGCACGCCCGCATCGTGAACGTCTGGACACACCCCCACCACCGCCGCGCCGGACACGCCCACACCCTGGTAACGGCCTGCCTGCACGCCGCCCGCACCCGCGGCATCACCCGCCTGCACCTCAGCACCACCTCCGCCGCACGCTCCCTGTACGAACGCCTGGGGTTTGAACCTGCCCTCACCGAACTGACCCTCACCGACCGCTGACTCTGTCTTCCCCCCGCGGCACAGTGCCGGCCCGCCCAGGCACGAGGCACTGGGCCACGTCCCGGCCGGCCGGAATTTGACCACCGCGCGCCACCGCACCCCCAACCTTTCCAGAGCTGCCGAAGGAGGCTCTGCTGCCTACCCTTGCAAACCTCGCGTGAAACAGATAACCTTCTTCGGCTGTCGCATCCGGTTGAACGCCGGACCGTGTGCCCGTAGCTCAGCTGGATAGAGCGTCTGACTACGGATCAGAAGGCCAGGGGTTCGAATCCCTTCGGGCACACCAGAGAAAAAGTCCGCCGTGAGGCGGACTTTCTGCTGTTGCTTTCGCTGGTGGATGGCCCGCGGCTCCGTCTGGACCGGTGGCCTGTCACTGCGCACTCTGAAGAATTGCTCGGGGTGAGCTCTCGAGCCTGTCTTACAATGCAGGCCTGTTGCCTGACCACGCCGCTCTCCCTCTGTCTTGCCGGGTCGTTTCGTGACCGGGTACGGTGAAGCGTTATCACCGGCGCTGGCCCGGCTTCTTGGCGTCAGCGAGGACGCCCTGTTCGTGCTGGACGCAGCGGGCCGCTTCAGTTACGCGAACGATAGTGCAGGGGCCATTGTGGGTCTGAAGGGTCAGGACCTGCTCGGCCGGTCCCTGGAGGCTGACTTCGGGTTCGCGTTCAGCGACCGCTGGCTCAGCGAGAGCCGCCGGGCACGCACTCAGGGGCTCCAGGTCGAGTACGACGCGTTCAATCCGTCTCTGGGAGGCTGGGTTCGCGTGCATGTCACGCCGCACAAAGGCAGTCTGGCCGTGCAGATCCGGAACGTAAGTTCCCAGCGGCGAACCGTGGCGCTACAGGCGGTAACGGCCGCCCTGGCGCAAACCGAGACTCCGGAGCAGGTCGTCCAGATCATGCTCCGGCATGCGGTGGCAGCGACTGGGGCGTACATGGGCGCCTTGGTCAGGCCCTCCGCTGATCAGGCTCATCTGGAGCTGCACGGCGAGGTCGGGTATTCAGACGAGCTGCGCGCGCGGTTCGCGCGGTTCCCGCTGACGCTGGACATTCCCCCCTGTGACGCGGCGCGCACCGGGCAGGCTGTTTTTGTGGCGGGCGACGTCTTCGACCAGCAGTACCCGGGGTCGCTGGGAACGCGCGCCGCGCACACCCGCAGTCTTGCTGCCCTGCCCCTGCTGGTGGAAGGCCAGCTGTGGGGGGTGCTGGCGCTCAGTTTCTCGGAAGTCCGGCACTTTCACCCCGAGGAACGTGAGTTCCTGCTGGCCATCGTGCAGCAGTGCGCGCAGGCCCTGGGCCGGACCGCCGCCGAGGTTCGGCTGCAGGAGCAGGCAGAGACACTGAGGCTGCTGAACCGCATCGGGCAGACGGTATCCGCGGAACTGGATCTGGGCAGAATGGTGCAGGGCGTCACGGACGCTGGGGTGGAACTGACGGGAGCTCAGTTCGGGGCGTTTTTCTACCACGTGACCAACGAGAGTCAGGAAAACCTCATGCTGTACACCATTGCCGGGGCCTCCCGGGAGGCCTTCGCGACGTTTCCGATGCCGCGCAACACGCCGGTGTTCAGTGCCACCTTCACGGAGCAGCGCGTGGTGCGCTCGGACGACATCACCCTCGATCCGCGGTACGGGCGGAACGCTCCGCACCAGGGCATGCCGCCGGGTCACCTTCCCGTCCGGAGTTACCTGGCGGTGCCGGTGGTGTCGCGTTCCGGTGAGGTGCTGGGCGGGCTGTTCTTCGGCCATGGAGACGCAGGCGTGTTCACCGAGCGCGCCGAGCAGCTCATGGTGGGGCTGGCGGCTCAGGCTGCGGTCGCCATGGACAACGCGCGGCTGTACCAGCAGTTGCAGGACAGTCACGCGCTGCTCGAACGCCGCGTGGAGGACCGCACCCGGCAACTGGAGAACCAGGCGGCCACCCTCGAGGCGTTCGTGCGGTTCACGGAAGCGGCGGGCGCGAGAACCGACGTGCACACCCTGGCCCGGGAGGCGCTGACGGTCTTCCGCGGGTTTTTCCTGGAATGCAGCGCCGCGTACTACGAACGCGACGGCGCCACGTGGCGCGCCCAGGTGTGGACGGACGATATTGCTCCGGCGGTGGTGCAGAGCATCACGGCCGGCATTCCGGCCGACGCGCCCACCTTCCGGGACGCAGTGCACACCCGCGCGCCGGTGTTCGTGAATGCCTGGAATCCGGACCGGGAGCAGGTGGCGGCCACCGAGGAGTACGGCACGGTGGCGCTGTACCCCATGCTGGTGGGGGAGCACGTGGTGGGCCTGATGGCGGTGGGCCTGAAGGGCACCCAGCAGTGGTCGGAGGACAGCCAGGCGGTGGTGCGCTCGGTCGGGCGGAGCCTGAACCTGTCTCTGGAGCGCGCGGACGTGGCGCGGCAGCTTGAGCGGCAGCGGGACGCCCTGCAGGCCAGGACGCAGGCCCTCGAGGCGTTCGAGGACCTGACGCGCAACCTGACGCTGGAAGCCGACCCGTACGCCCTGATCCTGCGGGCGCAGGAGATCATGCTGTCCCTGCTGCCCGACGGGTACGCCCTGTACTGGGAGCGCGAGGGCGACACCTGGCGGGTGCAGTCCCAGGTGGGTGACCTGCGCAACGAGGAGCTGCAGCGTCAGGTGAACGCCGGTCTGCCGTACGAACCGACCCGCACGGTCCGCATTCCGTACGAGACGGGGGAACCGCTGTACCAGGACGAGTACGACAGGCGGCACGACAATCTGGAACCCACTGTGGGGCATATCAGTGCGACCGCTTCCCTGCCGGTCCGGGTGGGCGGCAAGGTGCAGGGCGTCATTGTGGTGGGTTTGTTCGGCCTGCGGCGCTGGACTGCCACGGACCGGGCGGTGCTGGCCACCGTGATGCGCAGCGTGGGCCTGACGCTCGAAGGGGCGGAGAACGCCCGCGCGTTGCAGCAGCGGACCCGGGAACTGGAGCGGTCGAACGCGGAACTCGAGCGCTTCGCGTACGTGGCCAGTCATGACCTTCAGGAGCCGCTGCGGACCATCGCGAGTTTCTCCGAGCTGATCAACCGCCGTTACGGTGCGGACCTGGATGACAAGGGCCGCCGGTACCTGGAGCTGGTCACGCGGGGCGCTGAACGCATGAAGGTCCTCATTGATGACCTGCTGGTCTTCTCGCGCCTGAACGTCGTGCAGGAGGAACTGACGCCGCTGCCGCTGGAGGGGCCCCTCCAGGACGCCGTGGACAGCCTGCAGGGCGCCATCGGGGAAAGCGGGGCGCACGTCACATGGGAGGCGCTGCCCCAGGTGCTGGGCGTGCGGTCCGAACTGGCGCAGCTGTTTCAGAATCTGCTGGGGAACGCCATCAAGTTCCAGCGTCCTGGTGTGGCGCCGCAGGTGCACGTGCAGGCTGCCCGGGACGGGAACTGCTGGCACGTGCAGGTTCATGACAACGGCATCGGTTTTGAGCCGCAGTACGCTGAGCGCATCTTCCAGATCTTCCAGCGCCTCCACGGGCGGGACGAGTACCAGGGCACCGGCATGGGCCTGGCCATCGTGCGCAAGATCATGGAGCATCACGGCGGCCGGGTGTGGGCGCAGGCGCAGCCCGGTCAGGGCAGTGTGTTCCACCTGACGCTTCACGCGGCGGACGAGGAACGCTGATCCGGCGCCCGCAGGCGGAAGCGCCATCAGGAAAGGGCTCTGGACGCCGCCCGGCGTGAATTGCTGCGCGCGGCACTGCGGGCCCGGCCGGGTCCGGCTACCATGCCGGTCCAATGGCCCCCTCCCTGCGTCTGGACCGCGGCACGCTCGTGATGAGCGAGGTGCCGGCCTGCGTCGCGGCGCATTTCACGTGGGACGCCCGCAGCCAGTCGTGGCGCGCGCCGGGGCACGCATACCGGGCTGTGGTGGAGGCGCTGCGCGGCGCAGACGTGCCGTTCCGGGACAGCGCGGCGGCGTTCGAGAAGCTGGAACTGGGGTTCGCGCGCGAAGTCACCCCGTACGCGCACCAGACCGGCGCCCTGAGCGCCTGGAAACGGGCCGGGCGCCGGGGCGTGGTGGTGCTGCCCACCGGGGCGGGCAAGACGCTCGTGGCGCAGCTGGCCCTGCGGGACACGCCGCGCAGCGCGCTGATCTGCGTGCCCACCCTGGACCTGCTGCAGCAGTGGTACGCGGGGCTGGTGGCGGCCTTCCCGGACACGCCCGTGGGGCTGCTGGGCGGCGGCAGTCACGATGAGGCGCCGCTGCTGGTCAGCACGTACGATTCCGCCGCAATTCACGCCGAGGCACTCGCCGGGCGGTACGCGCTGCAGATTTTCGACGAGGCGCACCACCTGCCGAGCGATTTCACGCGGGTGATTGCGGAGATGGGCCTCGCCCCGTACCGGCTGGGCCTGACCGCCACCCCGAAACGCGGGGACGGGCGCGAGCGGGACCTGGACAGCCTGATCGGGCCGGTCGTGTACCAGGTGGCGCCGGAGGACCTGGCGGGGGATACGCTCGCCGAGTACCGGGAGGTGGTCATCCGCGTGCGCCTGAGCGCGCAGGAGCAGCGGCACTACGACGACCTGATCCGGCAGCGCAACGAGTTCCTGAGGCTCAACGGCATCCGGCTGGGGTCCCTGGACGGCTGGAAGCAGTTCATCATGGCGAGCGGCACGCCGCACGGCCGGCGGGCCATGCTCGCGCACCGGGAAGCGAAATCCCTGGCGTACGGCACGGACGGCAAGCTGCGGGTGCTCGAGGAGATCCTGGCGAACCACCCGCAGGCCCGCACGCTGCTCTTCACCGATGACAACGCCACCGTGTACCGTATCAGCCGTGAGTTCCTGATTCCCGCAATCACGCACCAGACGCCGGTGAAGGAACGGCACACGCTGCTGGAACGCTTCCGGCGCGGCGAGTACCGCCTCCTGGTGACCAGCCGGGTGCTGAACGAGGGCGTGGACGTGCCCGAGGCGAGCGTGGCCGTGGTCCTGTCCGGCACCGCCACGGAACGTGAGCACATTCAGCGCCTGGGCCGCATTCTGCGCAAGGCCGAAGGCAAGACGGCCGTGCTGTACGAGGTGATCACCGAGGGCACCAGCGAGGAGCGCGTCAGCCGGCAGCGCCGCGGCCAGTGGCAGCCCGGCCAGGGCGGCGGGGGCACCCCGTGGGAGGACCTGAATGCTTCCGACTGAGCTGCTGATGTTCCGCGTGAAGGCCGGGCTGGTCGAACCGCGGCGTCTGAAGCCCACCACGCAGAACCTGGACCTCGCCGCGCGCCTGATCAGCACCTTCGAGGCCAGTGTCGGTCGGCGCCGCTTCGAGCTGGACGAGGACCTGCGGGTGCTGGAGGCCGGCCGGCAGGACTTCAAGGTGCTGCGCGGCCTCGCTCACCTGCTGACCAACATGAGCACCTTCGAGGCGGGCGGGCACGTGGAGCCCGGAGTGGTGCGCGAACGGGTGTTCACGCTCGCGCAGGGCGTGGTGCCCAGCCGCCGCAACGCGGCGCTCGTGCTGGAGCAGGCCGCGCGGGCGCTGGGCAGCGAGCGGCCCCTGAGCCCCCAGGACCTTCAGGCGGCGCTGTACGCCGACCTGCCGGACCAGCAGTCGCTGGTGGCCTTCGACCCGCCCGCCCCTCTGGAACTCATTCACCGCTTCGACCTGGCGCAGGCGCAGGGCATGCTGTACCGCGCGACGGAACTCGTGATCACGGCGCGGCGCAACGAACCCGCCCGGTACAAGCAGCTGCTGAAGTACCTGAAGTTCTTCGGACTGATGGCCACCGTGGAAGGCGACGCGAACCTGGGGTTCACCCTCACGCTGGACGGCCCGGCCAGCCTGTTCGGCGCCACCACCCGCTACGGGCTGAGCATGGCGAAATTCCTGCCGGCACTGCTGCACGTCACGAAATGGGACCTGAGCGCCGCTCTGAAACCCCGCCGCGACCTGACGTGGGTGGATCCCGGCGACACCGAATGGTCCTTTCAGCTCACCAGCGAGGACGGCTACGTCAGCCACTACGCGCCGCCTGATGAGCACGACAGCGCCCTGGAAAGCGGCTTTGCCGAACGCTTCGCGAAACTCGACACGCCCTGGACCCTGGAGCGCGAAGTGGACCTCGTGCCGGTGCCGGGCGGCGTGATCCTCCCGGACTTCCGCCTCGTGCAGGGTGACCGGTCGGTGCTGGTGGAGATCGTCGGGTACTGGCGGCCCGAGTACCTGCGCAAAAAATTCGATCTGCTGCGCAAGGCCCGCCGCAGCGACGTGATCGTCTGCGTGAGCGAACGCCTGAACCTCGAGCGCGCCGGCGTGAACCCCAGCGACTTCGGGGAGCGCGTCGTGTGGTTCAAGGGCGTCCTGAATCCAAAGGACGTGCTGGCCCTCGCCGACCGGCACGCTGTCACTACCCCCTGAGTGCGGGGGGAAGCCACGAAGCCCGAGGCGCCGGACCGGTGAAGCGCAGATCGTCCCGGCCCGGGTGACGCTCCGCGTGGGGCGGGCGGGACGCCCTGTACACTCTCAAGGTTGACCCTGCCCGGACCGCGGGCGCCCAGGAGTGCCGACCATGGAAGACAAAACAATGAAGGCCCCGCGCAGCCGCGCCCGCATGCTGGAACTGGTGTTCCCCAAAGACACGAACTACCACGGCACCGCCTTCGGCGGCTGGGTGCTGTCCCTGATGGACAAGGCCGCCAGTATCGCCGCAGTGCGTCACGCAGGCGGGAACGTGGTGACCGCCCGCATGGACGGCGTGGACTTCCACGTGCCCATCCGCGTGGCGGACGCCGTGGCCCTCGACGCGCAGGTGGTCCGCGTGGGCCGCACCTCCATGACCATCCGTGTGGACGTGTACCGCGAGCACATGCCCACCGGCGACCAGGAACTCGCCACGACCGGGTACTTCGTGTTCGTCGCCCTGGACGACCAGGGCCGCCCCCGGCCCGTGCCGCCGCTGCCCGACGGACAGGACACCCGCGCGCAGGAACCGGATTTCGAGGCGCGCCCATGACCAGCCCCGCCTTGCACCTGACGCTCGTCCGGCACGGCGCCACCGACTGGAACGGCGCCGGGCGCTGGCAGGGTTGGACCGACACCCCGCTGGGCGCCCTGGGGGAAACGCAGGCGGCGCGCCTGAACTCCCGGCTCGCGGGCCGCACCTTCGACGCGGCGCACAGCAGCGACCTGGCCCGCGCCGCCCGCACCGCCGAACTGGTCCTGCCGGCCGGCACGCCCCTGACGCTCGACGTCCGCCTGCGCGAACTGCACTTCGGGCAGTATGAGGGCGTCACCACTGGTGAGGTGCTGCACGACCCGCACTACGCCGAGTGGCAGCTCGACCCCTGGCAGCGGCCCGCGCCGGGCGGCGAGAGTCTGGCGGCGGTGGGCGCGCGGCTGCGGAAATGGGCCGGATCGCTGCCCGCCGGGCAGGTGATTGCGTTCAGTCACGGCGCCGCCATCCGCGCGCTGCTGTGCGACCTGTTCGCCTGGCCCGCCCAGCCCCAGCCCGGGTACGTGCTGCCCTTCCCGTACCAGCTGGCACACACCAGCCTCACCACCCTGACCCGCCACGGGCAGGGCGCAGACGTCCGCTGGACGCTTCACACGTACAACGACCACGCCCACCTGGAGTAACCCGGCCTGCAGGGGAGAGGCGAGGCGCCGGGTGACACGGGCGCCTCTTCAGTGTTCGGGCGGGGCGATTTCCAGCTCACTGGCCAGTTCCGCCAGAAAGGCCCGCATGGTCAGCGTACGCCGGCGCGCCTCAGCCTGCCCGGCCGGCGTGAGGAAGGTGCCGTCCAGCCGCAGCAGTTTCGTGAAGAAGTGATCCACCGTGTAGGCCAGATCATCCGGCGTGCGGTCCTGCGCCCACGGATCCTCCGGGTGCAGCATGGCGCGCCCCAGCTGCCCGCCCACGCCCGCCACCCGCAGGACCCCCAGCGCGCCCAGGGCGTCCAGACGGTCGGCGTCCTGCAGCGCCATTCCCAGCGGCGTGGTGGGCGTGGCGCCCCGCGAGTAACTGTGGTCCCGCACGGCTTGGGCAATCGCGTCCGCGTCCTGGGGCGTGAACCCCAGGGCCGGCAGGTGAACGAGGACCGCCTGCGCACTCAGTTCACTGGCCTGCGTGCGCTGCGGGTGGTTTTTCGGGAGGTTCACCACGTCGTGCGTGAGGGCCGCCGCGACCGCAAGCACGGGCGGCACGTCCGGCGCGCAGCGGATCGTCCAGCGCGCCACGCGCGCCAGGTGCGCGTCGTCATGCGCCGCGTCCGGCCGCATCTGCGCCTGCACCCACGCCCACACCCTGTCCAGGCGCGCGTCCAGTGCCAGCAGGGGCGCCAGGGCGTTCACCCGCCTTCCTGCGCGGCCAGCTGCGCCTGCGCCAGGTGGTGGCGCAGGTGCCAGTCGTGCTTGGCGACCAGCCGCCACAGGTCCTGCTCCCCTTCGTGCGGATGCGTCAGGTGCGTGTCCAGGCGCGCGGCGTCCAGACCGCGCAGCAGTGCCGCCCAGCGGACGTTCGCGGCGTCCAGGAGGGCCAGCGCGGCGCTCACCGGCAGCGCCGCGTCCGGCAGGGTCAGCCACGCGTCCTGATTGAAGGGCTGTACCACGTACCCTGGTGTGGTCAGCGCGTACCGCAGCCGGTTCAGGCCATGCACGTGCGCGTCCGCAGTGTGGTGCGCGAGCTGGGCGACACTCCAGCCCTGCGGGTGTGGGCGCCGCGCCAGCAGGGCGCCGCCGGTCAGGGGCGTGCCGTCCGGGGCGCTCAGCAGGGTGCGCCACGCCCGGACGGCGTCCTCCATGCGCCCGGCCACCTGCGTCAGGCTCTGCGGGGTGCGGGGCAGGTCACGGATCGGCCCGATGGGCGCGCGCGGATCCAGGCTCATCATGCGCGCAGCATAGCGGCCCGCGGGCCGCAGACCGCGCGCCTCACGGAGCACCCTGCCCACTTCGGCTGTGCCGTCCGCCCGGCACCCCCGCCCTCCCGACTGCGGGCCGCGCACCGGGGTGCTGTCTGTCCCCCGGATCAAGGTCAGCCTCGCTGGGAGCGGCTCCCCTGCGCTGCAGCACTTCACGCCCGATTCCGCCCTGGAAGGTGGGCCTGCCCAGCGATCTGCACCTCACCCGCGCTGTGTGTCACCCCATGGTCCGGCCTTCAGCCAAGGCCGACTTCAGCGTGACAGCACCGGGCGCAACTCCTCTGGCTGGGCGCCCGGCCGGCCACAGCGCAGGAAACGGGCAGTCAGGCCACCCGGCCGGCCTGGGTGTGCCGCCGGGCAGGCGCGGGCAGCGTGCCGGTGTAGACCACCGCCGCGCAGCCTTCTGAAGCGGGGAGGGCGTGAAGGCCGCTATGCTGCGGTTCATGCTGACCTTCGCCGAAGCCCAGCGTCAGCCCGGCCCGGCCGGGCAGGAAGCCGCCCATCTCGCCGCGCAGGGGCTGGGGGGCTGCTGATCCCCGCCGAGTTCGAGGAGAGCTTCTACCGGCACGGCAACCTGCCCGAACAGCTGCGGCGCCTGTTCGCGCCCATCCGGCCTGCGCGCATTGACGAGGACGCCCTGGAACCCCTCGCCGCGCAGGCGCAGGTTCTGATCCGCACCACGTACCTGATGGATGACGCCGTGCAGGTCTTCTACCGGGCCCTGGCGCGCACCGACCTGCCGCCGGGCGCGCTGACCGTCCGCCGCCCCGGGGAGAGCGGCGGTGAGAGCGCCACGTTCACGCCGCCGGGCACGGCCGCCCTGCACGCTGTGAAACGCCTCTGGGCGCGCGACTGGACGTTCGAGGCGGTCCTGGACCGCCTGGACGGCGCCGGCAGTATCGCTCTGGACGCCCGCCCCACCCTGCTTCATCCTGCCCGCTGAGCGTGCCCGGCCGCGCTCCGTCCCCGCTGCTGTTTGCGGCGCTGGGCACCCTGGTGTTCCTGAACGTGTACGCCCCGCAGAGCCTGCTGGGCACCCTGGCCGGTGAGTTTCACGCGGGTGCAGCCCGCGTGGGCGGCGTGATCGGCGCGACCATGCTCGCCATGGCGCTCGCGTCCCCCCTGGCCGGCGTTCTTGCGGACGCCTGGGGCCGGCGGCGCACTGTGATGGCCGCCTTCGCGCTGCTGGTCCTCCCGGCGCTGCTCGCCACGCAGGCCCACACGCTGGACGCCCTGAACGCCGCGCGGTTCGCGCAGGGGCTGCTGATCCCCGGCGTCATGGTGGCCCTGAACGCCTACATCGGCGAGGAGGTTTCGCCCGCCCGCCGCGCCCGCGCACTGACCGGGTACGTGACCGGCACCGTGCTGGGCGGTTTCCTGGGCCGGTTCCTGGCAGGCGTGATCGCCGCGCACGCTCCCTGGCAGGCGGCGTTCGCGTTCCTGGCGGCAACCAGCCTCGCCGGGGCGCTGCTCAGCACCCGGCTGCCCGCCGAGACTCACTTCCGGCCGTCCCGTGACGCCCGCGGCGTTCTGCGCGCCCTGGGAGCGCACCTGCGTAATTCCTCGCTGCTGGCCACATGTGCCGTGGGGTTCCTGCTTCTGTTCACGCTGGTCGGCACGTTCAACACCCTCACCCTGCGCCTGAGCGCCCCGCCGTACGGTCTGAACACCGCGCAGACCGGGGCGGTGTTCGCCGTGTACCTGTTGGGTGTGGTGATCACTCCGGTCGCGGCGCCGTTCCTGGCCGCCCGCGGGCCCCGGACCGGGCTGCTCACGGCGGCCGGGGCGAGCGCCGCCGGGTTGCTGCTGACCCTGGCGGCCCCCCTGCCTCTGATCATTGCGGGCGTCGCGGCAGCGGCCTGCGGTGTGTTCCTGGCGCAGGCCGCTGCGCTGAACGCCGTGCAGCGTCACGTCACGCAGGCCCGCAGTCTCGCTGCCGGGCTCTATCACCTGGCGTACTACGGCGGGGCGGCGGTTGCCAGCGTCGTTGCCGGGCACATCTTCGAAGCGGCGCTCTGGCCGGGCGTGGTGGCCCTGGTCACCGGGAGCATGCTGCTGGCCGCGCTGGTCGGCGCGGTGGGCTGGCGCCCGCGGCCCTGAGCCTGGCCGGCCTGTGCGCGTTGCGTGCGCGCCCGGGGTGAGGGCGGCAGGGGCTGCTCAGCCGGGCCCGGTCAGTTCCAGCCGGAGATGTTCAGCACCCAGAACGTGCCGGCCGCGCCGTCCGCGCGGGCGACCGCGCCGTCCTGAATGTTCTCGAACAGGGCGCGGCAGTGCTTCGGGCTCTGTTTCCAGGCGGCGACCACCTCCGCCGGGTCCGTGAAGCCCAGGCCCGCCGCGAGGCTCTCCTCGAAGAGCCACGCCGCGCCGGCCGGCGGCACCGGCCGGTACCCGGCGTCCACCATGCGCTGCGACGGCACGCGCCCGTCCTTCGCGCTGCGGTGCTCGAGGCTCAGCGCGCCGCTCGCCGCGAGTTCCCGGGCGTACAGCGTCGCGGCTTTCTGCAGATGCGCCTCGAACAGCAGCGGCTGCGCGGGTGGGTACGGCACGCCGTTGCACGTGCCCCCGCGGGCCCGTTCAGCGTTGATGACCGTCAGCATCTGTTTCTCCGCGGCCGACTGCGTGAAGTCCGGCAGGGGCGCGCGCTCCGGTTTGAAGGCCACCGTGGTCGTGTACGAGAACTGCACGCCGTACTGCGCGTCCGTGACCTGCACGGTCACGGTGCCCTCATTCGCTGGTGGGACGCCCGGAGAGCCGCCGCACCCCACGAGCAGTGTCACGGCCAGCGCCGTCACTGCACTCCACGCCACTCTGTTCCGGCCTCCGCAGGTCATGCCGCAGCATAAGCGCTCCGGCCGCGCAGTACTGCCGGTTTTCAACGCGGCAGGGGGAGTGACCCCCTGCCGCATAAAGTGACCCGCGTCACCAGGGGCATCCGGCGGGCACGGACGCCCGGCGCCGTGATCCGTGCCGCCTGCCGTACGCTGCGCGGCATGAAGACCGCCCAGCTGACCACCCCGGACCGCTACCCGGGCCTGAACCTCACGCTGCACGACCCCGGCATCCTGGAAATCGTCATCCGCAGCGAACAAACCCTGAACAGCGTGAATGCCGACGCGCACCGCGCCCTGACCACGGTATGGCGTGACATTGACGACACCCCCGGCGTCCGGTGCGTTCTCATCCGCGGAGAGGGGCGCGGCTTTTCCTCCGGGGGGACTTCACGCTGATCGAGGAGATGGCCGGGGACTTCACCGCGCTGGCCCGCGTGTGGAAGGAAGCCCGGGACCTCGTCTACAACGTCATCAACTGCTCGCGGCCCATCGTGAGTGCCATCCACGGGCCCTGCGTGGGGGCCGGGCTGGCCGTGGCGCTGCTCGCAGACGTCAGCGTCGCCGCGCGCAGCGCGCGGCTCCTCGACGGGCATGTCCGCCTGGGCGTCGCGGCGGGCGATCACGCCGCGATCATCTGGCCGCTGCTGTGCGGCCTGAACAAAGCCAAGTACCACCTGCTGACCGGCGAGAGTGTCAGCGGGGAGGAGGCCGAGCGCATCGGCCTGGTGAGCCTCAGCGTGCCGGACGACGAGCTGCTGCCGCGCGCCTGGAGTGTCGCGCGGCGTCTCGCTGCGGGCAGCCCCACGGCCATCCGCTGGACGAAGTACGCCCTGAACAACTGGCTGCGGGCCATGGGCCCCACCTTTGACGCGAGCCTCGCCCTGGAATTCCTGGGCTTCACCGGCCCTGACGTCCGCGAAGGCCTGGCGAGCCTGCGCGAGAAACGCGAACCGAACTTCCAGCCGGACGCGCCCATCTGAGCAGCCGGGAGGCAGGCAGGATCAGGCGGCCTGCACCTGGTTACGGCCTGCGCGCTTCGCGCCGTACAGCGCGTCATCGGCGCGTTTGACGAGGGACTCCAGCGAGTCCCCTGCCCGCGCCTGGGCCACGCCCAGACTCACCGTCACGGTGAGCGGCCGGTCATACCTGACCTGAGCGACCCCCAGCCGGATCCTCTCGGCCACCCCCTGCGCCTCCGCCGCGCCCGCACCCGGCAGGATCACCAGGAACTCCTCCCCGCCCCAGCGGCCGAACAGCGTCCCCCGGCGCAACTGCCCGGTCACAGCGGCGGCAGTGCGGCGCAGCACTTCATCCCCGTAATCATGCCCGTGCGTGTCGTTCACCTGCTTGAAGTGGTCGATATCGAACAGGATCACACTGAGTTCCTCGGTCCCCAGGGGTGAATGCAGGCGACCGGAGAGCCACACGGTCAGCTGCCGCCGGTTGGGCACCCCGGTCAGCAGATCCAGGTACCCGGCGCGCGCCTCGCTCTGCGCCTGGGCAATCACGCGCACGTAGCGGTCCTGAAGCACGCCGAACAGCACGAAGAAACTGATGAACGTCACGTGCGTGAGCAGCACCTGCACCAACAGCGTCGAGTTCGTGCGCTGCACGGCTGTCTCGTCCCCGCCGGTCAGCACGTACAGCAGCACGATGCCGGTCAGGACCGTGAGCACCCCCGCGGAGCACAGCAGCGCCACCCGGCGCGGAAACACCAGGAACGCCACCACGTACCCCAGCGGCAACCAGTACGAGTACGTGCCCAGACCCCCCGGGGCGGCCAGGTGTTCTCCCAGCACCGCCTGCGAGAACTTGTACACGCTGGTGCCCACCAGAATCAGGAAATGCAGCGCACCCAGCAGCGGGTACTGCGCCGGAAACGCCCGCAGCCACAGCAGGAACCCGATGTTCTTCACCACCAGGAACGCCAGGCCCATCTTGATGCCGGGCGCCCACGCCAGCGGGAAGCTCACGGTCAGCCCCAGCAGCGCCGTGGCGAGCGAGATGCCCACGATGGCCGTCAGCGCCTGCCGGCGAAACATCTGTTCGTGCGGCGTGGTCGATTCGGTCTGGAGGAGCGCGCTCGGCACGCCCTGACAGTAGGCCCGCGCGCCTGACAGAAGCCTCGCAGCAGTTTGACATCAAGGCAAATGAAGTCCCGCGCCTGTTCCCCTCACAGGAACTCCGCGCTCCACCCGGCAGCGGCGCGTTATCGTGAGCCGTAAAACCATTTCCACTGGAGGGAACACCATGACCATGAAACAACCCGTCCGTGTCGCCGTGACCGGCGCCGCCGGCCAGATCGGCTACAGCCTCCTCTTCCGCATCGCCTCCGGCGACATGCTCGGGAAGGACCAGCCGGTGATCCTCCAGCTGCTGGAAATCACCCCCGCCCTCAAAGCGCTGCAGGGCGTCGTGATGGAACTGCGCGACTGCGCCTTCCCCCTGCTGGCCGACATCGTCACCAGCGACGACCCGATGGTCGCCTTCAAGGACGCCGATTACGCCCTGCTCGTGGGCGCCATGCCCCGCAAGGCCGGCATGGAACGCGGCGACCTGCTCGGCGCGAACGGCGGCATCTTCAAACCTCAGGGCGAGGCGCTGAACGCCGTGGCCAGCCGCAACGTGAAGGTCCTGGTGGTCGGCAACCCCGCCAACACGAACGCCCTGATCGCCCAGCAGAACGCCCCCGATCTTGACCCGAAGCAGTTCACGGCCATGGTCCGCCTCGACCACAACCGGGCGATCTCCCAGCTTGCCGAGAAGACCGCGCAGCCCGTGAGCAGCATCAAGAACCTCACCATCTGGGGCAACCACTCCTCAACCCAGTACCCTGATCTGAGCCGGGCCACCGTGAACGGCCAGCCTGCCCTGGACCAGGTGGACCGCGAGTGGTACGAGCAGCAGTACATTTCCACCGTCGCCAAGCGCGGCGCCGCCATCATCGAAGCGCGCGGGCTGAGCAGCGCCGCGAGTGCCGCGAGCGCCGCCATCGACCACATGCGTGACTGGGCGCTCGGCACCGCCGAAGGTGAATGGGTCAGCATGGGGATCCCCAGCGACGGCAGCTACGGCATTCCCGAGGGACTGATCTACGGGTTCCCCGTGAAGTGCAGCGGCGGTCAGTATGAGATTGTGCAGGGCCTGGAGGTCAGCGACTTCAGCCGCGGCAAGATGGACGCCACCGCCCGGGAACTGGAAGAGGAACGCGACGAGGTTCGTAAACTCGGTCTGGTGAAGTAACCCCAGCTTCAGCCTCAGCAGAGAGCGGGCCGCGGCCCGATCTCTGCTCGTTGTGCGCTGGGCGCGTCGGTCCAGCCCGGCAGGTGACCGGCGAAGTCCGGACTGCGAGGCGGCGGGGAGAAGGGGCAGGCAGACGCGCTGACCCGGCCGCGCCGGGCCGCCCACACACCGGATGTTCATGTGATCTTCATCCTTTGTGATCCGGTGATCCAGTTGAGCGGCCACGGCATATGGCTGGTCAGAGTGACATCAGACCGGACCGGCGGGCGTGGCCCCCAACCGGAGGAGTGTCCTCGTTCGGCCCGCCGCACCTCGCTCTCATTCACCTGGAGGGATCACCATGAGCAACACCATCAACCGCCGCCGTTTCCTGGGTACCGCTGGTGCCGTTGGCGCCACCACCCTGCTCGCCAGCTGCGCGCCCGCCATGAGCGTCCCCAAACCCAACCTCGACGGGACCATCTTCAACTTCGCGCTGAACCTGGAGTACCTGGAAGCGGCGTTCTACCTCGCCGCCACGGGTCGCCTCCAGGAGCTGGACGCCGCAGGCGGCGACAGCAGCAAGGTGATCCTCCCCGCCGGCTTCACCGGTCGCAACGGTGACGGCGTGAAGTTCGCTTCCGCCGACGTCCGCGCCTATGCCAACGAGATCGCCACCGACGAGCTCGCCCACGTGCGGGTCATCCGCAAGGTGCTGGGCCTCAGCGCCGTGGCGCAGCCCACGCTGGACCTCGGCCCGGCCTTCGTCGCGGCCGGCAAAGCCGCGTCCGGCGGAGCAATCGCCAACTTCAACCCGTTCGCCAACGACCTGTTCTTCCTGCACGGCGCGTTTGTCTTCGAGGACGTGGGCGTCACCGCGTACAAGGGCGCCGCACGTCTCCTCAGCGACGACTCGGCCGGCGGGAACCTGGAGAACGCGGCAGGCATCCTGGCCGTCGAGGCGTACCACGCCGGCATGATCCGCACCCTGCTGTACCAGCAGCGCGACACGCAGGTCACGGCGTCCCTGAAGGTCAGTGACGTGGTGCAGGCCATCAGCAACCTGCGCGACAGCGTCGACGGCCCACTGGACACCGACCAGGGCATCCTGGACGCCAACGGCATGGCGAACATCGTCCTGGCCGACTCCAACGCAATCGCGTACAGCCGCACGCCGCGTCAGGTCGGGAACATCGTGTTCCTGGGTGTGAACGCCACCAAGGGCGGCTTCTTCCCCGACGGCCTCAGCGGCGACTTCAGCAAGATCCTCGCGCTGTAAGCACGGCCACGGCGAGACCGTCGCCGCGCGCCAGGCCTTGCGCCTAGCGTCACCCGGCTTTCCGGGCACGAGGCGTACGGAACCCGGGAGAGGGGCACACAGATCTGTGTGCCCCCTTCTCATTGCTGCCGGATTGACGGGGAGCCCACCACCCACTCGCCGGCGCGCATCAGGGGCTCGCGGGCGCCGTCCGCGGTGACGCCGTCGACATCGGTGCCGGGCGTTCCGATCATCCAGTCCACGTGAATCAGGCTGTCCCCGTTGCCGCCCGCGGCGCGCAGCACCTCGGGGTCGGTGCCGCCCTGCACGTTGGTGGGGTAGCAGCGGCCCAGGGCGATGTGCGACGCGGCGTTCTCGTCGAACAGGGTGTTCAGGAACAGCGTGCCGGTCTGGGCGACCGGCGCGGAGGCGGGCACCAGCGCCACCTCACCCAGATGCGCGGCGCCCTCATCCGTGCCGATCAGCTGCCGCAGGGTGTCCTCGCCGCGCTGCGCGTGAAGCTCCACCGCCCGGCCGCCCTCAAAGCGAACACGGATGCCTTCGATCAGCTGGCCCCGCGCGCTGAGCGGTTTGCTCGCAACGGCCCAACCGTCCACGCGGTCGCGGTGCGGGGCGGTGAACACCTCGTCGGTGGGCAGGTTCGGGACACCGCGCACGCCGTTGCGCGCGGTTTCCGCGCCGCCCTGCCACACGTGCCGCTCCGCGAGACCCACCAGGAGATCCGTCCCCAGTTCGCTGCGCAGGTGCACGGCGGCGTACTGTCTGGCGTTCAGGAACGCCGTCAGCCGTTCCAGGCGCGCGAGGTGCTCGGCCCACGCGGCGACCGGGTCAGGCTGATCGGCGCGCGTAACGGTGAAGATGTCCTGCCACAACCGCGTGACCGCCTCATCGGCCGGCAGGTCCGGGTAGACGCGCGCCGCCCACGCGGGGGTCGCCATGGCAGCCACCGTCCAGTTCACCTGGAAGCTGCCGGTGGCCGCACTGACGCGCCGCATGGCCTGCGCCGCGAGTTTGCTGCGTGCCGCGACCCGCGTGGGATTCACGCCAGCCAGCAGCGCCGGGTCCTCACCGACGATAGCGATGGACGCGTACCCGTCCTCCACCATGGCCTCGCGCTCCCGGGCGTGCCAGCCGGGCAGGAAGTTCACAGCGTCGTCGCTGCCATCCTCGAACAGCGCGAGGTCAAGGTGCGGGTCGCTGTACGTGACGCGCACGTCCGCGGCGCCGGCGCGGTACGCGGCGCGCACGACCAGACGGGTAAGTTCGGTCGCTTCGACAGGCGCCACGATGCGCACCTTGCCGCCGTGGGGCAGGTTCACGCCGGTCCGGACGAGCAGCTCGGCGTACCGCGCGAGGTTCTCCTGAAAGGGGGTCATGCCCCTCACTGTAGAGGGACCAGGCGCCGCACGGGTGCCCTGGCGACAGGCCCGCACGCGGTTTGGGGCGGGCACGGCGGCGAGGGCGCGGAGTTTCCGATACCAATCTTGAGGGTCGGTCGCTATGCTGATGCGCGCATGCCTTCACTTCATGACGTTGTCCGGGAGCGCCGACCGTGACGGCTGTTCCCTCTGAACCGCTGGACGCTCACGCGGTCCTGCAGGCCCTGAACGCCTACCGGCGTGGGGATTTCGACGTGCGGCTGCCGGTCACCTGGGACGGCGTGGCCGGGCGGGTGGCAGAGTCATTCAATGAGATCGTGCAGGAAAGTCAGCGGATCGCGCAGGACGTGGCCCGCGTCGGGCGCACGGTCGGGAAGGACGGGAACACCAAGCAGCGCATTCCGATGGGCACCACCACCGGCAGCTGGGCGGCCCTGATTGAAAACGTGAACGACCTCGTGGACGACCTCGTGTGGCCCACCAGCGAGATGACCCGCGTGGTCACGGCCGTCGCCCACGGGGACCTGTCGCAGACCATGGCGACCGAGGTGAATGGCCGCCCGATGCAGGGGCAGTTCATGCAGATCGTGACCACCCTGAACACCATGGTGGGCCAGCTCAACGCCTTCTCGAGCGAGGTCACGCGCGTGGCGCGCGAGGTGGGCACCGAAGGAAAACTCGGCGGTCAGGCGAACGTGGAGGGTGTCGGGGGCGTGTGGCGCGACCTCACCGAGAACGTGAACTCGATGGCGAACAACCTGACGGGACAGGTGCGCAACATCGCGGACGTCACGACGGCTGTGGCGAACGGGGACCTGAGCCGCAAGATCACCGTGGACGCGCGCGGCGAGATTCTGGACCTGAAAAACACCATCAACACGATGGTCGACCAGCTCAACGCCTTCGCGAGTGAGGTCACCCGCGTGGCGCGCGAGGTGGGCACCGAAGGAAAACTCGGCGGTCAGGCGCAGGTGGCCGGGGTGGGCGGCACCTGGAAGGACCTGACCGAGAACGTGAACTCGATGGCGAACAACCTGACGGGACAGGTGCGCAACATCGCGGACGTCACGACGGCCGTGGCGAACGGGGACCTGAGCCGCAAGATCACCGTGGACGCGCGCGGTGAGATCCTGGACCTGAAGAACACCATCAACACAATGGTCGACCAGCTCAACGCCTTCGCAAGTGAGGTCACGCGCGTGGCGCGCGAGGTGGGCACCGAAGGGAAACTCGGCGGTCAGGCGCAGGTGGCCGGGGTGGGCGGCACCTGGAAGGACCTGACCGAGAACGTGAACTCGATGGCGAACAACCTGACGGGACAGGTGCGCAACATCGCGGACGTCACGACGGCCGTGGCGAAGGGGGACCTGAGCCGCAAGATCACCGTGGACGCGCGCGGTGAGATCCTGGACCTGAAAAACACCATCAACACGATGGTCGATCAGCTCAACGCCTTCGCGAGTGAGGTCACCCGCGTGGCGCGCGAGGTGGGCACCGAGGGCCGCCTGGGCGGTCAGGCGGATGTGCGCGGCGTCGGGGGCACCTGGAAGGACCTCACCGACAACGTGAACTCGATGGCGAACAACCTCACCGATCAGGTGCGCAACATTGCCTTCGTCACGACGGCCGTGGCGAACGGCGACCTGAGCAAGAAGATCACCGTGGACGTCAAAGGTGAGATCCTGGAACTGAAGAACACCATCAACACGATGGTCGACCAGCTCAACGCCTTCGCAAGTGAGGTCACCCGCGTGGCGCGCGAGGTGGGCACCGAAGGGAAACTCGGCGGTCAGGCGCAGGTGGCCGGGGTGGGCGGCACCTGGAAGGACCTGACCGAGAACGTGAACTTCATGGCGAACAACCTCACCGACCAGGTGCGCGGCATTGCCCGGGTCGTGACCGCTGTCGCCGGCGGGGACCTGAACAAGAAACTGAACGTCAACGCCCGCGGCGAGATCGCCGCCCTGACCGAGACCATCAACTCCATGACCGATACCCTGGCGACCTTCGCGCAGCAGGTCACGACCGTGGCGCGCGAGGTGGGCACCGAAGGGAAACTCGGCGGTCAGGCGAACGTGCCGGGCGCCAGCGGCACCTGGAAGGACCTGACGGACAACGTGAACAGCCTCGCGGCGAACCTCACCACGCAGGTGCGCGCCATTGCCGAGGTGGCAACCGCCGTGACGAAGGGCGACCTGACCCGGTCCATCTCCGTGGAAGCCAGTGGGGAGGTGGACGCGCTGAAGAACAACATCAACGAGATGATCGTGAATCTGCGCGAGACCACCGAGAAGAACATGGAACAGGACTGGCTGAAGACCAACCTGGCCAAGTTCACGCGCATGCTGCAAGGCCAGCGGGACCTGCTGAGCGTCAGCCGCCTGATCCTGAACGAACTCGCGCCGCTGGTCCGCGCCCGCCACGGCGTGTTCTACACCATGGACGAGGACACCAGCCCGCCCACGCTGCGCCTGCAGGCCAGCTACGCCTACCGTGAACGCAAGGGCCTGAGCAACCGCTTCCAGCTGGGCGAGGGCCTGGTGGGCCAGGCGGCCCTGGAGCAGGAGATGATCGTCCTGACGCACGTGCCGGACGACTACGTGCAGATCAACTCGGGCCTGGGCGCCTCCACCCCGAACACCATCGTGGTGCTGCCGGTCGTGTTTGAGGGCCACACCAAGGCCGTGATCGAACTGGCGTCCTTCGAGCCGTTCAGCGCCACCTCCCTGAGCTTCCTGGAGCAGTTCACCGAATCGGTCGGTATCGTGCTGAACACCATTCAGGCCACCATGCGCACCGAGACGCTGCTCAGCCAGTCGCAGAGCATGGCCCAGGAACTCCAGAGCCAGCAGGAGGAACTGCGGCAGACGAACGAGGAACTCGAGGACAAAGCGCGCCTGCTGGCCGATCAGAACCGCGAGGTGGAAGACAAGAACCGGGAGGTGGAGGCCGCCCGGCACGCCCTGGAGGAGAAGGCCGCGCAACTGGCCCTGACCAGCAAGTACAAGAGCGAATTCCTGGCCAACATGAGCCACGAACTGCGCACCCCGCTGAACAGCCTGCTGCTGCTCGCCAACCAGCTGCGCGAAGACCCGCAGGGGAATCTCTCCGAGCAGCAACGCGCGTACGCCAAGACCATCTACGGCGCCGGGAACGACCTGCTGAACCTCATCAACGACATCCTCGACCTGTCCAAGATCGAGTCCGGTACCGTCAGTGCCGATCCCACGCAGGTGCCCCTGACCCGCATCCGCGAGGCGATCGAGGCAACGTTCGAGCACCTCGCTGCCGAGAAGGGCGTGGCGCTGCACCTGAACTTTGACGCGGCCCTGCCGCGCACCATCCTGACCGATGACACCCGTCTGCTTCAGATCCTGAAAAACCTGCTTTCGAACGCGTTCAAATTCACCGAGAAGGGCAGCGTCACCCTGGACGTCGTGCCCGTCACGGGCGGGTGGAGTCACGAACAGCCGGCCCTTGACCGCGCACCGGGCGTCCTGGCCTTCCGGGTCACCGACACCGGCATCGGGATCGCGGCCGACAAGCAGCGCCTGATTTTCGAGGCGTTCCAGCAGGCCGACGGCTCCACCAGCCGCAAGTACGGCGGAACGGGCCTGGGCCTGGCCATCAGCCGGGAACTGGCGCGGATTCTGGGGGGCGAGATCACCCTGGACAGCACCCCCGGCAAAGGCAGTCGCTTCACGCTGTTCCTCCCCACGCGCCTTGTTCCGGAACGCCTGACCCCGGACCTGCCGTCCGCCGCGGCCGCCTCCGGCACCCCGGACCTCCGGCGCCGGCCCGAACCGGCCGCCCCCGCCCCAATTGCGCTGCCCGAGCCGCCACTGCTGCAGGACGACCGGCAGAACATCCAGTCGGGCGACCGCACCCTGCTGATCGTGGAGGACGACGCCACATTCGCGGGCGTGCTGCTGGACCTCGCGCACGAACGCGGCTTCATGGGCATCGTCGCCTCGCGCGGCGATCAGGCCCTCAATCTCGCGCACACCTACCGCCCGGCCGCCATCACCCTGGACCTCGCACTGCCCGACACGAACGGCTGGGCGGTGCTGGACGCCCTGAAGCACGACCCGCAGACCCGGCACATCCCGGTGCACGTCATCTCCGGGCAGGAGCCGTCCATCGTGAGCCGCAAGCTCGGCGCACTGGACCACACCACCAAGTCCGGCGATCAGGAGCAGCTCACCGAGGTCTTCACGAACCTCGAGGCGTTCCTGGCGCGGCGGGTCAAACGCGTCCTGATCGTGGAGGACGACGACCAGCAGCGCGCCGCACTGGAGGACCTGATCGGCGACACGGACGTGGAGACCGTGGCCGTGCGGACCGGCGCCGACGCGCTCGAAGCGCTGCGGGGGGCGGCCTTCGACTGCGTGGTGCTGGACCTGCACCTGCCCGACATGAGTGGCTTTGACCTGATGACCACCATGCACGAAACGCCCGCCTACCGCGCCGTGCCGATCATCGTGTACACCGCGCAGGACCTCACGCGCGCCCAGGAGCTTCAGCTGCGCCGCGCCGCGAAGTCCATCATCCTCAAGGACGTCCGCTCTCCCGAACGGCTGCTCGACGAGGTGACGCTGTTCCTGCACCGCGTGGAAGCCAACCTGCCCGAAGGCAAACGCCGCGTCCTGGAAGGCGCCCGTCAGCAGGAACCCGAACTGCACGGCAAGAAGATCCTGATCGTCGACGACGACATCCGCAACATCTTCGCGCTGACCGCCGTGCTCGAACGGCACCAGATGCAGATCATCACCGCCGAGAACGGCCGCGAGGCCCTGGACGCCCTGGCGCAGCACGACGACGTGGACCTCGTCCTGATGGACGTCATGATGCCCGAACTCGACGGGTACGAAACCACCCGCATGATCCGCAAGGACCCCGCCCGCCGGCACCTGCCGATCATTTCCCTGACCGCCAAGGCCATGCCCGGCGACCGCGAGCAGTCCATTGAAGCGGGCGCCAGCGACTACATCAGCAAACCCGTGAATACGGGGCAGCTGCTGTCCCTGCTGCGCGTCTGGCTGTCCCGGTGAAGCCCACCTTTCACGCCGAACCGCTCGAGGAGATCGAGCTGTCGCTGCTGCTTGAAGGCGTGTTCCGCGCCACCGGGCACGATTTCCGGGCGTACACGCGCGCCACCATCCGCCGGCGCGTGCTGCACGCCGTGGCAGCCGAGGGCCTGCGCACCATCAGCGCCCTGCAGGGACAGGTGCTGCGCGACCCGGCCGCCATGCAGCGCCTGCGTGAAACGCTGGCCATCAACGTGACCGGCATGTTCCGCGACCCCACCTTCTTCCAGGCGCTGCGCGAGCAGGTGATTCCCACGCTGCGCACGCACCCGTTCATCCGCGTGTGGCACGCCGGGTGCTCCACCGGCGAGGAGGTGTATTCGCTGGCCATCCTGCTCAGCGAGGCGGGCCTGCTCGAGCGCACCCGCCTGTACGCCACGGACATGCACGCCCCCGCGCTGGGCGTGGCCCGCCAGGGCATCTACCCGGCCGCGAAGATGAACGCCTACGAGGCCGCCTACCAGGATGCCGGCGGGCAGGCCGATTTCCGGCGGTACTTCACGTGGCAGTACGATCACGCGCTCGTCCGCGCGGACCTGCGCCAGCCGATCATCTGGGGGCAGCATAACCTCGCCACGGACAGCTCGTTCAACGAATTTCACCTGATTCTGTGCCGTAACGTCCTGATCTACTTCACGCGGCCCCTGCAGGACCACGTCAAGGCGCTGCTGCACGACAGCCTCACCCCATTCGGGATTCTGGCGCTGGGCCGGCACGAGACCATGGACTTCAGCGTGCACGCCCCCCGCTTCGAGTGCCTGAACCTCACCGAGAAGCTCTACCGGCGGGTCGGCTGATGGACGCGCTGATCCTCCCGCGCGCGCGCATTCTGGTGGTTGATGACCAGCCGGCCAAACGCCTGGCCCTCACCGCCGCGCTCGACGCCCTGGAGCAGGACGTGGTTCAGGCCGCCTCGGGCCGGGAGGCCCTGCGGCACCTGCTGACCAGCGAGTTCGCGGTGATTCTGCTCGACGTCCGCATGCCCGACATGGACGGCTTCGAGACCGCCCGCCTGATTCGCAGCCGCCAGCAGACCGAAAGCACCCCCATCATTTTCGTGACCGCGCACGACCGCGCCGAGGCGGACATGCTCAGCGGCTACACGCTCGGCGCCGTGGATTTCATCTACTCACCCGTGCAGGCCGAGGTGCTGCGCGCCAAGGTCAGCGTGTTCGTGGACCTGCACCTCAAAACCCTGACCGTGCAGGCCCAGGAGCGGCGCGTCCGGGAACTCGAGAACCAGCAGGCCCAGCACGAACTGCTGAAACTCTCCAGCGCCATCGCGCAGTCTGCTGATCCTGTCATGATCACCGACCGGGACGGCATTATCGAGTACGTGAACGGCGCCTTCGAGGCCGTGACCGGGTACAGCGCCGCCGAGACACTGGGCCGCACCCCGGACTTCCTGCACGACGGCCTGCAGTCCGCCGGGGAGCAGCAGGGGATGTGGCGCACCCTGCTGGGCGGGCAGGTGTACCGCGCCGAACTCACCAGCCGCCGCAAGAACGGCGAGGAATACCACGAGAACAAGACCATCACGCCCATCCGCAACGCCGCCGGGCACATCACGCACTTCGTGGCGACCAGCCAGGACGTCACGTACCGCAAACGGATGGAAGCTGAACTGCACGCCCTGAACGCCTCCCTGGAAGAGCGCGTGCGTGACCGCACGGCGGCCCTGGAGGACGTGAACAGCGAACTCGAAGCGTACGCGTACTCCATCTCGCACGACCTGCGCACGCCGCTGCGGCACATCGCCAGCTTCGCGGACCTGCTGGAACGCACCAGCCACGATCAGCTCTCGCACAACGCCCAGCGGTACCTGCGGATCATTCAGGAGGGGGCCGTGCGCATGGAGGCGCTCATCAACGGCCTGCTGGACTTCGCGAAGACCGGCCGGCAGGAGATGACCCGGCAGCCGCTCGAGCTTGGGAACCTCGTGACCGAGATCATCGGCGAACTCAGGCGCGAACCCGGCGCCCAGCAGGTCACGTGGACGCTCGGGGAACTGCACACCGTGCAGGGCGACCTGCTGGGCGTCCGGCAGGTGCTCACGAACCTCCTGACGAACGCCGTGAAGTACAGCGACCCCGAACGCCCCGCGCAGGTGGAGATCTGGAGTGAACTGCTCGCAGACGAGCACGTGGTGCACGTCCGCGACAACGGCGTGGGCTTCAACATGGCCTACGGGCACCGCCTGTTCACGGTGTTCCAGCGGCTGCACACCACCGTCGAAGGGTACGGCGTGGGCCTGGCGATCGTGAAACGCATCGTGAACCGCCACGGCGGGCACGTGTGGGCGCAGGGCGAGGAGGGCCGCGGCGCGACCTTCAGTTTCAGCCTGCCGCACGTGCCCACCGAGACCGAAGCGGACAGCGCCCACAGGGTGCCGCACCCCTGAACCGGCCCGGCCCGGCCCTCCAGGGGCGTGCTGGCCCGTCCTAGGGGGCGCCCCCGCGCGCCGGAGGTGCCGGCGGTATCCTGCAGGGTATGGCGTATCAGGCGGTTATTGGTCTGGAAGTTCACCTGCAGCTGAAGACCCGCAGCAAGATCTTCAGCGCGTGCCCGCAGGACTACCACGGGGCGGAACCGAACACGTTCACGGACCCGTTCACCCTGGGCCTGCCCGGCACGCTGCCCACCCTGAACCGCGAGGCGGTGGAACTGGCCATGATGTTCGGCCTGGGACTGAACTGCGACGTGTCGGGCTTCACGCAGTTTCACCGCAAGAACTACTTCTACCCGGACGCCCCGAAGAACTTTCAGCTGTCACAGTACGACCGGCCCATCGCCCGCGACGGGTTCCTGGACGTGACCCTGGAGGGCGGCGAGACGCGGCGCATCCGCATCAAGCGCGCGCACCTGGAGGACGACGCGGGAAAGCTCACACACCCCACGTACGCGCCGTACTCCATGCTGGACCTCAACCGCGCCGGGTCATCCCTGCTGGAGATGGTCACGGAAGCCGACATCACGACTGCCGAGCAGGCCCGCGCGTTCCTGGAGGCCGTGCAGGCTATCGCGCAGGCGCTCGGAGTTTCGGACGCCACACCGGAGGAAGGCAAGATGCGCTGCGACGTGAACCTCAGTCTGCACAGACCGGGCGAGCCGTGGGGCACCAAGTGCGAGGTGAAGAACCTCAACTCGTTCCGGAGTGTGGCGCGCGCCATCGAATTCGAAACGGCCCGGCAGGCCCGCATCCTGGACGCCGGCGGGCGCATCACGCAGGACACGCTCGGCTGGGATGAGGGAGGGCAGAAAACCTTCCTGATGCGCACCAAGGAAGGCGAGGCCGACTACCGCTACTTTCCCGAGCCGGACCTGCCGCCGCTGGACATCACGCCCGACTGGATCGAGCGGGTCCGGGCGCGCATGCCTGAACTGCCGGAACACAAACGCGCCCGGTACCTCGCGGCGGGCGTCAGGGACAGCGACGCGCAGACCCTGAGCCTCAGCGTGCCGCTGTCCCGCTTCTACGACGAGGCGCTGCGCGCAGGCGCCGACGCGCAGAAACTCGCCAACTGGCTGCTCGGCGACGTGTCTGGCCTGCTGGCCGCGCAGGAGATGGCCCTCAGTGACGCTGCGCTGCAGCCCGCGCACCTGGCCGCGTTGGTGAACCTGATCGACGCGGGCACCATCAGCGGCAAGATCGCCAAGGATCTCCTGCCGGACGTCGTGGCCGGCCACGACCCGGCCGCGCTGGTGCAGGAACGCGGCCTGAGCGTCGTGACTGACACGGCCGCCATTGACGCCGCCATCGACGCCGCCCTGGCCGCCGACCCCGCCACGGTTGAGAAGGTGCGGGCCGGAAACACCAAGGCCATGAACGCCCTGTTCGGGCCGGTCATGAAAGCCACGGGCGGCAAGGCCAAACCCGAGGTGGTGCGCGAGCGCCTGCACGCGAAGCTGGGCCTGTGACCGTGCCGCACGGCCGCTGGCGCGCCCTGGCCCTCACGGCCCTGTGGGTCCTGGTGGCCGCCACGTTCGCGCTGTGTGCGTACAGCCTGTGGCGCGCGTGGCCGGCCGACGCCCTGGACGCCCTGCGGGCCGGACGCACCCTGCTGGCCGGCGTGGTGCTGGTCTGGTGGACCCAGGTGTTCACCCGCTACACGCGCCCCGACGCCACCCCGGTCGACGACGGCGTACTGCGTTCCCTCCGCGGCCTGTTCCCGTGGCTGACCTCCCTGCGCCTGGCGCTGTGGGCCCTGACGCTCCTGCTTGTCACCTCCGCGCCGCTGGACGCCAACCCGGTGGCCGTCACGGCGCTGATCACGGTGGAACTGGCGTTCATTCTCAGCAAGAACGCCGTGTACGGCACCCTGGCCCGCGTGGCGCCCAATCCGCTGGATCAGCTGGGGCGCGCGCAGCTGCGCTCCTGGCTGAACGTGGCCGCCGCACTGAGCCTCGCCATCGGCGTGGTCAACGTGGTGCCGGTCGCCGGGCTGAGCGGCTCACCGGCCCTCACCGACCTGATCGTGTACGGTGCGCACGCCCTGCTGGACGTCACCGCCACCCTCCTGGCCCTGAAGGCCGTGCAGACCACCCCTGGCGTGTAGGGCCGGCGTGTAAGGACCGCGCCGCCTGCGGGTCAGGCGGTCCAGTGGTGCTCGTAGCAGTACGCCCAGGTTTCCCCCGGTTCGGCGCTGCGGATCACCGGGTGCGCCTGTGCCTGCGCGTGCCGCGTGGCGTGCCGGTTGCGGCTGGAGTCACAGCAGCCCACGTGCCCGCAGGTCATGCACACCCGCAGGTGCACCCAGGTGTCGCCCTGCGCCACGCACTCCAGGCACACGTCCGCCTCGGGCGTGACCGGCCCGGCACTGTGCTCGGCGTGACCGCACTGGGCCCGCTGCGCCGCGCTGAGGGTCACGGGCGGCTGCTCCGCGAGGTGCCGGGCCAGTTCGGCGCGCGTGACCTCCGGCGGGGTCAGCAGGTCCAGGATGCCGGCCGCCACTTCACGCCGGGCCGTCAGAACGTGCTGCGCGCCCAGCGCCTGCAGGCCCGTGAAGCCCTCGCGGGTGCTGGCCTGCGTGATCACCGTGACGTCCGGCGCGACGGTCCGCAGGACACTCACGCTGCGCTCGGTCATTTCCGTGTCGTCATCGGCCACCACGACCGCCCGCGCCGCGCCGATGTCCAGGTCCCGCAGCAGGCCCGCGCGCGTGTAATCCGCGATCAGGACCGGCACCCCCCGGCCCTGCAGTTCGCTGGCGCCATCGGGGCTGCGCGTCACCACCGCGTACGGCAGGCCTGCGCGGCTCAGGGCGCGGGCCGAGAGGCGCGCGTGCGGCCCGTAGCCCAGGAACACCACGCGCCCCGCCACCGGCAGGCTGTGCCCGCTGCCCTCTGCACCGGCGTCCGGCGTGACCGCTTCCCCGGCCGGGGCGGGCAGGCGGCGCAGCAGCGGCCCAGCCAGGCCCGCCAGGGCCGGCGTGAACGCCATCAGCAGCACGGTCGCTGCGATGAACACCCCGGTGCCGCGCTCACCCAGGCCCGCGAAACTCAGGCCCAGCGCCGTGCCGGTCGCGGCCAGCACAAACGAGAACTCGCCGACCTGCCCGGTCAGGAGCGCCACTGGGAGCGCCGCACGCCAGTCCTCGCCCAGCAGGCGCACGCTCAGCCCCGTAACCAGCACCTTCAGCAGCGCAATCAGCGCCGCGGCGCCCAGCACCAGGCCCAGGTTCCCCACCAGGAACCCCAGGTTCAGCTGCAGTCCCACCGACAGGAAAAACGCGGCGCTGAACAGAATCTGCAGCGGCAGAATCTCGCCCAGGGCCTGCGCCCCGTAGCGGCTTTCACTGACCAGCAGCCCCGCCAGGAACGCACCCAGCGCCAGGCTCACGCCGGCGAGCGCCGTCAGGCTGGCCGTGCCGAAACACAGCGCCACCACCGCCAGCAGGAAGATCTCCGTGCTGCACGTGCGGGCCACCACCTCCATCAGCGGCGGGACCAGGCGCCGCGCCGCGAGCAGCACCACCGCGATGATGCCCGCCGCCTTGCCCAGCGCCAGCGCGACCCCCGCCACGCCGCCCCCCTGCCCGGCCAGCATGGGCACGAGCAGCACCATCAGCACCACTGCCAGATCCTGAAAAATCAGGATCCCCAGACTCACCTGCCCTGTCCGGGTGTTCGTTTCGCCGCGCTCGCCGAGCAGTTTCATGACGATGGCGGTGCTCGACAGCGCGATCAGGCACCCGGTGAACACCGCGTCCGGCGCGCGCACGCCCAGCAGCAGCAGCGCCCCGGCGGCCGCCAGGATCGTCAGGCCCACCTGCAGGCCGCCCCCCAGGAAGATCAGCCGCGCAATGCGCGCCAGGCGCTCCAGGCTGAACTCGATGCCGATGGTGAACAGCAGCAGCATCACGCCCACCTCGGACGCCGCGGAAATCAGCGCCGGATCGCGAATCAGGCCCAGCGCCCCTGGGCCCACCAGCACGCCCGCCAGCAGGAACCCGATGATGGGCAGCAGCCGCAGCCGGAACGACGCATACGCCGCCAGCGCCGACACGGCCAGCAGCGCCGTGAGCTGCAGCAGGAACGCCGGCGGGCCGCTGTGCGCCGCCGCGCCTTCTGCGCCTGCCAGAGACACCAGCAGCGTTCCGGCCAGCGGCACCAGTTCCCAGACTCTCCCCGTCCACCGAAGCATGACTCAGCATGACAGCCCCCTGCCGCCCAACGGCCCGGCCGGTGCAGGCCACACCACTCAGGTACCGCTGTGGCGTGCGGGCTGCGCCTGGAAGGTGAGGCGCACGTCCAGGCCGCCGCCCGGGGCGTCATGCAGCGTGATCTCCGCGTGATTGGCCCGGGCCAGGCGGCGCGCCAGCGGCAGCCCCAGGCCCTCCCCGTTGCCCGCGTGATGACGCGTGCCCACCTGGAAGGCCTGCTCGTACAGACTGGGGTGCAGGCCCGGGCCGCTGTCCGTGACGCGCACCACCGGGCCGCGCGCGGCCGTGGGCGGGTCCAGCGTGACCGTCACGGGCCCGTCGCTGTACTTCAGGGCGTTTTCCACGAGGTTTTCCAGCACCTGCTGAATCTGGCAGGTGTCCACCGTCCACAGCAGCGGGTGCGGCGGGCGGCGCACCCGCACGCGCAGGCTCTCGGCGCGCGCCACCAGCGCCGACAGGTCCGTGGGGGCCGGTACGCTCGTCACGCGCACGTACATGGCGTCCAGGCGCTCCAGTTCCGTGCGGGCGGCGAGCTGCGCGGCGTGATCCTCAATGCTGCGCAGCAGTTTCTCCCGGGCGCGCAGGTTGTCGGTGTGCCGCAGGGCGTCCGTGGCGAGCAGCAGCGCCTGCATGGGCCGGCGCAGCTCGTGCGCGGCCATGCCGAGCGCCTCACGCTGCTGCGTTTCGTGCTGTTCGCGGGTGTGCCGCTCGTACCCCGCCTGCGACAGCGCCCGCAGAATCAGGGTGCTGCCCAGCAGCCCGGTCAGCAGGCCCGCAAGCAGCATGGTGCTCTCCATGAACGCCAGGCGCTCCTGCAGCGTCGCCCGCAGCTTGTTCAGGCGTTTATTCGCCACGGTGTTCAGGTGCGCCGCGATCCCCAGCGCCTCACTGGTGCCCTGCAGGGTGTCCCGGCGCAGCAGCGGGGCGATGTCCCGCAGGTGCACTCCCGCCTCCTGCTCCTGCTCGCCCAGCTGCGCGAACTCCAGCGCCAGCCGCTCAGGACTGCCCTGCAGGCGGGCCAGCAGTCGTTTCCGCGCCTGCACGCGCGCTGGGGCGCTCCCGGGCACGCTGGCCTGCAGCTGCGCGTACTGCGCGAGGTCCGCGACCAGCTCCTGGTAGGCGCGGGTGTCCCAGGCGCTGCCGGGCCGGCTGAGCGTCCGGTGCGCCGGCAGGAACGCCAGAACAATCAGCGTGCCTGAGAGCAGCATGGGCAGCAGCGCCGTCAGGACATTGCTGCGGCTCTGGCGGGACAGATCCCACAGGGGCGTGTGGGACCCGTGACGGTGCGGCACGTTACGGGGCGCCGCAGGCCGCGGCCCATCCTGAAGCGGGCGGCGCGGCCACAACGGACGAAGAACGTGGACCTCCCCCGGCCGCCTGCCGTCCCGGCGCGCGGCCGGGTGGCGGAGGGCAGACCAGACCGGAAAACACGCTGCGCATGCTAGCGATTTCCGCGGGCGCCCCTCAAGGGCCGCGCCGGGGCAGGCGGGCCCGCACAGGTCCGGGCAGACGGTATGCTGCCGGGCGACCATGATTGAACGACCTCTTGTTTCGCTGGGGGACCTGACCTGGGACGTGCTGGCGAAACCCGACACGCTGCTGCTGCCCGGCGGGGACAGCACCGGCCGCATTGAACTGTCCGGCGGCGGCAGCGCCGCCAACCTGGCCGTCTGGGCCCGCCGCGCGTCACCGGCCGGCGCAGCCGTGCGCTTCGTGGGCAAGATCGGCCACGACCGTTTCGGGAAGCTGGCCGTGGCGGAACTGCTCGCCGAGGACGTCGCCGCCGACGTGATCGAAAGCCACGAGCACCCCACCGGCGTGATCCTGGGCCTGATTGACCGGCGCGGTCAGCGGGCCATGCTGACCGGCCAGGGCGCCGACTGGGAACTCCTGCCGGACGAACTGCCCCGCGACGTGCTGCGCGGCGCCGGACACCTGCACCTGACCGCCTGGAGCCTGTTCCGCGACCCGCCGCGCGCCGCGGCGCTCGAAGCGGCCCGGCTGGCCCGCTCGGGCGGCGCCACCCTGAGCCTGGACCCCGGCAGTTTCCAGATGATTCAGGGCATGGGCCGCGAGTCGTTCCTGCGGGTGCTTGACCAGGTGCCGTTCGACGTGCTGTTTCCGAATGACGACGAGGCGCGTGCCATGAGTGGCCGCCCGGACCGCCACGACGCCATGACCTGGTTCCGGGAGCGCTTCCCGGACGCATTGATCGTGATGAAACTCGACGAGGACGGCGTCCTGATCGAGGGTCCCGCGCAGGCACGCGTGCAGGTGCCGGCCACGCCTGACCGCGCCGTGGACGCCACGGGCGCCGGGGACGCCTTTGGAGGCGCCTTCCTCGCGGACTGGCTGGCGCACGGGGACGCCCTGCGCGCCGCGCGCCTGGCCGTGCAGGTGGGCGGCTGGGTCGTGGCGCGCTTCGGGGCCCGGCCGCCCACCGATGACGACCTGCTCGGCCGCCTGCGCGCGCACGCCGCGCAGGAACTTCCCCGGGATCTGGCGGCCCGCGGCGGTGGCGCGTGACCCGCGGACGGCGCGGCGGGCCGGGCGGCTGCCTGTGGGCGCTGCTGGGGGTTACGCTGCTGCTCGTGGTGCTCGCCGCGGGCGGCGCCCTGTACGTGCGCAGCCTGCTGGGCCCGGCGGGCGGCGCACCCTACACCCTGGAGGTCAAGCCGGGCGACACCCTCGTGCGCGTGGCCGGCACGCTTCAAGCGCGCGGCATCGTGAAGAACGCCGATGTCCTGCGGTTCGTCATGCGGCGTAATGGCACGGCCGGCAGTCTGAAAGAAGGGCTGTACGACCTGAGCGGCGAGATGTCCACCGAGCAGGTCGCCGCGAAACTCGCCGGTCCGGCCCGCATTCCCACGGTGAGTGTCACCATTCCCGAAGGGCGGCGCGTGAAGGACCTGCCGGCCATCTTCCAGAAGGCCGGCTTTGACGGTGCGGCCCTGAAGCGCGTGCTGAACGACGCAAGTCTCAGCCCGTACGCGGCAGGCAGGCAGCCGGACCTGGAGGGCTTCCTGTTCCCGGCCCGCTACGAGTTCCGGCCGCAGGAGACGCCCCGCACAATCGTGCAGACCATGCTGGACCGCATGAAGGCGGAATTCACGCCGGGCAACCTGGCGCGCGCGCAGGCGCTGGGCCTGAGCGTCCGCGACTGGGTGATCCTGGCCAGCATGGTCCAGGCCGAAGCGGCCAACGACCAGGAAATGCCGATCATTGCCGGGGTGTTCCTGAACCGCCTGCGGGACGGGATCGCGCTGGGCAGCGACCCCACCGTCGCCTATGGGCTGGGCAAGGACCTGCCGGAACTCGACCGCAGCGCCGGTGACTTTAGGCGCGACACGCCGTACTCCACCTATACCCGCCAGGGTCTGCCGGCCGGGCCGATCAACAACCCCGGGCAGGCCGCGCTCCTGGCCGTGGTGCGCCCGCAGGCGAAACTGCCGGACGGGCGTGACGCCCTGTACTTCCTGCACGGCCTCAACGGCCGCATCTACGTGAACCATACGTACGCGGAGCACAACCGCGACATCGCCCGCTACCGATAGGAGTGCGGCCGGTCAGCAGGGCACGCGGCGTGACAAACTTCGCCGCGCGCTCCCTGCTGACCGCCGTACAGTAGAAGGGTGATCGTGACACTCCTGCTGGTGGGGCTGCTCGTGGCCGCTGCGATCTCCCTTTTGCGCAGCGCCCTGAATGACGGCGGACGGTATTCCGGGATTCCCAAGGGACCAGGGCGGCATGACGCGGCGCAGGACGTGTACTGGGAGGCCCGTGTGCTGGCCGTCGTGCAGGGAAACCGTGCGGCGCTTGAACGTCACGTTCTGGCCAAACAGCGGCAGAAACCGGGCCTGAAACGCTGGCAGCTGCTGCGCCTGGTGTACCTGGATCTGCGCCGACGCCACCCGGAGCGGCGCCCCGCGCCGCGCGCCGGCGTGTTCCGCACGCACTTCTGAGCGCCGCGTAGACTGGCGCGCATGACTGCCCTTCCGGACGTGCCGGCCGAACTGCTCACCTCCAGGTTGCGCCTGCGCCGCCCGGACCCGGCCGACGCTGCGGCGCTGGCCCGCGCCGTGAACGCGTCCCTGCCGGAACTGCAGGCGTGGATGCACTGGGCGCAGGCGCCCATGACCGAGGACGCCGCCCGTGAGAACCTGCGCGGCGCCGCGGAGAAATTCGACCAGCGTGAGACCCTGCGTTACCACGTGTGGAATGCCGAGGCGACTGAACTTCTGGGCAGCACGGGCTACCACGCCCTGAACTGGCGCGTGCCGAAAGGGGAGATCGGGTACTGGATTGTGAGTGAGCATGCCGGTCAGGGCTACGCGCGCGAGGCCGCGCAGGCCCTCACCAGCCTGGCCCTGGACCGGCTGGGGTTCCGCCGCGTGGAAATCCGCTGCGATCCCCTCAACGCCCGCAGCGCCCGCATTCCGGCCGCGCTGGGCTATGCGCTCGACGCGCGGCTGGTGAACGATGACGTGACGCCGGACGGTCAGGACCTGCGGGACACGCTGGTGTTCAGCCGGGTGCAGTAGGCCCCTTCAGGGCACGATGCGGGTCCCGGCCTCGCCGCGCGCCGCAGCGCCCAGGATCCCGGCCTGCATGCCGCTGGCAATCACGGCGAACGTCGCGCCGCGCGCCAGGGCGTCGAGTGCCGCGCGGACCTTGGGAATCATGCCGCCGGCAATCCAGCCGGCCTGAATGCCGCCCTCCACCTCGGCGCGCGTGAGCTGCCCGGCGCGGCTCGCGGGGTCCGGGTAGGCGCGGTACACGCCGTCCACGTCCGTGAGAAAGACGATGCCGTCCTGCAGGGCGCCCGCGACGGCCCCGGCGGCCGTGTCGGCGTTCACGTTCAGGGCGTGCCCGTCCGGGCCCACGGCGACGCAGCCCACCACGGGGGTGACGCCGGCGCCGAGGAGGGTGCGCAGCAGATCGGCGTTCACAGCCGTGACGCGGCCCACGCGCCCGAGCGTCTCGTCAAGCACCTCGGCGCGCAGCAGCCCGGAGTCGCGGCCCATCAGCCCCACCGCGTTTCCCACGTCCTGGCTGAGCTGCTTGTTCAGCTGGCACAGCGCCATTTCCACCACGTCCATCGCTTCGGGCGTGGTGACGCGCAGGCCCGCGCGGAACTCGCTGGGAATGCCGCGCGCGGCCAGCTCGCGTTCAATCACCGGCCCGCCGCCGTGCACCACCACCACGGCGTGCTCGGCGCGCAGCGCGGCGATTTCCACGGCTACGGCGCGCCGCAGCTCCAGGCTCTTCATGGCATTCCCGCCGTACTTGACGATCACGTCCGGAGTGTAGAGCAGCCGCGCGCCGCCCGGGTCGGGGTGCGGCGCGCGGCTGGTGGGTGCGTCAGCTCCAGGTCCAGACGGTGGGTTCGAACTCGTACGAGGTGCTCCCCAGGCGGCGCAGGTGGCCCAGGGCCGGGAACGGGAAGTGGTACCCGGTGACCCACATCCGGCCTGTGACGATCCGGTTGAAGATCTCCTGGCGCGTACGGGCCGCCAGGCCGCTGTCCGCATCGAAGCTGACGTACGCGCCCTCGTGCTTCAGGGACAGCAGGAAGTGCCCGCCGGCGTCGCCCAGCACCATCAGGTCCTGCCCGCCGCTCTGGGCCAGGACACTCAGGTGGTTGAGGGTATGGCCGGGCGTGCTGACCGCCGTGAGGCCCGGCACGATTTCCTGGCCCGGCTGAAGAAGCCTGAACCGGTCTTTCAGGGCGATCAGGTTGTTCTTCACGGCGTCGTTCGGGTTGGCCTGCGACGCCCAGAAATTGAACTCTGCTTCGCCCATCACGTGCTGTGCGTTGGCGAAGGTGGGGCGCCCGTTCGTGGTGAGCCCGCCGATGTGGTCCCCGTGCCCGTGCGTGATGAACACCACGCTGATGGTGTCGGGCTCCACGCCGGCGCGGCGCAGGTTGGCAAGCAGCTGTCCCGCCGCGCCGCCGCGGCCGGTATCGATCAGGACCCGCCGGCCGCCCGTTTCGATCAGGACCGGGTTGAAGTGGTTCACGGTGTTCGTGGCCGGCACGCTGTACTCCGCGAGGGTCGCGGCGAATTCCGCCTGGCGGTCCGGGTTGGCCCCCCAGGTGGGCAGCAGCGCCGCCAGGGGCGAGGTGCCGTCACTGACGACCATGACCGTCATGTCCCCGATCTTCTGACGGTAAAAGCCGTTGCCGTTCAGAGGCGCGGCCGGGGTGCCCTGGGCCGGGGCAGCGGGGGGCGGTGTGGCGGGCGCCGTCTGCGCGCGGGCCAGGGGGGCTGCAGCGGCAACCGCACCGGCTGCGCCGAGCAGTCGCAGGGCGTCACGGCGGGGCAGGCGGGGGGAAGGGGTTTTCGGGTCGGGCTGGGTCATGCGGGAACCTCCGGGTGGAATGAAGTGCAAAAAAGCGTCTTCACGTTAAACAACCGGCGGGGCATGCAGGTGTCACCCCGCACGCCATCTGACCCACACCACTTCACTCCTTCTTTAACTTTGTGCTGCGGGAACCCCAGGTGCAGCGCGGTGCCTCAGCCACGTGACCAGGTCTGCGCCCGGCATGGGTGGCGCAATCGCAAAGCCCTGCGCCGCGTCACAGCCCAGCTCGCGCAGCACACTGAGCTGCTCGGCCGTCTCGACCCCCACGGCCCACACCTGCAGACCCAGGCTGTGCGCCAGATCAATCGTGCCGCGCACCAGCGTCAGGGACTTCTCGTCCTCCGGCAGCCGCGCCGTCAGGGTCGGGTGCAGTTTCACGGTGCTCAGCGGAAAGCGCGTCAGGGCCGCGAGGCTGCTCGCGCCATCCCCGAAATCATCCACGCTCAGGCGGGCCCCCAGCGACCGCAGCTGCTCCAGCAGGCCAAGCGTCTCCTGACTGTGATCCAGCAGGCTTCCCGCCGACACCTCAATATCCGGCGCGCCCTCCGCAGACAGCAGGGGCAGCAGGCGCCGCAACCCCGCCGACCGCCGCAGTTCCTCCAGACTCAGGTTCACGCTCACCGACCACTCCGGGTGCAGTCCCGGTAACGCCGAACGCACCGCCTGCCGCCCCAGCACCGCCTCCTGCACCACCCACTCACTCACGTGCGTGATCAGTTCGCTGCGGCTCGCCAGCTCCAGAAAATGACCGGGGCTCAACTGCCCCAGCGTCGGGTGCTCCCAGCGCAGCAGGGCCTCGGCGCCCACCACCCGGCCGCGCCGCAACGACACGGCCGGCTGATACAGCAGCGTGAACTGGCTCTTGTCCAGCGCGCCACGCAGCGCCTCCTCCATCTCGAAGGCGCGCGCCACCTGCTCACGCAGCGCCGGCGCGAAGGTGCTGCGCTGCGACCGGCCCTGCCGCTTGGCGTGCTGCATGGCCACCTCCGCGTCGGTCAGGACTGCGTCCCCGGGGGCCTGGGCGTTCCACGCCGCGGCCCCCAGCGCCGCCGTGACCTGCACGTCCCGCCGTCCGGCGCGCAGGGGCGACGCCAGCGCCAGCGCCACCCGCGCCGTCGCCTCGTCAGCGCTCAGTTCCGGCAGAAACACCGCGAACGAATCGTCCGCGAGGCGCGCCGCGTCGCCGCTCACCTCGGTCGCCAGGTCGTTCAGACGCGCCGCCACCTGAATCAGCAGGCGGTCTCCGGCCGTGCGGCCCAGGCCCGCGTTCAGTTCCGCGAAACCGTCCAGGTCCAGGCACACGGCTGTGCCTGCCGTGGCGCGGCGGGCCAGCACCTCACGCAGGCCGGTGCGGTTCATCAGGCCGGTCAGCGCGTCGTGCCGCGCGTCGTGCCGGATCTTCGCCTGCGCCCGGCGCAGCGCCGTGAGGTCCCGCATGGTCAGCAGCACGCTGCCGCGCGCCCCGCCGGCCTCGCCGCCCACGCCGGTGGCGCGCAGTTCCATCTGCCGCACCGTGCCGTCCGGCAGGGCCAGCAGCACCTCGCGCCGCAGCGGCAGCTTCACCTCACGCCACTCCGGAACAGTCAGCGGCTCGCCTTCAGGCGTGAACAGCCGCACCCCCAGTTCCGACAGGACCCGCGTGACGGCCAGCCCCACCAGCCGCGCGGCGTCCACCCCCAGCAGCGTTGCGGCGCGTTCCGAAACCAGCTGCGCTCGCCCCGCGTGATCCACCAGGATCGTGGCGTCCTCGGAGAGGGCCAGCACCTGGTTCATGACGCCCAGCGGCGCCCGGCCGTCGCGCGCGCCCGCCTCGCCAGCCGCGACCAGCAGGCCCGGCTCGGACGTGCGGCGCACACTCAGCGTGAGGGTTCCGCCGCCCGCAAGGTCCACGTCCGCGCGGGCGGCGCCGCCCGACGCGGCCAGCCGCACGAGGTCCCGCACCGCGTCAGACGGCACGTTCGCAAAGCACGCCCACGCCCACAGCGGCGCGCCCGTCACCACCGGCGCGCCCGCCGGCAGCAGCGCCAGCAGGCCCTGACTGGCCTGCAGCACTGCGCCGGAGTCCGCCAGCAGCGCCGAGGGCGTGTCGGTGTCCAGCAGCGCCGACACGCGCGCTGCCCGCTCGTACTCCCCCGTGACGTCCTGCAGGGTCAGCATCACGCCCGCCGAGGACGCCCCGAAGTACGGCCGGGCCTCGCCGCGCACCCACACCGCGCCCTGCGGACGCACCACCCGTTCGTCCGGCAGCCGCACCGACCGGCCTGCACCCGCCTGGGTGAGCGCCTGAACGAGCGCCGGGCGGTCCTCGAAGACGGTTTCCGCCGGGCAGCCCGTGACGTCCGCCTCATCCACGCCAAACAGCTCCAGGAAGGGCCGGCTGACCCGGCGGAACACCAGGTCCGAGGTGAGCCAGGCCGTGGCGACCGGCAACTGCGTGATCAGCACTTCCGTTTCGCGGGTCACGCCGTCCGTGCGGGCCGCCGCGAGCAGCATGGTCAGCACCTGCACCGCCGGGTCCGTCGCGGCGCCCTCCTCATGCCACAGCAGGCCCAGCAGCGCGCCGTCCCGCGTGAGCCACGTCATCTCCCCACTCTCGAACCATTCGTCCGGCGGAACCAGGTCCGGGCCGGTCGCTTCCGGCGGCCCGTCGGCCCGGACCTTGAAGACCTCGTTGCCCAGGGAAGCCAGCAGCGTCGCCTGGGGGGTATGAACGCGCAGCAGGTCACTCAGGGCCGCGTGGACCACGGAAAAAGCAGCAGGGGTCACTTTAGATTTACCTCGCACCAGCGTGCAGAACTGAAAAGGGAAGGGGGAGGGGCAGCCGGACCATACGCCGTCATCCTGCCAGGGGAACTCTTACCGCGCTCATTCAAGGTTCCCTCACCTTTCACACCTCGGCGGCACCGGCGCGGCAGGCTGCCTGCGCCACCGGAAGCCGGGAAAGGCCGTCTGGTGGGCACTCAAATCCTCTTACCCCGCCGGAGCGCCTGCCGGGCGGCCGCACACCCACATCACACGTGCAGGCGCCGCACCCGCCACGCACTATCCTCAGCCCATGAAGCAGAAGCTCCCCACCCTGATCGCTCAGGCCCGGGGCGGCCGCGTGGTCCGCACCCCATTCGTCGACGGCGACGACATCGACCGCCGCCTCCTCACGGGCGACGACCTGCGCCACAAGATCGCCGGCGGCTTCCCCGACGCCCGCCGCGTGGTGCTCACCCTGCACCCCGCTCACATTCCCGAAGTGGACAGCGGCGTCACCGTCTACCGCCTCACCCCTCACCCCGGCGGCCCGGCGTGGGACCTGCAGGACTTCAGCGTGCAGCTGCGCCGCCTGGAACTCAATGAGGAGCAGCTCGGCGACCAGCGTGAGGAACGCGGCAGCTTTCTCGTGGCCGCCACCGGCAAGGCCGCGCAGACCCTCGCGGACCTCACCAGTCTCGGCGGCCGCGACCTGGACGTCGAGGAAATAGGGGAGAGCGCCGGGCGCGGCAGCAAGCTCCGCGAGGTGGTCGTGCCCAGCATGCGCGTCGACGTGGTCGGCGCCAAAGGCTTCGGCGTGAGCCGCGCGTACTTCCAGCAGGGCATCGACGGCGGCAAGGTCCGCCTCAACGGCCAGCCCGCCCGCGCCAGCAGCGAAATCCGTGAAGGCGACAGCCTCGCCGCTGACGGCCTCGGCCGCATTGACTTCAAACGCGTCGTGAACGAAACGCGGCGCGGCAACTACAAAGTCGAACTCGACGTGCACAAGTAACGGCCGTGATCGACCTCACCACCCGCAACCCCGCCCCTGACCCCGCGGCCCTCACCCGCGAACTCACCCCCAGCCCCCGCTACCACGCCGTGCGGTTCGACACCTACGCGCCCAACCCGCAGTACCCCAGCCAGGCGGACGCCCGCACCGCCCTGCAGGCTTTCCTGCAGGGCGCCCAGGTCCGCCCGGGAGGCTTCCGCCTGTTCCGGCGGGCCAAACCCGAAGGCCGCGGCCTGTACCTCGACGGGGGGTTCGGCGTCGGCAAAACGCACCTGCTCGCCAGTGCGTGGCACGCCGCCCAGGGCGAGGCGGCGCTGATGAGCTTCCAGGACCTGATGTACATCATCGGGGCGCTCGGCATGACCCAGGCCGTCGAGGCATTCCGCGGGCACGACCTGCTGCTCATCGACGAGTTCGAACTCGACGACCCCGGCAACACCCACATGGCCAACACCTTCCTGGGCCAGCTGATGCCCGCCGGAACCAGCGTGATCGCCACGAGCAACACCGAACCCGGCGCGCTCGGGCAGGGCCGATTCAACGCGCAGGACTTCCAGCGCCAGATTCAGGGCATCGCCAGCCGCTTCGACACGCACCGCATTGACGGCCCCGACTACCGCCAGCGCGGCGTGCGCCCCGAAGATACCCTCACGCCCGAGGAGGCGCGCACCTGGGAAGCGCGGCAGAACCCGGACACCCTGGCGCGTCTCACGCACCGGGACCTGAGCCGCCACCTGCTGCAGGTGCACCCCAGCCGCTTCGCCCGGCTGCTGCAGGGCGTCAGCGCCGTGGCCGTGACCGATCTGACCCCCATGCCCGACCAGAACGTCGCGCTGCGCTTCGTGCATTTCATTGACAAGCTCTACGACCTGGGCCTGCCGGCGGCTTTTACCGGCAGCAGCCTGAACGCCCTGTTCAGCGACACGTACCGGCACGGCGCGTACGCCAAGAAGTACAGCCGCTGCCTGTCCCGCCTGTCCGAACTGCTCAAGGAGGCCCGCGCCACCCTGACCTGACGGGTTGAGCGCCGTGCTCCCTTCGTTTCAAGACCAGTCGCGCGCCACGAAGCGCAGCGGACGCCCTACGCGCGGCTGGCCGTGCGGGCCCGCTTCTCGGCCTCAATGGCGCGCTGCAGGTCCTGAATCTGGCGCAGCAGGGCCAGCTGCTCGGCGGGCGCGGCGTCCGCCACCTGCTTTTTCAGCAGCTCCACCTCGGCGCGCAGCGTGTCGATGCTCATCGTGACCTGAATGTCATCGACCGCCGCCGCCGCGTACGCCGAGACCTTCTGCTCGTACTGCTCGCTGTTCGCCCGGCCGATGGTCCCCGCGTCCCGCCCCTCGAACATCAGGCGGATCAGCAACTGCTCCTCGGGCTGGCCGCGGAACACGTCGAGAATGTCGTCGGGACTGCGGGCGCCCTGCGCGGCTAGCATCACCTTACGCACCGCTTCGTTGCGCCACGGCATGCCGCCGTCCAGTTTCGCGAGCAGCGTCGGGTCCACGAGCAGCTGCTTGAGCAGCGCCACTTCCCGGTCCTCCTCGCCGCGCCCGGTACTCATGCCGGCCAGGTGCGTGTCGGTCAGCTGCCGGCGCTTGGCCTTGCTGGCAATCCACTCCATGAGTGCCTCGGGCTTGATGCCCAGCGTCTCGCACGCCGCGCCGCGCACGCCCTCAGCGATCTCGTCGAGCGGATCAAGGTTCTGCATGCGCGGCAGCAGTTCCATGAGGATGCGGCGTTTGCCTTCACTGGTGGCGGTGCCGTGCTTTTCAATGGCGGCCTGCACGCGGTAGCGCACCTCGTCCAGGCCGCTGCTCAGGGCGCGGCGCAGGCTCGCCTCGTCGCCGGCCAGCAGGGCGTCTGCGGGGTCCTTGCCGCTGGGGACCGAGGTGGCCCGGACACGGAATTTGGCGCCTAGCACCTGATCGAGTCCGGACAGCGTGGCCTTCAGGCCCGCCTCGTCGCGGTCGAACATCAGCACCAGACTCTGCGCGCCCAGGCGTTCCAGCAGCGTGGCGTGCTCCGCGGTGAGGGCCGTGCCCAGGCTCGCCACGGCGCCGGTGAAACCATGCTGGTGCATGGTGATCACGTCCATGTAGCCTTCCACGACCACAAGTTCCGCGCCGCTGCCCAGCCCGGTGCGGGCCTTGTCCAGCCCGTACAGCAGTTCACCCTTCCGGAACGCCTCGGTTTCCGGGGTGTTCAGGTACTTGGGTTTGCTGTCATCCAGCACGCGCCCCCCGAACCCCACCAGCCGCCCCAGATGGTCACGGATGGGAAACATCACGCGCCCGCGGAACCGGTCGTACACACGCCCCGACTCGGGATTCTCGATCAGCAGGCCGGCGCTCAGCAGCTGCTGCTCGCTGAGCCCCTTCACGCGCGCGTGCTTCAGCAGGCCGTCCCAGCCGTCAGGTGCGAACCCCAGCTCGAACGCCTCGATGGTGGCGTCCGTCAGGCCGCGCCGGCGCAGGTACGCCAGGGCGGCGGCGCCCTGCGGGCCGCTCAGGTGTTCCCGGAAGTACGCCAGGGCGAAGGCGTTCACGTCGTACAGGTCGCGGCTCGACCGCTCGCCGTAGCGCGCCTCGACCTGCACGCCGGCCCGCTCGGCCAGTTTGCGCAGCGCGTCGCCGAAACTCAGGCTCTCGGTACGCTGCACGAAACTGAACACGTCCCCCCCGGCTTTGCAGCCGAAACAGTAGAAGTAGCCCTGATCCGTATCCACCTGGAAACTGGGGCTCTTCTCCTTGTGGAACGGGCACAGGCCCTTCATGCGCCCTTTTCCGGCGGGGGTGAGGCGCACGTACTCGCCCACCACCTCCGCAATATTCAAGCGTGAACGAACGTCTTCTTTCGTTCCCACGGCCTCACCCCCTCTCTGTCGCAGGTACCGGACCCGGCAGAGCTCAAGTGTACTCCACGGCCGACCCCGCGCCTAGACGGTCTGAAATGCGTCTGGGACAGTAAAAAAACCTGATGGAATCCCCGAGTGCGTGCAGGCCGCATTTCCTTCCGGCGTGACCAACCGCAACCCCCCTGAAGCCCCCCCTCATCTCCCCGGATGCACGGCGGGTCACCCTGAATTTCATGACGACCTACAAAGTCAGCCAGCGTGACACCACCCACGGCCCCGACGGTGAACACCACCTCGTGAAGGGCGAACGCAGCAGCATGCGCCTGTGGCACCGCGAGGAACCCAACCCCAACAAGCCCGAAAGCAACCACGAGTACGAAACGCTGGGGTACGTCATTGAGGGCCGGGTGGACCTGCTGATCGGCGGACAGACCATCAGCCTGCAGCCCGGCGACTCCTACCTCGTGCCGGCCGGCGCGCCCCACACCTTCCGTGTCACCGAGACGCTCACTGCGCTCGAAGTGAACACGCCCGGCACCAGCCGCTGACGCCACCGCGCAGATGCGCCCGCCAGGATCATGCTGGCGGGCGCACACGCAGGTCCTACTCGGCGGCGGCCGGGACCACGAACGCGGCCGTGTCGTAGTAGGTGCGGAAGGCCGTGACCTGGCCGTCCTGCACGTCAATCAGGCTGACCCCCCGGTACTTGATCTCCCGCCCGCCCTTCACGCGGCCGGTCGCCGTCCACTCCATCACACCCAGGCCGCCGTCCTCCTGTGAGCGCGTGAACTCACTGCGGATCTCCTCGAAATTCGCCAGGTACGTCTCCCAGAAGTCCTGCGCGCCGTCCTGCCCCTTCCAGGTGCGCTCCGTCAGGTTGCGCAGCGTCACCTCCGGCGCATGCAGGGCCACCAGGCCCGACACGTCCCCTGAAGCTTCCGCTGCCTGCAACGCCGCCATAAAGTCATCGGTGACTGTCATGCCCTCACCCCACCACAGGTCCGTCCGGCCAAGCGTAGGCCCCCGCACCATATGGACTTCCCCTCAACTCCCTATAAAACCGCCTTCAGCCGACCATCACGCCCGCGGCGCCCACACCCGGCAGGCTGAACCTCATGGAACAGACGCTGCAGGGCAAAACCATCGCCATTCTCGCGGCCGACGGCGTGGAAGAGGTTGAACTTCTCAAACCCCGTCAGGCGCTCGAGGCGGCGGGCGCCACCACCCACCTCATCAGCCTGAAAAGCGGCCAGATTCAGAGCATGGAGGGCGACCTGACCCCCAAAGACAGATACGACGTCGATCACACCGTGACGCAGGCCAACCCCAGTGACTACGACGGTCTGATGCTGCCCGGCGGAACCGTGAACCCCGACAAGCTCCGCCTGGACGCATACGCCATGCAGTTCGTGCGGGCCTTCTACGACCACGGTCACCCCATTGCCGCCATCTGCCACGGCCCGTGGAGTCTCAGCGAGACGGGCATCGCGCAGGGCCTGCGCATGACCAGCTGGCCCAGCCTGAAGCACGAACTCACCCTGGCCGGGGCCGACTGGGTGGACCAGCCGGTCGTGGTGGACCGCGGCGTGATCACCAGCCGCAAACCCGACGACATTCCCGCATTCATTGAAAAGATGATCGAGGAGTTTCAGGAAGGCGACCACAGCAGCAAACGCTAAACGCAAAGGCCCGCTCCAGGCACAGAGAGAGGCCCCCCCGAACCGGGGGGGCCTCTCTCTGTGCCTCGGGGACTTTAGCGGCCGCCGCCCACCCCGATGCTGATGCCGCCGCCCACGCCGACACCAACGCCGACGCTGACGCCGCCCGAACCACCGGCCGTGCCGCCTGCGTCACTGCCTGCACCAACGCCGACACCGATACTGCTGCCCACGCCAACGCCGACACTGCCGCCTGCGCCGCCCGACACGCCGCCGGTTCCGGCCGCCGCGCCGCCCAGCAGCACACCCACGAGCACCTGAGCCTCACCGCGGGCGGCCACCTCCACGCTTTCCAGGTTCACTGCGCCGCGGGCATCGGCGTTCAGGCGCTCCGCCAGGTCGAACGAGGCACGCTGGCCGTTTTCGAAAGTCACCAGCACGGACGTGGCCAGGGCCGCGCTCGCGCCGCCCATCCACTGCCCAGCCGCGTTGAAGGAGCCCAGCACGCGCCCGCGGGCGTCCAGCAGCGCCACGGTCTTCCCACTGATTGCCGCGCCCGCCTGCGCCTGGGCGTTCATCAGCACCTGCAATTCCGAACGGATCGCGCTGCCCAGCGTCACCTGCGCGCCCTGACCGGCCACGACCAGGGACTCCAGCGTCACGCGGCCCTGCGCCGCTGCGCGGCCTGTCACGCGGAACGCTTCCTGCGCGCCGTCACTGAACGTCACGCGGGCCGTCGCCACGGCGCGGGTCGCTCCGGTGAACACGACCTCTCCGGCTGCGTTGGCCGTGCCGATCACGCGGCCCTGGGCGTCCAGCAGGGCTACGGCGGACACCTGCACCGCCGCGCTGGCCGACGCGGCGGCAGTCGCCGAACCGGTCGCGCCGACGCGGGCGCCGGCCAGGGAAGGAACGAGAAGAGCGACAGTTATCACAGGAATAAGGAATTTTTTCATGGGTAACGTCCTTTCCGGTGAGCGAACTCGACCGATGCGAGAACTATAGAAAACGAATCTTAAAATAAAATGATCGGCCTGAACTTCGTAATAAATACGCGAAGTTGGACGAGGAGCTTTTTTGCTCACCGCCCTGCACGGCCTCACCTGCCAGGATCAGTTTCCCTCACCCTCCACAAAAAACACTCAAACCGCAGGGCAGACGCAGCAGGGAGGCCACCACGACGCGTCCGTGACCCGCCGCCCCGGCCCCCGGCCTCCTCACGCCGTCTACACTCCGCACCATGACCCGCCCCTGGCTCATCACCGGCCTGACCGGCACCCTCGCCCCCCATATTGCCGGCGCCCTGCACGCCCAGGGCCACGCCGCGGCAGGCTGGAACCGCCACGTCACCCCGCCCGACGACAGCCCCGCAGCCCACCAGCACCTGCACACCCTGAACCCCCAGGGCATCCTGCACCTCGCCCTGGGCACGGAACGCTGGGCGCACACCCTGGCCGCGTACGCCCACGAGCGGCGCATCCCGTTCGTATTCACCAGCACGGCCATGGTCTTCCACCATCAGCCGAACGGCCCGCACCACCCCGGCGACCCCACCACCGCCCTGGACGACTACGGGCAACTCAAGATCCGCACCGAACAGGTCATTCGCGACGCGAACCCCAGGGCCGTGGTCGCGCGCATCGGCTGGCAGATTCACCCCACGGCGCCCGGGAACAACATGATTCAGCAGCTCAACGCCCAGCACGAGCAGCAGGGGGTCATCCGCGCGAGCCGCCAGTGGATTCCCGCCACGTCCTTCATGACCGATACGGCCCAGGCGCTTGTGACACTCGCCCAGGACGGCACGACCGGCACCGTTCACCTCGACAGCAACGCCCGGGACGCCCTGACCTTCCCCGACCTGGTCCGCGCCCTCGCCCGGCACCTGCACCGGCCCTGGCAGGTCGAAGAGACCGACGAGTACAGCCACGACCAGCGCCTGTCGGACCCTGTACGCCGCCTGCCCGGCCTGCGCAAGCGGCTCGGCCAGAACGTCACATGAATACCCGCCACAGACGCGGCGGCCCATAACCCCCGCCAGGACGAAGAAAAATGCCCCGGGTGCACCGGCTTGACGCGCCGTGCATACCGGGGTATCCTTTATTTAACACCGCCGCAAAAGGCGGGATTTTTTTTGCCAGTCACCCCTGCCGGTCTGGACCGCGCGCTGCGCGCCACCCTGCGGGCGTGGGGCCGCCCGGCCAGAAAAAGCCTCTCCTGTCCCGGGACAGGAGAGGCAGGGCGTGGGCACTGGTGGGCGATTACGCCTCGATGTAGTCCTCCACGGGCGGGCAGCTGCACACGAAGTTCCGGTCGCCATACACGTTGTCCACGCGGTTCACGGCCGGCCAGTACTTCCAGGTTTTCTGCGTGGCGGTGGGGTAGGCGGCGGTTTCGCGGCTGTACGCGCGGGTCCAGTCCTCGGCGATCAGGTCGTTCTGGGTGTGCGGCGCGTGCTTCAGCGGGCTGTCCGCGGCGGTGATGAGTTCATCCTGCACGTCCTGAATTTCACGGCGGATGCCGAGCATCGCCTGGATGAACCGGTCGAGTTCCGCTTTGGGTTCACTCTCGGTGGGTTCGATCATCAGGGTGCCGGGCACCGGGAAGCTCATGGTGGGCGCGTGGAAGCCGTAGTCCATGAGGCGCTTGGCGACGTCTTCCTCCGTCACGCCGGTGGCCTGCTTGAGGGGCCGCAGGTCAATGATGCACTCGTGCGCGACGCGGTCGTTCCGGCCGGTGTACAGCACCGGGTACGCGCCCTTCAGGTGATGGGCGATGTAGTTGGCGTTCAGCAGCGCCACCTGCGTGGCCTTCTTCAGGCCGTGCGCGCCCAGCAGACGGATGTAGAGGTAGCTGATCGGGAGGATGCTGGCGCTGCCGTACGGCGCGGCGCTGACCGCCCCGGTGGCGCTATCGGACGTGGGACGCACGGCGTGGTTGGGCAGGAACGGTGCGAGGTGCGCCTTGACCCCGATGGGGCCCATGCCGGGGCCGCCGCCGCCGTGGGGGATGGCGAAGGTTTTGTGCAGGTTCAGGTGGGACACGTCACTGCCGATCAGGCCGGGTTTGGTGAGGCCCACCTGGGCGTTCATGTTCGCGCCGTCCAGGTACACCTGTCCGCCGTGCTGGTGGATCAGGTCGCAGGCTTCCTTCACGCGCTCCTCGTACACGCCGTGCGTGCTGGGGTACGTGATCATCAGTGCGCCCAGGTTCGCACTGTGCTTCTCGGCCTGCGCCTTCAGGTCGTCCATGTCGATGTTGCCGTCCGCGTCGGTCTTCACCACGACGACCTGCATGCCCATCATCGCGGCGCTGGCGGGGTTGGTGCCGTGGGCGCTGGCGGGAATCAGGCAGACGTTGCGGTGCGCCTCGCCGCGCGCCTCGTGGTACTTGCGGATCACGAGCAGGCCGGCGTACTCGCCCTGCGCGCCGCTGTTCGGCTGGAGGCTCACGGCGTCGTAGCCGGTGATGTCCGCCAGCCACGCTTCGAGTTCACCCAGCATCTGCGCGTACCCTTCGGTCTGATCGGCCGGCGCGAAGGGGTGCAGCGCGCCGAATTCAGGCCACGTGACGGGGATCATCTCGGTGGTGGCGTTCAGCTTCATGGTGCAGGAGCCCAGGGGAATCATGCCGTGCGTGAGGCTGTAATCCTTGTTCTCCAGGCTCTTGAGGTACCGCAGCATGCCGTGCTCGCTGTGGTGCGTGTTGAATACAGGATGCGTGAGGAACGCGGAGGTGCGCTTGAGGAGGGACGGAATGCCGTCGGTGGCCTGTGCATCCAGGGCCAGCACGTCTGCCGGTTGCCCGGTCGTGACCTCGATCACGTCCGCGAGATCCTGCACGGTGACCGTTTCATCCAGGCTGACGGAAACGCGTCCGTTCTCGAACCGGAAGTTCAGCCCGCGCGCCTCGGCGCGCTCGCGGATGGTGTCGCCGCTTTCCTCAAAGGTGACGGTGTCGAAGAACGCTTCGTTCACGTTCAGTCCCGCGTTCCCCAGGGCCTTCGCCAGGATGCCCGTCATGCGGTGGACGCGCTGCGCGATCGTCCGGATACCTTCCGGACCGTGATACACGGCGTACGCCGCGGCCATGTTGGCCAGCAGGGCCTGCGCGGTGCAGATGTTGCTGGTGGCCTTCTCGCGGCGGATGTGCTGTTCGCGGGTCTGCATCGCCATGCGCAGCGCGGGGCGGCCGGTGACGTCCCGGCTCACGCCGATCACGCGGCCGGGCATGCTGCGCTGAAAGTCGTTCTTGCAGGCCAGGAACGCGGCGTGCGGCCCGCCGAAACCCATGGGAACCCCGAAACGCTGCGCGCTGCCGATGACGATGTCGGCGCCCATCTCGCCCACGGGTTTCACGAGGGCGCTGGCGAGCAGGTCGGTCGCGGCGATCAGCAGGCCGCCCGCATCGTGTACGCGCTCGGCGATAGGGGCGAGGTCGTGCAGGTCACCGTACGTACCGGGTGTCTGCACGAGCGCCGCGAAGGTCCCCTCCGGCAGGGGGCCGTCGGCGGGCCCGGTGACGATGTCGTACCCGAAGTACTCGGCGCGGGTGCGGATCACGTCCAGGGTCTGCGGGTGCACGTCCTGCGCGACGTACAGGGTGTTGCCCTTGCTCTTCCCGGCGCGTTTGGCGAGCGTCATGGCTTCGGCCGCGGCGGTGGCTTCGTCCAGCAGGCTGGCGTTGCACACGGGCATGGCGGTCAGGTCCATCACGGTCTGCTGGAAGTTCAGCAGCATTTCCAGGCGGCCCTGGCTGATCTCCGCCTGGTAGGGGGTGTAAGCGGTGTACCAGCCGGGGTTTTCCAGCATGTTGCGCAGGATCACGCCCGGCGTGAGGGTGCCGTGGTAACCCATGCCGATGTAGCTGCGGAACACCTTGTTCTTCGCGGCGACGGCCTTCAGGTCCGCGAGGGCCTGCGCTTCGGTAACGGGGCCACCCACGTTCAGGTCGCCGTCAAAGCGGATGCTTTCGGGCAGGGTGGTGTCGCTCAGTTCGTTCAGGCTGCTCACGCCCAGCGTGGCCAGCATCTGGGCCTGCTCGGCGTCGGTAGGACCGATGTGACGGTCGGTGAAATCAGCGGTCTGGAGAAGGTCAGTCAGGGAACGGGTCATGGAGTACTCCTGAGGGGCGGGGCGGGCGGAGGTCATGACGGGGGGCGGCCGTGCGGGCCGCGCTGGCCCGTCCGCAGTCCGCCCCCCGTGACTTGCTTAGTTGTTCGCGCTGGCGTACGCGGCGGCGTCCATCAGGTCGCCTTCGCCGGTGACGTCCAGCTTGAACAGCCAGCCGCCCTCGTAAGGGGCGCTGTTCACGAGTTCGGGGCTGCCGCTCAGGTCCTCGTTCACGGCGATGATGGTGCCGCTGGCCGGGGCGTAGATGTCAGAAGCGGTTTTCACGCTCTCCACCACGGCGATCGTCTCGCCTGCCTCCACCACGCGGCCCACTTCGGGCAGCTCGACGTACACCACGTCACCAAGCTGATCCTGCGCGAAGTCGGTGATGCCGACGGTGCCGTCCGCGGCGAGCCATTCGTGGGAGGCGGCGTATTTCAGTTCAGTGGGGGTGTTCGTCATGCGTTCATTCTCCAGGGTTTGAGGTCAGGGGTGTGTGCGGTGCGCTGCGGGTGTTCAGCTGCTCTTGTAGAACGGCAGGTCCATGCGGGTGGCGGGGTGGTCCTTGCCGCGCACCTCCACTTCAAAGGTGTCGGTGCTGGCGTGCGCGGCCTGAACGAGCGCCATGGCGATGGGGTGGCCCAGGGTGGGGCTGCTGGTGCCGCTCGTGATATGCCCGACGACCTCTCCGCCGACCTTCACGGGGTAGCCTTCGCGGACCGGCACGCGGTCGAGTTTCAGGCCGATGAGTTTCTGCGGCGGCGCGAGGCTGATGTGCTCGCGGCCCACGTGGGTTTTGTCCTTCACGACCCAGCTGTAGGTGCTGCTCAGGGGGTGGATGCTGTCGCTGAACTCGTGACCGTACAGCGGGAAGCCCGCTTCCAGGCGCAGGGTGTCGCGCGCGCCCAGGCCGGCGGGCGTGATGCCAATGGCCAGAAGCTTGTCCCAGATCGTTTCGGCCTCACTGGCGTCAGTGAAGACCTCAAAGCCGTCCTCGCCGGTGTAGCCGGTCCGGGCCAGCCACACGTCAAACCCGAACAGGGTCGCGGGGAAGTACGCGTTCTTCTTTTTGCTGCTCAGGTCCGTGCTGGTGTGGGGTTGCAGCAGGGTCTCGCTCTGGGGGCCCTGTACGGCCAGCAGCGCCCAGCGCTCACTCTCGTCGGTAAGCTGCACGTCGAACCCCGCGGTGTGCGCCTGCAGGTGGGCCCAGTCCTTGCTGACGTTCGAGGCGTTCACGACCATGAGGTACTCGCCCTCGCGGACCATGTAGATGTAGATGTCATCCACGAGCCCGCCCTGCGTGCCGGGCAGCCAGTTGTACTGGGCGCGGCCGGGGCGCAGTTTGCTCACGTCGTTGGTGGTGACGTGCTGCAAGAAGGCCAGCGCGCCGGGGCCGGTTACGCGGAACTCGCCCATGTGGGAGACATCGAATACGCCCGCGGCTCTGCGCACGGCGTCGTGTTCGGCTTTCACGCCGGTGTACTGGACGGGCATGTCCCACCCGCCGAAGGGCACCATGCGGGCCCCGGCGCGCAGGTGCGCGGCATGCAGCGGCGTCGCTTTCAGAGGCTCGGTGGGGGACTGGTTCACACCAGAAACTGTAGCCGAGCGGCCCCCAGGGTGTCCGTACGGCCTGGACGCCCCGGGGGGATAGGCTGAATCATGCCGGACCAGAAAAAAGCCGTTGAGCAGACCAGAAAGGTATCGGCAGACACCGTTCCCGGGCCGCCGACCACACCGCGCCCGGCCGCGCCGCGGGCTGCCAGCCCGTTCACCACGGACCCCCAGGCTGCCCCTGTTTCACCGGCAGAGCACATGGCCGTCCAGGGTGAGGCGCAGGCCAGGGCAGAGCTGACCCCCAACCGCTGTGCGTGGCGGCTGGCCTCAGGCCCACAGCGCACCGGCGAGCAGCGGGCGCCTGAAGCCCTCCGGCCACGAGGGCCACTGAACGCCCTCCAGGACCCCACGTGAGTTCCTCGCATCTGCTGGCCCTGCTGCCCCCACCGGACATGGCGGCCCGCATCACGCAGTTCCGGGCGGCCCACGACCTGCGCGACGCGGCGGCCACCCCGCACATCACCGTGAAGGCCCGCAGCGGCCTCACGGCCGACCTGACGTGGCTGCCCGCCGCGCGCGCCGTGGCGGCCACACACGCGCCTGTGCCGGTCACGCTGGGTGGGCCTCACGTGTTCCGCAACGGCAGCGCCCTGCACCTGCACGTCCACAGTCCCGGCGCGCTGCACCTGCACCTGGCACTGCTCGACGCCCTGCGGCCCGCGCAGCAGTTCGGGTACGAAGGGCCGCACATGACCCTCCACCTGAGTGTGGCGCTCGCCCGGCCCGGCCTGAACCTGAGCGCGCTGCAAGACGCCGCCCGGGCCATCTTCGCGGACCTGCACGACCAGCCGCTGACGTTCACCGCGCCAGCCATGGTGTGGCTGACGAAACCCGGACCCGGCGAAGCGTACGCGCCCGTGGAGACATGGCCGCTGGCCGGACCGGATCCACACGCCTGAAGGACCCCCGCGACCCGTTCGACCTGCAACGCTTCACGCGGCCGGGCACATCCTGCTGACCCGGGAGAGCAGTGACGGTGCCTGGAGCCTGCCGGGCGGCTGGGCCGACCCCGGCCGTGAAGTGCAGGCCACGCGCCTGCTGGCCGTGATGAACAAGGACCATCACCCGCACCCCCCGGACCCGTGGGGGGTCTGCAAACTGTTCGTGCACTGTGAACTGACCGGCCCTGAGGACACGCCGCACCCCGCGAACCTGGAAACCACTGCCTCCGGATTTTTCCCCGTGCATGCCCTGCCGGCCCTCAGCCTGGGCCGCATCCTGCCGGAACAGGTGCACCTTGTGGCAGGTCTGGCGATTGACCCGGCCAGTGCCGTGTCCTGCGACTGAAGCCCCGGGCAGGCCTCGGACCACCCTGTACCTGTTCGCACCAACGCGCGCGTTCCGCTGCGCTTCACTGACTGCATGAACGTGCTGATCATCGGGGCAACCGGCGGCATCGGGGCAGCGACCGCGCGCGCCTTCGCCGGCGCAGGAGCGAAACTCACGCTGTCGGGCCGCAACCCGGACAAGCTCGCCACGCTCGCCGCGGAACTCGGCGCCGCGCCCCACCCGGCCGACGTGAGCTTCGAAAGCCACGTGCGGGCCCTGCTGGAGACCGTGAGTGCCGTGGACACCCTGGTGTACGCCGCGGGCGCCGCGTTGCCCGGGCCTCTGGCTACGGCGGACCCCGCGCACGTGCGGGCCGTGTGGAACGCCAACTACTTCGGGGCGTTGTGGACCCTCAAGCACGGCCTGGGGCGGCTGGGTGCCGGCGGGCGGGTGTACCTGCTGGGCGCCCGGCCGGAACTCGTGACGGCGCGGGGGTTCAGTCAGTACGCGGCCAGCAAGGCCGCCTTGGCGAGCGCTGCACAGATCGCGCGTCTGGAACACCGACAGGCGGGCGTGACCCTGGTCCTGCCGCCCGCGGTGGACACCGGCCTGTGGGCCCAGGTTGGCCGCGCGCCGCGTGGTGCCATCAGCGCCGACAGCGTGGCCCGCGCGATCCTCATGGACCGGGCGGGCCAGACGCAGCCGGAACTCCTCATCGAGGAATGAGGACGCCGCGCTCCGTCACCAGCCGGTGCACCGGGCAGTCGTGCTCCTCGGCGGGCAGCGCGCCGAGAAGCAGCGCCGACGGAATCACCCCCACCGTCACCCCCGGGAAGGCCGGCAGCAGCCGGTCGTAGAACCCGCCCCCGTACCCCAGCCGCACGCCCCGCTCATCGAATGCCAGGGCGGGCAGCACAATCACGTCCATCCGGGCCAGCGGTGCCGCTGGCGCGTCGGCCGGGGGTTGCAGCGCGCCGAAGCGGCTGGGTTCCGTGGCGGTCTGCCACGGGTGAAAGGTCAGGTGCGGCGCCGGCCGGAAGCGGGCGCGGGGGGTGAATAGTTCGAAATCGCCGTGCAGCGCGCCTACGTCCGGCTCGCCCGGCATGGCCCGGTACGCCAGGACCCGCCGCGCACCAAGGGAGAGGAGCAGGGTCCGCAGGTGCGCGGTAACCGGCGCGGAAACATCCGGAAGGCCGGCGCGCACCCCACGCGCCCAGGCGCGCCATTCACTTTTCGAAGCGTCAGGAGAGGGAAGCACGCGGCCCACTGTGCCACAACGCGCCTCTGCGGGAGCGGCGGGCCGCCCGGCTCAGTCGTTCCAGCGCCTCCCGTCGAACAGCGCGTGCCAGGGCGTGGGCGCGATCGCCTGCGTGAAGGAGTTCAGGCCGGTCGCCTCGCTCCATGCGTGTATCAGGCACAGCGGCGGCTGGCGCTGCACGAGCAGCTGTTCGGGCCGGCTCAGCTCTGGCAGGAGGGTGGTGTCGGTGCCTGGGCAGGTCATCACGGTGGTGTGCGCGAAGCGGGTGGTCAGCGCCATGTGCAGGTGCCCGGCGGCCACACGCAGCACCTGTGGATGCGTAAGCAGCAGGTCACACAGTGCCTCGCGGCCCTGCAGGCCGATGCGGTCCATCACGTCCAGCCCGGTCATGACCGGCGGGTGGTGCATGAAGATCAGGGTGGGCTGGGCCGGCGCGGCTTGCAGTTGAGCGTCCAGCCAGTTCAGACGCACGCTGTCCAGCTCGCCCTCCCCGTGCCCGGGACGGTGCGTGTCCAGCCCGATCAGGCGCAGTGGATGGTCGTTCACCACGTACTGCATGAAGCCCGGCAGGGCCGGTCCCGGCGGGGGAAAGCGGCGCAGCAGTTCAGCGCGGTCATCGTGGTTGCCAGGCACAAGGTACGCGGGGACGGTCAGCGTGCGCAGCAGCGCCGTGAACTGCTCGTACTCCTCCGCAGTGCCGTGCTCGGTGCAGTCCCCAGTGAGCAGCACAGCGTCCGGCGCAGTGGGCAGGGCATTCACATGCGCCACAGCACGCGCAAACGCCGCTGCCTTGCCAGGCCGGTCAAGATCGATGTGCGGGTCACTGAGCTGAACAAGAAGCAAGGGGGCGTCACCTCCGCCGAAAGGGGTAAGTGCATTGTGCGCCTCGGCAGGCCCCGGCGCAGCTCACTCTGACCAGCGCCGCGCCCTGACCCCAGTAACGGGACGAAACACAAGCGGGCCCCTGTGAATTGGGGCCCGCGTGGTCCGGAAGGTCAGGGCTGCGCGAGTTTCAGCGCGATGCTGCTCAGGGCCGCGCCGCTGAGCGTCGTGAGCAACGTGGCGCGGCCGGTCGTCAGGTCCACGGTGTACAGACTGGTGCTGCCGTTGCTGCTGCGGCTCAGTACGGCGGTGTTCGCGCCGGAAATATCGAAGCCTGTGCCGCCGGCAGTGACGTCCACGCCCAGGCTGCCCACGGTGCTCAGCGTGCTGAACTGCGGCGCGCCAGCGGCCGGGTGGGCGATCAGGGCATCGGCGTCCGCATCGATGGAGTACAGGGCGGTGGTCAGGCCGGAGCTGACTTTGCCGGTGTCGTTGAAGCTGTTGGTGTACGCGGCCGCCACCAGGTTGGGGCTCCGGCCGGCGTTCACGTCGCCCGCGGCGAACGTGAAGGTGCCGTCGGGCGTGGTGCCGGTGACCGCTGGGATGGGCGCGGCGCTCAGGGTGTGCCGGGCATTCACGTCGGCCGCGCTCAGCACCCGCAGGCGGTTTGCTGCGGGATTGAAATCCACCGCGACCACGCTGGTGGCGCTGATGGCGCTGTCGCGGCTGGCCTGAGCGGTGGCCGGGTCAAGGCGGTATACGGCGCCGCCGCTGGTCACGCCGTACAGCTGACCGTCGGTGTTGCGCACGTCAAGGTCCACGAGGGTCTCGCCGGTCGCCAGTCCGGTGACGGTGCGGCGGGTCAGGCTGTCGCTGGCGTTGCCCAGCCCAAAGGTGAGCAGAGTATTGCCGCTCAGGCCGTAGGCCACCTGTCCGGTGGGTGCGGCGGGCGTGGCGGGCGTGCGGGTGGTGCAGGATGCGAGGGTCAGGGCGGACAGGGTCAGCATCAGTGCATGTTTCATACGGGACCTCCAGGCAGGAACGCGGCGTGACCCGCGCGGGTCACGCCTCTACCCAGAGGTATGCGCGGGCGGTGGGCGTGGATCACCCGCGACTGTTGACGGTTCCTTCATCGTCAAGGCCGGAATGCTCTATGCTGCGCCGCGCCCGCTCATGCTGATTGATTCCCTCACGCATCCCGACCCGGACACGCTGCTGCGGTTCCTGCGCGCGCACCTGCATGCCCGCGTGACCCTGCACCTGGCCGGCGAGGTCGAGGTGCTGTACGCCGGGCGCGCCACCAGCATGGCCGAGGCCGGAGACCGGCTGCTGCTCCTGAAACCCGACGGGTCGCTGCAGGTGCACGGCCCGCGGGGCGTGAAACCCGTGAACTGGCAGCCCCGCACCGATCACCTCAGCGCGGACCTGGAAGACGGCTGCGTGGTCGTGCATGCCGAGCGCCGCAGCCCCGCTGAGGTGGTCCGGGTCCGCGTGACCCGCTGCGCGCAGATCACCGCGCTGCACCTGGGTGACGACGCCCTCTTTCTGCTGCAGGGCACCGAGGCGCAGATGCAGCGGGCCCTGGCGCGCCACCCGGACCTGATCGAACCGGGCCTGAGCGTCCTGAACCGTGAGCTGCTTGTCGGGGTGGGCGGCATCGACCTGTACGCCCGGGACGCCCAGGGCCGGTTCGTGGTTGTGGAACTCAAGCGCGGTAAGGCCGGGCACGAGGCCGTGTATCAGCTCGCCCGCTACGTGGATGCGGTACGCGCCCAGGCGCCCGGCGCCGTGCGGGGCATCCTGGCCGCTCCGGACATCACGCTGCCTGCCCTGAAGGTCGCGCAGGCGGCCGGGCTGGAGTACGTGAAGGTCAGCGCGCTGCCGCAGGTGCCTGAGGCGGCCGCGCAGCCCACCCTGTTCTGACCGGGGGGCCCGGCGCGTCTACCCGGCGGCCTTGGGCTCCTTGAGCCCGGTGCGGCCCTCGCGTTCCTGCAGCACGGCCGCCACGTCCGCCGGGGAGACGCCGATCTCGGCCATGGCGAACAGCGTGTGGAACAGCAGGTCGGCCACCTCGGTCGCCAGTTCGGGACCGTCACTGTTCTTCGCGGCGAGCAGCACCTCGCCCGCTTCCTCACTGATCTTTTTCAGGATGCGGTCCAGGCCGCCGGCGTGCAGGCGGGCCACGTAACTGTTCTCCGGCAGCGTGGCCAGCCGTTCGGTGATCGTGGCGTACACGCGTTCCAGCGTGCCGTCCAGCCCCGCTGCGGGTGCCTCACCGCTCAGCAGCGGCTGGTGGTAGCAGGAGTAGGCGCCGGTGTGGCAGGCGGGGCCGGTCTGGACCACGCGGTACAGCAGGCTGTCGCCGTCGCAGTCGGCCTGAACGTCCACCACCTGCTGCGTGTGGCCGCTCGTGGCGCCCTTGACCCACTGCTCGCCGCGCGAGCGGGACCAGTAGGTGGCTTCACGAGTCTGCAGCGTGCGCTGCACGGCGGCGCGGTCGGCCCAGGCCTGCATCAGCACCGCGCCGGTGCGGGCGTCCTGCGTGACGACCGGGATCAGGCCGGTGGTGGGGTCGAACTTCAGGTGCTCAGGCAGGGCCGGGGCGGTCATGCGTCTCTCCAGTCGGGGCGCACGGGGAGCCCCTGGCTTTTCAGGTAGGTTTTCACCTGCGGGACGGTCAGTTCACCGAAGTGGAAGACGCTCGCGGCGAGCGCAGCGTCGGCGTTCCCACCGTCGTCGCCGGCCAGCAGCACGTCCCGGAAATCGTCGAGTTTCCCGGCGCCGCCCGACGCGATCACGGGCAGGTCCACGGCGCGTGCCACGGCGCGCGTGGCGTGCAGGTCGAAGCCGGCGCGGGTGCCGTCGGCGTCCATGACGTTCAGGCAGATTTCGCCTGCGCCGAGCGTCTGGCCGCGCGTGGCCCACTCGATCAGGTCCAGGCCGGTGTCCACGCGGCCGCCCGCGCGGAACACGTTCCAGCCCAGGCCGTCCGGGCGGCGTTTGGCGTCGATGCTGAGCATCACGCACTGCGCTCCGTAGTGGTCGCTCGCTTCGCGGATCAGCGCCGGTCGGCTCAGGGCGCCGCTGTTCACGCTGATCTTGTCCGCGCCGGCCAGCAGCAGCTGACGGAAGTCGCTCAGGTGGTTCACGCCGCCGCCCACGGTGAGCGGCATCATGACCTGCTCAGCCACGCGCGCAGCCACGTCGAGCATCAGGCTGCGGCCTTCGTGGGTGGCGGTGATGTCATAGAACACGAGTTCATCGGCCTGCTGCGCCTCGTAGGCCTGCGCGAGCTGCAGCGGATCGCCGGCGTCGCGGTGGTTCTCGAAGAACCGGACGTTTTTCACCACCCGGCCGCTTTGCACGTCCAGGCAGGGAATGATGCGCTTGGTCAACATGAGTCCGAGTCTACGCGCTGCCTGCGCCATGCGGTGGGGGCCTGCCCAGCCGGCGGGGCGGGAGGCAGATTCAGCAGGATGTCTCACTCTGTTAAACAAGCTTAAGGAAAAGCTCATGGAGTTTGCTAAACTGCGGGTCACTGGCGGCACGTCGCTGCCGGGGACTCAGGCGACCCAGCTTCAGGGGGACACCGTGGACACCCGCAGAATCCTGTTGATCGACGACAATGCCAACGACGTGGAACTGGCCCTCACCGCGCTGGACGAGGGCACCACCGACACCCGGCCGGCCGTCACGGTGGCCAGCAGCGGCCCTGAGGCACTGCGTCAGCTGCGCGCCGCCCACGCCGCCGGCACCCTCCCCGACCTGATCCTGCTGGACCTGAAAATGCCGCAGATGGACGGCCTCGCCGTACTCGACGCCATTCGCGCCGAGCCCGGCGTGCAGGGCGTCCCGGTCGTCATGCTGACCACCAGTGGTGAGAGCCGCGACATCCGCGACTCCTACGCGCACGGCGCCAGCGGATACGTGGTCAAGCCGCTGGACTTCACGCAGTTCCGCGAGGCGCTGCGTACCATCCAGGCGTTCTGGACCGCGCTGAACCGGCCGCCCATAACTCCCTGAACCTTCCCGGGGCAAGTCAGAGGAAATCCGTAACGGCCCTTCAGGTCCCCCCACGCCCGGAGCGTTAGCCTGATCGCATGCGTGTGTATATCGGCTGCGGCGGCTACAGCAACGACGACTGGGCGCAAAGCGGCCTTCTGTACGACGGCGTGCGCAAGGACGACTACCTCAGCGCCTACTCCAGGCATTTCGACGCCGTGGAACTGAACTCCTCGTTCTACGCCATTCCCGGGCTGAAAGCCTTCGAAGGAATGCTACGCAAAAGCGGCGGCCGCACCCGGTTCGCCGTGAAACTCAACAAGGTCTTCACGCACGACCGCGCCCCCACCGACGCGGACTTCGACCGCATGCTCCAGAGCCCCGAACCGCTGCGCGAAGCCGGTCTGCTCGGCCCGTACCTCGCGCAGTTCCCCTACTCCTTTCACCGCACGGCCGCCAACCGCCGCTACCTGCAGATGCTTGCTGAACGCTTCGCCGGCCACGAACTGGCCGTGGAGGTCCGCCACGCCGACTGGGACCGGCCCGAGGTGCGCGAAGGCATGGCCGAACGCGGCCTGATCTGGGTCAGTCCGGACTACCCACCCGCCGGCGGGCTGCCCGAACCGCAGCTGCACGTCACCGCGGACGTCGGGTACCTGCGGCTGCACGGCCGCAACGCCGGCGCCTGGTGGGAAGGCCAGAGCGCCGCCGAACGCCACGACTACCGCTACTCCCGCGCCGAGATGGACGAATGGGCACAGAAGATCGCGCTGGTCAACGACGACCTCAGCGAGCTGTACGTGTTCTTCGAGAACACCACCAAAGGCCACGCGCTGAAAAACATCCCCATGCTCCGCGACGCCCTGAACGCACACGGCGTTCCGGTCCAGGCCCCTGACCCCCTCGAAGGCGCGGAGGACGACGGCCGCCTGTTCTAGGAGCCACGACCCTGGCGCAGCACCTCCAGCACAGCCTGCACGCCGCGCCGGGTGGCAGCCAGAGCTTCAGGGAGCCGCCACGCCGCCCGGTCCCGCGGGCCGACCGGGTTGCTCACGCCCCGCACCTCCAGCGCCGGCACGCCGGCCAGCAGCGCCGCGTGCGCCACGCCCGCACCCTCCATGCCTTCCGTCAGCGCGCCGGGGTACCGGGCCTCCAGGGCGCGGGCGGCGTTCAGACTGCCCGTCACGCTGCACAGCGTCAGGGCGGGTCCCAGCGGCGCTCCCGCGCGGGCGGCCACCTGCGCCGCCCTGTCCCAGACGGAAAACACCGCGTCCTGAGTGCCGTCCGGCTGAACGGACAGGCCCAGCTCGCCCAGAGGCAGAAACACCGGGCCGTCCCAGGCACCCAGATCCGCCTGCACGATCACGCTGGACACCGCCAGGTCGCCCGGCAGCAGACCACTGCCCGGGTACGCACCGCCAATCCCGGCACTCACGACCACCGCTGCCGGCGCGGCCGCCAAGGCCCGCGCCGTGGCCAGGGCCGCCGCGACCGGCCCCACGCCACTGACCACCACACGGGCCGGCAGATCCGTGAGGCGCGCGGCCTCCCCGGAGGTGGCCACCACGATCAGCGCTGCGTGAGAGTCGGTCATGCCCGGCAGCGTAACGCCCCGGGTGTACCCTCAGGGCGTGAGCCTGTTCAGACTGGAAGGAAAACGTGCCCTCGTGACGGGCGGCAGCAAAGGCATCGGGCTGGCAGCGGCGCAGGACCTGATCCGGCTGGGCGCCCACGTCACCATTGCCGCGCGCGGAGAGGACGCGCTGCGCCGCGCCGCAGACGCCACCGGCGCCCAGTGGGTGGTGGCGGACGTCAGCACCCCCGAGGGCGTGCGCGCCGCCGTGCAGGCTGCCGGCGACGTGGACATTCTGGTGAGCAACGCCGGCGGTCCGCCGCCCTCGCTGCCCAGCCAGGTGAGCGAGGCCGCGTGGACGCAGGGCTTCCAGACGACCTTCATGAGCACCGCCCGCCTCGCTGAGGCGGTCCTGGGTGGCATGCGGGAGCGCCGCTGGGGCCGCATCATTGCCGTCACCAGCCTCACGGTGGGCCGCCCCTCACTGACCCTGCCGGTCAGCAACGCCATGCGCGCCGCCGTGACCAACCACCTGCGGACCCTGGCACTGGAGGTCGCGTCGGACGGCGTGACCTGCAACACCGTCGCGCCCGGCTACACCGCCACAGAGCGCCTGCAGGCGCTGCACGCCAACCCCGACGACGCCGAGCGGCTCAAGGCCCGCATTCCGGCGCGGCGCTTCGGGGAGCCAAGCGAGGTGTCGGCCGCGGTGGCCTTCCTCGCCACGAACGAAGCGGCGTACATCACCGGGCAGGAGATCCTGGTGGACGGCGGCTGGGGTATCTGAAGGGCACGCGCGGCGCCGCAGGCAGTCTCGCCGGTGCGGGCCGGCCCCCCGCGAAGTGGACCCTGGTCAGCGGTGGCGGCAGAGCCGCGCTCTTCATTCACTGTCCGTTGACCCACGCCCATTAAGGTTTGATAGGTGAGGGCAATCTCATCCAATTTCCTTCCACTCGCATACCTTCAGGGTAGAGACCTGCGTCACTTCCGCCCCGCCACTGCTGCCGCGCCCGGCGCGCCCACAAGGAGTACACCATGTTCGGACCTCTGGAAATTATTCTGGTTATCGTCGTCATCGCCCTGATCTTCGGCGCCAAGAAGCTCCCCGAGCTCGGCCGGGGTCTCGGGCAGGGCATCAAGGAGTTCAAGAAGGAAACCCACGCCGACAAGCCCGTCACCGACGTCGCCTCCCGCCAGCTGGACCCCGTGACCGGCGCGCCCATCAGCACCCAGGCGCACGTCAGCGAGACCGCCGGCGACCGCCGCTGAGGCCCACGCCATGCCGAACCCGGACTCCACTCAGCTGCACAGCGCTCCTCTGTTCGACCATCTGGACGAACTGCGCAAGCGGCTTATCATCAGCGTAATCTGCCTGGCCCTCGGCATGGCGGCCGCCTTCCAGTACCGCGCGCAGCTGATTGACCTTGTCAAGGTACCCCTGAACGCCTCGGAGCTGTACCGCAAAGGCACCGTTGAACTGGTCACGCTGAACCTCACGGACCAGTTCGTGCTCAGCCTCAACCTGTCCTTCTGGGCAGGTCTGGCGGTGGCCCTGCCGCTCATCCTGTGGCAGGTGTGGCTGTTCATCGCGCCGGGCCTGTATGACCACGAGCGCCGCTGGGCACTGCCGTTCATTGTCGGGGCGGGCCTCTCGTTCGTACTGGGCGCCGTGTTCGGGTACCGGCTGGTGCTTCCCACCATGGTCGGGTTCCTGCTGGACTTCCTCGGCGGGGCGGTCACGCCCATCCTCAGCCTGGGCAGCTACATCGGGACAGTCACCACGTTCCTCGTGGCGTTCGGCCTGTCCTTCGAACTGCCCATCCTGGCCGTGATCCTCACCCGCATCGGGCTGGTGAACCACGTGATGCTGCGCCGCGGCTGGCGCATCGCGCTGGTGGTCATCATGGTGTTCGCCGCGATTATCACCCCCACGCCCGACCCCACCAGCATGCTGATGGTCGCCGTGCCGCTGTACGTCCTGTACGAGCTGGGTGTCGTGCTCTCCCGCGCGTTCCGCGTCGTGGCCCCGGAAGAAAATCCGGCCCCGCTGAGCTTCTGAGGAAGACAGCCCCGCGCGGCGGCCCACCCTGAGCACCCAGGGTGGGCCGCCGCCTCTGACCTTTACGCTCTACACTACAAGGCACCTATGGATCCTGTTTTCCTGCAGATTGGCAGCTTCACCGTGGCCTGGTACGGCGTCCTGATCACGCTGGGCATCGTGGCCGGCGTGTGGGTCGGCACCCGCATGGCCCGTGAACGCGGCCTGAACGTCGACCTGTTCAACGACATGATCCTCTGGATGATCGTGTGGGGCCTGGTGGGCGCCCGGCTCGTGTTCGTGGCCACCTCCTGGCAGCAGTTCGAGAACATTCCCTTCCCGCGCGTGCTGCTGGACATCGTGAACCTGCGCCAGGGCGGCATCAGTATTCACGGCGGCCTGATCGGCGGGATTCTGGTGATGCTGTACTACGCCCGGCGCAAGGGCATGGACTTCTACCGGTACGCGGACCTGTGCGTACCCGGCGTGGCGTTCGGCATTATCGGCGGGCGCCTGGGGAACATCATGAACGGCACCGACACGGTCGGGCGGGTCACCGGCTGGCCCGTGGGCTTCCGCTGGCCCGACAGCGCCCGCGCCTTTCACGACGGCATGTGCGTCCGCGCTCCTAGCCCCGACATGGACCTGTCGCAGTACTGTCAGCAGATCGGCGGGCAGATCGTCATGACTGCGCCCGTGCACTTCACGCAGATGTACGGCGTGATCATCGGCGTCATTCTGTCTGTCGCGGCATTCTTCTGGCTGCGCTCCCGCATCCCCGGCTGGGCGTTCTGGCAGTTCTGGCTGTGGTACAGCGTGCTGCGCGCCGGATGGGAGGAAACCTTCCGCCTGAACCCGCTGCCCATCAAGCTGCACCTCAGCCAGGGCCTGGACGCTTCGGGCATCGGCCTGCTCACGGAAACCCAGATCATCAGCATCCCCTTGATCATCGCCAGCGTCTGGATGCTGCTGCGCCTGCGCCGCCGCGGCGCGCCGGTTCAGACGGCACCGGGCCAGGCCGAACCCACCGCCTGACCTTGCTCCGCCACACCGGAGGGTGACCCTGCGCGGGGTCACCCTCCGGTCTTGAGTGGCGCTGAGCGCAGCGGGGCGGGCCGGGCAGCCCGCTTGGTACAGTGGGCAGGCTATGACTGAACAGAACCGTCCGCTGGACGTCGTGATTCTCGCCGCGGGGCAGGGCACCCGCATGAAGTCCAGCCTGCCGAAGGTGCTGCACCCCGTGGCGGGCCGCCCCATGGTGGCGTGGGCCGTGAAGACCGCGCGTGACCTGGGCGCCCGGCAGGTGGTGGTCGTGACCGGTCACGGCGCCGAGCAGGTCGAGGCGGCCCTGCGCGGCACCGGCGTGGTGTTCGCCCGGCAGGCCCAGCAGCTTGGCACCGGACACGCCTTCCTTCAGGGCCTGGGAGCGCTGGACGCTCAGGCGGGCGCAGACGTGCTGGTGCTGTACGGTGACACGCCCCTGCTGCGCCCCGAGACGCTGCGCGAACTGCTCGACGATCACCGCGCGCGCGGCAGCGCTTTCACGGTGCTGACCGGCGAACTGCCGGACGCCACCGGATACGGGCGCATCATCCGTGACGCGCACGGGCGCGTCGAACGCATCGTGGAGCAGAAGGACGCCACGGCCGAAGAGCGCGCCGTGCAGGAATTCAACAGCGGCGTGTACCTGATGGACGCCCGCGCCCGCGACCTTGCCCGGCGCATCACGAACGACAACGCCGGTGGAGAGTACTACCTCACCGATCTGCTCGGCCTGTACCGCGCCGAGGGCGCCGACGTGCAGGCCTTCAAACTCGCCGACCCGGGCGAGGTTATGGGGGCCAATGACCGCAGCGGCCTTGCCGACGCGGAAAGCATCATCCGCCGGCGGATCACGCAGGCGCACATGCGCGCCGGTGTGACCATCCCCATGCCGGAAACGGTGTACATCGAGGACACCGTCCAGGTGGGCCGGGACGTGACCCTGGAACCTGGCGTGATCCTGCGCGGGCAGACACGCATTGACGAGGGCGTCACGGTCGGCGCGTACAGCGTGGTGACCGACAGCGTGCTGGAGCGCAGCGTGAAGATCAAGGCACACAGCGTCCTGGAGGGTGCGCAGATTGGCGCCGGCAGTGACGTGGGGCCCTTCGCGCGCCTGCGGCCCGGCACCACGCTGGGCGAGCAGGTGCACATCGGGAACTTCGTGGAGACCAAAAACGCGCAGCTGGCCTCCGGCGTGAAGGCCGGGCACCTCGCGTACCTGGGGGACGTCACCATCGGCGCAGAAACGAACGTCGGAGCCGGCACCATCGTCGCGAACTTCGACGGGGTGAACAAGCACCGCACGCAGATTGGCGCCGGCGTGTTCATCGGCAGCAACAGCACCCTGATCGCTCCGCGCGCCGTGGGTGACGCGGCGTTCATCGCGGCCGGCAGCGCCCTGCACGACGACGTCCCTGAAGGTGCCATGGCCGTGGCGCGCGGCAAGCAGCGCAACATCGAGGGCTGGTCCCGCCGCTACTGGGGCGGCCTGCGCGAGAAGGTGCAGGTTAAACTCCCGTGGCTGGCCGGCTGGCTCGACCGACAACGCTGAATGCGGGATACGGCAGAAGGGGGGCAGGCGCCGCGGCGCCTGCCCCCCTTCTGCCGCACACAAGATCCTACGTGCTGGCCGGGACTTCCGGGTGGGCCGACAGGGCCGGGTCCTCCACGCGCCGCAACGCCGGGTTCAGCAGCTGTCCCGCCGCGGCCGCGGCCAGGATCAGCCCCGCCACGACCGCCACGCTGCCCGGCGCGTACCGCGCGGCCAGCACCCCGGCCAGGGCCGTACTGGCCGGCGACGTGAACTGCGCAATCAGGCGCCGCACGCTGAACACCCGGCCCTGCATCTCAGGTGGCACCTGCGACTGCCAGATGCTCTGCGAGTGCGCGTTCATCGCCGGGAGCGTCAGGCCCATCACCAGCAGCGCCGCGGCGGCGGCGGCGACGCTTACGCTCGCTCCGAACGCGGCGAAGGCCAGCCCCGACACGACCATCGGCACCAGTACTCCCAGCACCCGCTGCCGCTTCAGCCCACCCCAGGCGCTGATCAGCACCCCTCCCAGGACGCCCCCCACGCTCTGCGTGACCGCCAGGGTGGCCAGCGCCCCCTGCAACGTCCCGCCCCGCGCGCTCCAGTCGCCTGCCAGGCCGAACTTCGCGATCAGCGGCTCCAGCACGCCCAGGTTGCTGGTGCACAGATTCGCCACGGCGAAGGTCAGCAGCAGGGCCAGCAGCGGCCGCCGCTGCCCGATGAACACCCAGCCGAAACGCATGTCCGCCAGCAGACTGCCGCGCCCCCCGCCCGCCCGCCGCGCCGGGGACGGCACCTTCAGGCGCAGCAGCACGAGCACCGCTGCCAGGAAGGTGACGGTGTCCACGGCGTATGCGAACGGAACCCCGTCCCGCAGGCCCGCCAGCCATTCCGGCCCGGTTCCCTGCGAGCGCAGGAGCGCCGGCACGCCGATCAGCAGCGCCGCCGCCGCCGGACCCACCAGACCCGCCAGGCTCCACACGGTCTGCATCAGGCCATTGGCGCGTGGCAGACGCTCGCGCGGCACGAGGCTGGTGTAGCTCGCGTCGAACGCCGACCCGTGAAAGGTGGATACCAGTCCCATCAGGGCCGCCAGAATCACCAGCGCCCACAGCGGCGCCGCCGGGGACAGCAGCAGGCCCAGCGTGCCCAGTGTCAGGACGGCCCCCGCCACGTCGCAGACCAGCATGATGCGGCGCCGGTCGTGCCGGTCCGTCCACGCTCCGGCCAGGGGCGCGCTGAAGGTCGCCACGAGTGTCCACGCGAGTGCCGTCAGGGACAGCGCCGCCGCCAGCTGTGGTTTCTGCTCGGCCAGTGGAAAGCGCGTCTGCGTCAGGTAGATGTTGAACGCAAAGCCCGCGACGGCCGACCCGATCACACTCAGGGCCTGAGACCCCCACAGCCACAGAAACGTGCGCCACCCGTCCGGCGGGGACAGGGGAGAGGGGGAGGTCGTCATTCCCCCAGCGTAGGCGGCGTCCGGCAGGCACGCATGCGCCAGATGACCTGCCCTACCCTGACCCTATGCTCCGCCTGCACGACACGCCCACGCCTGAAACGGACGCCCTGCTGAGCCGCGCCATGTTCCCCGACCCGGCCCGCGTGCAGGCCGCCCTGCGCCGTTACCGCGCCGACCCGGAGTGGCAGCTGCACACCTGGGTGGTGAACGGCACGCCCGTCAGTGCCGCCGGACTGACCGTGCAGGGCGGCGTGGGCACCGTGCTGCACATCGGCACTCACCCCGGTCTCGCCGGGCAGGGGTACGCGCGCGCGCTCCTGCGCGGCCTGCTCCAGGCCCTGAACCTGCACGCCCTGACCGCCAGCACCGACGACACTGCCGCTGACTTCTACCGCCGCAGCGGCTTCCATGTCGATGAGATCCCCAGCCCCTGGGAACGCCGCCGTTACCGCTGCACGCTCACGCTGGACCGCTGATCACCCCGGCGGGCTGATGCCGAACGCCGCCCAGGCCGCCCGGAGATCCGGATGCGGTATCAGAAGCCGCGCCTCCGGGGACGCCATCCAGCGCAGCATCCACGCCGCGCCTGCCGCCAGCCCGCCGCGCAGGGCGTCCAGCAGCGCCGCGCGGTAGGGCGGAACGCCTCCCTGGTCCCACGCCAGCTTGTCCGCCAGGAACACCACCAGATCCAGAGCGGTCGGGCTGACGTGCAGGGTCGTGTGGCACCGGATGGCCTGCACGACCGTCCCGTCCGTGACGCCGTAGCGCTCCCGGGCCAGCACGGCACTCAGTTGCGCGTGCAGCAGGAGCGGCACCTGGCGTTCCTCAGGCAGGACGCGCACACCCAGCGATTCGCACAGCGGCACCATCCGGTTGCGCGGCACCACGCCCCCCAGGTCGTGCAGGAGCGTCGCCTGCGCCGCGGCTGTCTCCGATCCCCCGAACTGCCGGGCCAGCCGACGCGTCTCTCCCGTCGCACGGGGCACATGTTCACGGATCACTTCGCGCCCGCACGCGGCCAGCAGGGCGTCCACATCCTCGGCCAGTGCTTTCAGGTCTGTCGCGTCACCCGCTCAGGCGCGTGAACCCACAGGCTCCGGCCAGAGCTGCAGGACTCCCGGCACGCCTCACTTCTGCTGGAGTTTCTTGCGTTCCTGCACGGCGAGTTCGTCCACGCGTTCGTTCTCGCCGTGCCCGGCGTGTCCTTTGACCCACACGAACGTCAGGGCGTGCGTTCTGGCCTGCGTGATCAGGTCCTCCCACAGGTCCTGGTTCTTCACGGGGTCTCCGCCGGCCGTTTTCCAGCCGTTGCGCTGCCACTTCAGGATCCAGCCGTCCGTGAAGGCTTTGCGCAGGTACTGGCTGTCCGTCACGACCCGGACCTGGCAGGGCCGCTTGAGGACCCGCAGACCCTCGAGCAGGCCGCGCAGTTCCATGCGGTTGTTGGTGGTGTTCTCCTCGTTGCCGCTGAGAACCAGTTCCTGACCTTTGTAATTCAGGATGGTCGCCCAGCCGCCGTGCCCGGCCTGCGTGTCGCAGGCGCCGTCGCTGTACAGTTCCACGTTCTCCCCGGTCACCGGGAGGTCCGGCTGGATGCCCGCCTTGATGGGCAGGCGGTCGCGCGCCGCCGCCTGCGCCTTCTGCGCGGCGCTCTGAGGACGGTGCGGGCGGCTCACGGGCGCCTCCCGGCGGCCACCGGGCTCAGGGGGGCGCGCCGGGAACGTGAGCGCCGCGCCCCTGGGCCTGCCCCGGGCGTGAACGCTGCAATCACACGTCGTGCCATATCCCGGGAACTGTAGGGAGGGGCGGGCCGTACTGTCAAGCATGATCCGCCCGCCCCTGACCATTCCCGAGCCGGACCGTACGTCCGCAATCATCACGCACCTGTCTCCGCTGGCGGGCTTTCTGATTCCGACGCTGGGCAACCTCCTCGGCCCGCTCGTGGCGTGGCTGGCCTTCCGGGACCGCAGCCGCGCCCTGGATGACCAGGGAAAGGAAGCCCTGAACTTCCAGCTGAGTTTCTGGCTGTACGGGCTGATCGTGGGCGTCGTGGCGTTCGTGCTGTTCAGCCTGGGGCTGCTGGGCGGCGCGGTCGGGGCGGCGGCCGGCGCACCCGACGTGGGGGCGTTTGCGTTCCTGGGCTCCTTCGCGTCATTCTTCCTGTTCTTCCTGCCGGTGATGCTGCTTCTCGGTCTGGTGCCGTTCATTTTCATGATCGTGGCCGTGGTGCGGGTCAGTGCCGGTGAAACGTACCGCTACCCGCTCACGATTCGTTTCCTGAAGTAAGCGTCCCGCCGGAGGGCAGGCTATGCTGGGCCGCATGCGAGTCATGGCGGTATTTGCGCACCCTGACGATGAGATCGGGTGCATCGGGACGCTCGCGGCGCACGCCGCGCGCGGTGATGAGGTCATGCTGGTCTGGACGACCCTGGGTGAACTGGCGAGCCAGTTTGGCGACAAGAGCCACGAGGAGGTCACCCGGGTGCGCCGCGAGCACGGCGCCTGGGTGGCCCGCAGAATCGGCGCGCAGCATCACTTCTTCGACATGGGTGACAGCCGCATGACCGGCGGGCGCGACGAGGCGCTGCAACTGGCGCGGCTGTACGCCCGGTTCCGCCCGAACGCCGTGATCACCTGGAGTGACGATCATCCCCACCCGGATCACCGCATGACCGCCAAGATCGCGTTTGATGCGGTGACCCTGGCGCGCATTCCGAAAATCATCAACGAGCAGGGCGACGAGGTGGCCATGCCGCCCGCCCCGGACCTCAGCGGCGACACGGCCATCGAAAGCGGCGAGGACGTGCGGCGCCTGGACGCCTGGCGGGAGCCCGTGCGGTTCTACCAGTATTACGCGCCGGCCAGTCCGTACCCGGAAGTGTTCGTGAACACCACGGACACGCTCGACGTTGCGGCCGAAGTGATGGCCTACTACCACGCGTTCTACGGGTGGCAGTGGTCGGCCGAGCAGTACCGGGCTGCCCGCGTCGATCTGGGCCGGCTGGCCGGGGTGGGAGCCGCCGAGCGGTTCAACCTGCGCGCGGCGCACCTGCGGGCGCGCGATTACCTCGACTGAGTCCCTCAGGACAGGCCGCTGAGGGCCCTGAGGGCCCGGCGGGACGCGAGGCACCGCCCCGGCGCGCTACAGTGGCCCTCACCATGTCGGAGTCCATTCATATCAAGCAGACCATCGTGGTCAGGTCCCGTCCGGACGTGCTCTACCGCCTGGCGCTGGAACCCAGGCGACGCGTGAAGTGGGACCCGAACCTCGTGAAGGCCGAGTACGAGGGCGAGGGTGGCCGCCTGACGAACAACGCCCTGGTGCGCTTTAAGTTTGCCAGGCGGCTCCTGGGTCTGAGTTTCTCCGCGCGGTACGGACAGCTGCAGGCGCCCCAGCGCGGCGGCTGGGAGAGCGTGCGGCACGTGGGGCCGCTGGAGAAGCTCACGCAGGGCTGGGTGTTCAAACCCATGCCCGGCGGCACGGAGGTGACCCTCACCGTGAACGGCAAGGTCCGCTTCAAGTGGGTCAGGGTGCCGGTGGAGCGGATCCTGCACAACATGGTGGCCACCACCCTGCTGGAGCTTCAGCGCACCGTGGACGCCCAGGGCGCCCAGCTGATGGAGGACATGGGACGCGAACTGGCCGAGAAGCAGAAAGCGGATCAGAAGGCCGCGAAGGCCGCCCGCCGCAAAGGGTAGACCTGGGTCAGAGAGGAGGGCTCCCTGTGGTGGGGAGCCCTTTCCGAGGGCGTTACAGTGAACCGTCCGGGGTGAGCATCAGGACCGTGCCGTCCTTCGTGCCGAACGCGGTCCAGGGCTCGTCGGCCCGCACGCGGTAGCCCTCGGCGGGGCGCAGGCGCACAAAGTTGTTCAGCGGAAGGTCCACGATCGCCTCGCCACTCAGGCACACCAGCCAGCCCGTCTCGGCCGGGCCGGTCAGGGTGCCGTGCAGGTGAACCACGCGGACGTTGCCGCCGGGGAGACGCACCCACTCCCCGGCGCTGCCCTGCGCGAGCCGGGCGAGGTGCAGCGCCTGCGGGGTCTCCGGGTGGGTGCGGGGCGGCAAGGGCGCCTTACTCCCCGCGCGCGGCCTGGTTGAGTTTCTTGCTGGCCTGCAGCGCCATTCCCTTGGCTTTCTTCACGTCCAGGCCGAGTTCCGGCGCGACGTCTTCCACCTTGCGGCCGCCCTCCCGGGTGGCAGTGACCAGTTGCTGTTCCTGCGCACTCAGGACGCCCAGGTGCGGTTTGAGGTCGGTCCAGGTGAAGCTCGCCTTGGGGGCCGCCTTGGCCGGGGTGACCTTTGCCGGTCCTTTGCCGGACCGGCCCGCCGGCGCTTTCACGGCCGCCTTTTTACTGGGTGCCTTCTTCGCGGCGGGTTGTCTGGTGGGGGCCGCCTTGCGGGGGGTCTTGCCGGCTTTCTTCTGGGGTTCCTTGCCGCGCTCCTCCAGGATCTCCAGGGCCCGTTCAGCACTGAGGGTGGCTTCCTCCTCACCTTTGCGGAGCGTGGCGTTGCGTTCCCCGTCGGTCAGGTAGGGCCCGAACCGGCCGGACTTCAGGAAAATGGGCGCGCGCCCTTCGAATTCAAAGGTGCGCAGGGGCGCCGCCGCGGCCCCGCGGCCCCGGCCGAAGCGCGGCTGGTTGAACAGCGCCTCGGCCTCCTGCATCCCAACGGCAAACAGGTCCTCGTGGGTGCTCAGGGAGCGGCTGTCACTGCCGCGCTTGAGGTACGGGCCGTACTTCCCGTTGAAGGCCCAGACCTCCTCCTCCCCGCTGACCCCCACGAGGCGCGGGAGACTCAGGAGCTTCAGGGCGCGTTCCAGGGTCAGGGCGTTCAGGTCGTCGCTGGGGAACAGGCTGGCCGACCGGACCGGAGGGTTGGTGTCCCCGAGCGTCACGTACGGCCCGTACCGGCCGGCGCGCGCCACGACCGGGTGCCCACTGTCCGGGTCGGTGCCCAGGGGGCGGTCCCCGGTCGGGCGGGCGAGCAGTTCCTCGGCCTTCTCGGCCGTCAGTTCATCCGGCGCGAGGTCTTCGGGGAGGTTCGCTTTCTGCTCGCCGCGTTCCATGTAGGGACCGTAGCGGCCCACGCGCACCTCGATGCCGGAGTCCTGGAGTTTCGGCACGCGGATCGTGGCGATGCCGCGCGCATCGATCTCGCCCATCTTCGAGTCGATCAGGGGCCGCAGGGCCATGCCCTCCCCATGGTCGCCGAGGTAGAAGCGGCGCAGGTACGGGACGCGCTGCGCGCGGCCGCCGGCGATATCGTCCAGGTCCTCTTCCATTTTGGCGGTGAAGTCGTAATCCACCAGCGAGGCGAAGTGGTGTTCCAGCAGGGCGGAGGTGGCGAACGCCGTCCAGGACGGAACGAGCGCCTGCCCTTTTTTCGTGGCGTACCCGCGGTCCTGGATGGTGCCGAGGATGCTGGCGTACGTACTGGGCCGCCCGATTCCGGCCGCTTCCAGTGCCTGCACCAGGGACGCCTCCGTGTAGCGCGCGGGAGGCTGCGTCTCATGCCCTTCCGGCTTCACGCTGTCGGCCGTGACCCGCTCGCCTTCGCGCAGGGGCGGCAGCGGCGTTTCGCGGTCTTCCAGCGCGGCACTGGGGTCATCGCTGCCTTCCACGTAGGCCCGCAGGAAGCCGGGGAAGTCAATGGTGCGGCCCGAGGCGTTCAGGCCGACCTCCTCCCCGCTGGCCGCGCGTCCGGTCAGGCGGACGCGCAGGCTGCGGCCGCGCGCGTCGGCCATCTGGCAGGCGACCGTGCGCTTCCAGATCAGGTCGTACAGGCGCCACTCGTCGCCGCCCAGTTCGCCGCGCAGGCTGTCGGGCGTGCGGAAACTGCTGCCGGCCGGGCGGATCGCCTCGTGCGCTTCCTGGGCGTTCTTCGCTTTCTTGGCGTAGACGCGGGGTTGCGGCGAGAGGTAGCTGGGGCCGTACATCTGCGTGACCTGGGTGCGGGCGGCCGTCACGGCCTCCGTGCTCAGGTTGGTGCTGTCCGTACGCATGTAGGTGATGTACCCCTGCTCATACAGTTTCTGCGCGGCGCGCATCGTGCGGGTGGCCGCGAAGCCCAGCTTGCGGCTGCCTTCCTGCTGCAGCGTGGACGTGATGAACGGCGGGTACGGCCGTTGGGTGAACGGTTTTTCCTCTGCGCTCGCGACGGTCAGGGCCTGTCCAGCCAGGGCCTGGCCCAGCGCCTGCGCTTCGGGCTCGGTCAGGACCCGGACGTCCGCGCCGGCCTTGAGCTGCCCGGTAAGCGGATCGAAGTCCCGTCCGGCGGCCAGTTTCTGGCCGTTCAGTTCGGTCAGGCGTGCCGGGAAGCTCTGGGCGGCTGCGGTCTGCGCGCTGACCAGCAGGTCCCACCACGAGCCGCTCACGAACTGCATGCGCTCCCGCTCCCGCTCGACCAGCATGCGCGTCGCGACGCTCTGCACGCGGCCCGCCGAGAGTTTGGGCGCCACTTTCTTCCACAGCACCGGGCTGACCTCGTACCCGTACAGGCGGTCCAGAGCGCGGCGCGCTTCCTGGGCCTCGACGAGGTTCGTGTCGATCTGCCGCGGCGCGGCGATCGCGGCCTGAATGGCTTCTTTGGTGATCTCGTGGAACACCATGCGCCGCACCGGCACTTTCGGCTTCAGCTCCTGAAACAGGTGCCACGCGATGCTTTCGCCTTCCCGGTCATCGTCGGTGGCGAGGATGATCTCGTCTGCCTCGGACGCCATCTTGCGCAGTTTTGCGACGTGCTGGCGCTTTTCGGGGGAGACCACGTACAGCGGCTGGAAGTCATTCTCAATGTCCAGGCCCAGCCGCGCCCAGGCCTTGCCCTTGAACCGCTCGGGAATATCCGACGCGCTTTTCGGCAGGTCGCGGATGTGCCCGATGGACGACTCCACCGTGTACCCCTTCCCGAGGTACTTCTCGATGGTGCGGGCCTTGGCAGGCGACTCGACGATAACTAGCGTGTGGGCAGGTGTTCTGGGCATATCAGGGTTGCTCCCTCTACAGGAACTCAGGGTCGAGCGTAGCATGCTCATGCAAAAGCTTCGGGAAGAAGTAGATCAATCCCCCCTCATGGGCCACCCACGCCGCAACTTCTCATGGCAAGGTCAGGGTTCAGATTTTCTTCATGCTAGGCTGCCCGGTATGCGTTCCCGGGGCGCCACCCTTACGCTCTTCCCCCTCGCCGTGACCGCGCTGCTCATGGCAGGTTTCCTGCTGACGCCTGGCCTCCGCGTTCCGGGCGTGCCCACCCCCCACCCCACCGTGGTGGTCCTGGGCGCCGCGCAGTACGCCGGGCACCCCAGCCCTGCCTTCCGGCGCCGGCTCGATCACGCCCTGGCGTTGTACCGGGCCGGGCATGTCAGGCACGTGGTCGTGACGGGCGGGCGGCGCCCCGGGGATCCGTACACTGAAGGCGGCGTGGGCACCACCTACCTTCAGGAACACGGCGTGCCGCGCGCTGCCCTGAGCGCCGAAACGCGCAGCCGCACCACCATCGAGAACCTCCAGAATGCCCGCGTGACCCTGCCGCCCCGGACCCCTGTCACCCTGGTCACCGACGAGGCGCACGCCCCCCGCGCCCTGGCCCTGGCGCGCGCGCTCGGCATGAATGCCAATGTCAGCGCCAGCCCCCTGAGCCCCCACGTGAGCCGCACGTACCTGCTGCGCGAGAAGCTCGCCCTGTTCGGCTACGCCCTCCTGGGCCTCGGCCTGTAGACAGAACCACAGGGAGAAGGAGGGCGCGGGGCAATCCCGCGCCCTCCTTCTCCCTGTGCCGTACCTCTTTCAGCGTCTTAGCCGCCGGGTCACTCCTGCCACCTCCGGCATCCGCAGGGCCAGCGCACCCCCCAGGTACGCCGCAAGGCCCGCGCCGCCCGCCACGGCCAGCACCGGCAGACTGGTGAGGAGAAAGCCCGGCTGAACCGGAAGCAGACGCGCGGTCACCCACGCCACGCCGCCCGACAGCGCCGCGAGCGGCACGACGCGCAGCAGGTGCCCGGCCACCTCCCGCGCCGGGAAGCCCACCGCCCGGCGGTACAGGAGGATCAGGGCGGCCGTCATCAGCAGGCCACTGACCGTGGTGCTCAGACCGAAGCCGATCAGTCCCAGCGGCGGCACCAGCAGGCGGTACAGGCCAACTTCCAGCACGAAGCCGACCGCGCTGATCGTCACGGCCTCCCGGGTCCGTTCCCGGGCGTAGAAGGTGCGCAGCAGCACCGTCACCAGCGCCCACGGCACCAAGGCCAGCGCCCAGCTGCGCAGGATGCCCGCGCCGGACGCGAACTTCACGAGTTCCTCCTGGCTCCCCGGGGCGTGCATGTTCACCACGCTGATGGCATGCGGGGCCAGGGCGATCATCAGGGCGCTCATGGGCGCCGCCAGGAACGTCGTGGTGCGGACTGTGCCGGCAGTCAGGGCGCGGAACTGCGTCCAGTCCTTCTCCGCCGCGGCCTGCGAGAACCGCGGGAAGGCCGCCAGCACAGGAGAAACCACGAACAGGCCGTTTACCATGGTGAACAGCGCCTGCGCATTGAAGTACCCCGTGGTCGTGCCCTCCCGGAACAGCCGCTGATCGGAGAGCATGTTGATCACCCACACGTTCAGGAACTGCCTCGCTCCGGCCGTCAGCGTGAACGGCGCCATCTGCCGCAGCACGCGCGCCACCGCCGGATGCGGCTTCAGACTGGGGGTCGGCAGCAGCCCGAAGCGGTTCAGGGCCGGGAGCTGCACGACCAGTTGCGCCACCCCGCCGAACAACCACCCGAAAGCCAGCCACGTGGCGGTGTCGGGCAGCAGCAGCAGCGCCGCGATGCTGGCGATGTTGAACGCGACCGGAGCGAAACTGCTTTCCCGGAAGTGCTCATCGGCATTCAGGATGCCCATCGCCACGGCAGACAGGCTGATCAGCATCAGGAACGGCATGACCAGTCTCGTCATGTACAGCGCCAGCACCGGATCAACGTTGGTCTGGCTCGGCAGGAGCAGCGCGACCAGCCACGGCGCCGCGAGAATCCCGGCGGCCATCAGCAGCAGGTTCACGGCGATCAGGATGCCGCTGAACGTCTGCGCCAGCTGACGCCGGCCGGCATCATCCAGGGACTTGTACACCGGAATGAACGAGTTGACCAGTGCGCCCTCAGCCAGCAGTTCGCGCAGCAGGTTCGGAATGGTGACGGCCACATTGAAGGCGTCGGTGAGCCGCGCATCGAACAGATTGATCACCAGCTGCCGCAGGATGCCGCTCAGGCGCGACCCCAACGTGCCCAGCATCACGATGATGGTGTTCGCCCGCAGCGACCGTTTCGGTGGTGCGGGCGGCGGAGCGGCAGGCGGCCCGGCGTCCTCGAACGTCATGTTCAGCTCGGGCGGGGCGGGCGGCAGGCCGGAGGGCGGAAGACTCACCGCGCCACTGTAGCGCCGCGCCCACACCCGCAGGGCCGGATCAGGACTCCAGGGTGCGCGCCTGCCCGTCCGGGCCGACGAACAGGCGTGCCGCGCCAAACGTGACCGGCAGCGTCAGGCCCTGCAGGTACGCCTGGAGCGGCGCGGGCATCGCCGTGACATGAAACGGCTCACGCGGCCACGCCACCAGACGGTACACGCCCGGCTCGCCCGGTACGTGGTCGTACACGAACGCGCCGCGCCGCTGCGGGGCCGCGAGGTGCTCGTCGAAGCCGCCAGCCGGGGCGTTCGGGTCTTCCGTTTCAGGCCGCGTGTCGATCCACACGTGGGTGGCTTCCAGGAGTTCCTCGGACACCAGCGCGGCGGCCGGGACGGTGTCATCGCCGGCTGCCAGGAACTGCGCGACGTGACCGGCCTGATCTGCGGCGAACCAGTCGAACTCCACGCCGGCGATCTCCTCCCGGGTCAGCGAGGTGTGGGTCTGTCCGCTCATCGGGGCTGGTTCAGGAGCGCCTGAACGGGCGTCGTCGCCTCGGGAAACCGCACCGTAACGTTCACGGTCGTGCCGGACGGCGTGGCAGGATCCACGTTGATCCAGTGACTCGCGAGCACCGGCGGGTTCGGCTGCGGGTCAATGGCGCGCACCAGCACGCGGCCCTGCGGGGGCACGAACGCGCACCAGCCTTCCTGCGTCGCCTGAAACGCCCGCACGGGCAGCACACTCTGCAGCGTCAGCTCGTCCGGGGTGGCCCAGTACTCGATCAGCAGCGTGGCCTGCGTGCGCTCGAGGTCCTCGCGCGCCACGTCCAGCTGAATCTCGATGCTGTCGGCCCGCCCCGGCACCAGGTTCATCCACCCGGGAACCACGAGGCGGCCACTACGGGCGCTCTTGAACTGCTGAGGGGCGGCTTGCGTCATGCCGCCCAGCGTACCGCACGCAACCGCCAGGTGCCGTGCTCAGCCGCGCTGCACGGTGCCGATCAGGGCGCGCACCGCCAGGAACCCCACCAGGAAAAACAGCAGCGGGGTGAGGTTCACGGTTACTTCCGCGTCCTTCTCGGGCTCCAGGGCATTCTGGCGGCGGTACTTGATCATGCCGCCCAGCGTACGACGCCCCGCCCTGCGCCGCGCTCAGCCGGGCCTTCACCTGCCCTTGTGCTCCGCGCCTGTCCAGCCCACGCGGCCCCCTGTGAGGCCAGTCGTTGCGTCCGCTCCCGCGCGGGGGGTAGAACTGCGCGCGTGACCCCCTGCGCCCCGACCGCCACCCTGCCCGCCACCATGCGCGCCCTGAGCAAACTCCACGCCCAGGAAGGCATCTGGATGACCGAGACGGACGTCCCCACACCCGGCCCGAACGACCTGCTCATCAAGGTGCGCAAGGGCAGCATCTGCGGCACGGACGTTCACATCTACAGGTGGGACCAGTGGGCGCAGAACACCATTCCCGTTCCCATGGTCGTCGGGCACGAGTACGTGGGCACCGTGGCCGCCCTGGGCAGTGAGGTGCGTGGCTTTCAGATCGGGGACCGCGTGAGTGGCGAGGGGCACGTCACCTGCGGCCACTGCCGCAACTGCCGCGCCGGACGCCGCCACCTGTGCCGCAACACCTTGGGCGTGGGCGTCAACCGCCCCGGGTCGTTCGCGGAGTACCTCGTTCTCCCGGCTTTCAACGCCTTCCGGCTGCCGGACGACATCCCGGATGACATCGCCGCGATCTTCGATCCGTTCGGCAACGCCGTGCACACCGCCCTGAGCTTCGACCTCGTGGGCGAGGACGTCCTGGTAACCGGCGCCGGGCCCATCGGCGTGATGGCCGCCGCCGTCGCCCGGCACGTGGGCGCGCGGAACGTGGTCATCACCGACATCAACGACTACCGGCTGGACCTCGCGCGCAGGATGGGCGTCACGCGCGCCGTGAATGTCGCCCGGGAAGACCTGCGCAGCGTCATGACCGAACTCGGCATGACCGAAGGCTTCGACGTGGGCCTGGAAATGAGCGGCTCCGGCCCCGCCTTCGCGCAGATGGTGGACGTCATGAACAACGGCGGCAAGGTGGCGCTGCTTGGCATCCCCTCAGGCCGGGTGGACATTGACTGGAACGCCGTGATCTTCAAGATGCTGACCATCAAGGGCATCTACGGCCGCGAAATGTTCGAAACGTGGTACAAGATGGCCGCCCTGATCCAGTCGGGCCTGGACCTCACCCCCGTCATCACGCACCACTTCGGCATCGGTGACTACCAGCAGGGCTTCGACGCCATGCTGGGCGGCCAGAGCGGCAAGGTCATCCTGAACTGGGAGTAGGCGGTCAGGCCGAATGACGGGGTGCCTCGCAAACGCTTCGGGAGGCGCTTCACCGGCCACTCGTCGAGGACATTGAACCGCAGCACTCCTCACCATGAACTCGCCGAGACTGGTCGTTCAATCTGCGCTGACGCCGGTCATCCGGGTGGACGGACTGTTCTCGAAATCTTTCGGGCGGGCACCACGGATGACCGATCGAAGAAATGATGGCATTTCACCCTGACCTCAGGCCCCCGACCTGGTTGTTACGTCACTCCCTCCGGACGGTCATCCGTGAGGTCTCGACCCAGGCAGCGGCACCCTGGCCGAGGCTTTGAGCCACGTGGGGTGAAAGCGTGACTCCTGACGTCCGCGTGGTTCTTCGCCCTCGGTCCACAGGTTCAGCGCTGAGCAGAGGCGTTCGCGCCGTTCGGGTCAGGTGATCCTCTCGCACTCCCGCGGGCCAGTGGGACTGGCGGCGCTGCCCCTGGTGGCCGGAGCAGCACAATCAGCCTGAACGGAGGCCGCCTGTGGGGAGTGCCCCTCCTTTTCCTGGCAGCGCACTCCGTTGCCCCCGCCATCTGGCGGATGCTCCTGCCCGTGTGGGCGCGGCAGACTGTGGGGGATGAGCGTTCCTGTGCAGGTGTGGTGGCCCGGTGATCCGGGCGTCCCTGCCTGCTGACGTTCACCGTCGCGCCGCGCCCGGATCTCGTGTCCGGGCGCGCTTTTTTGTCGTTTCTCGCGGAGAGGGGTGAATCATGCTGAACGGAGTGAGTGGAGCAGGAGAGAAGCCGCGCGTGCTGACGGGGGACCGTCCGACGGGGCGGCTGCACCTGGGGCACCTGGTGGGATCGCTGCGGGCGCGGGTGGCGTTGCAGGAGTCGCACGAGGTGTTCGTGCTGGTGGCCGACGTGCAGGGCCTCACGGATCATTTCGAGCGTCCCGGCGTGTTACGGCGGCACATTCCGGAGGTGATGCTGGATTACCTGTCGGTGGGGCTTGATCCGGCGAAGGTGACGTTCGTGCAGCAGTCTGGTGTGCCGGAACTGGCCGAACTGACCATGTACCTGCTGAACCTTGTGACCGTGTCGAAGTTACGGCAGAACCCGACCGTGAAGACGGAGGTGGCGCAGAAGGGGTTCGGGGCGGCCGTTCCGGCGGGGTTCTTCATCTACCCGGTGGCGCAGGCGGCGGACATCACGGCGTTCGGGGCGCAGGTTGTCCCGGTGGGGGAGGACCAGTTGCCCATGCTGGAGCTGACGCGGGAGGTCGCGCGGCGCTTCAATCTCCTGTACGGCGGCGAGGTGTTGCGGGCGCCGCAGGCGTTGCTGTCGGCGTCGCCGCGTCTGCCGGGCCTGGACGGCAACGCGAAGATGGGCAAGTCACTGGGGAACGCGGCGTACCTGTCGGACACCCAGGCGGAACTGCGCCGCAAGATCATGGGCATGTTTACTGATCCGGCGCATCTGCGCGCCAGCGACCCCGGTCGCGTGGAGGGCAACCCCGTGTTCACGTACCTGGACGCCTTCGACCCGGACGTGGCCCGGGTGCAGGCTCTGAAGGAGCACTACCGCGCCGGGGGCCTGGGGGACGTGGTGGTCAAGAAGCACCTGCTGGACACGCTGGAGGCCGAGTTGGGTCCCATCCGGGAGCGGCGCGTGGGCTACGCGCAGGACCCGCAGGCCGTCATGAAGCTGCTGCGTGATGGCACCGCGCGGGGCCGTGAGGTCGCTGCGGGCACCCTGACCCGGGTGCGGGCCGCGCTGTTCTGAAAAGGAGGCGACGAGAGGAGAGCAGGCCGGGCGCGCACAGGCGGGAACGAACCGGCCGGGTTCGGGCGCCGGGGGCGTCAGGCCGTTGGTCTGATGCGCCCACCCCTCTTTCCCGCTCTGCTCTCACGCCCGTCACCCATCTGCCCCGTGACTACTTTTCTTGAGTGCCGTCGTGTTAACCTGAGCCTGGAGGTCGGGCCTCGCCCGGCGAGACACGACATATGGATTACTACGAACTGCTGGGCGTGGCGAAAACCGCAAGCGCCGACGAGATCAAGTCCGCCTACCGGAAACTGGCCCTCAAATACCACCCCGACCGCAACAAGGAAGCTGGCGCGGCGGAGAAGTTCACCCAGATCAACGAAGCCTACGCCGTCCTGAGCGACGCGGAGAAACGCGCACACTACGACCGGTTCGGCAGTGCGCCCGGCGCCGGCATGCCCGGCGGAGATCCGTTCGGCGGCATGGGTGGCGCCGGCTTCGACCCCATGGACATCTTTGAGCAGCTGTTCGGGGGCGCCATGGGCGGCCGCGGTGGGCGCCGCGGCCCGGCCCGCGGGGACGACCTGGAAACCGAGGCGCACGTCACCCTGACCCAGGCGCGCGCCGGTGAGGAAATCCAGGTGAACGTGGACCGCCTGACCGGCTGCGATCACTGCCATGGCAGCCGCACCGAACCTGGCGGTCAGCCCCCCAGAACCTGCACCACCTGCGGCGGGGCGGGCGCAGTGCGCGCGCAGGCACGCACGATCTTCGGGGTGGTAGAAACCCAGCAGGCCTGCCCCACCTGCCGCGGCGAGGGTCAGATCGTGCAGGATCCCTGCACCGTCTGCAAGGGCCGGGGCCGCACCCTGAAAGCCGAGCAGGTCACCGTGAAACTTCCGCGTGGCATCGACGAGGGCTACCGCATCCGGGTCAGCGGCATGGGCAACGAGGGGCCTGGCGGGAACGGCGACCTGTACGTGCACATTGAGATGGAAGCGCACCCCGACCTGCGCCGCGAACAGGAACACCTGATTCACACGGCCAGAATCGGCTTTGCGAAGGCTGCGCTGGGCGGGCAGGTCACCGTCCCCACCCTCGATGGCCCGCACGTGGTGGAGGTCAAGGCTGGCACGCAGCACGGCGAACTGCACCGCCTGCGCGGTCAGGGCATGCCGCGCCTGCAGGGGGCTGGCAGCGGCGACCTGATTGTGGAGTACGAGGTGATCGTGCCGAAGCCCGGGCAGCTGAGCGCCGAGGCGCGCGACGCCCTGCTCGCTTACGCCCGCGCAGTGGGCGACGAGGTGAACGACAAACACGAGGGGTTCCTGGGCAAGGTCGGCAAGATCTTCCGGGGCGAGTAAGGGCCGAGCGCCGGGTGCGGGCCCTGGCGGGAACGCTGCGGGGCGGGTTCCTGTGGGGCTGCGGGGCGGCTCAGGTGGTTCCGGCGGGCGGGTACGCGCGCCTCGTGCCGGGCATGCGCTGGGGCAGGCGCAGCAGGTGATCGGCGATCCGGGCCTGCCCGCCCCAGCGCGGGCAGGGCAGGCGAACCGCTGGCAGAATCCGGACGGCAGTTTCGCGCAGGGTACGTTGCTCGCGGGCCGCGGGCCGTTGATTTCGGCGGAGACGGCCTGATGGCCGGCAAGGTCAGGAAGCCCGGGAAGATGCCGAAAGCCCACCGGCGCTGATGACCTGCGTTGAGGGGTTCCCAGGCACGCCTGGAGCCCCCTGGACGGTGGGTCTCAGGGCACCTCGTGAATACCAAACTCGTCCTTCAGGGCGGCCAGCGCGGCGTGATGCCCGCACATGCCGTGAATGCCGCCGCCGGGCGGGGTGCTGCTGGAGCACAGGTACACGCCCCGTACCGGCGTACGGTACGGCGTGGCGCTCAGCACCGGCCGGGCGAACAGGCCACGCAGGGTCCCCGCGCCGCCGTTCACGTCCCCGCCATGAAATACCGGGCTGAACGTCTGAAGTTGCGGCGCGGTGGTGCGCGTGCGGGCCAGCACGCGCGCTGCGAAGCCCGGCGCGAAACGTTCAATCTGCCCTTCCATCTGCGCCTGGGCGTCCTCGGCACTGCCGTTGGGCACGTGTGAGTACACCCAGAAGGTGTGCTGCCCTGGCGGCGCGCGCGTGGGGTCAAACAGGGTGTGCTGCGCGGCCAGCACGTAGGGCCGCTCGGGCACGCGCGCTGCCGACACCCGTTCGGACAGGGCGACTTCTGCAGCGGTGCCCGCGATATGGACGGTCGCGGCGCGCGCGACGCGCGGATCAGTCCACGGCACCGGCCCGGACAGCGCGTAATCGAACTTCTGCAGACCCGGCCCGTACCGGAAGCGTTCCAGGACGGCCCGGTACCGGGCGGGCGCGCGGTCTCCCAGCACGCCCAGCAGCACCCGGGGGCTGCTGTCCACCAGGGTTACCCGGGCCGGCGGCAGGTCAGCCGGGCCGCGCACGGTCAGGCCGGTGATGACACTGCCGCCCAGGTACTCCAGGTAGGCACGCAGGGCGTCGGCGATGGCCTGCGCGCCGCCCCTCGGGAACGGCCAGCCAACCGCGTGGGCGAGCAGCGCCAGCACCAGCGTCATGGCCCCGGTGCCCGGGGTGCTCAGGGGCAGGGTGGTGTGCGCGGCCAGGCCCGCCCACAGCGCCTGGGCTTCCGGCGTGCGGAACAGCGCGCCGCTGAGCAGGGACGCGGATGGCAGGCCGAGCAGCCCGAAGCGGGCGAGCGTCACCGGGTGGGCGGGCACGCGCGGCAGCGGCCTCAGGATGTCGTGCAGGAGGCCCTCCCAGTCGGCCAGCAGCGGCGCGAGCAGCCGCACCCAGGTGCGGCCGTCGCGGCCCAGACCATCGGCGGTGGCGTGCAGGTCCCGTTCCAGGGTGACGCTGCGCCCGCCGGGCAGCGGGTGCGCCACAGGGGCGTCCGGATGCACCCAGCTCAGCCCGAAGGCGTGCAGCGGCCACTGCCGGAAGGCCGGACTCGCCACCGTGAGGGGATGAATGGCGGAGCCGTAATCGTGCGTGAAGCCCGGCAGGGTCAGGGCGCGGCTTTGCAGGCCGCCGCCCACCTGCGCGTGCGCTTCAAGCACCTGAACGCGCAGGCCGGCGCGGGCGAGGGTCACGGCGGCAGACAGGCCGTTCGGTCCGGCCCCGACGATCACGGCGTCCAGCGTCATGCCTGCCAGCGTACCGCCCGGGCCGGACTGTCCCTGTTGGGCAGACATTCATGTCGTCCAGGGGGCGCCGCGCCGGTGTTCCCGGCCGGGGCACGGGCCGCGCGCATGACACCTGCCGGGGCCGGCGGGTATGCTGCTGTGCGGCCGGCTCCGCGCGCCCGCCCCCACGGGAACGCGCCTCAGAGCCGCACTGCTGCTGCTGTTCTCGCCCACCCACCCTCTGGAGGATTCCCCGTGTCCGCCCCCCACCGCGCCCCGTCCGCCCTGCTGAACAGTCGCCGCTCCCCACTCCTGGTGTTTGCCGGGCAGAGCAACCGCCCGCTGGCCCAGGCCATCTGCGACCACCTGGGCGTGCCGCTGGGCCGCAGCAAGACCGAGAAGTTCACGAACGACAACATCATCGTTCACTACGAGGAGTCCCTGCGCGAAGGCGACGTGTTCATCGTGCAGACCTTCAGCAATCCTGTCAGTGACTCCATCATTGAACTGATGCTGATGATCGACGCCGCCAAGAGCGCCAGCGCCGGGCGCGTCACGGCCGTCATCCCGTACTACTCGTACGCCCGCAGCGACAAGAAGGACAGCCCCCGCATCTCCATCGCCGGGCGCCTGATTGCCGACCTGCTGCAGGAAGCTGGCGCCGACCGGATTCTGACCATGACCCTGCACGCGCCGCAGGTTCACGGCTTTTTCAAGGTGCCGGTCGATCACCTCTCCGCGGACCTGGTGCTCAGCCAGCACTTCAAACGTTGCGTCCCCGACGCCCACGACGGCGTGGTGCTCGCGCCCGACGCCGGCAGCATCAAGCGCGCGTCGCACATCGCCCGCCGGCTCGACAGCGGCCTGGCCATGATCGACAAGGAACGCCTCTCGGACACCGAAGTCCGCCCCCGCGCCCTGATCGGGGACGTGGAAGGCAAGACGGTGTTCATTGTGGACGACGAGATCAGCACCGCCGGGAGCCTGGTGGAGACCGTGAACATCGCGCGCAGCCTGGGCGCCAAGGACGTGTACGTGGCCGTCACGCACGGCGTGTACACCGGCCCGGCCATTCAGCGCATCGCGGGACTGGATGTCACGCAGGTGGCCAGCACCAACACCGTGCACGTCCCGCAGGCCAAGATCGACGGAGCAAACGGGCGGCTGGCGGTCCTGGACGTGGCGCCGCTGTTCGCCAACGCCATCACGAACATTCACACGGGCGCGAGCGTCAGCACCCTGTTCACCTGACCCCACCGGGCGCCACCCGCAGCGGGGGAGAGCCACACGGCCTTCCCCCGCTGCCCTGCATTACGGCGTGGCGGGCACCAGGGCCCGGGCGCCGCGCAGGGTCAGCAGCAGCAGGGCCGCGGCGAGCAGGGTCACGAGCAGCCCGGCGTGGCCCCCAGTCAGGAACACCAGAGGCAGCGCGGCGCAGCTGAGAAGCGGCAGCAGCAGGCGCCGCCCGGCACCCGGCCCACCCAGGGCCGTCCAGGCCAGCAGCGCCCCGGCCAGGCAGCCGCCTGCCTCAGCGGGCACAATGGGCAGGTACGCGGTCAGCACGCCGCCCAGCGCGAAACCCACCGCCAGGGCCAGCAGCGCGGCGCCCAGCGTCAGGGGGGCGAGCGGAACGCGGCGCGTCACGGCCCAGCCGAGCAGCAGCAGCGCGGCCAGCACGACCGCGGCGGGCTGCGCGAGATGCACCTTCGTCAGGGTTTCCCGGACATTGCCCTGCGTGAAAATCACCGCTACATCCTGCGCGGTCACGGCGTTGCGCAGCTGCCAGCGCAGGGTGGTGGGACCGCCCAGGGCAGGCCGGGACTGACTGGTGGGAAACAGCGAGTACCGCTGGAATTTGGCGGGGCGGTCGGCGCGCAGGGTCAGGTCCAGGTCGCGGATGGCCTCGCGCCGGCTGAGCTGGTAACTCCAGGCGCGCGCACCCTGGTGGCGGTAACGGACCTGCACGTTCACCTGCCCGCCGGCGGGCACCTGCCCTTCCCACACGCTGCCGTTCAGGAGGTCACTGGCGCTGAGGGCCTGTCCGTTCACGGTGAGTTCAAAGCCGCTGAGGGTCCCGCTGCCCTGCGGCAGCGGGAAGGCGAAACGCAGCGTGGCCGGGGTGCGCATAGGGTTGCGGAAACGGTAGCTGGCCTTGAAGGCGGCGGCGTAGTACGTGCCGCGCCCGCCGGCGGGGTCCACGAAGCGCAGGTCGGCGCTGACGGCGCTGCGGTCCATGTCCAGGGGTCGTTCGCTGAGCATGGTGACGGCGCGGGTGTAGCGCAGGCCGGCGGGCGTGCGGGTAAAGCCTTCGCGCAGGTCCTCCACGGTGCCCGTGGCGCCGCCCAGGTAGGGCAGCAGCTGTTCCCAGCCGTTGCCCACGCGGATGCGGGCGTACACCTCGGGGGGCAGCAGCAGGCTGCGGGTGTACGTGCGGCGCTCGACAAGCGTGGCACTCGGCGCGACCTGTACGGTCTGTCCGCCGTCGGGGTCGGCGGCGTTGGCGTAGCGGGCGCTCTGCTGCGCGGCGAGACGCAGATCCACAGCGCGGCGGGTGACGTTCAGGGTAAGGAGGGCGGCGCCCAGCAGCAGCGCGGCGCCGGCCCAGCGGGCCAGGGCAGGGGTGCGGGTGCCCAGCCAGGTCAGCGCATGCTGGGCGCGTTTGCGGTCCAGAAGACCCAGAAGCAGCAGGCTCAGGAGCAGGGCGGCCAGGATCAGGCTGGCGGGCAGGGCAAGACCCAGCAGGTCGCGCAGGGCGTCGTGCAGGGCGGTCAGGGCCGAATGAACCATGATGGGCCTCCAGTGCAGCGGGATGTGAATGATACTCACCAGAGTAGAACCCTCAAGCACCTGATAAAGCGTCCGTCTTTGGTTGCACTTCTCTGCGCCCGGCCCCAAGCTGCATGACGAGCCTGGACCTGCCCGTACGGCCGCTGGCTCCTCTGCCGGAGCTGCACCTGGGCGCCGGTCTTCAGGCCGCCACGCGCTCCCATGGCGGGGACATCAGCGGCACCTCCCAGCTGCGCACCACCCACGCAGATTTCGTCCTGAACACCACGCGCCTCACCCAGCCTGACCTGTCCCCCGCAGAGGCGCAGGGCCTGAGCCTGCGGCGCGCCGCAGACCCTCTGCCTGTCCCGGATGTGGTCGCGCCCGACCACGACACCATGAGGCGCGGCTTGGCAGACCTGCGCGCCTCATGGTGTCCTGCACGCCCGGCCCGCGCTGGGCGTCGGGGGTACGCCCGACCACCCCTTCGGGCGGCCGCCGCAACGTAACCTCACCGCCCGGTCTGCAGCCGACTTCTTCAGGACGGCGCGGCTACGGCCTCTGCTGGACTGCGCCGAGCCACAGTTCAGCGCGCGGGATCAGGGGCGCTTCGGGACGCTGGGTGATCAGTTGCCGCGGCTGATCCCGCTCTCGCCACCTGCACTGGTACACGGGGACCTGTGGCGCGGGAACGTGCGGTACACCGGGCGCAGCCCAGCATTGATCGATCCGGCCGCTACGTTCAGTCACCGGGAGGTGCACCTTGCGGCTCTGAACCTTTTTGCCCGGGTACTGCGGATGGCACTGTAGAACCTGTCGCCGCTGCTGGCGCACGTGGTGATGTTCGGGGAAGGGCACCAGGCGCGCCCGCGAGCGGCGCTGGAAGCAGCCTAACTCTGCCAGAACTTTAGCGAAGAAATGGATCGCCCTCGAAAAGTGGACAGTGCACGACAGTGCTGGTTCATCCTGCCCGCCCGGCCCACCTGGGAACGCCGCCGACCTCTCCGGCCGCTGCGCCCGGCGGGGGGCTGTGACGCCGGCCTGAACACAGTACAGAGCGCCGCCCGGTACGCTGTGAGCATGCGCGCGCTGCTGCCACTGGCCCTGCTGCTCCTGACTGCCCAGGCGGCCCCGCCCTCCGGGCTGCACCCAGCGCTGGCCGTGATGCCGGGCGACCAGACGGCCTACCTGCTGGGCGGCGCGAGCGGCGGCCGCTGGCTGACCCCCGGGCAGGTCCGCCCCCTCCTGACCGGCCAGGAACGCTACGTGCGCCTCGCGCCCGGCCAGCCGCGCGTCACCGTGCGGGGGCGGCACGCCGACACCCTCGGGGAGCCGTGCGAGGCGACGCTGACCGTGCCTCTGACCCCGGCGCCCGCCGGACTGGCCGTCTTCACCTCCCCGGCGCTGGCCGCGCAGCCCCGCCCTGTGGTCGCCCTGCCCACCACCAACGCCACTTACACGCAGATCATGCAGCAGGAACTGCGGCGCCGCGGCCTCCTCACGCCTCGCGTCACTCTCACCCGGCTTGTCCGCACGGACCTGGACGGCAACGGCACACAGGAAATCATTCTGGAGGCCAGCCAGTACCGTGACCGCAGCGGCCCCTTCCCCCCACCGGTGGGTCGGCCCGGCGATTACAGTCTGCTGCTGCTCCGGCAGGTACGCAGCGGTCAGGCGGTTACGACCGTTCTGGGCGCACACGTGGCGCCACAACGCCCATGGGATGCAGGCGACCCGGCCCCCATGCCCATGGCGACGCTGCACCGTCTGGCCGGCGTGGCCGATCTGAACGGTGACGGCCGCATGGAGGTCATCGTGCACAGCGCCTACTACGAAGGTGCCGGTTTCAGCGTGCAGGAATGGACGCCCGCAGGTCTGAAGTCAACTCCGCTCGGGAGCGGCTGCGGCGTCTGAACGCCCCTTTCCAGGGACGACTCCCTTCTGAATCCAGCCCGCCGGGGCGCGCTACACTCGGCAGTCATGAGCGACACCCCGCCTGAACGCGTCCTCGTGGGCCGCACCGACGACCTCCCAGACGGGCAGCAGACCGCCGTGACCGTGGACGGCGTCAGTGTGGTCATCGTGAACCACGAAGGGCAGTACTACGCCCTGCGCAACAACTGCACCCACAAGGACTACCCCCTGCTGGGCGGCGAGGTCAGTATGGGGCGCATCACCTGCGAGAAACACGGCGCGAAATTTGAGCTGGCCACCGGAAAACCCAAAACACTACCGGCCGTCAAACCCGTCCGCCTGTACCGCACGCACGTGGAAGACGGCCAGCTGTTCGTGCTGTCCCTCTAGAACCAGGCGCCCGGAGCCGGAAAGCCTGTGGCCCCAGCCGCTCAGTGCCCCCGAGTATCGTCGCCCTTCACCTGATGCTGCAGTTCACTCGTCTCGCCCTGCGGCAGGTCCCCGGGGCGCTCCGTGAACCGCGCGGGTCCCTGGTCGCTGGGCGGCACATAGCCCGGATTCTGATCCGGATTGACGGTCGGCCGTGACTCCAGGGCCGCGGCCGTTGAGACATTCATGTTCAGCCCCGCTGTGGGAATCACCTGATCGAGCGCCTCTCCGCCCAGGCCGGCCACCGTCTGCGCTCCTGCGAACTCAGCTTCCTGCAGGGTGTGCTCCATGGCCGCCGGGTCACGCGTGGCGAGGTGATCAAACTGCCCGGTCACTTCCTTGGGACTGGGCACCTCCACCGGTTCGTAGATCATGTGATCAGCGCTCCCCACGCGGTCCTCGGGCGGCGTGGTGCTGTAGGCGCCCTGATGGCGGTCCTTCGGGTCGGGCGTGTCGAACCCGGTCTGCGCGCCAGTCTCGCCGCTCAGCGGCGGATTCTCGTCTCGGCGGTTGGTCATGCGTTCAGTCTGCGCCGCGACCCGCGGGACTGCCTTCCAGCTTTCTTGAGGCACTCCCGCAGGAACGTTCAGGGAACGCCCCGGCGCCTCACTGGTCTGCCACCCCGTCCGGCCAGGGCCGCGCCAGCGCCTCGGCGAGCGCCTCGTGCCCTTCCTCACGCGCAAAATCAGCCGCGCCGCGCCCATCAGCAGTCCGCGCTTGGGCATCCGCGCCGCACTGCCGCAGGAAGGTCACCAGGCCCGCGTCCCCGTTCTGCGCGGCGGCCATCAGGGGCGTGAAGTCATCCTGCTGCGCCGCGTTCACGTCGGCACCCGCCATGACCAGCGCCCGCGCCAGCGCACCGTGCCCGCCCGCCACTGCCGAATGCAGCGGCCGCACCTGCATGGCGTTGCGACTGACGGCGTTCACGTCCGCTCCGCGTGCCAGAAGCGTCTCGGCCACCGCAGCCCGGCCAAAGAATGCCGCGAGACCCAGGGGGCTGAACCCATCCGCGCTCACCGCGTGCAGCAGCGCCGGGTCCGCCTCCAGCGCGCGCGTCACGCCCTGCTCGTCGCCCACAGCCGCCGCCTCGAACACGTCCAGGGGCGCGCCCTCGTCCATGAGGACGCGCGCCATGTCATGCCGGCCGTAGTACGTGGCGAACAGCACCGGGCTGACCCCCATGGGACTGCGCACCGACAGCAGCGCCGGATCGGCCCGCACCAGCTGACGCAGCAGCGCCCCGTCCTGCGTCTTGATCGCCAGAAACAGCGCCGCTTCGCGGTCACTCACTTCGCCCCCGGTGGTGTCGGTCATCCCTTCAGAGTACCGGGTCACCGCACCGCAGGGCTCGCGCGCGTGGCGCTCCTGCTGTGCGGCCGGATCAGGTGCGGGCGCGCACCACCACGGCGATTCCCATGCCGCCGCCGATGCACAGGCTCGCCACGCCCGTTTCCTTCCCCAGGCGGCGCAGCTGGTGCACCAGCGTGACCAGCACCCGCGCGCCGCTCGCGCCGATCGGATGGCCCAGCGCGACCGCGCCGCCCGTGACGTTCACCCGCGCCGGATCCGCGTTCAGGTCCCGCACCACCGCCAGGGACTGCGCCGCGAACGCCTCGTTCAGCTCGAACAGGTCCACGTCGCCGACCGTCATGCCCGCCCGCTCCAGCGCGACGGGCACGGCCTTTGCCGGCCCGATCCCCATGACCGCAGGGTCCACGCCAATCGCGGCGTAGCTGCTGATCTCCGCCAGCACCGGGAGCCCGTGCGTCCGGGCGTACGACTCGCTGGCCACCAGCAGCATCGCCGCGCCGTCATTGATGCCACTGGCATTTCCGGCAGTGACAGTGCCGTCCTTGCGGAACGCGGGTTTCAGTTTCGCAAGCGCTTCGGCGGTCGTGGCCCGCGGGTACTCATCCCGGTCGAAAACGGTGGGGCCCTTCCGGCCGGGCACCTCCACGCTCACGAGCTCTTCGGCAAAGTGGTTGCCGGCCAGGGCGGCGGCCGCGCGCGCCTGACTTTCCAGCGCGAAGGCGTCCTGCTCCTCGCGGGTAAGGTTCCACTGCGCGGCGATGTTCTCCGCGGTGATGCCCATGTGATACCCGCCGAACACGTCCGTCAGGCCCTCCGAGAGAATGGAATCCAGCGCCTGCGCGTGGCCCAGCCGGTACCCCTCACGGGCGCGGGGCAGCAGGTACGGCGCGCGGCTCATGCTTTCGGTGCCGCCCGCCAGGTACAGCTGCCCGTCCCCGGCACGGATGCCCTGCGCGGCACTGATCACCGCCTGCAGGCCGCTGCCGCACACCCGGTTGACCGTGAGGCCCGGCACGTCGTGCCCCAGGCCGGCGCCCACACTGATCTGCCGGGCCACGTTCATGCCGCTGCCCGCCTGCAGGACGTTGCCCACGATCGCGTCCGCGATATCGGCGCCGTTTACGCCGTCCAGCACCGCGCGGGCAGCCGTGACGCCCAGGTCGGCCGCAGAGACGTCCTTCAGACTGCCCATGAAACTCCCGATCGGCGTGCGCCGGGCCGCCACGATCACCAGTTTGGTCATGCCCGGAGTCTAACGGCCGTTCGTTACAGCACGCGGTCACCCTGTCGGGAACGGCCCATGTGCCCTGAACGTCCTGGTGACGCCGCCCCGCATCCCCTCAGGGCGCCGCACGTGCCCGGCAGGGTGATCTGAGAACCGTCCTGCACCCCTGCCACGGCCACCTCTGCACCGTCCGCTCCAATCCGCACCCCCGCCCGTCTCGCCTGCGGTTTGCCGGGACCATGCCCCGCGCCGCTGGGGACACTGCGGCGCGTGTGCTCTGGTCAGGTGAGGTGACACAAGATGACCAGATGCGGCGTGGACGACGGTGGCTTCCCGGGCAGGCATCAGTACGGACCATCCGGACGTCACCGGCGGGTGCGCGAGGTTCACCGAACACGTCACCCTGACGAACGCAGCCGTGGTCTCGCCCCCGGGGGCGTGCGGCGAAGTGACGCGGGAAACACGTTGACCCTGGGCCTCTTTCCAGGCGTGGCGGCCTTCCTGGCTGGCGCGCTGGACAGAAATGTCGGACCGGCCGGAACAGCCAGTGCGCTCCAGTCCTGACCGGTGACCTGGCGGGTGCCGGGTTGGCGCGCCGCAGGCCGCCTGGGCCGTTCTGCTCTGCCGCGCCTGCGTGCCCCCGACACACCGGACTGAATCTCGTGAGCGGTACAGCTGTTCAGTGGTGGCGTTCGCGGCTGTTGCTCAGGCCGGGGCGACCGGCCCGCCACACGGCCCACAGCAGCAGCGGCTGCAGGGGCAGGCGGCCCCACGCCACGGCGGGACTGACCCGGAATCGCTCGGGGTCCTGCGCCATCCAGACGTTCGCCGGGAACACGGCGGCCAAGAGCGCCAGCAGGCCCCAGCGTGCGGCGGGCCGCGTGGCCGGGTGCAGCAGGCCCAGCCCGCCCATCAGTTCCGCTGCGCCGCTCAGCAGCGTCGCGGCGCGCGGTGTCATGGGCACCCAGGGCGGCACGATCCGGTCAAAGAACCGCGGCGTGATGAAGTGCAGTGCGCCGGCTGTGATGAACAGCGTGGCCAGCAGCAGCACGCCCGGAGTCAGGCGGGGCAGTGCCCGGTCAGGAGTCAGCATGCACGCAGCGTCGCGGATTCCGCGGCAAAAGAAAAGGAGCCCGCGCGGGGCTCCTGGAGAATCCGGACTCAGCCGTGATCGGCGGGCACCTGACGGGCCTGCTCCCGGTCATGGCGTTCCTTGTCGCTCAGGCCGTCGTCCGTGTTGCGTGGGGCCTGCGCCTCGCGGTCATTCACGCCTTTGACGGAAGGCTGACGGTTATGCTCGATGTCCTCCACCTCGGTCTTGCTGCGGTCGTAGTCCTGCGGGAGGCTGGTGTGCCCGCTGTTCTTGTCGTCCTTGTCTGGCATGCGTTCAGGCTGACAGGCTCAGCGGACTGAAGAGCATGGACGGCATGAACGTCAGTTCACACATGAAATGAGCCTCAATCTCTTCCGGGCGCGGCGTACACCCGCACCCACGCCTGCAGGCCGTCCGCTTCCTGCCACGAGGCCGGCGAGCGGGTCAGGAAGCGCCACCCGGCGCGCTCGTACAGCCGCACGGCCGGGAGGCTTCGCTCGTTCACCTGAAGCACCGCCGTGGCCCCTGCGGCCTGCGCTTCCCGCTGCGCGCGCAGCAGCAGGGCGCGTCCCACCCCGCCGCCCTGCACGCCCGGCACGACAAACAGCCGTTTGACCTCCTGCAGCGGTCCGGCCAACCTGCTCGCCGCCACCCACGCCGGAGGTGGGTCCGGCAGGGGGGACAGCACCACCTGCCCCGCCAGCTGGCCCTCCACCACGGCCACCCACGCCTCGCCGCGCACCGTGACGAACGCCACCGGATCTTCCGGCCACAGGGACGGGTAATCCACGGCGTCATGCACGGCTCGCAGGCCCACGGTGAGGGCCGGCAGGTCCCCGGGCGTGCGCGGCCGGATCTGCACGCCCGGACCAGCGCTCCTCACAGGCGGGGCAGGGTCACGCCGGTCTGACCCTGGTACTTGCCGCGGCGGTCAGCGTACGTCACCTCGGGCCGCTCTCCCTGGAAGAACAGCAGCTGCACGCAGCCCTCGAAGGCGTACATCTTGGCGGGCAGTGGCGTGGTGTTGCTGAACTCCAGCGTCACGTGCCCTTCCCAGCCGGGTTCCAACGGGGTGACGTTCGCCACGATGCCGCAGCGGGCGTACGTGCTTTTCCCCACGGCGACCACCATCACGTCGTCCGGCACGCGCAGGTACTCCAGGCTGCGGGCCAGCACGAAGGAGTTCGGTGGGATGATGATCTCGCTCGCCCGGACGTCCACGAACGACCGGTCATCGAACGCCTTGGGATCCACCACGGCGCTCTGCACGTTCGTGAAGATCTTCCACTCGTCGGCGCAGCGCAGGTCGTACCCGAAGCTGCTCAGGCCGAAGCTGATCACCTGTGCATTCTCCGCCGTGCGGACCAGCCGGTCCTCGAAGGGCGTGATCATGCCCGCCAGGGCCAGGTCACGGATACGCCAGTCAGGCAGAATGCTCATGCCCCGCAGTGTACGTGCCGCTCCGCAGGCTGGGGCCACCTCAGTGTCCCCGCGACGGCAACGGCGGGCCGCTCCGCCCAAGCGCCGGGACAGCGCACCGTGCCCCGGGGCAGTGCTCCGCACCGAACGTCCCTGCGCACTTTCCTTCCCTCGCAATCCTGGCGCCCCCTGTGTGACCCCGGGAGGCCACGCCGGTGCGCGTGAACGGCCAGGGCCCCTGCTGGGGGGGTCCCGGCCCGCGGTCGCGGCCAGGGCGGTACGCTGCGCGGCGATGAGGGTCGCAGTGATCAGTGACGTGCACGGCAATGCCTTCGCCCTGGAGGCCGTGCTGCGCGAAGTACGCCGGGCCGCACCGGACCTCGTGGTGAACCTGGGCGATCAGGCTGAAGGTGGAGCCGACCCCGCCCGGGCCCTGGCGATGCAGGCGGAACTCGCCGCGCACGGAGCGCTGGAGGTGCGCGGCAACAACGAGGAGAAACTCTGGCCGGGCGGTCGGCGCTCGCCGCTGTCGCAGGCGTACGGCGCGTGGCTCAGCGCGCACGCGGCGCCGGACCTGCTCGCCCGGATCGCCGCGCTGCCCCTCACGGCCCGCGCGGCCGGCGGTGAGCTGCTGGCCTTTCACGGCACCGCGGCCAGCACCTGGGACAGCCTGCTGTGGGTGTGGGATCACGCCGGGTACTACCGCGCCCGCGACCCGAAGGAGCTGCGGCGCCTGACCGAACCTCTGGGGGCGGGCGTGGTGCTGTGCGGGCACACGCACCGCGCCGGCGCGACCCGCGTGGCCGACACACTGGTCGTGAATGCTGGGTCAGTGAGCGACCAGGTGGACGGCGACCCCCGCGCCCGCTGGACGCAGCTGGACGGGGACGGCCACACGTGGAGCGCCTCCTTTCACGCGGTGGCGTACGACGTGGAGGCCGCCGTGGCGTGGGTGGCCACGCGCACCCCGTTCGGGCAGGGCGGAGCGGGCCTGCTGCGCACCGGAACCATGGACGCCCGCGGCGACGACCCGTAGGTCCCTTCGCTTCTGCGGCCTGCTGGTCTGCGGCCGGGGTGGGAAGGTTGTAGGCTGCGCGCATGCACAGGTGGGGGCTCACAGCGGCATTCATGATTCTGTCCGGCGCGGGCGCCCAGGCGGCCGGAAGCTGCGGCGGCGCGCCGGGCCTGCCGGACTGGGCGCGGGCCGGCACGTACCGCGGCACGCTCGGTACCCTTGCCGTTGCGCTGACCCTCGACCCGCGGGGCGAAAGCCGGTACTTCTACGAGCGCCGCAGTCTGGACCTGACCCTGGAAGCCCGCCGTGCCGGAAACCAGCTGGTGCTGCAGGAAACCACGCGCCGCTCGCTGGATGAGGGCGTGGTCGTGACCGGCTGCTTCACCCTGATGCCCGACGGAGCGGCCCTGAAAGGCACGTGGCAGGCGCCGGGAGGTGCGGCGCCACTGGAGGTCCGCCTGACCGCCCTGAATGCCGCGGCGCTGCCCCTGAACCTGCCCGTCTCGGCCGGGCTGGTGGCCCTGCGGCGCGATGATCCGCTGACCTTCCTGAAACTGAACCGCGCCTGGGTGCGCTTCCCGGATGGCCGCAGCGTCCGCGAACCACTTTCGGGCGTGCAGTACCCGCGGCTGCCGGGCGCCCCGGCGGCCCTGAACGCGGCCCTGCAGGACCGGCAGCTCACGCACGCCGCCGACGCCCTGGCCTGCCACGCCCTGCTTCCGGAGTCGCTGCGGAGCGGCGGTGACGGGTATCACCTGAAGGCCACCGTGACGCTTGACTCCGCCCGGCTGCTCAGTGTGCGGGAGGACGCCGAGTACTACTGCGGCGGACCGTACCCGGATCACTTCACCACGGGCGTCATCCTGGACCGCCTGAGCGGCCGGGCCGTCCCGCTGGGCGCCCTGTGGCCCCGCCTGAGTGCCGCGCGGCAGAGGAACCTGTACCTGAGCGCAGTCAGGAACCACCTGACCGCCGAGTGCCGGACGGTCGCGCAGGACGGCGCCTCGTCGTTCACCGCGCACCTCAGTGCGGCCGGGCTGAACCTTACCCCCACCGGTTACCCGCACGTGGTGGCCGCGTGCGCCGAGACGGCCGTGATTCCGTACGCCAGACTCCGCGCCGACGCGAACCTGAATTCCCCGCTGGTGAAGACGCTGTACGCGAAGTAACAACAGGGGGCGCGGCCTGAAGGGCGCGGGCCCGTGCCGCACCGGGCAAAGTGAGCCCCCCGCTGCTCACCAGCGGGGGGCTCAGAAGGTGCGGCTCAGTTGCGGCTGCTGCCGCTGAACAGACGCAGGATGAACAGGAACATGTTGATGAAGTCCAGGTACAGCGCCAGGGCGCCGTTGATGGCAGCGCGTTCCGCCATCTCCCCCTGCACGCCGCTGAGCGCGAGGTTACGCAGCATCTGCGTGTCGTAGGCGGTCAGCCCTGCGAACAGCAGGACGCCCACGATGCTGATGCCCAGGGTCAGGGCGCTGCTCGCCACGAACAGGTTCACGATCATCGCGACGAACAGCCCGATCACGGCGAACATGAAGAAGCGGCCCATGGCGCTCAGGTCTTTCTTGATCACGAACCCGGCCACGCTCATCAAGGCGAAGGTGCCGGCGGTGGTGGCGAACGCGGCGGTCACGGCGCTCAGGTCGTACGCCAGCAGAATCGCGGAGAAGGTCAGGCCGGTCAGCGCAGCGTAGGCGGTGAACAGCAGGCCCGCCACGGCGCTGGAGAGACGCTGCGCGAAGAGGCTCAGCACGAACACCAGGGCCAGCTGCGCCAGCATCAGCGGCAGGCGCAGGCTCAGAACCTGCAGGGCCAGCGCGTCGTTCTGCGCGGTGAAGTACGCCACGCCGGCCGTGAGGGCCAGACCGGCCGCCATCCACGAGTACGTGCGGGCCATGAACGTCCGGACGATGTCCGTCGTGCGGGCAGTGGTGGGATAGGTCTGCATACGCTTCAGGATACGGGGGAACGCCGCAGAAAGTTCCCGGTTTCCTGAAGCGTAGGCAGGCCTCCTGCAGGCCGGGCCGCAGCCTGCCTGTTCAGGAACCGCTCCTACTCGCGCAGCAGCAGCGCCAGCGGGAAGTCCTCCAGCACCTTCGCCAGGGGGACCTTGCCGCTCCGGGCCCGCAGCCGCTCGCCGGTCAGGGCATTGACGTACGTGCCGGCCGGCAGGGCCAGCTGCCGGTTGCCCCACACCTCACCCAGCGCCCACGGCGTGCGCTCCCGCGTGAGGGTGAACGTCAGGCGCGGCGCGACCGTCACGGCGCGCTGCGCCCCGAGTTCCCGCATGAACGCCAGCACGTGCCGGCCGCCGTCCAGCGGGCGGTACGCGCCGTTCCGGAACAGCTCGGGCTGCGCGGCCCGGGCGTGCAGGGCCGCCCAGGTCACCATGACCTTCACCGCGCCGTCCGCGTAGCGGTCCAGCAGGCGCCGCGCGAGTTCCACGCCCGCCCCCCGCTCCAGCCGGCCCAGCGTGCGGTTCAGGGCCGCGTAGTTCACGGGGCGGCGGTTGTCCGGGTCCACGAGGCTCTGGTTCCAGCCTTCGCTGCCCTGGTAGGTGTCCGGCACCCCCGGCGCGCTCAGGCGCACCAGCGAGGCGCTCAGACCGTTCTGCGCGCCGTGCGGGCTGATGCGGGCGTGCAGTTCGTCCATCGACGCGCGGAACCCCGGGTCGGCGAGCAGGCCGCGCACCAGGCGGTCCAGCGCCTCCTCATACTCACTGTCCGGTGACGCCCAGGAGGTGTGAAGCTTCGCCTCACGGGCCGCTTTGAGCATGTACGCGCTCAGCCGGTCCGGGAAGTCCGTGACGTTGCCGTCCAGCGGGTAGGCGCCCAGGGTGTTCTGCAGGAGCACGTACGCGTCGAGCGCGGCCGGCGCCGACCCGAGTTCCAGCTCCGTGGCCAGCGAGCGGATCAGGGGCGACCAGCGGCTCAGGTAGGCTGACCACGTCTGCGGCATTTCGGACAGCACACTGATGCGCGCGCGGGTGTCCTCGCCGCGTTTGGTGTCGTGCGTGCTGCCGCCCAGCATCGCGTGCGGCCAGCGGGTCGCGCGCGCCTGCGCCGCGTCATGGAACGTGCTGACCGGCGTGCCGTACAGCGACGGGTCGCCCCCCACCTCGTTCAGGGACAGCAGCCGGGCGTAACGGTAGAAGGCGGTGTCCTCGGCGCCCTTGGCCGTGACCGGTCCGGTCAGCTGCTGGAATTTCAGGGCGAAGTCCGCGTACGCCGCGCGCGTCCGGTCATCGGGCGCGTTCAGGGTCAGCACCGCGTGCAGGTAGTCGAACACAGTGGGGTCCAGCGTGAGGCCCTCGCGGCGGTTGTGGGCTTTCGCGTCGCGGATGGCGTGCGCGATCTTCGCGTCGTCGCCGGGTTCCCGCGCGCCGTCAGCACGGATGTACGTGCGGTACACCGGGAACGAGGCGATCACCTCGCGGATCGCGGCGCGCAGCGTGCTCAGCGTGAAGTCCCGCGCGCTCAGGTCCGACTCGGCCAGCCGCTCGAGGTGCTCGGCCAGGACGTTCACCTCGCCCGGCAGGCTCACCCGCTGGATCAGGTGCTTGCCGCGGTACAGGTGCTCTCCGTACGAGAGGCGGTCCCCGGTGAAACGCCGGTACATGGCGCTGACCTCCTCCTCATTGGCGCCGTCCACGAACACACCGTTCAGCTGCGCCAGGAAGTCGTACCCGGTGGTGCCGTGAATCGCCCAGGCGTCCGGGAGCTGCTCGCCGGGCTCCAGGATCTTTTCGGCCACCACGTACAGCGGAAGGTCCGGGCCGGGCTCGCGGCCCAGGGCGTGCGCCGCGCCGTCCTGAAGGGCCCGGAAGTACCCGGCCGGGTCGTACAGGCCGTCGGTGTGGTCGAGGCGCACCCCCTGAATCAGGCCCTGGCGCAGCAGGTCGAACAGCGTGGCGTGCGCCCAGGCGAACACCCGCGGGTCCTCCATGCGCAGCGCCGCCAGGTCGTTGATGTCAAAGAAGCGCCGGTAGTTGATCTCCTCGGCCGCCACCTTCCAGAACGCCAGGCGGTAATTCTGTTCGCTCACCAGCCGGTCCAGGCGTTCACGGTCGGCGTTCACGGCGCTCACGGTGGCGTCCATCACGCTGCGCACCTCGGGCGAGGCGTCAAGCAGGGCGCCCAGGCGGCGGGTCATGACCTGCACCTCCTGCGCGCGGATCACGCGGTCCTGATCGGTCAGGTCCGCGGAGGTGCTGCGCGGCAGCGTGTCCACCGACCGGCGAATACTGGCAAGTTCGCCCAGGGTGACGGTGTCCGTGCGGGCCGGCAACGCCTCGTACGCCCAGGTGAGCAGCTGGCCCACGCTGCGCGGCGAGACCGGCAGGCGCCGCTCCCAGTAACGCAGCGAGAATTCCCCACCGTCGCGTTCCAGAATCAGTTCGCCGCGCTCCAGGACCCGGCCGTACTGGTCCCCCAGGACCGGCAGCAGAACCTTGCCTTCCAGGGCGCGTTTCAACGGCTGCCAGGAGATGTCGAAGAAGTGCGCGTAGCGGCTGGCCTGCCCGTGGCGCAGCACGTCCTCCCAGTAGGGGTTGTGGCCGCCCTGGATGCCCATGTGGTTCGGCACGAAATCCACGATCAGGCCCAGGCCCAGTTCACGGGCCCGGGCGGCCAGCCGCCGCAGACCCGTCAGGCCGCCCAGTTCCGGGTTCACGGCCGCGTGGTCAGTCACGTCGTACCCGTGCGTGCTGCCCGGCGTGCTGGCCCAGATGGGCGAGAGGTACACGTCCGTAACGCCCAGCCGCGCGAGGTACGGCAGCGCGCGCCGCGCCGCGCCGAAATCAAAGTCGCGGTGCAGCTGCAGCCGGTACGTGGAGAGCGGCAGGTGCGTCCCTGGCGCACTCATGCGTCTTCCCCGGCCAGCAGCGCCGCCTCACCCGGCTGCAGCTGCAGCGTCTCCAGCGGCGCGGGCGCCTCCATGTGTCCCTCGGAGTGCAGCAGCACCCGGCCCGGCAGCTCGAACGGCAGGGCCAGCAGGGTGGGGGAGAAGGCCACGGACGCCAGGTTCCACACCAGCACGCGCACACCGTCGGGCGTGTCCCAGCGGACCCACAGGCACTCGCCGACGCCCGTGCTGGCCGACCCGGCCTGCAGGAAACGCCTCGAGCGGTGACGCAGGACCGGATCCTCGCGCCGCAGCCGCAGCAGCGCCCGGTACAGCGCCAGGGTGCGGCCGCGCTCGCCCTCAGTGCGCTCAGCCCAGTTCAGTTTCGCGCTGCGGAACGTCGCTTCGGCCTGGGGGTCCGGCACGTCCAGCGTGCTGAAACTGGAGAAGTAGGCAAACTCACGCCGCCGGCCCTCGGTGACCATGTGCCCCAGTTCCCCGGCGTGATCACTGAAAAACGGGAACGGCGTGCTGGCCGCCCATTCCTGCCCCTGGAACAGCAGCGGCGTCATGGGCAGCGAGAGCAGCAGCGTGCTTGCCCCGCGGTACTCGGCCAGCGTGACCGTCTCGAACTGCTCCAGCCGGTCTCCCAACGCCCGGTTGCCCACCTGGTCGTGGTTCTGGATGCAGTACACGAAGCTGGGAGCTTCCAGGTCCGTGGCCGGCCGGCCGCGGTCGTGCTCCTCGCCCGTCACGTTCCACCGCTGTCCCTCGTACACCCAGCCGCGGTTGATCACGCGTGCCAGTTCGACCGCTCCGCCCCGGAAACCGCTGTAGTACCCTTCCTGCTCGCCGGTCAGCGTGACGCGCACCACGTGGTGAAAGTCATCCACCCAGATGCCGTCCAGGTGAATGTCGGTTACGAGCTCCGGCAGGTTCCGGTGGTCCTCGGCCACCAGGAGGTGGTGCCCACCGAGCGCGTGCGTGGCGCGCGCCAGCTCGTGCAGGATGTGCTCCTCGCTGTCATCCTGCATGCTGGCCGTGGCGTCGAGTCTCAGGCCGTCAAAACGGTACTCGCGCAGCCACATCTGCACGTTCCCGGTGATGTACAGCCGCATGTGCGGCTCCGCGTAATCCAGGCCCTGTCCCCACGCCGTGTGAAAGCGGTCGGTGAAGTACGTCGGGCTGTAGCTCGTGAGGTAGTTTCCGTCCGGACCGAAATGGTTGTACACCACGTCCAGAAACACCGACAGGCCCAGCCCATGCGCGGCGTCTACGAACGCCATCAGGTCTTCAGGCCGCCCGTACGGCGCGTACGGCGCGTACAGGGCCACCCCGTCGTACCCCCATCCCCGTTCGCCCGGGAACGCCGCGACGGGCATCACCTGAAGCGCGGTGACCCCCAGGGCCACGAGCTCCGGCAGACGCTCCACGGCCGCGCGGTAGGTGCCTTCAGGCGTGAACGTCCCCACGTGCAGTTCGTAGAACACGCACTCACTCAGCGGCCGTTCCATTCCGTTTCCGTGCTGCCACGCGAAGGCCTCAGGGTCCACAACCTCCGCTTCGCCATGCACGCCGTCCGGCAGGAAGCGCGCGTACGGGTCCGGCAGCGCCTGCCCGTCCAGCACGAACTTGTACCGTGTGCCCGCCCCCACCGGCAGCACGCCCTCGAAATAACCGTGCCCCACAGCCTGCAGGGGGTAATCCTCGCCGCGTACCCGGACGTGCACCTGTGAGGCCCGGGTGCTCCAGACGCGGAACTCTGTGTTCTGACCGCCCGGCAGGAGTCGCGCCCCCAACTGGGAGCGCTGACCTTCGGTGCCCTGTTCGTCTGACCTGCTCATGAGTCCTCCCCTCGCCGCCCCCGAAGAGGCGTCATGCCTGTCAGGGTAGAGGCCCGCGCCCGGCGCGCCATGAAAGCAACCCTAAGGGACCATGCAGCTCGCTCCCACGCCAGCCTCCAGGCACATGAAGCAAACGTCCACGCCGCACACGGCACAAACCCCGCACGCCCTCCCGCCGAGGCGCCTCTCGCTCAGCACGGAAAAAAGCCCGGTCTGCGCGCAGACCGGGCTTTCCTGAACCAATGACTCTCAGCCCTGCGAGGGGCCGTTCCCGCCATTCCCACGGCGGCCACGGCGGCGGCGACGGCGCTTGGCGTCCTCGCTGGCCGCGTCCGAGGTGACAGCGGGCGTCACGTCCCGGGGCGTTTCCCGCACGGCCCCCGCCGGGGCGCGCCCGCCGTCACGGCCACCCGCAGTCTGCCGGCCGTTCACGCGCTGCACCGCTCCCCGGTCATTGCCGCCGCGCGTGAAGCCCCGTCCGCGCTCGGCGCCGGCGCCCCGCTCACGGTTCATGGGGCGCGGGCCGCGCCCGCCGCTTCCCTGGGCGTCCTCGGGCGGCATGTTCTCCAGCGTCCAGTCGCCGAAGTACATGCGCTGCACCGTGATGTTCACAGGCCGCAGGTGCTCGTTGCGGGGGCGTTCCAGCGTGATGACACGCCGCGCGCCGCGGCCCATGCTGACCCCGCCGAACGTGCGCCCCTGGGCGCCCGCCCCGCGCCCGGCGTCACGGTCGCGGCCGCTTCCGACCTGCCCGCGTCCCCGGACCGGCCGCGCCGTGCCTGTCGAGGGTGACAGGGCCGGGCGGGGGGAAGGGTCCTCCAGCGTGAATTTCTTCGGTTCGCTGACCGGCACGCTCTGCAGCTTCTCGCGTTTCTCCTGCTCGCGGTCCTCACGGCGGCGGGCACGGGGTTTGACGGGTGAATCCATATCGTTCTCCTGATGGGTGCTGCCCGGACGGTACTCCGGGTCGGAAGGATCGGCGAGCGTGAAGTCCGTCTGGCGCGCCAGCGGATTCACAGCCTGAATGGTGACGTCCACGGGGTCACCCAGCCGGAACGACCGGCCCCGGCTGCGGCCACGCAGGATCTGCGCGTCCTCGATGAACACGTAGTAGTCGTCATCCAGGTGTGAGATGTGCAGCTTGCCCTCCACGCCGTTGTCCAGCGCCACAAAGAGCCCGCTGGCCACCACGCCCGACACGTTTCCGGAGAAGGACTCCCCGACGTGCTCCTGCGCCCACTTCGCCTGATAGTACTTCGTGAGGTCCCGCTCAGCTTCCGCCGCGGCGCGCTCGCGCTCACTGGTGTGGTCACCCATGCCCGGCAGGCGAGACTGCAACTGCGCCACCGCGCGCCCACCGGCCTTCAGTTCACCGTTCAGCATGCCCTTCAGCACGCGGTGCACCAGCAGGTCAGGGTAACGGCGAATGGGAGACGTGAAGTGCAGGTACTCGTCGAAGGCCAGCCCGAAGTGCCCCAGGTTCTCCCCGGCGTACTTCGCCTGCTGCATGGACCGCAGCAGCAGCGTGTTCACCACGCTCTCGCGGTTCGTGCCCCGCACCTGCTTGAGCACCGCCTGGTACGCCTGCGGGGTGGGTTCCCCACCCGGGAAGGCCAGGCCGAGCCGCCCGATGGCGTTGGTCACCTCCTGAAAGCGCTGCAGCGTGGGTTCCTCGTGAATGCGGAACAGTGCCGGGATTTCACGCTGCAGCAGCTCGTGGGCCACGACCTTGTTCGCCAGCAGCATCAGGTCCTCGATCATGCCGCGCGCGGTTTCCTCGCGGATCGGGATGAGTTCCATGCGGCCGTCCGGGCCCACATCCACCTTCACCTCGCGCAGCTTGAAGTCCAGTGACCCTTCCCGCAGCCGCTTCTGGCGCAGTTTGGTGGTGATCTTCAGCAGGAGGTGCAGGTCCCCCTCCAGCTGACGGGCGTGGTCCGGCAGCGTGGCGGTCGCCTCGCTGTAGGCCTGCACCTCATCGTAGGTCAGGCGCGCTTTGGAATTGATGACGCTGGGCGCCAGCTGCACCTTCAGGATGTCACCCTCGGCACTCAGTTCCACCAGGGCCGTCATGGTCAGGCGGTCCTGGTAGGGCACCAGGCTGCACACCCCGTTGCTGAGGTGCTCGGGCAGCATGGGCAGCACCCGGCCCGGCAGGTACACGCTCGTCGCACGGGCGTAGGCCTCGGCGTCCAGCGGCGTGCCCTCCTGCACGTAATGGCTCACGTCTGCGATGTGCACGCCCACCACGAACGTCCCTTCTGGCGTGGGCTGAATGTGAATGGCGTCGTCGAAATCCTTCGCGTCGCGGCCGTCCACCGTGAAGATGTTGAACTCCCGCAGGTCCAGGCGGCCCACGAGGGCCTCCGCTGGAATCTCGGTGGGAATCGCGTTTGCCTGCTCCACGACCTCACCCGGGAAGTCGCCGCGCAGCCCGAACTTCACGATGACCGCTTCTGTTTCCGTCACCGGGTCGTCCTGCTCGCCCAGCACGCGCGTCACCTGACCGAACACCTCGTCCTCGCCGGTGTTCTCAGGCCAGAACAGTTCCGTCACCACGCGCGCGCCCGGCGGCAGGCCCTCCAGGCCCTCAGGCAGCACCAGAATCCGGTGCCGGGCGCGGTGATCGTCCGGTTTCAGGATCGGGTGCCCATGATGGAACTCCAGGGTTCCCACCAGCTGCCGGTAGGCGCGCTGCACGATCCGCACCACACTGGCGCGCGGATTGCCGTCGCCACGCTGACCGCGCCGCGGCCCGCCGCCCCGGCCGCCGTCTCCGCGGCCCTCCATGCGGACGAGCACGATGTCGCCGTTCCACGCTTCCAGCGTCTGCTCTGCCGGAACGTAGAAGTCCTCACCGCCACTGTCCGGAATCACGAACCCGAAGCCTGCGGCGGACGCCTGGAAGCGGCCACGCACCAGACTCATCGCCTCGGGCAGTCCGTACGTCTTCTTGCGGGTCCGGATGACCTCACCAGACTCCACCAGGGTCTCCAGCAGGTCCGTGAGATCCCGCCAGTTGCCCAGGCGGTTCATGGTCTGGCGCGTGAACGTCCGCTCCAGGTCCCGGACGTGCACCGGCCGGCCCAGCTTGCGCAGCTGCGCCACCACAATCTCCCGCTCCGGGTTGGTGTCCGCCGGCGCGTCGAGGTCCTCCTCTGCGGGTGCGCTACCGGCGGCCCCCGTGGCCGGCTGTTCTGCCCCGGCACTCACCTGATCAACGACCGGCGCAGCCACGTCCGCAGGAGCCGGTGTGGGCGCGACCGGCAGGTCCGCCTTGCGGGTCCGGCGGCCCTTGCGCACCGGAACTACTTCAGGCTCCTCCGGCTCGGGCAGCGCCACGCTGTCCGGCGCTGCGGCAGCGTGAGGCGCGGGCGTTACAGCCTCCACGCCGCTCAGCACGTCCGCGAGGGGTTCTGCGGGGAGGGCCTTGCGGCGCCCGCCACGTTTCTTCGGCACTTCCAGAATGACCGGGTCCAGCCCGCTGGATGCTGGCGCGTCGTCCTGCACCGCGGCCCGCCCGCGGCGGGCGCCACGGGGGGTGACGGGCGTTGCCGGCTCCGCATCCGCCGACTCGGTCGTGTCGTCCTCCGGACGCCCGGTCTCAGGCGCAGACGCCTGAACGGCAGGCGTCTCCTTCGCTTTTCGACCCCGCGACTTCTTCACCGGGGCGTCCACTGCCGTGGTGACCTCCCCAGCCACTTCAGGTTCATCCGTCGTGTCTGCCGTGTTCGCAACGGGTGCGCTCACCACTTCTGGTTCCGGCGCCTGCACAGCCTCGGCCCGGCGCGGACGACCACGGCGTACCGGCCTGGGGGCCTCCTGGGCAGCGGGGGCGTCGGTGCTCTGGACCGTCCCGGCCTCAGCACCCTGAGGGTCCTTCGTGCTGCGCGGGGCGCGTTTTTTGGCCGGAGGGGTGGTCTGCGCCGCGGCCGTCTCAGGGGCCGCGGCGTCCTCCGGAGAGAGGGCCGGTTCGGTGCGGCGGGCCTTGCGACTGGCGCGCACCGGGACCTCGGGTTCATTTACGACCGGCGAGTCCGTCACTGCGGGCACGCCTGCCAGGGTCTCATCGGCGGGATTCGCCGCAGCTTGGGGAGCGCTCTTTGCGCTCCGGGTGGTCTTCTTCGTCTCGGTGCCGGTCCTCGCGGTGCCGGGCACCGTTTCCGTCTTCTTCGTTTTCGGCATGTACGTTCCTGGTCACTCAGGACGCGCCCGTGGGGGTGAACTCGTGTGAGACGCGGTCTTCAGGCCTCATTGTGTGGCGCTGCAGCGCGCAACCCGCCCACGGGAACTGGTATTCGCTTCCTCGGGTTGCGCCCGGAATCCCGGAAGACCACTGGTCCCACCGGGGGCGCTGTCCTGAACCCGGCAGCCCGCTCAGCATAACACGCGCGTGCCCGCCCGGCCTGACGCGGACTTCATGGTCTGTGCACCCACCCGCTCAGCGGCGCATGATCACTCAGGCGCGCCGCACGGTCCACCTGCACGCCCTGCACCTGCACCCCCGCCGCCAGCAGGTAATCAATCCGCCAGCCCACATCATTCCCATACGCGTTACCACGGTTGCTCCACCACGTGTACTGCGCCGCATCCCCCAGGCAGACGCGGTGCGTGTCCGTCAGCCCGCACGCCAGGTGCCGCGTCATCCACTCGCGTTCGTGCGGCAGAAACCCACTGTTCTTCTGATTGCCGCGCCAGTTCTTCAGGTCCACCTCCCGGTGCGCAATGTTGTAATCCCCCCCGATCACGACCGGCAGGCCCTCCGAAATCAGGGCCTCCGTCCACGCCTGGAAGTCGCCCAGCACGCGGTCCTTGAAGCCCTGCCGCGCCTCCCCGCTGCTGCCGCTCGGCAGGTACACACTCACGAACCGCACCCCCTCCACCACTGCGCTCACCACCCGGCCCTCCGCGTCCATCTCCGCGTGCGGCATGCCGGCCCGCACGTGCAGCAGCGGCCGGCGCGCCAGAACCGCCACGCCGCTGTACCCGGCCTTCTGCGCCGGCAACCACACCCCTTCGTACCCCAGGTCCGCAAGCGCCCCAGGCATGGGGTCCGCGCGCACCTCCTGCAACAGCAGCACGTCCGGCGCCTCGCGCGCCACCCAGTCCCGCAGGCCCTTACGCAGCGCGCTGCGCAGCCCGTTCACGTTCAGCGTCGTGACCTTCAACCCGGCGTCCGTCATCGCGCCGGAGCATACCGCCCAGGTTCACCGCTCAAGGCACGTTCAGTCCAGTAAGGACCGCCCTTCACCCCACTTCTGTTACGCTGAGCGCACCATGGTCGAGATCACCTTCCGCAACGAAGCCGACGGTCAGGAATTCCAGATGGCGCACCCCAAGGCTGCGCGCGTTCTGTCGGACATCAAGGCCTGGGCGCAGAACAACGCCTTCGAACACGTCGTGTTCTGGCGCGACCCCGAAGACGAACACAAATTCTGGGTGCAGCTGGGCGAGGACCGCCTGAACTACTGGATTCACGACAGCACCTTCACCGAAGGCAAACACGACACCGTCGAGATGCAGATGGACTACGCCCGCGGCGCCCAGCGCCGCAGCGCCGCCGGCTACGACAAGTTCGACAAATAAGGCAGACAGGGGGTGCGCGGCCGGGCCCAGAGCGGCCCCGCGCACCCCCGCCCTACACCGGCACCGACCCCAGGCGCCGCGCCGCCTCCCGCAACACCTCTGGCGGCTGCACCAGCGCGAACCGCACGAACCCCTCCCCGCCCCGCCCGAACGCCGCACCCGGACTGACCGCCACCCCCGTCAGCTCCGCTGCCCGCACCGCGAACCCCACACTGTCCGACACCCCCGGTACCCGCGCCCAGGCGTACATACTGGCCTGCGGCTGCGTCACCCCCCACCCCAGCGCCTGTAACGCCGGCACCAGCGCGTCCCGCCGCGTCTCGAACACCGCCGCGCCCGCCCGGCCTACCTCATCCGGCAGGCCCAGCGCATGCGCCGCCGCCCGCTGAATCCCCAGGTACGCATGAAAATCCGTGGCGCCCTTCACCCGCGCCAGCGCCCCAATCGCCTGAGCGTCCCCGGCAGCGAACCCCACCCGGAACCCGCCCATGTGATGCGTCTTGCTCAGCGAGTGCAGCTCCACCACGCCCTGTACGCCCGCCTCCAGCGCACTCGGCGCACGGTACGCTCCGAAGGTCAGCTCCGCGTACGGGTGATCATGCACCAGCAGCGTTCCGCGCTCCTGGCACCACGCGGCCACCCGCCGGAAGAACGCCGCGTCCGCCACCGCTGACGTCGGATTGTTCGGGTAGTTCAGCAGCAAGACCCGGGGCCGCAGCCCCGCCGGCAGTTCCTCCAGGTCCGGCAGGAACCCCCGATCGGCCCGCAGCGGCAGCGTCACCACGTTCAACCCCGCGATCGCCGCCGCGCCCAGGTACGGGGGGTAGCACGGATCCGGAAGCAGCAGCGTGTCCCCCGGATCCGTCACCGCCAGCAGCAGGTGCGCCAGGCCCTCCTGCGCCCCGATCAGCGGCAACACCTCCGCGTCTGCATTCACGCTCACCCCGAAGCGCCGCGCGAGGTACGCCGCCGCCGCACGCCGCAACGGCGCCGTGTCACTGAACAGCGGGTACCGGTACGTCCCGGGGTCCCGCGTCGCCTCCCTCAGCTCCTCGAGCACACTGTCCGCCGGAGGCAGATCACTGCTTCCGATACTCAGATCAATCACTTCCAGACCCGCCGCGCGTGCCCGCCCCTTCGCTCCGTCCATCAACGCAAACACGCTGCCCGGCACCGCCCCCGCCCGCTTCGACACCCACATGCCCGCAGGGTAGAGCATCCCAACAACGGAAACCGTCCGCTCCCGAAGGAACGGACGGCCCGGACAGCTGCGCGGTGAACTTACTCGCCGTACACGGCTCCGTACACCGGGATCTGCACCGTGGTCAGGAGGGTCTCGCCGGACTGCACGCGGATGTTCGCCACGCTGTTCACGGCGGTCTCCGTGCTGTCACGGCTGACACTCACGTACAGCAGTGCGTTCGAACCGTCGGTGGACACGCTGTCCAGCGTCACGTAGGTGCCCTGCGGCAGGCCGCTCACGGCGATGCTCAGGTTGCTCGGCACGCTGCCACCCAGGGCGTTCAGCGGCACCTCAATCGCCATCCAGCTGGACTCGGTGTACAGCCCCTGATACTCGTTCCCGTTCCCGTCACTGGCGTACACCATGACCGGAGAGGCGGCGAAAGCGGTGGTGGCGAGGCTCAGGGCAGCGGCGGCGGTCAGCAGAATCTTTTTCATGGTGGTTCTCCTTGTGGTCGGGGGCCGTGCGCTCCCTGCCTCCCTTCCTTCCTGAGACAGAGCATCGCGCCCTCCCGTGCAGACGCCATGCAGGGAATGTGCAGATTTATCGAAGAGGTCCACCCTTCCTTTTCGCGTACCGTCAGGGCATGGCCGACACGAACCTGCAGGTGCTGACTGCCATGATCACGCCGGCCGTCCTGATCAGCGGCGCCGGGACACTGCTCATGAGCACCAGCAGTCGTCTGGGCCGCGTGACAGACCGCGTGCGCCAGCTCACGGCCCGCTTCAAGGTGCTGGTCACGGAGGGCGGGCGCCTGGAGCCCCTGGCCCGAGATGAGAAACGCATGATCGTGCAGCAGCTTCCACGTCTGGCACGCCGCAGCCGCATCATCGTGCGCGCCATGACGGCCCTGTACCTGGCCGTGGCCCTCCTGGTCCTCACCAGCATCCTGATCGGTGGAGGCGCCCTGCTCGGTGTTGCCGCCGGCCCCCTCCCGATCCTGCTGGCCATCGCGGGGGCCGGCTCCCTGGCATACGGGGCGCTGCTCCTGAGTTTCGAGACACGGCTGAGCGCCCGCACCACCAAGGAGGAAATGCAGTTTCTCGTGAACCTCGGCCAGCACTACGCCAGCCTGTACGACGAAACCCTCATCCGTGAAGTCAGCCCGGACGTGCGCTGACCCTGCCGCCAGGGGCAGGGCGACACAGGGTGTGGCGGCCCTGCGCTCCGGTGCAGGAGGTACGCCCTCCGCGACGAGGCTGAGACCCTGTGGCATTTCTGGCTCCTGCCCACATGGGTTGAACGACCCTGCTGACGGGCCGTGCGGCGTTACCCAGCTTGACGTACTGGCTGGCGGCGGCTCTCTGGGTGACGGCGCAGGCCACCCCTTCCCACTGACGGTCGGGTGCACCTCACGCTGAGTATCCCGCCGTCCAGTGTCCTGCCGGGTCGGCTGCCTGAGAGTTCACAGCGGAATGGTCCGCGCCGGCCCTGCTGATCGCCGGCCCCATCTGCAGGTGTTGAGCGCCGGGCGTGGGCTGCTGGGCACGATGCGAGATCTGCAGCTCACGCCGCGGGCAGCACGTGTACATGCCCCGGGGCAGTCGTGGACGGCTCACCTCGGTGGTGAGCCAGTGACCGTGCGGATCGGAGTCCTGCACGTGCGGCAGCGGCCCAGCCTCCCCGGCACTCGTACGTCGGGCCTGGAGACACGCCGGACCTTCCAGGGCGATGCGGGCCTGAAGGGCACCGAGCAGCAACTGAAGCCGAACTGGGGCGGCCATGGTCCTCTCTGAGCGCGGCGCTCCGCTGAGCCTGTTCCAGCTGGCGTACCGGGGGGTACGCTGGGCCATGCAGCTTGAGTTCTGTGGGTCTCTGTTTCACTGGCGTGGCCCCGCGCCGCATGACTTTGTGGCGGTACCCGAGGCGCAGGCGGTGATACTTCGGGACCTGTCTCGGCTGGTGACGTACGGGTGGGGCATGATTCCCTGCCGGGCCACGGTAGGGGAGACGACGTTCCGCACGTCACTGTTCCCGAAGGATGGCGGGTACCTGCTGCCGGTGAAGGTGGCGGTGCGCCGCGCAGAGGCGCTGGAGGAAGGGCAGGACGTGTCCGTGACACTCACGCCCGGCTGAGGGGTCGCCATGACGAACCCCCACCCGGCAAGGGGTGGGGGTCGGCGTTGCCGGGTGGGCGGCGTCAGCTGGTGTAGGTGACGTTGTCGTTCACGACGCCGGGGCGCGTGTCGTCGTAGCTGCGGTCTCCGGTGACGGAGTCGTTGCTGGTGTTGCCTTCGCCGTACTTCTCGAGCGTGCGGTCGTCGGCGACCTGCATGTCGCGCACGGTCGTCAGGCCCGTCCCGGCGGGGATGAGTTTCCCGAGGATGACGTTTTCCTTCAGGCCGATCAGGTCGTCCACCTGGCCCTTCATGCTGGCTTCGGTGAGCACGTGGGTGGTGTGCTGGAAGCTCGCCGCGGACAGCCAGGACTTGGTGGTCAGGCTGCTCTTGGTGATGCCCAGCAGGACGGGTTTCCAGCTGGCCGGGGTCTGGCCTTCTTCCAGCAGGTCGTTCGCCTGGTCCACTTCCCAGCGTTCCACGGTCTGCCCTTCGAGCAGCTCGGTGTCGCCGCCGTCGGTGACTTCGACCCAACGGAGCATCTGGCGGACGATGACTTCGATGTGCTTGTCATGCACCTTCACGCCCTGGCTGCGGTATACGCGCTGCACTTCCTCCACCAGGTACCGCTGGGCGGCGTCGGTGTCTTTGTACAGCAGCAGGTCGTGCGGGTTGATGGCGCCGCGGGTCAGGGGCTGGCCGGCTTCGACGCGGTCGCCGTCCTTGACGATCATGCGCAGGCCTTTGCTGATCTTCATGGCGGTCTTGCTGGAGTACTGGTCGTCGTCAGCTTCGATGCGCACGAGGTAACGCTCTTCGTCCTCCTCGATGCGGACCACGCCGTCACGGTCGGCCACGGCGGCGCTGGTCTTGGGTTTGCGGGCTTCGAACAGTTCGATCACGCGGGGCAGACCCATGGTGATGTCGCCGCCGCCGCTGCCGGCGACCCCACCGGTGTGGAAGGTGCGCATGGTGAGCTGCGTGCCGGGCTCGCCGATGGATTCGGCCGCGACCACGCCAACTGCTTCGCCCATGCTGACGGGTTTGGCCTGCGAGAGGTCGTAGCCGTAGCACTTCTGGCACACGCCACTCTTGACGCGGCAGTTCAGGGGCGTGCGGACAAACACGTTCTGGAGGGCCTTGGCGTTTTTGGTCACGGCCTTGACGTCTTCCAGGCTCAGCATCTCGCCGGCTTCGATGGTGTGGCCGTCGATGACCACCGCGTCGGCCAGCGTGCGGCCGTAGATGCTGGTTTCGATCTCGCTGCTCTTGCGGGTGCGCCATTCACCGGTGCGCTCGTCGTTGGCGCCCAGGGGGATGGCGGTGTAGTCGGTGGTGCCGCAGTCCACGTCGCGCACGACGACTTCGTGGGCCACGTCGACCAGTTTGCGGGTCAGGTAGCCGGAGTCGGCGGTGCGCAGCGCAGTGTCGGCCCCGCCCTTACGGGCGCCGTGGGTGGAGATGAAGTACTCCAGCACGGACAGGCCCTCGCGGAAGGACGCGCGGATCGGCACTTCGATGGTGCTGCCGTCGGGGCGGGCCATCAGGCCGCGCATCCCGGCAAGCTGCGTGATCTGCTGGGCGTTCCCGCGCGCGCCGGACAGGCTCATGATCCATAGCGGGTTGAAGGGGTAGTTCTTGCCGAAGTTGTCGAACATGGCGTTCTTGACTTCGTCCTTCGTGTCGTTCCACAGCTGCACGACCTGCTTGTAGCGTTCCTCTTCGGTCATGAAGCCGAACTCGAAGTTCTGTTCAATCTCAGCGACCTTGGCGTCCGCTTCGGCGAGAATCTCGGTCTTGGCGGGTGGAATGACGATGTCGTCAATGCCGATGGTGATGCCGGAGGTCGTGGAGAGCTTGAAGCCTGCGTCCTTCAGGCCGTCGAGCAGACCGGCGGTCGCCTCGATGCCGAGGTGCTTGAAGCACGCCATGACCATGTCCTTGAGGTGGTCTTTCTCGTAGGCGGTCTCGAGGTTCACGAGGGTGTCCACGAGGTGCGCCTGCGCGCCGAGGGCTTCCTGCACGATCCGGCGGAACATCACGCGGCCCGCGCTGGTGTCGTAGGTCACGCCGTTCAGGCGGATGCGGACGTGATCCTGGTGGTCGATCTCGCCGCGTTCGACGGCCATGATGGCCTCGTCCGGGTTGCTGAAGACGTACTTCAGGCGCCCGGGGCTGGTTTCCTGCCCGGCGACCGTGATGGTGCTGTTCAGGGCGACCTTGCCGTTCTCCAGGGCACTCAGGGCGTCCTGGGCGCTGGCGAATTCACTGCCGGTGCCCAGGTTGTCCTTGCGCAGCAGGGTCAGCGTGAAGATCCCGAGGATGATGTCGCGGCTGGGTTTGACGTTGGGTTCACCGTTCGCGGGGGACAGTAGGTTGTGGGCGCTGAGCATCTGGATGCGCGCTTCGGCCTGCGCCTGGGCGCTCAGCGGAACGTGGATGGCCATCTGGTCGCCGTCGAAGTCGGCGTTGAACGCTTCACAGACGAGCGGGTGCAGCTGGATGGACTGCCCTTCGACGAGCACGGGCTCGAAGGCCTGAATGCCGAGGCGGTGCAGGGTGGGCGCGCGGTTAAGCAGCACGACCTTGTCCTCAATGACCTCTTCCAGGGCGTCCCAGACGCTGTCGCGGGTGTCGCGGTAGCGTTCGAGCATCTTGCGGGCCTGCTTGATGTTCGTGACTTCGCCCTTCTCCTCAAGCACCTTGAACAGGAACGGCTTGAAGAGTTCCAGCGCCATGCGCTTGGGCACACCGCACTGGTGCAGCTTGAGCTGCGGGCCGACGACAATCACGCTTCGGCCGGAGTAGTCGACGCGCTTCCCGAGGAGGTTCTGACGGAAGCGGCCCTGTTTCCCGCCGAGCAGGTCGGTGAGGGAGCGCAGCGAGCGGTCGGAGCCGGGGTTCGTGACGGGGCTGCCGCGGCGGCCGTTGTCGATCAGGGCGTCTACCGCTTCCTGAAGCATGCGCTTCTCGTTGCGGATGATCATGTCCGGCGCGCCCTGACTCATGAGCTTCTTCAGGCGGTTGTTGCGGTTGATCAGGCGGCGGTACAGGTCGTTCAGGTCGCTGGTGGCGAAGCGGCCGCCGTCCACCTGCACCATGGGGCGCAGGTCCGGGGGCATGACCGGCACGGTGTTCAGGATCATCCAGCTGGGGTGGTTGCCGCTGCGTTTGAACGCGCGGGTCACTTCCAGGCGCTTGCGGGCCTTGGCGCGCTTGTGCCGGCTGGAGTCCTTCATCATCTCGTTCAGCTCGGCTTCCAGGATGTCCAGGTTCAGGTCGTCGAGGAGTTCCTTGACGGCTTCGGCACCCATTTTGGCGTCGAAGTCGTAGGATTCGATGACGCGCACCTGCTTGCGCACCAGGTCAATCTCGATGCGGCCGCTGATCTCGCTGCGCAGTTCGCCGCCGTCGGCAAGTTCGTCGCCGGGTTCGACGCGGTCACCGTTCACGACGAGGGGTTCGTCCTGGTAGGTGTAGACCTTGGCCTTGCTGACGATGATGCTGGCGGGGTTGTGCAGGGTGATGATCCCGTCGGTTTCGGCGACGATCTCTTCTTCCTTGTCGATGGCCCCGACGACCTTCTGGCCCTTGCGGACCTCGCTGCCGTCCCCGACGAGCACGTGCATGGTGGGGTTGATGGGGTACTCGGCGCGGCGGGTCCAGTGGGCGGTAACCTGAACGTCTCCCTTCTTCTTGGGGAAGGTCACGCCGCTCAGGCGGCTGTCACGGCTCACGCGCAGGCGGGTGCCGCTGGCCGCGTCGGCCAGGACGGCGCCGGCCTCCACGATCTCGCCGTGCACAACCTGCACGTTCATGCCGTGCGGCACGTACACGCGGGCCAGCACTTCACCGCTGGGCACGCCTTCCTCGTCCACACCTTCGCGCAGCTCGACGAGGACGCTGTCCTCACCCATTTCGTGCAGCACGATGGTGCCGTCCACGGGCGCGGTGAGCTGCACGTCGCTTTCCAGTTCGGCGAGGATTTCACCGGCGCGGAAGGTGTCCTGCTCGACCAGCGCTTCCGCGGGGAGAGGCAGGGTGGCCTCGACGCCTTCGGCGTACGCGATGATCGCGCGCCGGGGGAAGCGGTACTGGGCCAGGCCGTCCATCTTGCTGACGACATTCCCGCCGAGAATCTGACCGCGGGTGACGTACTCACCGTCGCGGATTTCCGCGTCGACGCCGCCCTGCAGGCTGTAGGTTTCCTGACGGCCGAAGCGCAGTTCGCGGTACTCGTCGTCGCTGAGCAGCTCGCCACGTTTCAGGGGGCGGCCGTCTTTCTGGGCGTTGCGGGGGTCGGTCACCAGGAAGGAGCTGAAGTACAGCACCTTCTCCAGCTGGCCGGCGCTGAGGTCAAGCAGCGTGCCGATCTTGCTGGGGGTGTCCTTCACGTACCAGATGTGTGCGGCGGGCGTGGCCAGGTCAATGTGGCCCATGCGGTAGCGGCGCACTTTGCTGCTGGTGACTTCCACACCGCAGCGTTCGCAGACTTTGCCTTCGTAGCGCTGGCGCTTGTACTTCCCGCAGGCGCACTCGTAGTCCTTCTGCGGCCCGAAGATGCGCTCGTCGAAGAGGCCTTCGCGTTCGGGCTTGAGGGTGCGGTAGTTGATGGTTTCGGGCTTTTCAACCTCGCCGAAGGACCACTCGCGGATTTTCTCCGGGCTGGCAATGGCGATGCGGACTTTGCTGAAATCTTTCACGGCTTCTCCTGTGAGAGACGCTTGTTGTCGGTGCGGTCCAGGTGGGAAGGGCCGCGCGGCCCTTCCCGGCGCCTGGGGATCAGCGCTTGGGCATCATGCCTTCGAAGATGTCGACGGCTTTGTCGCCGTTGTCGAGCACTTCGACGTCCAGGCCCAGCGAGTGGAGTTCCTTGACGAGCACCTTGAAGGACTCGGGGATGGTGCTGCCGGAAACTTCCTCACCCTTGACGATGCTCTGGTACGCGGCGTCGCGGCCGTCGATGTCGTCAGACTTGATGGTGAGCATTTCCTGCAGGGTGTGCGCGGCGCCGTACGCCTCGAGCGCCCACACTTCCATTTCCCCGAAGCGCTGGCCGCCGAACTGCGCCTTACCCCCCAGCGGCTGCTGGGTGATGAGGGAGTACGGCCCGGTGGACCGGGCGTGCAGTTTGTCTTCCACCATGTGGTACAGCTTCATGACGTACATGGTGCCGACCACCACGGGGCCACTGATGGGTTCACCGGTCCGGCCGTCGTACAGAACGCTCTTGCCGGTGCGGCTGAGTTCCATCTGGGCTTTCTCGTAGTCGTTCTGGGTGTCGCTGATCACGCCGAGTTTCGCGGCGCGGTCAAGGACGTTCTGTTCACGCTTGTCGAGTTCGAAGCCTTCGTCCTTGCGGGCCTGGATGCGTTCCGCCGCGGCGACTTCCAGCATTTCCTTGATGGTCGCTTCGGTCACCGAGTCGAACACGGGCGTTTCGAACTTCTGGCCGGTCAGGCGCGCCACTTCACCCAGGTGGGTTTCCAGGATCTGCCCGAGGTTCATGCGCGAAGGCACACCCAGCGGGTTGAACACCAGATCGACCGGCGTGCCGTCTTCCAGGTAGGGCATGTCTTCGGGGGCCATGATCTTGGAGACCACGCCCTTGTTCCCGTGCCGGTTGGCGACCTTGTCGCCCACCTGCAGCTGGCGTTTCTGCGCGACGTACACGCGGACCATCTCGCGCACGCCGGGTTTGAGGTCCACGCCCTCGTCGCCGCGGCGGAAGCGCACGGTCTTCACGACGATGCCGCCCTGGCCGGACTGCACCCGCAGGCTGGTGTCCTTCACTTCGCGGGCCTTCTCGCCGAAGATGGAGCGCAGCAGACGCTCTTCGGGGGTGGGCTCCGACTCGCCCTTGAAGCTGGTCTTGCCGACCAGGATGTCGCCGGGTTTCACTTCGGCGCCGACGCGGACGATGCCGTCCTCGTCCAGGTCACGCAGCGCCGCTTCGCTCAGGCCGGGAATGTCGCGGGTGATCTTCTCCGGTCCGAGTTTGGTGTCGCGCGCCTCGATCTCGTCCTTCTCGATGTGCACGGAGGTGTAGAAGTCCTTGCGCACGAGGCCTTCGCTGATGCAGATGGCGTCTTCGAAGTTGAAGCCGTCGAAGGGCATGATCGCGATGGTGATGTTCTGACCCAGGGCGAGGCGGCCCAGGTCGCTGGCAGGGCCGTCGGCAATGACCTGCCCGGCCTGGACCGTGTCACCGATGTCCACGATGGGGTGCTGGTCGAGGTTGGTGCCCTGGTTGCTGCGGGTGAACCGCACGAGTTCGAAGGTGCGGACGTTGCCGGTGTTCATGCCGGCGGCGGGCGCGTCTTCGGTCAGGGTGATCTGAATGACGCGGGCGTCCACGTAGGTTACGCGGCCGGTCACGTCACTGACGACGCTGGTGCCGCTGTCCGTCACGACACGGCGCTCTACACCGGTGCCCACAGCGGGGCTGTCGGCGCGCACCAGCGGCACGGCCTGGGACTGCATGTTCGATCCCATGAGCGCGCGGTTGGCGTCGTCGTGTTCCAGGAAGGGAATCAGGGACGTGTTGATGGACACGATCTGTTTGGGGGACACGTCCATGTAGTCCACTTCTTCAGGCGTGTACCACAGCGGGTCACCCTTGCGGCGGGCGAGCACGCGCTCGTCGCTGAAGGTGCCGTCCTCGTTCAGGGGGCTGTTGGCCTGCGCGACGGTGTAACGGTCCTCGATGTCGGCCGTCATGTACACCACGTCGTCAGTCACGCGGCCGCCTTCCACCTTGCGGTAGGGCGCCTCGATGAAGCCCAGGTCGTTCACCTTCGCGTAGGAGGCCAGCGAGGAGATCAGGCCGATGTTGGCGCCTTCGGGCGTTTCGATCGGGCAGATGCGGCCGTAGTGCGTGCGGTGCACGTCGCGCACGTCGAAGCCGGCGCGTTCGCGGGTCAGGCCGCCCGGCCCCAGGGCCGAGATGCGGCGCTTGTGGCGCAGGTCGGACAGCGGGTTGGTCTGGTCCTTGAACTGGCTGAGCTGGCTGCGCCCGAAGAACTCGCGCATGGCCGCCACGATCGGGCGGTTGTTCACGAGCTTGGTGGGGGTGGCGGCGTCGGGGTTGCCGAGCAGCATGCGTTCACGCACGCCGCGCGCCATGCGGCCCATGCCCACGCGCAGCTGGTCGGCGAGCAGTTCGCCCACCGTGCGCACGCGGCGGTTGCCGAGGTGGTCGATGTCGTCTTCGGCGACGGGCACGTTGGTGACCACGCCGTCGGCGTTCACCATGCCGACCGTTTCACGGCCGTACTGCAGGGCCATGAGGTAGCGGATGGTGTCCACGAGGCCGGCATCGGTGAATTTGCCGTCTTCGAAGTTCAGCAGGGTGCGTTCTTCACGCTGCACGCCCAGCTTGGTGTTCATCTTGAAACGGCCGGGTTCGCCCAGGTCGTAGCGGCGCGGGTCGGCCAGCAGGCCGTACAGGTACTGAATGGCTTTGTCGCGCTTGGGCGGGTCGCCGGGGCGCAGGACCGTGAACAGGCGCAGCAGGGCCTCGTCGGCGCCCATGCCGGCGCTCTTGTCCTCGGGGAGTTCCATGTCCGGCTCGAACTCCGTGAACAGCGTGCGCAGGCTGGCGTCGTCGTAGCCCAGGACGCGCAGCAGCATGGCCACGGGGAACTTGCGCTTGTTCACCTTCATTTCCAGGATGCCGCCCGCGAATTCCAGTTCAATCCAGGGGCCACGTTTGGGCATGGGGATGATCGCGCCGGTGTACATCTTCTTGATGCCCTTGTAGGAGCTGGTGAAGTACACGCCGGGGGAGCGGTGAATCTGCGAGATGATGACGCGGTCGGCGCCGTTGATGACGAAGGAGCCGTCCTCGGTCATCAGGGGCAGGTCACCCAGGAACACCTGGTCTTCCTTGATCAGGCCGCTGTCTTTGTGGATCAGCTGCAATTTGGCGTACATCGGCGCCTGGTAGGTGACGTCCTTCTCGCGGCACTCCTCGGGGGTGTAGGGCGGCTCGCCCAGACGGTACTCCAGGAAGTCCAGGACGAGCCCGGTGGAGCGGCCTTTCTCGGTTTCGTCGATGGGGAAGACTTCCTTGAAAGCGCTCTGGAGGCCGACGTTGTCGCGCCGGTCGGGCGCCCGGTCGGCCTGCAGGAAAGCCCTGAAGGAGTTGACCTGAATTTCCGTGAGGTTGGGGAGCGGAATCACGTCCGCAATGTCACCGAAACGCTCGATGCGGGGTCCTTTACTGCTTGGGCTCATGTCCACCTCGCACGCACCCTGTATCTCCCGTGCGTCTTCCGGGGCTGGAAAAGACGCAGGTGGGAAGCGCAACCCTTCTGGTCGCGTTCCCTGAACAAAGACTTAGTTTTGCAGACCCATTCGCCGCAAAGAACTCCTGCCCGACCCATCATGGTCAGCACAGGACAGTATAGGCCTGTGCTGCATTACAGGTCAATGGGGCCGCAGCGTGCGCTCCGGGTCACTCGTGAGCGGAAGTATGCCTCACGTCCGCCGCCGAATCAATCCGTCCGGGCCGGGCGGGCTCTTCATCAACCCCGGTGGCGGGCCGGGCACACTGCCGGGCGGGGCGTCTGAGGGCCGCTTGGCCCGTAGCATGAGATCGTGGACGCCCTGCAACCCTATCTGCCCCTGCTTGTGAATGCGCTGCGCCTGCTGGCCGTTGTCGGTCTGATCCACGCGGTGGTGACGCGGCAGCAGGTGTACTGGATCGTAATGCTGCTGTTCGGCGCGCTGTTCGGCGGCCTGTTCGGGCTGGCCTTCGCGGCGGTGTATGCCTATATGGTGCTGCTGCCGGCCGCGCGTGGCGGGAGCCGCGCGGCCGGGCAGGTCGTGGCGCGCGGCGTGGAAGCCCTGAAGCCGCTGGAGACCCGCATCCGTGAGGCGCAGGCGGAACTGGAGGACAGTGACACGTTGCAGCGCCGAGCGGACCTCGCGGCGCTGCAGGCCCGTGCCGGGCGGCTGGAGGAGGCCCAGAGCACGCTGGCGCCGCTGCTCAGTGGCATCTACGCGGATGATCCGGTGGTGCTGCTCACCAGCGCGGAGCTGGACCTGGCGCGGCGCGATCCGGCCGCCGCGGAGGGCAAACTGGGGCACGTGGACCTCCGCAGCAGCGCCGCGACCCGCACGCGCACCCTGACGCTCCTTGCCCAGGCGCAGGAGGCGCAGGGTAAGGCAGAGGCGGAGGCCACCTACCGGCAGGCCATGGCGGCCGCCACCACTGAGGAACCCCGGGCCCGGTACGCGGCGTATCTGGTTCGCCAGGGGCGACGTGAGGAGGCCCGGCCTGTGCTGGAGGCGCTGGCAAAGACGGAGGCGCGCGCCACGAACCTGTACCGGCGCCAGGAGCGGGAGTGGTTTCAGCTGGGCCGGGAACTGCGGCGGGAGGTGAAGTAGGCGCTCCGGCTGAACAGATGGGCTGGCGGGCACACAGGCCATTTGTATTACCCAGGGAATATTGTCTCTGCAATTTCTCCCGGGTAATATTGGATCATGTCTGACCCTCAAACGTACACCGTTTTTGAACAGCACACCCGCCTCCTGACCGCACCCCTCGAAGCGACCCTGACTTTCCTGCACGCCCGCTCGCACCACGCCCGCACTCTGGTGGTCGATGATCTGACCGGCCGCAGCGTCGACTTCGACCTGGGCGGCACGCTTGATGAAGTGCTGGCCCGCCACGCCCCCGAGCCCCAGCGCAGCGGTCCCGGCCGCCCCAAACTGGGCGTCGTGTCACGCGAGGTGAGCCTCCTGCCACGCCACTGGGCATGGCTGGAACGCCAGCGGTCCGGCGCGTCCGCCACGCTGCGCCGCCTGATCGACGAAGCCCGCAGGGCTGATCCCGACGGCGAGCGCCGGGCCCAGGCCCAGGCGGCCACCGACCGGTTTCTCAGCACCGTCGGCGGGGATCTTCCCGGCTTCGAAGACGCCACCCGCGCCCTGTACGCCGGGGACCGCGCACGCTTCGAGGTTCACCTGGCTGGCTGGCCCGCCGACGTGCGCGCGCACGCCCTGTACCTCGCCGCTCCGGCCCTCGCCGACGCATGACGCCTCCCCACGCGCCCCGCCCGGGCGTCTACCGGGTCACGCACCGCCCCAGCGGCCGTACGCTGCTGGGAGTCAGCGCCGACGCATCTGCCTCCCTGAACAGAGTCCGCTTCGAGTTACAGCACGCCTTGCACCGGGCGCCCGCCCTGCAGCGAGACTGGAAGCAGGACGGCCCGGCCGCCTTCACGTTCGAAGTGCTGGACAGCCTCCAGCCCACCGACGCAGGTGCCCCCTCCCACGCCGACCTGAAGGAGCTGCTTGCGTTATGGCTGGAGAACCTCAACCTCCCTTCCCACCAGCGGTACTGAACCGCGACCTCCCGGCCGCCGAGCTTGCCCAGCTGGCTGCCCACGGCGACCCCCACGTCCGGGCGGCGGTGGCCGGCCACCCGAACACGCCCGCCCCGGTCCTGGGGCAGCTGGCCGCCGAATTCCCGCGGGAGGTCCTGTGCAACCCAGCTCTTCCACTGCTGCGCCTCGCCGACCCGCAGCTGCTGCGCGCCTGGCCGGTGAGCGCTTTCCAGGCCTTCGTGCGCCAGCCGGAGCTGCCCGCGTGGCTCAGGACCTTCCTGATCCGGCACGGGCCTGTGGAGCAGCTCGTCCTGCTGGCCGCCCGGCCTGACCTGAGTGGCCCGGAAGTGGCGCTCCTGGCCACGCACCCGGCCTGGCTTGTCCGGGCCCGCATTGCCGCCCGCCCCGAGCTGCCGCAGGCGCTGCTGCTCACCCTGACGGCTGATCCCGACTACGGGGTGCGGCTTGCCCTGGCGTCCCGCACGGACCTGCCGGCCCAGAGCGTCAATCTGCTGCGCCGCGACATCTCACGCTTCGTGCGGCAGGTGCTTGAACAGACGCAGCGCTCGGCCCTCACCTCGACCGTGCTGGGCCTGGGCACCCTGCCGCGACGGTAAAAGGAAAAACCCCCAGCCGAAGCTGAGGGTGCACTCCCGGTGAAGGGGGACTTACTTGAGTTCGACGCGGGCGCCAGCAGCTTCCAGCTGGGCCTTGATCTTCTCGGCTTCGTCCTTGCTGATGGCTTCTTTCAGCGCGCCGCCCTTCTCGCTCATGTCCTTGGCTTCCTTGAGGCCCAGGCCGGTGATGGCGCGGATTTCCTTAATGACGTTGATCTTGCTCGCGCCGGCGTCAATGAGGATGACGTCGAACTCGGTCTTCTCTTCAACGGCGGCAGCGGGGCCAGCGGCGGGGCCGGCGGCCACAGCGGCAGTCACGCCCCAGGTTTCCTTCAGACCGTCGATGAGGTCCGCGAGTTCCATGATGGTGAGCTGGCCGAGCTGGTCGATAAGCGCCTGTTTGTCGTAAGCCATGATGTGTTCCTCCGAAAATGAAGTGGGTGGTGCAGGGCGTGCCGGGTGAGGCACGCGGGGCGCTCAGGCGCCCTGACCTTCGAGTTTGTCTTTGTACGCTTCGAGGATGCCCACGAAGCTGCTGAGGTGCGCGCTGAGCACGCCCACCAGCTCGCCCTGGAGGCTCTGCTTGCTGCCGAGGCTGGCGAGACGTTCCACAACTTTCACGTCCACGCGGTTGCCTTCGACGAAGCCGGCCTTCACGGTCGGGATGCCCTTGTCGTTGCCTTTGGCGGCGTCACTGAGCGCCTTGGCGACCCCGGCGGGGTCCTCCTGAGCGACAACGACGGCACTGGGGCCCTTGAGGGCGTCCGCGAAGTCGCGGCCGCCGTCCTGCAGGGCCAGGTTGATCAGGGTGTTCTTGGCAACGATGAGCTGCCCGCCCTTCTCGCGGATGTCTTGGCGCAGTTTGCTCAGCTGTCCGGCGGTCAGGCCCTGGTAGTCAACGACGTAGAACGTCTCGACGCCCGAGAGGCTGCCCTTAAGGCTGCTGAGGGTCTGCTGGTTCTTTTCGTTCGCCACGCAGTACCTCCTTGGTGGGAACGAGGTCCAGGTGCACGGTCGCGCCCTGGCAACTCGGCGGGCTGTTTAAACCTGGCAAGGGTCCCCGCTGTCTTTGGTGCCGGAATGAAAACGGATTGAAAAGGTGCGAGTGTGCACCGGGGTGCTGATCTGGGGTGGGGGAGAAGTCCGCTGTGAACTTCGCCCCCTGGGCACTCAGGCCTGGCTGCCGCCGCTGAGGGTCAGCTGGATGCTGGGCCCCATGGTGGTGGTCAGGTAGGCACTGCGCAGGAACACGCCCTTGGTGCTGCCGGGCTTGGCGGCTTCCAGCGCACTGATCAGCGCGCTGTAGTTGGCGCTGAGGTTGCTGGGGTCGAAGCTGGCTTTGCCGATGGGGGCGTGGACCACGCCGGTCTTGTCGTTACGGAACTCGATGCGGCCGGCCTTGAGGCCGCGCACCATGCCGCTGACGTCGGGACCGACGGTCCCGCTCTTGGGGTTGGGCAGCAGGCCGCGCGGTCCGAGCAGACGCGCAAGCTTCTGACCGACCTGGGCCATCATGTCAGGCGTGGCCACCACGGCGTCGAAGTCCATGAAGCCGCCGGCGATGCGCTCGATCAGTTCATCACTGCCGACCACGTCGGCGCCCGCCGCTTCAGCGACCTGCACGTTGTCACCCTTGGTGATCACGGCGACGCGAACGGTGCGGCCGGTGCCGTGAGGCAGCGCGACCGTCCCGCGGACGTTCTGGTCACTCTTGCGGGGGTCGATGCCGAGGCGGAAGTGCACTTCGACCGTCTCGTCGAACTTCGCCGTGGCGATGTCACGAACCAGCGCGGCGGCCTCGTCGATGGTGTACTGCTTGTTGCGGTCAACCTTGGCGGTCAGCGCGTTGTACCGTTTGCCGTGTTTAGGCATTGGGGGCCCCCTCGATGGTCACGCCCATGGAGCGGGCGGTGCCGGCCACGGTGTTCGCGGCGGCCTCCAGGCTGCCGGCGTTCAGGTCAGGCATTTTGGTCTTGGCGATTTCCAGCACCTGGTCCCAGTTGAGCTTGCCGACCTTGGCCTTGTTGGGGGTCGCGCTGCCCTTGGCGAGGCCGGCGGCCTTGCGGATCAGGTAACTCATGGGCGGGGTCTTGGTGATGAAGGTGAAGGAGCGGTCGGCGTAGATGGTGATCTCAACGGGGATGATTGCGTCACCCTTGTCGGCCGTCTGCGCGTTGAACGCCTTCGTGAACTCCATGATGTTTGCGCCGTATTGACCGAGCGCGGGACCCACGGGGGGGGCCGGAGTGGCCTTGCCCGCCGGGAGCTGCAGTTTGACGAGCCCTGCGACTTTCTTCATGTGATTCCTCCTTAGCTCCCCCTGACCGGCAGCGTGTGCCGTCCGGGGTGCTGACGCTAAGTTCTGGCCTGCCCGCCGGACTGGGTCCGGGCGTGACATGACAGCAACTTTTCGATTTTACCTTCCCCAGCCTGTTTTGCCAAGCGGGGTCCGGGCCAGCGGGTGCAGATGCTTACTTGGCGACTTGGCTGAAGTCCAACTCCACCGGCGTTTCACGGCCGAAAATGCTGACCAGCACCTTGACCTTCGCCTGCGGAATGTTCACTTCGCTGATGACGCCACTGAAGTCCGCGAAGGGACCACCAGTCACGCGGACCATGTCGCCCGCCTTGAAGTCGATCTTCACGCGTGGCGCTTCTTCCACGACAGGCTGAGCAGCCACACCCACCGAGGCGAGCAGACGCTGCACCTCGTCATGGGACAGAGGCACAGGACGCGTCGCGGTGCCGACGAAGCCGGTCACGCCGTTGGTGCCGCGCACGACTTCCCACGACTCCCCCAGTTCGCCCGGCGCGTCGTCATCCTCGACGTCCATCTGCACGAACACGTACCCGGGGAACAACTTGCGGCGGACTGTTTCCTTCTTTCCGCCCTCACGCAGTTCCACCGCTTCCTCTTCAGGCTGGATGACCTGGAAGATCTTCGTGCCGCGCATGCCGAGTTTGGTGGCGCGTTCCATCAGGTGCTGCTCCACGCGGTCTTCCTGCCCCACGTAGGTGTGCACGGCGTACCATTCGATGCTCATGACAGAACCACCTTGATCAGGGTGCCGAACAGCAGGTCAAGCGCATACACGATGACCGTCAGGGCCACGACGAAGATCAGCACAGCCTGGGTGCCTTCCAGCACCTGCTGGCGGGTCGGCCATGAGACACGCGCCAGTTCTGCGCGCGAATCACGGAAGTACTGAATCAAGTTCATGCGTTCACCTGCGACAGAGAGAGAAGGCGATCATCCGGCTGAGCGCCCCCCGGAACCGGAGGGCCGGGCAGCAGGTCGATCAGACCTTCTTCTCTTTGAAGACCACGTGCTTTTTGGCCACGGGGTCATACTTGCGCAGTTCCATTTTCGCCTGCGTGTTGCGGCGGTTCTTGGTGGTCGTGTAGTAGAAGCCGGTGCCGGCGGTGCTTTCCATTTTCACGATGATGCGGGGGCCGTCTTTCGCCATGAGATGCTCCTTCGCAAGCCCTCGCGGGGAGGGTTTGCTCCCAGCCTCTCCCGCACAGGAGAGGTCCTTCTCGCGCGCTGGCGGAGTTGGACACGCTGGTAAAAGCCCGCCTTCTGGCGGGCAACATTCGGATTATAGGCACCGGGAGCCCAGGTGTCTACTGTTCCGCCCACCCTGAAGGGGATCTGTCCGTGCTGCGCATGCTGAGCGGCTCTCACGGGCACTTCCGCTGCCGGAAGGAGAACCTGGGCAAGAGGCATCCTGCCTTTCCTGTTCTGGCTGAACAGGGGGACAGCAGAAGCCAGGACCGGTGAATGAACCACGGATCAGGGGCAAGCGTCCGATAAGAATTCGGATGGCCTGCCTGGACTCTCCCGGGTGATCAAGCCTGGGTTTCCTCACCGGATGGGTCGCTCCGGCGCGCGCGGGTACGGCCACACCTGCCGTGGCCCCAGGAGTGCGTCAGACCTGAGAAGGATCGAATTCTGGAGTCACGCCTGCCAGGACCTAAAGAAAAGAGCCCCCAGACGGGGGCTCCTTCTGTTCAATGGTGAGGAATTACTCCAGGACCTTGGCAACGACGCCGGCGCCGACGGTGCGGCCACCTTCGCGGATGGCGAAGCGCAGACCCTCTTCCATGGCGATGGGCTTGATCAGTTCCACCACGAAGGTGATGTTGTCGCCAGGCATGACCATTTCCACGCCTTCGGGCAGTTCCACCACGCCGGTCACGTCCGTCGTGCGGAAGTAGAACTGCGGGCGGTAGCCGCCGAAGAACGCGCTGTGACGGCCCCCTTCGTCCTTGCTCAGCACGTACACGCTGGCTTCGAACTTGGTGTGGGGTTTGATGCTGCCGGGCTTGGCCAGCACCTGGCCGCGCTCGACGTCATCACGGGCCACGCCGCGCAGCAGCACGCCCACGTTGTCGCCCGCCATGCCGCTGTCGAGCAGCTTGCGGTGCATTTCGATGCCGGTGACGGTGGTTTTCTTCGTGTCGCGCAGACCGATGATTTCCACTTCGTCCTGCACCTTGACGGTGCCGCGCTCCACGCGGCCGGTGGCGACGGTGCCGCGGCCGGTGATGGTGAACACGTCTTCGACGGGCATCAGGAACTGCTTGTCAGTGTCACGCTCGGGGGTGGGGATGTAGCTGTCGACCGCGTCGAGCAGTTCCCAGATGCGGTCCACCCAGTTGTTGTCGCCGCGGGCGGTTTTGGGGTTGGCCTGCAGGGCTTCGAGGGCCTGCAGCGCGCTGCCCTTGATGACGGGGAGGTCGTCACCGGGGAACTCGTACTTGCTGAGCAGTTCGCGGACTTCCATTTCCACGAGCTCGAGCAGTTCTTCGTCGTCGACCATGTCGACTTTGTTCATGAACACGACGATGTAGGGCACGCCGACCTGACGGGCGAGCAGGATGTGCTCGCGGGTCTGGGGCATGGGGCCGTCGGCGCTGCTGACCACCAGGATCGCGCCGTCCATCTGCGCGGCGCCGGTGATCATGTTCTTGACGTAGTCGGCGTGGCCGGGGCAGTCTACGTGGCTGTAGTGGCGCGTGGGGGTGTTGTACTCGACGTGCGCGGTGTTGATGGTGATGCCGCGGGCTTTTTCTTCGGGGGCCTTGTCGATCTGGTCGTAGGCCAGTTTTTCGATGGTGGGGTCCATCGCGGCGGCCGTGAAGGTGATCGCGGCCGTGAGGGTGGTCTTGCCGTGGTCGACGTGACCGATCGTGCCCACGTTCACGTGGGGCTTGGTGCGCTCGAACGTTCCTTTAGCCATGTGTGTGTCCTCCTGGAATGGAACTGCCCGCAGGTGCAGGCAAGCCTTGACAGTGTACAAGTCCGCCGCGGAAACGCAAAGCGCAGGGGCCTCAGGGTTCTCACTGCGGTCAGGTGAAGAGAAGAGGCGCGACCCACAGAGCAGGTCGCGCCGACTTGTTGGAGCTTCTGGTCGGGATTGAACCGACGACCTCTCCCTTACCAAGGGAGTGCTCTACCACTGAGCTACAGAAGCGAAGGAAAGCGGGAAACGAGACTCGAACTCGCGACATTCAGCTTGGGAAGCTGACGCTCTACCAACTGAGCTATTCCCGCGTTCGGTGGTGGGCAGGGGCGGATTCGAACCGCCGTACACTTACGTGAACAGATTTACAGTCTGTCGCCTTTAACCACTCGGCCACCTACCCAGGTTGTTCTCACTGCCCGTTTCGAGAAGTGCACGGCGCGACTTGTGGTGAGACCGCGTCGTTTGGAGCCACCCAGGAGAATCGAACTCCCAACCTTCCGATTACAAGTCGGGTGCTCTACCAGTTGAGCTAGGGTGGCACCGTCCCTGTCGAAGTGCTGGAACAATGTCCGGCCTCTGAGTGCGGAAGCCTCTGCGTTGCCGCGGTCACTTCCGGCTGCGAATAGTAGCACCCCCCCCCATACGTGTCAATCACCTCAGGCCAGGACCCTATGAGATGTGCCACGAGCCGCCCTTGAGCATTCCCTGAACGACAGCAGTGGTATGCGCCACATGGCGCATTTCAGGCCCTGCCACCGGGCGTATCCTGACCCGCGCACGGGTCCCGTACCCGCCCTCTCGCCGCACCGCTGCCCCCCAGGAGGCACCCCCCATGGACAGTTTCCGCTCCCTCTGGCCGTACCTGCGCCTGCACCTGCGCCAGTACGCCATCGGCCTGATCGCGGTCGTGATCGCCACGTCCGTGAACCTCCTGCCGTACTACCTGATCCGCCTTGCCATCGACGGCCTGACCGGCCAGGTGGATGCCGACCCCGCCACGCCCGGCATCGCCCTGACCACGGCCGGTCTGTACGCCCTGGGCATCGTGGCGGCGGCCGTCACCGCTGGTGGCTTCATGCTGATCATGCGCCGCCAGATTGTCGTTGCGTCCCGCCAGAGCGAGTACGAGATCCGCCGTGACCTGTTCGCGCACCTGCAGACCCTCGACAAGGCGTATTACGACCGGGCCCGCACCGGCGACCTGATGAACCGCCTGACCGGTGACCTGAGCGCCGTACGCGAAATGCTGGGCTTCGGCGCCTGGCAGATCGTGAACATCGTGTCGGGCTTCGCCACAGCCTTCGCGGTGATGTTCAGCCTCAGCTGGCAGCTCACGCTGATCGTGCTGGCCATCGTCCCGGTGATCGTGGGCGTCCTGACGTACCTTGCGCGGCAGATCAGTGTCCGCCACCGGCTCGCGCAGGAGCAGAATTCCGTGATCTCGGCGCGGGCGCAGGAGAACTTCAGCGGCGCGCGCGTCGTCAAGGGATACGCCATCGAGGACCGAGAGATCGAGGACTACCGCGCCATGAACCTCGAACTCCTGCGGCGCAACATTGCGCTGACCAAGGTTGACGGCCCGCTGCGCTCGTTCATGAGCCTGCTGCTGGGGCTCGCCTTCGGGCTGATCCTGCTGGTCGGCGGCCGGCTGATCCTCGCGCCTGAGAGCACCTTCACGGTCGGGATGTTCGTGCAGTTCGTCGGGACGCTCGAACGCCTGACCTTCCCCATGCTGATGATCGGCTGGATCACCGGGGTCATCCAGCGCGGCCTGGGCTCCTGGCTGCGCCTGCAGGAGATGTTCGGCGCCCAGCCGCTGGTCCGTGACGAGCCGGGCCGCACCGAGCCCCGCGTGCCCGCCCTGCGCGGCGACATCGACTTCAAGGACGTGACGCTGCGCTACGGACAGACCACCGTGCTGGACCACGTGAACCTGCACGTGCCGGCCGGAACCTTCCTGGGCATCACCGGTCCTACGGGCAGCGGCAAGACCATGCTGGGCCAGCTGCTTACCCGCGCGATGGACCCCACCAGCGGCTCCATCCGCATTGACGGTCACGATCTGCGCGTGATTCCTTTGGCCACGCTGCGCGACGTGATCAGCGTGGTGCCGCAGGAACCCTTCCTGTTCAGCGACACCATCGCCAACAACATCGGGTTCGGCATCGAGGCGCGTGACCTTCCGGTCGTGCCCACCGGCGTGAGCATTGTCGGCGCTCCGCCCCCGGACAACATCCCCCAGACGCCCGACCCCGCCAAGGTGCGCGAAGCGGCGCGCCTCGCGGGCCTGCTCGACGACGTGGAGGGCTTCCCGCAGGGGTTCGGCACCATGCTCGGCGAACGCGGCGTGACCCTCTCCGGCGGACAGCGGCAGCGCACCGCCATCGCCCGCGCCATCGTCCGCGAGCCGCGCATCCTGATTCTCGACGACTCGCTGAGCGCCGTGGACACCGAAACCGAACGCCGCATCGTGGACAGCCTGCGCCAGATCAGCCAGGGCCGCACCGTGATCCTGATCGCCCACCGCATCAGCACCCTGCGGCACGCCGACCAGATCCTGGTTCTTGACCAGGGCCGCGTGACCGAACAGGGCAGCCACGACGAACTGCTCGCCCTGAATGGGCACTACGCCCAGCTCGAACGCCTGCAACGCCTTGCCAGTGACCTTGACGCCGACGACGAACCCATCGGGGACGCCGAACACGCCGCCGACCGCCTGGAAGACACCCTGCCCCCGAAGGTGACCCGATGACTCCCCCCGACGCGACCGACGCGTACCAGAAAGGCTTTGACGCCCAGCTGGTGCGGCGCATCCTGCACTACGTCCGCCCGTACCTGCCCCTCGTGATCGGTGGGGTCCTGCTCGCCCTGCTGATCTCCCTGGCGTCCCCACTGTTCGCGCTGCTCCAGCGCCACGCCATCGACGCGTACCTGTCCCCGCTCGCGCAGGGCCGCGCCACCAGCCGCGACGTGCTCCTGAACGGCCTGACCGTCACCGCGCTGGCCTACATGGGCCTGAAGGTCCTGGAGTTCGCCCTGCAGTACGGCTTCACCCTCGCCATCGGGTACCTGGGGCAGAACGTGCTGCGCGACATCCGCGCCGACGTGTTCAGCAAACTGCAGCGCCTGCACCTCGCGTTCTTCGACCAGAACCCGGTCGGGCGCCTGATCACCCGCGTGACCAGTGACGTGGATGCCATCAACCAGTTCATCACCGGCGGGCTGGTCAGCCTGATCCAGTCGACGTTCATCATCGTCGTGTACGTGGTGATCATGCTCAGCGTGAACTGGCGCCTCGCGCTGATCTCCTTCACGGTGCTGCCCGTGCTGTTCTTCGCCACGAACTTCTTCCGCACCAAACTCCGTGACGCCTTCCGCGAGACCCGCACCCAGCAGGCCATCGTCAACAGCAAGCTCAACGAGAACATCACCGGGATGCTCACCGTGCAGCTGTTCGGCCGCCAGCGCCGCAGCGCCCTGGACTTCAACCTCAGCAACCGCGCGCTGCTCAGCGCCAACGAGAACTCCGTGCACTGGTTCTCGCTGTTCATGCCCACCGTCGCCGTGCTGGGGCAGGTGGCCGTCGCCCTGATCCTGTACTTCGCCGCCCGGCAGATTCTGGGCGTGGACGCCAGCGGCGCCGTCACGGGCGCAATCACCGTCGGCACGCTCTTTGCGTTCGTGCAGCTCTCCCAGCAGCTGTTCCAGCCCATCCAGGACCTCGCGGACGTGTTCAACAACCTGCAGGCCGCCATGGCCAGCAGCGAACGGATCTTCGGCGTGCTGGACACCGAGGAGGCCATCCAGGACAAACCCGGCGCCAGGACTCTCCCGGACTTCGAGGGCCGCGTGGCCTTCGAAGGCGTGTGGTTCGCCTACGATCAGACCGTCACCCGCGAGACCCCCGACACGGACGACCGCTGGATCCTGCGCGGCATTGACCTGCACATCCAGCCGGGCGAGAGCGTCGCCCTGGTCGGCGCGACCGGCGCCGGGAAGACCAGCGTCACCGCGCTGGTCAGCCGCTTCTACGACGTGCAGCGCGGCGCCGTGAAGGTCGACGGCACCGACGTCCGCGACCTGCAGCAGTACGACCTGCGCAAACACGTGGGCGTCGTGCTGCAGGACGTGTTCCTGTTCGCCGGGACCATCGAGAGCAACCTGACCCTGAACAACCCCGGCATTCCCCACGAACGCGTGGTGGAAGCCTGTCGGTACGTGGGGGTTCACGACTACATCCTGTCCCTGGACCACGGGTACCAGACCGAAGTGCAGGAACGCGGCGCCACCCTGTCCACCGGGCAGAAACAGCTGCTGGCCTTCGCGCGCGCCCTCATTCAGAATCCGGACATCCTGCTGGTCCTCGACGAGGCGACCGCGAACGTGGACACCGAAACGGAAATGCGGATCCAGGCGGCACTGGAGAAGGTCATGCGGGGCCGCACGAGCATCATCATCGCCCACCGCCTCAGCACCATCGAGCACTGCGACCGCATCGTCGTGATGCGCAAAGGCCGCGTCGTGGAGCAGGGCAGCCACCGCGAACTGCTTGACAAGGGCGGCTACTACGCCCGCCTGCACCGCCTTCAGTACGCCCAGGCCGACGCCGCCGACTGAGCCGCCCCGCCACAGAGACGGGCCGCCAGGAAATGGGCGGCCCGTTTCCTGGTCCTGACCATCACTACAGGTACGCCAGCGCCCACTCCCGCTGCCCATGCGCGAGCCCCGCCCGCAGCAGCGCCAGACCGTCCGGCGGGCCGTCCTGGTGGTGCGGGAGCCCGCCCAGCAGCCCGCTGAACTCCTCGAGCGGCAGGCGCGCCGGCGCGTGGGTGGTGGCGACCGCCACGCCGCCGCGCACCTCGAACACAGCCCCGTACACGTTCCCCTTGCGGGCGTCCAGCGACACGCCCTGCACGCCTTCGCCGCGCACCAGCGCCTCCAGCGTACTGACCCCCAGCACTGGAGCGCCCCACACCCGCCCCAGCCCCAGCGCGTAGCTCGCGCCCACCCGCACGCCGGTGTACGACCCGGGGCCAGTGCCGATCACGATCTGTCCGGCGCGCAGCGGCAGGCCAGCCTCTGCGAACAGCGCCTGTACCGCGCCCGGCAGCAGTTCGGCGTGCGCGCGGCCCACCTCGCGCGACACATGAAGCTCACCGCCCGGCCAGGCCAGCGCCAGCGTCAGCCACGGAGTGGCGGTGTCCAGCGCCAGCGTCACAGGCGGCCTTGGAGCGTCGGCAGGGGAGGCGGGCGGCAGGGCACTCATCGCCGGGCATTGTAGGGCCCGGTCCCATGCCCGCGGCCGCCTTTGTCACCTTGCCGGGAACGTGACGGGGCAGGGGGCGGAAAGCAGCCCGGTGATATGCTCGACCTATCATGACGAACACCGCCACGAACATCGCCAAGGGGCTCGAAGGCGTTCTCTTCACTGAGAGCAAACTCACGTTCATCAACGGGACGGAGGGCATTCTGACGCACCTGGGCATCCCGATTCAGGAGTGGGCGGAAAACAGCACCTTCGAGGAACTTTCCCTGGCGCTGCTGAACGGCAAGCTGCCCACCGCCGCTGAACTCGCCCAGTTCGACGCCGACCTGAAAGCCAACCGCGCCATCCCCGAAGCGCTCGTGCAGATCATTCAGGGCATGCCCAAAGGCGTGCACCCCATGCAGGCCCTGCGCACTGCCGTGTCCTACCTGGGTCTCCTGGACCCCCAGGCGGAAGACACCAGCGCCGAAGGCCGCCGGGCCATTGCCACCCGCATGATCGCCCAGTTCGCCACCATCATCGCCGCGATCAACCGCGCCCAGGACGGCCAGGAGGTCGTGGCCCCCCGCATGGACCTCACGCATGCCGGCAACTACCTGTACATGCTCAGCGGCAAGGAACCCACTGCCGAGCAGGCCCGTCTGTTCGACATCGCGCTGGTTCTTCACGTTGACCACGGCATGAACGCCAGCACCTTCACGGCCATCGCCACCGGCAGCACCCTCAGCGACATGTACTCCTGCATCACGAGTGCCATCGGCGCCCTCAAAGGGCCGCTGCACGGCGGCGCCAACGAAGCCGTGATGGACATGCTCGACGAGGTCGGCACCCCCGAGAAGGCCGAAGCCTACATCACGCAGAAACTCGACAGCAAAGAGAAGATCATGGGCGTCGGGCACCGCGTGTACAAGTACTTCGACCCCCGCAGCCGCGTTCTGCGTGACTACGCCGAGGTGGTGGCCAACAAGGAAGGCAAAAGCAACTACTACCAGATTCTGGAGACCATCGAGAAGGTCGTCGTGGACCGCATCGGCAGCAAGGGCATCTACCCGAACGTCGACTTCTACAGCGGCACCGTGTACAGCGACCTGGGCATCAAGAAGGAGTTCTTCACGCCCATCTTCGCCCTGGCCCGCATCAGCGGCTGGTGTGCCAGCCTGATCGAATACACCAGCAACAACCGCCTGCTGCGCCCCGACGCCGTGTACAGCGGCGCCACCGACGCGCACTACGTCCCGCTGCAGGACCGTCAGTAAAGCGCAGCCGCCGGCGTCAGGAGCGGAGGGTCCCAGGCTGTGACCCTCCGCTCCTGCTGGCCGGCGTCAACGCACGTCGTGCGGGTGCCCGGCACTTTCACGCGCAGATCGGTTCGACCACCCACACGCCGTAGTGATTCACGAAGTGCGCGCCCGCCTCCCGGAAGGCCTGCGCCACCTCCGGCAGCTGCCCCGGCTGATCGGCCACATTCACACTCAGCAGAATCTCGCCCCAGCTCAACGCCTGCACGTACCGCTGCACGTGCGCGCGCTCGTCGGTGGCCCCCTGCATGAGGCGCAGCATCCGCGCCCACACCCCGTGCCGGCCGCCGTCCACGTCCAGGCAGGTCACGCCGTCCTCACCCATCAGCATCTGCACCGACTGCCCGGCCAGCCCGAGGGTCAGCAGCCGGGCCGTGCAGGCCTGCACGCCCTCAAGATCCCGGAACAGGCCATACACCCGCCCCCGGCTGAGCATCGTGAAATGCATTGCGCCCGCCCGCGCCCCTGACCGGCCCTGAGCCGCCCCCCTGGTCATGATTGATCACCCCGTTACGCACCACACCCGGCCCAGGCCCCCGTTCCGGGGCCATGGGGGAGGAACGCGCGACCCAACGACCACCGCGCCACCGTCACTGTGAGACGTTCAGGGTACGCCCGCGGCGCCCGGCAGACTATGCCCGCGCACACAGCCGCCGGGTGGGCGGCCAGCCGCGCGGCCCACAGGAGAGCGGGCCGGGCTGCCCGTGGACAGACCCGGCCCGCTCTCCTGGCCGATCAGGCGCTCAGGCCCTTGCTGCCGTGCAGGGTGCGTTCCACGGACTCGGTGACCTCACCCTCAAAGCGGCGCAGATGCTCGCGCAGGCGGTCCAGTTCCGCCACGCCGAGATCCGGAAGCCACAGGACGCTGCGGCCCAGCACCGCGAACGTCAGCGGCGCGTCCTCATCCAGATCTTCCGGATCCACCGGGTCGAGGTTCAGCGCGCCGTAATCCAGCCCCTGATTCAGCAGGTTCATGCCCATCAGGATGTCCGGCAGGCTGTCCTCCTCCACGTACAGATCCAGGTCCAGATGCAGGCGCACAATCACGCCGCCCTGGGGGTCCGCCTCGGCGAACAGAGCCACGCGGGTCTCGCCGTCCTGCACCAGCGCCCCGTCCTCGACCGCCTCGACAGTCAGGCCGCTCTGTTGCAGCGCCGCCATGATGCGCTGCAGTTCCGACTGGGATGCTGTCATGCGCCGGAGTATAGAGTCCCGCCGCGCCCCGCACGGTCACGGCCCGCACGGTCAGGCGTGGTACAGCCACACCTCCCGCACCTCGTTCCACGTGCGGTACAGCTGCCCCAGCAGGCGCAGGTGCTCCACGTGCGCCAGCGTTTCAGCGAGCGCGAAGCGCCGCCCGCTGATGTTCAGGTCCCGCGGGAACATCGCCAGCGACAGGTCGTACGCGCTGCGGGGCTCCCGGGCCGCCTCGGCCTTCATGAAATCCAGCCGCTCGTGGTGATGGGCGCGCAGTTCACGGGCGCGCGCCTGCACGCCTTCCATCACCGGTCCGTGGTGTCCCACCACCGCCCGCGCCGGGTTCAGGGCCTCCAGTTTGCCCAGCGTCTGCAGGTAATCCCCCAGCGGATCGGGCCGGGTGTACGCGTACAGCCCCACGTTCGGGCTGATGCGCGGCAGGATCGCGTCGCCCGCGATCAGCAGGCTGTCCTGCTCGCTCCACAGTCCCAGGTGCCCGTCCGCATGGCCCGGCAGCCACAGCACCTCCCACTCCCGGCCGGCCAGCGGCACCATCTGCCCTTCGCGCAGCGGCTGCACCCGCGTGGCCGGATGCACCCGTTCACGGCCGCGGCGGTTGTCGGCGCCCATGCTGGCCAGGGACTCGGCCGGCAGACCATGGTCACGCATGTGCTTCAGGTGCCCGGGCAGCCACTCCTCCCACAGGTGCCAGTAGCGTTCCCCGCGGCCGATCTCGACGTCCAGCATCTGGACGGCGGCGCCGCTGCGTTCCTCCACCACGCCCGCCAGCCCGTAGTGATCGGGGTGATGGTGCGTGATGATCACCCGGTCCACGTCCGACCAGTGCACGCCCAGCGCCGCGAGTCCCTCCTCAATGGCGTGGCGTGCCTCAGGGGTGTCGAGGGCCGTGTCGATCATCGTGACCGGCCCGCGCCCGTCTGCGGGGACGTCCAGCAGTACGGTCACGTACTTCATGGGGTAGGGAATCGGGACCTGCAGGGCGTGCAGGGAGCCCAGCACGGGCGTGAGCAGCGGCGCGGACGTCATGCCGCGAGCGTAGCACCGCGCTCCGCGCAACCCGCCGGGGAACAAAGGAGAGCGCCCCCGCCAACAGGACAAGGGCGCAGCGGGGCAAGGTCAGGGTCAGGGAAGGGTGCAGCGGTACTCACCGTTCGTCACGGCACACACCACCGGCGTCACCCGGTCCGCCGTGACGCGCACCAGCAGGTTCTGCGACGCCAGGGCGCGGTTGCGCGGCACGACGTTCAGGGACAGCACCCCCGGCCGCAGCGGCAGGTCCAGGCCCACGCCCGGCTGCACAGTCCCAATCAGCTGCCGCTCCACGTACAGGTCCGCGAGAACGTCACTGCGCACCGAGAGCGTGCCCGTGATCAGGCGGAGCGAGGCGTTCACGCTGCTCACCTCATTGCCGGTGATGTTCACCCGCTGCGTGAACGTCCGGTACCCGCTGCGGGACACTTCCACCGTCACCTGCCCCTCCGGCAGGTCCTGAACCTGCAGTGGCGCTGTGCCCACCCGCTCGCCATTGATCCGCACCTCGGCCCCCGCAAGGTTCGCCGTGACATTCAGCGTCCCGAAGCGCTCCACGCGGTACACCGTTGTGGCCACCGTATAGGCGCCCGCAGGCAGGGTCCGTGCGGCCGCCTCCACAGCCCTCGACACCTCCGCCACGGAGGTCGCGCCGCGCGCGCCGTCCAGCGCCATGGGTTGAAGGCTGGCCACGGTGAACACCTGCGTATACCCGCTCGTGGCAGGCAGCGACGTGACCACGGTGACTCCCGCCTCCGTGCGCACGGCCGGCAGCACCACGGCGCCCCCACGTTCAGGCAGCACCACGGACGTCACGAACGCCGCGCGGTCCGTCACGACCCGCAGGGACCCCGGGCCCGGCTCACGGTACAGGCCGACCGCCCCCGTCACGGTCTGCACAGCCGGGGTTCCCGGCGCGGCCGTCACGCGCAGCTCCGCGCCCGCCTGCGCACGCAGGGGCGCCGGCACGCACCCGCTGATCAGTCCGGCCAGCACCAGCCCCATGACACCCAATCCAGCACGCTTCATAAGATCAGGGTAAGGCACACACGTGACCCGCGCCTGACGAACGCAGGGGGCTCAGGCCTGCCGGCGTTCCAGTTCGGCCAGCGCCCCGCTGACGTGACTCAACGGGTTCGCGCTGCGGTGCACCCACGCCACCCGCCCGTCCGGGTCCACCAGGACCGTGACGCGGCCCGCCATGCCCAGCAGCCCACCCAGCCCGCCCATCACGCCGTACGCCCGGCACAGACTGCGGTCCCCGTCCGGAATCAGGGGGTAACTCAGGCGGCAGCTGTCGCGGAAGGCCGCCTGCCGCGCCTCGGTGTCCGTGCTCACCCCGATCACCTGCGCGCCCAGCCGTTCGAATTCCGGCACAGCCGCCTCAAAGCGCTGCGCCTCGATCGAGCACCCGGCAGACCCGGCGCGCGGGTAGAAGTACAGCGCCACCCACTGGCCCCGCAGGGCCCGCAGACTCACGCTGCGGCCGTCATCGCTGCGGCGGGTGAAATCCGGGGCGGGCTGACCGGGCGTGACGCTCATGCGCCCGATTCTAAGGCCGGCCCGTACAATGCGCCCGTGCCCGTGTCCTTCGAATCACTGCTGGCGCCCCTGCGGCACCACGCCGGGCAACGCGTGGTGGTGGGTGTTTCTGGCGGCGCGGACAGCGTGGCCCTGCTGCGCGCCCTGCTGCTAGTGGGAGCCCTGCCGATCGCCGCTCACCTCGACCATGCGCTGCGCGGCGACTCGGCCCAGGACGCCGCGTGGGTCGAGGTCCTCGCCGCGGGGCTGGGTGTGCCGTTCACCGGCGCGCGCGTGAACGTCGGTGCGGTCGCCAGGCGCCGCGGCTGGAACGTGGAAGACGCCGCGCGGCGCATCCGGTACGACTTTCTGGGCCGCGCCGCCAGCACGCACGGCGCGCCGGTCATCCTGACCGCCCACACCCTGCGCGATCAGGCCGAAACCGTCCTGAACGCCCTGCTGCGCGGCGAGGCTGTTCTGCACGGTATTCCCGCCGAGCGCGGCCGGGTGCGCCGGCCCTGGCTGAATGTGCCGCGCGGCCACATCGAGGCGTTCCTGCGCGAGCTGAACCAGGACTGGCGGGACGACCCCACCAACGCCGACCCGACCTACACCCGTGCCTGGCTGCGCCGGGAGGTCATGCCGCTGCTGGAGGCCCGCCACCCCGCCCTGCAGGCCACCCTGGCCCGTGTGGCCCGCCACCAGGCGCAGGACGACGCCGCCCTGAGCGCCCAGGCCGCCGCCCTGACCCCGCACACGCCGCCCGGCAGCCAGCCGCCCGCCGTGCTGCGCCGCTGGCTGCGCGCCCGGCTGCGCGCCGCCGGCCTGGACGTGCACGCCGGGCACCTCGACACCCTCACCGCGGCCCTGACGTCCGGGCACACCACGCACCTTGACCTGCCCGGCGCGCACCCTGTGACGGTCACGGGCGGGCGCCTGCACCTCACGCCGCAGGCCTACCCCGAGCCGGACTTCACCCCACCACCCCACTGGAAGCGCCGCACCCGGCAGCCCGGCGACCGCGTGGCCCTGCCGGGCGGCACCCGCAAACTCAGCGACGTGCTCACCGACCGCCGCGTGCCCCGCGCCGACCGTGACCGCGTGCCCCTGCTCGTGAGCGACCACGGCGTGCAGTGGGTGGGGCTCACGCCGCCCGTCTGGGCCGCCGGGGCGCGCGAGGCGGCCGGCGCGGCCCCAGATCCGCTGCACGCCGCAATGGGGGAGGCGCTCACGCTGGCCCGCGACGCTGCCCAGGCCCTCGAGGTGCCGGTCGGTGCAGTGATCCTCGGCCCGGACGGCGCGGTGATCGGGCGGGGCCGCAACAGCAGCCGCGAGCATGGCGACATGACCCGCCACGCCGAGCTGGCCGCGCTGCGCGACGCTGCCCGGACCCTGGGCAGCGCGTACCTGAGCGGTTGCACGCTGGTCGTGACGCTCGAACCCTGCCCCATGTGCCTGGGCGCCGCGCTGGAGGCCCGGGTGGCGCACGTGGTGTACGGCGCCCCGAACCCCCGCGCAGGCGCGCTGGGCGGCGTGACCGACCTGCTCGCCGCCCACTGGGGTCACGCACCCACCGTGACGGGCGGTGTCCGTGAAGGTGAGGCGGCCCGGCTGCTGCGGAACGTCTTCGGGCAGGTACGGGCCGCGAAACGCGGAACGTAGGCGGTCAGCTGCCGCAGCTGCTCCCGCAGCCTGCGCCGCCGCTGTCCCCGCCGCCAGAGTCGCCCGGGCCGCAATCACTGTGCGTTCTGTGCGCGCCGGTGAAATCAGCCCCATCAGAGCCTGATCCGGCGAGCGCCGCCCGCCCGCGGTGGCCAGCGCTGGCCGCCGGCAGCCGGGTGCACAGCAGCACCAGCAGGAACGCTCCAGCGGCCAGCCACAGCACCAGCGGACTCCACGCGAACGTGAGACCCGTGACGAACGCGGCCCCCAGCGCCACGTTCAGCCCGGTGCGGCGCGTGCTGCCCAGCACCCGCGCGGCCGGCCGTGATCGCCGCGGATCAGGCCACAGGTCGGCGGGCGGCGCCTCCCCGAACATGCGGGCGTAGGCGTCCAGTGTCGCCTCGTACTGCGTGCGGAGCGCCGGACAGCGGTCGCCGGCGGGGTCATGATGCAGCGCCCCCGGCAGCAGCGGCGTCAGGCGCTCCCAGTCATCGCGCGTGAAGGTCAGGTGCAGGTGCCACACCTCGTCCACTGCGCGGGGCGGGGTCACGGGGTGACCGGACACGGCGGCCAGCAGCACGAACCGCAGGTACTCGTGAGCGGCGCGCGCCGCGAAGGCCGGGGTCCAGCCCTGCTCACGGGTCAGGCGGGTCAGCAGGGCCGGCGGCAGCGGGTGGGCCAGCACGCCGGGCAGAGGAACCGGGCCTGGTGTGCAAGGGACCCTGCCCGGCGCGGCGCAGCTGACCGGCACTTGACGATCGGTGGGTGAGTGACTCATCGCCAGCTCCCTTGACGGGACGCCCTCCGGGCCGGCCAGGACGGCCTCCACCTGGATGCTCCCGTCACGCTCAGCGTGCGGCGCGCAGGTCAGGGCCGGGTCAGGCGGGCCCGTCCACGGGCGGCGCGGGCCGGGTGGTGCCCGCCTGCGCCCGCTCGGCCTGCAGCTGCGCGTACACCTCACGCACCGTGGACACGAGCTGCGTGCCGCTCAGCACGCCCCGCATGTCCAGCATGCTCACGATCTCGTGCGGGTCCAGGCTGGGATTCGAGCAGGCGCGCAGCAGACCGTAATGCACCACGCTCGTCCCGGGCCGCGCTCCACCGGCGGGTGTCCACGCTTCCCGCAGCCGCGGCATGAGCAGCGCCGCAAAGCGCACCACGGCCTCGTGATGCCGCACTAGTTCCTTCTGCAGCGTCCCCACCGAGTGCACGCCCACGTAATGCAGCAGGCTCGCCAGCCGCTGCGGCCGCTCGGGGTCCGGCCAGCCGGTCAGCAGCAGCACGTTCAGCGCCGCGGCCACCTCCGCGTCCAGGTCCCGCACCGGCGGAACGCCCAGCAGGTGCTTCATGCTCTGCGCGTCGATAAACACCCCTTCCGGCGCCTCCTGCACGCGCGCCGGGAGGGTCGCGGCGTAATCCTGCGACAGGCGGTGCAGGGCCATGAACTCCTCGTCCGCCATTTCCAGCAGCCCGGCCAGGCGGTAGAAGCGGCGCTGCACCTCCCGCGGAATCGCCTCGCGGTTCTTGTAGCCCAGGTCGTGCTCGATTTCCGCCCAGGCGTGCTGCAGGATCGAGCGGATCTGCACCTCGAACTTCTGCCCCGCGAACGCCGACAGGTCCGGCGTGTCCGGCGTGACCTGCACCACGTAATGCACGCCCATGTACCCGAACCGGTCCGGGTCGTGCATCTTGCTTTTGTCAATGGAGTTCGTCCAGTCGAGCGTGTGATGCTCCTCGATCAGGCGCGACACGGCGCTCACGTCCGACTCGAAGTACGTGATGACGCGCACCGCCACGAGGTCCGTCACGTCCGCGATGGCCGCGTACCGGCCCGGCTTGCGGCGCAGCTTGTCCTCCAGGCTGGTGCGTTTCTTCACCCGGCCCGTGACGTGATGGATATTCAGTCCGGCCTCCCCGATCAGGCGCAACGTGTGCGCCACCGCCGCGTCCCGGAGTGCCTCGAAGCCCGGCAACCCCTCCTCGTACGCCTGCACAAGCCGGTCGTTCATGAGAGACCCAGCATACGCCCTCCCCTGCGGGCCCGCGCGCGTGTGCTATCCCGGAGCATGCGCCACACCGCTTCCCGAGCCGCCCTGCTGCGGTGGCTGACCCTGGGCGCCGCTCTGAGCCTCAGCGCCGCCCGCGCCGCCCCGGACGTGTTCGTCGCCTACCCGCCACCCGATTACCGCGTGGCGTTTGACCACGTGATCCTGGAAGGCAGCGTGCCCCCCGGCGCGACCCTCACGGTGAGCGGCGTGCCCGTCCCCACCGGGCCGGACGGCCTGTTCATGAGCTGGTGGCCCCTGAAGGAAGGCACGAACGACCTGCGGCTCGTGGCCCGCCTGGGCACGCAGGCCGGCACCCGGACCCTGCGCGTGACCCGCACCGTGACCCGCCCCCTGCCCGCCACCCCCACCGCCATCAGCCGCAGCAGCGTGCAGCCCACGCAGCCGCTGGAATTCTGGGACCCTGCCGGAGACACCCTGCCTGAACGGCAGGTGCCCGTGCGCTTCCAGGGCGCGCCGGGCGGCCGCGCCTACTACCGCGTCGCCGACGGCCCCGCACTCCCCATGACCGAAGGTCCCGCCGGCACCTACGCCGCCACGTACGCCGTGCCGCCCACCGGGCGCCTGGCCGGCGCCACCCTGACCGTCAGCCTCACCGGCCGGGACGGCCGCACCGTCACCGTCCCCGCCCAGGGCACCCTGTCGATCGCGCCCGGCACGGCCCGCACCGTCACCCAGGCCCCCGCGAGCGTTCCGGGGCTGGGCCTGAACGCCTCCGGCACCCGCCTGACCACCCTGACCGGCGAGCCCCTGCTATACCCGCGTGACGGCATGACGTTCCGCGCCGTGGGCCGCGCCGGCAACGACCTGCGCGTGCGCCTCGCGCCCGGCGTGAGCGCCCTGATCACGGCCGCGCAGACCACCCCGCTGGGCTTCGCCGCACCCTCACCCCTGACTGGCGGGTCCCTGCAGGTGACCGGCGACCCCACCACACTGAATGTCCGCGTGCCCCTGGGAGCGGCCCGCCCGCCCTTCACGCTCACGCAGCCCGACGCCCGCACCCTGAGCCTCACCCTGTACGGCCCCCTGAGTGCTCCCCTGACTTCCCCGGACGGCACGGACCTCCTGCTGGAGCGCCTGGACCTCCGCCCGGCCGGCCCGAACGTCACGCAGATCGACCTGCGCCTCAGCGCGCCCGCCTGGGGCTACGCGGCGGCCTTCGATGGCCCTGACCTGCTCATCACGGCCCGCCGGCCCCCCACCCTGAACCCGCTGCGTCCCCTGGAAGGCCGCGTGATCACCCTCGACCCCGGGCACGGCGGCACGCAGAACGGCGGGGCCGGCAGCCTCGGCACCCCCGAGAAGAACCTCATGCTGCCCGTCGCGCAGCGCGCCGCGGACCTCCTGCGCGCCCAGGGCGCCACCGTGAACCTCACCCGCACGGCGGACGTCACCCTGGGCCTGTACGACCGCGGCCTGAGCGCCGAGCAGAGCGGCAGCGACCTGCTGATCAGCATTCACGCCAACGCGCTGCCCGACGGCCGCGACCCGCGCGGCGTGCGCGGCCCGGAAGTGTACTTCACCCACCCGCAGGCGCAGGCGGCCGCGGCGTACATCCTGGCCGCGCTGCGCGCCGCACTGCCGGAGCTGGGTCCCGGTGCCGGCCTGAAACCCGGCGCGGACCTCGCCCTGACCCGGCCCACCACGCAGCCCAGTCTCTTGATCGAAACCGCGTACCTCACCGACCCCGGCAACCTGCGCCTGCTGCAGAGTCCCGCCGGACAGGCCCGGCTGGCGCAGGCCATCGCGCAGGGCGTCAGCACCCACTACGCCGAGCAGGCCCGGATCAGCGGTCCCTGATCCTGGACGCCGGGGGGTGCCGGCGGCCGCTGAACACGCCGGTCAGAAGCAGCAGCCAGCCGATCACCTCCAGCAGGGTGCGTCCCGCCGCGACCGCCGTGAGCACCGGACTGAGGGTCGTTGCCGTGACCTTCTGTTCCGCGGCCCACACGGGCAGCCAGCCGAGCAGAATCCCGCCGGTCAGGCGGGTGATTCCCAGCAGGACCAGTGCCGCCACCACCCAGCGCAGCGCAGGCGTGTGCCGCACGCGCAGGGCGGCCAGCACGGTGCCCACCACCCACACGATCAGAAGAGGCAAATCGGAAACGAGCGGCCACAGGATCACGGTCGGAACGGCCATACGGGCGCCAGCATGGCAGACCTCACCGCCGCGGGTGCACTCACCTGCCGCACGCCGACCCCCGGCCGTGCGGGCCCGTCGCTGCGGTGCCTCGCTGCGGTGCCCGTTCACGCGCCACCCCCGGAGGCGCGCCTTTAACAGTGAATTCACACGCGCCGGCGCCCTGTGGCGCTGCGCTAAGGTCAGGGCATGACCCAGTCCCGACCCGTCACACTCATCACCGGCGCCGCCGGAGGAATCGGCGCGGCCCTCGCCCGGCAGCTGGCCCCCACGCACGACCTGATCCTGTCCGGCCGCGGCACGCCGGCCCTGGCCGATCTGTGCGGGGCGCTCGCCGCCCGGCCGCTGCACCTGGACCTGACCCGCCCGGAGACGTTCGCGGGGGCGGTCGAGGGGTTTGGGCGCGTAACGAACGTGGTGCACAACGCCGGTGTCGTGGATCTCGGCGCGGTGGCCGAGCAGCCGCACGGCGTCTGGACGCACACCCTGGCCGTGAACACGGTCGCGCCCGCCGAACTGACGCGCCTGCTTCTGGGCCGGGTGCGGGCCGAGCGCGGCACCGTGGTGTTCGTGAACAGTGGCGCGGGCCTGCGCGCCAACGCCGGCTGGGGCAGCTACGCGGCGAGCAAGTTTGCCCTGAAGGCCCTCGCCGACGCCCTGCGCGACGAGGAGGCGCCGCGCGGCGTGCGCGTCACCAGCGTGTACCCCGGCCGCACCGCCACGCCCATGCAGGCGAAGGTACGGCAGCAGGAAGGCGGCGAGTACAGCCCGGAGGCGTTTATTGACCCGGAGACAGTGGCGGCCACGATCGCCTTCGCGCTAGGTGCCCCGCGGGACGCGACGCTGACGGACCTGAGTGTCCGCCCCGCCCCCCGGTGAGCGGCCGCCTGCCCCCCGGCCTCCTGCCGGGCGGGACGCCGCCTGCGGAGGTGCCGCCCCCACGCGCCGGGCAGGTCGTGGACGGCCTGTTCGACGTGATTGTGGTTGGGGCCGGCCCGGCTGGCCTCAGTGCCGCGCTCACGCTTGGCCGCTCGCGGCGCCACGTGCTGCTGCTTGACGGCGGTCCGCCCCGCAACACCAGCGTCAGTGCCGGACACGGCCTGCTGACCCGGGACGGCATCAGCCCGCACGACCTGAAGAAGCAGGGGCTGGCCGACCTTGAGCCCTACGACGTGACGGTCCTGACCGAAACGGCCCGTGAGGTGCGCGGCGCGCCGGGCCTGTTCAGCGTCCGTGCCGGGAACGGGTGGTTTCATGCGCGCGTCCTGCTGTTTGCCACCGGTGTACGCGACATCCTGCCGGCCGTGCCTGGGCTCAGGGAACGCTGGGGGCAGGGCGTGTACCACTGTCCTTACTGCGACGGGTGGGAGCACGGGGGCCGGGCGCTGGCGGTGTACGGGCACGGCCAGTCGGGTCACCACCTGGCCCTGACGGTCCGCGCGTGGTCCGACCGGGTGACCCTCCTCACCAACGGCGAGACCTGTCTCACCCCGGCGCAGGCGCAGGACCTGGAACGCGTGGGGGTCCGCGTGCAGGACGCGCCCATCCGGCACCTGAGCGGCGGTCCGCTGAGCGGCCAGGCGGTGTGCGTCACCTTCCGCCGCCGCCCCCCCCTGCAGGTGGACGCCATTTTTCTGGCGCCGGAGCAGGAGGGCGGCAGTCACCTGCCCGCCTCGCTGGGCTGCGCGCTCAACGAGAAGGGCCGCGTGCTGGTGAACGAGCAGCAGGAGACCAGCGTGCCTGGCGTGTACGCCACCGGGGACATGACGGGCGCTCCGCAGTACGTGGTGCAGGCCGCGGCCGCCGGGATGCACGCGGCGCAGGTGATCAACACCCGCCTGATTCACGAGGCGGTGCACTCGCTGGGCGCGGCGTTCCACAAGAGCGCGGTGGACCCGGCCGTGGCGCGCGACCCGGACCCGCAGTCCGAGTAGACTCGGCGCGTGAGTCCTGCCGCCATTCTGTTTGACCTGGACGGCACGCTGCACGACCGCGCCGCCACGGTGCGGGCGTGGCTGCGTGAGCACGTCCGGCACTTTGGCCTGCCGGACGGGTATGCGGAGCGCTTCCTGGCCCTGGAGGATCACGGCTACCGCCCGAAAGCGGACGTGATTCCCCAGCTCGTCCGGGAGTTCGGGTTAAAGCACGACCCGCAGGTGCTGCTGGACACGTACGCCGGGCATGTGGAGCACGCCGCGCCCATGCCGCACGCACTGCAGGTGCTGCGCGTCCTGCGTGAGCGTGGCGTGCGGACCGGCGTCGTCACGAACGGCTGGGAGAACCTGCAGCGCGCCAGCCTGCGCCGCTGCGGCCTGGAGGCCCTGACGGACGACGTGGTGATCAGCAGGGCCGTGGGGCTCAGTAAACCCGATCCACGCCTCTACACCCTGGCGCTGGACCGGCTGGGCGTGCCGGCCCGCCGGGCGTGGTTCGTGGGCGACTCCCCCCGGAACGACGTGTGGGGACCGCAGCAGGTGGGCCTGCGCGCCGCGTGGCTGCCGACCACGCACGCGCTGACCACCGAAACACCCGACGTGACGTTACGGGACCTGCGCGACGTCCTCACCCTGCCCGGGTGACCGGACCCGGCCCGGGAGCGCAGCCGCTCCGCTACCATCCGGGCGTGAAGGACACGGGTCTGCCCATTCAAGACGTGATTCCGGCGGTCAGAGAGGCGCTGTCCACCCAGCCGCTGGTGGTCGTTCAGGCCCCACCCGGCGCGGGCAAAAGCACCGCGCTGCCCCTGGCCCTCCTGGAGGAACCGTGGCTGGCGGGGCGGCGGATCATCATGCTGCAGCCGCGCCGGGTGGCCGCGCGCGCCGTGGCCGCCCGGCTGGCCGAAACGCTGGGCGAGGAGGTGGGCGGCACGGTCGGGTACCGCGTGCGTTTCGACGCGCGTGTGTCCGGCGCCACGCGCCTGGAAGTCGTGACCGAAGGCATTCTGACCCGGCGGCTGCAGCGCGACCCGGACCTCGCCGGGGTGGGCCTTGTGATCCTGGATGAATTTCACGAGCGCAGCCTGAACGCCGACCTGGCGCTGGCCCTGCTGCGCGAGGTGCAGGGGGCGCTGCGTGACGATCTGCGCGTTCTGGTCATGAGTGCCACCCTGGACCCCGCGCTGCCCGGACGGCTCGGCGCGCCCCTGGTGGAAAGCGCCGGGCGGGCCCACCCGGTGGAGGTCCGGTACCTGCCGGCCGACCCGGTGGGCCGCGTGGAGGACCTGGTGGCGCGGCAGGTGCGGGCGGCGCTGGCCGGCGATGAAGGCGACGTGCTGGCGTTCCTGCCAGGGGTGCGCGAGATCCGCGCGGCGCAGGGTCTGCTGGCAGGCGTGGACGCCGCGGTGCTGCCGCTGTACGGGGACCTGCCGGTGCGCGAGCAGGGGCGGGCGCTGCGCCCGGACCCGCAGGGGCGGCGCAAGGTGGTGCTGGCGACCAGCATCGCGGAGACATCCCTGACCATTGACGGCGTGCGGGTCGTGGTGGACGGCGGTCTGAGCCGCGCGCAGCAGTTCGACCCGGCCACGGGCCTCTCGCGGATGGTGACGGGCCGCGTGACGAAAGACGCCGCCACGCAACGCGCCGGGCGTGCCGGGCGCACCGCGCCCGGCGTGGCGTACCGGCTGTGGAGTGAGCGCACGCAGGCGCTGCTGCCTGCCGCGCGCCCCCCGGAGGTGCTGGAAGCGGACCTGGCGCCCCTGACCCTGGAACTCGCGCAGTGGGGCGTGCCGGACCCCGCCGGGCTGTGGTGGCTGGACCTGCCGCCAGCCCGGCGCGTGGAGGCCGCCCGGGAGGTGCTGCGCGGACTGGGCGCCCTGGACCCCTCAGGGCGCGTGACGCCGGAGGGCGCCCGGCTGCTGGACTTCCCGACGCACCCGCGCGTGGCCCACCTGCTGACCGCCGGGGCGGACGCGGCCCTCGCGTCGGACGTGGCGGCGCTGCTGGAGGAACGCGACCCGCTGCCCGCCGGGTCCGGCGCGGACCTGACGGACCGCGTCGCGGTGCTGCGCGCGTGGCGGCGCGGTGAGCACAGCAGAGGAGACGTGGGGGTGCTTGACCGTGTGGAGCGCCTCGCGCGGCAGTGGCGGACCCTGCTGAAGGTCCGTCCGGATGACAGCCCCCCCGACGGCCTGGCGGTGGGCGCCCTGGTGGCCCGCGCGTACCCGGAACGTGCGGCGCTGGCCCGGGAGGTCGCCACCGGCCTGGGCCGCGGCCGCTTCCTGCTGGCCGGCGGGCAGGGCGCCGCGCTGCCTGAAGGGGACGCCCTGGTCGGCGCGCGGGCGCTGGCGGTGGCGCACCTGGACGCCGCGCAGGCCGAAGGGCGCATCTTCCTGGCTGCGCCGCTCGACCCGGCCGTGCTGGACGCCGGGGCCGCGTGGGCTGACGTGGTCCGCTGGGACGCCCGCACCGGCACGCTCATCGCGCAGCGTGAGCGGCGCTTCGGGGCGCTGGTGCTGGAGACGCGCCCGCTGCGGGACCTGCCGGCCGGGGCGCGCGTGAGCGCCCTGGCCGGCGCGCTGCGTGAGGAGGGCCTGCACCTTCTGACCTTCAGTCCCGAGGCGCAGGCGCTGCGCGACCGGGTGGAGTCGGTGCGGGCGTGGCGGCCGGACGAAGCGGACTGGCCGGACCTCAGTGACGCCGGGCTGCTCGGCACGCTGGAGGAGTGGCTGGGCCCGCACCTGGGCAGCGTGCGCTCCCGCGACGAACTGGGCCGCGTGAACCTGCTGCCGGCCCTGCAGGCGCGGCTGCCGTGGCCGCTGCCCGCGCGGCTGGACGAGCTGGCGCCCACGCACGTGACCGTGCCGACCGGCACTCGCGTGCGCCTCTCGTACCGCCCGGGCGAGGCGCCGGTGCTGGCGGTGAAGCTGCAGGAACTGTTCGGGCTGGCCGAAACGCCGGCGGTGAACGGGGGGCGCACTCCGGTGCTGCTGCACCTGCTTTCGCCGGCCGGACGACCGGTGCAGGTCACGCAGGATCTGCGGTCGTTCTGGAACTCCTCGTACTTCGAGGTGCGCCGGGATCTGCGTGGCCGCTACCCGAAACACCCGTGGCCCGACGATCCCTGGTCGCACGCCCCGATGAAGGGCACAAAGAAACGCGGGGAGTAGGGGCGGCCTCCCCGGCGGTGACCGGGCAGGTGAGGCAGCGGCAGAGTGGTGCGTCTGGAATGCTGCAGGTATGCTGCCGCGCCCGTCTGCCCCTGCGTCCCTGATCACCCTCTGTGCGCTGTCCGGGGTGGCGGGCGCGGCCGATTACTCGAAAACCGTGTGGGGCCTCGTCTCGGGCCAGGTGAAGGTGCCTGCGCAGATGGAGACGAACGTCATGGGGGAACTCGTGATGCGCCTGTGGGCCCGGCCGCCGGGCGTGCCCGCCGACGCGCTGATGTTCATCTACACGCCGAAGGTCAGCACGAACCACTGGGCGCTGATGCTGGTCAACCCGGACGGAAAGGCCGGTGAGTTCGTAGGCGCGCGCAACCTGGCGTTCCTGAAGGCGGCCCGGTCCAGGGACGGACAGAGCGCGAATCTGTACCAGCTGGCAGACGGCATGTTCAAGGGGTTGTACCTGATGGACACGTGAAGGACAGGCAGGGCCGCCCTGCGCACATCCTGATGCTGATGACCCCACAGATGGCCCAGCGGGACCTGGACCCGCAGGACTTCCTGAAGTGAGTGATTACCCGGGGCGGCGGGCCACGAACAGCGTGCGCGTGAAGGCGTAGTACAGCCGCTCACCGGGAAATGCCCCCTGAAGGCGCGTGCGGTACGCCTGCACGAAGCGCTCAGCGTCCGCTGCGTCCAGGCGCGACAGGTACGGCACGAGGGCAGTCCCCCTGGTCCATTCGATCAGGCCTTCGGCGCCGCGCAGCACCACCGGGTACACCTTGCTCAGCGCGGTGATGTCGGTGGCCCCCAGGGCGTCAAGGTGTTCAGCGTACGCCGCGGCACTCAGCACCGGGGACGCCCCGTGCGCCGTGCCGAAGCGGGCGTACCCGCCGAGTTCCGTCTCGAAGTCCAGGGCGGTGTCAGTGAGCAGCCGGTGGCTGGGGTGGTCGTGGTTGGCGGGCACCTGCACGGCCAGCACTCCACCGGGGTTCAGGTGGGCCCACAGGCGCCTCAGCAGGGCGGGGTGGTCCGGAACCCACTGCAGCGAGGCGTTCGCGTGAATCAGGTCGAAGCTGCCGTTCAGTTCGCTCAGGTCCCCGGGTGTGAAGTGCAGGTTGGGGGCGTGCAGGGTGCGGGCACGTTCCAGCATTTCGGGGCTGCGGTCCAGGCCGGTCACCTGGGCGTCCGGGTGGCGGCGGGCGAGGGTCAGGGTGTGCTCGCCGGTCCCGCAGCCCAGGTCGATGACGCGGCGGTAGGGCTGGTCGGGGATCAGGGCGTGCAGATCGTGGACGGGGGCGCTGCGGGCCTCACGGTAGAGGTGGTACTGGTCGGGGTTCCAGGTCATGGGCAAAGCGTAAGCCTGAAGGCTGGGTGAACTGTGCGTACCAGAGTGGTAACACATGGAGGCCCTGCACGAAAAACCTGAAGCCCCAGGGCTCACCGGGGCTCCAGGCCGTTCACGCGGACTGTTACAGCAGTCGTGCCAGGGTGCCGCCCAGGAGCATCAGCAACAGCAGGCCCAGGGTGACGCCCAGCAGCTGGCTGCTGCCAGGCGTGCGGTTCTCCGGGTCGCGGCCGCGCCAGATCACGCGGCGCGCCCGGCGTGTGGGGCGCCCGGCGTGGGGTGCAGACTGCCCAGCGCCGCTTTCAGGTGCTTGTACACCTCGCGCTGCAGGTCAAGGTCCTCGGGCAGCTCGTAGCGCAGCTGCTCCATGGCCTGCATCAGGTGCGCGCCGCCAGGGGTGCGCTCGTGGTCGGGGCGGGCCCAGTCGGGCAACTCGGGTGTCTGCACCGGCTGGCGCTTTGCGTCGTCCCAGTCGGCCCAGACTTTGGGCAGGTCGTACAGGTAGCGGCCGATGCCAAAGTGCACCGCGCAGCGTTTCAGGGCGTCGCTGGAAGCGGCTTTCAGCGTCCCGAGGTCCCCTTCGGGCGCCTCGCCGATGTCCTCACGGGTGACGCCCAGGACGGTCAGGCGGCCCTTGACGGTGGGCTGGCGGGTGCCGGGAATCACCTCAATCTCGAAGGTCCAGCCGTCGGGGCAGATGGCGTCCAGACGGTCCTGAACGGCGCGGGCGTCAATGTGGGCGAGCATCATGGCGCGTTTGCGGTCCTTGGTGATCACGCCGGGTTTCCACGCGACCATATGAGCGGGAAACGGGGCCTGGAGTCGTTTCTGAACATCGCTCAGTTTCATATATTTAGTTTATAACAGAACGGTATTACGGTCAAGACAGAATGACCCGCCGTCCGGACTACTGGGCACCCCCCCAACCCCACAGACAAGCGCACACTCCCCGCCGCGCCCGCCCACTACCATGCAGCACATGAGCCGCACGGCCACCGTCACCCGAACGACCAGCGAAACGGACATCACCGTTCAGCTCGACCTCGACACCACCACCTACGAGCCCCCCAGCACCGGCCACGGCTTCCTCGACCACATGCTCGACGCTCTGGCCCGCCACGCCCGCATCGGCCTGAACATCCGCGCGACCGGCGACCTGCACATCGAACCGCACCACCTCGTCGAGGACGTCGGCATCACCCTCGGTCAGGCCCTCACCCAGGCGCTCGGCGACCGCAAAGGCATTGAACGGTACGGCAGCGCCTTCGTTCCCATGGACGAAACGCTCGCGCACGTCGTGGTCGACCTCTCCGGCCGCGCCCACCTCGCCTTTGAACCCGAAACCCTGAACGTCTGGGGCGACGCGGGCGGCATGACCCACTACCACCTGCGTGAATTCCTGCGCGGCCTGAGCAACCACGCCGGCATCACCCTGCACGTGCGCCTGCTCGCCGGCCGCGAAGCCCACCACGTCATCGAGGCGATCATCAAGGCGCTGGCCCGCGCCCTGCACGACGCCGTGCAGGTCACCTCCCAGAGCATGCCCAGCACCAAGGGGAGCCTGTGACCGCGGCCCCCGCCGTGCTGCTGCTCGACTACGGCGCCGGGAACGTCCGCAGCGCTGTGCGGGCCCTGGAACGCGCCGGCATGCAGGTCCGCGTCAGCAATGACCCCGCCGACGTGCCCGGCTCACCCGCCATCGTCGTGCCCGGACAGGGCCATTTCCGCCAGGTGATGGACGCCTTCGATGAGAGCGGTTTCCGCCGCCCCGTCCTGGACGCCGCTCACGGCGGCACCCCCATCCTGGGCATCTGCGTGGGCATGCAGATGCTCCTCGACGGCAGCGAGGAGGCGCCCGGCGTCCCCGGCCTGGGCCTGATTCCCGGCGTGGTCCGCCGTTTCGAGAGTGTTCCGGAACGCAAGGTGCCGCAGATGGGCTGGAACAGCCTGGACAAGGTCGGTGACAGCCCCCTGCTGCGCGACCTCGCCTGCCCCGCCTACGCGTACTTTGTGCACTCCTACTACGTGCCCATCACGGTGGACGTCGACGCGGGCGCCCTCACCGAGTACGGCGTGCCCTTCTGGGCGGCATTCAGCCAGGGCAACCTGCACGCCACGCAGTTCCACCCGGAAAAAAGCGGCGCGGTGGGCCTCGCCATCCTGGAGCGCTTCCGCCGGCACGTTCTCAGCGGCTGAGCGACCGGCCGGGCGGCGCACCCGAGCCCCTGTCTGGGCCGATTGGACCCCCGCCGCCCCGCTGAGCGACAATAGGCGGCATGACCACGCAGACCGCCCGCCCCCCCGTGGACCTCGACTGGAGCACCCTGGGCTTCAGTTACCTCCGCACCGACGAACGCTACCTGTCGCACTGGCGCGACGGCGCCTGGGACAGCGGCACCCTCACCCTCGACAACGTCCTGCACATCAGCGAAGGCAGCACCGCGCTGCACTACGGCCAGCAGTGCTTCGAGGGCCTCAAGGCCTACCGCGCCGCGGACGGCAGCATCAACCTGTTCCGCCCGGACCAGAACGCCGCGCGCATGCAGGCCAGCTGCCGCCGCATCCTGATGCCCGAGGTGAGCACCGAGCAGTTCATCGACGCGTGCCGGCAGGTCGTGAAAGCCAACGAGCGCTGGTTGCCCCCCTACGGCAGCGGCGGCGCCCTGTACCTGCGGCCCTACGTGATCGGCGTAGGCGACAACATCGGCGTGCGCAGCGCCCCCGAGTTCCTGTTCGGCGTGTTCTGCATTCCGGTCGGCGCGTACTTCAAGGGCGGCCTGACCCCGCACAACTTCATCACCAGCCCCTACGACCGGGCGGCACCTTCCGGCACCGGCGCCGCCAAGGTCGGCGGGAACTACGCCGCGAGCCTGCTGCCCGGGCACGAGGCCAAGGAACGGCACTTCGCCGACGCGATCTACCTCGACCCGGCCACCCACACGAAAATCGAGGAGGTGGGTGCCGCCAACCTCTTCGCCATCACGAAAGACGGCCAGACCTTCGTGACCCCCCAGTCCCCCAGCATCCTGCCCAGCATCACCAAGTACAGCCTGCTGTGGCTCGCCCAGCACCGCCTGGGCCTGAACGTCGTCGAAGGTGACGTGTACATCAACCGGCTCGACGAGTACGCCGAAGCCGGCGCGTGCGGCACGGCCGCCGTCATCACGCCCATCGGCGGCATTCAGCACGGCGAGCACTTCCACGTCTTCCACAGTGAAACCGAGGCCGGCCCGGTCACCCGGCGCCTGTACGACGAACTGGTCGGAATTCAGTACGGTGACCGGCCCGCCCCCGAAGGCTGGATCGTCAAGGTCTGACCCTCACGTGCGAGGGGGCGGCCCGCCATAGGCGGCGCGCCTGCGTACCGTTCCTGAGTGCTTCCCGCGCGAGAGCGGCCGGCCAGGAGGCCTGGCCCGGCCGCCTGAGCGTTTCCTTCATGTTCAGCCGTGCTGTCAGCGGGTTCAGGAGCCCCCCGCTAGACTGATCTTCATGATTGAACCGCTTCCGCTTGACCATGGGCACCTGCAGAAGCTCGTCACGGCCGACCTGGTTCGCCCCGATCACCTGCTGGGCGCGCACCCCGTCACCGAGAACGGCGTGGAGGGCGTGCGGTTCGGCGTGTGGGCACCCAACGCGCACCACGTGAGCGTGGTGGGCGATTTCAATGGCTACAACGGGTTCGACAACCCCATGCAGCGCCTGGATTTCGGGTTCTGGGGCGTGTTCGTGCCGTCCGCCCGGCACGGGCAGCGCTACAAGTTCCGCGTGACCGCCGCCGACGGCCGGTCCGAAGACAAGATGGACCCCTACGGCACGTTCTTCGAGGTGCGGCCCGCCACGGCCAGCATCGTCTGGAACCAGCCGTTCCAGTGGACGGACGACGCGTGGCTCCAGGCCCGCACGCCCGGCCTGGATCGTCCCGTCAGCATCTACGAGGTGCACCTGCCCTCCTGGGCCCGCCGGGACGACGGCTGGTTCCTGAACTACCGCGACCTCGCGCACCGCCTCGGCGAATACCTGCAGTACATGGGGTACACGCACGTGGAACTCATGGGCGTCATGGAGCACCCCTTCGACGGGTCGTGGGGTTACCAGGTGACCGGCTACTACGCCCCCACGAGCCGCATGGGCAGCCCCGAGGACTTCAAGTACCTCGTGAACCACCTGCACGCCCTGGGCATCGGCGTGATCCTCGACTGGGTGCCCGGGCACTTCCCGACCGACAGTGCCGGTCTGGCGCACTTTGACGGCACCCCCCTGTTCGAGTACGCCGACCCCCGCAGGGGCTTCCACCAGGACTGGAACACCTACATCTTCGATTACGGCCGCAACGAGGTCGTCATGTTCCTGATCGGCTCGGCCCTGAAGTGGCTGCAGGACTACCATGTGGACGGCCTGCGCGTGGACGCCGTGGCGAGCATGCTGTACCTCGACTTCTCCCGCACCGAGTGGGTGCCGAACATCCACGGTGGCCGCGAGAACCTTGAAGCCATCGCGTTCCTCAAGCGCCTGAACGAGGTCGTGCACCACATGGCGCCCGGGTGCATGATCATCGCGGAGGAAAGCACCTCCTTCGCGGGTGTCACCACCCCCAGTCCCTTCGGGCTCGGCTTTGACTACAAATGGGCGATGGGCTGGATGAACGACACGCTGCGGTACTTCGAGGAGGACCCGCTGTGGCGCAAGTACCACCACCACGCACTGACGTTCTTCAACGCGTACCGCACCAGCGAGAATTACATCCTGGCCATCAGTCACGACGAGGTCGTGCACCTGAAAAAGAGCATGGTCATGAAGATGCCCGGCGACTGGTACGCGCAGCGCGCCGGCTACCGCGCCTTCCTGGCCCTGATGTGGACCACGCCCGGCAAGAAACTGCTGTTCATGGGGCAGGAGTTCGCGCAGCCCACCGAATGGGACCACGACGCGGGCCTTCCGTGGCACCTCGCCGACCACCCGGACCACCGGGGCGTCATGAACCTCCTGCGGCGCCTGAACGGCCTGTACCGCACCCGTCCCGACTGGCACGTGGCCGACACGAAGGACGAAGGCCTGCAGTGGCTCAGCGCCGACGACGTCGACAACAGCGTGTACGCGTTCCTGCGCCGCGACCCCCAGGGCGGCGCGTGGAGCGTGGTGGTCGCCAACCTCACCCCTGTGTACCGCGACCTGTACCCGGTCGGTGTGCCGCAGGGCGGGGCGTACCGCGTGCTGCTCTGCACGGACGACGGGGAGTACGGCGGGTTCGGCACGCAGCAGCCCGACCTGAACGCCCGGGATGAAGGGTGGCACGGGCAGACGCACCACCTGCGCCTGAACCTCGCGCCGAACAGCGTGCTGGTGCTCACGCCCGCCGAGTAGCACGCGGACGCCCCGGCACGCGGGCGTACGGAGCCCGCGTGCTTTAATGCCCCGAGTGAGTGACCCGACGCCTTCCCGGCGCCCCGCGCCGGACGCCCTGACCGCCGTGAGCCTCGTGCTGCTGGCCGCCCTGGCCGGGCTGCTGCTGTGGCCCCTGCTGACCGGCGCACCCGCCCCCAGCCCGGCGCTGGTGGGGGGGCTGCTGCTGCTGCGCCTGGGCGTCCAGGTGCTGCGTGCCCGGCACGATCCGCGCCTGCGCCGCCCGGCCAGCTGGGCGCTGGACCTGCTGCTGATCGCCCTGATCTTCAACGTGGCCAGCCGTCAGCCCGCACCGTAACGGCCCCCCGGCCACCGCTGAGCCCTGGAGACCACGCCCCCCAGGGTCTTAACGCAGCGCCAGCCGGACAGTCGCACAATGCCGGACGTGACCCTGACCACCCTGCTGAACGTCATGCGTGCGCCGCACCGGCTGCACAGCACCTACGAACACCTGCTGGGAACCGAGGTGGAGGTGCAGATCGTGGCCGGCACACGCGCGCAGGCGGAACAGGCCGAGCACGCCGCCCTGAGCGAAATTGACCGGCTGACCCTGGTCCTCAACCGCTTTGATCCCGGCAGTGAACTGCGCCGCTGGCAGGCGCGGCGCGGCGACACGCACGTGCCGCTGAGCCTGGACCTGCTGCACGTCCTGCAGCTTGCCGATCACTGGCGCGTGTACAGCGGCGGCGCGTTCCACCCGGGGGCCGACACGCTCGGGCAGCTCTGGGCGCAGGCCGCCCGGACCGGGCAGCGGCCCGCCCCCCAGGTCCTCGCACGGCAGGTGAGCGCCCTGCGCGACGCACCCTGGACGCTGCACCGGGATGGCAGCGCCACCCTGCACGCCAGCGGCCCTCTGAGCCTGAACGCCCTGGCCAAGGGCCACATCGTGGACCGCGCCGCGTGCGTCGCGTCCCGCTGCCCGGGCGTGCGTTCCGTCCTCGTCAATGCCGGGGGGGACCTGCGCGTGGTGGGCCCCGCCAGGGTCACGGTGAACATCGCCGACCCCCGCACCCCCCGCGACGACGCGCCGCCCCTGGCACGCGTGCAGGTCCGGCGCGGCGCGCTGGCCACCAGCGGCCAGGCGCACCGCGGCTATCAGGTGGGCGAGCACTGGTACTCGCATGTCATCGATCCGCGCACCGGGCAGCCCGTGCAGGCCGCGCCGGGTGTCACAGTCACTGCGCCCGACTGCGCCACGGCGGACGCCCTGGCCACCATCCTGAGTGTGCTGGAGGTCCACACCGGCCTGCAGGTTCTGGGTCACCTGCCCGGCTGCGAGGCCCTGATCATCACGGCCGGCGGCGCGCTGCACGCGAGTGCAGGCTGGCGGGGCCAGCCCGCCTCACCGCACGGCCCGCGTCGCCTGCGCCTGCCTGTGCGCCCCGGAGGGCCGTTAACAGCCCGCTAACTCCGCAGCGCCACCCTGACTGGGAGGAGACTTCCATGACCCACACGCGCCGCACCATTCTTCACCGCCTCGGCCTGGCCGCCGCTGCCCTGAGCGCCACCTGCCTGAACCCCGCCCTGGCTGCCACGACGGCGCAGCCCAAAGCCTGGCCGGGCGGCATGGCCCTGGACATCACGTTCACGGTGGCGACCCGGGCGTCGGGCCGGGTCAAGCGCCCGTACGTGGCCGTCTGGATCGAGGACGAGGCCGGGACGGCCGTCCGGAACCTGACCGTCTGGACGCAGCAGAGCCGCATGAACCCCCGCTGGCTGTCCGAGCTGCGCCGCTGGTCCCGCGGCAACAGCAGCCTCCTGACCACCGTCAGCAGCGCCACACGCAACCCCGGCACGTACGCCGTGGCCTGGGACGGCCGGACGGACAAGGGCGCCCTGGCCCCGCAGGGTGCGTACTACGTGTGCGTGGAAACAGCCCGCGAACACGGCCCGTACTCCCTGGTGCGGGAGAAGATCACGGTGGGCGCCGCCGCGTTTAACAGGACGCTCGGCAGCAACAACGACATCGAGGCGGTCCGTGTCACGCTCGGCAAGGCCTGAGGCCCCGCCGGCTGACGTCGAGCCGGCCAGGGCGTTCGGGCGGCCTGCGCCCCGGCGCAGCCTGAAGGCCCGCACGAATGTCTGGTTGCGCTGGCTGCACACGTACACCAGCATGATCAGCCTGCTGGCCGTGCTGTTCTTCGCCCTGACCGGCATCACCCTGAACCACCCGGACTGGGTGTTCGGCACGACGGACGTGACCCGCACCGTCACCGGCACCCTCCCGGGCGGCTGGTTGAAGAACGGGCAGCCGGACTGGCTGACCGTTGCCGAGGAACTGCGCGCCCAGCAGGGGCTCAGGGGCCGCGCCAGTGACCCGCGTGCGGACAGCCAGGAGGCCGACATTGCGTTCCTGGCCCCCGGGTACAGCGCCGACACCGTCATTGACGTGCAGACCGGCCGGTACACGACGACCATCCTCGAACAGGGCGCTGTGGCCGTCATGAACGACCTGCACAAGGGGCGGGACGCCAGCCCCGCCTGGAAGTGGGTGATTGACCTGAGCGGCGTGTTCCTCGGCCTGATCTCAGTCACGGGGCTGGGTATCCTGCTGTACCTCAGGCGAACGCGCGTGCAGGCGCTGAGCGTCATGGGCGCCGGCGCCGTCCTGACGTTCCTGCTCGCGTGGCAGGGCAGCCACTAGCGGCGGCGTATCCTGCGCGGCATGACGGACGCCCGCCACCGTACGCCCGATCAGGTCAAAGCCTTCTACGACGCCCACCGCACCGTCCGCCTGTACGACACGCAGGCGGACGGCTCGCCGCTGCCGCTGCCTGACGATCACCTGGACGCCGTTCTGCACGCCGCGCAGCGCGCGCCCACCGACGCCACCGCGCAGCTGTACTCCCTGATCCGCCTGACCCGCCCGGACCTGCGCGCCCGCGTGGCGGAGCTCACCACGAACGCCCACATCGCCACCGCCAGTGAGGCGTTCGTGGTGTGCGCCGACGTGCGCCGCGTGCGGCGGGTCCTGCAGGTCAGCGGACGCCAGAGCGGGCACTGGCCGGCCATTGCCGTGCACTTCGGGATCGGGGACGCCGTGATGGCCGGCACGAACCTCCTGACCGCCGCGGAGATGCTGGGGTACCAGGGCTGCTGGATTGGCGGGGTGCTCAACGGACTGGACGGCATCCTGGACGCGCTGAAGCTCCCGCAGGGCGTGCTGCCCTTCGCGGCCCTCACCATCGGCCGCCCCGCCGAGAACGCCCCGTACCGCCCGCGCGTGCCGCGCCCCCTGGTGATTCACACCGACGAGTACCGCGACGGCACCGACGAGGAGCTCCGCCACGCGACGGAGGTCATGAACCCCATCGCCTCCCGCGGCGGGCAGCCCGGCGACTGGGCGCGCCTCCTGAACGCCTACTTCGGTCAGGGCGGCGGCATGGAGACACGCGAAGGGCTCCTGGTGGCCGCCCTGAAACGCCAGGGCCTCTGGGCGGGCAACGGGTAAGTCCGGGGCGTGCACGCTTCAGGTTCAGTGGCCGCGTGCCCGGCGCGGGGCAGCGGCGTCTGTCTGACGTTGTGAGGGTGGCGGAGCGCATTCGCCTGACCCGCGCCGCGCGCCTGCCGGATCTGGGTCCGTACAATGCGGGCGTGAGTGACCCGAAGCCTGCCCCCTCCTACGACCTGACCACCCTGGCGGCCCGCGCCGGGGAGGAGGCCCGCCCGAACCGAAGCGCGCCCCTGGTGGAACCCATCTACCAGAGCACGGTGTACGCCTTCGAGGACCTGGACGACCTGGACCGCGCGATGGCGGGCACGGAACCGGCGGCGTTCTACTACCGCAACGGCACACCGAACGCCGCGACGCTGGAACGCGCCCTGGCGACCCTGGAGGGCACCGAGGCGGCGCTGGTGGCGGGCAGCGGCATGGCGGCGATCAGCGCGGCGCTGCTCGGCGTGCTGAAGGCCGGGGATCATGTGATCACGGACGCCCGCGTGTACGGCGTGACGTACGCCCTGCTGGCGGAGGAATTCCCGCGCCTGGGCATTGAGGTGTCGTTCGTGGACGCCTGCGACCTGAACGAGGTGGAAGGAGCGTTCCGCGCGAACACCCGCGTGGTGCACGTGGAGAGCCTCACGAACCCCCTGATGACTGTGCCGGACGTGCCGGCCCTGGCGGCACTGGCGCACGCCCGCGGCGCACTGCTGAGCGTGGACAACACCTTTGCCAGTCCCGCCGTGTTCCGCCCGGCCGAGCACGGCGCGGATCTGGTGACGCACTCGGTCAGCAAGTACCTGAGCGGGCACAGCACGGCGTTCGGCGGGGTGGCGTGCGGACGCGCGGACCTGATCGCCCTGGCCCGCACGCGGCTGCTGCGCCTGGGCGGCACCATCAGTGCCTTCGACGCGTGGATGACCATGCAGGGCCTGAAGACGCTGGGCCTGCGCATGCGCGCCCACAGCGGCAACGCGCAGGCCGTGGCGGACGTGCTGGTGAATCACCCGCGGGTGAAGGCCGTGTACCACCCGGGCCTGAGCGACCACCCGCAGTTTCACCTGGCGATGGATCTCTACCCCCAGGGGTTTGGGGGCATGCTCAGCGCGGATATTGAGGACGCGCCCCGCTTCGTGAAGGCCCTGGCGGGACGGATTCCGCTGGCGCCGTCCCTGGCGGACGTGGTAACCACGATCTCCTGGCCTTGGGGCACGTCGCACCGGCCGCTGCCGGAGGGCGAGCGGCGGCGCCTGGGCATCACGCCGAACCTGCTGCGCCTGAGTATCGGCATTGAGGACATCGGAGACCTGCTGGGTGACTTCGAGGCGGCGCTGGACGCCTGATCGACGCAGCGTGCACGCGGGAGGCCAGGACCCCATCGGTCCTGGCCTCCCGCTGCCCGGTCAGCGCAGCTGGACGGGCTGGGGGTCGGGGTCTGTTTTCCAGTCGTGCCAGGACGCCCAGGTCAGGTACGCCACCATGCCGAGCACGCCGCCCAGCAGCGCCACCGGGGCCACCCAGGGACTCAGGAAGGCGGCCGGGAGCAGCAGGCCGGCAAGCAGCAGCAGGCCGCCCAGGCTGAAGAACCACACGCCGCTTCGCCGCTGCGAGGCGTGCCACGCGCGGCGGCTGAGGTACACCCAGGGGGTACGCAGACCCACGAACTTGCTGGGTTGCGTGCGCCCCATCACGTTGCCCAGCAGCATGAACAGCAGCCCGAGGCCCACCAGGACCGTGCGGATGGTGTCCCAGCCGAGAATCAGGCTGGTGGTTTCCAGGAGGGCGAGCAGGCCCAGGCCCAGGGTGGCGTTGTTCAGCAGGCCGGCGTTGCCGCGGTCGGTGGTGTGCCGCACGACCTGCATGAGCAGCGCGGCGCCAAGCAGCAGGGCGGGCAGCAGGAACAGGGCTTCGGCGGGGCTGCCCCAGCGGTCCGGCTGGCCGCTGACGCCCCAGTGGGTGGGCATGCGGCCGGGCTGGTGGGGCAGGGCCCAGGCGGCCAGGGCGAAGCTGAGCAGGAAAGGGGAGAAGGTCAGGAGTGGGCGCATGGTCAGTTCTCCTTGAGGGGGGTGGGGGCGGCGTGGGGGCCGAACAGGTGCAGCAGGTGCGCGAGGGCGTCCTGGAAGACGGTGGTGTTCAGGCGGTAGGTGATGGTGGTGCCGCGCTTCTCGCTGACAATCAGGTCGGCGGCTTTCAGGACGCTGAAGTGGCCGCTGAGGGTGCTTTTACTAAGTGGGAAACGGTCAGCGAGCTGGCCGGCGGTCTGCTCGCCGTCGCGGAGCACCGCCAGAATTTCGCGGCGGGTGGGGTCGGCCAGGGCTTTGAAGATGTCATTCATGGCGGTGAGGCTGTGGGTGCATACGGCTCCTCCTGCCTTATTTGGCTAATTAGGCAACTACCGAAATATTAGCAGTCCGGCCGACCCGGCACAAGCCTGCCGCACCCCGAACGTCACTCCCCTTACCGAAGCCCCCAACCTTCACGGCGCACAGTGACCCGCATGACCACCTCACGCGAAATTCAGCTCGCCGCCCGCCCTACCGGCACCCCCATCCCCAGCGACTTCAGCACCGTGGACGTCCCTCTTCCCGAACCCGGCCCCGGGCAGGTGCAGGTCCGCAACCTGTACCTCACCGTCGACCCGTACATGCGCGGCCGCATGAACGACGTCAGGAGCTACGCCCCGCCCTTCGCTCTCGGCCAGACCATGACCGGCGGCGCCATCGGTGTCGTCACCCACAGCGCCGACCCGCTTGTTCCCACCGGCGCGCACGTCCTGCACGACCAGGGCTGGCGCACCCACGCCAACCTCGACCCCCGCCGCCTGAAAGTGCTGCCCGACCAGCCGGGCGTGCCCCTCAGCGCGTACCTCGGCATCCTGGGCATGCCCGGCCTCACCGCGTACGCCGGCCTGCTGCGCACCGCCGAATTCCGGCCCGGCGACGTGGTGTTCGTCTCCGGCGCCGCGGGCGCCGTGGGCAGCGCCGTCGGCCAGATCGCCCGACTGAAAGGAGCCGGCCGCGTGATCGGCAGCGCCGGCAGTCCCGACAAGGTGCGCCACCTCACCAACGACCTCGGCTTTGACGCGGCCTTCAATTACAAGGAAGGGCAGATCACCACGCAGCTGCGGGCCGCGGCGCCCGACGGCATCGACGTGTATTTCGACAATGTCGGCGGTGACCACCTGGAAGCTGCCATCAGCAGCATGCGCGTCGGCGGGCGCGCGGCCATCTGCGGCATGATCAGCCAGTACAACGCCACCGAGCCCACGCCCGCCCCCCGCAATCTCGCGCAGATGATCGGCAAGCAGCTGACCCTGCGCGGTTTTCTCGTCACGCCTCATTACGATCTGTTCGACACCTTCGCGCAGGAAGTCGGCAGCTGGATCGCCAGTGGGCAGCTGAAGTTCGACGAAACGATCGTCGAAGGCATCGATCAGGCGCCCGCGGCCTTCATGGGGCTGCTGCAGGGCCAGAACACCGGCAAGATGATCGTGAAACTCTAGTGGACTGAGTCAGAAGACGCTGAATGGTATTTGCTGGCATGCAGGCGCACACTGAAGGTGGAGGTGCTGTATGCGTCGCGGTCCGACTTCCGCCGTCGTTGTGCTCACCGAGGAAGAGCGAGTTCTGCTGACAGAACTCGCTCGCAGGCGTAAAACCCCGCGTGGCCTGGCGACCCGAGCGCAACTGATCCTACTCAGCGCCGAGCATCCAAAGCTGCCCCTGACTGAGATTGGCCGGCAGGTCGGACTGTGCCGGGTCACTGTACACACCTGGCGCAAACGCTTCATCGCAAACCGTATCGAGGGCCTGAGTGACGCGCCGAAGAGCGGCACGCCGCGAAGCATTCAGGACCAGGACGTCGAACGCCTCATCCGGTTGACCCTAGAGTCCTTACCTGAAGGTGCGACGCATTGGAGTACCCGCACGATGGCAGCCACGAGCGGGATGTCACAGAGTGCAATCAGCCGGATTTGGCGGGCGTTCGGGCTGCGGCCTCACCTCAGTAAATCCTTCAAGCTCTCCAAAGATCCCTTGTTCATCGAGAAAGTTCGGGACATCGTGGGGCTGTACATGTCACCGCCAGACCGGGCCCTTGTGTTGTGTGTGGACGAGAAGCCGCAGATTCAGGCGCTGGAGCGAAACGGGCATGTCTTCGTGATGCAGCCTGGACAAGTGGAGAAGCGGGCGCATGATTACGTCCGGCATGGCACCACAACGCTGTTCGCAGCGTTGAATGCTCAGGTTGGACAGGTGATCGGGAAGTGCTATGCACGGCACCGTGCACAGGAGTTCCGGTCCTTTCTCGATGTCATCGAAGCTAACGTGCCCAAAGACCTGGAGGTGCATGTGATCCTGGACAACTACGTCACACAAGACCAACGTGGTGCAGGACTGGCTGCTGGCACATCCTCGGTACCATCTGCATTTCACACCGACGAGTGCGTCTTGGCTCAACTTGGTGGACTGCTGGTTCTCAATCCTGACGACGCGGCGTTTGCGCCGCGGGAGCTTCCAGAGTAGAGACGAACTCGAGGCAGCGATTGAAGCGTTCATTGGCACGACGAATGAGGCTGCGAGACCGTTCGTTTGGACGAGGTCAGCGGATGAGGTCCTAGCGAGCGTGGCACGTTTTTGCCAGGGTATGATTAGTCCCAGCGTAACGACCAAATAGATTACCAAGTAGAGGATCAAGATGACGAGCTTCGGCGGGAATAAGCAAGGCTTAGAAATGATGTATGCGATGTTGGATTGTGTCGAGGCGTTACGCGCGGGGAACACGCAGCATGTGCCAATGAATTGTCCAGTATGTAATGAGGCTGAGCTGCACGTGTTTTGGCGGCAGTATGCTCCACAAAAAGCAGGCCTTTGGGTTTGGTGTATCAGTTGTCGAGCTGAGCAGCACGCCAACTCCAGACCACCCGAGTGGTGGGTGAATTTGTCTAATACAGACGTGGAATCAAGCTTACTTGTTGATAATTTTGAGCGATGGAAAGAGATCATTGATAGTCATGTGCGTCAACTCCTTTTGTTGTCATGACGATCTTGGTTCGGTTGGATCTTACTACCAAGCAATACCATTCAGCGTCTTCTGACTCAGTCCACTTGAAAGGACAGAGGGAAAAGGGTGGCCCCGCACATGCCCTGCCCTCAGGACTCCGGACGGCAGAGCGGCCCGGACAGGATGTGTCCGGGCCGCCCTGCACCTGACGCACCTACGCCAGCGCAGCGATCACGGCGTTCGTGAACTCCTCGGTGCCGGCCGTGCCACCCAGGTCCCGGGTGCGGGGCCCCTCAACCAGAACCTTGTTCACCGCGTTGTCGAGGCGGCGCGCAGTCTCGTGGTCCCCAATGTGATCCAGCATCAGCACGGCCGCCAGGATGGTCGCCGTGGGGTTGCTCACGCCCTGCCCGGCAATGTCGGGCGCGCTGCCGTGCACGCTCTCGAAAATCCCGAACCGGTCGCCCACGTTGCCGCTCGCCGCAATGCCCAACCCGCCGACCAGACCGGCCGCGAGGTCAGAGAGAATGTCGCCGAACATGTTGGTCATGACCATCACATCGAACTGCTGGGGGTTGCGCACCAGCTGCATGGCGGCGTTGTCCACGATCATGGTGCTGGTGTTCAGGCCCTCAACCGTTCTGGCGTGCTCCAGGATGGTGTTCAGGAACAGGCCCTGCGTGACGGGCAGCACGTTGGCCTTATGCACCACCGTCAGGCGCTTGCCGCGCTTCATGGCCAGTTCCGCGGCGAAACGGCCGATGCGTTCGCTGGCGTCCTTGGTGATGACGGTATCGGCAATGGCCGTGTCGCCGTAGCGGCGTTCCTGCTCGACGTACAGGCCCTGGGTATTCTCGCGGACAATCACGAGATCCACGTTCTCGTACGCGCCGGGCACCGGGCGGGTGCGGGTGGGCCGGACGTTGGCGTACAGGCCGTACTTCTGGCGCAGGTGACGGATCGCGCCGAAGAACCCGGCGGGTTTCTCGCCGCTGGGGCTCGTGGCCGCGCCGAACAGCGTGGCGTGGGTGTTCTCGACGGCGTCGTAGGTGGCCTGGGGCACGCTGGTGCCATGATCGAGGTAGTACTCGTAGCCGGCCTCGGCGTGGACGTACTCGGCGTCGAAGCCGGCGGCGTCCAGGACGCGGCGGGTCGCGGGAATAACCTCGTGACCGATGCCGTCGCCTTCAATCAAGCAGATGCGGTAGTTCGCCATAACCTGTGCAGTCTAATCCAGCTTTGGTGGCGTCATCACGGTTCCTGGCGGCTGCGCGCGTTACCCGCCGCGTGACGCCGCCCGCACTGAAGCGCGGGGTGGAAGCGTTTCCCCGTGTGCGTGCACGTCCCCTTCAGGCCTGCGCCTCCCCCACAACCCGCGCCGCCAGTTCGGACGCCAGCAACGGCCCCAGCAGGAACCCTTTGCTGCCCAGCCCCGTCAGGCGCCACCCCCGCCCCGCCTCAGCGCCGCACTCCAGGCCCGACAGCCGCGACCCCGTCCAGCGGCCCGTCACGCGCACGCCCCCCAGCGCTGACAGCGCTTCACCCCTGCCCAGCAGCCAGGCCAGCGACCCCAACGGCAGCGCCTCCGGCGCCCACGACCCAGCCGGCGCCTCGAACGTCGCCCCCAGCACCCCTCCACTCCCGTGCGGCGCGAGGTACGCCCCGAAACTCACCGGCACGCGCGTCACCGGGCGCTCCAGGGTCAGGAGGGTGCCCATGCGGTGCACGCCCGCCCCGCCCCGCCCCCCCTGCGCCTGCCACGTGACGCCCACTGAGCCCCCGCAGAACACCACCGCATCCGCCTGAAGGTGCTCCAGGCCGCCCTGCGCGGGCGACAGGTGCACCTCCCGCCCAGACCAGTCCAGCGCCCGTCCCCGCACCACCCGCGCCCCCGACGCGGCCAGCAGCGCCCTGGTCAACGCCGGGCCATCCACCCACCCGCCCTCCGGCAGGTGCAGCACGTGCGCCCAGCCGGGCGAGAGCCGCGCCGGGGCGTCCCCCGGCGCCAGCCACGCATGCGCCAGCGCGGACGGCAGGTTCCGCTCGAACCGTGCCCGCGCCCGGTCGTCCGGCACGGGACGCAGCACGCCCACCTGCCCGTGTGGCACAGCGAACCCCGCCGCCGCCAGGTCCCGCAGCAGCGCCCACGTGAACGCCATGCCAGTCAGCGCCCGCGGGTCCACGCCGCCCGACTGCCCCCGCACCGGGTTCACCAGGGCGCCCGGCACGCTGCTCGCGGCGTGCACGCCCGCGTCCACCACCGTCACCCGCGCGCCCGCACGGGCCAGGAAGTACGCCACCGACGCCCCGGCGATTCCGGCGCCGATCACGACCGCATGCACGCTCAGGCCTCCCGCACGGCACGCAGGCACTCGCGCTTGCCGGGCGCACCCGGGCGGCGCTCAACACGCAGCCCCGCGGCCGCCAGCGACCGGCGCACGTGCCCCGCAGCGCTGTACGTGCCCAGCACCCCCCCCACGGCAAGCGCCCGCGCCAGCCGCGCCGTGAACGCCGGCGTCCACACTTCCGGATTGCGGGACGGAGAGAAACCATCCAGGTACAGCGCTGTGGCCCACCCGTCCGGCAGGGACGCCGTGAGCACGTCAGCGAACGTAACCCTCAGGACCGCGCCGCCCGCCGTGACCTCAAGCTCCCCGTGCCCCCCTCCGCCCTCCGGCCACGCCTCCAGCAGAGCCAGCCACGCCGGGTGCTCTGCTCCCTCGCCTCCCCGCGCCACCTCACGCAGCAGCGCCCGCGGCGCCGGGTCGAACTCGAAAGCGTGGTACGCCAGCGGCACCCCGCGCGCCGCGGCACCCGCCAGGGTCGCGCGGGCATTCACACCCACCCCGAACCCCACCTCCAGCACCCGCGGCGCCGGGTGCGCGTGCGTGCCGGTGCCCTCCAGAAACACGTGCCGGGCCTGCGCCGCCGCGCCGTGCCGTGACCCGTACGCCTCCCCGAACCGGGCATTCAGGGCCGTGCGCGACCCATCCGGCGTGACCAGCACCGCGGCGGCGTCCGGACCGCTAGGCTCAGGGTTCGTCATGCCCGGCAGGATACGGCACGGTCTGACCGGCAGACGTCCCCACCCCGGCGCTCAGGGTGTTCACGTTCCCGATCACCCAGTTCAGGACCGGCCGGATCTGCCCTTCAATCCCCCCGCCGTCCAGCGTGCGGCTCTTGTGATTCACAGAGGTGTACACCACGCTCTGCCCACCCGGACAGTCCAGATACCCACTCAGGTCAGGGTGCGGGCGTGTGCGTTCAGGACCTGTGCGGCCGAACAGGGCGAATCGCGCGCTCCAGCAGACTCCTGAGGGCGCTCTGCCCAGGCGCAACCCCCTCCATGCTGCGGTTCTCGGCGGTGGTGAACAGCTGCCTCAGGCGCAGGCGCCCGGCGTCCACGTCCCGCAGCGCCCCGGCGACCACGGTGGTCTTGAATGCACTGGCCAGCGGCATCACGTCGCCCAGCGTCACCTCCCGGAGCGGCGCGCCCGTCCGGTCGTACAGCGTCGCCTGGAAGGCCACGCGGCCCGACACCCCACCCGGCAGTGGTCCGGCCACCGGCAGGGCCGGCGCCGCCGGGGCGTCTGCGCCCTCCTGACACGCCGCGAATGCCGCCGGCAGCCCAGCCGTCTGCGCCGCCGCCCCCGGCAGGTCCAGCAGCAGAACGGCCAGCGCCGCATACCACCAGCAGGAACGGAATGGACGGCGGACAGAGGTGTGGGTCATGCTCCGCGCAGGCTGGAGCGTGCTGGCAAAGAGTGTGAACTGTTGGGAGGACATGGCGCACAGGGCCGATCCGTCGGACCATGTCCTGTGCGCTCCAGGTTCCACAGGGCGTACCTCAGAGCCCCAGGCTGTCCGCCGTATGTCCTGGGGGCAGCAGCCAGACGCAGACCTCAATCGGCGCATTCTTGTCCGCCTGTGTGACCCCCACCGAGATAGTCCGGTCCGGGAGCAGCCAGCTGACTCCCCTGGCGTCCGGTTCGGCCTGGGCGGGCTCACCCAGGACACCTGCCGCTTCGGCCACCATGTCCCGCACCAGCTCTCCTGCCTTCTTAAAGTACTGTTCGATGACCGCGTAAGGATCAGCCAGTTCCTCCGCCGTGTAATCGCCAAGGCCGTCGGTCAGCTCTTCCAGATCCTCAGACTCGTGAAGTGTCACCATCAGGTGGCGAACTTCGCCGTCCGGCGCGTCGCTGTGTCGGAGATGGGTGCCGTCAGGCAGCGTCACGCCCTCCTCGGGCAGTGCGTCCCAGGTGATGGGGAGGGTGGGCAGGGCGGACCACAGGGCCGCGCGGTCAGTGGACGAGACGACAACGTCGATCATCACCTCACAGCCTACGGTGGATCGCACAGCTGCGTATGCGACAACCCCACCCGCTTTGTCTGCAGGCTCTGGAACATCCCGGCCGGGGTCAGGTGTACACTCCAGACACCACATCGTCCCCGGTTCCTGCGTGCGTCCGCCGGCTTCCCCTCCTGCCCCTGGTGCCTGCCAGGAAAGGTCTGGTGATCCCAAGTGCCCGTTCGTATTGTCAGTCTCGCCGCCCACAGCGGCGCCGGTAAAACCACCCTCGGTGAGGCCCTGCTGCTGCGCAGCGGGGCCATCTCACGTGCCGGCCGCGTCGAGGACGGCACCACCCACAGCGACCACACCGACGCCGAGAAGGCCCACGGATTCAGCATCCAGACGGGCGTGCTGCGCTTCACGCACCGGGGCACCGACATCACCGTGCTCGACACGCCCGGCTACGCGGATTTCGTGAGGGAAATCCGGGGCGGCATCCGCGCCGCCGACAGCGCCATCATTGTGGTCAGCGCGGTGGGCGGCGTGGAGGTGGGCACTGAGCGCGTCTGGGCGACCGCCGACCGTTTCGGCATGCCGCGCCTGATCGCCGTTAGCCGCATGGACCGCGACCGCGCCGACTTCCACGCTGTGCTCGCGGATCTGCGCGCCAGTCTCAGGGGCCCGGTCGCGCCGGCCTTCCTGCCCATCGGGGAAGGCGCGGACTTCTGCGGCGTGGTGAACGTCCTGACCGGGGAGGCCAGCCCCCCGCAGGATCTTCCCCCGGCCCTGACTGCTCCGCTGCGCGAGGCGCGTGAGGCCCTCATGGACGCGATCGTCGAGACCGACGACGACCTCATGGCCCGCTACCTGGAAGGGGAGACCATCGAGGAAGACGTGCTGGCCGCGGCGTTCGCCCGCGCCGTGCACGCCGGCACGCTCTACCCTGTGGTGCCGGTCAGCGCCGTGACCGGCGTGGGCGTGGACGCCCTGATGAACCTGATGGTGTCGGGGCTGCGCAGCGCCCGCGAACGCGGCCCCCTGACCGGCGTGGACGGCCAGACCCGCGACCCCACCCCGGAGGCGCCCTTCAGCGCCCGCGTCTGGCGGGTGTCCATCGACCCGTTCGTGGGCAAGATCGCGTACCTGCGCGTCTGGAGCGGCACCCTGCGGCCCGGCGACACCGTGCGCAACACCAGTCGGGACGGCGACCTGAGGGTCATGCACCTGTACGTGCCCAACGGCAAGGACCTCACCGAAGTGAGTGAACTGCCCGCCGGCAGTATCGGCGTGCTCACCAAGCACCCGGACCTGCACGCCGGAGATACCCTGGCGGATCCCGCGCACCCGATCACGTACGACCCGCTGTGGCTGCCCGACCCCGCCCACACGCTCGCCATTCACCCCGCCACCCGCGCCGACGAGGACAAACTCGGCGCCGCCCTGACCCGCCTGCGTGAGGAGGACCCCACCCTGCACTACGCCCGCGAACCCCAGACCGGCGAGCAACTCCTGTCTGGCATGGGCGACATGCACCTCGGCATTGCCGTGGAGAAACTCGCGGCCCTGGGGGTCACCGTGACCACCACCCCGCCCCGCATTCCGTACCGCGAAACCATCCACGCGCCCGCCGAAGCGCAGGGCAAACACAAGAAACAGAGTGGCGGGCACGGCCAGTACGGCGACTGCCGCATTCGCATCGAACCGGGCGAAGGCTTCAGTTTCCGTTCCGCCGTGGTGGGCGGCGCCATTCCCGGCAAGTACCTGCCCAGCATCGAGAAAGGCATCCAGGACGCCATGCAGAAGGGCACCCTGGCCGGGTACCCCCTTCAGAACGTACACGTGACCGTCCTGGACGGCAGCTACCACGATGTGGACAGCAGCGACATCGCGTTCCGCACCGCCGGCAGCCTGGCCCTGAAGAACGCCCTGGACGGCGCGAAACCCGGTCTGCTTGAGCCGGTCATGCAACTCAGGGTCCGCGCCCCCGCCACGTTCACCGGTGACCTCATCAGCGACCTGCAGACCCGGCGTGCCCGCGTGCAGGGCATGGAGCCTGAGGGGACCGTTATCACCATTACCGCCCTCGTGCCGCAGGCTGAACTTCAGTCGTACAGCGCCGACCTGCGCTCCCTGACCGGTGACCGCGGCGCGTTCAGCGTCAGGACGCACGGGTACCAGCCCGTTCCGGATCACCTCGCCAGGAAAATCATCGAGGAACGGCAGGCCGAACTCATGCAGGTCTAGACGCGCGGGGACCAGTGCCGTTCCCGCGCCGGGAACGGCCCCCCCGGGACGCCTGGGTCGCCCTTGGCCCCGGGCGTCCCGGCGCGCACCCGGGCCGGGGTGGCCGCGCAGGGGAGACACCCCGGCCCGAATGCAGCCCGGCCCCTCGCCTCACCGTGGGGGCCGGGCGTAGCATCCACCCCATGACCCTGCCCGTGATTGCCGACCTGCGCTCCGATACCGTCACCACCCCCACCCCCACCATGCGTGAGGCCATGGCCCGCGCCGCCGTCGGGGACGACGTGTACGGCGAGGACCCCACCGTGAACGAACTTCAGGCCGAGGTGGCGCGCCTGACCGGGCACGAAGCGGGGCTGTTCATGCCGTCGGGCACCATGACGAACCAGGTGGCCATCGCGCTGCACACCCGCCGCGGGGAGGAAGTGATCTGCGCGGAAGGGTCACACATCTACGAGTGGGAACTGGGCATGATGGCCACCTTCAGCGGCGTGGTTCCGCGCTTCGTGCCCGCCCCGCTGGGCATCCCCACGCCTGAAGGCGTGCGCGCGGCCATCCGGCGCAGCATTCACCAGTCCCCGACCGGCATGATCAGCCTGGAGAACACGCACAACAAAGCAGGCGGCACGGTGATTCCGCTGGACGTCCTGGCCGGCATTCGCGCCGTGGCGACCGAGGAAGGGCTGCCCTTTCACCTGGACGGCGCGCGCGTGGTGAACGCCGCCGTGGCGCTGGGCGTGGACCTGCGCGCGATCACGGCGTCCTTCGACACGGTCAGCGTGTGCCTCAGCAAGGGCCTGGGGGCCCCGGTGGGCAGCGTGCTGGTGGGCAGCGCCGAGGCCATGAAACGCGCGCACCGCTACCGCAAGATGATGGGCGGCGGCATGCGTCAGGCCGGTGTGCTGGCCGCCGCGGCGCTGATCGCGCTGCGTGAGGGGCCTGCCCGGCTGGCCGAGGATCACCGCCGGGCCCGGGTGATGGCCGAGGCGCTGGTCAACGCAGGCTTCGCCGTGGACCTCGCGGCCGTGCAGACGAACATCATCTACGCGGCCGTGCCCGACGCGGCGGCCCGGGCCGCCGCGTGGGCCGGGCAGGGTGTGCTGGCGAACGCCCTGGGGCCGGACAGCGTGCGCTTCGTGCTGCACCACCAGATTGATGATGAGGCCCTGGACGGCGCCATCCGCGTGCTGACCGCTTAACCCGGCCTGCACCCCCACGGTCCGTTGAGGCGCCGCCGAGGGTGGGCGCGGTAGGCTCGGGGGCATGACTGTGCCCCCGAGCCTGACACCTGACGTGCCGCCCGCCGACTCCGCCCCGCCCCGGGATGGCGTGCGGGCCGTGTCGGGCAACCGGGCGGCGCTGACGCTGCTGGCGCTTCAGAACGTGGTGGCTGGCGTGTTGGCGAGCGCGGGCGCGCCGCTGGGCGTGTCCCTGCTGGCCGCGTTCGCGGTGGTGGTCCTGGTGGGCTTCACGGCGTTCCGGCGCAGCATGGACACGCTGCTGCGGGATTCAAGGTGGCGCACGCCACCGTCCCTGGGCATCGCGCTGGCGGCCTTCGCCCTGTCGTTTCTGTCCTCCCGGGCCTTCGTGCTGGCCTTCGTGATGCTCGTGCCGTCTTCCGCCGACGCCGTGCCGCAGTTCCTGAGCCACGGCGCGGACCTGTGGGTGCTGCTGGTGGCCGCCGGCCTCCTGATTCCCCTGGCCGAGGAAGTCGCCTTCCGCGGCCTGCTGATGCGCGGCCACGAGCGCGCCGCCGGTTTCATGGTCGCGGCCCTGACCAGCAGCCTGGTGTTCGCGCTGGCGCACGGCGTGCCGGCCAGCATCGTGGGCATCCTGCCGCTCGCGTACGTGCTGGCGCGCGTGGTGCAGCACACCGGCAGCCTGTGGAACAGCGTGCTGATTCACGCGCTGAACAACACGCTGGCCGTCGCGCTGGGCTCGCTCCTGGCGGGACGCCTGCCCACCGGCACGGCGCAGACCTCCGACCTCCTGAAGAACGAGGCGCTGCGCCTGCCGCTGGCGGGCGGCGCGCTGCTGTTCGGGGGGGTGGTGCTGGTCGTGCTGCACCTGTGGCTCACGCCGAAACCCGACCCGGAGGTCCGCAGCGCGCCAGGCCCGTGGCTCAGCGGAACGTACGTGGTCATGCTGCTGTTCGGCCTGCTGGCCGGCGCCATGACCGTGCCCGGCGTGGCGCAGTGGGTGACCGACCTGCGCGGAGCACTGTTTTGACCCGGCCGGGCCTGGGCGCGCGCCTGCGGACCTTCGCGCGGCGCCTGAAAGCGGAACTCGTGGCGCTGAGTCTCGCGGCGCGCGACCCGCGCACCCCCTGGTACGCGCGCGCCTGGGCGCTCCTGGTCCTGGCGTACGCCCTGAGTCCCATTGACCTGATTCCGGATTTCATTCCGGTGCTGGGGCAACTTGACGACCTGCTGCTCGTTCCGGCCGGCCTGTGGGTGGCGCTGCGGCTGATCCCTCCGGCCGTCATGGCCGGCGCACGCCGCGAAGCCGCGGCGCGACCGGACCGCCTGAACCGCAGTCTGCTGGGAGTCGCGCTGATCGTGCTGGTGTACGCTGCGCTTCTGGCCCTGGCGTGGGCATGGTGGCGAGGCACGCACCCCTGAGCGCGCCGCACGCTCAACGGGTAGCATGACGGCGTTTATGGCCCGTTCCCGCTCCCCGGTCTCCACTCCCGCGCCCGAGCCCGCTGCGCCGCTGCCCACGGCGCTGCTCAGCGGGCCGCGCCTGTTCGCGCAGACCCTGGCGCTCACTGAGCCGGTCGCGTGGCGGTACCTGGGCGTCGCCGCGCTCAGCGCCGCGCTGTCCGGTCTGGCGTACGCGGCCCTGGTCCGCCCGGCCGTCCTGCTGGCCGCGGCAGTCGACGGGAGCACAGCCCCCATGCTCGTCCACATCACGAACGTGATGGGCGGAACGTTTCTGGGCATGTTCACATTCCTGCTGATGTGGGGGCTGGGCTGGCTGGGCGCCGGCCGCGCCGCCCGGCCCGCCGAGGTGTTCGGGGCGAGCTTCGCGCTGCTGCCGCCCCTGTACCTGATCGTGACGGTCCTGGCCTTCCTGATTCCAGACAGCGCGTGGCGGCCCGGCGCGGCCGCACTGGCCGCCGCGGGCAGCGACCCGCAGGCCGTGCAGCGCGCGGCGCTGGCAGGCCTGCGCACCACCGCTCCGGCATTCCTGCTGCTGGCCGTCACCCTGCTGGGCACGGCCGCGCAGTGCGCGCTGGCATACCCGGCGTTCCGGGAACTCACCGGGCGGCCAGGGCGGGCGCTGGCCGGCGCTGCCCTGCCGCTGCTGCCCGCCCTGGCGGTGGGGGTGATCGCGCTCGGCCCGCTGCTGTTCAGCCGCTGACAGGCCCCGGCAGGGGACGAACCCGACAGGGCAGCGGGCGGACAGCCCGGCTGTCCGCCCGCTGCCCTTGACTGGTGGTCAGCCGAACACGCTTCGGGCCGGGTCCCACAGGCGCCACAGTTCGTACAGCCCGATCAGCAGGTGCAGCACCAGTTTTGCAGCCAGACCGGCCAGCAGGCCCACCAGGGTGCCCCAGGCGCTGCGCAGCGCCTCAGCCGGCGGCTTGCCCACAACGAACAGCTCGGCAATCAGGGCGCCCACCAGCGGACCCACGATCAGCCCGAACGGAATGATGGGCAGGATGCCGACCAGTCCGCCAATCAGGGCGCCCCACACAGCCTGGCGGCTGCCGCCGTACTTCCGGGCGCCCCAGGCGGACGCGACGTTATCCACCATGCTGATCAGGATGGTAATGACCAGAAAGGTCAGCAGAAAGGGCAGGTCCGGCCAGAGCTGAAAGCCATCGACGAGGGTCGCGGCGACGCTGCCCAGGAAGATGATCGCTGTGGCAGGCAGGGCGGGAATGAAGGTGCCGACCATGCCGATGATCCACGCGGCAAGAAAAATCAGGAATGCAGGACTCATACGCTGCGGGAATACGCGCTGCGGACCCTCACCGTTCCCGCAACAAGACGAAACCCCCACCGAAGTGGGGGTGATTGGTTGCAGGGACAGGATTTGAACCTGCGACCTCCGGGTTATGAGCCCGACGAGCTACCAGACTGCTCTACCCTGCGTTACTCTGGTCCTGCGGTGCGCTTTCTTCGCAGTGCTGCGTTCAGCGCTCAGAAATAGTAGCTCCAAGCTGCCAATCCGTCAAGGCCCCCCCCTCGGCCGGCAGGGCACGCCCGCCTCCACCTCACCTGCCGCCACGCCGGGTACGCTGAACAGCGTGAACGACACCGCGTCCGACCCGGCCGCCATCCAGGCGCGCAAACTCCGGCACATAGACGCCTGCCTGCGCCCTGACAGCCAGTACGCGCGCCAGACCACCGGCCTGGACGCCGTGCCCTGGCCGTACCGCGCCCTGCCTGAACTTGATCTTGACCGCGTGGACCTGCGCACCACCTTCCTCGGCCGTCCCCTCGCCGCCCCCCTCCTGATCGGCGCGATGACCGGCGGGGCTGAAGCGGCCGGCCGCATCAACCAGAACCTCGCCCTGGCCGCCCAGCGCCTCGGCATCGGCATGATGCTCGGGTCCCAGCGCGTCATGCTCGAACGGCCCGACACCCGCACCTCCTTCCTGGTGAGGCACACCGCGCCGGACATCCTCCTGATCGGCAACCTGGGCGGCGCGCAGTTCCTGCTCGGGTACGGTCCCCACGAAGCTGCGCGGGCCGTGCGTGAGGTCGGTGCCGACGCCCTCGCCATTCACATCAACCCCCTGCAGGAGGCCCTGCAGCCGGGCGGGGACACCCGCTGGGCCGGCCTGCGCGACCGGCTCGCGGACATCCTGCCCGAACTGGATTTCCCGGTGATCCTCAAGGAGGTCGGGCACGGCCTGGATGCCCAGACGGTCGCCCTGGCCGCCCCGCTCGGCTTCGCCGCCCTGGACGTCGCCGGCGCCGGCGGCACCAGCTGGGCACGCGTGGAGCAGCTGGTGCACCACGGCGAGGTCCGGACGCCCGACCTGTGCGACCTGGGGGTTCCCACCGCGCAGGCCCTGCGTGACGCGCGCCTCGCCGCGCCCGGCGTGCCCCTCGTGGCGTCCGGCGGGATTCGCAGCGGACTGGACGCCGCGCGGGCCCTCGCTCTGGGCGCCCAGGTGGTCGCGGTGGCCCGCCCCCTGCTGGAACCCGCCCTGCACAGCGCCGACGCCGCCGAAGCGTGGCTGCGGCAGTTCATTCACGAACTGCGCGTGGCGCTGTTTGTGGGCGGGTATGCCAGCGTCTCGGAGCTGCGCTGACCGCCAGACCGCAGCGGCGGCCGCCTCAGCCAGACGGTCGCCTGTGAGCCGCCGCACCCCTGTAAGGGCTCCGGCAGCCTGACGCTGCGGCAACACCAGGGGCCCGGCACCTCGCGGCGCCGGACCCCGAGGAAACGCAGGGTTACATGTTGTGCAGAACGTTCATGATGTCGCCGTCCTTCATCACGTACTCCTTGCCTTCGGTGCGCACCCAGCCCTTACCCTTGGCGTTCGACCAGCCGCCCGCCTCGACCATCTTGTCCCACTCGATCACTTCGGCGCGGATGAAACCGCGCTCGAGGTCGCTGTGAATCTCGCCGGCCGCCTCGGGCGCCTTCTCGCCGCGGCGGATCGTCCAGGCGCGCACTTCCTTCTCGCCGCTGGTGATGAACGTGATCAGGCCCAGCGTCTCGTACCCGACCTTCACAAGCTGATCCAGGCCGCTTTCCTGCACGCCGAGTTCCTCCAGGAACGCACGGGCCTCATCCTCAGGCATCTCCGCCAGTTCCCCTTCGATCTGGGCGCTGATCTTCACGACCTGCGCCCCCTCGGCCGCCGCGTACTCGCGGACCTTGAGCACGTGCTCGTTGTCCTCGGTGAGATTGTCCTCGCCGACATTGGCCACGTAGATCACGGGTTTCGTGGTGATCAGCCCGAACTCCTTGGGGATGGGCGCGTCGTACGAACCGGCGCGGGCGGGGCGGCCTTCACCGAGCACGGTGATGATCTGCTCGGCCAGCTCCGCCTGCTCGCGGGCCTCCTTGTCGTTCCCCTTGGCTTTCTTCTGAAGGTTCTGCAGGCGTTTTTCCAGCCCGGCGAGGTCCGCGAGGATCAGTTCGGTGTTGATCGTCTCGATGTCATCGATGGGATCGACGTGGCCGGCCACGTGAATGACATTGCCGTCCTCGAAGCAGCGCACGACGTGCGCAATGGCGTCCACCTCGCGGATGTTCGCCAGGAACTGGTTGCCCAGCCCCTCACCCTTGCTGGCGCCCTTGACGAGCCCGGCAATATCCACGAACTCCACGAACGTGGGAATGATCGGCGGCACCCGGTCGCCTTTCGTGAACACGCGGCTCAGCGCGGCGAGGCGTTCATCCGGGACGGTCACGCGGCCCACGTTCGGTTCGATGGTCGCAAACGGGTAGTTCGCGGCGAGCGCCCCGGCGCGCGTGATGGCGTTAAACAGCGTGCTTTTGCCGACGTTCGGCAGACCGACGATTCCGATGGCTAATCCCATGATTTCACGACTCCTTCACCCGCCCGGCGGCGGGGCAACCCCCGCAGTTTACAGGCTTCCGCGCAGGGCGCGGCGCCGGGCCGCGGCGTTCAGCGCCGGCCGGCCGACTGAAGGTACTCGGTCTGATCGCAGGCGCGCCCGTTGCGGTTGGCGTCGCGGGTCACGCTGTAGGCACCCTCGCCCGACCAGAGATTCTTGAGGCCCAGCGGCACCAGCGCGCTGCACCCGCCGGGCACGTTCACCGCGGCGCGCACGAGCCACCCGCTCCGGGTACCCACCTTCACCTGACACCACATCGCGAAGCACGCCTGAACCTCCAGGGGGATGCGGGCGGGAAGGGTCAGCAGCGCCGCGCTTTTCTGGTTCGGCATCGCGTACAGCGGCGCAATCCGGGTCGCCCAGCCGCTCAGGGCGCCTCCACTGCCCAGCATGGCGAAGGCCAGCACAGGGGCGGAACGCAGCAGAAACCGGAACGCGCGGAGCATCCCTGCCAGTCTACCTGCTTCCTCCAGCGTCGCGCAGACCCCTGCCGGGCGGGCTGGGGCGCTAGAGTGAACCCCGCATGCCCACACCAGCCGCGCCGCGCGCCCTTTTCTTCCCAGGGCGTCTGGGACCACGACTGGCGCTGCTGGTCACCGGGCTGACCCTGTACGGCCTGAGCCTGCGCCTGATGCTCAATGCGCACGTGGGCGTGGCGCCGTGGGAGGTGCTGCACGTGGGGATCACGCGCTGGGCGCCGCTGAGCGTGGGCGCCGTGAGCATCCTGACCGGCGTGGTCATCGTGGCGTTCACGGCGCTGCGGCTCCAGGAACGGCTGGGCCTGGGCACCCTGCTGAACGTCCTTTTGATCGGCGCGTTCCTGGACCTGTTTGCGACCGTCGTCCCCGAGCCCGCCGCGCTGCCCCTGCGCTGGGCACAGTTCCTGGCGGGCGTGGCCCTGCTCGGCCTCGCGACCGGCGCGTACGTGGGCGCCGGGCTGGGCGCCGGCCCCCGCGACGGCCTGACCCTGGCCCTGCGGCGCGTCACCGGGTGGCCCGTGCCGCGCATCCGCACTGGCGTCGAGGTGGCCGTGCTGCTGGCCGGGTGGGCGCTGGGCGGCCCCATCGGGTGGGGCACCCTGGTGTTCGCGCTGACAGTGGGACCCGCCATGGGCTGGGGGCTGCGGCTGTTCCAGCCGCTTCAGCGCCGCCTGAACCGTTCTGCCCGCGCCGCTGAAGCGGCCAGCTGAAGCGGCCCGCACCTGCGTTCAGGGCGCGGCAGTCGGCAGGGTCACCGTGAAGTGCGCGCCGCCCAGGCCGCTGGACGTGGAGAGGGCCGCCTGCCCCCCGTGCGCCAGGGCCAGGGCCCGCACGATGGCCAGACCCAGGCCGCTGCCTCCTGTGTCCCGTGCGCGGCTGGCGTCCAGGCGCGTAAAGCGCGTGAAGACCGCGTCGCGGCTCTCCTGCGGAATGCCGGGACCGTCGTCCTCCACGTGCAGCAGGACCTGAGGACCGTGCACTTCCACGCGCACCGCCACGCGTGAACGGGCGTGCCGCAGCGCGTTGTCGATGAGGTTCGTGGTGATCTGCCTGACCCGCACCGGATCGGCGCGGGTCAGGGCCGGGACGGCCTGCAGCGTGAGGTTCAGGCCGCGCGCGTCGGCGCGGTCCTGCAGGTCCCGCACGACCTCCGCGCCCAGGGCGCCCAGGTCCAGGGGCTGAGGGTCCAGCGCCAGCCGCCCGGCGTCCGCCAGGGTCAGGGTGCGCAGGTCCCCCACCAGCCGCGTCAGGAGTTGCGTCTGGGTGCTGAGCAGCGCGATCTGCCCGGTGGTCAGCGGGTACACCCCGTCCTCCAGGGCGTCCAGCCGGGCCTGCATAACAGCGATCGGGGTGCGCAGCTCATGCGCGATATCCGCGACGGCCTGCTGCCGCTCGCGTTCCAGCAGCTGCAGGTTCTCGGCCATGTCGTTGAAACTCTGCGCTAGGGCCGCAATTTCGCGCTCGCCACCCCGGACGGGCGCGCGGGTGCTCAGGTCCCCGCTGGCCAGCCGCGCCGCGGCGCGGGACACGGCCGACACGGGCCGCGCCACGCGCCGGGAGATCAGGAAGGCCAGCAGCGCCGAGACGGCCGCCGCCACCAGCCCCACCTGCAGCAGGCTGCTCTGCACGTCCCGCAGGAAATCCTGCGCGCGGTTGCGGGGGGGCTGCCGGCCCGGGTCGGTCCTGAGCTCCCGGGGCCGCTTGCCTGCCGTGACCACGGCGTCCTGGCCGGTGGCCTGCCGCACCACGCCTCCCACGTCGGGGCTGCTGTCAAACGGATCGAGGTACGGGTCGGCGGGTGTCCCGGTCCGCACCACCGGCAGGGGCGGCGTGGGCGCCACGAGTTCCCCCCGGAGCGCGGCGGCCTGCTGCTCCCGGATGGCCAGGCGGACAGTGCTGGGCAAGCGCTCGAACTCGCGTTTCACCACGAGATTCGAGAAGTAGAAGGTGCTGCCCACTGCCACCAGCACCACCAGGAGCATGGCCAGCAGCAGCGTCACAGCCAGCGGCTGCGTGCGGCGCGGTCCGGTCATCCGCCGCTTTCCAGGCGGTACCCGACGCCGCGTACAGTGTGCAGCAGGCCGCCTGCGTGCGCGGCGTCGAGTTTGCGGCGCACGCTGGCCAGGTGGGCGTCCACGACGCGCTCCAGCGCCTCGCTGTCCGGCAGGGCCGCGGCGAGGAGTTCCTCGCGGGTGTACGCCCGGCCCGGCGCTTCGGCCAGCTGCGACAGCAGCCGGAACTCGGCGGGCGTGAGGTTCAGGGCCTCGCCGCGCACGCGCGCCACCACCGCCCGGCGGTCCACTTCCAGCGGGCCGACCCGCAGGGGCCGCTCGGTGTCGTCGAGCACCGCGGTCGCGCGGCGCAGCACCGCCTTCACGCGGGCCATCACCTCACGCGGGCGGAACGGCTTGACCACGTAATCATCCGCGCCGAGTTCCAGACCCACGATCTGGTCGGTTTCCTCCGCGCGGGCCGTCACGAGAATCACGGGGGTGGCCCCCTCGGCCCGCACGGTCTTCAGCACCTCAAGGCCGCTGCGGCCCGGCAGCATCACGTCCAGCAGGATCAGGTCCGGGCTGGCCGCCCGGAAGGCGTACAGGGCGGCGTTCCCGTCGGCGGCGCGTTCCGTGCGGTAACCCTCCTGACGGGCATACGCTTCCAGCACCTCGGCCAGTTGCGGTTCGTCCTCAACAATCAGGATCAGGGCACTCATGCGCACAGCGTACGAGAGCCGCGTGAAGAGCGTGCGAAGGCCACCCCGGCCTGCCGCTGCTCCCGGGCCGCCTGTTTACGGCGCTGGGACCGCCGCAGAACGTCTTCGCAGAATCTTCACAGTGGCTGCGCGAAGTCTTGACCGCTTCCAGACACGCTGAGCGGCATGACCCGCTTCCCTCTCCGGTGGCCCGGCCTGCTCACCCTGGCCCTGCTGGGCGCCGCGCACCCCCCAGCAGGCCCACACCCCCTACACCCTGCCGCAGGCGTACGCGCAACTGGCGCAGGCCCCCGGCGTGACCCGCGCCGCGCTGAGCGTGCAGGTCGCGCAGCAGAACCTCAGGGCGGCGCGCGCCGCCCTGGGCCTGACCGTCAGCGTGGGTGGCAACGCCAGCTACGCCGGGCCGACCACGGTCACCGCCGCGGACGGCACGACCAGCGCCGCGGGCGGCACGCTCAGCGGCAACGCCGCCCTGAGCGTGAACTTGGGCCTGCTGCCCTGGTCCAGCGGGCAGAGCAGCCTGCGCGCCTCCGAACGCAGCCTCGCGCTGGCGCAGGCCGCCCTGCGTGACGCGCAGCTTGAGACGCAGCTGAACGTCGCGCAGACCTACTTCAATGCGGTGCTCGCCACGCAGGACATCACCCTGGCGCAGCGCACCCTGGACCTGCGCCAGCGGCAGCTGAGCGTCGCGCAGACCCAGCAGGACACCGGAAACGCCACGGCTGAAACCGTCCTGGACGCCCAGGCGGCCGTGCAGAGCGCCCAGGGGGGCCTCACGCAGGCGCAGAGCAGCCTGGACAGCGCCCGGCGCAACCTGGACGCCGTGCTGGGCACCACGCTGGGCCCCGTGACCTTCTCCACCCTGCCCGACGACCCCCTGACCCTGCCTGACCTCGCCGCCCTGGTCGCTCAGGCCCGCAGCAGCACCAGCGCCGTGATCAGCGCCCGGAACGCCCTGGCCAGCGCGCAGGACGCACTGGAGACCGAACAGCGTGACGCGCGCCTCCCGGACCTCACCGCCAGCGTCGGGTACGGGGGCGGCGGCGCCGGGACCCTCACCGCCACCCTGAACCTGAAGCAGGGGACCCTGGGCAGCAGCTACGCCCTGCCCCTGAACAGCAGCGCCAGCAGCGGCGCGCGCCTGAGCGCCAGCGTCAGCGGGTCGTACGTCGTGTACTCGCCCGCCCAGCAGGCGCAGGTGTCGGCTGCGCAGGCCAGCGTGACCCAGGCGCAGCTGTCCCTCACGGTGGCCCAGCAGAACGCGGAACTCGACGTCCGCACCCGCTTCGTGACCCTGCAGTCCAACCTCGCTGCCGTGCAGACCCGCGCGGCGCAACTCACCGTCGCGCAGCAGGGCCTGCAGACCGCCCACGCCCGCCTGGACGCCGGCACCGGCACTGCCGACGAGCTCCGCAGCGCCGAACTCACCCCCGCGCAGGCGCAGCGGGAACTGCTGGCCGCCCGCATCACCGCCCAGCTCAGCCTGACCCAGCTCCTGAACGCCGCCGGAGGCCTCCGATGAACCCACGCCCAGTCCCGTCCGCCCGTCTCGCCCGCGCCGCCCTGCGCCTCAGCGCCGCGCTGCTCACCACGCCCCTGAGCGCGGCCACCGCCCAGAACGCCGCTCGCAGCCAGCAGCGCGGTCTCTGCCGCCCTGCAGAACAACGCCGACGTGAAAACAGCGCAGGCCAACCTCGACAAGGCGCTCTCGGCCAACCGCGCCGCGCAGGCCGATCCCAGCACGCTGGTCGCCGCGAAACTCAATGCGAGAAACGGCGAGACCCTCGCGCAGGCCCAGCTGCGCGGCGCCCGCCTGAACACTCTGCACAGCACCATCAGCGCGTACACGGCGCTCCTTGAAGCGCAGCAGAACGTGGAACTGCAGACCCTGCAGGTGCAGGTGGACAGCAAAAGCATGCAGGTCGCGCGCGTGAAACTGAGCATCGGAAACGCCACCACGCTGGACGTCACGAACGCGCAGAACACCCTGGCCAGCAGAACCTCGCCGACGCCCGGGCGCAGGTGAACCTCGCCGCCGCGAAACTCGGCACCCTGACCGGCCTGGGCAGCGGCGTCCGCGCCGGCAGCGCCGTGACCGCCCCGAAACTCAGCGCGACCCTGGCGGGCCTGCAGGGCGGCCTGAGCACCCTCGCGGGTCTGGTGAGCGCCGCGAACGACGTGGCGGGCGCGCAGCTGACCGTGAAACTTGCCGAGAACGACTTCACGCCCGCCCGCACCCTGCAGGACGCCCGGACGGCCCTGTCGAACGCGCAGCGCAGCCAGGAGAGCGCCCTGAAAAGCGCTCAGCAGACCCTCGCCAGCGCCCACCAGGCGGCACAGAATGCGTACGAACTTCTTCAGGTCGCCGGAAGCCGCGAGGCCGCCGCCCAGAACACCTACACCCAGGACGCCGCCTGCCTGAACAGCGGCACGATCAGCGCCGTGGACCTGCAGGTCACGCAGCTGACCCTCAAAAAAGCCCAGTACACTCGCCTGCAGGCGCAGAACAACGGCCTGGAGCCCCTCGCTGCGCTCTCGGTCGCCGCCGGGCAGAACCTCACCGGCATCGGGGGCACGCTGTGACCACGCACACCCCCGCCGTCCGGGTGAGCGCCCCGCGGCGCCGCTGGCCCTGGGTGCTGAGTGCCCTGCTGCTCCTCGGCGCCGCGGGCAGCGTGTACCTGACCCGCACCCGCGCCGCGCAGACCACCCAGGCGACCACCGTCACCACCATCGCCCGCGCCGAACAGGGCACCCTGCGCGTTTCCGTCAGCGGGCCCGGCACGCTGGAAGCCGCGCAGACCCGCACGGTCGGCGCAGACCTGACCGCCACACTGGGCGCGGTGCCCGCTGTGGGTGAACGCGTCACCCGCGGGCAGCTGCTCACCACCCTGAACAGCGATGAGGTCGAGCAGAACGTGCAGGACGCCCAGCTGAACCTCGGGAAAGCCCAGGCGTCCCTGGACGCCACGCGCGCCAGCCAGGCCAGCAGCGCCGCGCAGCGTGCCAGCAGCGTCACGCAGGCGCAGCAGACCCTCGCGGACGCGCAGCGGACCGTGGCAGGTCAGCGGCAGCTTGCCGCCATCGGCGCCGTGAGCGCCCATGCCCTCGCAGACGCGCAGTCCACCGCGACGCGCGCCCAACAGAGCGTGGACAGCGCCCGCGCCACCCTCACGGCCGCGCAGACCCAGGCCCGCACCGGCGCGGCCAGTGACGCGCAGACCCTGCGCAACCAGCAGTTCGCCGTGCAGCAGGCGCAGGACAGCCTGCGTTCCGCGCAGCAGGCCCGCACCGACCTGAAGGTGTACGCCCCGATCAGCGGCATCGTGAGCGCCGTGACCGCCACCGAAGGAACCATTGTGACCAGCGGCGCCACCATCCTGACCCTGCGGGACGACACTACCCTCAACCTCCCCATGCAGATCGACGAAACCGAGATTGCCAGCGTGAAAGCCAGGCAGACCGCCAACGTGACCCTGGACGCCTTCGACGGCCAGACCTTTACCGGGAAGGTCGTGCGCGTCTCACCCGGCGCCACGCAGCAGAGCGGCATCAGCGTCTTCACCGCCACCGTGCAGCTGCCCAACCCAGGCGGCCAGCTGCGCGCCGGCATGACCGCCGAAGCCGAGATCATCCAGAGCGAGGCCCGCGGCCTGCTGATTCCCAGCAAGGCCATCCAGACCGTCCGCGGCCGCTCGTACGTGCAGCTCCCCGCCCAGGCCGGCGCGGCACCCGGACGGACCTGCGTCGAGACCGGCGCCACCGACGGCACCCCCACCATCATCGACAGTGGCCTGAGCGCCGGACAGGAGGTCGTGCTGCCCGGCAGTGCCCGCGCCAGCAGCGGTACCCAGACCGGCACCCAGAACAGTGCCCGCCAGAACCAGACCGGCGGCTTCCCCGACGGCGCCCCATGACCGCCCCGCCCCCGGTCGTCGACATTCAGGCTGTGCGCAAGGTGTACGAACAGGGTGACGTGGACTTCGAAGCGCTCGCCGGGGTGAACCTCCGGATCAACCAGGGCGAGATGGTCGCCCTGATGGGCCCGTCCGGCAGCGGTAAAACCACCCTGATGCAGATCATCGGCCTGCTCGACCAGCCCAGCGCCGGCCACTACCACCTGGCCGGACGTGACGTCACCACCCTCAGCGAGAACGAACGCGCCGAGGCCCGCAACACCGACATCGGCTTCGTGTTCCAGGCCTTTCACCTGCTGCCCCGCCTGAACCTGCTGGAGAACGTCGAGGTGCCCCTCACCTACGCCGGCGTCCCCGCGCGCGCGGCGCGACCGCGCCATGCAGGTCCTCGAGCGCGTGGGACTCGGCAGCAAGGCCCGCAACCTGCCCAGCCAGATCAGCGGCGGACAGAAGCAGCGCGTCGCCGTGGCCCGCGCCCTCGCCGGCCGGCCCCGCCTGCTGCTGGCCGACGAACCCACCGGCAACCTCGACACCCGCACCAGCGAGGACGTTATGGCCCTGTTCGGCGACCTGCACGCCGAAGGCACCACCGTCGTGATCGTCACACACGAGGACGACATCGGTGCGTACGCCGGACGGGTCGTGCGCGTCCGGGACGGCCAGATCGAAAGTGACCGCGCCCAGACCCCCAGGCGCCCCGCCGCGAGGTCCGCGTGACCACCCGCCCCCTGGACCCCGCCGCGCCCCTCAGTCCCCAGGCCGCCCCACCGCCCCGGCGCGGCGGGACCGGCCTGAGCGGCGCATTCACCATCGCGTGGCGCGCCATCGTGGGCACCCCCATGCGTTCCGTCCTCACCGCGCTCGGCGTGATTATCGGCGTGGCCGCCGTCGTCGCCCTGACCGATGGCGGTCAGGGCAGCACCGCCGGCGTCACCCGCAACCTCGAGTCGCTGGGCACCAACCTCCTCACTGTGCAGAGCGCCCGTGCCTTGGGCGGCGGCAGCCTGGTGCGCAGCGGCCCCCGCCAGACCCTCACTGTGGCGGACGCCGAAGCCCTCGCCGACACGTTCGCCGGCCGCGTGGCCCCCACTGTGAACAGCACCGTGCAGGCCAAGGCCGGCACCGCCAACACCCAGGCCAGTGTGGTCGGCACGTGGCCCGCCTACGAGACCGTACGCAACAGTCCCACCGAACAGGGCGAGTACTTCACGGACGCCGACGTCAGCGCCAAGAAACGCGTCGCGGTGATCGGCCGCCAGGTGCTGCTGGACCTGTGGGGCGACGGCACCGACGGCAGCGTCACCCCGGCGCAGGCCACCGGGCAGAAACTCCGCCTGGGCGGCGTGACATTCACGGTCAGCGGCGTCCTGCCCGACAAGGGCAACAGCGGCTTCGGGAATGCCAACGTGCAGGTATTGATTCCCCTCAGCACGTACCTGCAACGCTTCGCGCGCACCAACAGCAGCGGCGGCCACCCCACCGTCAGCGCCGTGTACCTGCAGGCTACCAACGCCCATGACCTGACCCAGCTGCAGACCGACGTGACCGACCTGCTCAGCGTGCGCCGGTGAACACGTGCGTGGCGTCCGCACGCCAGCCTTTCCCGATCAGACCCGGAGGGGACGGCAAACGGCGCAGCATGACCCGCACCGTCGCTTGACCGTCCTGGTGTTCCTCCAGACCGCGAGTCGAATGGTGCGCGCGAGAATAATTAGGGTTCCCGCCGTGAACCCTGGAAGGTTCGCGGGCGCTCAGGCCGAGTCCGCAAGTTCTGCCGACAGCTATGTCCCTGCTGGCACAGGACCGCTCGCCCTGAGTGCCGCACACTCCCGGCAGGGCCCGGCCCCCACTGGTGTCTCAGTAGGGGTGGGGACCTCAGCGGGTCATTCCCACTCGATGGTGGCTGGCGGCTTGCCGGTGATGTCATACACCACGCGGTTGATCTCGTGTACCTGGTTCACGATGCGGTTACTCATGGTTGCCAGGAACTCGTACGGGAGCCGCGCCCATTCGGCCGTCATGAAGTCATCGGTGGTCACGGCCCGCAGCGCGGCCGTGTAGGAGTACGTGCGTTCATCGCCCATGACCCCCACGCTCTGGATGGGCGTCAGGATTGCCAGCGCCTGCGAGCACCCGTCGTACAGCCCGAACTCCCGCAACCCCGAGATGAAGATGTCGTCCACGCGGCGCAGGATGTCCAGCTTCTCCTCACTGATGGCGCCCAGGCAGCGGATCGCGAGGCCCGGCCCCGGGAACGGGTGGCGCATGCGGATGTGATCCGGCAGGCCCAGCAGGCGGGCAATGGCCCGCACTTCGTCTTTGAACAGCGTGCGGAACGGTTCGACCAGTTTGAACTGCAGGTCGTCCGGCAGGCCGCCCACGTTGTGGTGACTCTTGATGTTCGCCGCGCCTTCACCCCCGGCAGATTCAATAACGTCCGGGTACAGCGTTCCCTGCGCCAGGAAATCAAAGGGGCCGTGGCTGCGCGCCTCCCGTTCAAACGCCCGGATGAATTCCCGCCCGATGATCTTGCGTTTCTGTTCGGGGTCCGATACGCCCTCAAGTGCCCCCATGAACTCCGTGCGGGCGTCCACGGTGATGAGGTTCACGCCAAGTGGCCGCAGCGCGGCTTCCACCTGCTCGCGTTCACCAAGACGCAGCAGTCCGTGGTCAATGAACACCGCCGTGAGTTTTTCCCCGACCGCCCGGGCCAGCAGGAGGCCCAGCGTTGAGCTGTCCACGCCCCCACTGATGGCCAGCAGCACCCGGCCGTCGCCCACCTGCGCGCGCACGTCCGCAATCAGCTCGTCAATGATGTGCTCCGCGTTCCAGTCGCGCGTTACGCCGCAGACTTCCAGGAAGTTCGCCAGCAGCTGCCCGCCCTTGGGCGTATGCACCACTTCCGGGTGGAACTGCACCCCGTAGCGGCGCGTCTGACGGTTCTCGATGGCCGTTACGGGCGTGTCGGCCGTTTCCGCCACCACTTCGTAACCTTCGGGCAGCGCGGTGACAGAGTCACTGTGGCTCATCCACGCCACGAACTCGCCCTGAATGCCCTGGAACAGCTGCCCGCCGTAGCGGGTCAGGTCGGCCTTGCCGTACTCGCGTTTCCCGGCCCGTTTGACGTCACCGCCCGCCTGGTGCGCCAGGAACTGCATGCCGTAGCACACGCCCAGCACCGGCACGTCCAGGTCCAGCACGCCCGGGGCGGGCTTGGGGGCCGCCTCGTCGTACACACTGCTGGGTCCGCCGGACAGCACGATCCCCTGTGGGTTCTCCCGCAGGACCCGTTCCAGGGGCGCGCTGCCGGGCAGGATCACGCTGTACGCTCCAAGCTCACGGAAGCGGCGCGCGATCAGGCGCGTGAACTGACTACCGAAATCCAGAATGACGACGCTCATCAGCTCGATTGTCTCACGGTCATCCCGGTCGGGCGTCCCGGCCCTCCAGACGAGCGTGGCCGGACGAACAACCGGAACACAGCAGGTGGACCGCCACGCGCCGCGCTTCAGTCACTCAGGTCAATGGTGACCGGCTGGGCGCGCGGCACACTCACGCTCATGCTGGCCGGCGCGTACCCCTCCACGGCCACCCGCACGCGGTACGTGCCGGCCACCGGGAACTGCACGCGGCCCGGCGCGGTGCCCAGCGCCTGCCCCGGGGCAAGCCGGGCGGTCTGCGGCGCCTGCTCCACCGACAGGCGCGCCGTGGCGCCCGCAGCTCCCCGGACCGTGAACTGCACCTCGCAGCAGCGCTCCGAGCCGCCGGGAATCACGGGTGCCGCCGTGGACGGCGCGGCCTGCGCGCCCTGGGGCGCGGGGCTCAGCGCTCCGCTGCGCAGCGCCCAGATCGCTCCGCCGAGCAGCAGCGTCGCCGCCACGAGCGGCAGCACGATGCGCGGCAGGCGCCGGGGTGCCTGCGCGGGTGCGGCGGGCGCCTCGCGCACCACCCGCCAGGAGTCGTCCTCATCCCACCCGATCCGGATGGGTTCCCCCGGCGCCCGCCGTGAAGGCAGCGCTCCAGGCTGAGGGTGGGGCTCCGGTGCCGGCTCAGTGGCCGGCGCGCGCCGCAGGGATGGCGGCAGGCGCTCCACATCGCGCAGCTGCAGGCCCGGCGTGGCCTGAGCTTCGGTGCGCGGCGTCTCCCATTCGGGCAGGTCATCCCCGAACCCGATGTGCAGAGGCGCTGGTACCACCGGTGCGGTCACGGCGGTCTGTTCAGCCTTCAGGCGCACGGCGCGCCGTGCGGCGGCAGCCTGGGCGTCCAGCATGGCCTGCGCGCGCCGGGCTTCGTTCTCCCGTCGGCGCCGTTCCTGGGGGCTTTCCGGCTCTGTGGGTGCCCGGCTGGGCAGGTCCCCCAGCACGATCGGGGACCCGTCATGCGGCCCGGGCGGTGTGGCGGGCGTGTCAGGCGACCCGGCCGGTGGAGCCTGCTCGAGCGGGGGAGGGGCGACGGAGGGTGCCTCTGAAGGGGTGTTGTGCTCCCTGGAGCCCGTGCGGGCCTTGCGCTTCCGGTCCGGTCTGCTCGCACGGCCGCGCGGCGTCGCCTCAGCAGCCGGGTCCGGCGCAGGTGAGGGAATGTCGGCGGGTGGGTCCGCACTGACCGGTGGAGCCTCCTGGGCCGGGCCGGGCGTGAGGGGCAGCGCGGCCGGGAGCGCCTGGGCGTCCGGCTGGCCCGCCGGTTCCGGGGGGCGCGCGGCGTCAGGCGCGGCTGCCAGCCGGCGCAGCGCCCCGGCGGCGTCCAGGGTGCCGGGGTCGGTCAGCAGGGGCCTGAGTGGTTCGGGCAGGCCTCCCAGTTCCTGCAGGATCACGGCCAGCGCGTACAGGTCGTCCGAGGGCCTCGCGTGTCCTCCCCAGGGCAGTCCGGCCCCTGCGAGCAGGACCTCCCCGTCAACACTCCACAGCTGCGAGGCGCTCAGGCCGCCGTGCACCACGCCGCGCTCGTGCAGCGCAGCCAGGGCCCCCAGCGCGCCGCGGGCCGCGAGCACCGCGTCCTGCGCGGGGCGGGCCTGCAGGGGCAGTTCGGTCACCACGTACGCCTGATCTCCACTGCTGACGCTGTCCACGGGCGCCAGCACGTTCGGGTGCTCCGGCAGGACTGGCACAGGCTGCGGGGCGGGCAGCAGGTGCAGCAGCACCGGCATGCCGGTCAGGCGGTCCGTGGCACGCAGTGTCCGCACCGGACTGCTCGTCCGGCCCGGCAGTTCACGCACGGCCACATAGGGGCCAAGGGGCTTCACGGCCCGCAGTATAGGCTGCGCGCTGCAGGTCCTGCGGCGCGCAGTGTGAGCGCGTGGCTTGCTGCCGCACCGCCTTTGCGCTACTAATTGCGGGATATGCGTGACGCCCTGATGGCCGCCCTGAGCACTGTGAACGATCCGGAACTCCACCGGGATCTCGTGTCACTGGGCATGATCGAGCACGCCAGCGTGGAGGCGGGTGTGGCGCACGTGAAGGTCACCCTCACGACGCCTGCCTGCCCTCTGAAAAGCCAGATTGAGGCCGACGTGCGTGCCGCGGCCCTGACCGTGCCGGGCGTGCAGGACGCCGCGGTGACCTTCGGGGCGATGGTGCGCCCCCCGGCCCAGCCGGCCCTGCCCGGGGTGAAACACGTGCTGCTCGTCGGCAGTGGCAAGGGCGGCGTGGGCAAAAGCAGCGTGGCGGTCAATCTCGCCGCCAGCCTCGCGCTGGACGGCGCGCGCGTGGGCCTGCTCGACGCGGACGTGTACGGCCCCAGCGTGGCGCACATGATGGGGCAGGGCGGGGCAAAGGTCACCGCGAACGCTGACCGCAAGATGCTGCCCATCGAGGCGCACGGTGTGCGGTTCATCTCCATGGCGAACCTCTCGCCGGCCGGGCAGGCGCTGGTGTGGCGCGGGCCGATGCTGCACTCCGCCATTCAGCAGTTCCTGAAAGACGCCGCCTGGGGCGAGCTGGATTACCTGATCGTGGACCTGCCCCCGGGCACCGGGGACGTACAGCTGTCGCTCACGCAGACCATTCAGGTGACGGGGGCCGTGATCGTCACCACCCCGCAGGACGTGGCCCTGATCGACGCGACGCGCGCGATCGACATGTTCCGCAAGGCCAGTGTGCCGGTGCTTGGCGTCGTGGAGAACATGAGCTACTTCGTGGCGCCAGACACCGGCAACGTGTACGACCTGTTCGGCCGTGGCGGCAGCCGCAAACTCGGTGACCACGTGCTGCTCGGCGAGATTCCGCTGGAGGTGGGCGTGCGGCAGGATGCCGACGCCGGAACGCCCGCTGTGCTCGCCCACCCGGACAGCGCCGCGGCGCTCGCCCTGCGTCAGGCGGCCCGGACCCTGGCCGGTCAGATCAGCGTCCGGACCCTCTCGCACCTGCCTGACCAGCTGACCGTCGTATGAGCGCCGCGACCCTCGCCCCAGCCGGCGCGGAACGCACCAAGACGCGCCTGCTGGAACTCGTCAAGCGGCACGGCCCGCAGACCGCGCAGGACCTCGCGCAGCGGCTGGACGTCAGTATTCCCGCCGCGCGCCGTCACCTGGGCGACCTGCAGGACCAGGGGCTCGTGGAAGCCCGCACCGAGCGGCCCGGCGGGCGGGGCCGCCCGCAGCACGTGTTCGCCCTGACCGAGCGGGGCGAGGCGGCCTTCCCGAAAACCTACTCCAGCCTGTGCGTGGACGTCCTTCGGCACGTCGAAAGCCTGTTCGGTGAGGACGCCCTGCTGAAGGTTCTGGACGCCCGCAACGCCGAGATTGCCGCCCGCTTCCGGCCTGATCTGCCGGCCGAACTGCCTCTGGGTGAGCGCGTGCGCAACCTCGTGCGCCGCCTGAACGAGCACGGCTTTGACGCCACCGCCGCGCAGGACGACACCGGCCGGTGGACATTCACCCAGCACAACTGCCCGAACCTGACGGTTGCCCGCCAGTACGCGCAGCTGTGCAGCGCGGAAGTGACTCTCTACACCGACCTGCTGGGCGTTCCGGTGCGCCGCGAGACCCGCATCGCCTGCGGGCAGGGCTGCTGCCACTACCAGGTCGGGTAGCCGGAAACAGGCGCCTCATGACGCTCCTTCCACCCCTGCCGGATGACGCGCCCCGCCCGCTGTACTCCATCGTGGCGTGGCCCCCCGAAGTGCTTGACAGCTGGCTGCGCCGCCTGCAGGACCGCCTGAATGTGCGCGGGTTTGGCCTGCCGCACCTGAACATTCGCGCGCCCTTTCAGACGCCGCTGCGCAGCGCGGAACTCCTGGACGCCTGCCGCACGGCCCTGCGCGGCCAGTCCGCTTTCGAGGTGCAGGTGCTGGGCTGGAAGCAGCTGCCGGGCGTGATCTTCCTGGAATGCGGCTTGAGCCCCGAACTGCGCGCCCTGCACGACCGCACCCTGGAGATCGGCCCGTCCAGCCGGGCCCGGTACGACGGCGCCGAGTACCGCCCGCACCTGACCCTGGCGCTCGGCGTGCTGCCCTGGGCCGAACCGGTCCTGGGCGAGGCCATCCGCGACCTGCGCCCGCCCCTCACGTCTTTCCGGGTGGAGGCCCTGAGCCTGACCAGGGAGCACCGGGGCGAAGTGCAGGAACTGCACACCTTCCCGCTTCTTCATCCCGCCTCTGAGACGGAGCCGGAGCGGCGAGACGCGGAAGCCGCACCCAGCTGAGCACCTGAGAAGAAGGCCGGCCCTGTTTCGGGGCCGGCCTTCCCTCACGCATCATCTTTAGGCTGTCAGACGCCCACCGGCAGGCGCAGCATGCTGCTCAGCGCCTCACTGAAGCGGTCGTACCCGGCGAAGTCCAGCTGCTGCTCGTTGTCACTGAGGGCCGTGGCCGGGCTGGGGTGCACCTCCACGTGAATGCCGTCCGCGCCCACCGCCAGGGCGGCCTTCGCCAGCGGGATCAGCAGGTCGCGGCGTCCGGCGGCGTGGGTGACGTCCACGATGACCGGCAGGTGCGTCTCCTGTTTGGCGAGCGCCACGGCGCTGAGATCCAGGGTGTTGCGCGTCCACTTCTCGTACGTGCGGATGCCGCGCTCGCACAGAATGACCTCGCTGTTCCCTTCGGACAGGATGTACTCCGCGGCGTACAGCCACTCCTCGATGGTGGCGGACAGGCCACGCTTGAGCAGCACCGGGCGGCGGGCGCGGCCCACCTCGCGCAGCAGCGCGAAGTTGTGCATGTTCCTCGCGCCCACCTGCAGAATGTCGGCGTGCTCCGCGACGATCTCCACGTCGCGAGTGTCCATGACCTCCGTGACGAACAGCATGCCGTTGTCGCGCGCCACGCGGCTGCCCAGGATCAGGCCGTCCACGCCCATGCCCTGAAAACCGTAGGGGCTGGTGCGGGGCTTGTACGCGCCGCCGCGCAGGATCTTCACGCCTTTGGCCGCCAGGAACGCCGCGGTCTGTTCCATCTGCTCCTCACTCTCAATGGAGCAGGGGCCAGCCACAATCACCGGGGGCTCATTCCCGCCGATACGCACGCCGTCAATGTCAAGCACGGTGTCCTCGCTCTTGACCTTGCGGGAAACCAGCAGCTGCTTCTTGTCGTTGCTCTCCTCCAGGTCCAGGCTGGCCTTGAAGATCTCCTTGAAGATCGCCTTCACGGCGGCGCTGGTGAACGGTCCTTCGTTCAGGGACTCAAGCTCCTTGAGCTGCTTTTCCTCACGGGCGGGATCGTAGTGGTTGGGGCGGCCTTCCTGCGTTTTGGCGTGCCCGATCTGCGCGACCACCTCACCGCGCTTGGACAGCAGTTTCAGGAGTTCACGATTAATCTGATCGACCTCGGCGCGGAGGTCCTCGATGCTGCGCTGGTGGGTCATGCTGCGCAGTGTAGGAAAGGGCCTTCCAGGGTGAACCCACCCTGCTAGTCAAATGGCAGGAGTTGTCCAACTTCCAGAACCGGCCCCAGCAGTCCCCGCAGCGCATCCGGCAGCCACTGGTGGGCTCAGCTGACCGCCGCGTCCCCCGGGTGCTCCCCGTCGGTATTCACCATGTGAACCGCAACCCGGGACAGGGCCGCGTACAGCTCGCGCGCTTCCGCCTCGCCAATCTGCGGGGTGTCGCGCAGCGCCGCGTTCATGCACGCCAGCCACGCCCGCGCGCGCGCCGGCGTGATCGCGAACGGCAGGTGCCGCGCCCGCAGGCGCGGATGCCCGAACCGCTCGTGGTACAGGGGCGGCCCGCCCAGGAAACCCGTCAGGAACGCCAGCTGCTTCTCAGCCGTGAGCGACAGGTCAGCCGGAAAGATCGGAGAGAGCAGCGGGTCCCGCGCCACGTACCCGTAAAAGCGCGTCACCAAGGCGGACAGGGCGTCCGCGCCGATCCGGTCGTACAGGCTGCCGCCCGCGTGCAGAGAGAGTGGAGCCGTCATCCCTGCAGGCTAGAGCATGCCCGCCGGGCAGAGGGCCGCGCCAGACCCCCGCCGCTGTGGGCAGCGGGTGCGGGTGGGCCTGGCGCGCGAGGGTGGAGAGAGGCAGCTTGGGGCCTTCTGCGGGCCTGCCTTACTTCTTCAGGGTGGCGCCGGCAGGCAGGATGTAGATGGTGTCCAGGCCCCAGGGTTGCGGTTTCGCCGGGAACTGCGCCGTGCGCCACACCACGTAGTTGCCGATGGCGTCAGCGTTCAGGACCGTGTTCTTGTACGGCGCGTCCGGCCACGTGATGCCCGCGGGGGCGTCCGCGTCGGCAACCGCGATCAGACCGCCGTGCCCCAGCACGTCCGAAAGTTTTGCGATGGGCGCGTACCCGTCACGGCACCAGAACATGATCTGCGCGCCCTGCGCGGCCAGAGCGTCCACGTTCGGAATGCGGGCCTTCAGGAACGCGTCCAGGTCGAACACCTTCGCCCGCAGGTCCCGTTTGTACAGGTAATCGCCAGGAATGGTGACGGTTTCATCGGCGACGCCCGCAGCCTGCAGGCTCAGGGACGTGACGTTCGCGCGGGCCAGGGCGGCCACCTTGAACACCGCCAGCTGCTGCGCTTTGGGCTGCGCGGCGAGCGGGGTGGGGGACAGCAGGGCAAGAGACAGGGTCAGCAGGATGGGACGACGCATAGAACAACCTCCAGAGTCAGTGCCCGCCTGGGCGGACCAAAACCGGGCGCACTCTAGCGCAGCCCGGCACCGGCCGTGCACAGAAATGTGGCGCCCACGAAGGCGCGCCACTGAAAGCCCCGCGGACGAAACTACACGTCGCGGCGGTCAAACGCGAAGATACTCATCAGCCCGAACCCGGCCGTGTAGATCAGCAGCAGAATCAGGGGCTGCAGGATGTCGCCCTGCTGCACGTACAGGTTGAGATGACTGGTCAGCAGAATGCGCTGCACCGCGTCGGGCAGCACCACCAGCAGCCGCATCACGATCAGGGTGGCGAAGGTGCCCAGCGCCGCTGCGGCCGTGTTCAGGTACAGCACGCCGAACAGCAGGGACAGGGCCGCGATGGGCATCAGGATCACGCCGGCCAGCAGGGCGCCGCGCAGCACCTCCCCGAAGGCCGCGTTGGTGCTCAGCGTGCCCACACCGACGAACAGGCCCGGGCCCAGACCGGTGCCGCCCGTGAACGAGCCGAAACCCAGCGGAATCCCGGCAATCAGGGAGCCCAGGACGGTCGTGAAAATCAGAATGAACGGGTACGTCAGCGCCACAATGAGTTTGCTGGCAATCACCTTCGTGCGGTCCACAGGGCGCAGCAGCAGCGGCGCCAGGGTGCCCTGCGCCACCTCCGCGCCGATCATCTCGGCAACGGTCACGGCGATGAACAGCGGCAGCAGGTACCCGATGGTCACGCCGATACTCACCGCCGGCAGCTGCCAGCCGCTGACGAGACTCACCTGCATCAGGGTGTTCAGGCGCGGCGCGAACGCCCAGAGCGCGGGCAGCAGCAGCGTCACGATCAAGGCGAGCTGCACGCTGCGCGAGCCGAACAGTTTGCGGAATTCCAGGGTCAGGAGGGTCAGCATGCGCGCCTCCAGGCAAAGGGAACGGTCAGGGTCATCAGGCTTGCTCCACGCGCTCGCGGTAGTACTCGTACAGGTCAAAGTGGTCCGGGCTGGCCTCGAACACCCGGATGCCCTCGCCGTGCAGGTGCGCCAGGGCGTCCGGGACGCGCGCCTCGCCGCCCAGGTGCGCGATGGCGTACGGCGTGCGGGTACTCACGCGCCGCACGAACGGCAGGCGCTCCAGCACGGCCGCGGCGCCCACCGGGTCGTCCACCCGGAAGCGGTACGCGGCCTGCCGGGCGCGCAGGTCCACGGTGTCCACCAGGCGCCCACCGGTCAGGATGCCGACCGTATGCGCGTACGTGGCAATTTCCCGCAGGTGGTGCGTGCTGAGCACGACCGCACAGCCGCTCGTGGCGAGGCTCGTCACAATCCGGTGAATCAGGCCGATGCCCAGCGGATCAAGGCCGCTCGTGGGTTCGTCCAGGATCAGGACCTTCGGTTCGGCCAGCATGGCGCTGGCCACGCCCAGCCGCTGCCGCTGCCCCAGCGAGAACTCCTCAACGCGCCGGTCGGCCATGCGGGTCAGTTCGAGCAGCGCCAGCACCTCCCGGATCCGGTCACGGCCGATCCGCCGCCCACCGGGCGCCATGGCAGACAGGCTCGCGTGAATCTGCAGATTCTGCGTGCCCGTGAACTGCGGGTAGAACTTCGCAGGCGCCTCCACCACGGCACCCAGGTACGCGCGGGCGCGCTGGCCGTCGGTATGCACGTCGCGGCCCAGCAGCCGGACCTCGCCGTCCGTGGGGAAGGCGAGGCCCGTCATGGTGCGGATCAGGGTGGTTTTCCCCGCGCCGTTCGGGCCGGTCAGGGCGTACACCTCGCCGGGTTTAACGGTCAGGTGCACGTCCTCCAGGACGCTGCTTGACCCGTATCTCTTGTACAGCCCCCGGACCTCAATGGCCGGGATGGCTGGCGCACCTTGCTTTGTCACCTGCACAGCGTACTCTACGGGGCCCAGCAAGTCCTTACGTTCCTCACCCCCACAGGCAGGGGGCTTGCGCCGCGCCCAGCCGCCCTCAGGTGCGGCGGGCGACGTTCGGGATTTCCTGAATCGCGTCAGCTGGAACGACGTTTCCGGTGTCCTTCCCTGCCACGCCACCCGTTGAGCGGCCCCTGCGTGACGATCAGGTCCCTTCACGCCCGGTATGGAATGACCCTGCCTGTCCGTGAAGTCAGCGGCGCCAGGCGTGCCCGGCGACCCCCCTTGCGGTAGTCCTGGCGACCGGGCAACAGGAAGTGCCGCACGCTGAACCGTTGCAGGGGCTGATCCCGCAGCGTTCGTGCACGCTGCGTGTGAATGACCCGTAAGCAGTTCATCCCGCCGGGGAGGCTGATTTTCGCACGGATGATCGCCTGGCCCGGATCGTCTGCACCCAGCGTCAGGACCGGCAGGGACGGGTGGTCTGTTGCCCGCCTGGAGCCGTTGTGGTTGCACTTCAGGCCCAGGCTGGAGTGACCGCCCCACCAGGCGGAACGGCGGTGATTGAGGTCGGGCGCGCACGTGGGGTGCGCCCGACTGACCTGCCTGAGCGCCGGGTCCATTCACGCGGACCTGCACGGCCGTCGTTGCCCGTCGCTGGCCGGGCTCCGCGCTGTCGCTCGTCAGCAGCGCGGGACCCGGAGGAGCACGTTCAGCAGGCGGTTGGCCGCGAATGTGGCGGCGCACGCCACCCGAACCGCTTCCGGATGCCTGCGTCCCGGAACACAAAGCTGGCCTTGAAGCACCCTTCAGCAGCGTCCTCGGACCTGGTCGGCCTCAACCCACGAACAGCGGCAATCCCGTTTCCGGCGCGGCGCCCACCGTCACCGCCCGGCGGTGCAGTTCCCGCACGGCCCGCTCCCCCTCCGCTCCCACGTCCAGACTGAACGGATTTACGTACAGGTCAATGTGCGCCTGAATCACCTCGTCCGACATTTCCAGCGCGTTCTCCCGGATGTACGCCCGCGCCGCTTCCGGATGAGCGTACGCGTACTCCAGGCTCGCCCGCACCGCCGCGTTCAGGCCGCGCTGCACGTCCAGCGGCAGGTCCCGGCGCACCAGGATTGCGCCCAGCGGCAGTGGCAGACCCGTGTCGGCCTCCCACCACGCGCCCAGGTCCAGCAGGCGTGTCAGGCCGTACTCGTGGAACGTGAAGCGCGACTCGTGAATGATCAGCCCGGCGTCCACAGGCTGCCCGGCATGCTCACCGCGCGCCACGGCCGGCATCACCTCGTCGTACCGCATGCGCACCACGTTCACCTGCGGGAACACCAGGCGCAGCAGCAACTCTGCAGTGGTCAGCGCCCCCGGCGACGCGACCGTGCGGCCGTTCAGGTCCTGCACGTCCCCGCGCGTCACGATGAGCGGTCCTACCCCGCGGCCCAGCGCCCCACCGGCCCGCAGCGCCACGTACCGGTCCATCACTCCGAAGTACGCGCGGTAACTGATTTTCGTGATGGGCAGTCGGCCCGCCAGCGCCCACTCGTTCAGGGTCTGCACGTCCTCCAGCACCTCCCGCACCGGGAGTGGCCCCCGCACCAGCCCCGCGTGCAGCGCGTGAAAAATGAACGTGTCATTCGGGCAGAACGAGTACCCCAGGTCCAGCACCGCAGGCAGGTCAAGTGTGGTCAGGGCAGGGGAGGAAGCAGCGTCCGGGCTCATGCCGCCCAGGGTACGCCCGCACCCGGCCCCCGAACGCGAACCCGGCCACCCTGCCCGGAGCGGACTCAGCGGCCCGTCACGTTGGCCGCGTACGCTGCGACCATGCCCACCTGCTCCTCCCGCCCGTTCCTGCGTTCCCTGCTGGGCATGCTGACCCTGAGTGCCTTGACGCCTGCCGCTCACGCCGGTGGGGCCGACGCACCTGTACAGGGAGCGACCTTCGGGTGCCGGCCCGGGTACGTCCGCCCGGATTTCCGCGCCCTGAACGCCCAGCTCACCCAAGCCCGCGCCCGCTGGGCGGCGCAGGGCCTGCGCGACTACAGGTACGACCTGAAGCAGATCGCCGCGCCCGTCCTGTTTCCCGGTACCCGCGTGACCGTGCAGGCCGGCCGCGTGACCGGCGTCGCCCTGACACCTGGCGCGCAGGGTGCCCACAGTCCACTTGCCGCCCGGACCATGGAAGCGCGTTTCGCCGAGATGGCCGCCACCCTCACCGCCCAGAATGCCGCCTGCCCCCTGGTGCAGCAGAGCTTCGACCCGGTCCTGGGGTACCCTACCCGCTTCGCGTCTGGCCTGGGAGACGCCGGGCTTGCCGACGGTTTCGGTGAGTGGCGCCTGACCAGCTTCACTCCACTCCGCTGAACCTCGCCGTGAAGGAGGGCAGGCCCGGCAACTGCCGGGCCTGCCCTCCTCTGCACCTCGCCGCGCGGCCTCAGCGGACGTCAGTCAGCGCCACCCGCGCCGCCTGCGCGTCCCGCCCGATCTGCGCCTTCAGGGCGTCCAGTCCGCTGAACCGTTCCTCGCCCCGCAGGAACGCAAAGAACTTCACCTGCAGTTCCTGCCCGTACAGGTCCCCTTCGAAGTCGAACAGGTGCACCTCGAACCGGCGATCCACACCGTTCACGGTCGGCCGGAACCCGACGTTCGCCATGCCATGCCAGCGCCCGTGATCCCCGACCGCCACCACCGCAAACACCCCCAGTGGCAACGCCTTGCCGTCCGGCACGCGGATGTTCGCAGTGGGCCACCCGATCGTGCGGCCCAGCCGGTCACCCTCCACGACCACGCCCTGCGCGTCGTAATGCCGGCCCAGCAGGCGCCGGGCGCCCTCCACGTCCCCGACCTTCAGGTACTCCCGCACGCGGGTGCTCTTGATGTCCTCCCCGCCCAGACCGTGAATTGGGACCACCACCACCTCCGGCGACACCAGCCGCAGGTCCTCGGCGCTTCCCTCGCGGCCCTTCCCAAAGTGGAAGTCCTCGCCGACCACCACCGTCCGGGGGTGCAACTGCCGCAGGTCCTCCAGGAACGCCGCCTTGGGCCGCGCCGCGAACTCCGGAGTGAACGACGCCGCAATCGTTTCATCCACCCCATAGCGGGCCAGCAGCTCCAGTTTCTCCGGCAGGGTCGACAGGAATTCCACGCCCTGCGTCAGAACCCGCGTGGGCGGATCGAAGGTGTACACCACGCTCGGCACCCGGTGCTCGCGCGCCTTGGCCTTCAGCTGCGCGATCAGCGCCTGATGCCCGAGGTGAACGCCGTCAAAGGACCCCACCGCCACCACCGTCCCTGTGTCCGGCCGCTGCGACGGCGAGACGAAGGTCTTCACGCGCCCCCCACCCGCTGCGCCCCGTACAGGGCCGCCGCCACGGTGGACGCACTGCCCACCAGCGACCCGTCCCGCAGGCCCTCCAGCACCCGCGCGGGCGGCAACCACAGCACCTCCATACCCTCCTCGTCCTCATCACGCGGCAGGCTGCTCTCACGCAGGTTCGTCGCCTCGAACACGTGCAGCAGTTCATCGCAGAACCCCGGGCTGGAATAGAACTGCGTCAGGAGCGTCATGTCTGCGTCCAGCCCCGCCTCCTCCTGCAACTCCCGGCGCGCCGCCTCCTCCGGCGTTTCCCCCGCATCAATCAGACCCGCCGGGGCCTCCACCGTGAACGCCTTCACCGCCCGGCGCTCCTGGCGCACCAGCAGCATCTCCCCGCGGTCATTCAGCGCCAGGATCGCCACGGCGTGCGCGTGCCGCACAATCTCCCACTTGCCGTCCAGCAGTTCCAGCTTCAGGATCCGCCCGTCGTACACCACTGTCGTTTCGCCGCTCATCTTGCGGCAACTGTAATGCACCCACCCCGCCCCATGGGCAGTCTCTACACTGAAGCCCATATGTTCACCCGCCCCGACCTGGAAGCGCGTGAGGCCACCACCCTGGCCCCCTACGCCACCCTCAGCCGCGACCACGGCGGACGCGAACACCCTGAACCCGAAAGTGAAACCCGCACCGCCTTCCAGAAAGACCGCGACCGGGTGCTGCACACCACCGCCTTCCGCCGCCTGGAGGCCAAAACGCAGGTGTTTCTCTCCGCTGCCGGCGACCACTACCGCACCCGCCTCACCCACACCCTTGAGGTGCAGCAGGTGGCCCGCAGCGTCGCCCTGACTCTCGGGCTGAACGAAACCCTGTCCGAAACCATTGCCCTGGCCCACGATCTCGGCCACCCTCCCTTCGGGCACGCCGGAGAACGCGTCCTGAACGCCCTCCTCGAAGACGAGGGCGGCTTCAACCACAACATCCAGGCGCGGCGGATCGTCACGCTCCTTGAGCATCCCAAAAGCAATTACCCCGGCTTGAACCTGACGCGTGACACCCTCGACGGCCTGAACAAACATCACCGCGACGGCCTGGGCCAGCCCAGCCTTGAAGCGCAACTCGTGGACGCCGCTGACGCTCTGGCCTACACCGCCCACGACCTTGACGACGGCCTGCGCAGCGGCCTGATCACCCCCCGCCAGCTTGCCGAGCTGCCCCTCTGGACCGAACTGACCCGCCGCGCCGGCATCACCGGTCACGACCTCGGCGAACGCGACCGCCGCACGCTGCACCGCGGTCTGCTCGGCTGGCTCATCAAGGACCTCACCCACGCCAGCCACGACGCCATTCAGACCAGCGGCGTGCAGAGTGTCCAGGCGGTTCGCGCGCAGCCCGCCCGGCTCATCACGTACAGCCCCGACATGCGCGTCCTGCTGCGGGATACCGGCACCTTTCTGCGCGAGAACCTCTACCGGCACTGGCGCGTGGAGATGCAGGTCGAACAGGCCACGCAGGTGCTCACCACACTGTACCGCGCGCTGCTCGGCCGTCCCAGCATGCTGCCCCCCACCTACCGCGCACGCGCCGCGCACAGCGGCGGCCTGCCCCGCGCCACCTGCGATTACCTGGCCGGCATGACCGACCGCTACGCCCTGGACACCCACGCCACCGTCACGCCGAGCGGCTCGGCCACTGTATGGCCCCGCTGAGACCCCGGCAGTTGACAGTCCTCAGGACCCCTGATACATTTATGCCCGCCTGCCCGAGAGGACAGCGCCGACACCACAAGCGCGAGTGTAGCTCAGCTGGTTAGAGCGCACGCCTGATAAGCGTGAGGTCCCCAGTTCAAGTCTGGGCATTCGCACCAAGAACGAAGTCCCGCCGCCCGGCGGGACTTCTTCGTTCAGGCCGGGTCATGCGGCGCCTCCGCGCTGACCGGGTTACTCAGTCCTGTGCGGCTCACGTCACTGAGCGTCACCACACCGATCAGGTCACCGTCCTTCGTGATCACCGGCGAGCCATGCACGTCAAGGTCCAGCATGCGGGTCAAGGCGTCATGGGCTAAGGGTCCTGGCGTAGGCGTGTATGGCGCGTCCCGAACGGGCAAGGGTGCGCTCATGGTGAATGCTCCTGCTGTCAGGGTCGGCCTGCCCTGTGGCCGCCCCAGAACGGCGCAACGGCCGGCGGGGTGGGGCGCCGGCCGTTGTGTGCCGTGTGAGGTCAGATCAGGCTGAGCTGTTCGGTCTCACCCAGGTGGGCAAGATGCTCGGGGAGGGTGCCAGGGCGGTCCATGACGATCTGCTCGGCCTTGTACGAGGAGCGCACCAGCGGGCCGGACACGACTTCCAGGAAGCCCAGCGCCATGGCCTCCTCGCGGATCTCGTCGAACTCGGCGGGGGAGACATAGCGTTCCACAGGCAGGTGATGCATGGTGGGCCGCAGGTACTGTCCGAATGTGAGGACGTCAACGTCAGCGTCGCGGCAGTCGCGCATGGTTTCGCGCAGTTCCTCGCGGGTTTCGCCGAGGCCCAGCATGATGCTCGTTTTGGTGATGACGTCCGGCCGGGCCTGCTTGGCATGTGCGAGGACCTTCAGGGTCTGGTCGTAGTCGGCGCGGATGTCGCGGACGGGATGGGTGAGGCGCCGGACCGTTTCGAGGTTCTGCGCGTAGGTGTCCACGCCGCTGTCAAGCACGAGGTCCACGCAGTGGGGGTTCCCGCCGAAGTCGGGGGTGAGGGCCTCGACGCGCGTTTCCGGGTTGAGTTTCTTGATGGCCGTGACGGTCTTGGCAAAGTGGTACGCGCCGCCGTCCGGGAGGTCGTCGCGGTCCACGCTGGTGAGCACCACGTACTTCAGGCCCATCAGCTTCACGCTCTCGGCGACGCTCTGCGGTTCGTCCAGGTCGAGTTTGCCCATGGGATTGCCGGTGTCCACGGCGCAGAAACGGCAGGCGCGGGTGCAGATGTGGCCCATCAGCATGAAGGTGGCTGTGCCGCGCGACCAGCACTCGCCGATGTTGGGGCACATGGCCTCCTCGCAGACGGTGTGCAGGCGGTGTTCCTTGACGATCTTGCGAACTTCCGTGAACACCTGACCCGTGGGAATGGTGACCTTGAGCCACTCGGGTTTCTTGTCGCGCACCGGGACGCTGTCCTTGCGGTAGATGCCGTTCTTGATGAACTTGGGTTCCTTGGTGGTGTCCTGGGTCATGGGGTTCAGCTCCCGGCTGCCGCGGCGGCGGGCAGCGTCCAGTCGTAACTGGCGAAGGTGGTCTGGAAGGCGCGGGTCAGGGCGGCTTTCGCGTCGCTCATGCTGGCCGTTCGGTGCAGGTCGCGCAGATCGTATTCGCGCTGCACGCTGGTCATGTGCGTCTGGGTGAGGCCGCAGGGAACGATCAGGTCGAAGTGCTGGAGGTTGGCGGTAACATTCAGGGCCAGGCCGTGCAGGGCCACGTGGCGCTGCACGGCGACGCCGAACGACGCGATTTTCTGATCGTACGGCAGGCCGTTCACGTCGCGCGGCGTGACGTACACGCCGGCGTACCCGGGATTGGGGCGGGCGTCGCTGAGTCCCAGGTCGTGCAGGGCGCTGATCGTGGCCTGTTCCAGGAGGCGCAGGAAGTCCACGACGCGCCGGCCCACCGGGAAGATGGCGTAGGCGACCAGCTGGCCGGGGCCGTGGTACGTGACGTCCCCACCGCGTTCCACGTCCACGACCTCGATCCCCTGGGCGTGGAGGTAGTCGCGGGTGACGATGATGTTGGCGCCTTCCCTGGCCTTGCGGCCCAGGGTGAGCACCGGTGGGTGTTCCACAAGCAGCAGCGTGGGGGGCACCTGCCCGCCCACCACGCTCGCGTGGGTGCGTTTCTGAAGGTCCCAGGCGTCCCGGTACGGCAGTCTGCCGAGGTCCTGAACGTCGAAGGCGGGGTGGGTCATGGGGCGATTGTACGGTGCGGGTGGGTGGTTTTATGGTGTCGTGGGCGGGTGTTCGGACCGGATTGACCAGGGCGGCTGGTGAATTCCGCGCTCCGCGCTGGTCGAGCCCGTCCGGTACGCCCGGACGCTGCGGCGGAAGCTGCGCCATCTGGCTGAAGCCGGTGCCGGCTGCAGTTCGTACGGTAGGACATGCCAGAACTCGTCCAGCCCGCCGGGAGATACAAGGCCAGCTTCCTGGAAGCCGTTCGGGAAGCCCAGTCCAGCGGCAGCGGCCTGGGTGACACCCTGCGTTTCAACGTGCCGGACATGCAACGTGACTTTCCCTCCTTCCTCGCACACCTGTGCCGCTTCGCGCCCGGCCAGCCTCTCCCGGACGGCTTCGTGCACTCCGAGTACCTGTGGCTCGTCGAAGGCGACACGTACCTGGGCCGCGCCAGCGTCCGTCATACCCTGAACGACCGGCTGCGGCAGTTCGGTGGGCACATCGGGTACGAGGTCCGTCCCAGTGCGCGCCGGCAGGGCCACGCCACACGCATCCTCCAGCTCTCGCTCAAACGCGCCCATCAACTCGGTATCGCGCAGGCCCTGCTCACCTGCGACGCCGACAACACCGGGTCACGCCGCGCCATTGAGAAGAACGCAGGGGTCCTGGAGGGGGAGTTCCGGATTGACGACCACCCGAAACCGTTCCTGCGCTTCTGGGTGCCCACCCACCCATGATCTGCAGGTGAGGCCCGCGCAGCCCGGGCGGGGCTGCCCGGCCCTCTCATTCTTCAGGGGTGCCAGGTCATCGCACGCCTGTGGCTGGCACAGTGCGCCCTGTCCCGTCATCATCTCCACCCCCGCTTCCCCAACCTGCGGCAGGACCTGCATCGGCGCCTGACCGGGTTCCTGCCCTGCCTGGCCCTGGGGCATTTTTCCGTCTGTCTCAGAGGAATTCGGTCGGCTGCGCCTGTCCGCGCCCGAAGGTGCCCCCTGTTTGACTTGCCCTGCCGGGGGAGGCCGCGTATACTCGTACGGTCCGGTCGGCTGCCCCAGCGTGGGCGCGGCCCGTTCAACAGGAGCATGAACGTCTCTGCCTGCAGACTGCAGGACCGTGGGACGGTCCGCTGCCCGAAGGAGCAACCCATGCAGCACACCATCAAAGCGAACCGTGGCGCCATCCTGCGCGCCGTCGAGCAGCCCCACCTGAAAGCCGACCTGCCCGAGTTCCGCCCTGGCGATACCGTCCGCGTGGAAACCAAGGTCGTCGAAGGCACCCGCACCCGCAACCAGGCCTTCGAAGGCGTTGTGATCGCCATCAACGGCGCCGGCAGCCGCAAGAGCTTCACCGTTCGCAAGATCTCCTTCGGTGAAGGTGTGGAGCGCGTGTTCCCTTTCAACAGCCCCCTGGTCGCCAAGATCAGCGTCCTCGAGCGTGGTAAGGTCCGCCGCGCCAAGCTGTACTACCTGCGCGACCTGCGCGGCAAGGCGGCCCGCATCAAGAGCGACCGCAGCCGCGTGATGAAAGACGCCGCGCGTGCCCAGGCCGCCAAGAACGAAGGGTAACCCTCCCTCCCGCTCTGCGAATGCCGCCCCCGACCTCGGGGGCGGCATCGTTCTTGTGCAGCCCGGGTGCACTGAGCCGGTGACGCCGGCCGCGCCGCTCGCTTGTGGCCGGGGTCCTCGCGCGGGCCCAGGCAGAGTTGCTAGGCTGCCCCGCGTGATCCTGCCCGCACACCTGCCCACCACCCTGCCGCTCCTGATGGCCTTTGACCTCGACGGCACCCTCATTCCCGACGCCGGCCGTGAGGTGGCTGCCGACACAGCGCAGGCCCTGGCGCGCCTGAAAACACTGGGCGTGCACCTGGCGATCATCACCGGGCGGGACACGCCGCCCTCCCAGGTCTGCCGGGCGATGCAGCCCGACGCGGTCGCCACGAACAACGGCGGCCGCATCATGGTGGGAGAGGACCTGCACAGCGAAGCCAGTTTCAGTGACGCTGACCTGGAAGCCGTGCTGGCCCACGAACTGCCCGGCGCGCGCGTGGTGCTGTTCACCGCCGACACCCTGTACGTGGACCTGCCCGGCGACATGAAGCCCGAACCGTGGATGCAGCTGCGCCAGTACCGGCCCCTGACAGACGCGCCCCGCAGCGGCATCCTGAAAGCCGGGTACTACCACCCGCAGGTGTCGGATTTCGCCGGGCGACTGCGGGGCACACACCCGCACCTTGTGCTGACCGGCGCGCAGGACCCGTACCCGCACTTTCTGACCGTCACCCCGGAAGGCGCGCACAAGGGCGCGGCCCTGACCCTGATCGCCGACCGGCTGGGGATTGCGCACGACCGTACCGTCGCGTTTGGGGACAGCGACAACGACGAGGCCATGCTGGAGGTCGCGGCGTTCGGGGTGCAGGTGGGCACGTTGCCGCTCCTGGCCCGGCACGCGTCGGCGCAGGTGCCTGAGCAGGCGCGGCTGGGCGAGTTTCTGCACGCCTGGGCCGACCGCCTTCAGGCTGCCGCGCCGGCATGACGCAGGGGGCCCCGGCCGGGGCCCCCTGCACGGCTGAGGATCTTTACCTGGTGGTGAGGGTCAGGCTGCTGAGAATCGCGCGGCCCTCTTCGATCAGGTCGCTGGTCGTTCCGCTGGGCTGCACCAGCGTCGCCGTGAACAGGCGGTTGTTCTTCACGGCGAACACCTGCGTCCAGCGGACCGCACCGCCCTCACCGTCACCCAGGTAGGACCACAGGATCGCGGAGGTGCCCCCGCCAAGCTTGATGGTTTTCTCGCCCAGCATCCGGAATTTGGGCACTTCCTTCGGGAGCTGCGCCGCGAACAGATCCCGGAAGTCCGCCAGGGTGGCCTTCAGTTTCGGGTCCACGTCCTGCACCTGCACGGTCACGGTGGGGCGCACCGTGCCGGTGCTGCGGTTGATGAACGCCACGTCCGCGCCCGGCACGTTCTTCAGTGGAATCCACCCGGCCGGAACGCGGATCGAGTAGCCCTTGGGGCTGGTGGCGGTCACGGCCTCCACGGTGCGGCCCGTGGCGGGCGCGGCCGTGCTGGTGGCCGGGGTGGTCTGCGCCAGGGCAGAGAGGGGCAGCGCGGTGGCGGCCAGCAGGGCGAGGATGCTCAGGGCACGGTTCATGAGCGTCAGGGTAGAGCCTGAAGGTGAGCCGAGTCTGACGGCAACGCGCGCGCCCACACCACCTCACCGCCGTGCAGGTGCAGGTGATGCGTGAGACCTGCCACGGCGTCCGACGGGCGGTGCGCGATCACCATCACGTGCGTGCCGGCGCGCACCAGACCGGGCAGCAGCGCCAGGAACGCGGTGCGTGAGGCGGCGTCCAGGAAGTCCAGGCCCTCATCCAGGATCAGGAGTGCGGGCCGGTGCGCCACGGCGCGCGCCAGCAGCAGGCGCCGCAACTGTCCCTGTGAAAGCACCTCCGCGGGCCGGTTCAGCAGGGCTGTCAGGTCCAGTGTTTCCGCGAGCCGTGCCACCTCGGTTGCCTGCGCGGCCGTCAGGGCAGGCGCAAAACCTTCCGTGCCGCTCCAGGCGCTGCCGATCACCTCACGGCCCGTCCAGTCCCGCCGCTGCCGGATTCCCAGTTCCGCGCTCACCAGCCCGATGCCGGCGCGCCGTTCGCTCAACCGGTCCGGGCGCAGAAAGGGGCGGTCCACCCGTCCGCCCAGCGCGGCGTGCAGCTCCCCGGCAATCAGGCGCGCCAGGGTGCTCTTGCCGCTGCCATTCTCACCGGTCACCAGCCAGTGCTGCCCGGCGTCCCAGGTCCAGCTCAGGGGACCCAGCGCGCGGTGACCGTTACGGAACACCTTGGCCGCCGTGAGGCGTACCAGGGTCCCGCCTGCACGGGGGGAGTCCGGCAGGGGCAGCGGAGCGCGGCACGCTTCCGCGTCCGGTGTCCCGATGCGCACCGTCCCCCCGGACACGTGCAGGGTCCGCCAGGGCAGAGCCGGCGCCTCCTCCGGGCGGTGCGAGGCCAGCACCACCGCCACGCCCGCGGCGTGCACCCTTTCCAGCAGCGTCCCCAGGTCCGCGCGGGCCGCGCCGCTCAGGCCGTCTGTGAACTCGTCGAGCAGCAGCAGCTCCGGGGCGGGCATCAGGGCGGCGCCCAGCATCACGCGGCGCCGCTGCCCGTGACTCAGTGTCCGGACGTCCCGCTCCAGCAGCGGCTCCAGGCCGGTGAGGGCCGCGACCTCCTGCACCCGCGCCCGGTCTGGGGGGGTGGCGTCCCACAGGTTCAGCCGCTCGCCGCTCAGGGCGCCCAGCAGCACGTCCTGAACGCTCTGCACCCACTCACGCGTCAGGTAGAAGGCCTCGGCATCCGGCCCGACCACACTCAGGGTGCGCCGTGCCCGCACCGCCGAGCGCTGCACCTCGCCGCCCAGCGCGTACCGCCGGTCCCCCCGCACCGGGGCCACCTGACCGGCCAGCAGCCGCAACAGCGTCGTTTTCCCCCCGCCGTTGGGTCCCCACAGGCGCAGCGCCGCGCCGCGCTCAACGTCCAGCGTCACGTCGCGCAGCAGCGCGCGGCCCCCGGCGATCACGTCCACGTTCTTCAGGCTCACCAGCGGCGCACTCACCCTGGAAGTCTAGCGGTGACCGGCCCGCCGCGCCGCCCGGGCATCTACGCGATTGCACTCAGGCGTTCCGCCGGCCCGGCGTGCTTTCCTGCACGCGTGACCCGAACGCTGCATCTGATCAAGCACGCCCGGCCGGAGTGTCAGCCGGGCGTACCCGCGCACGAGTGGACACTGGCCGCCGGGGCTCTGAACGACCTGCCCGCCGTTGCCGCAGGGCTCCACCCCCGTCCGCAGATCGTGGTGTGCTCCACCGAACCCAAGGCGCACGCCACCGCGCAGGGCCTGGCCACCCTGCTGGGCGTTGCGCTGCGCCCCATGCAGGGTCTTCACGAGCAGCTGCGCTACACCGCGCCCTGGCGTCCCGACCCGGCCGGGTTCAACGAGGACGACCGCCGGTTCTTCCTGTACCCGGACCGCGTCGTGACCGGTGAGGAAAGCGCCCGTGACGCCCTCAGCCGGTTCACGACGGCTGTCAACGCCGTGATGGACGTCAACACGCAGGGCAGCGTGGCGCTCGTGGCCCACGGTACGGTCATCAGTCTGCTTGTGGGGGCCCTGCGCGGCGTTGATCCCTCCCCGCTGTGGCGGGACCTGCCCCTGCTGGGCGTGCAGAGCGTGGCGTGGGAACCGCCGGGCACAGGGGCGCGTACTGCCCCGTAAAGGGAGGCAAGCTATGGGATTCACTGTTTTCGTGGGTGTGCTGCTGCTGCTGGTGATCGTCACGTTGTTCTCCGGCGTCAAGAGTGTGCCGCAGGGCTCCGAGTGGACGCAGGAACGGTTCGGCCGGTTTCAACGGACCCTCAAGCCCGGCCTGAACATCATCGTGCCGTACATCGACCGCATCGGCCGCCGCGTGAACATGATGGAGCAGGTGCTGGACGTGCCCAGTCAGGAGGTCATCACCAAGGACAACGCGCTTGTCACCGTGGACGGCGTGGTGTTCTACCAGGTTCTGGACGCTGCCAAGGCCAGCTACGAGGTCAGCAACCTGCAGCAGGCCACCCTGAACCTCACCATGACGAACATCCGCACGGTCATGGGAAGCATGGACCTGGACGAACTGCTCAGCAACCGCGACCAGATCAACGCCAGGCTCCTGCTTGTCGTGGATGAGGCAACCGAGCCGTGGGGCGTCAAGGTCACCCGCATTGAGGTCAAGGATATCAAACCACCCGCCGATCTGGTGGCCAGCATGGCCCGCCAGATGAAGGCCGAACGCGAGAAGCGCGCCAACATCCTCGACGCCGAAGGGTTCCGGCAGGCCGCGATCCTCAAGGCCGAAGGGGAGAAGCAGGCGGAAATCCTGTCCGCCGAGGGCCGCCGCCAGGCCGCGTTCCTGGAATCCGAAGCCCGCGAGCGGCAGGCGCAGGCCGAAGCCGAAGCCACCCGGCTGGTCAGTGAGGCCATCGCTGCAGGGAACGTGCAGGCCATCAACTACTTCGTCGCGCAGCGTTACGTGGACGCCCTGAAGGACCTGGCCAGCGCCCCCAACCAGAAGACCCTGATTCTGCCGCTTGAAGCCACCAGTATTCTCGGCAGCCTGAGCGGCGTGGCTGAAATTGCCCGTGAGGCCTTCGGCCCGCGGCGCGGGTAGACCATGGACTGGCTGCCCACCCTGGACCGCATTCAAGCCTGGCACTGGTGGGTGCTGGGCGCCCTGCTCCTGATCCTGGAAGTTGCTGCGCCCGGCATCTTCTTCGTGTGGCTCGCGCTGTCAGCCTTCACGATGGGGCTCCTGGTCTTCGTGCTGCCCCTGCCGGTCGCCGTGCAGGTGCTGCTGTTCGCGCTGCTCAGCGTCGCTGCGGTCCTCCTGGGCCGGCGGTACATCACCCGCCTGCTGCCCGACTCGCCCGAAGCGGGCCGGGTCAACCGGGGCTCCAGCCGGCTGGTGGGGCAGACCGTGACGGTCGTAACGCCCATCGTGAACGGCATGGGCCGCGTGCGCGTGGGTGACAGCGAGTGGCGCGCCACCGGCCCCGACACCCCGCAGGGCGCGCGGGTGGTGGTGGTGGCCGCCGAAGGGCCCACCCTGCACGTGCGCGAGGTCAAAGGCACCTGGACCTGAACACGCAGGCAGAAGAAGAGGCGCTCTGGAGGCCTGATCCCCCCAGGCGCCTCTCCTTCTGCCGAGGCTCAGCCGCGGCGAGGGGCCGGGTACAGCCAGGGCCGCAGCAGTCGTGACAGCCACGGCAGAACCGGCCAGTTCAGAAACACGGTCGAGAGGGTGGCCGTGGCGAGCGTCGCCGCCCAGCCGGGCCAATCGGCCGTCACAGGCCGCAGCAGCGTGGCGAACAGCATGATCAGGGGGTACACGCCCACCACACCCACCACCATGTTCTTCCACAGCGGCGGGGCGGGCAGCCGGGCCGGCCGGTCGAACCACGCCTCCAGCCCCTGCGCCTCGCGGTATTCCACCTCTGACGCCGTGAACTGATTCAGCTGCGCCAGCGCGTCCTGGTACGCCGGGTTCAGCCGCCAGGCGTCCAGCGCCGCGTGTGAAGTGAACCGCAGCAGCGTGATGTACTCCGGCAGCGGCCCGGCCGGGTCACGCAGGACGTGCACGCCGAGGAAGCCGGGCTGCGCGGCCAGCAGGGCGTGGAGGCGCCGCGCCCACGCCTCGTACGCCTCCACGCGTGAAGGTCGCACGCGTTCGGTGATCACCAGGGTCACACCTTCCGGCGCGCTGGTGGAGGGGGACGGCACGGTCATGGACGGATTCGGATGGGTCACTCTCAGCTCTCCTGCGGCGCGCAGCCCGGGCCTGCGGCACCAGCGCGCCGGGGCAACGGAAACTCCCCCTCCGCGTGGGAGGGGGAGCAGCGGGAAACGAACGTCAGCGTTTGCTGAACTGGGGGGCGCGGCGGGCCTTCTTGAGGCCGTACTTCTTGCGCTCGACTTCGCGGGGGTCGCGGGTCAGCAGGCCCTTGGGCTTCAGCTGGGTGCGGAAGTCAGGGTTGACCTTCAGCAGCGCGCGGGCGATGCCCAGCTTGATCGCGTCGGCCTGCCCGGTGGGGCCGCCGCCGGTCACGGTGATCACGGCGTCGTAACGGCCGGCAGTGCCGGTCTCACGGAACGCCTGCAGGGCGTGCACGGCGCGCAGCAGACCACGGAAGTAGGTCTGGAACTCTTTGCCGTTCACGATGATCTTGCCTTCGCCAGGGCGGAGGAACACACGGGCAACGGCGCTCTTGCGGCGGCCGGTGCCGTAGAACTGTTCGGGTTGCTGAATCGCCATTATTTGACCTCGAGCGTCTGGGGTTTCTGAGCGGCGTGGGGGTGCGTCTCGCCGGCGTACACCTTCAGGCGGCTGTGCATGGCACGGCCCTGACGGCCCTTGGGCAGCATGCCGAACACGGCGTGCTCAATAACGCGCTCGGGGTGCTTCTTCAGCGCCTCGCGGGCGGTTTCGGTCTTCAGGCCACCCTGGTAGCCGGTGTAGCGGGTGTAGACCTTGCCGTCGAGCTTGTTGCCGGTCAGGGCGATCTTCTCGGCGTTCAGGACCACCACGAAGTCACCCTGAATCATGTTCGGGGTGAAGTCAGGGCGGTGCTTGCCGCGGATGCGGCTGGCGATCAGCGTCGCGAGGCGACCCAGGGGCACGTTCGTGGCGTCCACGACGACCCAGTTCTGCTCGTCATTCTTGGGGATGTAGGTTTTCACCGTGAAACTCCATAAAAGATGGGATTTGGCTGCGACACGCCCCAAGCCGACGGGGGAGAAGGTTCGTGCGTGTCCGGGTGCCTCCCGGTCGTCTCGGCTCTACCAAGCGCGAAACACTAAAGGCAAGGGTATCAGATAAGAGCAGGGTCCGGCAAGCACAGCCCTCGCCCCTCCGGGCGCCGGACCCATTCACGTGCGCGATTCCACCAGCGCTTCCATGCCGAGGCGGTACCCCAGAAAGCCCAGACCGCTGATCTTGCCGCGGCACACGGCAGCCGTCACACTCCGGTGCCGGAACTCCTCGCGGGCGTCCACATTACTGATGTGCACCTCCACCACCGGCACCCGCTGCCCTGCGATGGCGTCCCGCAGCGCATAACTGTAATGGGTCAGCGCCCCAGGATTCAGGACGATGCCTGTAAAGCCGTGCTCCTCGGCGTCCTGCACCCACTCCACCAGCTGCCCCTCGTAGTTGCTCTGCCGGCACGTGACCGACTCACCCAGCTCCGCGCCCCACGCCTCACACTGGCGCTCCAGGTCCTCCAGCGTCTGAGAGCCGTACACACCAGGTTCCCGCAGGCCGAGGCGGTTCAGGTTCGGGCCATTCAACACGAGCAGCATACCCGCAGCGTACCGCCCGTCCGCCGCGGTGCGCACAGGGATTGTGCAGGCGTGCCCCCCGGGCCTACGCCAGCAGGTTCAGCTCCCGCAGGTCAGCCTGCCAGGCCTGGAACACGGCGCGCAGTTGCGCCTCAGGAACACGGGTCAGGTACGGCTGGGCCAGGTCACGCAGCAGCACGAACCGCACGCCGTCCGCGTCGGCCTTCTTGTCACGCGCCATGAACGTCCTCGCCTCCTCAAAGGTCACGGCCGGCAGCGGCGCCGGCCGCTGCCACACCAGGAACGCGCGGGTACGCCGCGTCAGGTCCGCGCCTCCCAGTGCCCGGGACAGCCGCGCGGCGTAGTGCATTCCGTACGCCACTGCCTCTCCGTGGGGGACCGCGTGGTCGGTCACGGCCTCCAGGGCATGCGCCAGGGTGTGACCGAAATTCAGGAAGGCCCGCTCGCCCTGCTCAGTCAGGTCCCGCGTCACCACGCCCGCCTTCACAGCGATAGCGTCGGCCAGCGTGTCCTCCAGCCCCGGGCCGCCCGGCCGGAACCCGGGCGCTGTCACCCGGTCAAGCAGGCTGGGATCGCTGATCAGCCCGTGCTTGAACGCCTCGGCGGCCCCCTCCCGGAACACCGCCTCAGGCAGCGTGGTAAGGGTGGTCGTGTCACACCACACCGCGCGCGGCGGCCAGAACGCCCCCACCAGATTCTTGCCTTCCGGCAGGTTCACGCCGGTCTTGCCCCCCACCGCCGCGTCCACCATGCCGAGCAGCGTCGTCGGCATGGTGTAGAACGCCACGCCCCGCAGATAACTGGCCGCCACGAAGCCGGCCAGGTCCGTGGCGGCGCCGCCCCCCAGCCCCACCACTGCGCCGTCACGCGGCAGGTTCACCTGGGCCAGCCGCGACAGCACGTCCGAGAACACAGCCAGCGTCTTGCAGTCATCCCGCGCCGGGACCGGCACGGTCAGCACCGGGCTCAGCACCGACTGAACCCGCGCCACCAGGGCCGCGGGAAGGTCCACCGGGTGAATCAGCGCGACCTGCCGTTCGGACGGACGGGCCCCGTCCAGGACCCCCGCACCGACCTCAACCCCATACGGTGCGGCGCCCCCCACCTCAATCCGACGCACGGTACTCCAGGGCGACACTGTCTGCACCTTCAAGGTCCGTTCCGCCGCCAGCCCAGGCGTGCTGGGCATCCGCCCACGTCCACAGCCGCTCGATGATCTCCTCCACGATCTCCTCGCTGGGCCGCCCGTCGCTGTGCACGTGAATGGTGCCCTGCCGGTACACCGGGGCGCGCTCATCCATCAGCGTGCGGATCTTCGACAGCGGATCCTCCACGCGCAGCAGAGGCCGGTCACTGTGTTTCGTCCGCTGGTAGATCGTTTCCGGCGTGGCCCACAACACCACCACCGGGCCGCGCTCCAGCAGCGTGCGCCGGTTCTCCTCCTGAATGAAGGTGCCGCCGCCCAGACTGATGACCGCGTGCTCCAGCCGCGTCACGCGGTGCACGACCTCCTGTTCGCACGCCCGGAAGTACCCCTCACCCTCCTGCGCGAACACCTCAGGGATGCTCTTGCCCACCACCCGCGTGATCAGCTTGTCGGTGTCCACGAAGTGCAGCGCCAGGGCCCGTGACAGCTCCCACCCGATGCGGCTTTTGCCCGTTCCCATGAAGCCGGCCAGCGCCACCCACGACACAGGGCGCTCAATGAGGCCGGAACTGAACATGGGGGACAGTGTACGGGAATCCTCCAGACGCGGCGTGACGCGTCCCCCGATCCCATCTTCAGGAACGTCGCGCAGATGCCCCTGAAGCCCCGGCTCCAGGCCGGCGCGGAACACAGTCAGACTGCGGGCCCAGCGGGACCCCTCAGTGTCGCTCAGCATGCCCCGCGCCTCAGTAGCTCTGCGCGTACGCCCGCGCGGCCACCACGCGCTCCTGCAACTCCGGCAGCGTGTCCCCACCGAACTTCTCCAGCATCGCCTCGGCCAGCACCCACCCGATCACGCACTGCAGAATCACCCCGGCCGCCGGCACGGCCGTCGTGTCACTGCGTTCCCGGGCGGCGTCGGACGCCGCGTGCGTCACCACGTTAACGGTCGGCAACGGCTTCATCAGCGTCGCGATCGGCTTCATCGCGACGCGCACGATCAGTTCCTCACCGTTCGTCATGCCGGCTTCCAGGCCGCCCGCGCCGTTCGTGTCGCGCGCGTACGTTCCGTCCCGGTAGTACACCGGGTCATGCACGCTGCTCCCTGGCTTCACCGCATTCTCGAACGCCCGGCCGATCTCCACGCCCTTCATCGCCTGAACACTTAGGGCCGCCTGCGCAATCCGCCCGTCGAGCTTCCGGTCGTAATGCACAAAACTGCCCAGCCCCACCGGCAGCCCCCGGAAGCGCACCTCCAGAATGCCGCCCAGCGTATCCCCGTCCCTCTTCGCCTGATCAATCCGCTCGCGCATCAGGGCGGCCGCGTCCTCATCCGGCGTTCGCAGGTCACTGTTCTCGATGGCGTCCAGCGCCTCCCACGCGAACGGCACGCGCGTCTCGATCCCCGCAAGGCTCGACACGTAATTTGCGCCCTCCACGCCCAGCTCGGCCAGCAGCTTCAGCGCGACGCTGCCCACCGCCACCCGCGCCGCAGTTTCCCGTGCCGAGGCGCGCTCCAGCACGTCCCGCAGGTCCTTGTGCCGGTACTTGACGCCCCCTGTCAGGTCCGCGTGCCCAGGGCGCGCGTCCGTCAGCGCCTTCTTCCGCGGCTCCCCGCCCGGCTCCGGGGACATGATCTCCGTCCAGTTCCGGTGGTCCCGGTTCGCGATGGCCAGCGTCACAGGCGCCCCCGTCGTCCGGCCGGCCCGCACGCCGCTGAGGATGTCCGCCTCATCGGTCTCGATGATCATGCGCCGACCCCGGCCATACCCGCCCTGACGTTTCCGGAGCCACGGATCAATATCTTCCTTGCCCAACGGCAGCTGGGAGGGGAGGCCCTCAATGATGGCCGTCAGTTGCGGCCCGTGCGATTCACCAGCGGTCAGGTACCTCATTCCCAGAGACTGTAGCGCCTGCCCGCCCCCGCCCCGGCGTCCCTGCACAAACAAACTCGCCCTTCACACGGAAGGGCGAGCAATGAACCGGTGAAGTGCCTAGCGGACGACCGTGCCGGTGATCACGACCAGCAGCTGTGACTGCTGTTTCTGCGTGGTCTGCGTTCCGAACAAGGCGCCCACGACGGGAATGCTCGACAGGAACGGAACCCCGGCATTCGTGGTGGATTCCTTCGTCGACAGCAGCCCGCTGAGCAGCAGCGTCTGGCCGCTCTTGAAGGTCAGCGTGGTCTGCGCCTCGCTGTTCGTGAACTGCAGCAGATTGGGCAGTGTGGAGGCCGTCACCGCTGTCTGAAGGGCGTTCACCTGTCCGCGTACACGCAGGGTCACGGTGCCGTCCGGTGCCACCTGAGGATCGAAGAAGTCGAGGTTCACGCCGTAGTCAATCTGACGCTGGATGTTCCCGGCGCTGGACGGAATCGTGATCTCCAGGCGCCCCCCGCTCTTGATGTTGGCTGCCGCGCTGCCCGACGCATTCTGCGGCCCACTGCTGCCCAGCGCCCGCTGGCCGCTCTGCATGGTGATGCTGCCGTCGTACACGCTCTTGCTGAGGCCCTGGTTCTGCAGGGTGTTCAGCGTGGCGCCGAGGTTGAAGCCCACCAGGCTCTGCGTCGGGTCGAACGACAGCCCCAGGCCGTTGCTGCCCGTGGTGACATTGAACCCACCGAACCCGGCTTTCAGGTTCACGCCCAGGCTGCGCGCCGCCGTGTCCGTGATCTCCTGAATGCGGACCTGCACGTTGATCTGCGGGACGCGCAGATCCAACTGCGGAATCAGATCGGCGATCTGCGCCACCTGCTCGGCCGTGCCGCGCACGATCAGGGTATTCGTGCGTTTGTCCGCGATGATCGTGGCCCCCGGCGCCGAAGAGGCGGGCGCCGGAGCGGTCGTCGTTGCCTGCGCCGCCGACGTCTGGGTCGTGGGCACGGTAACGGTCACCGCCGTGCCGTTGGCGTCCGTGGCATTCACCGGCACGTTGGCCAGGGCCGGCGAGCTGCCAGTCACTTCACGGGCCAGGGTCCCCTCCAGCGTGGCCTTGACCTCCTCAGCGCTGGCATTCACCAGCTGGAAGACCCGCTGGGTGATCTGAGCGCCCGCGACCGCCGGTGCGGGCCGGTCCACCTGGCCCAACAGGGTCAGGGCGGCGTCCAGCTGGTTCTGAGGTCCGGTGACCACCAGCTGACCAGTCTGCCCGACGGGCGTGACCTTCAGACCCGGGTACTGCGCGGCCAGCAGGGCCACGATGTCCGCCTGTGCGCCCCGCACGGCGTACACGCGCTGCACCGTCTGCGATTCCGTGGTGGTGGTCGCGGCGGTGGCCGTGGTGCTGGCACCCGGCGTGCTGTCGAGCTGGGTGAGCAGGCGGGTCACTTCAGCCACTTCCTTGTTCGTGCCGCGGACAATCACCGAGTTGCTGCGCACATCCGGCACGATGCGCAGCGTGGCCGAGTCGAGCTTCACGTCCACCAGCGCGCGGGTCATCCCGACGGTGTTGCCCTGCGCGTCCTTCTGGGGCGTTTCGCTGTAAGTGGGCGTCCCGAAGAACAGCTTCACCTGCTGCGCCGCCTGCGTGGCGTCCGCGTTCCGCAGGGTCACGGTCCGCTGGATGGGCGTGTTACTGACCCGCAGCACCGGCTGCCCGGCGAGGCTGATCACGTCATAGCTCAGGCCGTACACGTCCATCAGCAGCGGCCACACTTCATTGAAAGGTTTGTTCTGGAAGGAGTAGATCACCGGGCGTGCCGTGCCCGCTGACGACGTGGCCGCACCTGCAGCCTGAGCGTCGGTGACACTCGTGGTGCCGCCCGCGGCAGGCAGAGCGTCCACGTTCGTATCCAGGATCAGCCCGTAACCGGCCGCTTTGGCCAGGGCGCCCAGCAGACTGGAAAGCGGTCCACCGTACCGGCCGATTTCCACAGTGACACTGGCCTGAGAGAGAGCCGGGTCAGCCACGCTGGTCTGGGCGGGCAGGGAAGGCGTCTGCGCGGCGGCCATGCCCAGCGCGGCGGTCAGCAGGAGAGAAGCAAAGCGTTTAGTCATGGCTCACCTTTTATCCAGTTCGAGGATCTTCGAGTCGTTGCCCAGGCTCAGGGTGGCGCTGGTGGCGGTTACTTCCTTGACGGTCACCGGAGAATCCGGCAGGTTCTGCCCGACCGACACGACCACGAACCCGTCCTTGCTGCGGAAGATCGCCGTGTTGACCGGACCCAGAACCACGGCGTTGAACGCGAGCCCCTGAGACTGCACGAAGGAGTCCAGGGCGCTGGCGCCACTCACAGTGCCAGGAGTCCCCGTAAGATCGCTGCCAACTTCCGTAATGACATCCGGCGTGCCAGGCGTTGGAACCGTTGTGGGCAGCGCACCAGCTGACCCTGTCGCAGCACCATTCCCGGTGGCGTTCCCCGGCGTGGTTCCCGCAGTGAGACCAGCTGCCGTGGTGCCGGGCAGGCGGGTCACGCTGGGCACACTCACGCCAGCCACTGGGGCAGGTGCTGGAGCGGGCGCCGGCCGGGCGCCTGGGAGCGCTGCAGGCGTGCCCGCCGTAATAGTCGCACCGGTGGTGGCCCCACCCGGAGTTACCGGCGTGGGCGTACTGCTGCCCGACGTCACCACACCGGTTCCACCCGTGGCGGCCGTGCTCGTCCCAGGCGTTCCGGGCACCGTGGCGACGGTCCCACCCGTTGCAATGGGCGTCACCACTACAGGATTGGAACTGCCGTCTGCGCCAGGAATGGTCGGCACGGGAATGGCTCCGCCTGTCACCGTGTCGCTCGCGCCGGACGACCCGGGGAGCGGGGAGAGGCCCAACGCGCCGCCCGTCTGAATGGGAGTGACGGCAGGAGCGCTTGCGGTGGGGAGCGGGGAGGGAATACTGGCGGTCGAGGCCGGCAGGGTCTCCGACCTGCTGTTCCCCGCGCCGGCTGGAGCACCGGCCCCGGCCGCAGCGTCGATCCGCAGAGGCTGGAACGGGTTGTTGCCAGGCACCGCGGCGAGCGTGCCGTCCGGATTGATGCCGCCGGGCGTGGGCGCTACGTCCTGCGCAGCAGCCGGAGTCGGCGTTGCCGGATCACTGGTGGGGAAGGGCGGAATGACCTCCACGTCCACCTGCCCCCCGCCAGTTGAGACCGGGCCGCTGCTCGACGTGCCTTTGCCCGTGGCGTCTGGCGTGGTGACGGGCACCGTCTCTGCCGGCGGGGTCACCGCAGCGTCAGTGACCGTGTCGTTGCCCTTGTTGGTCAGGACGTACCACAGGCCAATGGCCGCCACGAGCAGCAGCAGGCCCAGCAGCAGTTTCATTTCGCGGGAGAGTTTGACGGGCGCGCGCGTCACTGGGTGCCTCCTGTCGGGGCCGGCGCAGCAGGCGCCGCGGCTGGAGCCTGCGGGGTCGTGCCGGCCGCGGCGCTGCTGGCCTGATTCGGATCAAAGGTGTACACGGTGAGCGCCAGGGTCCCTTCCAGAACCGGGTCGCGGCTGACCGCCTGGGGCAGCTGCAGACTGACGTTGTTCACGTTGGAAAAGCGGCTCATGGTCTCCACCGACCGCAGCAGCTGGAACAGCTGGGCGAACCGGCCGGACACATTCACGTTCAGCGCGATGGGCCGCACGCCGGCCGGCAGGGTCGTTGGCGCCGTGGCGTTCCCGACACTGAAGGAGGTCATCTCCGCGCCGGCCGCCGCCGCATTCAGGCGAATCTCGTCGAGGATGCTGTAGTAGTTCGCAGTGGGGGGCAGGGCGGCCAGAAATTCGTCCTGCTGCACCTTGAGCTTCGTGACCTCTTCACGCAGGGCAGGCAGCGCCTGCGCGTGAGACCGCATCACCGTAACGCGGGACCGTACGGTCTCCAGCTCCGAATTCAGAGCTGTAATCTCTGCCTGCCGGGTCTGGAAGCGCATGGTGTACCACAGCGCCGCAGTGATCAGGCAGGCGGCCAGCACCACCAGGAACAGGTTGCGGGGCGAGAGTTTAGTTAACATTGCCGCCTCCCTGTGAGGTGTCCGGGGTCGCCGGCGCGGCGGGCGTGGCACCGGGCGTCACGGGCGTTTGCGGCGCCGTCCCCGCCTGGACGATACCGACGCTGGCGTTGAAGGTGTACTCGTTGGCCTCCGCTTCCTGTTGCAGGTTACGGAAATTCAGGCCGAAGCTGGGGTTGTTCTCGAAGGTCCGGAGGAAATTCACGACGGCCTGCTGGCTGCTGGCCTTGCCGGTAAGTTCAATCTCCCGCGTCACGTTCTTCCCGCTGTACACCCCGGTCTGCTGCAGGCTGCCCAGAGCGCCGGCGTCCAGCGGGCGGATCGTCATGCTGCTCAGGGCCACTCCGCTGCCGCTGGGCAGCTGCGCGGTGAAGGCCGCCAGGTCGTTCGTCCAGTAGGTTTTCGCGTCACGCAACTGCGTGGCAATGGCCGTGATCTGCGTCAGTTGCGTGCGTTCCAGGGTCAGTTGGCTGAACTCGCGGTCTGCGGGGGTCAGGGCGGCCACCTCACCGTTCAGGCTGTCGATGTCCTTGCGCAGGTTCCCGATCTGCGTGCCGCTGACAACCTCGATTCCGCCGATGATCAGGGCGGTCAGGACGACGAGCGCCACAGCTGCAGGCTGCCACAGGGTCGGCTCGGACTGCTTGCGGTACTGCTGCGGAAGAAGGTTGACTTCAACCACGGGTGGTCACCCCCCGCAGCGCCAGGCCCAGCGGCACCGTGAACTCGGGGGCATTGGCCTGCAGGTACCCGGTGTCCACGTTCGCCTGGTCCGTCTGCACGGTCAGCCAGGGGCTGGCAACCTCCACCCGGAACCCCAGAGCGTCACTGATGGCGGCGGCCAGGCCGCGCAGTTTCGCGCCGCCGCCCGCGAGGAAGGTCCGGTCAATGACGACGTCGCCGCTCTGCACCCGGTAGAACTCCAGGGAGCGGCGGATTTCGGTGATGAGGTCACCCAGGACCGGGCGGACCACTTCGAAGACCCGGGCCGGGGAGTACTGCTCGCGGGCCATGTCGAAGTTCAGGAGATCCTCCTCGTCCTCGGTGGGCGTCGTGGCGGTCGCGTACCCCAGCTTGACCTCCTCGGCCGCGCTGAAGTCGAGATCGAAGGCTTTCTGCAGGGCGGTGGTGAAGTCGTCGGCCGAGACGTTGATGTTGCGGGCCATCAGGATGCGGTCGCCGCGCACGAGGTTGATCACGCTGCTGCTTGCTCCGATCTCCATGACCAGCGCAACCTCACCGGATTCGGTGTAGTTGCTGCCGGTCAGGGTGCTCTTGGTGAGGTGTTCGCCCAGCAGGTTCCCCCGCAGGGCGCGCAGAGACGCAAAGGACTTGAGATCCACAATGCTGGGTTCCAGGCCGGCCAGACGCAGCACCTCCACCTGACGCGCGATGGCCTCGGTGGGCGCCGCAGCGATCACAACTTCCATCTGGCCGTCCTCGGGGATGTTGGCCGGGTCGTCCAGCAGGTCGAAATCCAGGCTGACGTCATCAATCGGGTATGGAATGTAGCGTTCCGCTTCCCACTTGATGGCCTCCTGCAGGTCTTTGCGGTCCATTTTGGGCACCATGATGTTTCGCGTGACGGCCACCTGATTGGGGACGGCGGTCACGGCGAACCGCTGGGTGATGCGGTGCTCGGCGAGCAGGTTCTTCAGTTCCGTGGCAACGGCCTGCGGTTCCACCACCAGTCCGTCGCGCATGCTGCCGATGGGAGTGGGCACCATCACGGCGTGCTGGAGGGAGGGCGGCGAGCCGGGGCGCAGGGCGACGACCTTGATGGCACTCGTGCCAATTTCCACGCCCAGGGCGTTGGGACGTGGGTTCAGTAGGCGGTTCAGGAAACTCGACATTCTCCCTCCAGGGTCACGCGGATTTTAGCATTCCCTCATCTGGCGGCGGGAGGGACCGGTGGAGACGGAAAGGAAGCGGACCAGGGAACGCGCGTGAAAGGTCATGGACAGCCCATGCAATCACGCCTCCGCTTACGGAACTATGACACCCTTCCAGACGCATTGAATGGCGTCCCGGTGCCCCGCGCTGCCAGGCAGCTGGTGCCCCATGGCCTGAGGGGGACGGTTCCCCCGCAGCCTGAACACCCCCCAACCATGAAGTGGAACGGACCAGGACAGCGTCAGTACACCATAAGTCGAACGCTCATCTTGCTCAGGACTGAACAGGCCGGTCAGGTCTGCTCGCCCAGGTCCGGACCGAACACCCGCACCCGGCCTGCCGTGTCGACCGTGACGATCCAGGCGCCGACCCGCCCCACAGCGCCTGCACCATGAGGAACGCGCGCCCTGACCTGACCAGCTGCATCCACGCGCTCCAGGTGGGTTCCGGTCAGCCGGTACGAGCCGGTCTCCGTGCCCACCTCACGGAAGGTGCCGCCACTCACGCCACCGGGTCTCCAGTTCAGGCTTGAGAAGCCCTGGCCCGGCAGCGTGGCCGCGTCCCTGACCCGCACCACCCGGCCGCCCAGCAGCAGATACTCCTCGCCGTCCCCACCCGTCAGGGCCTCGGCCGCCCGGCCCCGCACTCCGGGCGCCGCGGCGCCCGCGTAATCCACGGCGCTGCCGTCCTCCCGGTACACCCGCTCTGCACTCATGGCCGTGACGCGTCCCACCGGCACAGTGGCCGGCGCGCCATCCAGTGTGACGAGACTCGCCAGCCCCGGCACGCCCGCCCAGGCCTGCCCGGCATGCCACGCGACCGCCACCACGCCCGGCAGGCGCGGGCACACCGGCGTGAACGATGGCTGCCGCGCCACACACGCCCGCCCGCCTGCCGCCCACGCCACTCCTGCGTCGCTGAACGCAGCGCGCAGTGTTCCGTCCGGCCCCGACCCAGGCCCCACGGTGGGCGCACAAGAAACCAGCAGCAGGAACGGAATCAGGAAACGCATATCTGCATTGTGCCCACCGTCCCCCTGAGCGTCGTGAAGGCCCGGCGGCACCGCCCGGCAGCGGGTGCCTAGGCGCCCGCCTGCGCGTCGAGCAGGGCGCGGACAACCACATCCAGACCCACGCCCTCCTGCGCGCGGCGCTCCGGCGTCCAGCTGATTCCCCGGCTGGCCTTGACGAGCACCACGTCGCCGTCCTTCACCTCCGCCAGCAGGTCCGCCAGCAGCGCCGGAACGGTCGCGTGCGCCCGCTCTCCCAACTCCCTGGCAAACGCGCCCACACCGAACGTCACGTCAACCTGCCCGCGCGCATAGGCGCCCACCTCCGCGTGCAGCGCCTGCTCGGTCGGCCCAAGTTCCAGCATGCGCCCCAACACGCTCACCCGCCGGCCCGGGAAGGCGCGCAGCGCATCCAGGGCCGCGTGCACGGCAACCGGTGAGGCATTGTAAGCGTCATCGATCACCGTGAAACGCCCCGGATGCACCCGGTAGCGGCCCGCCGGAACGCTCACCTCCGCCAGACGTTGCGCAGCCCCGCCCAGGTCAAGCCCGGCTTCCCGGGCCAGCACCAGACCCAGCACCGCCGCCTCCGCCTGCACCCGGGCCGCGAGCGGCAGCTGCACCGGCACCCCCTCGAAAGTGAAGGACGCGCCCTGCGGCGTGACGGTCAGCGCCGCGCCGCCGAAGGTCACGTCACCAAACCCGTACGAGTCCACGCCAGGGTAGAACGCTGAAGCCTGCGCACCCACCAGCCCCCGCACCGGCTCACCGTGCGGACCCCGCAGAATCCCGCCTTTCTCCCGGGCGATTCCCTCGAGACTGCCCAGCTGCTCCAGGTGCGCCGGACCGATCGTGGTGATAACCCCCACATCCGGCCGGACCAGATCCACCAGTTCGGCCATCTCCCCAACCCGGTCGATGCCCATCTCCACAACCAGCGGGCGCTGCGCGCGGCCATGTTCGATCAGGAAGCACGCGATGGCCGGCATGGTATTGAACACCGGCATGAACAGCGCGTTCAGGGCCGCGGCCGCGTAACTCTTCGCGGTGGTCTTCCCGGCACTTCCGGTGATGCCCACCACCAGCGGCGCGCCTGCCCGCTCCGCGCGTGCCCAGGCGAACAGCGCCTCCTGCGCGTCTGGGACGCGCAGGGCGCGGGGCACGTCCAGGTCCGTCAGTACAAACGGCGCCCCCGCTGCCAGCGCCTGCTCCACAAACGCGTTCCCGTGCGTCCGCTCGCCCGGCAACGCCACGAACGCCACCTCCGGGGAGGCCTCCCGGGAATCCCACGTCAGGCGGACTGCCGGGCGGGCCTCCGGGTGAACAGCAGCGGCGAACGGAACAGCGCGGGGGTCGAGCATGTCCCGAGGCTACACCCCTCACCCGCTGACCGGACGCACATCAAGGGTGCACTGCACATGAGTAGAATATGCAGGCCCTATGAAAAAACTGCCTCTGCTGATGTTGACCGCTGCCCTCGGTCTGACCGCCTGCACGACCGGCTCCCTCGCCCCGGACCCCACCAACGTCACCATTCTCGGACTGAACGACTTCCACGGGAACCTGGCCCCCACCAGCTTCACGACCTCCGCGGGCGCCAAGATCAGTGCCGGCGGCATCGAAGCCATCGCCGCGGAAGTCAACGAGGCCCGCAAGGCCAACCCCAACACTATCCTGGTCGGCGGCGGCGACCTGATCGGCGCGAGCCCCATCAACAGCGGCCTGCTGCGTGACGAACCCGCCGTCTACGCCCTGAACGGCATGGGCATGAAAGTCAGTGCGCTGGGTAACCACGAGTTCGACCAGGGTCTTGAGGAATTGTTCCGCATGCAGAACGGTGGCTGCAACAGCAACGACACCACCAAGGCCTGCAAGTACGAGACCACGTACACCGGCGCGACCTTCAAGTGGATCGGCGCGAACGTCGAGTACAACGCCACCTCCGGCAAGACCGGTACGCCCTTCGCCCCGTACATCATTCAGGAAATCAATGGCCTGAAAATCGCGTTCGTGGGCGCGGTCACCAGGACCACCCCCGGCATCGTGTCGCCCGAAGGCGTGAAGATGCTGAACTTCACCGACGAGGCCGCCGCCGTCAACAAGTACATCCCGGAAATCCGTGCCAGGAAACCTGACGCGATCATCATGCTGATCCACGAGGGCGGCGAACTGGCGACCGGCAGCACCGACAAGTACGACACCGTCGGCTGCAAGACCCTCAGCACCACCAGCCCGATCGTGGACATTGCCAAGCGCGTCGATCCGGCCGTGAGCGCCATCATCAGCGGCCACAGCCACCAGGGCTACAACTGCCTGGTGCCTGACCCTAATGGCAAGGACCGCATCGTCATTCAGGGCGACTTCTACGGTCACCTGCTGCAGCGTCTGGATCTGGTCGTGGATAAAGCCAATCACGGCGTCATGCAGGTCAAATCCGCCAACCTGGTCGTGAACTACGACACGCGCAAGGCGAACGGCACCCTGGACGCCAGCATGACCACGATTCTGAACAAGGCCAACGAGAAGGTCGCGGCCATCAAGAACGTGCAGGTGGCCACGCTGGGCGCGCCGCAGATTCAGCGCGGTATCAGCAATGCCCGGAACACCGAGTCCGCGCTGGGCGACGTGGTCGCCGACGCCCTGCTGCTGGCCGGCCAGCCTTACGGCGCCCAGATTGGCCTGATGAACCCCGGCGGCATCCGCGCCGACCTGCCCGACGCCACGCAGATCAAGCCCGGCAACGCCGTGAACTTCGGGGACGTGTTCGCCGTGCATCCCTTCGGGAACACCACCACCGTCCTGAGCCTCACGGGCCAGCAGATCAAGGACCTGCTCGAACAGCAGTGGAGCGGCGCGAACGCCACCGCCGTGAAACTCCTGCAGGTGTCCGAGGGCTTCAGCTACAAGTACACGCTGAGCAACCCTGAGGGCCAGCGCGTGAACATTGCCGACATCACCCTGAACGGTAAGCCGATCAGCGCGACCGCCACCTACCGGGTGGTGACCAACAACTTCCTCGCGGCAGGCGGCGACAACTTCACCGTGCTCAAGCAGGCCACGAACGTCGTGCAGCTCCCCGGCGTCAGTGACACCGATGTCCTGAGCGCCTACCTGAAAGCCTACGGCCCCACCCTGACGAACACCGTCAAGGGCCGCATCATCAAACTCTGAACCTTCCCCCTCAAGTCTGCCCTGACCACCGGTCAGGGCAGACTTGCTTTAGCCTGTCGGACATGACCCACCATCACCTGAGTGGCCCCATTCATACCGTCTGGGATCACGCCCTGGCCCCTGCGCTGACCCTGCGCAGCGGGGACTCAGTCACCCTGAGCACGCTGGACGCCTCCGATGGTGGAGTCGCCCGGCGCGTCGCGAACGGTGAACTGACCGCGCCGCCCGCTCTGGACGCCCTCATTCGAGCCGACGCCACTCCCGCGCGTTCAGGCCCGCGCGGGCATCCGCTGACCGGCCCGGTGTTCGTGGAGGGTGCTGAACCCGGAGACGCGCTGCGCATTGAGATCCTGGACGTGCAGACAGCCGATTGGGGCTGGACCGGCTGCCGCCCGGACGGCATCGGCCTGCTCGACGCCGCCCTGGCCGAGGAGGGCCTGCGCCCCTACACGCACTTCTGGGACCTGCGCGCCAGGACGCACGCCGAGTTTCTGCCCGGCATCCGCGTGCCGCTCGCGCCGTTCCCGGGCGTCATCGGCGTGGCCCTCGCTGAACGTGGCCCGCACCTCACGGCGCCCCCCCGGCAGGTGGGCGGCAACATGGACATCCGGCAGCTCGTGTCCGGGAGCACCCTGTGGCTGCCCGTGGAAGTTCCTGGCGCGCTGCTGTCGGCCGGTGACCTTCACGGCGCGCAGGGAGACGGTGAACTGTCTGGAACCGGCATTGAAACGGCCGGACAACTCCACGTGCGGATTCACGTGGAACGTCAGGCGGGGGTGACCACGCCGGAATTCGTCACGCCGACCCACGGCGGCAGCAGCAGCCGCTGGCACGGCACCACCGGACACCACCCGGACCTGATGACCGCCGCCCGCACCGCGCTGCGCGCCCTGCTGCGCCGACTGGAACAACGCGGCCTGACGCTGGAGCAGGCGTACGTGCTGGCGAGTGTGTGCGTGGACCTGAAGATCAGCCAGGTGGTGGACGCCCCGAACTACACAGTCAGCGCGTTCCTGCCGCTGGACGTCTTCGAGGACGGCACGTGGCCCGGGTCGGCCGCCCGGTCAGGCTGAAACTTCCTGGGGTGCCTGCACCGCGGCCCGCAGCGCTGACGCAGGCAGCGGCCGCCCCTCCTGAACCACCAGGGTCAAGTCCCGGGTCGCGCGGATGTCGGCGAGAGGATCGCCGCCCACGATGAGCAGGTCGGCGACCGCGCCGACCTCCAGGCGACCCAGGTCCGCGCGGCCCAGCACGGCGGCCGCATGCCCGGTCGCGGCGCGCAGCGCCTGCACCGGGCTCAGCCCGGCGTGTACCAGCCGCTCCAGCTCTGCGTGCAGCCCGCCGCCCGGCAGAGTGAACGCCCCGGCCGGAGTGTCCGTACCGGCACCCACCAGGCCGCCCAGCCCCGCAACCCGCGCACTCAGCGCCGCGGCCAGCGCCCAGTCCGCCTGGGCGACATGCCGCATGCCCGCCATGCCGGCGTGCACGGCGTTCCACTGCGCGTTCAGGCTCGTCCGCACCTCGCCGCCCAGATCCTCCAGGGGCAGCCCCCCACCTGCGGGCCGGTCCGCTGTGGCCAGCGGCGCCGTCACGCTGAGCGTGGGGACCAGCGCCGTGCCGGCCTGCACCGTCAGGGTTGCCAGTTCATCCAGCAGGTCGTCCTGGAGGGGTGCCAGAGGGTCCAGTCCGGCGCGCTGAGCAGCAAGCGCGTACCCGCTGGCGTGCTCGATGGACCGTACGCCGCAGGCGAGGGCCTGCCGGGCATCCACCTGGGCACTCAGGCCGCGGGTGATCTGAAAGCCCAGGTCCGCCATCACCGGCAGGTTCAGCCGCGCGGCCTCGTGCGCGGCGGCGGCGAACACCTCGGGTGCGAGCTGCTCGTACAGTTTCACGTGCGTGACCCCTTCGGCCGCCAGGAACGCCACCGCACGCCTCGCCTCAGCGGGCGTGCGGACGATCAGCGCCGCGGCGCTGCGTTCCTGGCCGTCTCCGGGCTCATGAACGGCGCCCGGCCCGAAATGCCGGAAGAATGCGGCTGGTCCGTCCAGCAGCGGTCCCGAAGGCAGCAACCGCGGGCGCAGACCAGGCGCGCTGAGCAGCGCGCCGATCATGTCCAGCGGGTTGCAGGCGTCCCGTACGGTGGTGACCCCCGCCGCCACAAACCACGGCAGGTACCCAGGTCGGGCGTGCACGTGCAGGTCGATCAGGCCCGGCAGGATTGTCCCCGAGACGCGTACCCTGACGGCCTCAGCCGACACGGCAAGGGTGTCCTCGGCCCCCACTGCCTCGATCCGGCCCGCGCGGGTCACCACTGCGCCCTGCTGAACCGCTTCATCGTCCAGGCCGTTCCACGTGCGTCCCAGCCACACGACCGGCTGGGCGGGGGACAGGACGGGCAGGGTGGCAGGCGTGAATTCAGGCATACCCTCACTGTGACCGTTCAGGGGCTCGTCTCTTCACTCACCTGTGGAAACTTCCGCGCCGCAGAGCGTCACCCTGCTCACCCGCGAATGGCCCCACTGGATCCTGGCCGGCTTCGTGACGTGCGGGCGGACCGCCTGTTGCGGGGGGACCGCAGGTCAGGACCCGTCCTCAGCGTTCACCGGAACGTGCAGTCCTCCTGGACGCAGGCCCGGTGCGCTGCATGCACGCCAGGTGAAGCGCAGGCCACTGGGTGAGGCAGGGCTGCGCACGTGCCGCCTCCCTCCACTGGCCGCCTCCCCCGGGCCGCTCCTGCCTGGCCTACGAAAGTGTTCGACGCTTTGTTCCGCCACACGACGCCCCGCCCATGCTGCCTTCCCAGCCTCCTGAGCCCTCAGCGCCTGCCCCTTTCCGGCACGTGAACTTTTGCAGCATGGAGAGGGGCAGACCGGGCCGGAGAGAACTGTCCCTCCGGCCCGGATCTGGTGGAACTGCCGTTACTCCAGCGTGACGAGGTAATCGTACAGATCCGGCCCGCCGGCGTGCGCTTCGACCTCAGCGCCGCTGTACACCCCGCTGATCTGACCGGCAAGCACTTCGAGGTCCTCCTGGGTTTTCTGCGGGCCGCCGAACACGGTGATGATCTCCTGACCCTGGTAGTGGCGTTCGAGCATTTCCATGACGCTGCCCTCGGGCGTGCCGCCACTCTGAACGAGTTCGTCGTCCATCAGGCCGATCACGTCACCTTCGCGGATATCAAGGGTGCGGCCGTCTTTAACGGTGATGTTGGTGGTGCGGCTCGCGCGGGTCACCTCGAAGGTGGTAACGGCGAGGGCCGCTTCGGCCATGCCGTCGCGCAGTTCCTCGGCGGGGACGTTCGCGCTGAAGTTCAGGGCTGCGCCGATGCCCTGCCCGAGCGTGCGGGTGGGGATCACGACCGCGCGGCCCTCCATGAGTTCCATGGCCTTTTCGGCCGCCATCAGCACGTTCTTGTTGTTCGGCAGGATGATGACCTTTTCCGCGCTGACGCTGCGCACGGCGTCCACGATGTCCTGCACGCTGGGGTTGGCGGTCTGCCCGCCGGACACGATGCGTGCGCCCAGGCTGCGGAACAGTTTCACGAGGCCGTACCCGCTGGCGACGGCCACCAGGCCGCTGGGTGGAAGTTCTTCCTCGGCGCGGGCGGTGGCGCCGGCCATGCCGAGAATTTCGGTGTGCTGCTCGCTCATGTCCTCAACTTTGGTTTTGAGCATCTTGCCGTAGCGGCCCACCGTGGCAAGCAGCTGGTCGGGTTCGTTGGTGTGAATGTGGCCCTTGACGTACCCTTCGGCACCCACCACGAGCAGGCTGTCGCCGAACGGCGTGACGAGCTCCCGGATCTCCTCGATGGGGCGGGTGGCTTCACTCATCAGGAACTCGGTGCAGAAGCCGAATTCCTCGTTCTCGAACTGCTGCTGGGCGTAACTGGTGACGTCCGGAGCGGGGGGGAGGGCCTCGCCGCGCAGTTGCGCGAGCATGCCCTGCACCATGTACAGGTACCCCTGGCCGCCGGAATCGATGACGCCGGCCTGCTTCAGGGCGGGGAGCATGTCTGGCGTCTGGTCAAGCAGTTCCTGGCCTCTGAACAGCGCGTTCTCGAGGACTTCCTCAATGTGCTCGCCGCGGGCACCTTCGGCCACGCCGCGCGCCACTGTGAGGATGGTGCCCTCCACGGGTTTCATCACGGCGCCGTACCCGGTCTTCTGTGCCGCCTGGAAGGCGCGGGTCAGGGCGGCGCTGTCCACGACCTTCAGGTCCTTGATGGCTTCGGCGAAGCCCTTGAGCAGCTGTGAGAGGATCACGCCGCTGTTGCCGCGCGCGCCGAGCAGCGCGCCGTAGCTGATGGCGCGCGCCACGCTCGGCATGCTGTGCTCGTCGCAGGTGTCGAGTTCGCGCCGCACGGATTGCAGCGTGAGGTGCATGTTCGTGCCGGTATCACCGTCCGGCACGGGGTACACGTTCAGGGCGTTGACCTGCTCGCGGTACACGGCGAGCCAGTCGGTCGCGTAGCGCAGCATGCGCGCCAGGTCGGCAGGGGCCAGGTGCGCGCGGTGCCCGGTGTGGGCGGCGCCGGCCAGTTCGGCGTCAGACACGCTGGACCCCCACGGCGTGGACGCGCGTGGCGGCCAGTTCGATTCCCGCCTGGGTCCTGACGGTGTGTTCCACGCGCTCCGCGATATTGCGCGCGACGGTTGGAATGCTGACGCCGTACGCGACCACCACGTACAGGTCGGCGGCGTGGCGCGCGCCGTCACGGCTGATCACGACGCCCTCGCTGACGTTCGCGCGGCCCAGCACGCGGCTGAGGCCCTCTTTCAGGTTGGCGGGGGCCATGCCGACCACGCCGGGAATCTCGTGGGCGGTCAGCCCGATCAGTGAGGCGAGGGCCGCCTCGGTGATTTGAATGGAGCCAGTCACAGTAAAGGTCACTATACCGGAGCGGGGTCAACCGCCCCACGCGGCGCCCGCGTCCGGGCGTCCCAGCTGCTGTCCCGCCACCCGGAACCCGCCGGGTGCGGCGCGTGGTTTACTCCGCGCATGCCTCTTGTCAATGCAATGGACGCCGCTGACCTGACCCTGTCTTTTGTCACGCCGGACGGAAGCCGCCTGACCCGTGACCTGAAGCCCGGCGAGGTGCGCCTGAGCACCCGGGGCGCGCAGGGTGACGAGGCAGTGGCGCTGGCTCCGGGCAGTGCCGCTGAGGCGCGGGACCTGGGCAGCGCCGTGATGACCCTGGCGCGGGAACTGAAGGCGCAGGCGGTGCGGATTGCGGCCAGCGGGCACGGCGCGGCCCTGGCGGCCTCAGCGCTTGGCGCGGCCTGGCGTGACGCCCGGTACCGGCGCGGCGCGGGCACGCCCACCGCCCTGTTCGTGGAGGGGTTTGGAGAGGCTGAGCGCCAGCGGGTGCAGGGCCTGGGGGCGGGCCTTGACTTCGCGCGGGAGCTGACGAGTGCGCCCGCAAACGTCCTGAACCCCGTCACCCTGGCCCGGGAGGCCCGCACGCTGGAACGCCTGGGCCTGGATGTAGACGTCTGGGACGGCGATGACGTGACCGCACGCGGAATGAATCTGCTGGCGGCCGTGGCGGCCGGCAGTGCCACCGGGCCGCGCCTGATCCGCGTGACCCTGCCCGCGCGCGGCGAGGTGAAGACGGTGGTGGCGCTGGTCGGCAAGGGCATCACGTTCGACACGGGCGGATACTCCATCAAACCTGCGGCCGGCATGAACGGCATGAAGAACGACATGGGCGGCGCCGCGGCCGTGCTGGGGGCCATGCGCGCGCTGGGTGAACTGCGCGGCCTGATGCCGCAGGGGGTGGAGGTCCGGGCGTACGTGGCGGCTGCGGAGAACATGGTCGGCCCGCACGCCATGCGGCCCGGGGATATCTACCGCGCGGCGAACGGCCTGCACGTGGAGGTCACGAACACGGACGCCGAGGGCCGGCTGGTGCTGGCCGACACGCTCACCGTGGCGTGTGAGGAGGGCGCCACCGAGGTCGTGGATCTCGCCACGCTGACCGGCGTGAAGGTCAGTGCGCTGGGGGCGGACATCGCCGGTCTGTTCAGCAGCGACGCGGCGCTCACGGCGCGTCTGAAGGCCGCTGCGCAGGACGCCGGGGAGTACGTGTGGGAACTGCCGCTGCATCAGCCGTACCTGCAGTCCTACCAGAAGGGCACCATCGCGGACCTGAAAAACAGTGACATGCAGCCCGCCGGGGCCAGTATCAAGGCGGCGCTGTTCCTGCAGCAGTTTGTCACGCGGCCCTGGGTGCACCTGGATATTGCCGGGAACGCCACGCGTGAGGACGTCGCGACCGGCTGGGGTGTGGGGACCCTGGTCGAGTACGTCCTGAACCGGTAGGGCGACCGGGGCGGGGCCCGGCTGTACTGTGGGCCCCGCCCCGGCGGGCGGTTTACATCGTGGGGGTCAGTTTGCCGCGCAGCATCAGGCGCATGCGCTGCCCCACGCGTTTGTAGACCGGCGGCGCGAAGTGCTCGCGGAAATCCATGGTCGCCTCCTCGCTGCCCACGTCGTGCCCGTACTTCTGGGTCAGGAAGTACCGGTGGTCCATGATCCACAGGTACAGGTCCGCCTCGGTGCGCCCTGGGAAGCGGGACATCACGTCATGCTTCCCGATGTTCTCGACAATGCGCCCGTACATGCGGTGGTACCAGTTGTCCACCGCTTCGTCCCACGTGACGGGCGGCAGGCCGGCCCGTTCGGGTTTACGGTCCAGGAAGTACTGCCGGGTGCGGATGTGTTCCAGAAGCTTCTCGTAGCGCCCGGGGGTCGTGAAGCGGATCTCGTGATGCCCAGGCACCCGCTGGTCGAGGTTGGTGGCCTTCAGGAACTGCGCGTACTCGCCCTTGATGATCAGGTCCTTGAGGGTGTCGCCCTCCTCGGGTGGAACGGTTACGTGCAGTTCGATCACGTACGCATCGATGAACTTCTGGCCCTGACGCCGCGCGACGGAAACGCGGTGGTTGCCGTCTTTGACGAAGTACAGTTCGCCGACCTTGTACACCTGGATCGGCGGCAGTTCCTTGCCCTGAAGCTGCGCGGACCGCACGCCGATCCAGCGTTCGTCCAGGTGCGCCTCTTTCGGCAGGTAGTGCCGGTCGAACTCCCGGTAGCGGTCCACGGAGCCGATGATGTGATCCACTTCGATGGTTTCCAGGCCGCGCTGGTGCTCGCCGTCGGGCGCGAGGTGCCGCACCCACTCGAAGGGCAGCAGTTCGTTCGGCTGGCGGCGCAGGATGGCGAGCAGGTCGCGCACATCCCCGAGGAAGCGGGCGCGTTCGACTTCGTGTTTGGCCTGTTCAAATGCGGACATGGGACTCTTCGCTCCTTGATCCCGCATGGGTGCGGGTGCGGGGGGGCCGGTCGCCTCTGTCACCGCCGGGGGAAGAAGAGGCCCCGGACTTGGTGTTCAGCGTACACCATCGCTGCCCAGGCACACAGAGGCATTCGTCACCGCCGCCCGGCGCACCTATCGAAACACTTCATGTTGGGCCGCAATCGTGCGCTGGCCCCTGCTCCGGCCGCGGTCACACACGGTTGAATGCGGCATGCTTGGCAAGTTCTTCAAGAAGCCCGACAGTGACATGGGCGGGCGCGTGCCGCCCGGGCAGACCCTCACCACCCGCTTCCCGGTGCTCACGTACGGGCCCACGCAGCACTACGCGCCGGACGACGTCGTGATCCGCATCAGCGGACTGGCCGAGGAACACACCTTCACCTGGGCGGACCTGATGGCGCTGCCGCAGACGACCCTCACGTACGACATTCACTGCGTCACCCACTGGAGCAAACTGGACACCACCTGGACCGGGGTGCGCGTCACGGACCTGATGGCGCACATCCAGCTGAAACCCGGCGCCACGCACGTCATGCAGCACTCGGTCGGCGGCTACACCACCAACCTCTCTCTGGACGACTTCCTGCGGCCCGGGAACCTGCTCGCCCACACCTTCGACGGTCAGCCGCTGGACGCCGAGCACGGCGGGCCCCTGCGGCTGGTGGTGCCGCACCTGTACTTCTGGAAGAGCGCCAAATGGCTCACCGGGCTGGAATTCATGCCGGCCGACCAGCCCGGCTTCTGGGAACGCAACGGGTACCACATGCGCGGCGATCCCTTCGTGGAGGAACGTTACGACGACGACTGACCCCCCCGTACCGGACCTCACCGGCAGCGGCGAGTACATCGTCCCGGATGTGCTGCGCCCCGGCCTGACCCTGGTCCTGGTGGGCACTGCACCCAGCCGCATCAGTGCCGCAGCCCGCGCCTACTATGCCAACCCCGGCAACCGTTTCTGGCGCACCCTGCACGAGGTGGGCCTCACGCCCCGGCAGCTCGACCCGCGTGAGTACCCCCTGCTGCCCACCTACGGGATCGGCCTGACGGACGTGGCCAAACGCCACAGTGGCGTGGACGCCGCCCTGCCCGGCGAAGCGTGGGCGCCTGAGGAACTCCGCGCGAAACTCCGCTCGCACCAGCCGCAGCTGGTGGCGTTCACCAGCAAACGCGGCGCGTCCGAAACCCTGGGTCTTCCCACCGGGCGCCTTTCGTACGGCGAGCAGACCCAAAGGCTCGAGGGGTGCGAACTGTGGGTGATGCCCAGCACCAGCCCCCTGGGCCACACGCACTTCCAGCTCGCGCCCTGGCAGGCGCTGGCCGACCGCGTGCACGCCCTGCACGGGAACCCGGACGGCGCCGGGCGCGTACCGGCAGCATGGCTCGAACCCTGAAACGCGTTCTGGGCGCAGCCCGGACCGGCAGCCGGGCCGTCCGGGTGCTGCTGCGCCCCGCGCAATCCTGGCCAGCCCGTCCGCCCCAGGACCCCTGGCAGCTCATGTCCGGCCTTCCCGACCCGGCCGCTGCCGTGCAGCGCGGCATGCACGGCGCACGCCGCGCCGCCGGCCTGGGCGTCCTGCTGCTCCTGACCCTGCTGGCCCTGTCTTTCCTGGCCACCCTGACGGTGCTGCTGGGCATCGGCGTGGCGTCGGGCAGCGACCTCGCCGGATGGCTTCTGGGCCTCACCCTGCTGCTGAGTCTCGCCCTGACCGGCTGGAGTGCCCGCCGCGCCCGCATGCTGCTGCGCGCTCCACCCGCCGAGCCTGTCACCCTGGAGACCGGCCCGCCGGACGAACAGGACCTCGTGCACCTCCTGCGGCGCCACGAGCGCGCCTTGCCCGCCCCCACGCTGCGGGCCTTTCACAGCGCCGTGACCGCCACCCGTGACGCCCTGCGCGCCACGCGCGACGCCGGCACCCTGACCCGCGACGCCTTCGACGCCCGGCAGGCCGCGCGCGAGGACCTGCCCCAGGTCCTGAGTGCCTATCACGACGCCCCCCCGCAGGGCCGCGATGACCAGGAACTCCTGCGGCAGCTGCACCTGATCGAGCAGCGCATGACCGAGGTGAGCCGCGTGCACGCTCAGGCCCGCCGCCGCGACCAGCAGTCGCGCACCCGTTACCTGCAGGACAAGTACACGCCCGGACAGGACTGACCGCCCCGCCTCTGCCTGACGGGCCAGATGAAGCGCAGGGCCCCCCGCACTTCACGCCCCGGCTTCATGAGGGGCGTCTCCGGAAAACCGGAAGAACTGCCGTTACCTGCGTTACCGTCGGCCGGGCCGCGTGCCCGGAGCATGGCCCCATGCGCCGATCCCTGTCCTGTGCCGCCCTGCTCGGTGTGACCCTGGCCACCACCACAGCCCGCGCCGTACCCGCCGCGCCGCTGAACGCCCAGAGTGCCGCCACCCTGAACCGCGTGCCTGCCGTGCGGGTCGTGCAGCCGGGCCTGCCCGTGCCCGGCACCCCCGCGAACCTCAACGCCAGCATCACTGTCCGGTACGGTCCGGCCCGTCCCCAGGCCGTGCTGCTGCTGATGCCGGGCTTCCTGGGTGGCGCGGCCAGTTTCGACCGGCTGGCCCGGCAACTCGTGACCCTGGACCCCACCCTGGCCGTGTGGGCCGTGGACCGCCGCGCCAACCTCCTGGAAGACCACGCCCCGCTGCTGACCAGCAGCATGACGCAACTGCAGCGCATCGTGCGGGAGGGCCTGCCGGTGCGCGACCCGGCCAGCGTGCCGTACCTCAAGGACTGGGGCCTGGACGTCACGCTGCGCGACTGGCGCGTGGCCGTCCAGGCCGCCCGCACACTCACCCCGAACGTCTTTATCGGGGGTCACTCCATGGGCGGCACCCTGACCGGTCTGTACGCCGCGTACGACTTCAGCGGCACACCTGGCGCCGCCGACGTGCGTGGCCTCGTGATGCTCGACGGCCTGCCAGGTCTGATGAGTGGCCAGCCCCTCACCGCTCAGCAGTACGAGCAGGGCGCCACGAACCCGATCGGCGCCCTGCCCGGCCTTCAGGGCCTGGCACGCGACCCGTACGTGAACACCCTGTTCTTCGGACCGACCCTCGCCAGCCGCGCCGCCGCGCAGGCCCGCCTGGCCGCCCTGCAACCCGACGCGCCCGCCCCCACCGGCGGCCTGACCCGCTTTCCCGCCACGAACCTCGCCGCGGCGTTCACGCAGATCGACCAGCGGTACGCCCTGATTCCCTTCCTGGCCCTCAAAGCCGGGCGCGCCACGAACGCGGTGGACGCCCCCTTCCTGCCCACCATGGCGCTGGGCGGCAAGGACAGCCGCTGGATTACCGGCCCGCAGGACCCCAGGCGCCCGGTGGGGTGGCAGAGTGACCCTGCGCAGCTGACCGACGCGGCCGATTTTGCGCGCCGGTACATTGGCCCGCTGGGAGATTACAGCGAGTGGTACTTTCCGAACCGCCTGGCCCTGGATCTTGCCGCGGCCCGCACAGAGACGCGCGGCACGCCGTTCGAGCGGTCCCTGCCGGTGTGGCACGCCCGCACCCTGAGCCTGCCTGTGCTGGGCGTCGCGGCGGCCGAGGGCGTCACGACCGAAGCCCAGTACCGAGAGTACGTCCGCGGCACGCGCGCCACGCTGACCGTGCACACCCTGCCGCGTGCGGCGCACCTGGACATCACCACCGCCACGAGTGACCAGGTGGCCCGCTGGATTCGCGACTGGCTGCGGCCTCTGCGGCGCTAGGACCCCAGACCGTCCGGACTACCAGGTGTCGTCGTCCAGGGCGCCACGCTTTGCGTCCCGCCGCGCTTTGCGGCGTTCGTCCTTACTGCCCTTGCGTTTTGATTTGGGCGGCAGGCTCAGGATGTAGGTGCGTTCCGGCTGGCACGGCGCGGGAATCTCTCCCAGGGCGTCCACCGGCTCGGCGGTGCGGAGATTACCGATGACATGCACGTGCCGCTCTGCGCAGTACGGGCAGGTGTCCACCACCCAGAACATCACGCGGGTGCCCGGCATGTCCCGCAGGGTCACGAACGCCAGCTGAGGGGACCGCCGATCCTTCTTGCCCATAGGGGCGCAGCGTACCCCGCGCCGGGCGGGCCCTTCTGTGGCCCCCGCGGGATTCCCCGGCCCGGTGGGGGCTACACGTCCTCCTCGCCGTCACGCATGTACGTCACGACGCTGCGGCAGTGCGTGAAGCCCGCGCGGGCGTATAGGGCGCGCGCCGCTTTCATATGGTCGTGTGCACGCACGCGCAGGCAGCGCACCTCCGGGTGAGTTTCGGCTTCCGCGGCAGCCAGCGCCAGGAGGTTCAGGCCATACCCCTGCCCGCGTTCGGCCGGGTGAACGGCAATGTACGTAACGTCCGCGCGGGCGTCCTCCACACTGAACTCCAGTTCCGCGAAGCCCACCGGCTGGTCGCCGCGCAGCAGCGCCACCAGCCGCACGTCGTCCCGGGCGAAATGCTCGTCGAACTGCTCGGGCGTCCAGTTCAGGCGGCCCGCCCAGGCATCTTCGCTGGCCTTGAACAGTTCCCGGTACGCGGTGAACGACAGGTGCCGCGTGATGCGGTGCCCGGCCGGCGCGCAGGCAAGGGGCGTGAGCCGGTCCAGCGGGGCGGAGTAGAAGTCCGTGGTGTGCATGGGCGCAAACCCGGCGTGCTCAAGTGCCTCGCGGACCGGCAGGTTGTCCTGCGCCGCAAAGGCGTACACGGGCAGGCCGTCGCTGTGCTCCACGGCGCGGGCCAGGAGCGTCGCCACGTGCCCGCCGTCACTGATGGGACCCTCCAGCACCAGGCCGTCGCGGAAGGGAGACAACGCGCAGTACGCCAGAACGCCTTCGTCGTCGACGTCCACCAGGCAGGTGCTGTCCTCGCATTCGATCTGAAGTTCGCGGGCGTCACGGGCGGCAGGGGAGAACACCTCGCGTTCAGGGGCGTCATCCATCCAGGTCAGCAGCGCGAGAACATCGGGTACATCAGTGGCCAGCATGGGTCGGATCATGAGGTGACCTCCAGGCGTGGAATGGGGAATGGGGCAACTCCGGGCACCAGCAGGATGAGGCTGGCCCCAGCCTAGTGACGCCCGCCGGGCCGTGTCTGCACCGGCCGTCACACGGCCACCGGGGCGCGCGTGCTATGCTGCACGCATGCCCTGAACAGGGTACGCCGCCTGCCTCCCCACAGACACGAAGCCGTGTTTGAGGGGCCTTTTCTTTTAGGGAAGGGCGGCCGCCCACAGGCCGCCACAGCGCAGAACCACCGGAGGTGTGTCGCCGTGACCAAACAGTCCAGCAAACCGGGAGTGACCCCGCCCCCCCGCCGCGCCCGGCCGTCCGAACCTGCCCGTGCGCCCCAGGGCGGAACCGAGCTGCAGGCCAGCGCGGACCTGCTTGCCCTGCGCGCCCAGCTGGCCCGCGCTGAAAAAGCGGCGCGCCGCGCCCCTGAACCACCCCCCACCCGCCCGGCGCGCGTGCAGGCCCCCCTGAAAGCGCAGCGTCAGGCGGATCTTGCCGGGGTCAGCACCGATGACTTCAGCCTCGCGCAGGCCCACGCGCGCCTGCGTGACGCGGTGTATGACGGACGCTACCACCTGTGCTCCCACGCGATCGGGCACGCCCGCGCCGAGGGGTTCCTGGAGCACGACGTCCTCAACGTCCTGCTGACCGGCCGGGTGCGGGCCGTGTACACCCAGGAGCGCCGCTGGCTGGTGTGCGGGTACTTCGAAGCGTGCGGCGTGGCCCTGCCGCTGCACGTGGTGGCCGAGCCGCAGCGTGACGGCCACGTGGATATTGTCACGGCGTTCGTCCCGAAGCACCCCCATCACATCATCAGCCGCGCCCGGCTGGCCGTGATGCTCCGCTATGACGACGAACAGGTCCGCGCCCGCACGGCCCACGCCGGCAGCCGCGTCGGACACCGCAGCAAGGGACGCTGGAAGAAAAGCGCCTGACACGCCAGCCGGTACCATGCGCCAGTCCAGGGCCGGGCCAGTTCAAATGCTGGCCCGGCCCTGTTGCTGGGGGCCCAGCACTGAGCGCTCTGACCACGGTGGCCGAGGGTGACGGGTCGGCCGCGCAGTTCATCTTGCTTGACCACCTCGGTGAACGTCACCCGTGGTGGTCACCCCAGTCGCAGGTCATTCCAGATCAGCAGGCGCCGCAGGAACCCACCGGCTCCCCTGATCGCCAGGAACGCCCCAGGAGCCGCAGGTCGTCCAGGCAGTGTGGTCCGTGTGCCAACCTGTACCCGGGAAGGTTGAAGGTGCGCGCCGCCGGGTCGCAGCGTGCCGGTGAGTGGACACGACGAAGGCGAGCAGCTGCAGGTCATGCTGGCGGTAAAGCGGGGACTGCAGTCGGGTGCTGACACCCTTCCTGACTGCCCAGGACGCCGCGTGAAGGCGCAGGGGGCCGGGTCAGGCCTGAGGGAGCTGGGAGCGGCCCGGGCGGCATGTTTGCGGCAAGCAACTCCTGTCGGGGCGGCCGCTGAGGGACCGGTGAAGCCAGTGGGAGCCCCGGCACAGAACACAGAGGGTGAGCGCCGCCACGCTCACCCGGGAAGGTTGAAATTGAAAGGACCGTTGACTCAGTGCCGGAAGTGCCGGGACCCGGTGAACACCATGCTGATGCCCAGTTCGTTGCACGCCGCGATAACTTCCGGGTCGCGTTTCGCGCCGCCCGGCTGAAGAATCGCCGTGACACCCACGCCCGCCGCCAGGCGCACCACGTCATCAAACGGGAAGAACGCCTCCGAGGCGAGCACGGCGCCGCGTGCCTTCTCTCCGGCGTTCGCCACGGCCCGCTCGGCCGCCCAGATGCGGCTGACCGCGCCCGCACCCAGCCCCACCGTCACACCCTCCTTCGCCAGGACCACGGCGTTGCTGCGGGCGTGCTTCACGGTCGCCCACGCGAACCGCAGGTCCAGCCACTCCTGCTCGGTCGGTTCACGCTGCGTCACCACTTCGGGGCACAGGTCATCCCAGGGCCGCGCGTCGCGTTCCTGCACGGCGAACCCTCCGGTCAGCGGGCGCACGTCCAGCACACTCACGCTCTGCGCCGGCGCGGCCACCAGCACCCGCAGGTCCGGTTTCTTCTCCGCGAACCACGCCACGGCCTCCGGCGTGACCTCCGGCGCGATCAGGACCTCCAGGAACGTGCCGCGCGTCGCCTGGGCCGCCTCGAGCGTCACTGGCGCACTCACGGCCACCACGCCGCCGAACACGCTCAGCGTGTCCGCATCCCTCGCCCGCTCCCAGGCCGTCTTCACATCCGCCGCTACTGCCACGCCGCACGGGTTGGCATGCTTGACCGCCACGCAGACCGCCGCGTGCTCCGCAAGAGCCGCCTCCTGCGCCGCAAGTTCCTGGCACAGCGACCACGCGGCGTCCGCATCGGCGTAGTTGTTGAAACTCATGGGTTTGCCCGCCACGACCTGCGCGTCAATCACCGGGCCCTGAGCGCCGCCCAGGCGGTAGATGGCGCCCGGCTGGTGCGGGTTCTCGCCGTAGCGCACCTGAGCGGCGCGGGTCAGGCGCAGCGTGAGCCGTTCCGGCAGTGCGGTGGGCAGCTCAGCGCTCGTGCCTTCCAGGTAGGCGGTGATCGCCGCGTCGTACTCACTGGTGTGCCGGTACGCCTTCGCAGCGAGGCGGCGCCGCTCGGCGTCACTGACCTCATCCTGCAGCGCCACCGGGTAGTCCGCCGGGTCCACGAGCACCAGCACGCCCGCGTGGTTCTTCGCGGCCGAGCGGATCATGGCCGGACCGCCAATATCGATGTTCTCAATCACGTCCCCGTCCGGTGCGCCGCGCGCCACCGTCTCCCGGAACGGGTACAGGTTTACGCACACCAGGTCGATCGTGCCGATTCCATGCTGTGACAGCTGCCCCAGGTGGGCTTCGTCCCGGCGCGCCAGAATGCCGCCGTGCACCGCCGGATGCAGCGTCTTCACGCGGCCGTCGAGCATCTCGGGGAAGCCGGTCACGTCACTCACCTGCCGCGCCTCAATTCCCGCCTGCACGATGCTCTGGTACGTGCCGCCTGTACTCAGAATCTCCCAGCCGCGCTCGGCGAGCTGGCGTGCGAACTCGACAACCCCACTCTTGTCGCTCACCGAGATGAGCGCCCGTTTCCTGCCCGTCGTTGCTGCCACTGTGACCTCCGCTCACGACCCGTGGCACTGCTCCGCAAGAGGAACAGTGCAGGGTCGACCCAGGCGCGCGATCAGGAAGGTCCGGAAGGCTTCCCCGTGGTGTGTCCACGTCTCAGGCGCCAGTCGCCTCCCGGCTGTACCTGCAGTGTACCGTTCCCTACCGGGCGACCGCCCCCCCTCCCTGATCGCCTGGGCCGGACGGCGCTGTCTGTCAGGCGGGGCACACCAGCAGGGTGGGCAGGGCAATCAGGCTGGCGGGCATCGTCAGCAAGGCAGTGAGCGTCGGCGTGGGCACCGCGCCCGGTCCCAGGCGAACGCCGCGCCCGCCGGTAGGGCCATGGTCAGGTCCCTCAGGCCTAAGGGGGGTGCGGCGCGGGCCGGTCAGGGGCGCTCGCCGCTGTCCGGCAGGGGCGCTGCTTCGCCGGGCGTGCTGTCTGGGGCGCCAAGCGCGCGGCGCAGTTCATCAATCACGGCGCGTTCCCGGTCGTTCACCTGCTCGCCCCCGATGCCAAGGAACCCGCCTTCCTTTGCGGCCTGCGCGGTTTTTTCGGCGACGTCCAGCAGCATGCGGCGGTACGCGGCGGCGTCCTCGGGGCTGGCCTTGCTGCTCACCAGCCACGCGGCCTGCCGCACGCCTTCGACGCTCTGCTCGCGTGCGTCGTCCATGCTGCGGGCGCGCTCCTGGTGGGGCATGGCCTGCGGGTCCGGGGCTTTGCCCAGCAGGTCGGCCGCGATGGCTTCCAGCAGGGGCGTGCGGCCGGCGGCGCTCACGGCCTCCCGGACAGCCTGCCCGATGGCCTGCGCTTCAGCCACCAGGCCGGTCAGGCCGCTGGGGCTTGCGGCGACTACCGCCGCGCCGGCCCGGCCGGGACCGGTCATGATCTTGAACCACTCGTCGGCCGTGAAGTTTTCCTTGACGCTCATCCGTTCAGGGTAAGGCGCGCTCGGCACGTCCGGCTTCGGGTTTCATTCACGCTCGCGGACCGGCAGGGGACTGAGGTCAAAGCGGACGCTGGTGGTGTCCTCCGGCACGCTGACCGGGTCGGCCTCCAGGCCGTGCGGGCCGAACATCCCGGCGGCGGCGTGTGTGGCGCCCAGCGGGTCCCCACCGGGCTCGTCACGGTTCACCAGGGGCTTCATTCGCAGCGCCACGATGATGAGGACGGTGGGGAGCACAAGAAACAGCAGGAATCCGGTCATGGGTGCTCCAGGCACAGGCAGGGAGGCGGAAGGAGAAAAGCAGGTCCGTTCATGCTGACAGACATGGTCACCGGCCGCAGTGAGAAATCCTCGGCCCCCGGCAGGGGCGCGCCCTGATGGGCCGGGCGTTCAGGCGTCACTGGCCGGGAGGGTCCAGCCGGTGCGCCGCGCCCACTGTTCGGCCCCAGCGATGATGAGGTCCATGACCGGGTCCTTCACGGCGTAGTAGGCCTCCGCGTCCTGCGGGTGCAGCTGGGCCAGTTGACGTTTGACTTCGCCGTACGCAGCGGCCGCCGGGGGCGCGGCGCGCAGGAAGTCCCGCATCAGCAGCGGGTAGCGGTGGTTGAAGCGGCCCACCTCGCGGATGTGAACGTGCACGTCCTGCGGGCGCGCGGCGTACGCCTTGGCCAATTCGCGCGGGTCGAGGGTCTGCCCTGGGGGCAGGTGATCAGCCGTGACGGCTGGGCGGGGTGGGTAGCCCAGGGCGTCCAGGACAACCAGGACTGCGGCTGCGCTGCTCAGGTCGGGCAGGCCGATCTGCACGTCGATGACGTTTTTGGCGCTCAGCCCGGGCACGCTGGTGGAGCCGATGTGGTGCAGCTGCGCGCCGGCGGGCAGGTGGGTACGGATGGGGGTGGCCAGGGTAAGGAAGCGTGCCGCCCAGTGTGGATCGGGCGGCACGATGAGAATGGCTTTGGGTGCCACGGTGGGGTCAGCAGGGGGTGGTGAGGGCAGCGGCGGCGGCCGGGGCGTCGGGGCCGTGCAGGTGGGACTGGGCCCAGCTGCCGATGGCGTCAATGACGCTCTGGAGTTCCAGGCCGGCGGGGGTGAGGCTGTAGACGCTGCGGGCGAGTTTGCCGTGGCTGTCTTCGGTGCGCTTGTGAATCAGCTGAAGCTGTTCCAGGTGCTCGAGCCGCTGCGTGAGGGTGGCGCTGTTGCAGCCGCCGACGGCGCGGGCCAGCTCATTGAAACCTTTCTCGCCGTTCAGCAGGGCGCGGACGATGTGCAGCACCCATTTCTCCTGCAACACCCCGATGGCCCGGTAAACCGGGCAGAAACCAGTGTGTTCAGTACTCATGCGGAAAGTCTACACTGCGCGACGGACCAGATCATGACGAAACTCACATCACTTGACATTTTAAAGCACTGGAGATAGTATTTCTCCATGACTGCAACGCTCTCCCGGACCCTGAACGTCAAAGAAGCCATCGAAACCCGCCGCAGCATCCGCAAATTCGTCCAGGAGCCCCTGAATCAGGACGACCTGCACGAAATCCTGCGCCTCGCCAGCCTGGCCCCCAGCGCCTGGAACGCCCAGTCCTGGCGCTTCGCCGTCGTGCAGAGCCCCGAAGTGAAAGAGCAGCTTCAGGCCGCCGCATACGGCCAGGGTCAGGTCACCAACGCCCCCGCCGTGATCGTGGTGTACAGCGACATGGAAGACACCCTCGCCACCGTCGAGGACACCGCCCACCCCGGCATGGGCGAGCAGGGCCGCACCGGCCAGCGCAGCACCTTCGACAACGTCTTCGGCGCCCAGCCCGTCGCCCAGCGCGGCCAGTGGGGCCTCAGCCAGGCGAACATCGCCTTCGGCTTCCTGATGGTCGCCGCCCGCGGCCTCGGCTACGACACCGTGCCCATGCTCGGCTTCGACCCCGCCAAGGTCCGCGAGATCCTCGGCCTGCCCGAGCACGTCCAGTTCGCCGGGCTGCTCCCCCTCGGCAAGCGCGCCGAGGACGGCTTCCCCCACCACCGCCACAGCGTCGAGCGCCTCACCAAGTTCTACTGACCTTCACTGCGCACGGAGCCAGACGCCGCCCCCACCCGGGGGCGGTTTCACCATTTCAAAAGGTTGCGCCCAGTGCTGAGCCGGCTGATTCTCTCCACGCAGCGCTCCCCTTAGAATGGACACCGCATGAAAAAGAACCTCCTTCTGGTCGGCGCCGCGCTGAGCCTGAGCAGCTGCGCCACGCTCCTGGGGCCCTCCACCGCCGACGTCACCGTCATCGGCGTGAACGACTTCCACGGCAACCTGCTGCCCACCAGCTTCCGCGTGCCTGACCCCGCCGACCGCACCAAGACCCTGACCGTACAGGCCGGGGGCATCGACACGATCGGCGGCGTCCTCGCCGACGCCCGGCGCGCCAACCCCAACACCGTGTTCGTGGGCGTGGGCGACATGACCGGTGCCAGCCCCCTCGTCAGCGCCCTGCTGCGCGACGAACCCACCATCAACGCCCTGAATCAGCTGGGCATGGCCGTGAACGTCGTCGGCAACCACGAGTTCGACAACGGGGTGACCGAACTCATGCGCTACCAGAAAGGCGGCTGCGACAGCAACGCCCCTGAACGCGCCTGCAAGTTCAACCCCACCTTCGCCGGCGCCAGCTTCCCGTACATCGCCGCCAACGTCCTCGACGAGAAGACCGGCCAGCCCATCCTGCCCGCCTACAAGATCGTGAAGGTCGGCCCGGCCCGCATCGCGTTCGTGGGCGCCGTCCTGAAGGACACCCCCACGGTCGTCACGCCCAGCGGCGTTGCCGGCCTGCGCTTCGCGGATGAAGTCGAGAGCATCAACCGCGTCCTGCCCGACATCAAACGCCAGCGGCCCGACGCGATCATCGCCCTCGTTCACCAGGGCGGCACCAGCAAGGAAGCCTTCGACGTCGTTGACTGCAAAACCCTCACCGGCGACATCGTCAAGATCGCCCAGAGCCTCGACCCGTCCATCGGCGCAATCATGACCGGCCACACCCACCGCGGCTACAACTGCGTCGTGCCTGACCCCGCCGGCCGGCCCCGCGTGGTGATTCAGGGCGACTCGTACGGGCACCTCCTCCAGCGCCTCGACCTGCAGGTCGACACGCGCCTGCACCGCCTGCTGAGCGTCAAGGCCAGCAACGTCGTCGTGGACGCGGCCAAACAGGCCAAAGACCCCGCCCTGACCGCCCTGGTCACCAAAGCCAGGGAACTCACCGACCCGCTGAGCAAGCAGGTCGTCGCCACCCTGGGCGTCGAGCAGATCACCCGCACCGCCAACGCCGCCGGCGAAAGTCAGCTTGGCGACGTGATCGCCGACAGCCAGCTCGCGGCCGCCGCGCCCGCCGACAAGGGCGGCGCCGTGATCGCCTTCATGAACCCCGGCGGCATCCGCGCCGACCTGCCCGTGAACGTCCCCAACGCCGGCAAAACCGTGACCTACGGCGACGTGTTCACCGTGCAGCCCTTCGGGAACGTGATGATGGTCATCACCCTCACCGGCGCGCAGATCAAGGCCGCGCTCGAGCAGCAGTTCGACAACCCCGGCGCCGGACAGAACCGCATCCTGCAGGTCAGCCGCGGCTTCACCTACACCTGGGACAACAGCAAACCCAAAGGTGAGAAGGTCAGTGACGTCAAGCTGAACGGTCAGCCGCTCGACCCGAGCGCCAGCTACCGCGTCACCATGAACAACTTCCTGGCCGACGGTGGCGACGGCTTCACGGTGTTCGCGCAGGGCACCAGCCGCCTTGGCGGCAACGTGGACCTCGACGCCTTCCAGACCTACCTGAAGGCCGCCGCTGTGACGCCCGAGCCTCTGAACCGGATTACCCGGCTGAACTGAGCCTCCACCGCACCCAGGCAGCGAAAAGGGGAGGCCCGCGCACGCAGCCTCCCCTTCAGCCTGGCGTGACGCGGCCCTCCCCGACCGCCCAGCGCCGCGTGGCGACGCGCTCCACCAGGGCGCGGTCGTGGCTGGCCAGCAGCACCGTCCCCGGGAACGCCAGCAGCAACGCATCCAGCGCCTCAATCGCCCGCACGTCCAGGTGATTGGTGGGTTCATCCAGCAGCAGCACCTGCGAGCGCGTCACACTCAGGCGCGCCAGGCTCAGGCGGGTCCGCTGGCCGCCCGACAGGTCCGCCACCGGAAAGTCTGGTCCCCCCGGAACCTCCAGCGCCGCGGCCACCTCGTGCAACTGGTGCGGGGAAAGCCGCCCGTTGGCGTCCAGCAGGGCGTCTCCCACCGTGCGCAGCCCGGTCAGTTCCTCCCCATGCTGCCCGGTGAACGTCACGCTCAGCCCGGCGCCCCAGGTCACCTGCCCGGTGTGGGGCAGGTCGCCGCAGAGGGCGCGCAGCAGGGTGCTCTTGCCGGCGCCGTTCGGGCCGGTCAGTGCCGCACGGTCCCCACGCCGCACGTGCAGGCACACGTCCGACAGCACGGCCCTGCCCGAGCGCGCCACGCCCAGGCCACGGACGGTGAGGACTTCCAGGGGACCGGGCGGCACCGGCGGCAACGTCAGGCGCAGCGACCGCGCGTCCCGGAACGGGCGGTCCGGCGCCTGCTCATCAAGCCGCTCAATCTGCCGGCCCATGGCCCGCGCCCGGTTCGAGAACAGCACCTGCGCCCGCCCGGCCTTGTGGCTGGACAGAAACTTGTCGTTGTCCCGCGCGCGGGCCCGGTTCTCCTCCACCGCCCCTCTGCTGTTCAGGCGCCGCCGCTCCTCATTCAGCGCCGAGCGCCGGCGGCGGTACGCCTCGAAATCCCGCGCCTGCACTTCCCGCAGCGTGGCTTTCAATGCCATCGCCTCCGAGTAGTTCCCGGGATACACGCTCAGGGTGCCGCGCTCCAGCTCCGCCACGCCGGTCGCCACGGCGTCCAGGAACGCCCGGTCATGACTGGCCAGCACGAATGCCGCGCCGGACGCCCGGATCCACCCTTCAAGCCACGCGGCGCCCTCTGCATCCAGGTGGTTGGTCGGTTCGTCAAGCAGATACACCTGCGCCGGAGCAAGCAGCAGTGCCGCCAGCAGCGCCCGCCGCGCCTGCCCACCCGACAGCCGGTCCGCACGAGCCGCTGGATTCAGGGCCAGACCAGACAGGACCGCCGCGGCCCGCGCCGCGAAGTCATACCCGCCCATCAGGCGGTACTGTTCCTCTGCCTCTGCGAAGGCCAGCAGCGCGGCGTCCGTCCCGGCGGCCAGCCCGGCGGACGCCGCGTCGAACGCCACCTGCGCGGCAGTGAGCGCAGGCGGCATGACCGCCTCCAGCACCGAGCCCCGCAGGGCCTGCGCCTGCGCCAGCAGGGCCACGCGCCCCGCACGGGTCACCACGCCCGCATCCGGGGCGTCCAGACCCGCCATCACGCGCAGCAGCGTACTTTTTCCACTTCCGTTCTCGCCCACCAGCGCCAGCCGGTCGCCGGCGCCCAGCGTGAGTTCCACCCCTGCAAAGACTGTCCGGTCCGCGAACGCGCGCGCGACCCCACTCAACATCAGCATCAGTTGTTCCCCCTGACAGGAAAGAGCCGGCCCGCACCGCGGGCGGCCGCTTGAAACTCAGTGGTCAGGGGTTACAGACGCAAGGCGAAACGGATCCTTTGAATGAACGGAGGGCCAGACCCGCGCAGTTCTTCCGGCGGTCAGGGGCACCGTAGCATTCCGGCCGGGCCCCGCGGAATACGCCAGGTGGCCGAGGACGGGGAAAGGTCCTCTGGTGCCCCGCAGGACCTCTGGCCTCAGCCCGCCTGACGCGCGTTACTCGCGGTGACGCACGGCCAGGGCAAGCAGAAAGATCGCCGTGTTCACCAGCACGATCGTCGCGCCGGGCGCCGTGTTCAGGTAGTAGCTGAGGTACAGGCCCGCTACGCCTCCGGCTGTGCCGAGCAGCGCGGCAGCCAGCATCATCTTCTTCAGGCTGCGCGACACGAGGCGCGCCGCGGCGCTGGACGTGATCAGCAGACTGACACTCAGGGTGGTGCCCACCAGCTGTACGGTGAGCACCACGACCAGCCCGATCAGGATCAGCAGCAGGCTTTCCAGGCGCCGCACCGGCAGACCCACGGCGCGCGCCTCGGTCGGGTCGAAGGACGCCAGGAGCAGTTCCTTCTGAAGTGCGCTCAGCACGCCGCCCACCACCACCGTGACGCCCAGCGCGCCCCACAGGTCGGCGGGCGTCACGCCCAGGGGGTTCCCGATCAGGAAGTTGCTGAGGTCCGTGGTGAACGTGGGGGCGCGCGAGAGCATCACGACACCCAGCGCGAACATCCCCACGAACACGATGCCGATGGCGCTGTCCTGCTTCAGGCCGCTGCGCCGTCCGACCGCGCCGATGCCCAGGGCCGTGAGGACCGCGGCGACCAGGGCGCCCAGCAGCAGGTTGCCTTTCATCAGGAACGCGCCCACGATCCCGGGAAACACCGCGTGACTCATGGCGTCCCCGATGTAACTCAGGCCGCGCAGCACCACCCACGCGCCCACCAGCGCGCACAGGACGCTGACCAGCACCACGGCCGCCAGGGCCCGCACGAAGAACTCGAATTGCAGCGGATCAGTCAGGACATGCACGGGACGCCTCAGGAAAACACAGGTGGGGGGCCGGGGAGGAAGGTGGGGTCACGCCTCGGCGTGGGTGTGCCCCAGGAAACTGGTGCTGAACGTCGCCTCGATGTTGTGCGGGGTGTACACCTCGTCGGGCGTGCCGTCTGCGATCACGCGGCGGTTCACGAGCACCAGGTGATCACACCAGCGCCGCGCCTGCTCCAGGTCGTGCGTGACCATCACGACGGCGCGGCCCTTGTCAGCCTGGGCACGCAGCAGCCCCATCAGGGTTTCCTGCGTGGCGGCGTCCACGCCGGTCAGCGGTTCATCCAGCAGCAGCAGGTGGCCCTGACGGGCCAGCATGCGCGCCAGCAGGACCCGCTGCCGTTGCCCGCCGGACAGCGCTCCGATGTGCCGGTGCCGCAGGTCGTACACCCCGGTTTCCTGCAGGGCGCCCTCCACGATCTGCCGGTCCTTGCGCCTGGGCCAGCGCAGCCAGCCCAGGCGTCCGGTGCGGCCCATCATGGCAACGTCCCAGACGGTGACGGGAAAACCCCAGTCCAGGGTCTGCTGCTGCGGCACGTAACTGATGCAGCTGCGCGCGGTGTGCCCCGGATCGAAGTGAACGGCGCCGTCAGGGTCGGGCAGCAGTCCCACCAGGGTTTTCAGGAGGGTGCTCTTGCCGGCGCCGTTCGGGCCGATGATGGCGCTGAACGACCCGGCCTCGAAGCGCACGCTGGCCCGGTCCAGCGCGGTCTGCGCGCCGTATTTCACTGTGAGGTTCTCGACGCCCAGCATCCGGTCAGCATACCTCCGATCCGCGTGATGTTGCGAGCGCAGAATCAAGATGGCGCGGGGCAGGCCGGGCGCGCGGGAAGCGGCCTGCCTGCGTGGTGCAGGCTGCTTAGTTCTTCAGTGCCCCGACCATGGTATCCACGTTGCTGCGGAATGCTTTCAGGAACGTGTCCCCGCCGCTGCCCTTCGCGCCCAGGGCGTCGGTATACAGCGGCGGGGCAATGCGCGCGCCGGTTTCGCGGGCAAGCGTCTGGGCCAGGCGGGCATTCACGGTGTTCTCCGTGAAGATCACCTTCGCGCCTGTTTTCTTCATCAGCAGGGAGAGCGACGCGAGTTCCCGCGCGCTGGGCTCGCGCTCCGTGCTGATCCCCGGAATGATCGCTCCGACGACCCGCAGCCCGTACCGTTCTGCCAGGTAGTGCAGGCTGTCGTGGTTGGTGACGATTACGCGCCGCGCGGCACTCAGGCGGCTGAACTGCTGCTTTGCGTAGACGTCAGCGGCGCTCAGCTGTTTCAGGTACGCCCCGGCGTTCCTGGCGTAGGTGGCCTTTCCGGCCGGATCCAGGCTCGTCAGCGCCTGCTGCACGTTCCTGACGTACCCTGCGGCGAGGGCCGGGTCCCACCACGCGTGCGGGTCGAGCGGCCCGTGCTCATGTGCGTCCGCGTGCCCGTGCTCATCCTCGTGCCCGGCGGCGTGCAGGTTCAGTCCACTGGTCAGAGCGACGACCTTCACCCGGGGGGCGCTGGCCGTGAGTTTCGGCAGCCACGGTTCCAGACCGGCGCCGTTCGTGAACAGGGCGCGGCTGCGGGCCAGTTCACGGATCACGCCGGTACCGGGCTGGAAGGTGTGTGTGTCGCCACCGGCGGGCACGATCACGTTCACCTGCAGGCGGTTGCCGCCCACCTCCCGCACGAAGTCCGCGAGGATAGTGGTGGTGACGCTCACCGGCACTGTCGCAGCGTGGGCGGCGGGGGCAGCGCAGGCCGCGAGCATCAGTGCGGGCAGAAGGAAGGGAGCGCGCTTCACAGCAACGCCATGCCCCGGTGGGGGCCCCGGGTGAGGGTGCGCAGGGCGCTGGCGCTGAGCCATACGGTCCGGGTCACGCCGTGCTGGCGGACCGCGCGCCTGTGCAGGTTGGCTTTCTGCACGCGCCGGGTCACGCCGGTGACCTTGCGGCCCACGCCGCCCTGCGCGCGGGCCTTGCCGCGCCTTGTCACGCGGTTGACCACGAGGTTCTTCTTGCCAGTCAGGGCACACTCACGACTCATATTGATTTCTCCTTATCACATTTGAGACTCGGGCAAAGGTACAGCGGTGCACGTTCCAGGCGGCGGGAGGCCGCCGGTAATGGCGAGTCAGGCCTGCAAGGCACCGCGCAGCAGGCCGTCGAGTGCCGCGCCGTCCAGGTCCGGGCCGATAAACACCACCTCACTGAAGGCGTCGCCGGGCCGCAGCCACTCCCCGGCGGTTTCCAGGGCCAGTTGCCGCCCGGTGTGATTCCATAGCGTGGCCACGCCGTTGCCCAGGTTCACCCACCCCTTCGAGCGGATCACATTCCGCGGCAGGCCCCCGGTAAGCACCTCATGGAGGCGTTCAGGATCAAAGGGCCGCTCGCTGCGGAAGATGTGGGTCCCCAGGCTGTACGTCCCGGCTTCCGGAAGGTGCGCCTGCTCCAGTTCGGCCATCCAGGCGTCCAGCTGACTGGCCTGGTCGACATCGAACAGCCCTGTGTGCAGCAGGTCCGCGGCGGGCAGGACGCCGCGCGTGGTGTTCAGTACCCGGGCGCGGGGGTTCGTGATCCGCACCAGCTCGCGCAGTTGCCTCACGTCCTGCGTGGAGGCCAGGTCCAGTTTGTTCAGCACAATGATGTCCGCGAATTCCAGCTGCTCGGCCAGCAGTTCACCAAACCCCCGCTCGAAATCGTCGCCGGGAATGACGTCCGGCCTGTTCCAGAACGTGAAGAACTGCGCGGTGTCCACCGCGGTGATCATGGCGTCCACATGGACGCGGCCGAGCAGGTTGGGAAGGGGCGCCTGACCGGGTGCAGGCTCGAGGTCCAGTTCTTCTGGGGTCAGGCAGAAACTCTGCGCAATGGGCAGCGGCTCGCCGATGCCGGTGGACTCAATGAGAATGGCGTCGAGGTCGCGTGTGTTCAGCAGATCGTGAACGGCGTGCAGCAGGTCGCCGCGCAGGGTGCAGCAGATGCAGCCGTTGCTGAGTTCGATGGTCTGCTCGTCGGTTTTCACGATCAGATCGGCGTCAATGTTCACGGCACCGAATTCGTTGACAATCACTGCGATGCGCTGGCCGTGGGTCTGGCGCAGCAGGTTGTTGAGGAGGGTGGTTTTCCCGGCGCCCAGAAAGCCGCACAGCACAGTGATCGGAACAGAAAGAGAAGATGGAGGGGTCACGAATGAGAATGATATAATATTATCAATAGATAGGCAAACACATTCGTCCAGCAGAACCCTGCCCAGCGCCACACCGGCCTGCACGCGCCGGCTTCCGGACCTCGGGACACGTCACGGCGCAGGCGAGGGGGGTGATGACCCTCTCCTCAGAGCGCGAAGCTGGTCCCTCTGGCCCGGCGCCGGCTGATGGGGGAGGACCTGCGCAGTCGCCCTTGCAGGCGGGGCTTCCGGTGAGGGGTGGGCCGTCCCCTGACCGCATCGAGCCTCCAGGGAATGCCCTCCGCTTTAAAAAGTAAACTGTGCGTGGCTGACCATCCTGAAACGTGCCCGGTGGTACGCTTCACTCATGACGGGCAACACCCACACCTACGACGTGGTGATCATCGGCGGGGGCCCCGCCGGCCTCACCGCCGCGATCTACACCGGCCGCGCCAGCCTGAGCACCCTGATCCTCGAAAAGGGCCTCCCCGGCGGTCAGATCGCCCAGACCGAAGAAGTCGAGAACTACCCGGGTTTCCCCGAACCTATCAGCGGCATGGAACTCGCCGGCCGCATGCAGCAGCAGGCCGAGAAATTCGGCGCGACCATCGAAATGGACGAGGTGCAGTCCATCACCCGCACCGACGACGACCGCGAACACGCCTACCCCTTCACCGTCACCGGCTACAGCGGCACCTACCGCGCCAAAGCCGTGATCCTCGCCACCGGCGCCAACCCCAAACGCCTGAACGTCCCCGGCGAGGAGCACTTCTGGGGCAAGGGCGTCAGCACCTGCGCCACCTGCGACGGCTTCTTCTACCGCGGCAAGAAGGTCGTCGTGGTGGGCGGCGGAGACGCCGCTGTCGAAGAAGGCCTGTTCCTCACCAAGTTCGCCGATGAAGTCACCCTGATCCACCGCCGGGACAGCCTGCGCGCCAACAAGGTTGCCCAGGCCCGCGCGTTCGCCAATCCCAAAATGAAATTCATCTGGGACACCGCCGTCGAGGAGATCAAGGGAGAGGACAGCGTGAGCGGCGTGCGCCTGCGCAACCTCAAGACCGGCGAGGAACGCGACATGGACACCGACGGCGTGTTCATCTTCATCGGGCACGTTCCCAACACTGAATTCGTGAAGGACACCGTCAAACTCCGCCCTGACGGCTACGTGGACGTCACCGACGAGATCTACACGAGCGTGCCCATGCTGTTCGCCGCTGGTGACGTCAGCGACTACATCTACCGCCAGCTGGGCACCTCGGTCGGCGCCGGCACCCGCGCCGCCATGAGTGCCGAACGCGCCCTGGCCGCCCTGGAACTCGAAACTGAAACTGCTGCCGACTGAGGCCCTCCCGCGCCGCGCTGCCCCCCCATCCGGACGGGGCGGCGCACGCATTAAGAACGCTTCAGTCCCGCCCAGGCCGCCCGGTCCCGTATGCTCGGCGTATGGCCCGCCGGACCCTCAGTGCACGCATTCGCCGAAAGGTGAACGGGTACGCGGCCAAAGCCCGCCGGCTCCTGCGCAGCCTGCACCCTGAGGACGCCCACCCGGATGACGTGTGGGCCCTGACGCACCTCACGCCCGGCGAAGCGCACGTCTACGAAGCCATGGACCCCCGCGACCGCGAGCACGCCTGCCGCGTTACCCGCCACCTGCTGCGCGAACACCCGGAAGCCAGCCCGGAACTTGTCGCCGCGGCCCTGCTGCACGACTGCGGCAAGAGCCTGCGCCCCTACTGGCTGTGGGAACGCGTGCTGGTCGGCCTGATTCCCAACCGCCTGACCCGCGTGCTGCCGCCCGTCGGGGCCATCGGCATCCGTGCCCACCACCCGGAGCTCGGCGCCCGGCTCCTCGCGCACGCCGGCGCCCGTCCCCGCGTCGCGCGCCTCGTGGCCCGGCACCACCACCCCGGCGGCGACCCCGACGCCACCCTGCTGCACGTGTACGACGACCAGGAGTGAACGAGGCCGCGCCGCACGCCCGGAACGGGGTGCGGCGCGGCCATGGAAAAGATCAGGCAAGGAGACGTGCCAGGCCCGGATGGGCCTGGGGGTCACTCGTGGTCGTGCTCGCCGGAATGCGCGTGCCCGTGGTCGAGTTCCTCGGCCGTGGCGTCACGCACACTCAGGACCTTCACGTCGAAATCCAGCACCATGCCGGCCAGGGGCGGGTTGAAGTCCACCTTGACGCTCTCCCCGTCCACACTCATGACCGTGAACGGAATGACGCTGCCGTCCTCCGCCTGGGCGTAGTAGGTCGCGCCAACCTCCACGTCATCCTCGAAGTCATCACGGGACAGGTCCTCGACGTTGTCCTCGTCGCGCTCCCCGTACCCGTCTTCGGGCTGCACCGTGACCTGCAGCGCATCGCCGCTGGTCTTGCCTTCCAGCGCACGTTCCAGGCCCGGAATGATGTTGCTGTGCCCGTGCAGGTACACCAGCGGCTCCCCGCTTTCGCTCTGATCGATCACCTCACCGTTGACCGTGAGTTTGTAATCGAGTTCAACAACCTTGTCCTGGGTGATGTTCATGGGATCTCCGTTCCCCGGACCACCGAGTCGAGGCGGTCGGGTGGGCGTCGCGCCTCCCGGAGTGTACCCCCTGACCCGCCGGGAATCGTCACGCGCCACCCGGTCACTGCGGTCCCTGGACCCTGAACGACCACGTCAGCGGCGCACCCGTCGTCCGGAACATCACCTGCACAGCCGCGCCCGGCGGCAGTGGCCGGTCCGGCAGCGCCAACGCCGCGCCCTGCGCAGCCAGCACGCCCCGGCCCACCTGGGTTTCCGTTTCCGTCACACCCCGGAACGACTGCGCGGTCAGCAGGCACGCCGGCCACGCCTGGCCGTTCACGCGCAGGGTCACGCCCGTCACGGCGGGCGCCGCGTCCGGCCCCAGCAGCGCCGCCACCGGCGCGCCCCGCAACCCGCTGACCGCCGGGCACCCCGCCAGGGCGTCCGGCCACTCCGCCGTGGCCGCAGGAAGGGCCGGAACGGCCTTCCCCGGCGCCGGGTACCGCACCGGGTAGCGCGCCGTGCCGCTCAGGCCCCGCCGGACGTCCAGCACGGCGGCCGAACGCACGCCACCCGCCGCGTCCTGCGCCTCTCCGAACGCCACCCAGGTCAGCCGGGGGTCCAGCAGCTGCGGCAGGTGAAACGCTCCCCCCACCCAGTACGTCAGGGCCCGCAGGGCGCCGCTGTCGGCGCGGGACGTCACGAAGAAGTGACCGGGCGCACACGCTTCTCCGTCCGGCGTGCGAAAGGCGCTGCCGGGCGCCTCACGGTGCTCGGCACGGTCCTCCCGCACGAGGTACCGGGCGTGCAGCGCGCACCCGGCCGCCCAGGCCGCCCGTTCCTGGACGCCCGGCAGGCCAGCCCGCGCCCGCACGCGGTTCAGGGCCACCAGCACCGCCCGCTCCTGGTCCGTCTCAGGCGGGGGCACCTCGGCCGGCGCACTGACGAGAGGGACACCCTGGGTGGACGGAGCCCCTGGAGAGGCCACAGGGGCCGCCGGTTCAGCCGACAGCTGTTGGGCCGGTGAAGGCGCCGGGCCTGCCCCGGGCACCGGCGTCTGCGGTCCGGCACCGGCGACCTCAGGAGCGATGCGATCAGGTCCGGCCGGCAGTGAGGTCCGCGGCCCGTCTGCCCCGGGTGCTGTTGCGGAGGCTCCGGCCGGCATTCCGTTCAGCGTGACCGGCCCGGGCCTGTGCGGCGGAGCGGCGCCCGGGCGCCACCAGCCGGCCCACCACAGGCCCGAAAGACTCAGGGTGAACAGACCCAGCAGCCACGCCAGCGCCAGCAGGGCCCGCCGTACCGTCCGCTTCATGACCCTCAGCCTAGACTGCCCCGGGCGACGTTCAGCGCAGCTGGCCCCTATTCTGCCTTCATGACCCCGCCAGCCCCACCAGCCTTTCCCATGCACGTGAGCGTGGACGAGGCCCGCGCCCATCTGGGCGCACTGCTGCCCGAACGCACCGCCGAAACCGTGCCTGTTGCCGACGCGGCCGGACGCACGCTGGCCAGCGACCTGCTGGCCCTGGTCAGTCACCCCAGCGCCACCGAAAGCGCCCTGGACGGCATTGCCGCGCGGGAGGCCGACACCCTGACGGCCACGGCGACCACGCCCGTGCGGCTGCGGGTGGTGGGGGAGAGCCGGGCGGGCGTGCCGTTCACCGGCCGCGTGGAGGCTGGCGAGTGCGTGCGCATCTACACCGGGGCGCCCCTGCCGCCCGGCGCAGACGCCATCTGCCCGGTAGAACAGCTGGACGAGGAGCGCCCCGAAGACGGCGGGGAGCACGTGCTGCTGCGCCGGCCCGCCAGTCCCGCGGACGTGCGCCCCGAAGGCGGTGATTTCCGGACGGGAGAGGTGGTGATGCGGGCCGGGCAGCGCCTCACGGCCCCCCGGCTGGCGCTGGCCGCTGCGCTGGGGCACGCGCAGGTGCCGGTCCGGCGGCGCCTGCGCGTGGCGCTGCTCTCGACGGGTGATGAGGTCGTGCCGCCCGGACAGCCGCTGCTGGCCGGACAGGTGTACGACAGCAACAGTGTCGGCCTGCACGCCATGCTGCGCGAGTGCGACTGCGACGTCGTGCCGCTCGGACACGCGCCCGACAGTCCGCAGGCCCTGCAGGCCGCCATTGACCGGGCCGGCGGGGCGGACGTGCTGCTGACCAGCGGCGGCGTCAGCATGGGCAAGTATGACTTCATGCGGGACCTGCTGATCGAACAGGGCCGCGTGAGCTTCTGGAAGGTCCGCATGCGGCCCGGCGGGCCCGCCATCCTGGGCGGCTGGAACGGCCTGCCGGTGTTCGGCCTGCCGGGCAACCCGGTCAGCAGCCTGGTGGTGTTCCAGGTGATCGTCCGGCCTGCCCTGACCGGACAGCCGCCACAGACACTGCGCCTGCGCGCCGCCACGCCGTTCCGGGCGCTGGGCGACCGGGCCGCCTTCTGGCGCGGCGTGATCGAGGGCGGATCCGTCCGGGATTACGGGCAGCAGGGCAGCGGCGTCCTGCGGTCTCTCAGTGACGCCGACGCCCTGGTGGTCGTGCCGCAGGGGCAGGCCGTGCAGGCTGGGGACGACGTGGACGTCATCCTCCTGTAGCCCGCAGGCCCAGAACGCGGCTTACCGCAGGGGGATCAGCACGATCGAGCCGCGCGCCGGGACGCGCAGGGGCGTGTCCCCAGTCAGGTGCACCGTCCGGCCCGAAATCACGTCCCGGTACGCGCCGGGCGTCACGCCGTTAAAGGGCAGGTGCGCGTCGGTCAGGCTGCAGTTCAGGCCAACGTACGCGTTTCCGCTCTCGTGACGCCGCGCGTACACCAGTTGCTCACCCTGCGCGTACGTCACGTGGAAATCCCCGCGTTGCAGGGCCGGCGTGGCGTGCCGCGCGGCCGTCAGCAGCCGCGTGAGGCTCAGCGTGTCCTTGTTCCACGCCGCTTCCTCCCACGGGAAGGCCCGGCGGCAGTCAGGGTCAGGTCCGCCCGGCAGCCCCACCTCATCGCCGTAGTAGATGCACGGCGTGCCCACGTACGTCATCTGGAACGTTGTGGCCAGGTGGTACGCGCTGGCGTCCCCGCTCACGGCCGTCAGGAAGCGCGCCGTGTCGTGCGAGTCGAGCAGGTTCAGCTGCACCCGCACCACGTCCGGGTGGTACATCTGCGTGACTTCCGCCATGCGCGCCGCGAAGGCCCCGGCGTCCATGGGGTCCACGCGGCCCGTGCCGCTGCGCTCATTCATGGGGTGGTCGAGCGTCTGCGCGCCGAAGAACGCCAGGCACGGCCGCGTGAAATGGTAATTCATGACCGCGTCGAACTGGTCACCCTGCAACCAGCGGTGCGCGTCGCCCCAGATCTCCCCGACGATGTACGCGTCCGGGTTGATGGCCTTCACGCGCCGCCGGAACTCCTGCCAGAACGAATCGTCATCAATTTCGTTCGGAACGTCCAGCCGCCAGCCGTCAATGCCGAACCGCACCCAGTGCTCCGCGACGTCCCACAGGAACGCCCGGACCGCCTCGTTGTCCGTGTTGAACTTCGGCAGTGCCCGGTTGCCCCACCAGGCCGCGTAGTTCGCAGGCGCCACGTCATCGTACGGATGCAGCGGCCAGCGGTCCACGTGAAACCAGTCCCGGTAGGCGCTGGCTTCGCCCTGCTCCAGCAGGTCGTTGAACTGAAAGAACCCCCGGCTCGCGTGGTTGAACACGCCGTCGAGCACCACCCGCATGCCGCGCGCGTGCGCCTCGTCGATCAGGTGCCGCAGCGCCTCGTTCCCGCCCAGCATCGGATCCACCTGATAGTAGTCGTGCGTGTGGTACCGGTGGTTGCTGGCCGACTGGAACACCGGGCAGAAGTAGATGGCCGTCACGCCCAGACTCTGGATGTAATCCAGTTTCGCGGCCACGCCCCACAGGTCCCCGCCCATATACCGGTTGAAGTGAGGGGCGTCTCCCCACGACTGGAGATTCAGGCCCCGAACGCGGCCAGAACGAGCAAAACGATCCGGGAAGATCTGGTAGAACACCGCGTCTGTGACCCACTGCGGGGTGATGGGGCGGGCGTCGCGGGTGTGGTCCGGATGGAGCGCGTTCATAACCGGGCCAGGATACCGGCCTGAACCTCCCACAGCTCTGACAGCCGCGTCCGCCAGGCGGTCTTCAGGGCCGCGCGGCCCACGCCTGCAGGAACACCCGCGCTTCCTGCGCCGAGCGCACCTCACCCACCGCTGCGGCTTCGGCCAGGGCGCGCGCCGCTTCCCCCACGCGCGGGCCGGGCGTCAGGCCCAGCAGCGTCATGATCTCCTCCCCGCGCAGCAGCGGCGCTGGAGCTGACGGCTGCTTCTCCAGGGCCGCCAGCACCCGGTCCATCGCACGCCGGTAAGCGAGTCGCGTCGCGTCGCTGCTCGCCGGTCCTCGCGCCGCTTCCCGGTCCGCGAGCATCACCGCCAGCAGTTCAGGCAGCAGCCCCCGGCGGCGGTGCACGAACCGCCGCGCCTCCCGCTCGCCGGCCGGCAGGGGCACCATGTGCGCCCCCACGAGCGCCGCCGCGAAACGCACGTCCTCACCGGGCAGCTTCAGGCGCGCCAGAACCTGCCCGGTTAGCGCGGCCCCCACCTTGTCATGACCATGAAAGGACGCCCGGCCCGTGACCGGGTCACACTGCAGCGTCCGCGGCTTCCCCACGTCGTGAAGCAGCGCCGCCCACCGCACCGCCAGCGGCGCGTCCGGGAAACGCGCGATCAGTTGATCCAGCGCCTCCACCCCGTGGTGAAACACGTCCAGGTGATGAAAGCCCCGCTGCGCCACCCCCAGCCCCTCCCGCAACTCCGGGACCGTCAGCGCCAGCAACCCCAGCGCTTCCAGACGCAGCACGCCCCGCGCGGCCTCCGGGGAGCGCAGCAGGGCATGCACCTCGTCCCGCACCCGCTCCCCGGCCGGTGCGGGCAGGTGACCCGCCGCGAGATCTGCCGCCACCTCCCGCACCGCCTCCTCTGTCGGGCCGTCCAGCGCAAACCCCAGCGTCACCTCAAACCGGGCCGCACGCCACGCCCGCAGCGGATCCGCCCGGAGATTCTCCCGGGACACCATCCTCAGGCGCCGCGCCCGCAGGTCCGCCTGTCCGCCCGTGGGGTCCAGCAGCCGCTCACCGGGCAGCACCCCCAGGGCATTCACCGTGAAGTCCCGGCGGCGCAGGTCCGCCTCCAGGTCCGCCGGGCGCGGCACAAGGTCATGCTGCACGCCGTCCGGCGCCGACACGCGCCAGTATCCGCGCGCCTCATCCAGCGCGAAAGCTGAGCCGCCCAGCGCCGCCGCCAGTTCACGCGCCGCGCCCGGCGGGTCCGGCACGGCCCAGTCAAAATCCTTTGCGTTCACCCCACGCAACCAGTCGCGCGCCGCGCCGCCGACCAGGACGCCGCCCGGCGGGAATGGCGGCAGCGGAACGGAGCGCCTGAACATGCCCGCATGCTAGCGCCGGGACGCTGCCCCACCATCCGCCGGATGACGCACACTTGCGCCGCCCGCGCCCCTCTGCTACAGTGCCCAGCGCTGAGGGGGCTTAGCTCAGCGGGAGAGCATCCGCTTTGCAAGCGGAGGGTCTGGGGTTCGAATCCCCAAGCCTCCACCAGGAATAACCGCGCTGAAAGGCGCGGTTTCCTTTTTGTTGCTTCCGTCGGGTCGTGGGCGGTGAACCTGCTGAAGTCCGTGTCCGCTGGATTTGTCAGTGATGCGCAGGGGACGCCGCAGGGCCAGTGAAGCCGGCACCCGGCACGCGCCTCTTCCAGTGCGCTGGCGAGGGACGCGGGGACGGTTCCCCTTCCCGTGCTGGCCGGATACGGCCGGGAAGGTGGCCCCTGGGGAACTGCTACGCCGTGAAGGGCGCCCCACGTGTGATCCCTTCAGAACAGGAGGGGCCGTGCCGCTCTCCGCGGGCGTGCCCGCTGGGGCCGGGTTGCTGGCAACTGACCCGGCAGTCCGTTAGGGTAAGGCCCGGTTGCCTGACATGCCCTCCCGTCCTGATTCCTCCTTCCTTCTGGTCGAGCAGCTGCTGGCCGGCCTGCCTGATCCATTCTTCACCGTGGACAGCGCGTGGCGGTTCACGTTCGTGAACGCCCTGGCCGCCGCGTTTGTTGGCCGGCCCGGCGAGGCGGCGGCCTTAATCGGCCGGGGCCTGTGGGACGAGTTCCCCGAAGTCACCCAGACGGCCCTGTACGCGCTGGGCCAGCGGGTCATGCACACGCGCACCCCTGAAAGCACCGAGGTGCTCTACCCGCCGGTGAACACCTGGATTGAACTGCGCGCCTTTCCATTTCAGGACGGCGTCGCCGTGCACTACCGCGACCTCACCGCCCGGAAACAGGCCGAGGAAGCCCACGCACGCGCCGAGGTGCTCGCCGCCATGGGGACCGCCCTGCAGCGCGCCGCGACGCCTGAAGCCGTGGCGGACCTGGCTCTCGCGCGCCTCGGGCCGGCCATCGGCGCGCACTGCATGCTTGTGGTGCAGCTGTATGGTGAGATCCTCTCGTACCCGCACTGGTGGGGAGAGGCGCCCGGCGTCATTCAGGCCTTCATGAATGCCCCGGACCTGCACCTGAATGCCGCGCCCATCCTGACGCAGGTGGCCCGCAGTGGGCAGGCCGCGTACATGGACGATTACCGCGCCGCGCCGGGCGCCGCGTCCCTGTTCCCCAACCTGGCGTGCGGGGTTGAACCCATTCACCTGCCCAGCGGCCGGCTGGTGGGATTCCTCGTGGCCTGGGGAACAGCCGCGCCGGGCGCCTGGCCGGCTGGCACGCGGGATCTGCTGGCACGCGCCGCGGGCACCCTGGGGCTCGCGCTGGACCGCACGAATACCCTCAGCGCCCTGCAGCAGAGTGCCGATCTTCTTCAGCAGCAGAATCACGCGCTGGAGGAGCACTCGCGCGCCCTTCACGCCGCAAACGCTGAGCTGGACGCCTTCAGTCTGTCCGTGTCGCATGACCTGCGGGCGCCCGTGCGGCACATGGTGGGGTTCCTGGAACTGCTGCGCCGCGCCCTGGGCGACGAACTGAGCGGCAACGCGAAGGCCGCGCGGTACCTGGAGGTTGTTGAGGGTGCCGCAGGCCGCATGCACACCCTGATCGACGCGCTGCTGGACTTCTCCCGCACTGGCCGCGCGGAGGTCCGCACGGTCCCCGTGAACCTGCAGGCACTCGTCGGGTCGGTGCGCACCGCGCTGGCGGCCGAAACCGCTGGCCGCCACCTCACGTGGGTGACCGGCCCGCTGCCGGACGTGCAGGCGGACGCCGCGCTGTTACAGCAGGTGCTGATGAACCTCCTGTCGAACGCCGTGAAGTACACCCGCAGGACACCGCAGGCACGAATTGAGGTCTGGGCCGAGGAACACCCGGACGGATGGGTGATTCAGGTGCGGGACAACGGCGCAGGCTTTGACCCCCGGTACGCGGAGAAACTGTTCGGGGTGTTTCAGCGGCTGCACCGCGCCGAGGACTTCGAGGGCAGCGGCGTGGGCCTCGCGAACGTGCGCCGCATCGTGGAACGCCACGGTGGGCGCGTATGGGCGCAGGGTCAGGTGGGTGGGGGCGCCACCTTCGCGTTCAGCCTCCCGCGCCCGGCCACGCCCGGAACCTGAGCTGCCCGGACCGCTCCGCCTGGGCGCCACTCACGCCGGAACAGGGCGCGCCGCGCGGCCCGTGTTAGCCTCCAGGGTGTGATGCACAGGTGATTACCGCGGTGACGCTCGCCGTGATCGGTGTGGGCCTCCTGGCCGGGGTGCTGGGCGCCATCCTGGGGTTGGGAGGCGGCGTGGTCGTCGTGCCGGCCCTGGAGTTCGTGCTGCCGCTCCTGGGGCGGGACATCACCATTCAGCAGGCCGTGGCCGCCAGCCAGATCGGCGTGCTGGCGGTGGGCCTGTCCGGCGCGGCCAGTTACCTGCAGCAGGGTCTGGTACGTGCCCGCACGGGATACCTGCTGTCGCCGTACACGATTGTGGGAGGCGCTGCAGGGTCCTTCCTGGGGCTGGTGCTGCCAGCGCGGGCGGTCGCCACGGTGTTCGCGGCGCTGCTGCTGTACTCCGCCTACAACCTCCTGCGCGGCCTGAAACGCGTTGAGGTGGAACGCGAGCCGAGCCGGCTGGTGCCGCCCGCCATGACCTTCGCCGGCGTGATGAGCGGCCTGCTCGGCATCGGCGGCGGAACTGTGCAGGTGCCCGTCCTGAACCTGCTGGCAGGCGTGCCGATCCGGCAGGCCATTGCGACCAGCACGTTCATCATGGGCCTGACTGCCGTAGGGAACGCGCTGGTGTACCAGGCGGGCGGGCTGCTGGATGTCCGGCTCGCGGCGGGCATCGCGCTGGGCGTGCTGCTGGGCGCGCGGGCCGGGGCGACCCTGCAGAGCCGAATTCCGGCGGCGCAGCTGAAACTGTTTTTCAGTCTGCTGCTGATCTTCACGGCCGTGCAGTTGCTGTGGAAGTACTGGGGGCACGCGTGAGCGGCCCGCAGCGCGCGCCGGAACAGGGCCGCCCGGACACGGAACTGGCAGGTCTGCCCGCGTGGCTGTACCCCCTGGGCTTCTGGGTGGCGGTGGCCCTGCTGGCCGTCGGGGTGCTGTGGCCGGACCTGTCGTGGGTGGGGGTCTCCTGGGTGGGGGCCGTGCCGGTCCTGGCGGCCCTGTGGGTGGCGGTGGCCGGCTGGCGGGCGGACCGCCGCCTGAGTGTCGCCGCAGGGCTGGCGCTGGCAGGCCTGGCCCTTGTGGTTGTGGTCAAGCAGTTCATCCGCTAGGGCGGGCCGCCCGTGGCCTCCGGGTGAGGTGATTCGCTCCCCTGGCGACTGCCCGCGTGAAACCGCCGGCCCTGACCGGCAGGGAGAGCACGGTGCTGCTTCCCGCTGGTCGGACAGACGACGTGCACTTTGTGGGGGGAGGCGCGGATCACCGGGGGTTCCGTGCCGGGACGGCGAGGGTGGTGCAATTCCCGGCCGGGTGGACAGAGTGGCGGCGCCGGGACGCGCGGCTGATAACGTGGCTCCTGGCGAGTGGCCCGGCGTTCAGTGCGGTGAGCCGGCCGGCCGTGCCCGCCTGGGGCGCAGCGGTGCCTGGAAGGGTTCTTGATGGCCCCCCGCGCTCAGGGCGTCGGGCGGCATGGGCCTCAATTCCTGGCCCGGTCGGCCTGAGGCGGAGACTGGCTTCCTGTGGTGGGTGGCGCTGCGCGCACTGGAGCCGGACGGTGCCCAGGTGTGAGTGGGAATCGCGGTTCAGCGTGCCCGGCCGGGCTGGTGAAGGCTCCGGTGAACCGGAGCGCGGCGCAGAGTGCACGACTCCTGACGGCCGCCGTGGTCTGAACTGGCGGACCGTCGCTGGACGGGCCGCGCTGGGGGTTTTGTGGCGTGGCACGTGCTGGCAGGTCCGGAGGGGGTGCGGTCCGGGGTGCTGGACTGCGCGCGGCGCTGGGGAACGTGAATTCGCGGGACTGGTGCAGGGGGTGGAGCCGGGCGTCCTGGCGGTCGACCCAGCGGGGACCGGTGGGCATGGTCTGCGCTGGGCCGGGGACTGGGTGACCTGGGATTCGGGAAGGTGCGCGCCTGGCCGGTGCAGGTGTGGGCGGGCCAGTGGGCGTTGGGGGCGGTTGAGGGTGTGGTGGACAAACGCCCCGGACCCCCCTTAAACTTGAACCGAGTCTAATATTACTGGAAGGTCGCAGGAGGTCGCATGAAGATTCAGAAAGCAGCCGTCATCGGCGCAGGCGTCATGGGCGCCGCCATCGCCGCGCAACTCGCCAACGCCGGCATTCCCGTCATCCTGCTGGACATCGTCCTCCCGGACAACCCCGACCGCAACTTCCTCGCCAGACAGGGCCTCCAGCGCGCCCTGAAAGCCCGCCCCGCCGCCTTCATGGACCCCGCCCGCGCCGCGCTGATCCAGGTGGGCAACCTCGAAGATGACCTCAAGAAACTCAAGGACGCCGACTGGATCCTTGAAGCCATCATCGAGAAACTCGACGCCAAACGCGACCTGTGGGCCAGGGTCGAGGCCGTCGCCAAAAAGACCGCGATCATCAGCTCCAACTCCAGCGGCATTCCCATGCACCTCCAGATCGAGGGCCGCAGCGACGACTTCCGGCGCCGCTTCGTGGGCGCGCACTTCTTCAACCCGCCCCGCTACCTGCACCTCCTCGAAGTCATCCCCACCCCCAGCACCAACCCCGAGATCATCCGCACCTTCAGCGAATTCGCCGACACCACCCTCGGCAAGGGCGTCGTGATAGCCAACGACGTGCCCGGCTTCGTCGCCAACCGCATCGGCGTGTACGGCATCGTCCGCGCCATGCAGCACATGCAGCGCACCGGCCTCACCCCCGCTCAGGTGGACCAGCTCACCGGCCCCGCCCTGGGCCGCGCCAGCAGCGCCACCTTCCGCACCGCGGACCTGTCGGGCCTGGACATCATCTATCACGTCGCCAACGACCTCGGCAAAGCCACGCCCGACGACGAGGACTTCACCCTGACCCCCGCCTTCCGCGCCCTCGTCGAGGACAAGAAGTGGCTGGGCGACAAGACCGGCAGCGGCTTCTACAGGAAAACCAAGGACGAGCGCGGCAAGACCAGGATCCTCAACCTGAACCTCGACACCTTCGAGTACGAGGACCAGGGCAAGGTCAAGGTCCCCGCCGTTGAGGCCGTCAAGGGGCGCCCCCTCGCCGAGCGCGTCACCACCCTGTACACCCTGGAAGGCCCGGAGGGCGACTTCCTGCGCGGCGTCATGAACGACGGCTTCTGGTACGCCGCCAAAATGGCCGGCCACGTCAGCAACCGCCTCCAGGACATCGACAACGCCCTCAAGTGGGGCTTCGGTTGGGAACAGGGCCCCTTCGAGACCATGGACACCCTCGGGCTCCAGACCGTCATCACCAACCTCGAAGCGGAGGGCCGCACCCTGCCGCCCCTGCTTCAGGCCATGAAGGACAGCGGCCGCGACCGCTTCTACCAGAGCGGCGAGACCGTCACCCCCGAAGGGCAGCCCACCCCGTACCAGGCGCCGTACTTCATCATTGCCGACCTGAAAAAAGACGCCACGAAGATCATCCGGAAACGCGCCGGCGCCAGTATCGTCGACCTGGGCGACGGCGTCCTGCTCGCCGAATGGCACGCCAAGATGAACGCCCTGGGCGAAGACCAGCTGCGCGCCGTTCAGGACGCCCACAAGCTCGTGCAGGACCTCGGTTACGCCGGCCTCGTGATCGGCAACCAGGGTGAGAACTTCAGCGCCGGCGCCAACCTCCCCCTGATCCTCTCGCAGGCCCAGGCCGAAGAATGGGACGAACTGGATGACATGATCAAACAGTTCCAGCAGGTCACCACCAGCCTGCGCTTCAGCCCCCACCCGACCGTCGCGGCGCCCTTCGGCCTGACGCTCGGCGGCGGCGCCGAATTCACCCTGCACGCCGACCACGTCGTCGCCAGCGCGGAACTGTACATGGGCCTCGTGGAAGTCGGCGTGGGCCTCATCCCCGGCGGCGGCGGCACCAAGGAAATGCTGCTGCGCTTCACCGACCAGCAGCAGCCCAGCCAGCGCGTCGGCGCCACCCTCCTGCCGGCCGTGCAGCGCGCCTTTGAACTCATCGGCACCGCCAAGGTGTCCACCAGCGCCCTCGAAGCCCGCAACCTCGGCTTCCTGCGCGACACCGACACCGTCGCCATGAACAAGAACCACATCCTGCAGGACGCCAAACGCCAGGTCCTCGCCCTGGCCCCCGGCTACGTGCAGCCCACCCCCCGCCAGGACATTCCCGTCATGGGTGACGCCGCCATCGGCGCCATCAAAAGCGCCCTGCACGGCATGCACCAGGGCGGTTACATCACCGACTACGACCTCGTCGTGTCCGAACAGCTCGCCCGGGTGCTGTCCGGCGGCACCGGCAACAACCGCACCGCCAGGGTCAGCGAGGGGCACCTCCTCGACCTGGAACGCGAGGCCTTCCTCACCCTCCTGGGCAAGAAAGGCACCCAGCAGCGGATCGAGCACATGCTCAAGACCGGCAAACCCCTGCGCAACTGAACGGCCCGCCTGACAGGATGACCCCATGACCCGCCTGACCGACCGCCTCCGCACCGTCCGCAAACGCCGCGCCCTGGGCTGGGCCGCCCTGGCCTACGCCGGGGTGGTGCTGGCGGGCGCACTGATCGGCGCGGACATCACCCTACGCAGCAAAACCCGCTGGGTGAAAGGGGTGTTCGTGCCCGTCGGCCGCCGCGGCAACGACGTGTTCCTTCCCGCCAGCAGCGAAACGCTCTCCCGCGGCCCCCTCGGCATCGTGCCCCTCCTGCCGAACAAGGGGCACGCCGTGCTGGGCGAACGGCAGGTGGTAGGTACCCTGATCCGGCGCCCCGTGCAGGAGGAACGCGGCGTCCTCCCCAACGGCGCGCTCGCCTGGGCCAGCACCTTCGTGTACAACGGCACGCCCGAACAACTTGGCGTGCCGTTCGAGCACACCGCCGTGGCAACCCCCCTCGGCCAGATGCCCGCCTGGCACATCCCACCCAGCGGGGACGTTCCGGGCCGCGCGGACGCCGTGGTGATCGTCATTCACGGGCACGGCGGGCAGCGCGCCCAGGCGCTCCGGATGCTTCCCGCGCTGCGCCGCACCGGAGCGGGCAGCCTGTTCGTCACCTTCCGCAACGCCCACGGCGCCCCCCGCACCCCATCCGGGTACCTCACCCTGGGCGACCAGGAAGCCGAGGACGTCATTGCGGCCCTCCACTGGGCACAGCAGGCCGGGTACCGCCGGGCCATCCTGTACGGATTCTCGATGGGCGGCAACGTGGCCCTGAGCGCCCTGCGCGACCGGCATCAGCCTTACCCCATCCCCGTGACCGGCGTCATGCTCGACTGCCCCGCCCTCGACTGGCGCGCCACCATCCACTGGCAGGGTCAGCGCTTCGGTCTGCCCCCGATCCTCGCGCGGCACGTCGCCACCTTTACCCAATGGGTCGTCACGCGCCGCAGCGGCCAGGATTTCGACACGGTGGACCAGATCCGCGCCGCCCCACACTTCGACCTGCCCATCCTCCTGTGGCACGGCACCCGCGACCGCACCATCCCGATCAGCCAGTCCGACGCCCTCGCCGCCGCCCGCCCCGATCTCGTGGAATACCACCGCGTGGACGGCGCCAAACACATCCGCGTCTGGAATATCAACCCCGGCGCCTACGACGCCCAACTCGAAACCTTCATCGCCCGCGTGGTGCCGGAGATTCAAGCGTGACGGCGCCAACCTTGATGGTCCCCTCACCGGCGGACACTGTGCGGGTGGAAAAGGCCATCGCGCGACCTGCACAGGCCCCATCACCAGTTCCCGGCCTTCCCCAGAACGCCACTGACCTTCCTGGCGGGCGTCCCCGCTTCATCCCACGCCCACCGTCTCAACCCTCCCTGCCCCCGATTCAACCGTCCAGAAGAGACGGAGAAGGAGTCCACCCCCATGCGTGACGCTGTCATTGTTTCTGCTGTTCGCACTCCCGTCGGCCGCGGCGTGAAAGGCACCCTCGCCAACACCCGCCCCGACGACCTCGCTGCCCTCGTCCTGAACGAAGCCGTCCGGCGCGCCGGCGTGGACGCCTCCGTTGTTGAAGACGTCTACCTCGGCTGCGCCATCCCCGAAGCGGAACAGGGCCTCAACGTCGCCCGGCTCGCTGCGCTGCGCGCCGGTATGCCCGACAGTGTCGGCGGCGTCACCATCAACCGCTTCTGCTCCAGCGGGCTGCAGACCATCGCCATGGCCGCCGCCGCCATCCAGACCGGACAGGCGGACGTGATGCTGGCCGGCGGTGTGGAAAGCATGAGCTTCGTCCCCATGAGCGGCCACAACCCCAGCCCCAACCCTGACCTCGTCGACACCCGCCCCGGCGCGTACATCGGCATGGGCATGACCGCCGAGAACGTCGCTGCCAAGTACGGCGTGTCCCGCGAAGACCAGGACGCCTTTGCGCTGCGCAGCCATCAGCGCGCCGCCGCCGCCCAGGACGCCGGGAAGTTCGACGCCGAGATTGTGCCCGTCCCCGTGCGCGTCGACAAGGTCAAAGGTACCAGGCTCAAGACCGAGACCATCCACTTCGACAGGGACGAACTGATCCGCCGCGACGCGAACCTCGCCGACATGGCCAAGGTGCGCCCCGCCTTCAAAGCCACCGGCTCCGTCAGCGCCGCCAACAGCAGCCCCTTCAGTGACGGCGCCGCCGCTGTGCTCATCATGAGTGGCGAAAAGGCTCAGGAACTGGGCGTGAAACCCCTGGCTAAATTCCTCGGCTTCGCTGTGGCGGGCGTCGACCCGGAACTCATGGGTATCGGCCCTGTGGAAGCCGTTCCGAAAGTCCTGGCGCAGACCGGCCTGAGCCTCGACGATATTGACCTGATCGAACTGAACGAGGCGTTCGCCGCGCAGTCCCTCGCCGTGGCCCGCGAACTCGGCCTGAACGAGGACATTATGAACGTGAACGGCGGCGCCATCGCCCTCGGTCACCCGCTCGGGTGCAGCGGCGCGAAGCTCACCACCACCGCCATCCATGAACTGCAGCGCCGCGGCGGCGGCAAAGCCCTGATCACCATGTGCATCGGCGGGGGCATGGGCGCCGCCGGCATCATCGAGGTGTACCCAGCCGAATCCGCTCAAGCCGCCGACTGAGAAGCAGACCGCATAGGCACAGAAGCAAGGGCGGGCTTTTCCAAGTCCGCCCTTGCTTCTGTGCGTTGCCGTGACGCCCTCAGCGGTTCTGAACGGCGTTCATGATGGCCTTGGCCGAAACCGGGTTGGACTGAGCGCTGAACCCGGCGCGCAGCGCGAGATGCTGAATGGTCGTTGGCGTCCGGGTGGACATCGTCTCAGGCACGGTGGTTGAAGTCTGAATCAGCACGACGCCAACATTCCGGATCGGTATTCCATTGGCGTCAAAGATGCGGTTCCTGCTGCCGCGCCCTGAGGCTGCTCCGGTTCCCTGACGGCCGTGTGCTGCATGTGGACAAGCAGGGGCATCTTCTCCCCGCTTCGCTGTGCGGTGTGGACCGGTGCGCTACGCTGAAGGGATGCCGGACGCCGCCCCTGCTTCCCGTTCCCGCCTGCGCCTGCGGGTGTCTCCTGCCGCCGAGGCGCATGTGCGCGCCGGGCATCCCTGGGTGTACGAGTCCAGTCTGCGGGCCCAGAACCGTGAGGGAAGCGCCGGGGAACTCGCCGTGATCTACGACCGCCGGGACCGGTTCCTGGCGATCGGCCTGTTCGACCCGGACAGTCCGTTGCGGGTGAGGGTGCTGCACCAGGGCACGCCGGTCACGCTGGATGACGCGTGGTGGGGGGAACGGCTGGACACGGCTCTGCTGCGCCGCGCGCCGCTGTTCGGGCCGGACACGGACGGGTACCGCGTGGTGAACGGAGAGTCCGACGGTTTTCCGGGGCTGGTCGTGGACCGGTACGGCACGGCGCTGGTCGTGAAGCTGTACACCGCGGCGTGGTTCCCGCACCTGCCGCGGATGCAGGCGCTTCTCGCGGAGCGGTTTGGGGACTTCAGCGTGGTGCTGCGCCTGAGCCGCAACATTCAGGACCGGGCGCGGCAGGAGGGCCTGTTCGACGGGCAGCTGCTGGCCGGGCACGTCGGGAACGGCACGGTGGTGTTCCATGAGACTGGCCTGGCGTTCGAGGCGGAAGTCGTGCGGGGGCAGAAGACCGGGTTCTTCCTGGACCAGCGGGAGAACCGGCGCCGCGTGGAGAAGCACGCCCGGGGTCGCCGGGTGCTGAACGCCTTCTCATTCAGTGGCGGCTTCTCGTTGTACGCCGCGCGGGGTGGCGCGGCGTACGTGGTGAGCCTGGATATCAGTGCGCACGCGCTGGCAAGCGCGGAGCGGAACTACGCTCTGAATTCGCGCCTCGCGGCGCCGCACGAAACGGTGCAGGCCGACGTGTTCGACTGGCTGGCTGGCACGGACCGTGAGTTCGACCTCGTGGTGCTGGACCCGCCCTCCCTGGCCCGCCGGGAGGCAGAACGGGCCGGCGCGGTCCGCGCCTACGGGAAACTCGCCGCGGATGGCATCAGTCGCCTCGCGCGGGGCGGCATCCTGATGAGCGCGTCGTGTTCCGCGCACGTCAGCGCTGAGGAGTTCTGGGACGCCGTGCGGGACGCCGCGACCCGCTCGGGCCGGGTCTGGCGTGAGCTGAGCACCAGCCAGCACGCCCCGGACCACCACGCGAGTTTTCCGGAAGCGCAGTACCTCAAGGCCATCTTCGTTCAGTTCGACTGACCAGGGGTGTGCCGTGCCCGCGCCGCGCAACGTGCCTCACGTGGAGGTGAGTGCCTTGCGCACGTCCGTGACGCAGCGCCTTGACCCTGCCCTTAGGGGCGGTGCGTGGCCGTCACGGGTGGGCGGGGCAGGGCGAGTACCGGCCCCGCTCCGAGGAACGGCCGCTCCGGCTGCTGACCGTGCTGCCGGAGTGCAGGCTGGAATGCCCGGACCTGTGGGCAGCCGGTCGCAGATTCACGGCCCCACGCGCCTGAGGGCCACGGCGGGCGTCAGCGTGAACAGGTTCCGGGCGAAACCTGCCCTGACCAGGCCGGACGCCCTCACTACCCTCCGGCCCCCGCAGGTGGGCGCCCGCTCGCCGTCCCTGGGCGGTGAGGTGGAACGCCGACTGGGCGGAGGGGGCCTCGCCGCCCGGACGGTGATCCTGGACTGAACTTCGGTGACCACCGTGTCATGACGCGGCGCCCCGTTCCCCGCCTGGGTGCACGCGGCGCTGCTGTCTGCGCCGGCGGGCACCTCGCGGGCCGCCTTCCTCGCGGGCCGGTGGGGGAGACCGCCACTGCTGGGCCGCCCCGGCATCGGGGCAGCCTGGAGATCTGCGCGGCGAGGTCATGCAGGCAGAAAGCAGCGCGGGCGTGCTCTACAGTCAGGCGGTGACTGTGCCCGTTTCCCTGCCCCGCGCTGTGATTCTCGATCTCGATGACACGCTGTTTGACGACACCGGCTGCACGCATGCAGGCCTCCGCGCACTGGCAGAGGCTCACGACGTGCGCACTGAGCCCGGCGAGCTGTTCCGGCGGCACGCGGCGCGCATCCGGGAAATCGACCCGCTGCTGTTCCGCGGGGAGGTGACCGCGCACGGCGCGCGGGTGCTGCGCTTCACGCGGCTGCTGGGGGACCTGGGTGTCAGCGACCCGGACGGCGAGGCCGCCACCCGCATCTACCGCGAAGCGTACCGCGCCGCGTGGGCTCTGCTGGACGGCGCTGAAGTGCTGCTGCGCGGTCTGCGTGCGCAGGGGCTGCGCACAGCCGTTCTGACCAACTACGTGCGCGAGGTGCAGTTTGAGAAACTCAGGCACTTTGACCTGCACCAGCTGGTCGACGCGGTCCTGTGCACCGAGGATGTGCCGGCCCCAAAACCTGACGCCCGCGCCTACCACGCCGCCTGCGCTGCCCTGAATGTCACCCCGGCTGAAGCGGTCATGGTGGGTGACTCGTGGGAGAACGACGTCCAGGGTGCCCGGGCGGCAGGCCTGCGAGCCGTGTGGATCAATGCGGCCGGCCGGGCCGCCCCCGATCCGGCTGTTCCTCAGTGCCGCACGCTGGCGGACCTGCCCGCGCTGCTGGCGTAACGCACCGCGCCACCTGCCGTCTGCCCGTCAGTTCGCTCGGCGCGCGGCAGACTGCTGGGCGGAAACCATCAACAGACGCAGGAGACCGGCTGGCAGCTGGGGCGGCTGATTCCTGCTGGACCGCCGGGCACGGCCTGGGCGGCGCTGGACCGGCGGCGGAAGCGCGGTGTTTGGGCACAGGCGGACTGGAGCGATCCGACCGTTCACGGAAACCGGCGGGACCGGGCAGCAATTCCGCGCTTGTAAGGCCTGGGTCCCGTGGGTGGCCTGGTTGCCGGTGAAAGCTGCCGAGTCCCGGAGTGGCCCGCGGTTCGGTTCAGACAGCAGGGGCACCCCCGGCGACCGGGGGTGCCCCATATGGCCTGCGGGTCAGGCGCTGGCGGTGGCGCGCTCCTCGGCGCCTTCGCCGGCCAGGTGCAGCCACGTCCCGAGGACACTGTCGGGGTTCAGGCTCACCGAGTCGATGCCCTGCTCCATGAGCCACTGCGCGAGTGCCGGGTGGTCACTGGGGCCCTGGCCGCAGATGCCGATGTACTTCCCGGCGCGTTTTGCCGCTGCAATGGCCTGGGCCATCAGGATCAGCACCGCTTCGTTCTGCTCGTCGAACAGGTCGGCCACGAGGCCGCTGTCGCGGTCGAGGGCCAGGGTCAGCTGCGTCAGGTCATTGCTGCCGATGGAGAACCCGTCGAAGTGCTCCAGGAACTGATCGGCGAGGATGGCGTTGCTGGGGATCTCGCACATCATGATGATTTTCAGGTCGTTCTCGCCGCGCCGCAGGCCGTTGCGGTTCAGGATGTCGATAATCTGCGCCGCCTCACCCACGGTCCGCACGAAGGGAATCATGACCTGCACGTTCGTGAGGCCCATTTCATCGCGCACCTCGCGGATCGCTTCGCACTCCATCGCGAATGCCGCGGCGAAGTCGGCGCTGCGGTAGCGGCTGGCGCCGCGGAAGCCGATCATGGGGTTTTCCTCGTTGGGTTCGTACGCAGGGCCGCCGATCAGGTGCGCGTACTCGTTGCTCTTGAAGTCACTGAGGCGCACAATCACGGGTTTGGGCGCGAAGGCCGCTGCGATGCTCGCCACGCCCTCGGCCAGTTTCTCCCGGAAGAAATCGCGGGGGCTGGCGTACCCGGCGGCGCGTTCCTCAATCTGCACCTTGACGTCTGCGGGCACCTGCGGGTAGTCCAGCAGGGCGCGGGGGTGCACGCCGATCACGTTGCTGCAGATGAACTCCACGCGGGCCAGGCCCACACCCTCGTTCGGCAGGGCGGCGAAGCTGAACGCCCGGTCCGGGGAGGCGACATTCATCATGATCTTCATGCCGACTTCCGGCATGTTTCCCAGTTCCACGCGGTTCACGCGGTAGGGAAGCATTCCGCCGTACACGAAGCCGGTGTCGCCTTCCGCGCAGGACACCGTGACCTCCTGTCCGCTCTGCAGTTCCCGCGTGGCGTTCCCGGTGCCGACCACTGCCGGAATGCCCAGTTCCCGCGCAATGATCGCGGCGTGACAGGTGCGTCCGCCGCGGTTGGTGACGATGGCGCTGGCGCGTTTCATGACGGGTTCCCAGTCGGGGTCGGTCATGTCGGCAACCAGCACGTCGCCGTCGCGCACGCTGTCCATCTGCGACACGTCACTCACCACACGCACGGCACCTGCCCCGATGCGGTTCCCGACGGCGCGGCCTTCCACGAGCACGTCACCTTTGCCGGTCAGCTCGAAGCGCTCCATGATCTTTCCGGTGCGGCTCTGCACGGTTTCCGGGCGGGCCTGCAGGATGTAGATCTGCCCGTCGCGGCCGTCCTTACCCCATTCGATGTCCATGGGACGGCCGTAGTGGTTCTCGATGGTGACGCACTGCCGGGCCAGTTCCGTCAGGTCCTGGTCGGAGAGGCTGAAGGTTCGCTGCTCGGCCTCACTGACGTCCACGGTCTGAACGCCGCCTGCTTCGGCGTAGATCATCTTGCGCTGCTTGCTGCCCAGCGTGCGGCGCAGAATGGCGCGCCGCCCGGCGTTCAGGGCGGGTTTGTACACGAAGAATTCGTCCGGGTTCACGGCGCCCTGCACGACCATTTCGCCCAGCCCGTACGAGCTGGTGACCAGCACCGCGTCCCGGTAGCCGCTCTCGGTGTCCAGGGTGAAGGCCACGCCGCTGGCGCCCAGGTCGGTGCGGACCATGCGCTGTACGCCGGCCGAGAGGGCCACGTCGTTGTGCGAGAAGCCGTGATGCACCCGGTACGAGATGGCGCGGTCGTTGTACAGGCTGGCGAACACCAGTTTCACGTGGTGCAGCACACTCTCGACGCCGCGCACGTTCAGGAACGTCTCCTGCTGCCCGGCGAAGCTGGCTTCGGGCAGGTCCTCGGCGGTGGCGCTCGACCGGACGGCCACATCGGGTTCGGTCCCGGTCTCGGCGCTCAGGGCCGAGTAGGCTTCGCGGATCGCCTGTTCCAGCGGGGCGGGCAGGGTGGCGCCTTCCACCTGGGCGCGGATTTCACGGCCTGCCTGGGCCAGGGCCACCACGTCGTTCACGTCGAGAGCGCCCAGGCGGGCGTTGATGCTCTCCTCAATGCGGTTTTCCTGCAGGAACAGCCGGAAGGCGTCGGCGGTGGTGGCGAAGCCGCCCGGAACGCGCACGCCCGCGCCGGCGAGGCCCTGGATCATTTCGCCGATGCTGGCGTTCTTCCCGCCCACGATCTCCACGTCAGACATCCTTAGTGTATGGAACACGCGAATCATATCCATCGTTTTTCTCCGGTGTGCAAGGAATTCCGCCCGGTGGAACCAGAGGCGTTTGTGTTACGGCCTGAAGTCAGCTTACCTGACGCCGCTCCCCTGCGCTGCCACCCGCGAGGTGACAATGTCCCATTCCGGCAGACACGCAGGTTCTGCCCGCCGGGGCATGTCACGCTGGGCGCATGCCTGAACCGCGCACCATCCTGATCGTCAGTGACCATACCGGTCTTACCGCTGAGAACATTGCCCGCGCCCTCCTGGCCCACTTCCCGACCCAACCCATGCGGTACCTCCGCCGCCCCTTTACTGCCGACGTGTCTGCCGCGCAGGCCGTCACCCGCGAGGTGCAGGCCCTTGCCGAGCGCGGCGAACGTCCCCTGATCTTCACGACCATCACCCGGGCTGACGTCCTGACCGCACTTCAGGCGGCACCCGCCGAGATCTTCGACCTGCTCAGCAACGGCCTGGGGGTCCTGGAACGGGAGTTCGGCGTGCCTGCCGTGCGGGAGGTCGGCCGCCACCACGACATGCACGATACCGAGGCGTACCTGTCCCGCATGGACGCCCTGGATTTCGCCCTGGCCACCGACGACGGCATCGGTGACAAACAGTACGGCCTGTCCGACGTGATCCTCGTGGGGGTCTCCCGCGCCGGCAAAACGCCTACCAGCCTCTTCCTGGCCCTGCAGCACGGGGTGCGCGCCAGTAACTACCCCCTGGCCGAGGATGATTTCGAACGCACCGGCCTGCCCCTGCCCCTCGAAGCGCACCGGCACAAACTGCACGGCCTCACCATCGACCCGAGGCGCCTGCACGCCATCCGCACGCAGCGGAAACCCGGCAGCCGCTACGCCAGCCTGGAACAGTGTGAGCATGAGGTCCGGCGCGCCGAGCGACTCTTTCAGCGGGCCGGTATTCCTGTGCGGGACACCACGAGCGCCAGCGTGGAGGAAATTGCGGCCGGAATCCTCGCCGCGCTGCGCGCCGGCTGACCAGCCCCCAACAGCGGCGGGAGGCCCTGGGACACCCAGGACCTCCGAGTCGGTGATGGTTGAAGAAGACGCAGAAGAAGACGCGGGGATGACGGAACTCTTGCCGCTGACGAGGATGTTGGTATTAAGGGTGCGTGGAGGCGGGCGACTGGCCCGTTATGCAGCAGTCAGACACGCTATGGAAATCTGGCGCAGCACTGACTGGCGTCAACAGGACAGACACGAGAACCAGGCAACGACCAAGAATCTTCTTCATTGAGATGAACCTCCATACCGGTTTGACTGAGTTCAGTCTGCCGGTTCGGCGGTTAAGAACCGGTCAACCGCCCGCCCTCACCGCTGGCCGGCGGACCCGTTCCTCTTCTCAGCTCAGCAGTTCATTGTCCAGGACGCGTTTCTGGGTCATCCGGGCGTGCAGGGCCAGGTGGGGAAGAGCCGCGTGTTCATAAGCGCGGACGGCACTGGTCCAGGCGGATTCAAACAGGGGGTTGATCTGTGCGGCTTTCAGATAGAGTGCCGCGGCAGCGGCGGGATCATGGGCCTCTGCGGCCTGCCCCAGCGACATCATCATGGACAGCATCCTGGACTCCAGGTTCTCCCGCTCCTCGTTCACCCACTGCGTGTCGAGTTCCGGCATGAACGGACCCGTGTACAGCTCCAGGAGGCGTTCGCCTTGCGCCGGAGTCAGGGTGGGAGACGCGCCTTTGATCTCGACTGCGTCGCACTGCACGGCGAACCTGTCGGAGAGCCGGTAGCTTCCGCCCATCAGCGGCACGGGATCGGTGCCCGGAGCAACCAGCGGACGCAGGGCTTCCCGTAACGCGTGCAGGGCCTGCTTGAAGTAGGACCGGAGTTCAGGGCGCCCCTCGCCGTCCCACAGGGCGGTGATCAGCTGATCGCGCGTGGCCGGGCCACGAACGGCCAGGAACGCCAGCAGTTCCCGAGCCTTGCGCAGACGCACATGCGCCGCCGTTTCACCAACCTGGAGGCCAAATTCGCCCAGAAGGCGGACATGAACGACCGGACGCGCACGCCGCGCCAGCCGCCGGGCGGCGCCGCCCCCCAGCCCCTGCGCCGCGCAGGCAGTGTAAAGGCTGGCCAGCCGACTGGCGTCCACCGCGAGGGCCAGCTCGCCGCCCACGTGCGTCAGAACGCCCAGCAGCTCGGCGCAGGCATCCTCCAGCGCCTGCCCGGCAGCCCACCGGCAGTAGGCCAGAAAGGCATGTGAACGCAGACGGAACCCATCAAGCAGGGCCACGCCCTCCGTCACCTGGCGGAACGCAGCTTCAGCGGCAGACAGCTCACCCAGCTCGAAGGCGATCAGCCCCAGGTAGAAGGCCCGGGTCACGTGATCGAACTCCTGCGCGGGCCGCAGCGCTTCAATCTGACGTTCGAAGCCCCCCCAGTCCAGCTGCCCCAGCCGCCACAGGCATTCGGCACGGAACGCGCGGGCCGGAACGTTCAGCCGGTCACTGCCCTGGCGCTGCTGGGTGTCCAGCGCCAGATTGAGATGCGCCAGCGCCCGTTCGAACTGTTCATCCAGCAGGCACAGTTCCCCGCAGATCAGGTGCGCCGTGTCGCGGCGGTGATCTTTCACCTGCTCGGCGCGGCGCAGCACCTCCGCGATCATGCTGAACGACTCTTCCGGCCGCCCCTGAAAGTACAACCGGTACCCGAGGTCCAGACGCAACGACAGGCCCTCGCTGTGGCCGCCAAGCAGGTCGAACAGGCGCAGCGCTTCCCGGGCATACCGGTCCTGAGAGGCAAAATCATCCAGTGAGGCGCTGACATTCTGCGCAAAGTACAGGGCCCTGGCGCGGGAACGCAGCTCCGAAACGGGAATTTCGTCCAGTACCGCGGCCATCAGTGCCTGCGCTTCCCGGGCGTCGCCGAGTTCCACCAGTGCACGCGCCTGCGAGCAGCACAGCCACCAGCGCGTAATGTCGTCCGGAGAGGCGCCCAGGCCGCGCTGGGCGTGGGCCAGCCGGGCGGCCGGGCCGCTGCGCATCGCGGCGAGAAGACTCAGCCCCAGGTGAATTCGTGCGTCGGGCCGCGGCGATGCCGTGGCGGCCAGCAGCCGGAGCTCGGCCGCGTCGGTCTCACCCGTTTCCAGCAGGGCCAGGGCGAGCTGCCCGGTCTGCCGGGAATCCAGCGGCCGGTCCTGAAGGAGCGGCGCCAGCTCGGCATACCGGCCTTCCCGTTCCAGCTGGTCCACGCGTGCGTCCAGCGGGTGGGGGCGCGGGGCGATGGAGCGCGGCGCGGGGCGGTCCGGCAGGCTGAGGTCCACGTTGATGTACCACTCGCCGGCCCGGCTCAGCGTGACTCGTCCGCCGCGGATCCGGCCGCGGGTGAGCAGGTGCCGCTGGTAGTTGCCGAGCCGGGCGGGCAGCGTCAGGCGGCCGCTGAGGGTCCAGAGGGTGACGTGCCCGGTGCGGGCGTCGATGCGCAGGCTGCGGGCGTCGAGCCAGTACGATTCACCTTTCACGCCGCCCCGCTGGCGGCGCCGGGCCTGCTGGGCGGCCAGCGCCACAGCGCGCCGGGTGCCCTGCGGGAGGCGCTGTGCGTCAGGGTGGCCGGGCAGCAGGTCCTCGCAGGGTGTCTCAGGGGTGCGCCGGGCGTGAACGAGCAGGGCGTTGGTGAGGCGGCCGACGGTCTGACGCGTGGCGTTCAGTGCGTCCTCGGCGCTGGGGGTGGTCTGAAGCGTCAGTCTCAAGGAAAACACCGGAGCAGGGCGGGGTGTGGGAAACAAACGTGGGGTTGAGCGGGGTTCAGGGTCCAGATATAGCAGATTCGGCGGCGTCAGTGTGCGCGGGCACGGGAACGCCGGAACCCTGGGTGCCCAGGGTTCCGGCGTGGGGCGGTGAGTCAGCGGCGGGCGCGGTAGCGGCGGATGAGGGCGTTGGTGCTGCTGTCGTGGCGCAGCTCCGGTTCGGTGGCACTGTGCAGTTCCGGCACAATCTTCCTGGCCAGGACCTTGCCGAGTTCCACGCCCCACTGATCGAAGGAGTTGATGTCCCACACGGCCCCCTGCACGAACACCTTGTGCTCGTACAGGGCGATGAGGGCGCCGAGCGTGTGCGGGGTCAGGCGGTCGGCCAGGAGGGTGTTCGTGGGCCGGTTCCCGTCGAATACCCGGTGGGGCGCAAGGTCAGGCTGGACCCCCTCGGCGAGGACCTGCTCGAGCGTCTTGCCGAAGGCGAGCGCCTCGGTCTGCGCGAAGACGTTGGCCATCAGCAGGTCGTGGTGGGGCGCGCCGCCTTCCAGCGGCAGGGGATTGAGGGTCTGGCAGAAGCCGATGAAATCGCACGGAATGAGTTTGGTACCCTGATGAATCAGCTGGTAGAAGGCGTGCTGGCCGTTCGTGCCGGGCTGCCCCCAGATGACCGGGCCGGTCTGGTAGTCCACGGGCTGCCCCTGCAGGGTGATGTGCTTGCCGTTGCTTTCCATGTCGAGCTGCTGCAGGTAGGCGGGGAAGAACTGAAGGTACTGGTCGTAGGGCAGCACGGCGTGGGTCTGCGCGCCGAAGAAGTTGTTGTACCAGACGCCCAGCACGCCCAGCAGGACGGGCAGGTTGCGTTCCAGCGGCGCGGTGCGGAAGTGTTCGTCCATGGCGTGAAAGCCGGCGAGCAGCTGCGTAAAGGCGTCTGGACCGGTGGCAATCATGAGGCTCAGGCCGATGGCGCTGTCCATGGAGTACCGGCCGCCCACCCAGTCCCAGAAGCCGAACATGTTGGCGGTGTCGATGCCGAACGCCGCGACCTGCTCAGCGTTGGTGGAAACGGCCACAAAGTGCCGCGCGACTGCGGCGTCGTCTCCCAGGGCGTTCAGGAGCCAGTGGCGGGCGCTGCGGGCATTGGCCATGGTTTCCTGCGTCGTGAAGGTTTTGGAACTGACGATGAACAGCGTTTCGGCCGGGTCGAGGTCGCGGGTTTTCTCCACGAGGTCGGTACCGTCCACGTTCGACACGAAGCGCACAGTCAGGTTCCGCTGGGTGTAGTGCCGCAGGGCCTCGTAAGCCATGACGGGGCCCAGGTCGCTGCCGCCAATGCCGATGTTCACGACGTTCCGGATGGAACGGCCGGTAAAGCCCAGCCACGTGCCGGCGCGGATCTGCGTGGCAAAGGCGCTCATGCGGCTCAGCACCTCGTGAACGTCGGGAACGACGTTGCGGCCGTCCACGAGCACCGTGGCGCCGCGCGGCTGGCGCAGGGCGGTGTGCAGCACGGCGCGGTCCTCGGTGACGTTGATCTTCTCACCGGCGAACATGGCGTCGCGTTTGCGTTCCACACCCGCTTCCCGCGTGAGGTTCAGTAGGAGCGTCAGGGTGTCGTCGGTCACGAGGTTCTTGCTGTAGTCGAGGAACAGGCCCGCGCCCTCGGCAGTGAGGCGGTCGCCGCGCTCCGGGTCTGCGGCAAACAGGTCACGCAGGTGCGTGGTGCTCAGGTCCCGGTGATGTTCGAGCAGGGCGGTCCAGGCGGCGGTGTCGGTGATGGTCATGCGCGTCTCCCTTCGGCGGAACGGCCTGTGGGCCGTTCCCCTTACCGCCCGCGAGCATACCCCCGGCGGGTGCGTGGTCGTGCCGGGGCTGTTTACACCTGAATCTCATAGGGGACTCACGGCGTTCCCACCGGCCGGCGGACCAGTCGGAAACGGCTTCCTCCGCGCCGGGCGGGCCTCGCCATGAACAGTTGACAGACCGGGCAGTCAGAGAATTGTGTGAGTTATGTCGCTACGCTCAAGGCATGACGAGGAAGGTCAGAGACGGGGACAGCATGACGTGGAGTCGGTGGGGCACGCCCTACCTCGATGAGTCCCGGCCGGCTGTTCCGACCTCCGCCGCGCCGGTTCGTGACGCGCCGCGCCCACTCTCCTCGGAAGCGCTGCGGCGCGCCATTCAGGCCGAAGAGCAGCGGCAGGTGTTCGCGGTGCTGGGGCGCCTGCGCCGCAACCGTCCAGGCTGACACCTTGCTGTTGCACCGCCGCGCCGCCCCGTCGCTTCTCAGCTGGCAGGGGCGGCGTTCCGTTTGACAGGCCGCCGGCCCTTCCCATCGGGGGGGCTGGCGCGCTTGAATACAGCGGCCTGAACCAAACCCCGCGGGCCTCCCCAGATGGAGGCCCGCAGTCTGCCCGCCGGAGGGACCTAGCGTGACTGAAGCCCCAGTAATAAGCAGCCTGCAAGACCTTGATGTCGTGATCGTCTCCGCCGTACGTTCACCGATCGGCTCGATTCGCGGCAGCCTCTCCGGCGTGCGCCCGGACGACCTCGCCGCCCTCGTGGTGCGCGAGGCCGTCCGCCGCGCCGGCATCGACGCTCACCTGATCGAGGAGGTGATTCTGGGCTGCGCGAACCAGGCGGGCGAGGACAACCGCAACGTGGCCCGCATGGCCGCCCTGCTGGCCGGCCTGCCCGAGAGCGTGGCGGGCCTGACCGTCAACCGCCTGTGTGCCAGTGGCCTGTCGGCCATCAACACCGCAGCCCGCGCCATCCGCAACGGCGACGGCGACGTGTACGTGGCCGGGGGTGTGGAAAGCATGACCCGCGCGCCCCTCGTGATGCCCAAAGGCGCGCAGGCGTTCGCGAACGGCAACGTCACGGCGTACGACACCACCCTGGGCTGGCGTTTCCCGAACCCTGCCCTGGAGGCGCTGTTCCCGCTGGAGGCGATGGGGGAGACCGCGGAGAACATCGTGCAGCGCAGCCGCGAAGGCGCGTACGCGGGCGGTGAGATCACCCGCGAAGCCCAGGACGCCTTCGCGCTGCGCAGCCAGGAGAAGGCGGCCGCCGCCCTGAATGCCGGGGCGTTCCGTGACGAGATCGTGCCGGTCGAACTCCAGAGCCGCAAGGGCACCACGGTGTTCGACACGGACGAGCATCCCCGCGTGACCCGCAGCGCGGGCAGCTTCACCCTCGCGACCGACGCCGCGACCCTGGCGGGCCTGAAGCCGGCCTTCCGCAAGGGCGGGAGCGTCACGGCCGGCAACGCCAGTGGCCTGAACGACGGCGCCGCCGCGCTCGTGCTCATGAGCGCCGCGAAGGCCCGCGCACTGGGCGTTCCAGTCCTGGCCCGCTGGGTGGGCGCCGCGTCGGCCGGCGTGGAGGCCCGCGTGATGGGCCTGGGGCCCATTCCGGCCACACGCAAGCTGCTCGCCCGCACCGGCCTGACCACCGCAGACCTGGACCGCATCGAACTGAACGAGGCGTTCGCGGCGCAGGCGCTGGCGTGCATCCGGGAACTGAACCTCCCGGAGGACCGCGTGAACGTCAATGGCGGCGCGATCGCCCTGGGGCACCCGCTGGGCATGAGCGGCGCGCGCCTCGTCACCAGCCTCGCGCATGAACTGCGCCGCACCGGTGGGCGGTACGCCCTGGCGACCCTGTGCGTGGGCGTGGGTCAGGGCGAGGCGGCCATCATCGAGCGGGTGCACGCATGAAACGCGTGCCGGTCATTACGGCCCCCGAGGCCGCGCAGAAGGTCCGCAGCGGGCAGACGCTGCTGGTGGGCGGCTTCGGCATGACTGGAAATCCGGTGCATCTCGTCCACGCGCTGGCCGACACGGACGTGCGTGACCTGACGTACGTGGCGAACAACGTCGGCGAGGCCGGCCTGAGCGGCGGGCGGCTGCTGCGCAACGGGCAGCTGAGCAAAGCCATCGGGTCGTTCTTCACCAGCAACCGCGAGGCCGTGGCGGCCGCCCAGGACGGCCGGCTGGACGTTCAGCTCATTCCGCAGGGGTCACTCGCCGAGGCGCTGCGGGCCGGGGGCGCCGGAATCGGCGGGTTCTACACGCCCACCGCGGCCGGCACCGTCATCGCCGCAGACGCGGACGTGCGCACCCTGAACGGCCAGGAGATGATCTTCGTGCCGGCCCTGCGCGGCGACGTGGCGTTCATCCGGGCGTGGCGCGCCGACGAGGCAGGCAACCTCCAGTACCGCCTGACCGAGCAGAACTTCAACCGGGCCATGGCGACGGCCGCGGATCTCGTGATCGCAGAGGTCGAGGAGATCGTCCCGGTGGGAACCATTGCGCCCGAGCAGGTGCACACGCCGGGGCTGTACGTGGATTACCTCGTGCAGGCTCACCTGACCGAGCAGGATCTGGGCAGCAGCGCCAGTGTGCAGGGCAGCGCGAAAAAAGTGGATGAGGGCCGCCTGCACATGGCCCGGCGCGCCCTGGCCGAACTGCGGCCCGGGCACGTCGTGAACCTCGGCATCGGCATTCCCACGCTGGTCGCGGACCTGATCACGCCGGAACACGGCGTGAACCTGCACACCGAGAACGGCATGCTCGGCGTGGGCCCGGCCCCCGAGCAGGGCGGCGCGCTGGAGTACCCCGTGAACGCCGGAAAGATTCCGGTCACGGCCCTGCCCGGGGCGAGTTACTTCGATTCGGCCGACAGTTTCGGCATGATCCGCGGCGGGCACGTGGACGTCGCCGTGATGGGGGGCCTGCAGGTGGACGTCCACGCGAACCTGGCGAACTGGGCGGTGCCCGGCAAGCCACTGCTGGGCGTGGGCGGGGCGATGGATCTCGCCAGCGGCGCCCGGCGGCTGATCGTGCTGATGACGCACACGGACCCGGACGGCACCCCGAAACTCGTGCCGGACTGCACCCTGCCGCTCACCACCCGGGGACAGGTGGACATGGTGATTACCGATAAAGCCGTCTTCGAGTTCCAGGCTGGCCAGCTGACACTGACTGAACTGATGCCGGGCGTCACGCTCGACGAGGTGCGTGCCACCACCCCCGCGCCATTCCGGGAGGCGCTGCTCGCGGTAACGCTATAGGTTCAGCGAACTGAAGGGTGCGCCGTATGGCGCGCCCTTCAGTCTTTCTTCAGTCCGCTTTGATCAAGCCTTCAGTTCATCTCGCGCCGCGGTGTCAGGCGCCAGCGCCCCGTGCATCAGCAGACTGAACCGGTCCTGCCAGTCGCGCAGCACTTCGCGCTGATCGCGGTGCCCGCCGTGCAGGAGCGCCAGGATGAAGGCGTCGACCAGCAGCAGACTGAGCATCTGCACGTTCGCTTCCGGCCGCAGCCGCCCCTGGTGCTGCATGGCGATCAGGACGGGCTGCACCAGCGCGGCCAGGGTCAGCCCGGTGCGCATGCCGTCGCCCGGCCTGGCGGCGACCCGCCCGGGGGCGTCCAGCGGGTCGGGGGCCGCGCCCAGCACCGCCTGCCCCACGGCGCCCACGAGGTGGCGGTACCGCACCCCCAGGTCTGCCATCCGCGCGGTCACGTTGTCCCACACCTGCTGTGGATTGGCGCCGGCCCGCAGGCGTTCGAGGGCGTCGTCCCGGCTGGCCTGCACGGCCTTCTCAAAGTGCGCCAGCAGCATGTGCACCTTGCTGGGAAAGTAGCGGTACAGGTTGGTGCGGCTGACGAACGCGGCCCGGGCGATGTCCTGGGCGCTGATGGCGTCCAGGCCACTGCGGGCAAACAGCTCGAAAGCAGCCCGGGCAATGCGTTCACGCCGCGCTTCGTCCTGTTCCTGCCGGTCGACCTTCACGTGCCTATGGTACCGCCTGCTGCCACAGTCAGCTGCCCCCACCGTCTTCATGCACGTGGGGGGCTCCCCGCCCCGGAGCATAGCGTGAAATGCCGCGCGCCGCTGTGGCGCGCCCGCATGACACTCTCATGACGCTCCGTCTAGAGTGAGGCACCGGAGCCGACCCTACCCTCCGGGAAAAGGAAGAGGTGAAAGCCGTGCACATCTACAAGCTGTCAGGCCGGAACGTCGAAGTTACTGATGCCATGCGGGATTACGTCGAGGAGAAGCTCTCGCGTCTGGACCGCTTTAATGACCAGATTACCGACGCGCGCGTGACCCTGACAGTCCGCGACGTGCGTGACGCAGGACGGCGCAACCGTGTTGAAGTGCAGCTGAACGTGCCCAACGGCATTATTCGCGCCGAGGAACACCACGCGGACATGTACGCCGCCATCGACCGGGCCGGTGACGTTCTGGAACGTCAGCTGCGCAAATTCAAGACCCGTTACCTCAAGCACCGCCACGACACCACCCCACAACCCGAACCCGGGCCGGCCGAGGCCGCTGTGGAGGCCGGCCTGGACGACGTGAGCGAGTTCCACCCTGAAATTGTGCGGCAGAAACGCTTCGACCTGCGCCCCATGAGCCCGGAGGATGCCGTGGCGCAGATGGAAGCGCTGGGGCACGACTTCTACGTGTTCAAGAACATGACCACCGGCACCTGCGGCGTCGTCTACCGCCGCCACGACGGTCACTTCGGTCTGATCGAACCCAGCTGACCGGCCCCCACGGCGGGACTCCGTTCACCCGCGCCCACCCTGCCTCGCCGGGGTGGGCGCTTGTCCCTCATGATCACCGCCTGATCTGCTACGCTGCGGCGTTGTGATCGCCTACGTGATCAATCCCGGAACCAGCGGCGTGAAACTCGCCTGCGCTGCCATCGAGCCCAGCGAGAACCCCGCCCTGCCGGGACAGCTGCGCCTGCACCTGACGCGCAGCGAACTGCCCCTGGACACCCTGCCCACCGCAGATCAGGTGCCCGCCCTGACCCAGGCCATCATGCAGCACACCCAGGACTGGCCCGCGCCAGACGCGGTGGTGGGCCGCGGTGGGTTCATCGGCCGGGTCGCCACCGGCACGTACCGCGTCACGCCGAACCTCGCGGCGTACGCCGTGCAGGGCGACGCCGGACATGACCCGCCCAACCTGGGCGGACCGCTGGCCCTGGCAGTCGCCGAGGCGCGCGGGGTGCCGGCCTTCATCGTGGACCCGCAGAGTGCCGACGAACTGCTGCCCGAGGCGCGACTCACCGGGTTGCGTGGCGTGCAGCGCCACGGGCAGTTTCACGCACTGAACGCCCGCGCGGTGGCCCGGCGCGCCGCGCATGAGGTCGGCCGGCGCTTCCAGGACGCCCGCGTGGTGGTCGCGCATCTCGGGGCGACCACCAGCGTCACTGCGTTCGAGCACGGCCGCGCCATCGACACCACCGGCAGCGGCGCCAACGGCGGCCCCATGGGTGCGCGCCAGAGCGGCCCCGTGCCTGCCCGTGACCTTCTGGAGCTGCACCGCACGCTGGGGGACCTCACGCTCGGTCACCTGGCCAGCGAAGGCGGCTTCCTGGCCCTGACCGGCAGCGCCAACCTCCGTGAACTGGAGGCCCGCACCTTGAGCGACCCGGCCGTCGGCCGGGTGGCCGGCGCGTTCGTTCATCAGGCGGCCAAGGCCATCGGCGAGCAGACCGGCGCGCTCAGCGGCCGGCCCGACGCGATCGTGATTACCGGCGGGATTGCCCGCTGGGATGAACTTGTCGACCGCATCGAGCGGCGGGTCGCGTGGATTGCGCCGGTGTTCGTGATTCCCGGCGAACTGGAACTCGAGGCGCTGGCCGAAGGGGCCGGGCGGGTGCTGCTGGGGCTAGAACAGCCGCGCGAGTGGACGGCGCCCGCCGGAGCCTGACGTGGCGCGCCGCCGGCCCTCCCAGCGCGCTCCGGATCCGATCCGGGCGACCAGCATGTGGCGCGTGGATCAGGTGTTTCTCGCCCGGCGCGGCCTGCGCGTGGAAGTCACCTGCTCCCTGGTGAACGACCAGGGCGGCCTGCGCAATCTGGCCGTGACTGCCCCCACCGAGGACCCCGTGCAGGCCGTGCGGCACGCCGCGCGCTTCATCGCCGGAAAAGGCAACGTGAGTGGCGCCCGGCAGGCCCGGGTCCGCTGGACCCGCGAGCAGGCCACCACCGAGCAGGACGCCCTGATCCGCGACCGGCTGCTGGAAGACGAGTTTCTGGACGAGTTCGAAGAAACGCTCGCCGCCGTGCGGGACCAGCAGCGGTAGACCCTTCCCGCAGGCGCCCGCGGCGCCCCGCATTCTGCGCGCGGCGCCCCTGCTACACTCCCCGGCGATGAGTGACCGTTCCGTTCCCCTGCGCATTCTGGGCATCGACACCTCCTGCGACGATACGGGCGTGGGCGTGGTGGAACTGACCCCAGGCGGCGCGGCGCGCGTGCTGGCCAATCGCGTGTGGTCCCAGACGGTGCACGCGCAGTACGGCGGTGTGATGCCGGAACTGGCGAGCCGCGAGCACGTCGAACGCATTGACGCGATCATGGGGGACGCGCTGGCCGAGGCCGACCTGAGGGTGCAGGACCTGGACGCCGTGGCCGCCACCTCCGGTCCTGGCCTGGTCGGGGCGCTGCTGGTGGGCCTGATGTACGGCAAGGGCCTCGCGCAGGCCCTGAACGTGCCCTTTTACGCCGCGCATCACCTGGAAGGACACATTTTCGCGGCGGCCAGCGAGGCCGAGCTGAACGCCCCGTACCTCGCCCTGGTGGTCAGCGGCGGGCACACCCACCTGTTCGACGTGCCCAGCGACGGTCAGTACGTGCTGATCGGCGCGACCCGTGACGACGCGGCCGGCGAGGCCTTCGACAAGATCGCCCGGCTCGCGGGCCTGGGGTACCCGGGCGGCCCGGCCATCAGTGAGGCCGCGACGCGCGGCGACCCGCACGCGGTGCCGTTCAAGGAACCTCTCAAAGGGCAGCCGGGCTTCGACTTCAGTTTCAGCGGTCTGAAAACCGCGGCGCTCCTCGCGCACCGGGGCGGCGCGAGCCCTGAGAACCTGGCGGCCAGCTTTCAGCGGGCCGCGGTGAACGCCCTGGTGAACACCACCGTACGGGCTGCGGGTGCCACCGGGCGCGGCACGGTCGTCGTGTCGGGCGGGGTGGCCGCCAACCGCGCGCTGCGGGAGGCGTTCGGCGCGACGGGGCTGCGGGTGGTGTTCCCTGGCCGGGGCCTGAACACGGACAACGGCGCCATGATCGCCCTGGCTGGCGCGGCGGCCATTCAGGCCGGCCGGCCGGCCAGCGCTCTGGACGGCGGCGCCACCGCGTACGCGCCCCTGGCGAACGCGTAATCCGGAACGCCACAGCCGGGGAAGGGGCGCCAGGGTGATCTGCGCCTCCTCCCGTCAGGCCTGCTGGAGCTGACCGGCCGCCCTACGTGCTTTTGACCGTGCGGGCCTCGCGGGCCTCCTGGGCCAGCTGACGGCGCAGGATCTTCATGGCGGCCGTCTTGGGCAGTTCTGCGCGGAATTCCACGCTGCGCGGCACCTTGTACGGACTGAGCAGCGCCTTGCAGTGCGCGATGACGTCCGCCTCTGTCGCGTGCGCGCCGGGTTTCAGGGCCACGACGGCGTGCACACTCTCACCGCGGTACGCGTCGGGGACGCCCACCGCCGCGGCTTCCAGCACGGCCGGGTGGGCCATCAGCGCCTCCTCGACCTCACGGGGGTAGATGTTGAACCCGCCGGCAATAATCAGGTCCTTCTTGCGGTCCACGATCCGGAAGTACCCCTGCTCGTCCATGCGGGCCATGTCACCGGTCATGAGCCAGGTGCGGCCCGCGGCAGTCCGCAGCGTGCTGGCCGTCTCGTCCGGACGCTGCCAGTAGCCTTTCATGATCTGCGGGCCGGCCACCCACAGTTCCCCCACCTCGCCGGGCGCGACGGGCGTGCCGTCGTCCGTGGCGATCATGGCGTCCACGCCGGGCAGCGGCAGGCCAATGCTGCCGTCCTGCTGCTGGCCGTAGATGGGGTTCACGTGCGTGATGGGGCTCGCTTCGGTCAGGCCGTAGCCCTCCACGAGGTTGGCGCCGTTGGTGATCTCCCGGAATTTCCGGGCAGTTTCCAGCAGCAGAGGGGCGCTGCCGCTGATGCACGCGCGGATGCTGGTCAGGTCGTGCCGGGCGGTGTCCGGGTGGTTGTTGATGGCGTTGTACAGCGTGGGAACCGCCGGGAACAGCGTGGCGCGCGAGGCCTGCACCTGTGAGAGCACCATCTTCAGGTCGCGCGGGTTGGGGACCAGCACGATGGTCGCGCCAATCAGGATGCTGAGGTTCATGGCGACCGTCATGCCGTACACGTGAAAGAACGGAATGGCCGCCAGCGTGACCTCCTGCCCCTCGCGCAGGTCTGTCATCCACGCGCGGGCCTGCTCGCAGTTCGACACGAGATTGGCGTGAGTCAGCATGGCGCCCTTGGGCACGCCGGTGGTGCCGCCCGTGTACTGCAGCAGCGCCACGTCCTGCGCGGTGATGTCTGTCGGCGCCACCTGCGGCGCCTGCGAATCCAGGACCCTGCGGTAGGGCAGAACGCGTTCGCCGTACGGCACGTTCACCCAGGTGCCTTCGCGGCGTGCCTTGACGGGGTAGAGCACGTTCTTCGGGAAGGCCAGGGCGTCCTGCACGCCAGTGACGAGCGCGCGCCGCACTGGAACACGCTCCTGGATCTCCGCGTAGCGCGGGTAGAAGCTGTCCAGGATGATCAGGGTTTCGCTGCCGCTGTCGATCAGCTGGTGCTCCAGTTCACTGGCGGTGTACATGGGGCTCGTGTTCACGGCCACCGCCCCGGCCAGAAGGGTGCCGTAGAAGGCCACCACGAACTGCGGGGTGTTCGGCAGCATGATCGAGACGCGGTCGCCGGGTTTCACGCCCATCTTGTGCAGGGCAGAGGCGAAGCGTTGCGTCTGCTGCCACAGCTCGCGGTACGTGGTGCGGGCGCCCACGAAGTTCAGGGCGACGCGGTCAGGGTACTTGCGCACGGTGCGTTCCAGCAGGGCAGGAAGGGTCAGGCCGCTGGGCCGGAAGGTGGCGGGCACGCCGGATTCGTAGCTGTGGAGCCAGGGGCGGCTGGGCGTGGGGTTGGTCATGACGCTCCTCGTGGGGTGGGCATGCGCCGCGGGGCGGGGGAGGCCCGGCCTCCTGCGTGGGCGCGCAGGAGCGGGTGATCTCAGGCGATCGTGGGCTGGATGAGCCGGGGATGAAATTGAACTCAGTATAAACGCTGCGCCGGGCCCTGCAACCCGTCTGCCCCCACATCCCCCCAGGCACTCAAGCCCGCTGCTCCAGCAGACTTAAAGACCCCTGAAGCTCCCCCGCAGGCGGCAGCCGCGCCCGCCCGCCACACTGACGGTCATGGCCCCCACCCCGCCCCCCCTGGATCACCGCTCGTACCTTCAGGCCGCCCTCGACCTCGCCCGGCAGGCCCAGGCTGCCGGCAGCGCGCCCGTCGGCGCCGTGCTTGTCGACGCCCAGGGCACCATCATCGCCCGCGGCCGCAACCGCGTCGGGGAAGCCCAGACCTCCGAACACGTCGGGCACGCCAGCGTCGCCCACGCCGAGATGGACCTGTACTTCCAGGTGGGCAAGCTCCAGGCCCCCGAAACCCTCACCCTGTACACCAGCCTGGAACCCTGCCTGATGTGCGGCGGCGCCAGCGCCCTCCTCGGCGTCAGACGCATCGTCTGGGCCACCGACGATCCCTGGGGCGGCTCGGGCCGCCTGATCAAATGGTCCGATCACCCCGCCATGCAGGACACCGAAGTCATTCCCACCCCCGAACGGGACCTAGAGCGCGACGGCGCCGCGCTGTTCGCCCCCGAGGCGAAACGCGCCTTCCCCGACGAAGGCTGGGCCCTGTGGCAGCAGCGCTACCCGGACGAGACCCACGGCCTGTAACACCCCGCGACGCGGCACAATACCGCCATGACCGTGCTTGTCGTTGGCAGCGTGAACCTGGACCTCACCGTCCGCGCCGGGCGGATTCCTGCCCCCGGCGAAACCGTCCTCGGGCAGGACGCCGTGACCTCCCCCGGCGGCAAGGGCGCCAATCAGGCCGTGGCGGCCGCCCTGGCCGGCGCCCCTGTGGCCCTCACCGGTGCGGTCGGCCAGGACGCTTTCCGGGAGGACGCCCTGCGCGGCCTGCAGGCCGCCGGCGTTAACCTCAGCGGCCTGCACACCCTGGCCGCCCCCACCGGCCTCGCCCTGATCACTGTGAACGACGAGGGCGAAAACGCCATTACCGTCGCCAGCGGCGCCAACGCCCACCTGCGCCCGCACCACCTGCCCGGCACTCTGCACGGCGTGACCCACGTGCTGCTGCAACAGGAACTGCCGCCCGAAGTCACGCTCGCGGCCGCGCAGCGCGCCCACGCGGCCGGCGCACACGTTCTCCTGAACGCGGCCCCCACCCGCGCCACCGCCCCCGCCCTGCTGGCCCTGGTGCACCACCTGATCGTGAATGAACACGAACTGGCCGCCCTGCAGCCCGGCGAGACCGAACCCGCCGCCCGCGCCCTCCTGACCCGCGGCCCGCAGGCCGTGACCGTCACCCTCGGCGGCCGCGGCAGCCTGACCGTGACCGCGCAGGAGACCCTGCCCCTCGCCGCGCACCCCATTCAGGTGGTGGACACCACCGGTGCGGGCGACACCTTCTGCGGCGTCCTGGCTGCCCGTCTCGCCCAGGGGGACCCGCTGCCTACCGCGCTGCACGCCGCCGGCGTGGCCGGCGCCCTCACCTGCACCCGCCCGGGCGCGCAGAACGCCATGCCCACCTGGGGTCAGGTTCAGGCGCAGTTCACCCGGCCCTGACCCCCAGGTCCCCGCCCGGCCTTCCAGGGCTGGGGGATGGGCTACCCTCACCGCATGCGTTACCGCACCTTCAGTGAACCCGATTACCCGGCCCTGCAGGCCCTGGACCTCACCCTGCAGCGCGCCGCCGACCCACACTACGACGCGCTGCCCGACCGGGAACGCGACGGGCGGCTTCACACCAGCCTGCCCGCCCTGAAGTTCTACGAACGCAGCGAACACTCCTTCGTGGCCGAGGAGAACGGCACCCTGCACGGCTTCGTCCTGGCGCAGTCGGTCTGGCAGGGTGACCGGCCCATCGTGCTCGTCCGCACCCTGAGTGTGCACCCGGATGCCCCGGCCGACGTTCCCGGCGCCCTGCTGCACGCCACCGTGAAAAGCGCCTACGACAGCGCCGTGTACGAGATTCACTTTCCCATGACGCCCGCCCTGCACGCTGCCGCGCAGGCAGAGAGCGCCGTGCTGACCGGCGCGTACGCCGTGTGCCACCTGGGCACCCGCGCCGACACGGCCCCCGGTGAGCGGCTGCCCATACCCCCCGCACAGGGCGCATAATGACCGGCATGACGAACACCGCCACCCGCGTACTGCTGGGCGTGCGCGGCATGAGCCGCGACGCCGGAACCACTGTCGCCGAGGCCCTCAGGGCCATTCCCGGAATCGTGCGCGTCACCCCGGACGAAGGGCAGCTGGAAGTGCACTACGACCCCTCGCAACTCACGGTCATGGACCTGGTGCGCGCCATCCGCCGCCAGGGGTTCCTGGCCGGCATGATCTGAGCGCGTGGCCCTGGGCTATGTGGGTGTCCTGACCGTCCGGGTCGAGATGCCCTGGGTCGCCAGCCTCAAGGAGAAACGCGCGCTCGTGCGCCCGGTCGTGGAACGCCTGAAGGTCCGCTTTCCCCTCACGGTGGCCCGGCTCGACGGCCTGGACGCCCACGACTGGGAAGTGATCGGCGTGGCCACCATCAGCAACGACTACGGCTGGGTGGAGGAGACCCTGCGCATGGCCGCGGACTACATCGCCAAGGAAGGTCCGTACCGCGTGACCAGCGAGGAGATCGACATCACCCCGCTCGGCGCCGACGACAGCGGCGAGTAAACGCCAGAGCCATGCAGCGCCGGCCGGGAGAGTCCCCCGGCCGGCGCTGCGCTGCGGCTTACTGCTTCAGGGTGCTGAACCCCGCCGGGCGCGTCAGCATCCGCCAGTTCAGCTGGCTGGCCCCACTGAACTCGGGCGGGTTGCCGCCCACGCAGTCATACTTTGCGTTCGTTTTGCGCATGATCGGCCACACCACGGCCGCCGCGCGTCCCGCCACGTCGCGCCGCGCGATGCCCCCCATGATCCGCGAGTCCTCGCTGCCCCCGGCCGTGCGGTTGTCGCCCATCACGAAGTACTGCCCGGCCGGCACCGTGAACTCCTGACGGTCCGGCACCACGCCCACCAGCGAGCCGGCAATGCGGCTGGACGTGGCGTTGTTCGCCACCTCACTCTGCGTGTCCCAGCAGCCCTGCTCTGACCAGAACGCCGTGGTCCAGCTGGAATCCAGCTTCTTGCCGTTCAGGGTGACCTCACCGCCCTGAATGCGGATGGTGTCGCCCGGCAGGCCGATCAGTCGCTTGATCAGGAACGGCCGGTACGCCCACAGTCCGAACGCACTCTTGTTCAGATTCTCAATCTTCGCGCTGGCCTCGCGCGGCGGCTTGAAAATCAGGATGTCCCCACGCTTGAATTCCCCCACGCCGGCCTTGTGCAGCCACGTCTCGTACTTCGGCACGAACACGCGCTCGCCGTTGCGGAGGTTGGGCATCATGCTTACGCCGTCCACCCCCACCAGGGTCGCCACGAACTGCGTGATCACCACGGCGAACACGATGGGTTCCAGAATCTCCTTCCACAACTTCTGAAGGGCGGACGGGGCGGGCTGATCAGGAGTGGTCATGCACCGCGCAGGATACCGGATGCGCGGCGTTCGGGCGTGCGCCGCCCCTATCCGGGCAGGATCTGCACGCGCGGCGGATTGGCAGGAGCAGCTGTCACGCCCGTCTGAACGGCCGCCCCGGCGCCACAGCACCCGCCGCGCGCCCGGGAGGAGGGTGCTGTGTCCACTCCAGCACTCTCGAGTTCGCCCGGGTGGCGCACCGCGCCACGGGGCGGCCCACGGGGCCGTCAGGGCCGCTGGCAGCCGCAGCCCCCAGAGATAAGAGGGCCAGTGCCGGATGAGCCGCGCCCAGAGCGCCGACACGCGAAGCAAACCGGGTCCGGGGTGCAGACTCAGCAGGCGCCGCCGCGCTGGACCCGGCCGCCATGAACGCCCCCATCAGACTGCCCAGGCCCGCGCACGCCTGCCTGCCCGGCGGAGCCTGTGCTCAGGCAGGCTCCGCCACACGGCCGCGCACACCACTCTGCGCGCGGCCGCCCCCACCCAACGGCAGCCCGTGTGAACAGCCGCCGCCGGGCGCCCCCGCCGCGGAGGCTACCCGCCCGGCGTGGCCGTGGGGTAGTTTGAGGTGATGCCTCTAGCAGGACAGGTTGTAGGAAACGGTGTCCGACTGGTCCGCCCGGTCGGGCGCGGTTCGCACAGCCTGGTGTACTTCGCTGTAGCGCGCGACGGCCAGCCCTGCGCCGTGAAGATCTTTCCCGCGCACCTGGGCGGGTACGCCGACCGGGAGTACGCGCACGCGCATGACCTGCTGCACCCGCGCCTCGTGCGCGTGATCGACCGGGCCACCGTAGAGGAACAACCGGCACTGATCAGCACCCTGGCGCGCGGAGAGGTGATGTTCCGCCGTTACACGCAGCGCCCTGCCGTGCAGCACGAACGCCGCGCGTTCCTGCTCACCATGGCGCACCTCCTGGACGCCCTGGGGTACCTGCACGGGCGGGGCGTGGTGCACCGCGACATCAAACCGGAGAACATCATGGTCGAGGAGGACGGCAGCGCAAAACTCGTGGACTTCGACCTGTCCGGCCCCGCCTTCGAAACCTTCGACGCACCCATGCGCATGGGCACCGCCGCCTTCCAGAGCCCCGAGGCAGCGCGCGGCGAACCGCTCGGCCCTGAAAGCGACCTGTACGGCGTGGGCGTGCTGCTCGGCTGGGGCATTCACGGCTTCCTGGCTGACACCGACGAACCGCACCCGCACACCCTTGACCCGCTGCAACCGCTGTACCTCTCGCTGATCCGCGCCGACCGGGAGGCCCGCCCGAACGACGCGGCGCTCGTCCGGCAGGAACTGCTGCGCCTGGCGGGTCTGCCCTACTGACACGCCGCCCACGGTTGCGCACGCCTGCAGTCCCTAGTGTGAAGGGATGCCCCGGCCGCCCGAAGAGTTCACCGTTCCCGACACGCTGAGCGAGGTGACGCGCCGCCTCGTGCAAGACCACCTCAGTGGCGGCCCGGCGGTCCCGCGCGCCCGACCGGCCGAACTGCTCGGCGCCCTGATCCGCACCATCCTCGGCCAGCAGAACACCCGCGCGGCCGCCGACCGGCAGTACCGGGCCCTGCAAGACGCCTACCCCCGCTGGGAGGCGGCCGTGCTGGACGGCCCGGACGGCATCGAAGCGACCCTCAGGGCAGCCGGCGGCGGCCTGCACCGCAGCAAGGCCATCAGCCTGCACGGCCTGCTGAGCGCCCTGGAGGCGCACCCGCCGGACCACCTGCTGTCCCTGGCGTTCCTGACCGGCCTGGGCGACGACCCCGCCCGGCGCGCCCTGGAAGCCCTGCCCGGCGTGGGCCGCCACACCGCGAGCCTGCTGCTGCTGTTCGACCTGCACCGCCCCGCCATGCCGGTGGAAGGCAACCTGGATCGCCTGGCCCGCCGCCTGGGCTGGGTGCCGGACAGCTGGACGGCCGCCCGCGTGGAACGCTGGTATGACGCCGTGGTCCCCCGCACCGTGCCCGAGCGGCTGGCGCTGCACGTGGCCGGCGTGCGGCACGGCCGCGAGGTGTGCCTGAGCCGCCACCCGCGCTGCCCGGCGTGTGTCCTGGCCGACCTGTGCCCGTCCGCGGCGCTGCTGGGACCCGGCTGAGGGTCTCTCCGGCGGGCTGAACCGCGCGGGGCCGCTATGCTCGGAAGCATGACGTTGCCCTTGACCGACCTCCCCACCGAACGGATGGTCGCCGAACAACTGGCGCGCGAGGCGGGCGCGCTGCTGCAGGCGCACCTGCGCGCCGGCCTGACCGTGGAACACAAGACCAGCGCCGACGATCCTGTCACCGCTGCGGACCGGGAGGCGTCCAGCCTGATCATGGAGCGCCTCTCGCAGGTGTTTCCGCTCGACGGGCTGCTGTCCGAGGAGGAGGCGGACAACGCCGCCCGCCTGGACGCCAGCCGCGCGTGGATTGTGGACCCCATCGACGGCACCAGGGAGTACTCGAGCGGTCACCCCGACTACTGCGTGAGCATCGGCCTGACCGTGGACGGTGAGCCGGTGCTGGGCGTCGTGTACGCGCCCGCCACGGACGAACTGTTCAGCGGCGTGGTCGGCCAGGGCGTGACCCTGAACGGGGAGCCGGTGCCTGCCCCGGCGCAGGGCCCGGCGTGGCGCGTGGCGGTCTCCGATACCGAGTACTCCCGAGAACTGCACGCCGTTCCGCTTCCCGGCATGCATCCCAGTGGCAGCATCGCCCTGAAACTCGCGCGGATCGCGGCGGCCCAGGCGGACGTGACCTTCAGCATGTCCCCCCGCAGCGAGTGGGACATTGCCGCCGGGCACGCCCTGCTGCGCGCCGCAGGGGGCGAACTGCGCCGCCGTGACGGCCGGCCCATCCGGTACAACCAGCGGCGCCCGAGCCTGGAGCAGGGCATCATTGGCGGTCAGCCGGCCGCCCTGGCGTGGCTGGAGGCGCAGGTGCGCGAGCATCACCTGCCGGTTGCGCACCTGGGCCTCACCGAGACCGACCCGGCCTGGAGCGTCCTGAGCCCCGGGGACCGCGCCGCGCTTGCCGAGCATCCCGGCGTGAACATCCGGCACGCGGGGGCGCAACTGCTGGCCCTGCTGGTCGTGGAGCCGGGCCGGACGGTGGGGCGCGCCGAGGGTGACGCCTTTCACCTCGAGCGCCTCACGCGTGACGTCACGCGCGCCCTGGGTCCCCTGCGCGCCGCGGGCCATCCGGGCTGACATGCCCGCCCCGGACCCCCTCACGCCGCGCGTCACCCTCAAACCCCTGCTGGAGTTCACGCCGGCTGAGTGGCGCACCCTGCACGGCTTTTTCCGCAACCGCGAACTGGCGGACTGGAATGACGCCAAACCCATCCGCATGCCGGAATGGCTGTTCAGGCGGGTCATGCAGGAGGAGGAACGCACCGGGGAACGTCACGGCTTCGGCATCATGAACGAGCGCGGCGAACTGATCGGCAGCGCCGAACTGTACGACCTGCGGCCCTCTGCGCCGCTCACTGCCACGGCCGCCACGCTGGGCGTCATGATCGGCCAGCCTGCTCTGTGGGGCCAGGGGTACGGCCGTGAGGCGGTGCACGCCCTGCTGCGCTGGGCCTTTCAGGAGCGGGACACGCCCCTGACCCGCATCCGCCTCACCACCTTCGGCCACAACCGCCGCGCCCAGCGGGCCTTCCTGGCCTGCGGGTTCAGGGAGGTGGGCCGCACCGCCCGCGAGGGCCGCATGGACGTGCACATGGAACTCACCCGCACCGGGTGGCTGGCCCTGCGCGCCTCACCCGGCGGGCCGGACGGGGCACAATGAACGCATGCGTGTCCTGCTGCCCGACCTGCCTGAGTTCCGCGCCCTGAGCGAGCACGATGAGGGCGGCGTGCCCGGCGTGACCTTCGACCACTACAGCCGCACGCACGTCCCGGACGGCCCGGCCGACGGCGTGGTCCTCTGGCTGGTGGGTGGGGACACCCGCACCCGGCTGCTCCGCACCCCGGGCCTGAAGTGGGTGCTGACCCTCACCGCGGGGATCGAGCACGTGCAGGGCCACCTGCCGCCAGAGGTGGCGCTGTTCAACGCCAGCCGCCTGCACGACCGCGCGGTGGCGGTGCACGCCCTGAGCGGCATGCTCGCCGCGGCGCGCGGTCTGCACCGCTTCCGCGACGCGCAGGCCCGCGCGCACTGGGACGCGCCGGCCCTGCCGGGCCACTCGGCCCTGACCACCCTGGATGACCGTCACGTGGTGCTGTGGGGGTACGGGCACATCGGCCGGCACCTCGAGGACCTCCTGCGGCCTCTGGGCGCCCACGTGCACGGCATCCGCAGCGCCACCCCCAGCGCCGAGCGTGACGAACTGCTCGCGCAGGCCGACTGGGTGGTGCTGCTGCTGCCCAGCACGCCCGATACCCGCGGCATTGTCGGCGCGCCGGTTCTGGCCCACCTGAAACGCGGCGCGTGGCTGGTCAACGTCGGCCGCGGCAACCTGATCGACACCGGCGCCCTCGTGGACGCCCTGACGGACGGCCACCTGGGCGGCGCGGTGCTGGACGTTACGGACCCCGAACCGCTGCCCGGCCCGCACCCGCTGTGGCACCTGCCGAACGTGATTCTGACCCCGCACGTCGCCAGCACCACCACGGACCTCGTGCCGCGCGGCGCGCAACTCACCCGCGACTTCCTGATCGACCTGCAGCAGGGGCACGAACCAGAGGGTCGTGTCACGCCCGGCCGCCCGTACTGACATGACCCCAGGTCAGGGACTGGTCGCGGCGCAGTTCGCCCTGCTGACCCTGATCGTCGCCGGCGGCCGGAGAAGACCAGCCCGGCCCGCCCCGGTGCACCGGGCTGGACAGTGCCTGATGCTGGCCGGCGCGGTGCTCGCCTTCTGGAGCGGCCACGCCCTGGGCCGCAACCTCACGCCGCTGCCGGCCCCCGTGCCGGGCGGCACCCTGATCCAGACCGGCCCGTACCGCTGGGTGCGCCACCCGCTCTACACGGCGCTGCTGCTGCTCAGTGCCGGCTGGACTGCCGGCCGCGGCGGGCTCGTCAGTGGCCTGGGCACAGCCCTGCTGACGCTCGTGCTGCGCCGTAAGGCCCGCATGGAGGAAACGGCCCTGGCCGCCGCATACCCGGCGTACCCCGCCTACCGCCAGCGCACCGGGGCGTTCCTGCCACGCCGCTGAACGAAGCCCCAAGGCCCCCCTCTCACCCCGCCCGTTATCCTCACACATGACCCTGCCGCCCCACGCGATCCGGCCGGACTACGCTGGTGGCAGCGTCCTGAACCTCGTCGCCACGCTCGGCGCGCACCTGGGCGTACCTGCCCGGCACGCCCCGTACCGCTACCCCCTGCCCCTGGCGGGCGTGCGGCAGATTCTGCTGATCGTTGTTGATGGCCTGGGCGCCGGGCAGCTGAGCGGCGCGGCCGCCCGCGGGGACGTGCCGGCCCTGGCCGCCCTGACGCCCGCCCCGGGCCGCGTGACCAGTGTCTTCCCCAGCACCACCATGGCGGCCCTGACCGCCATTCACACCGCCTGCGCGCCCGGCGAGCACGGGTACCTCGGCCTGACTGTCTGGCTGGAGGAAGCGCAGGCCACCGTGAACCTGATCCGCCTGTACGACGTGTACACCCATCAGCCTCTGGAGGAGACCGCGTTCCTGGCGGCCGTGCCGTCCCTATACCGGCAACTGCGGCGCTCGGGAGTGGGCAGTCAGGTCATCATGCCCGGCGCGTACAAGCACAGCGTCCTGACCCGCTGGGCCTGCGACGGGGCCACGTACTACCCCTACACCCGGCCGGACGAGATCCCGGCGCTCACCGCGCCTCTCCTGCGGCCCGGCGAGCCCTCGTACACGCTGGTGTACTTCCCTGACTACGATTCCCTGTGCCACGCCTTCGGCCCGGACAGCCCCGAAGCGCACGCCGAACTGCGCCGCACAGACGGCGTCGTGGCCCGCCTGCTCGCCGCTCTGCCCCGCACAGGTGAAACCCTGGTGCTCGTCACCGCTGATCACGGCCAGTCCGCCCAGCCGCCCGAAGGGTACCTGGACGTCATCACCCGGCCGGTCATGAAGACCCAGCTGCGCGGCCCGGTCGCCGGGGAGGAACGCGCCGCGTACCTGCGCCCCAGGGAGGCTTTCCGGACGGACCTGGAAGCCCGGCTGGCGCCGCACGCCACCCTTCTGAAGGCTGACGACGCCTGGAACAGCGGCCTGTTCGGTCCCACCGGGCAGCTCAACCCCCGGTTCCGCTCCCGCGTGGGGGACCTGATTGCCGTTCCCTCGCCGGGGCACGCTCTGCGCCGCCCCACCAGCCCCGCCCCCATGCTCGGGCTCCACGGCGGCTGGACGCCGGAGGAGATGCTCGTGCCTGTACTCTGGGCGCGGGTTTAACCCAGCCAGCGCAGGTGCCGGGTGACCCGTGCGTGGTCGGCCCAGTGGGTGTCGTGGCTCCAGCGCAGCCAGCTCAAGGCTGCCCGCGCGTCCGTTTCAGCCAGGGCGACGGCCGTGCCGAGGTCAAGGGCGAGGTTACTCAGGTCATCCAGCGCGTCCCCGATCTCCTCGGGCAGGGCGCAGGGGCTCAGGCCGCGTCCGGTGGCCGGGTCGTACCACCCGACTTCGGACCACACCCCGGCGACGCGGGCACGCAGACCGGAAGCCTCCTCCCGCGGCAGGGGTTCCGGCCAGTCCACGTCAAAGGGTAGAGCCTCCACCTGCCGGGTCAGGGCCTCCAGCCCGTCGGCCAGTTCGCCGGGTGTGAGGCCGCCGCGGTCCAGCAGGGCGCGGTGCACCCACCCAACCAGCGCGAGCATCAGGACAGCAGCACCGCCGGGCGTTTTTGAGGCGGGGCCTTGGGATCGGGCAGGGTGCGGTTATGGTCCTCGATCAGCCCGCCGCCCAGCAGGCGCGGCCCGGCGTACAGCACTGCGCTCTGGCCGGGCGCCACCGCAAACTGCGGTTCGGCGAACTCCAGCTCGAACCCGCCCTCATCGGCGCGCACCACACGGGCTTTCACCGGCGCGGTCCGGTACCGAACCTGCACGTCCAGCTCGGCGGGCAGGTCCGCGAGGTCCACGAGGTAGTTCGCGCTCTGCGCCTTCAGCCCGGTCCAGAGGCAGTCGCCGTAATCGCCCACCCACACGGTGTTGGTGCCGGGGTCCAGGTGGACGACGTGCCGCACGCGGTGCGTCTGGTACAGCCCCAGCCCTTTCTTCTGGCCCAGGGTGTAGAACTGCGTGCCCAGGTGTTCGCCCACCACTTCGCCCGTGCGGATCTCGCGGATGTAGCCCTGCACCTGTGGGAGGTGCTCGGCCACGAAATCCTGAACCTTGCCCGGCACAAAGCAGATGTTCTGGCTTTCGGGTTTCCGGGCGGTGAGCAGCCCGCGCTCCTCGGCGATCTGCCGCACCTGCGGCTTCTCCAGTTCCCCCACCGGGAACAGGATGAACGGCAGGGCGTCTCTTGGCGTGCCCCACAGGAAGTACGTCTGGTCCTTGCGGGGGTCATCGCCCCGCCAGAACTCCACCTCGCCGCGGTCGTTCTCCACGCGCTTCACGTAGTGTCCGGTGGCGACGTACCGGCAGCCGAGCATCCTGGCCTTCTTCACCAGTTCGTCGAATTTCACCTTGGTGTTGCAGTTCACGCAGGGATTCGGGGTGCGCCCGCGGCTGTACTCGTCCAGGAACGGTCCCACGATGTGCCGCTGGAACTGCTCGCGGTAGTCCAGCAGGTAGAACGGCACGCCCACCTGTTCGGCCACGCGCCGCGCCTCGTACGCGGCGTCCGGAGAGCAGCACGTGTCGAAGGTGTCCACGCGCTTGTCATCCGGCCAGAAGCGCATCATGGCGCCTACCACCTGATACCCCTGGTCTTTCAGGAGTGCGGCCGTGACGCTGCTGTCCACGCCGCCGGACATGGCGCACAGCACCCGTTCCCCCGTGGTGGCTACGGCAGGGGCAGGGACGGGCTGGGGGGCGGGCGCAGGCGCACTCATACAGCCGCGCAGCTTAACACCCGGCCGGAATCCGGGCGGTGAGGCGCGCGGCAATTGAAGGGGCAGGGCAGCCGGCAGAACGGAATGAGGACCGCGGTTCGCGCGCGGCGGGGCGCGTACGCTGGGGCATGCGAGTCCTGGTTCTGCTTCCCCTGCTGCTGGGCGCCGCGCTGGCCGCGGACGTGTCCTACGGCAACAGCCGGTTCGGGTACGTGGTGAACGTGCCCAGTGAACTGACGGCCGGGCGCCCGTCGGACAACGGCGGGGGGCTGTCCTGGTCGAGTCCGGACGGACAGGTGCAGGTGACCGCGTGGGGCGGGAATGGGCCCGGTGTGCTGGGCCGGGGCACCGCGGCGCAGTGGGCCGACTGGACACTCCGGGCAGACGTGCGGGCGGGCGCGCGCGTCACGTACCGCCGACTGCTGCCGGGTGCGTTCGTGCAGAGCGGGTACCTGCGGGACGGCCGGATCTACTACCAGAAGGTGCTGGTGCGTGCGGGCATGGAGGCGGGCGTACGCCTGACGTACCCGGTGAGCCAGCGCGCCGTGTGGGACCCGCGCACGGGTCAGATTGCCGGGTCCCTGCGCTGGGCGCCGCGCTGAGGGCCCAGCTCTGAGGGCCCAGGCACGCGGGGGTGACCAGTCGGGCAGACGCAGCAGGTAAACCGGGCAGTCACGCCACGTGGGAGGCGCGGCGCACATCGCGCTACAGGGCCGCTCGTGAAAGGCGCCTGCCCCGGCTGGCGCGAGTGACTGTGATGCATCAGACCAGTTCAGGCTGGAAGGTCCGGAACAGCGGGACCCGGGGAATCAGAAGGTCGCCGTTATCAATAACGGCACAGGTTCGCCTTGCTCCCGTCCAGCCCCGTCAGCGAACAAGCTCACCCAGACTCCTGAAGTCCGGCAGCAACCAATACAAAGCTACGCCGTGATCAATAGTGCGGCTGAGGCACACGGCGTTGCTGCCGTAGGTCACCGGGCCTATCGAGCACGAACTCAACCGGCACGCTCAGGCGGCCCACCCGTTCAGTGGGCACGATGAACTGGGTCAGCCGGTCCGGGACGAGGAAGCCTGATGCCCCGTGGCGTGACAGGTGAGCCAGACCGCGCAGGCCGCCCGCCTGGGGGTGCAGGACGCGGGTGGGGTTGACGCCCGGCGGCTTGGACAGGTCGCGCTTGGCGGGCCGGGAGGGTGTTTTCAGCGTGAAGTGCGGGGTGCAGGTGGTCATACGGCCCTCGCGCGCGCGAGTCACGAACTCCCATCAGTCTGGGCTGACCTGTGCCGCCTGTTGACTCGGTCCGGTCCCGCTACACTGCCCGGCAATGAGTCTCACGTCCGAGCATCTGCACGCCGCTGCCCAGCAGTACGGCACTCCCCTGTACGTCTACGACGCGACCGAACTCGACGCTGCCCTGGCGCGCATTCGCGCTGCCTTCGGGACGGCCCGCGTGTACTACGCCATGAAGGCCAATCCGAACCTCACGCTGTTGCGCCGTCTGCACGCCCAGGGCGTCGGCTTTGAATGTGTTAGTCCAGGGGAACTCGCCCGCGCGCAGCACATCGGCGCGGCCGGCGAGCGCATCATCGTGAACGGTCCTGCCAAGACCCCGGGCGAGTATGCGCTCGGCGCCCGGCTCGGCGCCACCTTCATCCTCGACCGCGAAGACGAGGTCGCCCTCCTTCCGCCCTCCTCCCGCGCCCTGGTGCGCGTGAACCCCGCCCTGAACATCAGCACCCATGATCACCTCGCCACCGGCGCCGCGCACAGCAAGTTCGGCGTGACGCTTGAGCAGGCGCCCCGCGTGCTCGCTGCCCTGCGGGCCGCCGGGCACACCGCCCTGGGCCTGCACGTCCACATCGGCAGCGCCATTCGCGACGCGCGCGACTTCACGGCCGCGTTCGGCCGCCTCACCGAACTGCGCGGACAGACCGGGCCGCTGGGGGTCCTTGACGCGGGTGGCGGCTGGGGTCTCGGCGCGGACCTGCACGGCATCGCCCGCGAAGCGCACGCCACCGCCGCCACCTTCGGTGCGCAGCTGTGGGTGGAGCCCGGCCGGTACCTTGTGGCGCAGGCCGGCACGCTCCTCACCCGGGTGATCGGCACCAAACGCACCGGCCGGAACTTCACGCTCGTGGACGCCGGCATGACTGAACTTCTGCGGCCCATGCTGTACGGCGCGCAGCACCCCGTCACGCCCCTGTGGCACCGCGAAGGCACCGGCACCTGGGATCTCGCCGGGCCTGCCTGCGAGAGCGGCGACCTCCTTGCCCGTGACGTTACGCTGCCCGCCCCGCAGGCCGGTGACCTGCTGGCCATCGGCGAGGCCGGCGCGTACGGGGCCGCCATGAGCAGCAACTACCTCACCCGCGCCCGCCCGGCCGAGGTGCTGCACGAGAACGGAACGTGGACGGTGATCCGCCGGCGTGAAACCCCGCAGGACATCTGGCAGGCCGAGGACGCCGCGGGGTGAGGTGCGCCCGGCGCGGCTCGCTGCGCAGGCTGGGCGGCGCGCCCACCGTGGGAGGAGCCTCGTGATCGTCAAGGCCCCCGAAGCGCAGCTGCACGCCGCCCACGAGGTGCACCGGCAGGTGGTGCACTTCCTCCGGCGTGCTTTCGCGCAGGACCCGCAGGCGTTCGTGTTTCATGACCTGCGGCTGGAATGCCGGGGCGACGTGGCGCAGATTGATCACCTGATCCTGCACCGCTCTGGCCTGGTGATCGTGAACAGCAGCGTGGCCGGCCAGCTCAGCGTGAACGAGCATGGCGAGGGGGTCTGCGAAGTGACCCTGCGGGCCAGCAGCCTGCCTTCGGCTGTGGTTCAGGCGCGGCGGCAACTGGACCTGCTGCTCGCTTTTCTGGAAGACCACGCTGCTGACTTGATGGACTGCTCCCGGCCGGGCTCCGGGCCGCCCTCCTTTGCCGGGGTGCGCCGGGACGTGCTGGTGGCCCTTCCGGCCGACAGTCGCGTTACCGCGACGGGTGACCTGACGGAATGGGTGAGGCCCGGGCAGGTACCGGACCGCGTCAACGCCACAATCAGGGCGGAGGACAGCCGGACCCCCGGCCTGTGTGGCTTCACGGCCACCGAGCTGACCCGCATTCGGACGTTCCTCCTCACGCGTCATGTGCCTGCACCAGTCCTGGCGGCCCCGGTGCCCAGGACGGCCCGCCCGGTGGTCACCGGACCGGTGCGGACGTCGCAGGAGCGGCAGGCGCAGGCGAGGCCCCGCCTGGACGCCGCGTGCCGCTCGTGTGGGGGCACGCAACTGTCGGTGGAGGTCGGGAAGTACGGGGCCTCCTTCCGGTGCGCGGGGTGCGGCGCAACCACGCCCGCGAAACCCGTGTGCGCGCAGTGCGGGCAGCCCGGGAAGCTGAGCAGGAAGGGCCGGACGTTCACGGCAACCTGCGCGGGCGGGCACACCTGGCCGTACTGGACGAATCCCGAATGAGGTGAGCGGCCGGCGGGCCGATGGGTTCGGGGCCGTGCCCCACCGGTGCGAGGGGTTCCGGTACGTCAGAAGTTGCTGCTGCCGCCCACCCGAACACCCTGGTAGTACGTGTACGCGGCGCTGTAGCACGCGGGGCGGGCATACCAGCTCTTGGCGGCGCAGATGACTTTCATGTTCGTGTAGAACACCTCATCGCTGGTCAGGCGGTTAGCGTCGGTGCGCTGGTACACCTTCAGGTTGCGGTACGCGAAGTCGTGGACGTTGCACGCCGGGCGGAAGTCCTCGCGGTAGCCGAGGCCCAGGCCGTCGGGGGCGCTGCACCCGTCGCGGCTCCAGTCCAGGCCGGTGTAGGGGAGGCTCGTGCTGCTGTACGCGGCGTACTGGCTGTTGTAATTGGGAACGGTGCCCCACCCGGTGCGTTTGACGTACTCCAGGCGGTCGGTGACGTAGTCCTGCGCGCCCAGAGCGGGCACGTTGGGGTAGGTGAGCGTGGTGGGGCGCTCGCCGTACGCTTCCTGCAGCGCGGCGATCAGGCCGGGGTCGTTGCCGTAGCGGGCCAGAATGGCCTGGCTGCCGGCGTCCTGAAGTTCGGGGCGTGCAGCGTAGTCGCTCGCCGTGGGAAGGGGGGGCTGTGAACAGGCGGCCAGAGCGACGGACAGGACGACGGCAGGAAGGACTCGGCGCATGGGGTCTCCTTGAAAGGGGGCGTTGGGGGTGTGACGCTTTTCACTGTACGCCGTTGTGTCAGGGCGCTGCCAGGGGTGTGGGGCCGCTATCATGCGGGGTGATGACGGTCCCTCCTGTGTCTTCTCCCGCTGTGCCTGATACGACCCGCGCCCGCATTCAGCAGGAGGCGGCGCGGCTGTTCGTGCAGAGTGGGTATCACGGGGTGAGCATGCGCGAGGTGGCCGAGGCGGTCGGCGTGACGAAACCGGCGCTGTACCACCATTACGCCGACAAGGAGGCGTTGTTCCTGGCCATGCTGGAGGGAACGCTGGCCGGCCTGAGCCGCCTGGTGGCGGCCGCCTATTCGCAGGTGGGCATCCGGCTGCAGCTCGATACCCTGGTGTACGAGCTGCTGGCGAGCGCGCCGGAGCAGCGGGTGGGGCTGCAGCTGGCCGGGGAGTTGCGGCACGTCAGTGCGGCGCGCCGGGCCGCGTTCGAGCAGGAGTACCGCCGGGTGTGGGTGGGGGGGCTGTCGCAGCTGTTCGAGGAGGCGGCGGCGCGCGGGGAACTGCGCGCGGACGTGCCGCCCGCGATGCTGGCGCGGGCGTTCCTGGCCCTGACGTACCCGTTGGTGACGGGCGCTCCTCCGGCGGATCCGCAGGGGACGGCGCGGGCGCTGCTGGCGGTGTACCTGGACGGCGCCACGGCGCGCTGAGTCCGGCGTTCTGCCGGGAACGGCAATCGCTTCATGAAGACGCCTTCATAAATTCAGCATGAACGGTGGTCTGGTTGTCCCGGAGCATGGCAGAGGCGCGCCGCACGGGCGCGGACTCGGGTCCCTCACCCCCAACGGCATCCTGGACGTGCGTGGCAGCGTCCGCTTTCTGTTTTGCGGAGTGACACAATGGAATCACTGTTTACCTGGGTGACCCAGCCGGAGGCCTGGCTGGCCTTCGCCACCCTTCTGCTTCTCGAAGTCGTGCTCGGCATCGACAACGTGATCTTCATCTCGATTCTCGCCGGGAAACTCCCGCCGGAACAGCAGCAGCGCGCCCGCACCATCGGCCTGCTCGCGGCCATGATCATGCGCCTGGGCCTGCTCTTCTCGATCAGCTGGATCTACCGCCTGAAAGAGGACCTGTTCACCCTGTTCGGCATGGGCCTGTCCGGCCGCGACCTCATCCTGATCCTCGGCGGACTCTTCCTGCTGTACAAAGCCGTCAGGGAAATGCACGAGCAACTCGAAGGACCCGGCGCCCCCCACGGCGAAATGAGTTCCATGCGTGTGGCCGGTGCGAACTTCGCGGCGCTCATCGGGCAGATCATGCTGCTGGACATCGTGTTCAGCCTGGACAGCGTCATCACGGCGGTGGGCATGGCCGATGACCTCGGCGTGATGGTCGCGGCAGTCGTGGTGACCGTCCTGATCATGCTGGTCGCCGCGCGGCCGATCGGGGAATTCGTGCAGGCCCACCCGACCGTGAAGATGCTGGCCCTGTCTTTCCTGCTCCTGATCGGCGTGAACCTGATTGCCGACGGGTTCGGCTTCAAGATTCCCAAGGGCTACACGTACTTCGCCATGGGCTTCGCCATCAGCGTAGAACTGCTGAACCTGCGCGTGCGGCGCGGCATACCCGTGCAGCTGCACGACACCGACCGCCACCCGAACGCCAGCTGATCCCCTGCCCCGGGGCCGCGCCCCCGCCTACGTGGCGGGGGTGTTGCTGCGCTCCGTGCGGGCCGGCCAGTTCGCCAGCGCCGCGCCCACCAGAATCACCCCCGCGGCCATCCACACCGACAGCGGCAGGCGCTCATGCAGCGTCGCGGCGCCCAGCAGCAGCGCAATCACGGGCGCCAGGGTGTTCCACACGCTCGTGCGCGCCGCGCCCAGCACCTGCGTCCCGCGCGCCCACGCGAGGTACGCGATCACGTTCGCGCCCAAGCCACTGACCGCCACGCCTAGTAACGCCAGGGGCGGCGTGCCGCGCAGATGCACGTGCGGCGCTGCCAGCAGCAGGTACGGCACGCACCCCAGCGCGAGGCTGAACGCCACGAACGGTAGGGCGCCCACCCGCGCCGAGAGCATCCGGTTGAACAGGGTGTACACCGCCCACGCGGTCGCCGCGAGCAGCAGCCAGCCCAGCCCCGCCAGGGACACCGGCGCGCCCGGCTGCCGGGTCAGGAGCAGCAGGGTCAGCAGGCCCGCAAAGGCCAGCGTCACGCCGCCGGCCTGCCGGCGCGTGACCTTCACGCCCAGCAGCAGGCCCAGCGGCAGCACCAGCACCGGCACCAGACCGTTCACCACGCCGGACACGCCCGCCGGCGACAGGTGAATCCCGGTGAGGAACAGCGCCTGGAACAGGCTGTTGCCCACCAGCCCCACGCCCGCCACGGTCAACCAGGTGCGGCGCGTCCAGCTGGGCCAGCCATGGGCCCGGACCGCCAGCGTGACCAGGAGCGTGCCGGCGATCAGGAACCGGCCCACGTTGATGGTCTCGGCGTTCAGGTGCCCGAGCAGGGCCTTGAGCAGCACCACGTTCCCTCCCCAGATGATCACGGTCACGATCACGCCGAGCAGCGCGGCGCGCTGCTCAGGCACGGACGGGGCGGGGGAGACGGTCACGCCTGCAACTGTACCGGCTGGGTGCGCCGTGGTGGCGGCCACCGCGGAACTGCTCTAGGATGACCCGGCCCGAAGGAGACTGAGACTGTGCCCGTCACGCGCCTGGAAATCTGTACTGAACACCTCACCATCGATCAACGCGAGGACCTGCTGGACGCCGTGTGGACTGCTCTGCGCATCAGTCCTGGCATGGTTACGGCCGACGGAAACGTGGAACTCGTCCTCTCGCAGTGCGGCCCGGCGGTGCCTGCCGAGGACGCCCCGCTGGTCCGCGTGAGCGGGGTGGAGTACCGCAATGTCACCCCGCAGCGCCTCGTGACCCTCATGAAACGCTGGGTGCGCTGACCCGGCCGGGCCGTTACGGCCGCGCAGGCAGGCGCGGTCCCTGCACCTGCGACACGGTGATCAGGGCGGCTTCCAGGGTGGTGTCACGGCCCTCTGTCATCAGGGCGTTCAGGTCTGTGGGGGCCAGCACGTCCGGCTGCACGCGGTCCGGCAGCGGCTGGCCGTCCGGGCCGAATGCCCGGAGGATCGTGACGGACACCACACCACCGTCGGGAAGAGGTTGGAAGATCACGCCGCTGTTCCCCACGCCCTTGGTGCTCTCGCCAACCGCCGGCACCCCGGCCCGCTGGGCGTAGAACGTGAACACCTCCGCGCAGGACGCCGTGTTCGGGCCCACCAGGACCGCGGCGGGACCATGCCACACCGCGCGGTCCGGCGCGGGCCGCCGGCTCTGTGGGCGCACCTCTTGCCCTTCCAGTCCCGCGTAGATCGCGCTGCCCGTGCGGTACTGCGTGCGGTACTCCACGGGGGTGAACACGCTGGCCGCCGCGACGCATTCACTCAGGCTGCCGCCGCCGTTGTAACGCAGGTCCACGATCAGGGCCTGCGCACCGCCCGCCTGCGCCTCCTGGACGCGTTTCAGGAACAGCTCGGAGGCGTCGCGCGGCAGGAAGGTGGGGTAGGTGATCAGGGCCGTGCGGCGGTCCACGCCCGTCCAGGTGAGGGTCGGTTCGTCCCGGGCCTGTAGAGGGCGCGTGCCCAGGCTCAGGGTGAGCTCCGCTGTGCCCGGGCGGCGCAGCGTCACCTGCACAGGCTGCGCGGTGCGTTCCAGACGAATGAATTCGTTCGGACCGACCGGGGCGTTCTGCCCGGCCCGTTTTCCGGCCGCCTCACCGTTTACGCTGGTCAGCAGATCGAAGACGCGCACGCCGGCCTCAGAGGCAGGACTGCCGGGCATCACTGACACCACCAGCAGGCCCCCCTCGACACGAACCACGCGGGCGCCCGTCCGCGGGACCGGCCGGTTCTGCTGCTGTTCCTGAAGGCGCAGGGCGCCCTCCGGATCCCGCACGTTGGTGTGCGCGTCGCCAAAGGCGCTGAACAGGTCGGTCAGCACGGCGCGGCCCGTCTCAAAGGAGCACGTGTCGGTCTGCGCCGCGCAGCGCTCGCTAAGCTGACCCGCAAACCGGGGAATCAGGTCGTCCAGGGAGCCCGTGGCCCAGCCGTAGTAGTCGCGCCGCACCTGATCGGTCGCCGCCTGAAACAGGTCAGTGGCGGGGCTGGCGGCAGCGGCCCCCAGCAGGCCCAGGAGGACGGTGACGCCCGCGTGGCGCAGGCGGGCAGCGGCATTGTGAGGCACACCTGACGCTAGGGCACCGCCTGTCACAAGATCAGGAGCCACGGCACCATCCCTCTTCATGAACCGGGCCGCGTGACCGGAACGGGAGGCTGAAACGCAGAAACGCTCCGTCAGAACGGGGACTCAGCCTGCCTGGATGAACCCCGTGTGGGGGACCGGAGGCCCGGCTCTGCCCCCACATCACGTGCCTGATCCAGGCGTTACAGGCGGGCGCTGGCCTTCATGCCACTCAGACTCAGCGTGTCGCCGAACACGCTCTGCCCGGCGGTGAACGCCATGCCAAAGTACCCATGCCCACCCTTCGCGGCACTGTCGAGCGCCGGCCCGCCCAGCGAGAACGGCGTGGCCTGCCCGGCTTTCAGCGACAGCGTCCCCACGAACTGCGCCTGTTCTCCCGCAGCGTCGCACACCACCATGCGCGGGGCCGTGGCCGTGGCCGGCGACGCGCTGCACGAGGCGGGCAGGAGGGTCAGGTTGGGACGCACATACATGTTCACGCTGCTCAACGTACCCAGACCCGGCGTCCGGTACGTCGCGCTGCCCGTCACGGTAATCTGCTGAAGCACGGCCGGCACGGTATTCCCAGCCAGCGCGTCCTGTTCGAGGTACACCACCTTTCCGTTCAGTGCGCCGCTCGAGGGCAGGGACAGGCGCGTGTCCTTCACGTCCACGCTGGGCGTGGGGATCAGCCCGCACCCCGAGAGAACCGCAGCGCCCAGCACGGCCGAGACAGTCAGGCTGCCGCGGGTCTTGAATTCTGCGCGAGGGACGCCGCGGGGCGCCGCCCCCTGTTCCTGCGCTGGTCCGGTAGCGCGCAGGGCACCTGCGCCCGCTCCCCGGCACGTCTGTAGGAACGCCGCCACGCGCCCAGTGCCTCTGCTGGTGCCGGTCGCCTCGCCCCGCTGTCGGTTCTGCTGCGTCATGGCGCGCAGGGTACCACCGCGACCCGTTACAGGAAGGTGCCTCTGGTAGGCTGCGGCGGTGAAGAAGTCCCCCAGCGTCACCCTGCAACCCCAGGCGGTGCGCCGCATCGCCGGCCGCTACCCGTTCGGGCACACCGGCGATATCGCCCGCGCCGACGACGGCATCCAGCCGGGTGAGGTCGTGAACGTCAAGGGGCCCGACAGCACCAGGATCATTGCGCGCGGGTATTTCAACCCGCAGGGCGCCACGCCCCTGCGGCTGCTCACCTGGCGCGACGAGGACATTGACCTGAAGTTCTACCGCGCCCGCGTGAAAGCGGCCCTGGAACGCCGCGCCGGGCACATCACCGACACGAACGCCCAGCGGGTTCTGCACGCCGAGGCGGACGGGCTGCCCGGCGTGATCGCCGACCAGTTCGGCACTGTGCTGGGCGTGCAGCTGCGCAACGCCGGGGTGGAGCGGCACCGTGACCTGATCATCCGGGCGCTGCGGGATGAAACGGGCGCGGCCAGCGCGTACGAGCGCAGCGACACCGGCGAGCGCCGCAAGGAGGGCCTGGAACTCGTGACCGGCACCCTGTGGGGCGACGTGCCGGGACGCGTGGAGTTCTTCGAGAACGACCTCAACCTGCATTTCAACCCCATGGACGCCCAGAAGACCGGGTTCTTCCTGGATCAGCGTGACAACCGCCGCCTGATGCGCACCCTCGTGCGGCCCGGCGCCGGTTTCCTCGACGTGTACTCCTACACCGGGGGGTTCAGCCTGCACGCCGCGAAGGCCGGGGCGAAGGCGGTCGCCGTGGACAAGGATAATGTCGCGCTGGGCGCGCTGGAAGGAGCTGCGCGCGGCAACGGCGTGCAGGTGGGCGTGCGCTGGGGTGACGCCCTCGAGCAGCTCACCGCGCTGGAGAAGGAAAAGCGGACCTTCGGCGCCATTGTGCTTGACCCGCCGACCCTCGCCAAACGCCGTGATGACGTGCCGCGCGCCAAGCGCATCTTCACGGACGGCGCCGCCCGGGCGCTGCGCATGCTCGAAGGCGGCGGGCACCTGCTGATCAGCACCTGCGCCCACTACATCCGCGTCGATGACCTGCTGGACGCCGCCCGGGTCGCCGCGGCCGAGGCCGACACGGACGCCGAGGTGATCGCCGTGACGTACCAGCCGGCCGACCACCCGCACCTGCTCAGCGTGCCCGAAAGCCTGTACCTCAAGAGCATCCTGCTGCGCCGCCACGCCTGACCGGCGCGGGGCGGCGCAGATGGTAGCGGGGGGCACCCTGAAAACCACGCGCAGCAGGCACCATCGGGTATGTCCGCTCGTCGACTGCTGCTGCTGCCCGTGGCGTTTCTGGGGGTGGCGCTGGCCCACTACGCCGCGCCCCTGCCGCTGGGTGCCGCCGCGCCGCCCAGGGGGCAGTTCGGCCTGCCGTTCGCCGGGCCGCCCGGGCCTGACACCTGGCTCCTCGGGCAGGGCTACGGGAACACCACGGGCGCGTACCGGCAGCGGCGCAGCACCTACGGGAACCTGCAGGGCATCCATGCAGGACTGGATTTCAGCGCGCCGTGCGGCACGCCGGTCGTGGCCATCGGGGACGGTGTGGTGGCCGAGGTGGACGGCCCCCACGGCAGCCCGCCGCACAACGTGGTGGTTGATCACGCCGGGAATCTCTCCAGCCTGTACGGCCACCTGCGTGTCCGTTCGCCGCTCCGGGTGGGTCAGCGGGTCACGCGCGGGCAGGTGATCGGGCAGAGCGGCGACTCGCAGGGCACGTGCGTCAGCGCGCCTCACCTGCACCTGGAACTGCGTGACCGCGCCCACCAACGGTTCTTCAATCCGCTGCCGTACATAGCGGCGGATTGGAACACCCTGGCGCTGGCCGGCAGTTTCGGCCGCGGCTACGAGTACAACCTGGCCCAGCCCCGCAGGTGGCAGACACCCGGCAGTCAGCCCCAGGCGCTGCGCGGGGGCCGCCTGCTGAACGAGTTCACGACCCCCTGGCCGCCCGCACCGGGAGGGGCAAGGTGAGGAGCGTCTGGGTGCTGGCCGCCCTGCTCGGCAGCGCCGCACTGGCCGCGGCCCTGCCGGGCAGGACGGTGCTGAGCGGTGAATGCTGCCCGGGCGCAGTCTGGACTCCGGATTCACGCGCCCTGCTGTTCCTGGACGGACCCCCGGCGCGCAGCAGCACCGGCATGTACCAGGTGAGCGCCTCGGGGGGCGCCGTGACCCGGCGGTTTTCCAGCGTGGCGTTCTTCTCCCCGGCCCTGAAGTGGGCCGTCCGGCCCGGTGCGGGCGAACAGACGACCCTGGAACGTCTCTCGGATGGCCGGCGCTTCACGCTGCCCACCTGGGGAGCGGACGTCACCTGGACCCGCGCAGAGACCCGGCTGGCCTACGCCCGCAGTGAGACCAGCGGCAACTACGACCGGCGCGTGACCCGGGTGTTCGTTGCCGATGCGTTCGGTGCGCCGCGCCTGATCTCGACACTGTCGGGCGGAAGTATTCACGCGTGGCTGAACGACACCACCCTGCTTCTCAGCGGGAAACGGGCCGCGCAGGACCGCGACCGGGAACTGTTTACGCTCGATCTCCGCACGGGCGCCCGGCAGGTGCTGCGTCAGGCGCTGAACCTGCGGGCCGTCACGGTCAGCGCGGACGGGCGGTTCGTGGCCTACACCGTTGCCTTTGACAGCGCGGCCCGCAACGGCCTGTGGGTGCAGGCCGCGGCGGGTGGCGCGCCGCGGGAACTGAACGATTACGGCTCCTACCGCTGGCGTGACGGGTCGCGTCTGCTGCTCATTCCTCTGAAGGCGGCGGGCGGCGCGCACGTGCTGCGGCAGTACGACGCCAGGGCGAACACCTGGAGCACCCTGGGCGACCTGGGGGATCAGGTGCGGCAGAGCGACTGGAGCGTGAGTCCGGATGGCCGGCAGCTGAACTACCTCAGTGCCCGGGACGGAAACGTGCGGGTGCTGACCCTGCCCTGAACTGCGGGCGGCGGAAACCGGACAGAAGCGGCCGTCCTGCAGGGCGCGGCCGGGCGTGAAGGGCAGGTTCATGGGGGCCACTGGTGCCCTGGTGGCATGACCTGCTAGACTGTCTCGTTTCTGAAGCGCAGGGCCTACCTTACGCATTCAACGTAACCCCCGGCGGCCCGGTGATCCCTGATATCTGCTGTCCTGGCCGCACTGTTCGAGGAGAACCCACCTTGCAGAACAACCTGATCGTGAAGGGCGCGAAGGAACACAACCTCAAGGACATCACAGTGGAACTGCCGCGCGATCAGTTCATCGTGATCACCGGCGTGTCCGGCAGCGGGAAGAGCACCCTGGCGTTCGACACCATCTACGCCGAAGGCCAGCGCCGCTACGTGGAGAGCCTGTCGGCGTACGCGCGCCAGTTCCTGGGCCTGATGGAAAAACCCGATGTGGAGAGCATCACCGGCCTGTCGCCGGCCATCTCCATCGACCAGAAGACCACGAGCCACAACCCCCGCTCCACCGTGGGCACCGTCACCGAGATTCACGACTACCTGAGGCTGCTGTACGCCCGCGTGGGCACCCCGTACTGCCCGGTGTGCGGCCGCAAGATCGAGAAGCAGAGCCCCAGCGAGATCACGGACCGGCTGCTGTCGAGTTTCGCGGAGAAGCGCGCCATTCTGCTCGCCCCGGTCGTGCGTGGCCGCAAAGGCGAGTACCGCAAACTCTTCGCGGACCTGCGGCGCGAAGGCTTCTCCCGCGTGCGCGTGGACGGCACCCTCTACGAACTCGACGAGGCCGAGAAGCTGAAGCTCGAAAAGTTTGAAAAGCACGACGTGGACGTCGTCATTGACCGCGTCACCCTGCGTGAGGGTGACCGCAGCCGCATCGCGGAGAGCGTGGAACTCGGCCTGCGCCGCGGTGAGGGCCTGCTGCGCGTCCTGCTGCCCGACGCCGGTGAGGACGGCGGCGCGCACGAGGAACTGTACTCCGAGAAGTTCGCCTGCCCCGAGCACGGCAGTGTGCTGGAGGAACTCGAACCCCGGTCCTTCTCCTTCAACTCCCCGTACGGCGCGTGCGGCGACTGCGCCGGCCTGGGCAGCAAGCGGGAATTCAGCCCGGACCTCGTGGTCGACGAGAAGCTCTCCATCGCGGAGGGGGCCCTTCTCCCGTGGAGCAAAAAAGGCACCGGCGGCGGCGTGTACTACTGGGACAAACTGCAGGCTCTGGCTGAGCACCTGGGCTTCAGTGTGAAAGCCCCGTGGCGTGACCTGCCCAAGGCGGCGCAGAACGCCATCCTGCACGGCCCGGGCGCACCGTTCGAGGTGGTGTACCGCCGCGCCGGGAAGGAAACGATGCGGTTCATGACCGAGTTCGAGGGCGTGATCCCCAACCTGGAACGCCGCTACGCGGACACCGAGTCGGAATTCATGCGCGAGAAGCTGGAAGAACTCATGGAACTGCGTCCCTGCCCCACCTGCGGCGGCACCCGCTACAAACCTGAGATTCTCGCGGTGCGGGTCGGCGGCCTGAACATCTCGCAGGCGAGCGGCATGAGCGTCCTGGACGCCGACGCCTTCTTCCGGCAGCTGCAGGACCGTGACCTCACCCACGCGGCCATTGAGCCTTTCCTGAAAGGCCACCTGGGTGGCACCGCAAAAGCCCACGGTCCCCGCCATTACGAGTACGCCCTGAACGAGTTCGGCGCCGCGGTGGCCGCCCCGATCCTGAAAGCCATCCGCACCCGCCTGAAGTTCCTCGTGGACGTTGGCCTGGACTACCTGAGCCTGGACCGCACCGCGAACACTCTGTCCGGCGGCGAGGCGCAGCGCATCCGGCTCGCCACGCAGGTCGGCAGCGGCCTCACCGGCGTGCTGTACGTCCTGGACGAGCCCAGCATCGGCCTGCACCCCAAGGACAACGGCCGACTGATCGGCACGCTGAAGAACCTGCGTGACCTGGGCAACACCCTGATCGTCGTGGAACACGACGAGGACACCATGATGGAAGCGGACTACCTCGTGGACATGGGGCCCGGCGCTGGCGTGCACGGCGGCCAGGTCGTCGCGGTGGGCACGCCCGCACAGGTGCGGGCGCACAAGGACAGCCTCACCGGCCAGTACCTGCGCGGCGAGCAGAAGATCGAGGTGCCGGCCCACCGCCGGCGCGGCAATGGCCGCCAGCTGAAGGTCATCGGCGCGCGCGAGCACAACCTGCAGAACGTCAGCATCGAGATTCCGCTGGGCACCATGACCGTCGTGACCGGCCCCTCGGGCAGCGGCAAAAGCACCCTGATTCACGACATCCTGCACGCCACGCTCGCGCGGGAACTGAACGGCGCGAAGACCACCCCCGGCCGGTACGAACGCATCGAAGGCATGGACCACCTCGATAAGGTCATCGAGATCGACCAGAGTCCCATCGGCCGCACGCCCCGCAGCAACCCTGCCACGTACACCGGCGTGTTCACCGAGGTGCGCGACCTGTTCACCCGCACGCCCGAAGCGCGCCGGCGCGGCTACCAGGCCGGCCGGTTCTCGTTCAACGTGAAAGGCGGCCGCTGTGAGCACTGCAAGGGCGACGGCGTCATGAAGATCGAGATGAACTTCCTGCCGGACATCTACGTGCCGTGCGAGGTCTGCAAGGGCGCGCGCTACAACCGCGAGACCCTGGAAGTGAAGTACAACGGCAGGACCATCGCCGACGTGCTCGACCTGACCGTTGAGGACGCCCGCACGTTCTTCGAGGCGATTCCCGCCATTGAACGCAAGATGACCCTGCTGTGCGACGTGGGCCTGGGTTACATGCGTATCGGTCAGCCCAGCACGACCCTGTCCGGCGGGGAGGCGCAGCGCATCAAGCTCGCCACGGAACTCTCCAAGCGTCCCACCGGCAAAACCATCTACATCCTCGACGAACCCACCACGGGACTGCACTTCGAGGACGTCCGCAAGCTCATGGAGGTGCTGCAGCGACTCGTGGAGGGGGGCAATACCCTCGTGATCATCGAGCATAACCTCGACGTCATGAAGTGCGCCGACCACATCATTGACCTGGGCCCCGAAGGAGGCGTGCGCGGCGGTCTGGTCGTCGCCACCGGCACCCCGGAGGAACTGGCCGCGCACCCCACCAGCCACACCGGCGAGTACCTGCGCCGGGTCCCGGGCATCGAGCCCGCCCGGACCGGCGCAGGCACCCCCGCCCCCGTTGAGGAGAGCGCCAGACCCGCCAGGCGCGCCTCCCGCAAGGCCACCCCGGACGACGCGGAGCTGGTCGGCGCGGCCCCGGCCCGCAAAGGCCGTGCTAAGAAAGAAAGCGCATGACCGTGCCCGACCCGACCCCCACCCCTGAAACCCCTCCACCCGGCCCGGCCCGGCGGGTGCGCCGGCGCGCGCCGGACACCGAACCGCCCCGCATCACGCCCACCCGCGCGGTCGCGCACCTGATCGGTGGCCTGCTCACCCTGGCCGCCCTGGCGTACTTCCAGTGGACGCCCGGTGAGTGGCCTGCGCGGCTGCTCAGCTGGGTGCTCCTGACCATCGTCGCCGACGAGTTCGACGGCTGGTACGGGTACATCGGTCTGGTTCTCGGCGGTCTGGGGTACTTCAGTCCCGTTTCTCCACCCGAGCAGTGGTCCGTGATTCTGCCCCTGGTGGGCGGCGCGCTGGCCGGCGTGCTGCTCCTGAAACACTCCGGGGGGCTGCTGGTCCTGCCGTTTGCGGGGCTGCTGTTCGCAGGTGTCCTGCTGGGCATCGGGCGGTTCGGCACCAAACTTGACCCCGGCCTGACCCTGCCGGGCAGTGAATCCTTCCAGCGCACGGCGCTGATCGCCATGCTGATCGGCCTGGGCATCAGCGCCGTGCGGCGCGTCGTGAGCCTGATCCTGCGGGCCCGCGCCCGACGCGCCGCGCAGGAAGCCCTGCCGGCCTGACCCGGCCCACGCGGCGCGCCAGCCCGGTGAGGGAACTGGCGCGCCGCCGCTCGGTCTGCCCGCCATGCCGGGTCACCGGACCCGGCCAGAGGAGGGTACACTGCCGCTCAACATGAGCAGACTGCAGTCCGGCAACCCCAACCGCACCTTCCTGGTGATCGGAACCCTCGTCGCCGCGGTGCTGATCGCCCTGGCGGTCTTTGCGATTCAGGGCAAACCGGCCTCCGGGGCAGGCCTGAGCGCCACGTTCGACCTGACCGGCCAGCCGTTTATCGGGCAGGACAGTGCGCCCGTCAGCGTGGTGGTCGTCGAGGACTTCAAGTGCCCGGTGTGCAAAAGCTTCGAGGAGACCATCGCGCCCGAACTGAAAACCCGGTACGTGGACACCGGCAAGGCCAAGGTGTACTCGCTGGTGTGGCCGTTCCTGGCGCAGACGCGTGGCCTGGCGACCGACGACAGCAAACTGGCCGCGCAGGCCGGCCGCTGCGTGTACGACCAGGGCGGCAACGACGCCTTCGCCAGCTTCAAGAGCATCCTGTTCCGCGCGCAGGGCGACGAGAACACCGTGTGGGCGACCAGGACCCGCCTGAAGGACCTCGCCGGGAACCTCGAGGGCCTTGACCAGGGCCGCTTCGCTGAGTGCCTGGACTCAGACGCCACCGCCGCCCGCGTGGACGCCGACGAGGCGCAGGTCAACAAGGCCGGCGTGAACCACACGCCCACCGTGTTTGTTAATGGCAAGGAAGTCATGAGCAGCGGCGGCCAGAGCACCTACGCGATGGCCGACGTCAGCGCGGCCATCGACGCGGCCAGCAAGTAAGACATGACCCGCGATAACCGCCTGTACGCGGCATGGGTTGTGGCCCTGATCGCCACGCTGGGCAGCCTGTACTTCAGCGAGATCCGGCAGTTCAACCCGTGCATCCTGTGCTGGTTCCAGCGGATCTGCATGTACCCGCTCACGGTGATTCTTGGCGTGGCGGCCCTGGGCGGAGACCTGCGGGTGCGCCGTTACGCGCTGCCTCTTGCCGGAATCGGCCTGCTGGTCGCCCTGTACCAGAACCTTGAAACGTGGGGTGTGGTGCCGGTCCTGCGGGCCTGCACGGCAGATCCCGCCAGTTCCTGCGGCACGCCCTGGCCCGTGTGGGGCCTGAACTCCCCGCTGAACACGGTCCTGACCATCCCGGTGCTCAGCATGATTGCCTTCACGCTGATAATCACCCTGCTGAGCTGGAAACGCGACCGGTCCTTCTGAACCCTGGCAGCGCTGTAAGGTCGTGGGGCGCGATGTCATCCACTGCGCTCCACGGCCGTGCTCATACCGGTCGGCCCGCCATCATGAAGCTGGCGGTCATGCCGCCGTCAACGGGCACAATCGTCCCGGTGATGAAACTGGCGTCCTCGCTGCCCAGAAAGTACACGAGGGCCGCCACCTCGCGCGGCGTGCCCAGCCGGCGCAGGGCGTGCAGATCCTCGTAGTCCCGGCGGGTCTGCTCCGGGTTGTCGCTCTGCGCGATGCTGTCCAGCACGGCCTCGGTGCTGATCGCGCCCGGCGCCACCGCATTCACCCGCAGACCGTGCGGCGCGAGGTCCAGCGCCATGGCGCGCGTCAGGTTCACCAGTCCGCCCTTGCTGGCGTTGTAGGCGGCGTTGCCCTGTTCGGCAAACAGGCCCTGCACGCTCGCCACGTTCACCACGGCCCCGCCGCGCGGCAGCTGATCCACCAGCGCCCGCGTGAGCAGCAGGGGCGCCGTGAGGTTCACGTTCAACGTGCGGGCCCAGCCGCGCTCACTGACGTCCAGGACGCTGCCGTGCGCGCCCTGGTACGCGGCGTTGTTCACGAGCACCAGGGCGTTCCCGAGTTCGCGGGCAGCGTGCGCGATCCGCTCACGCCCCGCGGCGGTACTGACGTCCGCCCGCACGCGCCGCTGCCCGCGAAGGGCGGGCGGCAGTGTCAGGTCCACGCTCAGCACGCGCCAGCCGCGCTCGGCGTACAGTTCCGCGATGGCCCGGCCGATGCCGCGCGCCGCGCCGGTCACAATCACACCTGGTGGGGAAGGGGAGTCCGTCATGCCGCTCAGTGTCACGGACGAAGAAGGGCGCAGGCCAGCAATGCTAAGGCTCGCTCAAGCCGGCCCTCCTGAAGAAGGGCTCGGCAAAGGCGCAGGGCGGGACGGGCATCAGCGCCTGTCCCGCCCCTGGCGGCGTAGCTCAGCGTTTGCTGGCTTCGATCAGGGCCGGCACGATCTCGTTGAGGTCGCCGACAATGCCGTAGTCCGCGACCTTGAAGATGGGCGCCTCGGCGTCCTTGTTGATGGCGATGATGTTCTTGCTTTTGCCCATGCCGCTCAGGTGCTGCACGGCGCCGCTCACGCCCAGCGCGATGTACGCCTTGGGCTGCACGGTCTTGCCGGTCTGGCCGACCTGCTCGGCGTAGGGGCGCCAGCCTGCGTCCACCACGGCGCGCGTCGCACCCACGCCCGCACCCAGGTTGTCGGCCAGGCCTTCCACAAACCGGCTGAAGTTCTCGGGGCTGCCCACGCCGCGCCCGCCGGTAACGATCACGTCCGCTTCGGTCAGGGCCACGCGGCTGCTCTTTTCCACGCTCTTCCCGGTGACCTCCACGCGGGGGGCAGGGAGGGTCAGTTCGACGTCGTACTGGTCGCCGGCCACCCCGGCCGCACCGGCCGGAGCGAAGGAGCCGGGCTTGACGGTAACGACGATCACGGGCCCCTCAGCCTCCACAGTTTCAGTGACGCGGGCCAGGTACGTGTAACGCTGGGCCTGCAGGGCGGCGCCATTGCTGCTGAGCCGGGTGGCGTCCTCAAGGTAGGGAGCGTCGAGTTTCACGGCGACGCGGGGCGCATACTCGCGGCCCGAGCGGCTGCCGCCAATGATGACCGTGTGGGCTTCGCCTTCCTGGGCGATCTGAGCGGTGGCCGCGGCCCAGACTTCGGCGTTGTACGTGGCGAGCTGCGGCAGGTCCGCGACCAGCACCTGGTCGGCGACACTGGCGGCCTCGGTGGCGACGCCCGCGACGCTCTGCCCCAGGACCAGCAGCGTGATGGGCCCTTCACGGCCCGAGTCGCGGGCCGCGGTGACCATTTCCAGGGTGGATTTCGCCAGTTTACCGGCGGTGTGTTCAGCGACGATCAGAATCATCAGGGGTTCACCTTTGGGGTTGCGAGAGACGGGGTGCGGCGGGTCAGGCGATGACTTTCGCTTCGCTGCGCAGGAGCTCCAGCAGCTGCTGCGCGGCGGCCTGGGGGTCCTTGCCGTCAATCATGCGGTTCAGGCGGGCGCGGGTCTGGATCTCAGCATTCACGGTGCGGACCCGCGCCTGGAGGCCGTAGGTGGCCGGGTCATCCTTGCGGAGTTCCTTCTTCTTGGCTTTCATGATGTTCGGCAGCGTGGGGTAGCGGGGTTCGTTCAGGCCCTGCTGGGTGGTGACAACAGCGGGCAGGGTGGCGCGGAAGGTCTCGTTGCCGTCATCCACGTCGTGGCGGCCGGTGAGGGTCTCCCCGTCGATGTTCAGTTCGTTCGTCCAGGTGAGCTGCGGCCAGCCGAGGCGTTCGGCGCTGGCGGCGCCGAGGGCCTGGGAGTCCCAGTCGGCTTCCTGGCCGCCCACCAGGATCAGGCTGACGTTCTCCGTCTGCGCGATCTGTGCGACGACGCGGCTGAGGGTCACGGCGTCGAACCGGTCCTCGGTCTCGACGTGAATGGCGCGGTCGACGCCCATGGCCAGGGCGGTACGCAGGGCGTCCTCGTTGCGTTTCGGGCCGATGGCGAGCGCAATGATCTGTTCAACGGCTGCGCCGCTTTCGCGCAGGCGCAGGGCTTCTTCGACGCCGTACTCGTCCATGCCGTCAATCACCAGGGTCGCGCCTTCGAGGTCGACCTGCTGGGCGTTGATCTTGACGCGGGCTTCGGCGTCGGGCACTTGTCTTACCAGGGTCAGGATGTTCATGGGTCCTCCGTGGGGCGGGGCCAGCGGGCGTGAGGTCCGCCTGGCCTGCCCGGCCTTTAAATTGTACTTGGTTCAAGTTTAGCAGAAGCGCAACAGTTGAGACGAGCCAGTATCCCACCAGGTGACGTGCCATGGCCGTCCCCGCCGGACACCCCTCCACCCACCAGATTCCCATACAACCCTCATGGGGACCCCAGAGAAGCCTTTATGTTTTCAGGCGTCTTAATCCGCCGTCAACTGCTTCAGCAGTAGTTCTCATGTTCGCAGACGACGCTGGAATCCATGAAACCCCTGCTGACCCTCACCCTTCTGACCCTCGCTGCCACCACCGCCACGGCCGGCGCCCAGAGCCTCAGCGGCGTCGAGCTCGGCCTCACCGGCGGGTACGCCGGCGGCCTCAGCGGCGAGCTGTTCGTTCACGCGCCCAACGTGGCCGGCCCGATCGGCGTAAAAGCCGGCGTCGCCTACACCCGCGCCAGTGACGCCATCAACGACAACAGCCCCGAACTGCCCGGCATCTCCGGCCCTGATGACACGTTCGGCAAAGCCAAGGCCGCCGGCCGCGCCAGCGAATCCGGCAGCCACACTGTCATCTCCCTGGACGGCACCTACGGCCTGGGCGAACTGACCCCCGGCGTGGACGCAGCCCTGTACGGCGGCGCGCGCTACGGCGTGTTCCGGTCCGTTGCCGACTACGGCAGCAACGGCGCCACCACCTACAGCAGCAATGCCTTCGGCATCGGCGCGGGCGTGATGGTCAGCTACGCCCTGACCGGCACCCTCAGCCTCGTGGGCGACCTGGGCGTCGACCACTACTTCAAGTCCGCCATCCGCACCGACGACGGCAACGGCAACACCGACACCATCGCCACGAACGACGGTTCCTACAGCACCTTCGACAACACCTTCGTGCGTCCCGGCACGGTTTTCAAGGCGCGCATCGGCGTGAAGAGCACGTTCTAACCCTCCTCCAGCCCGCCACCGGCCTCCTCCTCGGAGGCCGGTGCGCTGCTGTCCAGGTGCACCCGCAGCAGCTCGAACGCCGCCACCACCCGCGGGAACCCCAGGTAGGGCACGCACAGCAGCAACGCGTCCCGCACCTCCGCCTCCGACGCGCCTGCGTTCATGGCGCCGCGCAGATGGGTACGCAACTCCGGGGGGCTGCCCAGCGACACAAGCAGCGCACACGCCATCAGCTCCTTGGTTTTCAGGTCCAGCGCCGGCCGGTCGTACACCGTGTCGTACGCAAACTCCCGGATATACCGCGCCAGGTCCGGATCCAGCCGCCGCAGGCGCTCCTCGATGCGGTCATGCTGGGAGCCAAAAATCACCGTGCGGGCGTGCGCAGGAAGGTCACTCATACAGCCAGGGTAGCGGTCCAGGCAAGAAGCCCGTCAGAGGCCCCGGCGTACAGTCAAACGTGTGGAACAGGTGTGTGCAGATCGTAAGGTTTTCCCTGCCTCGCGCCCGCCAGCGGCGATACTCTACACTCAGGCTGTCCACCAGGTAAGGTCCACGTTCACCCCGTCGCGGCAGTCGGAATCACCCGCACCATCCGCTCTTTTCAGCGCACCTGTCGCGCTCTCCCTGGGGGTCACCCATGAACAGATACGATGACCGCGCCCGCCTCGTATTCCACTACGCCCGAGAGGAAGGCAACCGCCTGGGGCACGCCATGGTTGGTCCTGAGCACCTGCTGCTGGGTCTCATGCGTGAGGGCGGCACCGCCGCCAGCATTCTCGGGGAATTCGGCGCCTCCCTGGATGGCCTGCGCCGCCGCGTGGAGGAAATCATCGGCCGCGGCGAAGGCAACCGCCTGAATGACGCTCCGAGCATCACCCCGAGGGCTCGGCGCGTCATGGAACTCGCCTCGAGCGAAGCCCGCGCGCTCGGCGCCCAGGTGACCAGCACCGAGCACATCCTGCTGGGCATCATCCGTGAAGGTGACGGCGTCGCCTTCCGCATCCTGCAGGAACTCACCAAGGACGTCGACACCATCCGCTGGCGCATCCTCGCGCAGGGTGAAAGTGCCGGCGCCAAACCCGCCAAACCGGTCGCCACGCCCTTCCTCGACGAGTACGGCCGCGACCTGACCAAGTGGGCGCGCGAAGGCAAACTGGACCCCGTCATCGGCCGCAGCGAGGAGATCCGCCGCGTCACGCAGATCCTCACGCGCCGCACCAAGAACAACCCCGTGCTGATCGGCGACCCGGGCGTTGGCAAGACCGCTATCGTCGAGGGCCTCGCGCTCGCCATCCATGAGAAACGCACCCCGCCCAACCTGCATGGCGTGCGCCTCGTCAGCCTGGACCTCAGTGGCGTGGTGGCCGGCACGAAGTACCGCGGGGAATTCGAGGAGCGCCTCCGGCAGATCATTGAGGAACTCCGCAACGCCAAGGTCATGGCGTTCATCGACGAGCTGCACACCCTGGTCGGTGCAGGCGGCGCCGAAGGGACCCTGGACGCCGCGAACATCCTCAAACCCGCCCTGTCGCGCGGAGAGATTCAGGTGATCGGCGCCACCACCACAGGCGAATACCACCGGTACATCGAGAAGGACGCCGCCCTCGAACGCCGGTTCCAGCCGGTGATCGTCCTGGAACCCAGCCCCGCCGAGACCCTCCAGATCCTGCGCGGCCTGAAACCCAAGTACGAAGAGCACCACGGCGTGCAGATTCCCGAGCAGGCCCTCGAACTTGCCGTGCGCATCGGCGAGCGCAGCCTCCCGGGCCGCAACTTCCCCGACAAGGCCATTGACCTGATCGATGAGGCCGCCAGCCGCGTCCGCCTGAACATGAGCATCGGCCTGCCCGTCGCGGAAACCGACGAAGGCGAACCGTACGTCACCCGCGAGGACATCGAGAGTGTCATCAACTCCATGGGCGGCATCTACAGCGAAGAAACCGCCGCGCAGCTTGTGGACCTCGAGCAGCAGCTCGCCGACCAGGTGTACGGCCAGCCGGACGCCATCCGCGCACTCAGCTCCGCCCTGCGCCGCGCCCGCGTCGGCCTGGGCGGCCGCACCCGCGTCGCCGCGAGCTTCCTGTTCGTCGGTCCCAGCGGCGTCGGCAAGACCCACCTCGCCAAGGCCCTGGCCCGCACCCTGTTCGGCAGTGAACGCAGCCTGATCCGCATGGACATGAGCGAATTCCAGGAAAGCCACTCGGTCAGTAAACTGATCGGCTCGCCCCCCGGGTACGTGGGCTTCGAGCAGGGTGGCCGCCTCACCGAAGCGGTGCGCCGGCAGCCGTTCAGCGTCATTCTCCTCGACGAGATCGAGAAGGCGCACCCGGACGTGTACAACACCTTCCTGCAGGTGCTCGACGACGGCCGCCTCACCGACGGCCTGGGCCGTACCGTGGACTTCCGGCGCACCATCATCATCATGACCAGCAACACCGGCTTCAACGTGAACCCCACCGTGGGTTTCAGCCCGGTGACCCCCGACAACAACCAGCCGCTGCGGCACATCTTCACGCCCGAATTCCTTGACCGCCTCGACGAGGTGATCCGCTTCAGGTCGCTGGGCGAAGAGGAACTCGTTCGGGTCGCGCAGCAGCTCATGGGCGAAATGCGCGAGGAACTCGCCAGCCGCGAACTCACCGTCACCTTCGACCCGGCCATCGCCGCGTGGCTCGTCGGGAAACTCAAGGCGCGCAGCCCCAAACACGCCGTGGGCAGCAGCCGCCAGCTGCGCACCCTGGTCCGCGAGGAGATCGAGGACCCCCTGGCCCTGGAGCTTGCCAGCAACCACGGCGAGGAAGTGCGCGTGGTGCTCGGGCAGGGCAGCATTCAGTTCGAGAAGGGTGAGGAAGCGGCCTCCCGCCAGATCCTCGCCTGACCCCTTCAGCTCCCCCCGCCGCCGCGCCCCCAGCTGGGCGCGGCGGTTTTCCATACCGCGACCCGCAGGCGGTAACAGTGCCGCGGCCCCCGGCCAGCCCGTGCCCCTGCCTGGTCTGGGCCTGCCTGATCTGGGGCAGGCTGATCCGCTCCAGGTGCCGCGGCGACCGTGCGCCCGGCAGCACCCCCGGCTCCTTCCAGCGCGGCGAACTCAGCCAATCGCGCTCCGCGGAACCATTCCCGGCCGTCACTTCGCTACGATAGCCCTCATGACGAAAAGCATCGCTGACTTCCAGGACGAACACGGCCGCATCACCGGGTGGCCCAGTGACCGCCGCCGCGCCCACCAGCTGGCCATCCTCGACTACCTCACGGGCCTGTTCGAACCCGGCGTCTCCTACGACCAGGGGCAGGCCGAGCAGATCCTGGCCGACCACACCACCATGGATGACCCCAGCTTCCTGCTGACCGAACTGCTCGATGGGGATTACCTCGCCACGGAAGACGGCCTGTACTGGCGGGCGGACGGCCGCCCGGGCGTGCGTGGCTAAGGTCCGCACCAGCTACGTCTGCACCAGCTGCGGGTACACCAGCGCCAAACCTCTGGGCCGATGCCCGAACTGTCAGGCCTGGAATTCCTTCGAGGAAGAAGTCCCGGCGGTCACGGCGGCCTCCGGGCGCGGTGCGTACGGAGGTGTGGTGGGCGGCAAACTCACCCCGCTGTCCGGCGTGGGCCGGCGGGAGGAGCCCCGCACGCCCAGCGGCATTCCCGAACTGGACCGCGTGCTGGGCGGCGGTCTGGTCGCGGGGGGCGTCACCCTGATCGGCGGGGAACCCGGCATCGGCAAAAGCACCCTGCTGTTGCAGGTCGCTGACCGCGTGGCGGCCGGAGGCGGTACGGTCCTGTACGTCGCCGGCGAGGAGTCCCTGGAGCAGATCCGGCTGAGGGCTGACCGCTTGGGCGTCACCGCGGACATTCAGCTCACCCGTGACACCCGCGCCGAGCACGTGGCCGCCCTCATGCAGGAGCACCGGCCGGCCCTGTGCATCGTGGATTCCATCCAGACGGTCACGGTGGAAGGCGACGGCGCGCCGGGCGGTGTGGCGCAGGTGCGCGACGGCACGGCCCTCCTCACCCGCGCCGCGAAGGAAACCGGCACGGCCACCGTCCTGGTCGGGCACGTCACCAAGGACGGCACGGTGGCCGGACCGAAGGTCATGGAGCACATTGTGGACACCACCGTCTTCCTGGAAACGGTCGGGTCATACCGCCTGCTGCGCAGCGTGAAGAACCGGTTCGGGCAGGCCGGCGAACTGGGGGTGTTCGAAATGCGTGCAGAGGGCCTGATCGCCGTGGAGAACCCCAGCGCTGCGTTCCTGGCCGAACGGCCCGTGGGCGTGCCGGGCAGCGTGGTGGCCGCCACCATCGACGGGCAGCGCCCCATGCTGCTGGAAGTGCAGGCCCTGGCCAGCAAAACCCCCTACCCCAACGCCCGCCGGGTGGTGGTGGGCCTGGATGCCCGGCGCGTGGACGTGGTCCTCGCGGTGCTGGAACGTCGGCTGGACCTGACGCTGGGCGGCCTGGACGTGTACGTGAACCTTGCGGGCGGCCTGAAGGTGCCGGACCCGGGCCTGGACCTGGCGGTGGCGCTGGCAGTGTACTCCGCCGTGGTGGGCCGCGCCCTGCCGGACAACGTCGTCGTGTTCGGCGAGGTGGGCCTCGCGGGCGAGGTGCGCAGCACCGTGGCGTCCCTGCGGCGTGCGGAGGAGGCGCGGCGTGCCGGGTACTCCCGTCTGATCGTGCCGCCCGGCCTGGACGGCGTGGCCGGCGTGAAAAGTGTGGAGGAAGCGGTCGCGCACGTCTGGGGGGGGCAGTCTCCCGGGCGTACCCGGGAGCGCTGAACGCCGGCAGTCAGCAGAAGCCCTTCATAAGCGGCCCCAGCTCAGTGCTGGGGCCACTCTCCTTGTCGCGGGTGCGTCACACGCAGTGGTCACCCTCGACCAGTCGCGGCGGATTTGGCCGGCTGGGCCGGGCTCCTTCTCCAGGAGACTTTGGGCTGAAGTTAAGCATCTCCGGAGGCGCCTGAAGCGTAGTGGTCTCGTAAATGGTGTTCATGCCCATGTATCAGGCGCGAGTGCCACGCTGACGTCATGACGGACCATTCTCACGCGGCGGGGCCCAGGAGGACGCTGGGGGCCATCCAGGAGCACGTGAGGCCCAGCCGCAGGACCACACCCGGGAAAAGGCAACTGACAGCGGCGCTGGTGCTGACCAGTGGCTTCCTGTTCGTGGAGGTCGCGGCCGCATTCGTGTCAGGCAGCCTGGCGCTGATGGCCGACGCGGGGCACATGCTGGCCGACGTGGTCGCGCTGGCCCTGTCATTGATGGCCGTGCGGGTCGGCACGAGCGTGGCCGGGCGCCGCCGGACGTTCCAGTTCCGGCAGGCCGAGGTGCTGGCCGCCACAGTGAACGCCGGACTGCTGTTCGCCGTCGGGTTGTACGTGGTGGCCGAAGCGGCCCGGCGCCTGGCGCAGCCGGTCGAGGTGCAGTCGGCACCCATGCTGGTGGTGGCGTTCCTGGGAATGGTCGTGAGTCTCCTGAGTGTGCGGCTGATCTCCGGGGTGGAGGAGGGGCGCGCGGGCCTCAGGCCGGTGTACCTGAACGTGATGGGGAACCTGTTGGGGAGTGGCGCAGTGATCCTGGGCGCGCTGGCGCTGTGGTTCACAGGCTGGACGTGGATTGATCCGGCGCTGGGCGCCCTGATCGGATTATGGGTGCTGCCGCGTACATGGTCGTTGCTGCGCGCCAGTGTGAACGGGCTGATGGAATGCCCGCCCGAGAGTCTGGATCTGGAGGCGTTGCGCCAGGATCTGGGGCGGGTGTCCGGCGTGGTGGACGTGCGGGACCTGCATGTGTGGAGCGTGTCGAGTGGCGTGCAGAACCTGACGGTGCACCTGGTGGCGCGTGTGGGGGGCCCCGCCCTGGTGGGTGCTGTGGAGACTGTTGCCCAGCGGTATGGGGTTGAGCACAGCACCGTGCAGCTTGAGTCCTCATAGGTTCTGAACTGCGTGGACGAAGACTCACCTCGCTGATTTCAGACGAAAAGGCGGAGCACTGTTCCTCGGATCTTTTACAGGCCCTGACCTCCCTCTTCCTTGAACTGCACAACGTCCGCACAGCGGCGCCACGGTTCACAGAAGGTAGATCTTACGCGCCCCTTTGATCATCCTGATCCGCACCGCTGCCGGATCGTCGAACTCCTCCGGCAGCGACCGCTCCCTGTCGGTGAGACCGCCCAGCACCTTTACCTGAACCAGCCCCAGACCTCCAGGCCCCTGCGCGTCCTGCGCGACGCCGGACTCATTCATGTGCAGGCCCAGGGCAACCGCAGCGGGTGGCATCTGCGTTCACAGGCCTTCTCTGACCTTCACGCGTGGCTCGCCCCCTCCCGGCGGCTGGGGAAGAGCGCTTTGATCAGCCTGACCGCCACCTGCAGCTTCAGTCTTCGGCCCCACCGCACACAGACCAAAAAGGAAAGCCATGGCCAGCGTCCCACCTAATCATCCCGCACCGCACCGGAGCGACCGCCCCCTCATGCTGGAACGCACCTTCAATGCCCCCGTGACCTCGTGTTCAAGGCATTCACCAGCGCCGGGCAGCGGCGCCACTGCTGGGACAGAGCGGCTGGACCCTCATGCATTGCGAAGTGCACCTGAGCCCTGGCGGCCGCTGGCATGACTGCATGAAGTGCGAGGACCCGGCGCAGGGCAGCGTCTACCGCATGGAATCCTGGGGACTGGGCGTGGACCACGAGATTCAGGCCTTCACCTGCCTCACGTACACCGGGGCTTTCTCCGGCACCGAAGGCAGCGTGAATGACGCTCTGCCTGCTTCCGTCTCTGCCCTAATGTTCGATGAGGTGCCGGGCGGCGCGCGCCATCAGCCGGTCCACGAATGCCCGAGGCGCTCGAGACGGTCATGGAGATGGGCATGCCGCAGGGCCTCACCCCGGCGTGGGACCGCCTTGCCGAACACCCCGCACCGCAGGAACGCGCAGAGCGGGGCCCCCAGGAAACTGGTGGGCCCCGCTCTGCTGGACGCTCAGTTCAGTGCGCCGGTCTGGAAGCTCAGGGTACGGCCGTCGTAATCCACAGTCAGGCTGCTGCTGTCGGGCACGTTTCCCTGCAGGATCTCACGCGCCAGGGGCGTTTCGATCTCCCGGCTGATGGCGCGGCGCAGCGGGCGCGCCCCGAACGCCGGGTCGTACCCGACCTGGGCGAGGTGATCCTTCGCGGCGGGCGTCAGGTGCAGGCTCACGCGGCGCTCGGCCAGCCTCCGGATCAGGCCGCGCATCTGGATGTCCACGATCCGGTGCAGGTCCGCGGCCGTCAGCGCGTCGAACACGATGATGTCATCCACGCGGTTGAGGAACTCCGGGCGGAAGTGGCCCTGCAACTCACCCATCACGGCGTCACGGATGGCGCCGGCGTCCGCTCCGCGGTGCTGCATTTCCAGGATCAGGGGTGAGCCGATGTTGCTGGTCAGGATGATCAGGGTGTTCCGGAAATCCACCGTGCGGCCCTGCCCGTCGGTAAGGCGGCCGTCATCCAGAACCTGCAGAAGCACGTTGAACACGTCCGGGTGGGCCTTTTCAATCTCGTCGAACAGCAGTACCGCGTACGGGCGGCGGCGCACCGCCTCGGTCAGCTGACCGCCCTCCTCGAACCCCACGTAGCCGGGAGGCGCCCCGATCAGGCGGGCGACCGTGTGTTTCTCCATGTACTCGCTCATGTCGATGCGGACCATGGCGTCCTGACTGTCGAACAGGAACTCTGCCAGGGCCTTGGCCAGTTCGGTCTTGCCGACGCCGGTGGGTCCCAGGAACATGAAGCTGCCCAGCGGGCGGTTCGGGTCGCTCAGGCCCGCGCGGCTGCGGCGGATGGCGTCTGCGACGCTCACGATCGCGCGGTCCTGCCCGATCACACGGTCGTGCAGCTGCTCTTCGAGTTTCAGGAGTTTCTCGCGTTCGCCTTCCATGAGTTTGGAGACGGGAATGCCGGTCCAGCGGCTCACGACGGACGCAATGTCCTCCTCGGTCACCTGGGTGTGGGCGAACTCGGCGCCCTTGAGTTTCTGCTCCAGGTCCGTGACTTCCTTCTCCAACTGCGGCAGCCGGCCGTACTCCAGTTCCGCGGCGCGCTGCAGGTCGTAGTCGCGTTTGGCCTTCTCCATGTCGGTGCGCACCTGGTCGAGCGCCTCGCGTTTCTCGCGCAGGGCGGCCACCTCGTGCCGCTCGGCGTCCCAGCGGGCACGCACGTCGGTCAGTTCGTCCGTGAGGTTCTTCAGGGCACCTTCGATGTCCAGCAGGCGGTTCTGGGAGTCCTGGTCCTTCTCGCGTTTCAGGGCTTCGCGTTCAATTTCCAGCTGCAGTTTCCGGCGTTCCAGCTGGTCGATGCGTTCGGGGCTGCTTTCCAGCGCCATGCGCAGCCGCGCGGCGGACTCGTCGATCAGGTCGATGGCCTTGTCGGGCAGCTGCCGGTCGGTGATGTACCGGTGGGAGAGCTGTGCGGCGGCCACGAGCGCCGGGTCGGTGATCTCCACGTTGTGGTGCACCTGGTAGCGTTCCTTGATGCCGCGCAGGATGCTGATGGTGTCCTCGACGCTGGGTTCCTCCACGAACACCGGCTGGAACCGGCGTTCAAGGGCGGGGTCTTTTTCAATGTCGCGGTATTCGGTGAGGGTGGTCGCGCCGATCAGGTGCAGTTCGCCGCGGGCCAGGGCGGGCTTGAGCATGTTCCCCGCGTCGGGGCTGCCTTCGGTCTTGCCGGCCCCCACGATGGTGTGAATCTCATCCACGAACAGGATGATCTCGCCGGCCGAGGCGATCACCTCATCAATGACGCCCTTGAGGCGCTCTTCGAACTCCCCGCGGAACTTGGCGCCGGCCAGCAGGCTGCCCATCTCCAGGCTGACGATGCGTTTGTTTTTCAGGCCCTCGGGCACGTCACCCTTCACGATCCGGATGGCGAGCCCCTCGGCGATGGCGGTTTTGCCGACGCCCGGTTCGCCGATCAGCACGGGGTTGTTCTTGGTGCGGCGCAGCAGGATCTGCATGGCGCGGCGGATCTCCTCGTCCCGGCCGATCACCGGGTCGAATTTGCCGTCCCGGGCGCGCTGCGTGAGGTCGGTGCCGTATTTGGCGAGGGCGTCGAACTGCTGCTCACTGGTTTTGGTGGTCACGGTTTTTCCTTTGCGCTGCTCGGTGACGGCCCGGTTCAGGTCGGCTTCACTGGGGAGGCCCCGGCCACGGTACTCGGCGCGCAGGGCCAGCAGCAGGGCGTCGGCAGCGACGAAGGAGTCGCCCAGCTGCGAGGCGAGGGTGTCGGCTTTCTGGAAGGCGCGGGCCAGGGCCGGATCCAGGTACAGCTGGCCTTCGCCGCCCTGCACGCGCGGCAGTCTGCTCAGTTCGGCGTCCAGCGCTGTGCGGATCTGGTTCAGGTCGCCGCCGGCGAGGGTCAGCGCCCGGCTGGCGGTGTCGTTGTCGGTCAGGACGCGCAGCAGGTGCGCTGGTGTGAGGTTCTGGTGCTGGCTGCTCTGTGCCAGGGCCTGTGCGGCCTGCAGGGCCTGGAGGCTGGCTTCGGTGAATCGTTCAGGGTTCAAGGTTGGGGACCTCCATGCAGTGGGGGAGAGGTACGGTACAGATGTCCATATTCTGAAACTTGAGTGCAGTCGTGTCAAGTTTATTGAAGACCAATTAGCGTGCAAGGAGAACAATTCTGTGCTCCGCCGATCATGCCCTGTCACGCCTCTCTCTCTGGACCCTGTGCACCCCGCCCCCCGGAGGCCCCTATGAACCGCACAGTGCTGCCCCTCGCTGCTCTGCTCTCCCTCCACCGGCGCCGCTGCTCAGCCCCTCCTGACCATCGGCGGCACCCACGCGAGAGGGACACTGTGAACGTCGGCGGCCGCACCTGCGTTGTGCTGGACCAACTGCAAAAGGCACTGAGCGCTGCCGCAGACAGCACCCAGACCGCCACCACCGAAGGTGCATGAACGAATGGCTCCTCAACGGCACCTGGCGCTTGCGCGTCACTGGAATCCGCTTTGTTCCCAGCCCGAAAGACAGACGGCCGTGGGGCTGGGTGGTCACCACTGAAACCCGCAACGGCGGCAGGCAGGCCCTCTCCCTGGACTGCACCGGCATCGAGGAGGGCATCAGCGTCACCCTGAAAAACGGGGATTAAAAAGTCCTGGGCCTGACCGGCACAGCCGCCGCTTTCAATGACCGGTTCATGATTCAGCTTCCCCCTGACAGCGGCCTGGTCATGGACCTGCCCTTCTCCTGGGACGCCTCCGGACGCCCAGGTGCAGGCCAACACCCCCACCAAACTGATCGTGTCTGTGGACGTCAGTGCCCTGCGCCGCGGAGACAGCCCCCCGAACCAGACCGTCTCCTACGGCAAGTCCCCCAGCTTCCGGGTGAACCTCACCTGCCGGAAGTAGACCCGGGTCGTTCCGCCGGTGCAAGTGATTGCAGGAGAAGCGTGATTCCCCAGTGACCTTCTCAGGCCCCCTTGACCAGTCCCATCCGGTGCTAATGACACGGCGCCGGTCACTCTCAGGAGTGGCCGGCGCCGTGGGGGAATTTACTCGTCGCCCAGGTACGCTTTGCGGACGCTCTCGTCCTGCGCGATGTCGGCGGCGTTCCCGAAGAGTTTGATCTCTCCGGTTTGCAGCACGTACGCGCGGTGCGCGATACCCAGCGCCATGTTGGCGTTCTGTTCGACCAGCAGCACGGTCGTGCCGCGCTCGCGGTTGAGCTTCACGATGATGTCGAAGATCGCTTCCACGAACAGCGGGGACAGGCCCATGCTCGGTTCGTCCAGCAGCAGCAGCCGCGGGTTGACCATCAGCGCGCGCGCAATGGCCAGCATCTGCTGTTCCCCGCCGGACATGGTGCCGCCCAGCTGGTTCTCGCGTTCGCGCAGGCGCGGGAAGAACTCAAAGCCCTCCTGAATACGCTGTTCGATCAGGGCGCGGTCGGTCACGGTGTACCCGCCCACGTCCAGGTTTTCACGGACCGTGAGGTCCTTGAAAATGCGCCGGCCTTCGGGCACGTGGCTGATGCCGCGCTGCAGAATGTGGTGCGCGGGAATCCCGGCGATGTTCTGCCCTTCGAAGCTCAGCTGGCCGCGGCGGGGTTTCATCATGCCGCTGATGGTGCGCAGCGTGGTGGTCTTCCCGGCGCCGTTCCCGCCGATCAGGGCGACGATCTCCCCTTCGTTCACGGTCATGCTGACGCCCTTGAGGGCGTGAATGTGGTCGTAGTACGTGTGAATGTCCTGCAGTTCCAGCATGGGGTTAGGCATGGGGGCGTTCTTCCTTCCCGTATTCACCGGCGGCGGCGCCGCGGCCCAGGTACGCTTCCATCACGCGGGGGTCGTTACGCACCTGGTACGGGCGACCCTCGGCGATCTTGGTGCCGTAATCCAGCACGGTGATGTGCTCCGACAGGGTCATCACCAGGCGCATGTCGTGCTCGATCAGGCACACCGTTACGCCAAGCTCATCACGGATGCGGCGGATCAGGGCCTTCAGATCCTCGGTTTCGCGGGGGTTCATGCCGGCCGCCGGTTCGTCCAGCAGAATCAGTTTCGGCGTGGTCGCCAGCGCGCGCGCAATTTCCAGCTTGCGCTGGTCCCCGTAGGGGAGGTTGGTGGCCATCTCGTTGCGCCACTTGCTCAGACCCACGAAGTCCAGCATGACGCGCGCGGCATCCTGGGCTTCCCGTTCGCCATCGTGGAATTTCCGGGTGCGCAGCACCGCGTCCACGAAGCCGCTTTTCAGGCGGGCGTGACGCCCCACCATGATGTTTTCTTCGCTGGTCATGGTGGAGAACAGGCGGATGTTCTGGAAGGTGCGGGCAATGCCGGCTTCCGTCACCTGGTCGGGGCGCAGCCCCACGAGTTCCCGGCCGCCCAGGCGGATGGTGCCGCGCGTGGGCTCATAGATGCCGGTGATCATGTTGAAGAACGTGGTTTTCCCCGCCCCGTTCGGCCCGATCACGCTGACGATGCTGCGGTCAGGGATGTCCATGGTCACGTCGTTCACGGCAGTCAGGCCGCCGAAGACCTTCGTGACGCCCGCCACTTCAAGTATGTTGCCGCTCACCTGCTGCCCCCCGCCTTGTCATTTTCCTTCGCCGGAGCGAACCCGGCGCTGTACACGTCGCCGCTTGCGCTGTTCAGTGCGCCCGCGTTGCCCTGCGCACTTTCGTCTTCCTGGTTGTCATCGTTATGCAGTTCCAGTTGTCGTCTGCGGCTGGGCAGCAACCCTTCTGGACGCAGGAGCATCATGGCCACGAGGATCGCGCCGAAGATCAGGCGCTGCAGCTGCCCGGGGTTCACCTGCTGCGGAATGCCGAGGTTCGCCGTGGCTTCCCCCAGACCCGGCAGGATGCGCAGGTTCAGCAGGGTGACCACGGCGGCGCCCAGGATCACGCCGGGGAAGGAGCCCATGCCGCCCAGAATCACCATGGACAGAATCGCGATGCTCTGGTTCAGGACGAAGCTCTCGGGGCTGATGAACTGCTGCTTGGCTGCGAAGATCATGCCCATCACCCCGGCGAAGCTCGCGCCGGTGGCGAAGGCGATCAGTTTGGTCTGCATCAGGGGCACACCCATGGCCTGCGCGGCAATCTCATCGTCACGGATGGCGATCCAGGCGCGGCCGATGCGGCTTTTGTCCAGGCGGACGTTCACGAGCAGGATCACGCCGATCATTACAAGCACCAGCGCATACAGGAACAGCAGGTAGTACTGGTCCTCGGTGAAGCCCAGCGCGCCGGCCATCGCGTCAAACCACGGCACGGACGCACTCTTGATGGGGGTGATGCCCTGCGAGCCGGCCGAGTACAGCGCGAGGTTGTTCGCCAGCACGCGAATCACTTCACCAAGGCCCAGCGTGATGATGGCCAGGTAGTCGCCCTTGAGTTTCAGGACCGGCAGGCCGATCAGGACACCCACCACGGCCGCAGCGAAGATACTCAGCGCCAGGAACAGCCAGAAGAAGCCCGGGTCAATGCCGTTCGCCAGGCTGTCGGCCCGGGTGGACAGCAGCACCAGAATCGACCGGATGGTCAGGATCACGCCGGCCACCAGACCGACGCTGGCCAGGCGGAAGCTCCAGGCCGTGGCGGGGGTCGGTGCGCGGCGCCGGTTGTGGCGGCTGATGACCACCAGGCTCGCCACAGTGACGAGCGTCAGGACGATGCCCATGGCGAGCGTCCCGGCGTTCGTGGCGCCCGGGTTCTCCCCGTAGTACCGCAGGACCTCGCCGAAGCGGGGGCTGGCGAAGATGCCCCAGGCGTAGGCACCCACGGCGAAGAAGGCCACGTAGCCCAAGTCCAGCAGGCCCGCGAGGCCCACCACGATGTTCAGGCCCAGCGCCAGCGCGGCAAAGATCATGATCTGGATACTGAGGTCCAGGAGGCTGGTGTCCTCCCGGCCAGCCATGGGCAGCACGAACAGCAGGCTGCCGATCCCCACGAGCGCCTTTGCCCAGGGTGCGGCGCGCCACAGGTGGGCGAACAGGATGTTGGCCAGGAACAGGCTGACCATCAGGGCTTCCACGATGGGGTTGCGCAGCGTGCGCCCAAGGCCACCGAGCTGTTCAAGCAGCTCGCCGTTGTGGGAGACGAGCAGGGCGGCGCTGGTCATCACGAAGAACAGCAGCAGCAAGATGGTCCGGTCGGGCGCGGCAGGCCGCGCAGGTCGGGCGGTCGCGACGGTCATACTTTCTCCACGTTACTTTTGCCCAGCAGGCCGGTCGGTTTGAAGATCAGGATCAGCACCAGCGCAATGAACGCCCCGAGCTTGCTGTACGAATCGTCAATTACGGCGAGGTTCTTGATGCCCAGCAGGTCGCCGAACACGTTGAACACGCCGATCAGTTTCTCCAGCACGCCCAGCAGCAGCCCGCCGAGCACCGCGCCAGGAATGGAGCCGATGCCGCCCAGCACTGCGGCCGTGAAGGCCGTCACACCGGGAATGAAGCCGCTGTAGGCGTTGATCGTACCGAATTTCATGCCGAACAGCACGCCGCTGATGCCGCCGAGCGCCCCGCCGATCAGGAAGGTGGCGCTGATCATGCGGTTGCCGTCGATGCCCATCAGGCCTGCGGTCACCCGGTCCTGCGCCACGGCGCGAATGGCTTTACCCATGCGGGTGCGGTTCACGATGTAGTTCAGCACCGCGAGACTCAGCAGGGACACGATGACCAGGATCACGTCCTTGAGCTGAAGGTCGATGCCGATGCGGACCAGGAACTGTCCCAGGCCAGCGCAGCTGCTCTCGGGGCCGCAGAACTTCCCGGCGAATCCGGCAGGCAGGGTGTACGTCAGGTCAAAGCGGCCCTGGAAGCCCTCGAGAACGCGCAGCACGTCCTGCAGAATCAGGGACACGCCGATGGCGGTGATCAGAGGCACCAGTTTCGGCGCGCCTCGCAGCGGCCGGTACGCAAGGCGCTCAATGATGACGTTCAGCAGGCCCGAGACCAGCATGGCGGCCAGCAGCGCGATGATCAGCTTCAGGTAACCGTTCATGCTGGAGTCCTTCAGCACGCGGAACACCTCGAAGCCCACCACCGCGCCGGTGACGAACACCTCGCTGTGAGCGAAGTTGATCAGTTGCAGGACGCCGTACACCATCGTGTAGCCCAGCGCGATGATGGCGTACACGAAGCCCAGCACGAGCCCCCCGACGATCACGTTCGCCAGGAAGGGCAGCAGAGTGGACAATTGTTCCAAGGAAACTCAACTCCTTTCATGGGGTGGGGGCGCAGGCCAGGAAGGGGCAGGGAAGACGGGGCGCCACAGGAAGCGGAAGAACGACACGGTCAGCGGCACGAGTGAACTCGTGAAGGCATAGCTGGGCAATCGGTCAGTTTTGCGTCAGTCAGCCCGGATGCTAGCGTTTCCACGCCATCACCGCGGGAAAGGTGTCCGGCCCCACCGATCAACGGGCCGCTGTAGGCGGCGCGTGTCACGACAAGGGCCGGGCGCGCGGCCCGGCCCCAGGATGGTACGGGGTGGTGGGAGGCTGGGCGGGAGGGTGCGTCTATACACGCACCTCCCGGAGCCATTTACTGCTTGACGGGTTTGACCGGAACAGAGGTGCTGAGCTTGAACTGCCCATCGGTGACGTTCATCACGTACAGGGTGGCGGCCTTGCGGTCACCGGCCGAGTTGAAGCTGACGTTGCCGGACAGCAGGCCCGTGAAGCTGCCCTTACGGATGGCGGTTTCCACCTGGGCGCGGCTGGGCACCTTGTTGGCGTTGGCACGCACGGCGTTCAGCACGCCCTGCACCACAACTTTCGCAGCGTCGTACCCGAAGGCGCCGAATCCCTGGGCGTCGTCGTTAAAGGTCTTCTTGTAGCTTGCGGCGAAGACTTTCGCCGCGGGCAGCGCGCTGATGGGCGCGGCCACCGTGGTGAAGTAGATGTTGTTGGCGTTGGCGCTGCCCACGATCACGGGCAGCTCGCCGCTGTCGAGGCCGTCGCCGCCCACCACAGGGGTGGTCAGGCCGGCTTCACGCAGCTGCTTGATGAACACGCCCACCTGGTTGTAGATGCCGCCGAAGTAGATGGCGTCGGGGCGCTGAAGCTTGATCTTGGCAACGATGCTGGAGAAGTCGCTCTTCTCCTCGGTGCCTTCGTTCGCCACGACGCTGACGCCTTTGGCTTTCAGGGCCTTCTCGACTTCTTTCGCCAGGCCTTCGCCGTAGGCGGTCTTGTCGTTCAGGACGTAGACCTTCTTGGCTTTCAGGTTGCCGCTGATGAAGTTCGCGCCGGCGGGGCCCTGCGCGTCGTCACGGGCAACGATACGGTTCATGTTGCTGAGGTTGCGGTCCGTGACCTGGTTGGCGGTGTTCGCGGGGCTCACCAGGGCGACCTTGCTGGGCTGCAGGGCGGCGCTGGCGGGGATGGCCACGCCACTGTTCAGGGTGCCGACCACCGCGAGGATCTGACGGTCCGCGGCGATCTTGCGCGCGGCTGCGGTGCCGGTGGCGGGGTCAGCCTGGTCGTCGTAGGGGACAAGGACGAGGTCAAAGCCGAGTTTCTTGAACTGCGCCTTGTATTCGTTCACGGCCAGCTGGGCGCCGTTGCGGATCTGGGTGCCCAGGTCGCTCTGGCCGCCGGACAGGGGGCTGAGGGTGGCAATCTTGATGGTGGTCTGGGCGGACGCGGTTCCCAGGGCCAGGGCGGCGAGAACAGACAGAGTCAGAGCGCTTTTCTTCATGAATCCTCCGGGTATGAATGCGCCGCGGGCCAGCCTTGTGCCCGAGGTGCGGTGTAGAGATGCCGCAATTCTAGGTGCGCCTTTAAAGTCTGTCAATGCGCCACTCACGAATGAACTTGAAATGATTCCCGGATAAGAACCCTGACAGGCAAAGATTATTGCTAACGGGTGAATCGAATTAGCAACCTGATTGCGCCATCTCCGGACGCTGGTACGGGATTGACTCGCCTGCCAGCACCCCCGCGCAAGGGCACACCACCTGATCAGCACACGTCCGCGGCTCCGGCAGAGGCCGCACGTGAGCAGATCATTCCCTTCCAGGACGAGAAATCTCTCTTTGCATTTATATCGGTGCTGGTAGCCTGCACGGCTTGGCCCGAGGGCCTGTCCCCGGCAGGTCCCTCAGGAACGAAAGACCTGAACGACCACCGCATTGCGTCTGACAGCGGTTTCCCCGCAACCCCCACCCCACCCTGGGGTGCTCAGGAGGTCAGGATGGAGGTGGCCCTCACCGCAGACACCCCCACTTCATGAACTGTGCCGACCGGGTTTCCGGGGCTGCCGGACTCAGATCAGATCGAGGTAGCGTTCCAGTTCCCAGGCATGCACCGCGGCGCTGTACTCCCGCCACTCTGCGCGCTTCGCTTCCACGAAATGATCCAGGACGTGCTCGCCCAGGGCCCGGCGGATCACATCATCCTTTTCGAGCTCATCCACCGCCTCACGCAGGTCGGTGGGCAGTTCCTTCACGCGGTGGTGACGCTTCTCGCGCACCGTCATGCGGAAGATGTTGCGCTGAATGGCGGGTGCAGGTTCCATCTTCTGTTCGATGCCGTCCAGGCCCGCGGCCAGCATGACCGCGAGCGCCAGGTACGGATTGCAGCTGGGGTCGGGCATGCGGACTTCCGCCCGGGTGGAGTTCCCACGCTTGGCCGGAATGCGGATCAGCGCCGAGCGGTTGCTCGTGCTCCACGCGACGTTCACGGGCGCCTCAAAGCCCGGCACCAGACGCTTGTAACTGTTCACCAGCGGGTTGGTGATGGCCGCCATGCTGCCCGCGTGATCAAGCAGCCCTGCAATGAACTGCTCTGCCGTACGGGACAGGCCGTGCTCACCCGCCGGGTCCGCGAACGCATTCACGCCACCTTTGAACAGGCTCAGGTGGCAGTGCATGCCGCTGCCGTTCACGCCGGGAATGGGTTTGGGCAGGAAGCTGGCCAGCAACCCGTACTCCAGCGCCACACGTTTCACCACGAATTTAAAGGTGGCGATGCGGTCTGCGGTTTCCAGGGCAGGCGCATACCGGAAGTCGATCTCATGCTGTCCCGGGGCGACCTCATGGTGCGCGGCCTCAATCTCGAAGCCCATCTCGACAAGTTTGTTCGTGATCTCCCGGCGGATGCGTTCGCCCTTGTCGATGGGGGCCAGGTCGAAGTACCCGGCCCGGTCATGCGTGACAGTGCTGCCTGTCCCGGAGGACGTGCGCTCGAACAGGAAGAATTCCGGTTCGGTTCCCACAAACATTTCAAACCCCAGCGTCTGGGCCCGGGCAATCTGACGCTTCAGGACCTGCCGGGGGTCTCCTTCAAAGGGCGCGCCGTCGGGCAGGGTCACGTCGCAGATCAGGCGCGCGACCTTGCCGCGTTCGCCTTCCTCACGGGAGAACTGCGGGTAGATCAGGAACGTGCTGAGGTCCGGGCGCAGCAGCATGTCGGACTCCTCCACGCGGGTGAAGCCCTCCACGGCGCTGCCGTCGAAGGTAACGTCGCCGTTGAGTGCCTTGGCGAACTGGGACTTGGGCACCTCCACGTTTTTGGTGGTACCGAGGATGTCCGTGAACTGAAGGCGGAGAAATTTGACTTCTGCGTCCTGAAGCAGGCGCAGGATCTGTTCGGCGGTGGGCGGGGTGGTGGGTTGGGGCGTCATGACGGAATAAACCTCCGGGGCGTGAGCCTTCAGGACCTCCGCAAAGGTCCGGTCTCTCATTTCGAAATGCTACGGTCTGTGCCCTGTCGAGGCGAGCCGTGCAGATTGTTCACTCTCAATCGGGAACCTGAGGAGAGAATTGATGACATTCTGCAATATGAAGGCCACCCAGTCGGGACACCCCTGCTAAAAATCGCATGTTGTTCAGAAGAATGCGTTGACCGTCTTAATGACAGGCTCCTATACTCACGGTTGAGAACACCCAGCGGGTCACGGAAGCGGCGTGAAATCAGGGATGCCAGCGCGCCGCACCACCCCGTCCCGCCGGGCACCAGGGAGCGACATGAACCATGACTTCGACGTGATTTCCGCCGCGCGCAACTGGCGCACGGACACCGCGAGCGCCACCCCCCACGACATCGTGAGCAACGTGTACGCCAGCGACGTCCTGACCCTGGAGCAGCTCAAGGCCCGCCTGAGCAAGCCCATCTTTAAGAGCCTGCAGGCCACGCTGGAACGCGGCGCGACGCTCGACCCGGGGATCGCGGATACCGTCGCCCTCGCCATGAAGACCTGGGCGATGGAGAAAGGGGCAACGCACTACACCCACTGGTTCCACCCCCTGACCGGCGCGACCGCCGAGAAGCACGACTCCTTCGTGTCCCCCAACGGGGACGGCGCCGCGATTGCTGCGTTTACCGGCAAGGAACTGATCCAGGCGGAGCCGGACGCCAGCTCCTTCCCCTCAGGCGGGCTGCGCGCCACCTTCGAAGCGCGCGGCTACACCGCCTGGGACGCCAGCAGCCCCGCGTTCATCATGCGGCACGCCAACGGCGCGACCCTGTGCATCCCCACGGCCTTCGCCAGCTGGACCGGCGAGGCGCTGGACACCAAAACGCCCCTGCTGCGCAGCGTCGAAGCCCTGAACAAGGCAGTGACGCCCGCGCTGAAACTCTTCGGGGCCAGCGAGGGCACCCGCGTGAGCAGCACCCTGGGCGCCGAGCAGGAGTACTTCCTGATCGCCGAGGAGTACTACTACCGCCGGCCCGACCTGGTCATGACGGGCCGCACCCTCTTTGGTGCGCAGCCCCCGCGCGGCCAGGAACTCGAAGATCACTACTTCGGCGCGATTCCCGACCGGGTCCTGAGCTTCATGACGGACGCCGAAACGCAGCTGTACGCGCTGGGCATCCCGGTCAAGACCCGTCACAACGAGGTCGCGCCCGGTCAGTATGAGATCGCGCCGATCTTCGAGGACAGCAACGTGGCCGCCGATCACCAGCAGCTGACCATGCAGGTGCTGCGCAACACCGCCCGCCGCTACGGCCTCGTGGCCCTGCTGCACGAGAAACCCTTCGCAGGCGTGAACGGATCGGGCAAGCACTGCAACTGGAGCATGAGCACCAACGCCGGTGAGAACCTCCTCGAGCCCGGCGACACGCCCCACGAGAACCTTCAGTTCCTGTTCTTCACGTCTGCCGTGATCAAGGCCGTGGACGACCACCAGGACCTGCTGCGCATCAGTGTCGCGAGCGCCAGCAATGACCACCGCCTGGGGGCCAACGAGGCGCCGCCCGCCATCATCAGCATCTTCCTGGGCAGTGAACTGAGCGACATCTTTGACCGCCTGGAAAGCGGCCAGGGTGGCCGTGGCGCCGAAGCCGGACTGCTCGGCCTGGGTACAAGCGTCCTGCCGCCCCTGCCCCGCCACGCCGGCGACCGTAACCGCACCAGCCCGTTCGCCTTCACCGGCAACAAGTTCGAGTTCCGCGCGGCCGGCAGCAGCCAGAGCATCTCGTTCCCGATCACGGTGCTGAACACCATCGTGGCAGACGCCGTCAGTGAACTCAGCGCCGAACTGAAAGCCAAGCTTGACGCGGGCGACGACCTGAACGCCGCCGTCGCCGACATCGTGAAGGCCACCTACAGCAAGCACAAGCGCATCGTGTTCAACGGCGACGGGTACAGCGACGAATGGCATCAGGAAGCCGAGCACCAGCGCGGCCTGCTGAACCTGCGCACGACCCTGGACGCCGTGGAGCACCTGACCGACGGCAAGAACCAGACGCTGTTCGAGAAATTCCAGGTCCTGAGTGACCGCGAACTGGCCGCCCGCCAGGAAATCATGTACGACATCTACTTCAAGACGGTGAACATCGAGGGTGAAACCACCGAGTACATGGCGCGCACCATGATCCTCCCTGCCGCCGTGAAGTACCTGTCCGAACTGCACGCCGCCGGAAGCAGCCGCGCCGTGACGGCCGTGGCCGCCGAGGTGGAAGCCGCCGCGGACGAACTGTTCGACGCGGTCAGCGCCCTCAGCGAGCAGAACGCCGCCACCGGCGGCGACGAGGTGCACGAGAAGGCGCACCACATGCGTGACCACGTGCTTCCGGCCATGACCGCCGTCCGCAAGGCCGCCGACCGTCTCGAGAAGGTTGTCGCGGAGCAGCACTGGCCGCTGCCCACCTACCGCCAGATGCTCTTCGTGAAGTAAAGCCAGTCCCGGCAGGGCGGCGCGCAGCTTCAGCCTGCGCGCCGCCCTGGTCTGTTCTGCGGCGTTCTCATCTCACGGACGTGCGGGGGCCACAGGAGTAGACTGAGGGCGTGCTGAACCTGCTGCGCCGACCGCCCGTGAGCCCCGCCGAGCTGGACGAGGGACTGCGGGCACTCGGGCTGAACGGCACGCAGCACGTCATTGTTCACGCCAGCCTGAAATCGTTCGGCACCCTTGACGGCGGCGCCCGCACCGTAGTTGACGCCCTGGGCCAGGCGGCCGCCACCGTGGTCGCCCCGGCGTTCACGTACAGCACGCTGCTGTCCCGGCCAGCCGCCACAACAAGCGCCCGCTTCCACCGCGACTCACGCGTCAGCCGCGACATCGGCCGCGTGCCGCAGGAACTCGTGGAGCGGCCCGAGGCGCGCCGGTCATTTCACCCCACGCTGAGCTTCATCGCGCTCGGTCAGGAGGCCGGGCGGGTTACCGAGGCGCAGTCCCTCAGCAGCCCGTACCAGCCCGTTGGCGCCCTGTACGACCTCGACGGGTACGCGCTGCTGATGGGCGTGGATTTCGGCAGCAACACCAGCGTGCACTACGGCGAGCACCTGGCCGGCATGCCGCTGCTCACCCGGTATGTGCCCCTGGACGGTCAGGTGGTCCCCACGGCGTTCCCCAACTGCTCGGCGGACTTCGACAACCTCGCGCCTGAGGTGCACCTGCGGGCCCGCAGCGTTCAGGTGGGGGCCTGCACGCTCAGGCTGTACCGCGTGAGGGACCTTGTGGACGGCACGGTGCGCCTCCTGAACCGGGATCCAGAGGCGCTGCTGTGCACCTACCGCGGCTGCCGGTGCCAGGAGGTGCGCACCATGGTGCGCCAGCAGGGCCTGCGTCCCCGCAGGCATACCGGCCTGATCAGTTAGAGCCAGCTCACGCCGGGTCCGTCTGGGCCCTAACTCAGGCGCTTCTCGCTGGAGTGCCCGGGCCGGACACGCAGCTCTGGATTCGCGTGATGCGCGGCGTGATTGGCCGCCACCGCGGCCTGCGCCAGCCCGACCGAGATCAGCTTGAACGCCTGGGCGGACTGGGCGACGTCCCCGGCCACGAAGACGCCCTCAAGGGACGTGTGGCCCCCCGGGCCGTCCGGGATGTACTCCCCCTGCCAGTTCAGCGGCCACGCCTGAAGCGGCGTGAGGTCCGGCAGGTACCCGTTCAGGATCAGGACCGTGTCGGCTGGCACTGCGGTCAGCTCGCCCTGCACGGTCAGCTGCGCGCCGCCGGGCGTCAGGGCGTTCAGCGTGGCGGGGGCAAGCACCTGCAACTGCCCCTGCGCCTGCCCCTGCTCCAGGGCGGCGAGTTCGGCGGGGCTGCCCCGAAAACCCACGCGCCGGTGCGTGAGCGTGACGGCCGCCCCTGCCTGAACGAGTTCCAGCGCGGCGCGCGTGGCCTGCGGCACGCCGCCCACCACCAGCACCCGGCGGCCGGTGAGGGTGGTGGGGTCTGGCAGGTCCGTGCGGACGTCCGCGTGCTCACCGGGGACACGTGCGTCGCGGGGTCGCAGGGCGCCCAGTCCGGGCGCCAGGACCACCGCGGCGGCAGTGAAGGCCTGCGTGCCGTGCGGGGTGTCGGCCGTGACCTGCCACCCGTGTTCCGCGCGGCGCAGGTCGCGCGCGGAGGTGTGCAGGTGCAGGGTCACGTCCAGCCCGTCCAGCTGACGCACCAGGGCCTGCACCACCTGCGCCGCCGGGGTGGCCGGCAGGCCCGGCACGTCGTACACGCGTTTGTCAGGGTACAGGGCGCTCAGCTGCCCGCCGGGCTCGCTGCGCGCTTCCAGAAGCCGGACGCGCAGGCCGCGCCATGCGGCGTAAAAGGCCGCGTGCAGGCCGGCCGGGCCCGCGCCGATCACCAGAACGTCTGCGTGCAGGGAGGCTGTCATGCGTGCTGAGTATGCCAGAGCGCCAAGCCATGAAACGTCCCCGCCGCAATCGGGCAGGGACCCTGCGTTCTGAAGGTCAGGCTTTGCGGTGGCCGAGCATCACTTCACGGTGGACGACCTTCGCGCGCGGGCGGCCCTGCGCCTTGCCGGCGGCCACTTCGTGGGCGTCAAGGACCTGCCAGTCCGCGAACGAGTACACCCTGACCCCCCGGCTGGCCAGCAGGGCGTCCACAGCAGTGCGGGTGGGATGCGCCGCGCCGGGCAGCCGGCTTTCCCTCGCGTCGGCCAGCAGGTGCGCGACGGTGTCCGTCGCGTCCTTGCGGTTGGTGCCGACTACGCCGCTGGGACCGCGTTTGATCCACCCGGCGGTGTACTCGCCGGCGCGGCCGTCCACGCGGCCGTCGGTGTTGGCGATCACGCCTCGCTTCTCGTCGAAGGGCACGCCGGGCAGCGCCACGCCGCGGTACCCGACGGAGCGCAGCACCATCTGCACAGGCAGCACCTCGTACTCGCCGGTGCCGACGGCGTTGCCGTGCTCGTCCAAGCGGTTGCGCTCCACCTTCAGGCCGCCCACGTGGCCGTGCCCGTCATCGAGAATCTCGACCGGAGAGACCAGGAAGCGCAGATGCACCCGCCGCAGTTTGCCTTCAGACTGGTGGGCGGCAAATTCGCGCAGCACCTCGACGTTCTTCTTCTTGGTGTTGTCGGTGATGGCCGCTTCCGCCTCAGGGCTCAGGGCAATCTCTTCACTGTGCACGACGGGTTCGGCGTCGCTGAGTTCCCCGAACTCCCTCAGTTCCTTGGTGGTGAACGCCGCCTGCGCGGGCCCGCGGCGGCCGAGGATCCACACGTCCCGCACGTGGCTGCCTTCCAGGGCGCTCAGGGCGTGCGCGGCGATGTCACTCTCGTGGAGTTCCTGCGTGGTTTTCACGAGGATCCGGCTGACGTCCAGCGCCACGTTGCCAACGCCCACCACGGCCACGCCGCTGGCGTGCAGCACCATGTCGCGCGTGGCGGCGTCCGGGTGACCGTTGTACCAGGCGACGAATTCAGTGGCGCTCATGCTGCCTTCGAGGTCCTCGCCGGGGATGCCCAGTCTGCGGTCGCTGCTGGCACCGACGGTGTACATCACGGCGTCGTAGTGGGCGACGGTGTCGTCGTGGGTCAGGTCTCGGCCAAATTCGACATTGCCCAGGAAGCGCACGCGCGGGTCACTCAGGGTTTTCTCGAAGCCGCGGGTGACGCTCTTGATGGTGAGGTGATCGGGCGCGACGCCGTAGCGGACGAGGCCGTACGGGGTGGGCAGGCGGTCGTAGACGTCCACCTCGACGGGCAGGTCGGTCTGCTTGAGGAGCGCCTCGGTGGCGAAGATACCGCTGGGGCCGCTGCCGATCACGGCGACGCGCAGGGGGCGGTCGGGGGTGTAGGTCTGGGTCATCGGCTGAGTCTAAGCACAGGTGGGGTCAGCTGGGAATGCCAACCGTCCAGGATTCGTGTCACATGTACAGAAACAGCGTGGACAGGTGGGCCCCCACAAGAAACCGCCGCACCCGGGTGGGGGTGCGGCGGTCTGGAAGGAAAGACTCAGGCGGCAGCGATCTGCTGCAGCGCGCTTTCGTTCTTGAGGGTGATCTTGCCGTAGCCGGCGCTGATCACGCCTTCGCGGGACAGTTCTCCGACGACCTTGGTCACGGTTTCGCGCACAGAGCCGACGGCAGCAGCGAGTTCGTCGTGCGTGGCGTAGATCATGGTCTCGCCACTGTCGAGCTGCGTGGCCAGCGCGGTGTCCTTGAGTTCCAGCAGTTCACCGGCGATGCGGGCGCGCAGGCGCTTGCCCACGAGGCGGTAGATGCTTTCGTAGGCGCGTTCGAGGGTCCGCACGAGGTGGGTGGTGACGTGCAGGTTGTCCTCGGCGCTCATCAGGGCGGGGTTGATCACGTCGATGGAGGAGTCGGTGACGGCCTCGGCGAAGTAGGCGCGGTTCACGCCAGCGAGGGCTTCCTCGCCGAAGTACTCGCCGGGCTTGACGTAGCGCAGGGTCAGGCCGTTGCCATCGTCGTCCATGGTGTGCACGCGCACGAGGCCGGAGGCGACGCGGTAGAGCATGTCGCTCTTGCCGGGGTAGAGGATGACGGCGCCGGGGCGGTAGGTCACGGTGTCCACGAAGGTCCGGGTGTTGGTGCTGATCATTCGTTTCGCCTCCTTGGGCGGATGAGGGTGGGGGAGGAGCCGGGAGGAGTGGGCACTGGGCCCCATTCCCGACGTGCTTACAGTGTAACCGAAAATCACTTTTTTGTAAACACTTTTGTTTCTTTAATCAGTGTTCAGGTCACAGATCGACCGGGTCTGGTGGCTCTCACAGATGGCCCGTCAGACGATAAAAACCGCTCCGGGACGTTTGTCTCAGGACTCACCGGGTGCTCATTCGTTCGGAGGGAGGAACAGAAAAGGGGCTGGCGTTGACCAGCCCCTTGCGTCCCGACAGACCTTAGAGTTCGTCCTCGCGGCGGATCGGGAAGGCGCTGATCACACTGTCACGCTCGGCAATGTTGATCACCTTCACGCCCTGAGCGTTCCGGCCCGTTACGCGGACCTCCTCCACACGCGTGCGGATGACGGTGCCCTTCTCCGTCAGCACCATCAGTTCCTCGTTTCCAGCCACGCGCGCCAGCGTCACGAGCTTCCCGGTCTTCTCCGTCACGTCCAGCGTGATGACACCCATACCGCCGCGCCCCTTGGCGGGGTAATCGCCCACAGGCGTGCGCTTGCCCAGCCCGCACTCACTGACCGCCAGCAGTTCGCTGTCCACGTCACTGCCGGGCACCAGTGCCATGCTGACCACCGCGTCGTCCTCACCATCACGCAGACGGATACCGATCACGCCCTGGGTGGCGCGGCCCGTGTCACGCACCTCACTGCTCTCAAAACGCATGGCCTTGCCGTTGCGCGTGGCCAGCACCACGTGATCACCGTCCAGCACCAGACCAACGCTGATCAGCTCGTCACCGGGCTGCAGGTTGATGGCGATCAGACCTGCGGACGTGATGTTCCCGTAGTCCGTGATCAGGGTCTTCTTCACGATGCCCTTGCGGGTCGCGAAGATGAAGCACCCCTCCTCATCGAAGCCCCTCACGCTCAGCACCGAGGCGACGTTCTCCTCCTCACGCAGGCCGGGCAGCAGGTTGCGGATGTGCGTGCCCTTCGCGTCACGGCCGGCTTCGGGCAGGTCGTAGATCTTCTCGTGGAAGACGCGGCCCTGGTCGGTGAAGAACAGCAGGTAGTCATGGGTGGAGCCCACGAACACGCGGGTATTCACGTCCTCCTCGCGCAGCTTGCCGCCGCTCGCGCCGCGCCCGCCGCGGCTCTGCGCGCGGTAGGCGTCCAGCTTCGTGCGCTTGAGGTACCCGGCCTTGGTCATGGTGATCACCATGTCCTCCACCGCGATCAGGTCCTCCTTGCTGATGTCCTCTTCGAGCAGCGTGATGGTGCTGCGGCGCTCGTCGCCGTAGCTGTCACGCACGTGCCGGATTTCCTTCTTGATCTCGCGCCACAGCAGCTTCTCGTCACCCAGAATCGAGCGCAGGAACGTGATGGCCTTCTGCAGTTCGTCGTATTCGCCCTGCAGTTTCTCGCGCTCCAGGCCCACGAGGCGCTGCAGACGCATATCCAGGATGGCCTGGGACTGCACCTCGGTCAGGCCGAAGCGCGCCATGAGCGAGTCACGTGCCTCGGCGCCCGTGTTGCTCGCGCGGATCAGGCTGATGACCTCGTCGATGTGATCGAGCGCCTTGAGCAGGCCTTCCAGGATGTGGGCCCGTTCCATCGCCTTGTCAAGCTCGTACTGCGTGCGCCGTGTCACGACGTCCCGGCGGTGCTCCAGGAAGTAGCGCATGGTGTCGATCAGGGGCAGCACGCGCGGCTCGCCGTTCACGATGCTGAGGTTGATGACCGTGAAGGTGCCCTGCAGCTGCGTGTACTTGTACAGCTGGTTCAGGACCAGGGTGGGAATTGCTCCGCGTTTCAGGTCGATCACGATCCGGACCGGGTCCTTGCGGTCGGACTCGTCGCGCAACGCGGCGATGTCCGGAATCTTCCCGGCTTTGTACATGGCGCTGATCGTCTGGATCAGGTTGGTCTTGTTCACCTGGTACGGAATCTCGCTGATGATGATCTGTGTGCGGCCGTTCTTCTCGTCGATACGGGCCTTGCCGCGCACCTTCAGGCCGCCGTGACCGGTGGCGTAGGCCTCACGGATCCCGGCGCGGCTGATGCGTCCGCCCGTGGGGAAGTCCGGGCCCTGCACGTGGGTCATCATGTCGTCCAGGCCGATGGCCGGGTCGTCGATCAGGGCCAGCAGCCCGTTGCAGATCTCGGTGAGGTTGTGCGGCGGAATGTTCGTCGCCATGCCCACCGCGATTCCGGACGCCCCGTTGATCAGGAGGTTCGGCACTGCGCTGGGCAGCACGCTTGGTTCCTCGGTGGTTTCGTCGTAGTTGGGCTTCAGATCGACGGTTTTCTTCTCCAGGTCGGCGAGGACTTCCTCGGCGACCTTGGTCATGCGGGCTTCGGTGTAACGCATGGCGGCGGGCGGGTCACCGTCAATGGAACCGAAGTTTCCCTGGGGGTGCACCAGGGGGTAGCGCATGTTCCACCACTGGCCCAGGCGGACCATGGCGTCGTAGATGGACGAGTCGCCGTGCGGGTGGTACTTTTTCATGACCTCGCCGACCACCGAGGCACTTTTGGCGTGCTTCTGGTTGGCATACAGGCCTTCGAGCATCATGGCGTACATGATTCGGCGCTGCACGGGCTTCAGACCGTCGCGCACGTCGGGCAGCGCGCGGTCCACGATCACGTTCATGGCGTAGTTGATGAAGTTGGTCTTGACTTCACTGGTGATGTCAACGGGATAGATTCCAGTCATGTGGCTCCAGTCGTGTGGCTGCGGCGGCGCTGCTCTGCCGCCCCAGTCCGGAATGTCGAGGCCCGGCCGTTCCGGGAATGCATTGATTCTACCACAGAATTATGTCTAAAGCGTAATAGAATCGGATTCCTCAATGCCCCTATTATAGCCCGAAACCCCGCACCACACCGAACACCGGCGCCCCCCGGACCCCCTCCAGACTGCCCCCGCCGGAGACAGCAGCCAGTCAGCCGGACCTGCCGGGCCGCACCCCCCCAGACGCCCCCGGTACCCCCGACCCTGGCGCGGCATATCATGACCCCACATGCTTGACCAACTCACGCAACTCGTGAAGGACGTCGACGGCGCCTGGGCCGCCGCCATTGGCGGACTGGACGGCCTGCTCATCGAAGGCCACGCGACCCTGGACGCCGACCTCAGCCTCCTGATCGCCGAACACGCCGGCCTGTACCGCGTTACTCAGACCGTGTACACCGACACCCTCCAGGGCGGGCAGCCCCGTGAACTGTACCTGCGTGGCGAACGCCTCAGCGTCTACCTGCACCCCATCAAGAGCGACTACTTCCTGCTGCTCGCCGTCGACGGCCGCGGCAACCTCGGCCAGGCCCGACTGTACGGCCGCGATACCGCCCGCAAACTGGAGGCCCAGCTGTGATCCTCGACCCCCTGCGCACCCTGCCCGGCGTGATCGCTGCCGCCGTCGTCGGCCCGGACGGCCTCGCCCTCGAATCCCACGGTGACGGCGGCGACGGCATGGCAGCCGAACTGGCCGCGCTACGCACCCAGCTTGACCGCACGGGCCGCCGCCTCGGCGCCGGCGAGGTCACCCGCATCGCCTTCACCAGCGAACGGGTCGAAGTCGTGGCCGTCACCACCGGCGACTTCATCCTGGGCGCCGCCATGACCCGCGGCACCGACACCCGCACCGCCCAGCAGACCCTCGCCCGCGTCGCCCTGGACCTCAACCTGCCCCGCCCGGAAACCACATGATCGACAGCCTCCTGGAAGTGCGCGGCGTGCGACACACCGCCCTGGTCGACCTGGACGGCCGCGTGATCGCCAAGGCCGGCCTGCACGAAGCCAATCTCCCCGCCGAACTCACCCTGATCGCCGCCGGCCGCGCCGTGATCGGCAGCCTGCAAAGCAATCTGAACACCGGTGACTGGCAGGAACTCCTGCTGGACGTCGACGGCGGCCCGGTTCTCCTCACCCCGCACGGCAACCAGATTCTCCTGACCGCCTTCGACGACGTCAGCAGCCTGGGCCGCATCCGTTTCGCCGTGCGCCGCCTCCTCGGCACCGCGTAACCCCGTCCGCGCACCCGGAACCCGCCCCGGCCCCCACCGGGGCGGATGCCATTTCTCCCCCCACACACGCGCTAGCGTGAAGGCATGAGAGACCGCCCCCGCCGCCTGCGCCGCACACCTGCCCTGCGCGCCCTGACCCGCGAAGTGCAGCTGCACCCCACCCAGTTCATTCATCCCATCTTCGTGCACGAATGCAGTGACGTCACCCCGATCAGCACCATGCCCGGCGTGCACCGCCACTCCATCGACAGCGCCGTGCAGCAGGCCGCGCTCGCCCTGAGCCTGGGTATTCCCAGCGTCATCCTGTTCGGCATCCCCGATCACAAGGACGCCCTGGGCACGGAGGCGTACGCCGACGAAGGCGTCATCCAGCGGGCGACTCGCGCCATCAAGGCGGCCGTGCCGGGCATCACCGTGATTGCCGACACCTGCCTGTGCGAATACACCGACCACGGCCACTGCGGCCCCCTGTGCGAAGTCCCCGGCCTCAGCGGCCCGGACGCCTGGACCGTCGACAACGACGCCAGCCTGAACCTGCTGGCACAGACCGCCGTCTCGCAGGCCCGCGCGGGCGCCGACGTGATCGCCCCCAGCGCCATGATGGACGGTCAGGTCGCCGCCATCCGCACCGCCCTGGACGAAGCCGGCTTCACGCACGTGCCCATCATGAGTTACGCCGTGAAATACGCCAGCGCCTACTACGGTCCGTTCCGCGACGCAGCCGGCAGCACCCCCAGCGTCGGCAACCGCGCCACCTACCAGATGGATCCCGCCGGCGGCTACCGCGAGGCGCTGCGCGAAGCGCGCCTGGACGCCGAACAGGGCGCTGACACCCTGATGGTCAAACCCGCACTGGCGTACCTGGACGTCCTGAACCTCCTGAAACGCGAATTCGACCTGCCGGTCGTGGCGTACAACGTCAGCGGCGAATACGCCCTGATCAAGGCCGCCGCGCAGGCCGGGTTCATGGACGAACGCCGGACCGTCCTGGAAACCCTGACCGGCATGCGCCGCGCCGGGGCGGACGCAATCATCACCTACCACGCCCTGGACGCCGCCCGCTGGCTCCAGGCGTCCGGAGACCTGTGACGCCGCGCCGCGACAGGAGCCCAGCGTGACCGGCGTCACGAACCCTATCCGGGTGGACTGGATCCCCACCGGGCTGTGGCCGGGCCGGCTGGGCCTGACGTTCGCCCCCGGCAAGAAAGGCGCCAGCGTGTACCAGCCGGGCCTTACCCACGACCGCAGCGTGACCGACGACATCCGGACGCTCGCGCAGCAGGGCGTGAATGTCCTCGCCCCGCTGATTGAGGACTTCGAGTTCAGCCTCCTCGGCATGGACGGTTATCACGACGCTGCCGACGCGAATGCCCTGGCCGTGGCGCCCTACCCCATTCCTGACGGTCAGGCTCCACGCAACCTGCAGGATTTCACGGCGTACATCGATGAGCTCATGACGGCCCTGCTGGACGGCCGGAGTGTCGTGGTGCACTGCCGGGGCGGCCTGGGCCGCGCAGGCCTGACCGCCGCGTGCCTGCTCGTCCAGGGGGGCCTGAATGCACAGCAGGCCATCGACCTCGTGCGGGAGACCCGCAGCCCCCACGCCATCGAGACGACCGAGCAGGAACAGTTCATCATCGCCTTTGCCCGGTAATCCCCGTGGGCTGCAGCCCGGTTCATGGCAGCCTCAACCTGAGGACAGGCGCCTGGCAAGACAGCCGGCCCTGAGCGTCAACTCCGCGCGGCCGGTCGAGGCGTCTGTGGGGCTGACCCCGAAAGGCAGGCGGCCGGCGGCCCTGACCGGTGGCCCGTGCTGCGTGCCGCCCCTCCTCACGGCCACGACCAGAAGCTTTACGCTGCCCCCGCCCGCGCTCTGAGCCGCTCAGCTCTGCGGTTCAGTCCAGACCTGGGCAGGTCAGGCGAGCAGGCTGACTGCCCGGTGCCGGACCGACCGGACCCGCAGCGTCAGGCGGTCATCGGGGCTCGCGGTGGGCCGCGCCACCTCCCTTAACTGGTAGGTGGGGTCCCCCTCGAGATCCAGGGTGCGCAGGATGGCCGCGAGATTCAGCAGGATCAGGCCCTCCGCCATGCCGCTGCCGGCACACACGTGCGTGCCCACCCCGTATGGGGCGAACACCCCCGGGCGCCGGTGCTCCATGCGGCCCGGCGCGAACCGGTCCGGGTCGAAGTGTGCCGGGTCCGGGTAGCAGTCCGGCAGGCCGTGAGGCACGGTCGTGGCAATGATCACCTGCCGACCGGCAGGGATGGTGTAGCCCGCGAACGTCACGTCCTGCGTCAGCGTGCGCGTGAGGGCCGGGGCTATCGGGTGCAGGCGCAGGCACTCCAGCACGAACCGGTGCAGATGCGGCAGATCCGCCAGTACGTCCGGATGGGGCGGGCCGTCCGCGAAGACCCGGTCGGCTTCCGCCATGAGGTCCACGGCGTATTCGGGGTGGCGCCCCAGGCGGTACAGCACGAACGCGAGGGTGTTCGCGGCGGTGTCCATCCCGGCCACGAACGCCCCGATGGCTGCCATTCTCACGTCCAGGTCCGACCAGAACGCTGGATCCGCTGCCTGCGCGGCCAGCAGGTCGTCGATGAGGTCAGGGGCGCGTCCGGCCGTTTCAGGAGTGTGGCGGCGGTGCTCGTCGATCAGGTCCTCCACCATACGCAGGGAACGGGTGCGGGCGCGGCGGAACGCCGGCAGGTGCTCGGCCAGGGCGGGGCGCTGCTGCGTGACGCGCACCATCAGGGTCGTCTGCACGAAGGTCAGCAGGTCAGGCAGGAAGGGGCGGGCGGTGCCGTTCACCACCACACGCGCCAGTTGTTCCGTAATGACTGCTTTGCAGAACGCGGCGACCGGCAGCGCGTCACCGGCACGCAGCGCGCTGAGGTCCTCGGCCACGACGGCCAGGGCCGGGCGCAGCCGCTCCAGCAGGTAGGAGCGGGTGTACGTGCGGGCCTCCACCCGGCGGAACGCGCGGTGCTCCTCGCCATCCACGCTGATCAGGGAGCGGTTCACGCCAAACGCCTGGTCGTTGGGCTGCCACGCTTCCCTGGACCGGAACACGCGGTGCCCTTCTTTCATGGCGAACACGTTCGCATCCGGTCCGGCCAGCACCGTGATGGTGCGCCCCAGACCCGTCACATGGAACACCGGGCCGTGCGTTTCGTGGCAGCGGGTCAGGAATGTCCGCAACCGGTGCGGCCACAGCTGCGTGAGGCTGCCCAGCACGGGCGGGCCGGGCACGCTGGGAATGACCCGCGGGGCGGGGGAGAGAGGAACGGCGCCGGTCATGCGTCACGATACCCTGCGCCCCCGCTACGGGAGGACAACACGGCCCCGCCGGTGAGGGCGGGGCCGCAGGGAGAACTGAGATTCAGGACTGGGCGTACATCACGGCGCGTTTGACTTCCTCGATCAGCTGCGTGATCGGGATGTCGCGCGGGCACGCTTCAGTGCAGTTGTACGCCGTGCGGCAGCGCCACACGCCGGTGTTCTGGTTCATGATCGCCAGACGCTGGTGGGTGGCCTCGTCACGGCTGTCGAAGATGAACCGGTGCGCCTGCACGATCGCCGCCGGCCCAAGGTAGGAGCCGTTCACCCAGAAGATCGGGCAGGAGGTGGTGCAGCACGCGCACAGAATGCAGTTGCTCGAGTGGGCCATGCGCTCGGCATGCTCCTCGGACTGGATGCGTTCCGCGGCGGGCGCCGGAGACTCGTTGATGAAGTACGGCATGATCGCCTTGTACGAGTCGAAGAACGGATCCATGTCGACCAGCAGGTCCTTTTCGACCTTCAGGCCCCGGATGGGTTCCACGGTGATGGTCCCGCCGTTTTTCGCCACGTCCCGCACCAGTGTCTTGCACGCCAGGCGGTTGCGGCCGTTGATGAGCATGGCGTCACTGCCGCAGATGCCGTGCATGCACGAGCGGCGGAACGTGAGGCTGGGCTCCAGGTACCACTTGATGTGGTTGATGACGTCCAGCACGCGGTCGCCCGGCTGGGCTTCCACGTCGTACGTGCTCCAGTGGGCTTTCTTGTCCTTTTCAGGATCGAAGCGCAGGACTTTGACTTTCAGTTGCAGCATGGGCACGCTCGCGCTGACGGGCGCGCTGCTGGCTTGTGCATGGGTCTGGGTCATTGGGGTTCCTTCCAGAGGCCGGGAGAACCCCGGCCCGGGTACGGACGTCAGTACACGCGGGGTTTGGGCTCAAAGGCCCGCGTGAACCCCTTGAGGGCCACGGGTTTGTACCCGATGATGACGTCGTTGTCGTTGTTGAGGTTCTTGTACGCCATGGTGTGCTTCAGCCAGTTGGTGTCGTCCCGCTCGGTGTAATCCTCGCGGTCGTGCGCGCCGCGCGACTCCGTGCGGTTCAGGGCGCTGGCCGTCATGGCCTCGGCGCAGTCAAGCATGAAGCCCAGTTCCATCGCCTCGATCAGTTCACTGTTGTAGCGGCGGCTCGGATCGGACACCGTGACGTTCTGGTAGCGGGCTTTCAGTTCCTTGAGCACCTCAACCTGCGCGGCCATATCCTTGCCGTTGCGGAAGATCCCGACGTTGTTCATCATGGATTCCTGCAGTTCCTTGCGGATCAGCGCGGCATTCTCCTTGCCGCTGCCGCTGCGCAGCCGCTCGAACAGATCCTGACTTTCACGCTCGGCCCCTTCGGTCATTTCGGGGTACTCCGCCTGACGGGCGTACTTCGCTGCAGCAATCCCGGCCCGGCGGCCGAACACCACGAGGTCCCCGAGGCTGTTCGTGCCCAGGCGGTTGGCCCCGTGCAGGCTCACGCAGGCCTGCTCACCGGCCGCGTACAGACCCTCCACGGTGCCGCCGGACCCGTCGCTGAGGCACAGGCCGTCGAGGTTCGTGGGAATGCCGCCCATCGCGTAGTGCGCGGTCGGCTGGATCGGCACGAGGTCCTTGACCGGGTCCATGCCCAGGTACGTGCGGGCCAGGTCCGTGATCTCGGCGAGCTTGCCTTCGATCACCTCGCGCGGCAGGTGCGTCAGGTCGATGTTCACGGCGTCCTTGTCGCGGCCCACCCCGCGGCCCTCACGGATCTCGGTGATGATCGAGCGCGACACGATGTCACGCGGCGCGAGGTCCTTGATGGTAGGTGCGTAACGCTCCATGAACCGCTCGCCACTGTCGTTGCGCAGAATCCCGCCCTCACCACGGATGCCTTCCGTGACCAGGATGCCCAGCTTCGCCAGACCCGTCGGGTGGAACTGGTAGAACTCCATGTCCTCCAGCGGCAGGCCCTTGCGGTAGTAGATGCTCATCAGGTCGCCTGTGAGCGTCAGGGCGTTACTGGTGATCTTGAAGATGCGCCCGTACCCGCCGGCCGCGAGAATGACAGCTTTCGCGTGGAAGGTGTGCAACTCCCCGGTCGCGAGGTGGTACGCCACCAGCCCCCGGCAGCGGCCATCCTCGATCAGCAGGTCCGTGACGTGGAACTCGTTGAAGAACGTCGTGCCGGCTTTCACGTTCTGCTGGTACAGCGTCTGCAGAATCATGTGCCCGGTGCGGTCCTTCGCGTAACAGGAGCGCTCCACGGCCGCCTTCCCGAAATCCCGGGTGTGGCCGCCGAACTTGCGCTGCGCGATCTTGCCTTCCGGCGTGCGGGAGAACGGCAGGCCCATGTGCTCCAGCTCGTACACGGCGTCGATGATGTCCTTGGCGAACACCTCCGCGGCGTCCTGGTCAGTCAGGTAGTCGCCGCCCTTGACCGTGTCGAACATGTGCCATTCCCAGTGGTCTTCCTGCACGTTCCCCAGCGCCGCGCCAATCCCGCCCTGCGCCGCGCCCGTGTGGGAACGCGTGGGGTACAGCTTGCTGATGCAGGCCACGCTCACGTTGCCTTTCGCGGCGTACAGCGCGGCCATCAGGCCGGCGCCGCCCGCCCCCACCACCAGAACGTCATAACGATGATGCATAGTCAGTGTCTTCCTTTACCACCCGCCGCGCGGCGGGGGAGAACCAAGAATGTCAGCGGCTCAGATCGCGAACAGGCCCACGGTCCCGAACGCGAACAGCAGGGCCACCACCGTGTAGAAGATGCCCTTCACCCACGCCCGGTTCGGGCGGGACCGCACGTAATCCTCGATGGAGTACCGCGCGCCGTTCGCGCCGTGCAGCAGCGACAGCGAGAGAATCAGCCAGTCGTAGAACTTCCAGGCGGGATTCGCGAGTTTGTTCACCACCGCGTCGAAGGTGGCGTCCGATTCGCTCACCTGGATGAACGTCATGTACACGTGCCCCAGGATCAGGAACATCAGAATCAGCCCGCTGACGCGCATGAAGATCCACCAGTTCAGTTCGGCGTTGTTGTGCGACTGCTGCCGCGCGTCCGTAAACGTCCGTGCACGGATCATCAGTAGCCCCCCACCAGGCGCGGGTACAGCGACACCGCCGACCCCACGAACGCCAGCACGCTGAGCAGCAGTACCACGTACCACATCTGACGCTGGTACGCCACGCCGGCCCCCGTGAAGTCCATCACGATAATGCGCAGACCATTGAACGAGTGGTACACCACGCCCGCCACCACGAACAGCAGCCCCACACGGAACGGCCACAGGTCATACCGCTCGTGAATCGTCATGTAGAAGCGCTCCCCGAAAATGAACGACCCGATGCTGAACACGTGCAGCAGCAGGTAAGCCAGAATCGCCAGCCCCGACAGGCGGTGAAGCAGGAACGCCCACTGCCCCTCTCTTCCTCGGTACATCCAATCCTCCTCGACGTCTCAGCCCCGTCTCGCCTACACACTAGGGCGAACGTTATGCCGTGTGGGTGACCATTCACACCACGCTTTCAGACCGTCCAAGAATAACACCCCCCCACCCAAAGACAGTGACACCCGGCCGACAGCGCGGAACGCCCGAATGTCACCGCTGTCACCCCGTGAGGGGCAGGCGCCCCGCGCGCTACCCTGAACACCATGACCACCCCCCCGCCCAAGGACCCGGCCGTCGAGGCCGAATTCACCCGCAAAATGGTGCTGGGCCTGCTCAGCACCCTGGAACAGAAAGGCCTGCTGAGCCGGGAAGAAGTGGACGGCATCATCCGCGCCGCCCGTCACGCTGCCACCCCGCCCGCCCCGCGCCGCCCCGGTGCGCCCGCAGGTCCCGGCACCCGCTGGGTCAAGCCCGGCCAGCCGCACGAACCGCTGGACCGCACCACCCCCGTCGCCATCCCCGACGTCAAACGCCAGGCCGACGCCCTCCCTGAGGAAGAGGTCATGCCGGTCATAGATATCGACCTGCAGTGAGGCTGCCTGAGCGCGGCCCCGTGGTGCTACACCACGGCCGCCGTGTGAACCCACACCCGGCTGAACCACTTGCGTCCGGGTCAACTGGACTGTGCTAGATCCCCAGGTGAAACCTTGTGTTACGAACAGTCCAGGCAAGGAGCCCACCTGACGTACCGGTGGGCTCCTTTACCCTATGACGCGGCCAGGCGCGCTGCCCCATCATCCGGCGGAGTGCTTCGATTTCATCCATTCAGGCCGCCGTACCCCAGCAGCTGTGCCGGGACAAGTGGTATCCCCGCTCCTTGAACCCCTGCTGTAACCCTGCGCAATCAGGTTGCCCAGGTACTCTGGGTTGCGCCTTGAGCTGTCGCAGCGACCCCGCTAAGCCCCATTGGTCAATTTCCACCAGCAGGTCAATCGGCCTACTAGGCAAGGGGGCCGGCGCGGAGGCGGCTGACTGGCCCAGTCCTAAGTCGTCACGTTCGACCCTGCCCGCTGATCCTCGGGCTCCGGGCAGCGTCAAATGCACCGGCGTGACAGAGGGGGCCGTTATGCCGTCCTGGCCCACCACTCTACGGGTACCAGGTTCACGGACCGGCGTTCTGCCGCATTGCTCGGTCTCTTTGCGTAGAGGACGCGGCGCAACGAAAAAGGGGTGGCTGACCCGCCACCCCCCTTCCGCCACCCGGTGTTACGGGTTTACCTTCACCCGGAAGCATACCCGGCCATACTGACCATTACTCAACGTGCCCGGCAGCGTAAAGGACAGGCCCGCGGAGCCCACTGCCCCGGCCGGAAGGACCTGACTGCTCCCGCCGTTCAGCGTGTACGTCCCGGAGCCCGCCAGGGTGGCCGTGTTGGCCGGGACCAGATCCGTGATGGTGAAGTTCGCGGCGGTCACGGCGCCGTAGTTCCGGAAGTCGATGCAGTACTCCACAACATCCCCAGGGGCGGTCGGTACCATGGCGTTTCCAGCCGTGCCGTCACTGCGGGAATACGCGCCACCTGTGGGGAGGCTCTTCGTGACGTTGCGCATCACCTTGATCAGCTCCACGTAGGCCATGCGCGTGGTGCCACTGCTGCTGTTATTCCCGCTGGCAGGGTCAAACGTGTCCGTACTGACCGTTGCCGTGTTCTGAACGCTCGTGGTACCAGCCTTGACCGCAGGAGCGTCCGGTGCTTTCACAAGCACGGTGTAGGTCCGGGTGGCGCCGCTCATCAGGGACGCGTGAGTCCAGCTGAGGGTGCCGCTGCTGTTGGAGAAGGTGCCCGCCTGACCATTGGGGGTCACCGACCACGACTGGTAGGTCACGCTGCTGGGCAGGACGTCCGTGATGACCACGTTCGCGGCGGCGGAGGGGCCAGCGTTCGACACAACCAGCGTGTACGTCACCGTTCCGCCAGGCAGGACGGTACTCGTGGCTGTCTTCGTGATACTCACGTCGGCGCCGCCAACCGTCACACTCACGCTGGAGGTGTCGTCTTCCCCGTTGGTCGTGCCGTTGCCGGGAATGGAGTTCGGGTCGAACGTGTTCGGCGTGGTCTTCACCTGAGCGCTGTTGCTCACGACGCCGTCGGCCGTCATCTTGACTTTGATGGTCGCGGTGACGGTCGTGTTCGCCGTGATAGTGCTGGGTGACCAGGTGCACACCACCGGGCTGCTCGAGGTCACGCACGTGACGGCCGAATCAGCGCTGACTAACTGCGCGCTGCCGGGCAGGATGTCCTCCACGGTGACCCCGGCTGCGGCGCCAGGGCCGGTGTTCGTCAGAGTCAGGGTGTAAGTGACGTTGGAGTTCAGCGGAGCGGAGCTCACACTCGCGGTCTTGCTGAGGCTCAGGTTGGCGTTTGTCACGGTATCCGTATTGGAGACCGCCGTACCGGTCGCACCGCCGCCTGTGACAGACGCTGTGTTCACAATGTTGGTGGTGATGCCGGTCGGGACATTCACATTGAGCGTCAGAGTCGTGCTGCCGTTCACGGCGAGCGGCGCCCCTGAGTACGTGCAGGTGAGGCTGGTGGTCCCGGTGCACGTCCAGCCCGCGCCGCTCGCAGTCGCCAATGTCAGGCCGGCTGGGAGAGTGTCAGTGAGGGTAAGGGTGCCGCTGCTGATGAGGTTCCCGGTGTTTGTAACTGTAAGTGTGTACGTGCCGCCGGTGGCGCCTGCCGCGTAGTTGCCGACGCGGAAGGTTCCGTGGGTCTTGGTCACCCCGAAAGCAGTCACGCCATTTTGAACGGTGACGCTACTGGCCGGCGTTGTGGACAGGCCAGTCGTGGCGGTGGCTGTGTTGGTGTACCGGCCGAGATTGGTGGGCACAGTAGCGGTGTAGGTAATGGTGAGCACGCCGCCGCTGGGAATGAAGAAGGATGTGAGGGGCGTCCCCAGAAAGGTGACGGTGCCGGTGGAGCCGGGGCTGGGCAGACTGTTCGGGGTGGTGATCACGCCGGTTGTGCCCGTGATCGTCGTGCTATTCAGCGTGACGTTGGCGGGCGCGGTGGGCAGCACGTCCGTTACCTTGTCAAGGTAGGCCCCGAACTGCGTACTGGTATTCGTAACCTTCACGGTGTACGTCACGGTGCCGCCAGCTGGGAGCTGGGTCGGTGTCACGGTCTTGGCGATGGAGAAGGCGTTTGTTGCGCCTGGGAAGCTGATGGTGAAGCCTGCGGCCTTGTAGTTGCCAGTGTACTTGACGTTGGTGTTCCCGCTTGTTGAGGAAGCGAAGGCATTAGCTATTGTGGTTGTATTGGCACATTTGTACATGAACCAGTAGCGCACTGAAACCAGGTTGCCGCCCTGAGGAGCGCTCTGTCGATCTGCGTTGGTCGATCCTGCTTTGAAGTAGATCAAGTCGGTGCTGTTGACCGGAATGGCATTCACCGCTGAGGCGGTGACCTGAGACTTTACCAGTTGCAGACAGTCGGCCCTAAATTCTGGATTCCCCGCCGGCTGGAGGCTGAACTCGTCGGAGGGGGAAGTGCCACCGAAGGAATAGGAAGCGTCATAGACGATGAGCTGCCCCACGATGGCGCCGGCGCCTAACAGGCTGCTGCTGAGCTGACCGCCGGCGTTGGCACTGATACTGTTGTAGGTGCTGACCGTTGTTGAGCTTGAAACGGTGCTGGTGGGCGTCCCGGTAATCGGGTCCGGGTCGGCAACGGTCACGGTGAGGGAGGCCGTGCTTATCCCAGCGGATCCGCTATAGCAAGGATAGGTGATGAACCAGTACAGCGTTCTCGAACTCCCTGCTGCCAGGGTGCCGATGTACTGCTCGGCGGCTTGGTTGCCGGCAAGGCCAAAGCTGGGCTCGGCAGTGTTGATGGTTCCGGTCCCTGCCGGGCCGGCTGTGATACCCAAGGTGGCCTTGAGGTTGATTAAAGTTCCACCTGAGGTGTTCGTGATTTTGAATGCCTGATAGGCCGCCTTGGGGGTGCTGTAGGTAAGGTCTGTGTTTTTGGTACAGGAGTTATTGCTGTCTGAGACGAGGTGGGTATCCGAGACCAGCGTGATGCTCACCGCACCGGCGTTGAGTGCTGCTGCCGGCCCACTCAAACCCAGCAGGCCCAAAATGGCCGTCAGTAGGCCGAGCAGGCGCGCCAGCCATCTGCGGTGAAGCAGGGTCGGGGTCAGGCGAGGCAGGGTGATTGGCACGGTCATCGCGCACCTCCTGTGTGTTCGTCAAGGATGAGGTCGAGGCGCAGGTACGCGCCCTGCTTGGTGTAGGTGCTGCCGAGGCCCTGGAAGCCGGTGGGGTTGTAGCCCAGGGTGGCCCAGGTGCCGGGCAGGAGGCGCACGGAGCCTTCCACGCCGGCGCCGTACAGGGTGGTGTCTGTGGCGGGTTGGATCAGGGCGCGGGCGGTGAGGCCCAGGCCGATCCGGTCGGTGACGTAGACGGTGGCGCCCAGGGTGGGCTGCCAGGTGAAGCTGGCGGGGTCGTTCAGGGTTTCTCGCAGGGCGACGCCGCCGCGTGCAGCCCAGGTGGGCTGGTGGTACTCGCCGGTGAGTTCACCGGTGAGCAGGCCGCCGCTGGGTCCCAGGCTGCCGCTTTGGTAGCGGAGGTACCCAAGGGCGTTCAGGGAGCCGGAGCGGTACGCGGCGGAGACGCTGGCGCGCGTGCCGGGGGTGGCGCCCAGTTCGGTCAGGGCGTCGGCGCTGAGGGTCAGTTCGGGGCTGAGCGTGCCGGTAATGCCGGCGCGCAGCACGGTTTTGAAGGTGCCGGCGTGGCGGGCGATGTCAGCGCCAACCATACCGGTGAGGCCGGGGCGGGCGTAGCGGAGGCTGGTGCCGACGCTGAATTCGCCGCTGCTGGCGCGCAGGTCGTACAGGTACGCGCCGTTCAGGCCGAGCGTGACGTTGCGGGCGACATTCAGGGTAGTGTCCGCGCCGAAGCGGGCGCGGTTGCCCTGGCCGCTTGCGGTGGGCAGGTCGTACGACGCGGTGAGGTTCGCTCCGCCGAGTTTCGCGTTGAGGCCGAAACTCGCACGCTGCCCGGCGGACCAGTCGATGGTGTCGGTGACGCGCGCAGTGACGTTCGGGGCGATCTCGGCGCTGGCGCTGACATGCGTGGTCGTGCCGCTGCCCGTGAGGGTCTGCGTGTGGGTGACGTCCACCCGGTATGGCGCGGCCTGGTACGACGCGCTGACGATGCCGGCCGTGCCTGCGTGTGTGCCGTAACCGGCGCGGGCGCCCACCCCGAAGGACCAGGGGGCGGCGGCGTAGCGCAGCAGGCCCGTGAGGTCGGCGCCGTTTCCTTCAGGCGTGCTGGTGAGTGTGGCGGTGCTCTGGGCGGTCCAGGAGCCGCCCAGGCTGGCCTGGACGCTGCCGGTGACGTTGAGTCCTTCGTTGAAGGCGTTCAGGCCGGCATACGTAGCCTGACGGTACCGCAGGCCGAAGCTGGCCTGACCGCTGGTGAAGGCGTGGCTGACGTTCACGCTGGCCTGAACGCCGCCGGACGCGGCGATCTGGGCGGTGAGGGTGTTGGTGCTGTCGGCATGGGTGGTTTTCACGCCATAGGTGGTGTGACCGTCGAGGTGCACGATGGCGGCGGCCACCTGGGTGTCGCCGTCGCGCGTGCCGACTTCGGCGCCCCAGGCGGGCGTGCGCTGGTGGGTGGGATCGGCGAGGCGGTAGGACGCGATGAGGGTGACGTCATTCAGGGCGTCGTCCACGGCGGTAAGGGGCCGGGCGAGTTCAATGGTGCCGAGGGCCGGGTCGATGACGTAATCCTCAAAGCGGGTGAGCGTCACGCGGTGCAGTTCCTGTCCTGTCGTGCGGTCGCGGGTCACGACCTCCAGTGTTTCGGAGTCGGGGCTGATGGGGCCGCGCGTGAGGCGCAGCAGACGCGTGCCGTTGGGCGTCAGGAGGTCCTGGGTCCGGCCGTCCGGAACGAGGGCGCCGAAGGCGGCGGCGTACGTGTCGCCGCGCGTCCGGGCGGACAGAGCGGTGAACTGCTCGCCCAGGCCAAACACCGTGATGGGCAGCGCGGCGGCGCGGTACTGGGCGCTGAACTCCGGGTGTTCGTAGCGGAACGCGACCGGGTCGATGCCCTGTAGCGGAATCGTTTCGGTGCTGGCGTCCCCGTATGCACCGTACCGGTCGTTCGGGTTCACGCTGCTGGGCAGGCCGCGCGAGGCGACGCTGGCGTACAGTTTCCCGCGGCCCTGCATGCCCTCGTAGTACCCGCTGGCCGTCCAGGCGCTGACGCCGAAGGGACTGGCGCCCAGCGTGACGGACGCGTGGCCGATGCCGACGGTCGTGTCGCGCGGGGTGATGTCGAAGGTGAAGCGCTGCACGGTCCGGCCGACGAGGACGTCGAGGTGCCAGGTGCGGGGGGTGGCCTGCGCGGGCAGTTCGAGAATCGCCTCGCCGCCGTGCAGGGCCACCTGCTGGCTGCCGGTGGTGGCGCTGGCGTCGGCGGTGAGGGTCTGAATGTCGGACTGAATGGTGAGGGTCTCCTGGTCGGTGGTGAGGCCGCTGTCGTCAAGCACGCGGAGTTTCACCCGGACGGGGGTCGCGCCGTCTGCCTGAAGTTGCAGGGGCAGCACCTCGACGCGCGCGGCGGGGCCGACCATGCGCACCCTGATGGTGTCGGTGCCGTGCCCGATGACGTTCGTGCCCGTGTGAATGCGCACGCCGTAGTAGGTGACCCGTTCGGTGCCGGTGGCGGTGTCCATGTCGCGTGTGCCGGCATTCGATTCGGGCACGACCTCACCGTTCACCGTGAGGGGTGCGGCGGCGCCCCGAGGGTTCACGACCGTGACAGTAATGGCGTCGCGGTCCCGGATGACGCTGTCTGTAGGGGGGAAGGTGATGCTGCCGGGGTTGGCGGCCGGCGAGCCCGGCAGTGGCGCGGCCAGGGCCAGGTCGGCGCGGTCCAGGGTGCCGATCAGCGTGACATTCTGGCCGTTCACGCGGCCGCCGAGCGCAGCGGCCGGCAGCTGAGCCAGCGGCGCAGCGTGCGTCACGCGGTAGGTGAGGGTGCCGCTGGGGCCAGCTGGGAGGACCCAGTACAGCGTGCCGCTGGCCCCGGCAACCGGGTCGGGAATGGGATGGCCGTTCACGGCGCTGCTGCCGGGCACGTAGGCGGCGCCGGTGGGGAGGGCCTGGGCGATCAGCAGGTCGCTGGCCTGGGTGGGCGCCTGGTAGGGGAGAGTAAGGGTGGATGCCCTGGCGTCCGTGCCGGTGGTGGGCGTGGCCTGTGCGGCCCCTGTGCCCCCCGCAGGAAGGGGCGGCAGGGTCTGCGCGGCGGCGTGCGTGAGCATGGTCGCCATGAGCAGCATCAGCGTGCGGTTCATGGGGTCCTCCAGTGAACGGTTGGATCGGTGACGGCGGGGGTGCCAGGGACAGTGAAGCGGTAGGTGACGTGGGTGGTCCCGGCATTCAATGCGGTGACATCCAGGGTGCTCGTGCCTTCGGTGAGGGTGGCGCCGGTGGGCAGGGGGTCAGTGAGCGTGAAGGCGGCGAGGTCCACCTGGGTGGTGAGGGTCAGGGAGACGGCGTAGCTTCCGTCGGGGTTGGCCGTCACGTGCTTGTCCACGGTGAGGGGGCCCTGCGTGAGGCGTGTGTCGCGGGTGGCGCCGAGCGTCGCAGTCAGCGGGGTGAGGGGGAAGTCGGCGCTGGTCAGGCCGCTCACGACCACGAGTCTGGAGCCGTTCAGGCCGCCGTCCTGCGGGACGCTCAGCGGCGTGTAAGGCACGCTGTTCGGGTCGAGGCGCAGCGCGACGGGTCCTTCGAGGCGCGCGACGTGGTACAGGCCGGTGGCGTCCGTCACCACTGTCCGGCCGGTGGAGAGCACGATGCGGGCGTTGCCGACGGGCTGGTCCGTGCCGGGCTCGTAGCGGCGGTTGAGGTTCCGGTCGACGAACACGCGGCCGATCAGGTCGCCGTACACGTCGAAGACGGTTGCCTGGATTTTGGTGTGGGCCGTGGCGGTGTTGGCGTTGACGATAACGCTGCCCAGGTTCAGGCCCTGGGCCTGTGCGGTCACGGTGTTCACCAGGTCGGCCGGAGCGCCCGGCAGGACGCGCGTGTCGAAGGTGATCGTCACCTGCTGCCCGGCAGCGAGTTCCGGCACCGCCCAGACGAGCGCTCCGTTCTGCACGGCAGGATCGGGAACGCTTTGCCCGGCGATGCGGGACGTGCCGGGCACGTACTCCAGCGTGGCGGGCAGGGCGTCCATGACCGTGAGGTTCACCATGCTGGCGGTCGCAGAGGTGTTCTTTGCGGTGAGCGTGTAGGTGAGTCGCCCGCCGACCGTGACCTGCTGGGGCTGCGCGGTCTTCTGCATGAACAGCGCCGCGCTCCACACCGGGCTGCTCGTGCAGGGCGACGTGACCGCCTGCGGGTGCTGGTCGCTGGTGAAGGTGAAGCAGTTCGTGATGGCCTGGTCGTCCGGGGCGGTGGTTGCCACGCGGGCCGTGACGGTGTACGACACGGTTTCGGCGGGCGCGAGCGTGCCCGCGTGCCAGGTGAGGGTGGGGCCGTCGACGCTGGGTGTGCCGGTGGCGCTGGCCAGCGCGAGGCTCGCGGTGAGGGTGTCGGTGACCGTCACGTTCGTCAGCGGGAACGGGTACGGGTTGGTGACGCTGAGGGTGAAGGTCAGGGTGTGCCCGGTCGACACGGTGCCGGTTGGCGTGACGGTCTTGGACAGGGTGGGGCCCTGGTCGAGGATGCCGCTGATCACGTCCACAGTCTGGTTGGGTTCCGCGCCTGCGCTGGAGGACGCCGTGAGGGTGAGGGTGACCTGGCCGGCGCTGCGGGGCGTGACGCAGACCTGCACGTTCACGCTCTGCCCGGCCGTCAGGGTCAGCGGTTGCTGCAGGGCGGTGCCCTGGGCGTTCAGCAGGGTGATGTCTGCCAGACCGCCGGCAACCGTGGGCGTCAGCGAGACGAGGTCACTGACATTCCCGGAATTGAGCAGGGTGTGCGTGAAACAGACGAGTTGACCGGTCACCACGCCCTGACGGCGCTGGGTGTCCTGCTCACTGAGCTCCGGCGCGCCGGGGTTCCCGACCGGGCCCAGCGCGAGGGCCGGGGCAGCCGCGACGTTGAGTGTGGCGGTTGCGTCTGCGGCGGCGCCGGTGGGGGTGTGCAGGTCCGGCGAGACAGGAGTCAGCGTCGCGGTGTTGGTGCGCAGGCCGGGAGCAGCCGTGGCGGCGGCGCGCAGGCGGAACGTCAGTCGGCTGCTGCCGTGGGCGGGCACCCCCTGCGGAAGCGTCCAGCGCAGCCCGGTCACGGCGTTTCCGGGCGTGTCGGTCCAGGTTGTGCCGTCGCTGGTGTAGGTGAGGCGGCCACCGGGCACGTTGACACTGCCCGGCTCAAAGCTGAGACTGGAGAGCGCCTGCGTGCCCAGCAGGTCCTCGATGACCACCGCGTCGGAGGTGATGTCGCCAGTGTTGGCAACGTCAAGGGTCACGGTGTTCGCCGCGCCGGGCTGCAACGCGGCGGGCGTCATGCTCTTCGTGAACAGCAGGTGCGCTTCGCCGGTGACTTTCAGGTGAACCACGTTGTCCGCGTCAGGGATTCCCTCCGCGCAGGCGGTCACCGGCGCAAAGTCTGCCTCCCCGATCATCGCGGCCGTTGCGGCCACGATCATCAGGACGTTCACGGTCCTGTCCTGCGCGAGCGTCAGGCTGCTGATCTCAGGCTCACCGCTGTCCAGCGCCCGGTTGCCGTTGAGGTCCTGGAAGAACTTCACACTGCTGGCAGCCGGGGTCACGCCGGACACCGGCTGCCACGACAGCGGAAAGGTGAAGGTGTCGTTCCCGGCGTTCGTAACGGTTGCCCAGTACGTCGCGGTGTCCCCCACCCGAACCGTCTGGGTCTGGGCGGGAGAGGTGACGCTGCCGTTCGGAAGCAGCGACACACTGCAGACAGACGCCACCGTGGACTGCACGGCGTTAGACACGCTGTGCAGCGTGCCGTCGGCCGGGTCGTCGGTGCGGACCGTGCCCGTCGCCTGGTTCTGGATGATGGTGCCAGCGGGCGTAAGGGTCGCGGCGCTGGCGCCCGCCATCAGTGGAAGCAACGTGAGCAGGGCGGTGAGGAGTGGTGAACGGTGCACGAAGCCTCCTGGGGCAGACAGGCCGCGGAGCGAAAGACGCCGGACCCCCGGGTGAAACGGAAGGTCCGGCGTGCGGTTCATTTGACGCGGACGATGATGGTAACGACCACCGTGTGCATGGCACTGACGGTATCGTCCGTGTCGATGACGTTCTGGGCGTTGGCACTGTCCACGGCGATCTGCAACGTGGAACCGGCGCTGACGACCATGGGTGCGCCCGTGGTGTCGAAGCTGTTCGAGAAGCCGGTGCCCAGCTGAGCCCAGGCGGCCGTGCCGACGCTGCTTCCGGCAGCGGCGTAGCGGTAGGCGAAGTTCGCCGGCAAGCCGGTGACCGTGCTGCCCAGGCCGTCAAGCAGGGCTGCATTCAGGCTGACGAAGTTCACGTTGGCGTTCAGGATGTCCTGCAGAATTACGGTGTTCACCGCGCCGTTGCGGGTGTTCTTCGCGCGGATGGTGTACTTCAGGTAGTCGCCCGGCTTCACGTCGTTGGTGGTGACTTCCGTGTTGGCGGTTGCGCAGTCGGTGAGTAGCTTGCCGCAGTTCACCACCGTTTTGCCTGTGCCAGCCGGGCCGCTCATCTGGAGGGTACCGGAGGACTTCACCGTGAACTGGTCGGAGTTCGGGACGCCATATGTGGTGCCGCTGATCGTGTAGGTCCCGTCCGTGAGGGTCGTGACGGCCGTTCCGGCAGGAACACCGGTCGGTGAAGCCGTGCTGGACAGGAGCTGCTGCACGAACGACAGGGGCGTGTTCATGGCGGCGGCGGTACTGGGTACGCTGACGACACCGATCACGGTCACCGTGCTGCTGGCAGGCACACTCAGGGGGTTGGTGCTGTTCAGCTCGGGGCCGGTGGGTTCTCCGTTCACGTCCGCCAGGTAGAAGCGCACCGGAGTGGGGGTGGGGGTGGCGTTGACACTGCCGGTGCTGGTAACAACCGGGATTACCACCTGGTTGATGGTGGTGCCCGCCGTGGTGGGCACGTAGGTTTCAGTGATTGTCCCGAAGTTGGACACGGCCATGGTGTACTTGACGTCTGTTGGGCCGCTGGTGCTGGGCGTGACGTTCTGCGCCTGGGTGGGGGTGGTGCTGAGCACGTTGCCCAGGTAATCGCCGAATGCGGCGGCGCGGACGTTGAGGGTGTCGGTGGTGGTGTCAGGTGTGCCTTTCAGGCCGCCCGCGCCGCCGGCGGCGGCCGTGGAGTTCTGTGACGTGACCTGCACGGTCGCGACGGGTGTGGTGGTAATGGGCGCAGTCACGGAGCCGAGCGTGAGCTGTACCGTGAAGTTCACGGTGGCGCCGGCAGCCACGTTCGTGACCGCCGGGTAGCTCGTCCCGTCAATGGTGATGCCGGTGGCGCTGGTCAGTTCCGTGCCGCTCAGGTAGTACTTCACGGTGGTGCCGGCAGGGAAGCCGCTGAGTTTCGTGGCCAGCGCGTAGCTGTCCGTGCGGGAGCCGGTGTTCTGAAGGGTTTCGGTGAACGTCAGGGTCGTCTGGCCGGCGTTGACGTTCACGGTGCCGGTCTGGTTGTCGCCACTCGCAACAATGGTGTAGCCGGGGCTGGTGGTGGTGTCCTGCGTGCCGGCCGGGGCGTTCCCGGGAGCGAACCCGTTCGGGCCGACGCTGAAGGAATCGTTACGGGTGATGTTGGCTTCGTTCTGGTTGTTCGTGTCGTCCGGGGCGCTGCCGTCAGTAACGTTGTTCGGGATGCTGGTGTTCGTGTTGCGGTGCCCGACCGGGTTGCTGGAGTACACGCTGCCGTCGGTGGCAGTCGTCGGAATCTGGTACACCACCCAGAAGTCCTTGGTGCTGCCGGGATCCACGTTCGTGAATGACAGGCTGGTCTGGCCGCCATTCGTCCCCGGACTCGTCAGTTCCGGTCCAGCGGGCTGGTGCGTGAAGTAGTACACCGTGCCGGGCGTCTGAACGGTTTTTCCACTGATGGTGGTCAGATCCAGGGCGCCGCTGTTGACGGCGTAGCTGTCACCATTCACGTTCCCAGTGTTCGCGAGGGTGTACTTGTTGAACGTCACGTACGCCCCGGGAATGGCGCTGACAGGCGTGCGGTCCACCGTGTTGGGGGTGATGGTGAAGGCTGGAACAGCCTGCACGGTTGACGTTACCGTATTGGAGGTGGAGGGCGGCCCGCCGTTCGGCCCTGGGACGGGCGTGTTCGTTTCATCGTTGAATGTAGCGGTGGCTGTGTTCGTGATCAGCGTCCCAGCGGCGGTGGGCGTGCTGGGGGCGACGGGCTGAGCTACGAGGGCGTGCGCAGCGCCGACGGAAAGTGCGGTCATAAGGGCCAGCAGGGACGAAGTTCTGTTCATAACACCTCGGGTTTATTTGACTTTCACGCGAAGACTGAACTTCAGCGTTTCGTCCGGGTTCATGGTGGTGATCGTCCAGCGCGCGTTGGTGTAGCGCGTCGGGGGGATCACGACGTCCTTGGTCATGGCGCGGCCGTTCTCAGTGACGGTGAGACGTTCGGTCAGGGGCGCCCTGGCGTAGGTGCGGCCTCCGTCCGCGCTGAAGGTTGCCGTCCAGCGGGCGCTGCCAAGTACCGCGTCGCCGGTGAACGTGGTGCCGGCCGGGACGGGAAGGTTCACCGCCACACCGCGCAGGGTGCGGCGGGTGGTGTTGGTGGCGGTCACGGTCTGTTCAAGGACGTTGCCAGGCTGGACCGTGACTGGGGCCGGTTGACGCCGCTCAGTGACCTTGTCACCCGTCTGTACGGTTTCAACCAGGGCCTGCTCCAGGCGCAGGACCAGTGGGGCGGCCGTCTGGGCGACCGTCAGACCCGTCAACACAAAGAGAAATGGAAGGGTGGATCGTCTGAGCATGCGGGGTGTCTCCTGAGCAGCAACAAAGGGGCGAAGCGCCCAGGTTCACGGCACGCACTGGGAACTGACGTCTGTCGGTGGTGTCCCGCGAAGCTCACAGCTGGCGCACCGCTTCATCAGGACTAAGAACGATTAGAAGATAATAAAGAATTTATTACGGCCTTCTGACAGCCGGTCATTCAGTCCTTTCCGTGCCGCGTAGGAGCCGAGGCCGCGTCTTAACCCCACCCCCTGCGTTCACAGGAGCAAGCGGGTTGTCCACGCCCACGGTCCTCGCCATTCTTCTTGCGGACGTCGGCGCTGGACAGGATGGTCCAGGACAGTGACCGCTGCCCCCAGGTGCACCGGTACGGCAGGCCTCTGCGGGCGCACACTGTAGACCAGCGCCCGACATCAGGCCCGGCGGCCCCAAGACACCTCCCAGCACGACAGAAAACGGAGCGACACTCCTCAGCGTTGCCCCATGAAATCTTCGCTCCTACAGACGAAAGGGGGCGCCCAGACATCTCCTGCCTGGGGGCCCCTTCTGCTTCTGGTTGTTACCGCTTCAGGTCTTGAGGTTAAGGCTGGTTTTTCTGTTCAGCGCGTCGGCGGAGTTCGGAGGCGAGGTCACTGAAGTCCTGCGCGCCTGGCAGAACGCGCCGGGCGTCCTTTTTGGCTTCCTGCACCACCTGCACCTGCTGCTGGCGGCTGCTGGGCAGGCCCTGAGCGCGCCTTTCGAAGTGGTTCTGCGCGAGGCGGCCCAGGGCGAACGTCCAGCCGTACACGGCCGGCGCGGTAATCAGCCCCCCGATCAGTGGGAGGGCCAGTTTTGCCAGTCCGCGCATGACCTGCCGCGCGGCGACGCCGTACGCGACCGTAACGCCCAGTTCCCGCGCGATTTCCAGGGCGCGTTCACTGCTGATGTCATGCCCGTAGATCTTGCCGATGTGCAGAACCATCTTGGCCTGAACGGGTGTAATCAGGAGGATGTCCGCGAACGGAATCGGTTCGACGCTGATGGCGCCGGACAGCAGGGCCGCACTTTTGATGACTTCCTCGACGTTCTCCTCCGGGCTGAGGGCAGGGTCGACGTCGAAATTAAAGTTGTCCAGCACCTGTTTGACGAGGGGAGGCAGCATGCTGGGAGTGTACTGCCCCCACTTTGGGGCCGGTGTGGGCCTCCGTTTACGTTTACGACATGGACACAGGAAACGGACACGCCCAGGGGGGGAGGTGGCGTGTCCGCGGAGGGAAGAATGAGGGTGGATTCACCACTCACCGTCATGGTAGGACTCAGGGCCGGTGAAAAGCTGACAGTCCGGTCAGGCGGATGCGGTCGCTTCTGTCATGCACGGCTCATTCAGGCCCCCTGAATCTTGAGGTTAGGGGGGGTTCAGCGTCTCCAGCGTGGTCCGTCCTTGGTGTCCTCGACCGTTACGCCCACCCGTGTGAGTGTGTCGCGCAGCTCGTCGGCCTGCGCGTACTGCTTGTTCAGCCGATAATTCTGCCGGGCCTTGAGCACGAGGTCCATCAGGGCGCTGACCACCTGCGTGTCGTCCTGACCGCGGGCGGGGGCGCCGGTTTCCGCGAAGAGCCCCAGCACGTTCCCGCCCAGGGTGCGGAAGGCGTCCCGCGTGCGCTCGAGGGTGCCGCGCGGCACCGCGCCGGCATTCAGGGCCGCGTTGATGTCGGTGGTCAGGCCGAACAGGGCCGCCACAGCCTTGGGCGTGTTGAAATCGTCGCGCAGCGCCTCCTCGAAGGCCTCGGTGTGGGCTGCCACCCTCGCGTCGAGCGCGGCGTCCTGCCCGGCCGGCGCGGCTGGCAGGCGACGTTCGGTTTCGTGGAGCGCTTCAGTCAGGCGGCGGTAGCCGCTGCGGGCACTTTCAAAGGCGGCGTCGCTGAACTCGGTAATGGACCGGTAGTGACTGCCGACCAGCAGAAAGCGCACCACCATGGGGTCGTGCTGCGTCAGGACATCCTGAATGGTCAGGAAGTTCCCCTTGCTTTTGCTCATCTTCTCGCCGCCGATGGTCAGCATGTTGTTGTGCATCCAGTAGCGCGCGAACGCGTGCCCGGCCGCTTCGGCCTGCGCGATCTCCGCCTCGTGGTGCGGGAACTGCAGGTCGAGGCCGCCGCCGTGAATGTCGAACCCTTCGCCCAGGTACTTCAGGCTCATGGCGCTGCACTCGATGTGCCACCCGGGAAAGCCCACGCCCCACGGGGACTCCCAGCGCATGATGTGGCCGGGTTCGGCGTTCTTCCACAGCGCGAAGTCGCGCGGGTCGCGTTTCTCTTCCCGGACCGCCTCCCGCGTGCCTTCCTCCTGGTCGTCCAGACGGCGACCGGACAGCTTGCCGTACTCCGGCCAGGACCGCACGTCGAAATACACGCTGCCGCGCGACTCGTACGCGTGCCCGCGTTCGATCAGTTCCTCAATCAGGCGGATCTGCTCAAGAATGTGCCCGGTCGCGCGCGGGTTGATGCTCGGCTTCAGGACGTTCAGGGCTTCCATGTCCTTCACGAACGACCACAGGTACTTGTCCGCGACCTCCATGGGTTCCAGCTGCTCCAGCCGCGCGCGGGCCAGCATCTTGTCCTCGCCGTCGTCGGAGTCGTTCTGCAGGTGCCCCACGTCGGTGATGTTCGCCACGTACCGCACCTGGTACCCGAGGTGCGTGAACGCCCGGCGGATCACGTCGAACGCCACTTCCTTCTTCGCGTGGCCCAGGTGCGCGTCGCTGTACACGGTGGGTCCGCACAGGTACATGCCGACCCGCCCGGGGGTGGCCGGCACGAAAGGAACCTTCTGGCGTTGCAGGGTGTCGTACAGCACGATATTCGGGTCCGGTTGGCGCTGGGTCATGAAGTCTCCTTGAACACGCTGAAACACAAAAAGACCGCGCCACACAGAGGAGGGCGCGGTCACAGGCCGTGGGCTGCGCGACCGCTAGGGGAGGCAACACACGGACATCATGCGTTCAATGTAGCAGAGTCGGCGCGCCCGGCGCGGCCACGCCCACCGGGCCTGGCAGCGCTGCGGCGGCCGGGCGGCGCAACACCTCAAGCAGCACGTCCAGGAAGGCGCGCAGCAGCGGCAGGTTCGCGCGGTGCGGCAGGGTCGCCAGGGCCAGCGGGCGCGGCAGCGGGTCAGGCAGCGGCAGCGCCACGAGCCCGTCGGGCAGGGGCGCCAGCGCCAGGCGCGGCATCACGCTGACCCCCAGCCCGTGCGCCACCATGCTCAGGATCACGCTGTCCTCCGTGATTTCCGTGACCCGGTCCGGCTGGACGTCGTAGCGCCGCAACGCCGCCATGACGCGCACGTTGCAACTGTTCGGACCCGGCGCCAGCAGCAGCGGCCCGGCCGTGAAGTCGTGCAGCGTCACCGGGTGTGTGCCGCGGCGCGCGGGCGCCACGAACAGGTACTCATCCAGCACCAGCGGCGTCAGGCGCAGGTCCGGCATCACGTCCTCAATCACGACTGCGGCGTCCGCCACGCCCCGCCGGACCATGCTCTCCCCACCCACCTCGCCGTCCAGCAGGCGGACGGTCACGTCCGGATGGCGCGCCCGGAAGGCCGCCAGGGCCGGCGGAAGCAGGTGCGTGGCGGTCGAGCGGAAGGACGCCACCCGCAGCACCCCCCGCAGCGCGTGGTCGTCCTGCGCGGCCAGCAGCGCGTCCCCGGCCGCCTGCACCGCGGCGCGCGCATGCGGCAGCAGCCGTTCACCGGCGGGGGTGGGCAGCGCGCCGCCGCGGCCGCGGCGCAGCAGCGGCCGGCCGGTCAGGGCCTCGAGTTTACTGATGGCTTCACTCAGCGTGGACTGAGACACGCCGAGGTCCGCCGCGGCTTCACTGAACCCGCCGGCGTCCGCGACGGCCAGCAGAGCACGCAACTGCGCCAGGGACGGCGCGGCAGGGAAACGTTCGGACGACATACACCAGTGTAGACCCCGGCCTGCACCCCAGCGATCGGTTTCACCGATGGAACGCACCGTCCGGCCCGGTCCCCACCGATGGCCCCGGCACCCCGGGGGAGCGCACCCTGAGGGCAGAGGTGATGACCATGACCGCCAGCATCCGCCCCACCACCGCCCTGCCCGTCCCCGCGCCACACGGCTTCCTTCCGGTGTACACCCTGGAAATCACCACGCCCACCGGGCAGCCCACCACGCCCCTCCTGCCTGGCTGGACCGTCCACGTGTGGCCCGTGGCCCGCCTGGGAGACGCGACACTGCAGGTTCAGGCGCTGTACACCCACCTGACTGAAACCGACCTGCGCCGCGCCCTGCATGCCGCCGGGTACGCCGCGCTGGGCCCTGTCCGCGCCCACCAGTGACCTGCCCCGCATGAAGGCCGGGCCCGGCGCGCCTTGACCCGGGCATCACAAGGCGGCACGATACTGAACGCATGACCGACGGCGTCACCCCAGCCCAGACCGGCGCCGCCGCGTCCCTCAGCGCCGGTCAGGCCGGCGTTGCCCGGGTCAAGGCGCGGTTCCTGCGGATGCTCAGCATCACGCTTGAACAACTTGACGCCGTGCGCGACGCCCATGCCCGCGCCGAATTTGCTGGCCTGACCGCCCGCGCCGAGGCGCTCGAACGGGAAACGGACGCGCTGGAACGGGAACTGGACGACCTGTGCCTTCAGGCGTTTGCCACGCGCCTGACCGACGCGGAACTTGCCTTTCACCTGATGGTCTACCGTTCCCTGACCAACCTGGAACGGGTGGGCGACTACGCCTTCAACGTGGCCCGCGACCTGGAGACCTTCGCGCCCCGCGCCCGCAGCGCCACCCTGCAGGACGCCCTGCCGCTCGCGCGGCTGCTTTCCACCATGATTGAACGCCTCTCGTACGCTTTCACGGAGCGTGACGTTCAGGCCGCGCGTGACGTCATGCGCCTTGATTACGAGCAGGTGGACGCCCTGTACGAGCAGATGCAGCGCGCCAGCCTCACCCGCCTGCTTGAACGGCCCGAGGACACGGACGTGGCCCTCACAGCCGGCCGCATGGCCCGCAACCTCGAACGGCTCGGCGATCACCTCGTGAACGTGGCGGAGCGGCTCGAGCAGGTCATCCTGCACCACAGCGCAACAGAATAAGCGAGAGGAGCGGCTGGGCCACCAGCCGCTCCTCTCCTGGCGGTCTCAGGCGACCGGCGCGACCCTGTCCGTATGAATCGTGCGTTCCTCTGCCTGCGTGCCCTTCAGGAGCGGCATGACGAGTTCCCCGAACCGGCGCGCCTCCTCCAGGTGAGGGTACCCGCTGAAAATAAACGAGCTGAATCCCATCGCCTCGTACCGGCGGATCTTGGCCGCCACCTGCTGCGGGTCACCCACCAGCGCCACGCCCACCCCGCTGCGGGCCATGCCCACGCCGGCCCACAGGTTCGGTTCCACCATCAGGTCCTCATCCACGGCCCTGAGCAGGTCAATCTGTCGTTGCTGCCCCACGCCGTCCACATGCGCGTGACTGGCCACGAACGCGGCCCGGACCTCCGGGTCCACGCGGCTGATCAGCCGCTCGGCCGCGGCGCGCGCCTCTGGTTCGGTCTCGCGGACGATCACGTGGGTGCGCAGCCCGTAGCGCAGGGGCCGGCCCGTTTTCGTCTCCAGGGCGCGCATCTGCTTCAGGCGTTCGGCCAGCATGTCCTCCCGCTCCCCCCACATCAGGTACACGTCCGCGAGGTCCGCGGCGATCTCCTGCGCCACCGGGGACGCGCCGCCAAAGTACAGCGGGATGGGCTGCACCGGCGCCGGGTCCAGCACCGCGTTCTCGAAGGCGTACACGTCACTGCGGAACGACTGTGGCGGCGGGGCGGTCCACAGCTGGCGCAGCACACTCATGAACTCCCGCGTGCGCTCGTAGCGCCGCGCATGATCCTCGAAGTCTCCGTACATGGCGTTCTCGGCGGGGCTGCTGCCGGTAACGATGTTCACCCGCACCCGGCCCGGGAACAGGTTCTGCAGCGTGGCCAGCATCTTCGCGTACATCGCCGGGTGGAACATGCCCGGTCGCACCGCGATCAGCACCCCCGGATCGGTGGGCGCGCTGCGGGCCAGCGCCGCCACGGCCGCGGTGTAGTTCTCGTGTTCACTGTGGTAGTTGGTGGCCGTGAGCAGCGCCTCGAAGCCCGCCTCGCCCGCCGTGCTGATCAGCGACTGCAGGTACGCCAGGGTGGGCTTGCGGGGTGGTTTCTCCCGCGTGCCGATGAATTCACCGTCACGCGACAGCTGAAGGAACCACAGAAATTCGGACTGGGATGGTTGGGTCATGACTTGCCTCCTGGCAGGGTCTGCCAGACGCAGACGGTGGGGCCGTGGCCGCCGGGTTCCGTCGCGCAAAGAAACTGAACGTGGCGCGTGGAGTGCGGCCCGTTCTGTGCGGCCTGCCACGTCCTCAGGAGCCGCTGGGCAACGAGCCCGCCGGCCTCTGGCGGTTCGTCACCACTGGACGGCACGAGGCCCGGACGGCGGCTATGGTTCAGAACCCTCCCGGCCGCCCGCCGGTCGTGCCCAGTGCTCTGCTGGCACGCCCGGACGTTGTCCGCGTTACAACGGTCTGCAAGGATGAGGTGATCTTCAGACTCGTTAAAGGGCGGCCAGAGCACGGCGCTCAGTGGGCGTGCGTACGTGAGGTTGCCCCCGTTGGCGGGGAGATCGGCCGCAACGGTCGCCCACGCCCCTGGTATGGTGAGAACGGCAGACGCCTGGGGCAGAGCGCTCACGCCTTCACCCCTCCGGCCGTCAGTCCAGCCACGAAGCGGCGCTGGAACACCGCGATGAGCAGCACGAGGGGCACGGTGGCAACCACGACAGCTGCAGCAATCAGGGGCCAGGGAAACGCGAATTCACCCTGGTAGAGGGTCACGCCGACCGACACCGTGCGCATGGAGAGTTTGGTGTTGAAGCTCAGGGCCAGCAGAAATTCATTCCAGGAGTTCACGAACACCAGCAGGGCGGCTGTCACCACGCCCGGCGTGGACAGCGGCAGCACCACGCGGGTGAGCGCGCCGACGCGGGTGGTGCCGTCGACCATTGCGGCGGCTTCCAGGTCACGGGGAATGGCGCTGAAGAACGCAACGAGCGTGAGGATGGCGATAGGCAGGCTCAGCGCCGCATACGGCAGAATCAGCGCAGGGGCTGTGTTCAGCAGGTTCGCGCCGCGCATGAGGCGAAAAAGAGGCACGAGCAGACTCACGACGGGCAGCATGCTGAACGTCACGATGGTGGTCATCAGCACCCCGCGCCGGCGGATGTTCAGGCGGGCGAGCGCGTACGCGGCGGGCACGGCGGCCGCGATACACAGCGCGGTGCTGAGCAGGCTGACCGTCAGGGAATTCAGGAAGAACTGCGCGAACGGCTGCTCGCTGAACACCCGGGCGTAGTTGCTGAAGTCCAGCCGGGACGGCAGGTACTGCACCGGGAACTGCTGCAGTTCCCCCTCGGACTTCAGGCTGGTGAGGATCATCCACACGAACGGGAAGAAGCCGCCCACGATCAGGGCGCCGAGCGCGGCGAACCGGCCGGCGCGCTGCCCTGGCGTGAGGCGCTGCGGGGCGACGTCGCCGCTCACGCCTGACCTCCGTCGCGCACGAACCGCACGTACACGGCGGTCACGGCGAGACTCAGGGCGAACAGGGCCACGCTGAGGGCCGCGGCGTACCCGAAGTCCAGGAACTCGATGCCGGTGCGGTAGATGTAGACGCCCAGCGTTTCAAGCAGGCCCTGCGCGGGCGCCTGCTGAATGAACGTGTACGGAATGTCGAACACCTGCACGGCGCTGATGGTGCGGAAGATGAACGCGACGGCCAGGCTGGGGGCCAGCAGCGGCAGGATCACCCGGAAGAACGACTGGGTGCGGGTGGCGCCGTCCACCTCGGCCGCTTCGGTCAGGTCGCGGGGGATGCCCTGCAGGCCGCCCAGGACGATCAGCGCCACGAAGGAACTGGTTTTCCAGACGATGGTGATGACCATGGCGAGCACGCTCAGGCCGGGCGTGCTGAGCCAGCGCAGCGGCTCCTGAATCACCCCGGCGCGGACGAGCAGATCGTTGACGACGCCGTACTGCGCGTTGAACAGCCACGCGAAGATCAGCCCCGTGATGACCGGGGGCATCGCCCAGGGGAGCAGCAGGGCCACGCGCGCCAGGTCGCGGGCGCGGCTGGGCATGTGCGCCGCGAGCGCCATGGGAACGCCCACCAGGAACGACCCGCTGACGGTCAGGACGCCGAACACCAGGGTGTTGCGCAGCGCCGCGCCGAAACGCGCGTCGCGCAGCATCTGCCCGTACTGCGACAGGCCCACGAACCCCTGCAGCCACGGTTCAGTCAGTTTGTTCAGGTACAGGCTGTCGCGGAAGGTGGTGAGCATGGGCAGCAGCAGGACGCCGAGCAGCAGCGCCGCGGCCGGCAGCAGCAGCAGCAGCGCCAGCAGGCCCTCGCTGGGCTCGCGGCGTGCCCGGCGGCGGAGGGGGGTGGGAGCCCGGGTCACTTCAGCAGCGGCTCCAGGTCACGCTTCATGTCGTTCAGGGCGGCGTCCACGCTCTTGCTGCCGGCGACCGCGGCCGAGACGTTGTTGCGGATGATCTCGCTGACGCGCGGGTAGGCGGGCGTCACGGGGCGCGGGCGGGCCTTCGTGACGATCGGGTACAGGGCCTTGAAGTGCGGGTTGGCGGCGAGCACGGCCCGGTCGTTGTACAGGCTCTTGCGCACCGGGAGGTACGCGCCCTTCACGGCCATTTCCTTCTGCACGTCGCTGCTGGCCATGAACTGCAGGAGCCTCACGGCGGCGGCCTTGTTGCGGCTGAAGGCGTTCACGCCCCATTCCCAGCCGCCGGTGCAGGTGGCGCTGGCGTTCTTCCCGAAGGCGGGCAGCGCGGCGACTCCCACGTTGCCCTTCACGCGGGTGGGCTGGGGACTGTTGCCCTGAAAGTGCGCCCAGGCGTAGCTCCAGTTCAGGCCGAACAGGACGTTTCCGCCCTGGAACTGCTGGCGGGAGTCGTCGGTTTTCATTTCGGCGCTGGCGGCCGGGGCAAGTTTCGTCTTCACGGCGTTCACGAGGAACCCCAGGCCCTGTCTCGCGGCGGGACTGGTCACGTCATTGACGCTTCCCCCGCCGGTCCAGGTGAGTTCCAGGAAGTTACACACGGTGCCCTCGATGGGCGCACCCTGGAAGTTGAAGCCCTGCAGGCTGCCGCCTTCGGCTTTCTGGATGCGGGCCGCCGTCGCGGCGAGTTCCTCCCACGTTCTGGGCACTTTCGCCTTGTGTTTCTCGAGCAGGTCCTTGCGGTAGTACAGGAACTGCGAGTCCGTGAAGGCCGGCATGGCGTACAGTTTGCCGTTCACGCTGGCCGCGCCGATCGGGCCGGCCAGGAACGCCTTGAGGTACGTGTCCTTGCTGGGCAGGTACGCGTCAAGCGGTTCGGCCCAGCCGGCCGCGGCGAACGTGGCGGTGCGGACCACGTCGATGAGGAAGATGTCCAGGGTCGTGTCGCGGGCGGCCAGGACAGTGGTGAGGTACTGGTTCTGCGCTTCGCTGGTGGCGCCGCCGGTTTCGATCTTGATCCGGACGTTGGGGTTCTGTTTCTCGAAGCGGTCGAAGAGCGGCTGGAAGATCTCAGGGCGCTGCTGGCTGCCCATGAACACGGTGAGGGTGGTGGCGGCGTGGGCGGCGCTGCCGAGAACGGCGAGGGCCAGGGTGGCAGTCAGGGACAGGTGGGTACGCATGAAACCTCCAGAACAGTGCGAAAGTGGATTTGTTTTATCAACTAAACGCGGTGGGGCGCTGGCGTCACGAGTCACCACTCTCGACAACCCACCGTCGCGCACCCCACAGGGCACGCAGCGCCCTGCGCCAAATAGCTTACGGCTCCGCTCCAGCACGCGGCGTACACTCGGACCCGTGACCACAACCGAGATGCCCCGCTGGCGTACGGACGACCTGTACGCCGGCCTGAACGATCCTCAGCTGGACCGGGACCTCACCGCTCTGGGCGCCGACGTGAAGGCCCTGGAAACCCTGTTCGACACGCACGCCGTACGCGCCGGCGGCCCAGTTGCCCCGGCCGCTGTAGACGCCGCGCTGAGCGAACTGAACGCCACACTCACCCGCCTGGGTACCCTGCGCGCCTTCATCTCCGCCTTCGTGACCACCGACAGCCGCAACGAGCACGCGCAGGCCCGCATGGCCACCCTGACCACCCTCGCCCTGCCGCTGGGCCCGCTGCGCTCCCGCCTGACCGCCTGGCTCGGCGGTGTAAGGGGCACCGACCTCAGCAGCCTGCTGACCCACAGTGCCGGGGCCCGCGCACACGAGCACCTGCTGCGCCGCGCCGCCGAACTGGCCCGCTGGCAGATGACCCCCCCAGAGGAGGACCTGGCCGCGCGCCTGCACCCCGCCAGCGGCGGCGGCTGGGCCAAACTGCACGGCAACGTGTCCAGCACCCTCAAGGGCGAGTACCGCGGGCAGACGCTGCCCGTCACGGCGCTGCGCGCCCTCGCCAGCGACGCCGACCCCAGCGTCCGCGAGGACGCCTACCGCGCCGAGATCGCCGCGTGGACCACGCAGGACACCGTGTTCGCGGCGTGTATGAACGGCGTCAAGGGCGAGGAGAGCACCCTCGCCGCCCGGCGCGGCTTCACCGACCCGGTCGCCCCCAGCCTGCTCAGCAACGGCATCGACCAGCAGACGCTTGACGCCATGCAGGCCGCCGTTGTGCACGCCCTGCCGGACTTCCGCCGGTACTTCCGCGCCAAAGCCCGCCACCTGGGCAAAACCCGGCTGGACTGGTGGGACCTGTTCGCTCCGGTCGGCCGCAGCGGCACCCACTGGGACTACGGCGCCGGCGAAACCTTCGTGGAACGCCAGTTCCGCGCGTACAGCCCTGCACTGGGCGACTTCGCGGCCCGCGCCTTCCAGAACCGCTGGATTGACGCTGGCCCCCGCGACGGCAAACGCAGCGGCGCATTCTGCATGAAATGGACGGGCGGTGACAGCCGCATCCTCATGAACCACGACCCCAGCCTCGACTCCGTCAGCACCCTCGCGCACGAACTCGGGCACGCCTACCACAACGTGCAGCTCGGCGCCCTGCCCCCCCTGCAGCAGGAAACGCCCATGACGCTCGCGGAGACCGCCAGCATCTTCTGCGAGACCATCATCCAGAACGCCGCGCTCGCCACCGCGCAGGGCGAAGAGCGCCTGTACGTGCTCGAAACGCAGCTGATGGGCCACGCGCAGGTGATTGTGGACATCCACAGCCGCTTCCTGTTCGAGAAGGCCGTCTTTGAACGCCGCGCGGCCGGTGACCTGAATCCCAGCGACTTCAGCGCCATGATGATCCAGGCGCAACGCGACACGTACGGCGACGCACTGAACACCCCCCACCCATACATGTGGGCTGTCAAACCTCACTACTATGGCCGCAGCTTCTACAACTACCCGTACACCTTCGGCCTGCTGTTCGGCCTGGGCCTCTACGCCCAGTACGAGCAGGCCCGCACGCTGGGTCAGGCAACGGATTTCCAGGCGCGCTACGAGGCCCTGCTGGCCTCCACCGGGCAGGCCACCCCACTGGAACTCGCCGCGCGGTTCGGCATTGACCTGCACGCCCCGGACTTCTGGGAAGGCAGCCTGAACGTCATCCGCCGCCAGATTGACGCGTACGGGGCCACGCCGGGCCAGCCGTAGCTCCAGGCAGACAGGGGGCGAGGTCACGTGACCTCGCCCCCGTCTGCTCGGCTGCACTGTCAGCGGACGCGGACTTCCTGATCAAACCAGGTGAGCACCCGTTCGGTCCCGAACGGCCACACGCTCACCCGGGCGGCCTGCGCGGCCTCCTGCGCGAACTCGGGAAGCGGACCGTGTCCCTTGGGCGTCACGTTCCAGGCGGGCGCGTCGGCAGGCAGGCCCGCCAGTTCCCGCGCCCGCTCCAGCCCGGTGCGCAGGTCTCCCAGCTCATCCACCAGGCCGCGTTCCAGGGCGTCCTGGCCGCTCCAGATGCGGCCGCGGCCCAGTTCATTCACGCGCTCCTTGCTGAGCCTGCGTCCCTCCGCCACGCGGGTGGTAAAGCGGTCGTACACCTCCAGAATGCCCTTCTCCACATGGTCGCGTTCCTCGTCCGTGTACGGGCGCGCCGCGGAATACATCAGGGCCCGGTCCCGGCCGACCCGCTCGGGATTCAGGCCGTGCCGGCGGTTGAACTCCTGCATGACCGGCTTGCCGCTCACCACGCCGATACTGCCGGTCAGGGTGTACGGGGACGCCACGATCCGCCGGGCGTGCGTGGCCACGTAGTACCCTCCGGACGCCGCGTACTCACCCATCACGACCACCACGGGCTTCTCACTGGTGGCCACTTCACGCCAGATCAGGTCACTCGCCAGGGCGCTGCCCCCGCCGCTGTTCACGTACAGCACGATGGCCTTGGTGGTCTTGTCCTGCCGGGCGCGGCGCAGCGCGGCCACCACCGTGTCCGACCCGGCCATCGGCCCGCCCAGCAGCGGCAACGGCACCGGGTTGTTGCGGCTCTTGCCGGTTACGATCGCGCCGACCAGGGGCACGACCGCCACACGCCCCGCCTTGGCGCCGGCAGGCCGGTGCGGCATCAGCAGGTCCGCGACCGCCGCGAAGGGCCGGCTGGCCGGACCAATCAGTTCATCCTCGTACGCGACCCTGGTGATGACCCCGGCCGCCAGCGCCCCCTGCGCGCTGGTCAGATCCGCCGCGAGCCAGCCCGCGGCCTGCGTGGTACTCACGCCGCGTGCCGCGGCCAGATCCTGCGCCCACGCGGCCTCCATGCCGTCCAGGTACGCCTGAAGCTGCTCGCGGTTGTGCTCGTCCATGTGATCCTGCGAGAAACGCGTCAGGGCCGCCTTGTACTCCCGCACGCGCAGGTTCTCGAACTCAATGCCGTGCTTCTTCAGAAATTCACCCAGGAAGGTGCTCTCCACCCCAAAGCCACTGAGGTTCACCTCGGCAGATTCCGGCGCGACCAGTTCCGGCGCGCCGCTCGCCGCGATCACGGTGGTCATGGTCAGGTGGGGCAGGTACGCCACCACCCGCTTGTCCTGCGCCAGGGACGCCAGCAGGCCCCGGACAGCGTGCGCCGTGGCCGGGGACGCCGTGAACTCCCCGAAGCGCACCAGCACGCCATGCAGCCACGCCGCGCCGCGCAGCTTCTCCACGCGCGAGGCGAGCGCCTCCAGGGTCTCGGTGCGGTTCAGCAGGGCCTGCACCGGGTTCGTGGGCTGCCGCTCCGCGTACGGTCCGCTGAGATCCAGCACCACCCAGGTGGGCCGGGTCACGCCGCTGGGCAGCGCGTCATCGTCTTTTTTCGGGAACGGAAGTGAAAACAGGGCCATGCTCCACGCTACGCGCCGCGCCCCTGAGAAGTTCCACGCGCGCCGCGGCCCAGGCGCGCGCCCATTGCCGCGGCGCGCGTGACGAGCACCTCCGCGGCGTCCGGCGGCAGCAGATCCCGGGCCGTGCCGGCCCAGAGGGCCAGCCAGGCGCGCAGGTGCGCCCCGCCGATCCCCAGCCCGGCGTGTGCGCCGTTCAGGTTCCCGCGCCACGCGGGCAAGGGACCCTCTGCGCCGCCCAGCATGGTCACCCAGAAGGCCGTGACGTGACGCAGATGCGCCGGCCAGTCCGTGACGTGCGCCGCGAACACCGGGCCCAGCAGGGCGTCCTGCCGCGCCCGCGCGTAGAACTCCGTCACCACCGCCTGCACCGCCACCGGCCCGCCCACCACTTCCAGAGGCGATCCGGGCCGGCGGTCCGTCAGGCTGGGCAACGCTGCCAGGAACTCCGCCCTGATCCTGACCGGCAGAGTCACGTCCGCCCAGGCGGTCGCGCGCCCGTGCGACCAGTGCAGCGGCACCTCGCCGCCCCAGGCATGCACCACTGCGCCGCGCGGCAGAGGCGACCAGTCCACGCCGCCGTGCGCGCCGGCCGGGACCACGGCCGCGCCCAGCGCCCGGCCCAGCAGCGCCGCACCTGACCCCCAGCCCAGCACGGGCACGTTGCGCCTCAGGGCCTCTGCCACCAGCCCCAGCGCCACCCAGCGCTCCGGCCGGTCCCGCACGTCCGTAACCGGCAGGCCGTCATGCGGCAGGAGCAGTCCCGACGCGTTCGGCAGCGCCCCCGCCCGGGCAGCCACCACGCTGCCCGGCGCCGCCCAGCCGGGCAGAGGAGGGAGGCTGAGCAGCGCCCGCGTCATGCGCGCAGCATAGCGGTCCCCGCCTTACGTTTCCGTGGGCGGCGCGCGGCGTACACTGGCGGGCTGATGAGCGCTCCCGCCCGCCCCCCGCACACGCTGTCCGTCGCGCCCATGATGGACTGGACCGACCGGCACTGCCGCGTGTTTCACCGCACCCTGACGCGGCGCACACTGCTGTACACCGAAATGGTCACCAGCGGCGCCATCCTGCACGGGGACCGTGACCGGCACCTGGGGTTCGACCCGGCCGAGCATCCGGTCGCGCTGCAACTGGGCGGCAGCGACGCCCGCGCCCTGGCCGAGTGCGCCACCATCGCGCAGGACTACGGGTACGACGAGGTGAACCTGAACTGCGGCTGCCCCAGCGACCGGGTCAGCAGCGGTTCGTTCGGCGCCTGCCTCATGGGCACCCCGGACGTCGTGGCGCGCGCCGTGGACGCCATGCGCGCCGCCACGACGCTCCCCGTGACCGTGAAGCACCGCATCGGCATTGACGACCTGGACAGCTACGAGCACCTCACGCACTTCGTGCGGACCGTGGCGGGCGCCGGGTGCACCACCTTCATCGTGCACGCCCGCAAAGCGTGGCTCTCCGGACTGTCCCCCAAGGAGAACCGCGAGATTCCCCCACTGCGGCACGACGTGGTCCGGCAGCTGAAGGCGGACTTCCCGCATCTCACGGTGATCCTGAACGGCGGTGTGCTCAGCCTGGACGCGGCCCGTGGCGCGCTCATCTGGGCGGACGGCGTGATGATCGGCCGCGCCGCCTACCAGGACCCGTACCTCCTGGCCCGCGCCGACCAGACCGTGTTCGGCGCTGAAGGCAGGCCCGTCACGCGCCGCGAGGCCATCGAGGCGTACCTGCCGTACGTGGAAACGCAACTGCGCGCCGGACAGCCCCTGAACCGCATGATGAAACACACCCTGGGGGTGTTCGCCGGGCAGCCGGGCGCCCGCCACTGGAAACGCACCCTCAGCGAAAAAGGCCACCGCCCCGGCGCGGGCCTGGAGGTCGTGCGGGAAGCGCTGTCCGGCGTGCCGGACAGCGTACTTGACGACCGGTCCGCGGTCCCCACCACAGCGCTGGCGTAAACCACCCAGGAGGAGGGCCGCTTCAGCCGCGGCGGGTGAAGTCCGCCGTGGTCGGCAGCCGCTCGATCCACGCCACGATGATCTCGATGCAGGCCTTCACGTCCCGCTCGTCCACCATCTCGCTGGGGGAATGCATGTACCGGTTGGGAATGCTCACCACGGCGCTCGGCACGCCCGCCCGCACCAGGGCCAGCGCGTCGGCGTCCGTACCGGAGTACCGGCCGGAGGCGCTGAGCGTGAACGGCACGTCCGCCTCGCGCGCCGCGTCCGTCATCTGCCGCGTGATCACCGGACTCACCATCGGGCTCACGGTCAGGTTCGCGCCCGACCCAAAAGGCGCCACGCCGTATTTCTTCTCGCTGACCCCCGGCTGTTTGGTCTCGTGGGTCACGTCCACCGCGACGCCCGCCACGGGATTCAGGTGGTACCCACCCACCTGCGCCCCGAAGCAACCGATCTCCTCCTGACTGGTGCCCACCGCCACCACGCGGTACCCGAGGTCACGGTCCTTCAGGGCGCGCAGCGCCTCAAGCACGATGAAGGCGCCCACGCGGTTGTCCAGCGCGCGGCTCACGATGCGCGTGCCGACCATCACCGGGCCCTGCTCAATCACACCGTACGTCCCGACCGGCACGTGGGCCACCACCTCGTCCCGGCTGAGCCCCACGTCAATCCACAGGTCCTCGATCTTGCTGGCCTTGGTGCGGTCCTCGGATTCCATCACATGAATGGCTTTCTTGCCGATCACGCCGATCAGGTCTCCGCCCGGCGCCAGCAGCCGGATGCGCTGCCCCACCAGCACCTGCGGATCCCAGCCGCCCACCGGCAGCACGCTCAGGAACCCCTCGTCCCCGACGTGCGACACGATCAGGCCAATCTCGTCAAGGTGCCCCATCAGGGCAATGGCAGGCGCCCCTTCAGGACCAACCTCCGCGTACACATTCCCGTAGTGATCCTCATGCGTCCGGGCGAACTGCCCGGCCTCGTTCAGCCACACGTCCGCCGCGCGGCGTTCCAGGCCGCTGGGCGCAGCCACCTCCAGCAGGCGGAACAGAAACTCCCTGTTGATGTCACTCACGTCCGCGAGTCTACGCCGGGCCCACCGGCCATCCGCCAGAATGGGCAGTGCCATGCCCGACTCCCCCCCAGGTCATCCACCCAGTCCGGACGTTCACGTGCAGGTCGAGATTCAGCACCTCGCCGCCCACAGCACCCCCGAACGGCAGCTGTTCACGTACGTCATCCGCATCGAGAACCGCAGCGGCGACACCTGGAAACTCCTGGCGCGCCACTGGGACATCATCGACGCCCACGGGCAGACGACCAGCGTGGACGGTGAAGGCGTCGTGGGCGAGCAGCCGGTCCTGCCCCCCGGCGGAACCTTCGTGTACGACTCCTTCGTCACCCTGCAGACCACCCCCGGCCGCATGAGCGGTCACTACGTGATGCAGGACGCCTGGGGGCAGACCGCGCACGTGCCCATCCCGGCCTTCCGGCTGGACGTGCCCGGCACCCGCACGCTGAACTGACCCCACAGCGCCTCGTTCACGCCACGGCGCAGTGGAATCGCCGCCTCACGAATCACGTCGGGTGAACGTGAGTCGAGGGGCCCCGCCCGGATGACTGCAGGCGCTGCTCCTTGGCAGCGGTTCCCCCTGCCCGTCCTTCATGACCACCTGCGGAGGCGCTTCAGGAGGCCGCTGCGCAGGCACGGCGGGCCTCAGGAGAGGGGAGGCCGAGCTTCCTCCCGTGGCCTTAACCCTGCGGCAGTTCCGCCTCCACCACCGTTCCGTGCCCGGGGCTGGACAGGACCCGGTACAGCCCCCCGCGCGCCTCGACCCGCTCGCGCATCTGCAGCAGGCCCAGCCCCCCGGCGCTGCTCACCCGGCCGGTCAGCTGCTCGGGATCGAACCCCGCGCCGTCGTCCTGCACGCGCAGCGTCACCTGCTCCGCGCCGTGCAGCGTGACCTTCACCTCCTGCGCCCGGGCGTGCTTGGCGACGTTGTTCAGGCTCTCCTGCAGAATCCGGAACACCACCGCCTCGTCGCCCGGCGACAGGTGCACGTCCCCACTGACGTTCAGGTGCACGCGCAGCCCGTTCTGCTCCCCGAAATCCAGCACGTACCGCCGCACGGTCTCCAGCAGCCCGTACCGTTCCAGGTCGATGGGCCGCAGCGCGAAGATCGAGCGGCGCACCTCCCGGATCTGCTCGCGCAGCAGCGTCGTCGCTGCGCGCACCTCCGCCTCCGCCCGGGGCGGGTCCGTGTGCACCTGCCGCGCCACCACGTCCAGCTTCAGCGCCGCGAACGCCAGGGACTGCGCCACGCCGTCATGAATTTCACGCGCGATCCGGGCGCGCTCATCACTGATCGCCAGCTCTTCCGAGTACAGGTACGCCCGGGCGTTCCGGACCGCCAGCGTCGCCTGCCCCGCCATCAGGGCCAGCAGTGACACCCGCGCGTCATCAAAGGCGCTCGGGCGGCCGTCCCCCAGCAGCAGAACACCCACGAGGCCCTCGTCGTCCCGCATGGGCAGGCCGAGCACGCTCTGCGCTTCCCGGAACACCTCCTCTGCTTCTGCGCCGGACGCGGCCAGCGGTATCTCGGCCTGCGCCACCCGCTGCGCGAACGCCGGCGCCACCCCACCGCGCCGCTCGCCCTGCGCGTCCTGTGCGAACTCCAGGCGCAGCACGCCATCCTGGTCACTCAGGACCACCGCGCGCGCGTCCGCCCCCACCCGCTCGGCCATGGCGTGCGTCACGCGGGAGAGCAGGCGGCGCATGTTGCGCTCCGCACGGATGCTCTGATCCACCGAGTACAGCGTCATCAGGTCCAGCGTCCGCTGCCGCACGGCCTCCACGCCGCGCGCCACCTCCGCCGCCAGGGCCTGCGCCAGCGCCTCGTCCTCCGCGTCCGGCGGCGCGTCGAAATGCAGGGCCAGCGCCCCGCCCCCCGGGACTATGACCTTCAGCGGATACAGCGGCCCGCTCGTCTGACCTTCCTCGGCCACGGCGCCCCCGCTCAGACCGCCGGGCACGGTCAGCGTGGCCCGCTGCGCGCCCGCCACGCGCACCGCGCCGCGCGCGGCGATGTCCAGCACCGCGCTCATGTCCGCTGCGTCCGACAGGTCCCGCATGAGTTCCTGCACGGCGCCCAGCCGCGCGTGCGACACCCGCAGCTGACCGTACAGGTCCAGCAGCTGCCGCTCGGCCCGCTCGCGGGCGCGCGTGCCCTCCGCAATCCACTCCACGCTGAAGTACGTCACGGCCGGTCCCACCAGCCCGTAGAACAGCAGGTGCGCCCAGAGCTCCTGGTCCGGGCGGCGCAGCAGCGAAATCAGGAACTCCACCACGCCCACCACCAGAACAATCAGCGGCGGCAGCACATTCCGCACCACCCGCACCCGGTCCGACAGGCGGAACCCGCGCGGGCCGCGCCCGCCGTGCGCGTCGTCCAGGGTGGGGGGAAGCGCCACGTCCGGGGTGGGGGAGAGGCCAGAGGTCACGGCGTCAGGGGCAGGCTGGCGCGGCGCGGAAGCGTCCGTCATGCCCTCAGTCTAGGCGGGCCCGGCTCAGGGCGCCGTGGCGTCCGGCTCACTCGCCCCGCCCTCCGGCGCGGCCTCACCGCGCGGCTGGACCGTGCCGCGCGCGGCGGCGTCCTCCACCTTCCACTTCACCTGACGCAGAAATCCCCGGAACAGGCGGCTTTCCGCACTGCTCATCAGGGCCCGGTCCAGCAGGGCCCGCCACAACCGCAGGGTGTGCCGCGCCCGGACCGCGTCCGTGTACCCGATCAGTTCCATCGTTTCGTGCAGGTGACCGTACGCGGCCTCCATCTCCTCCCGCGTGGCCGTCTTGCGCTGCCGCTCCGGCAGTTCCTCCTGCCCCTGCAGGAACTCGTAGCACACCAGCAGCACCGCCTGCGCCAGGTTGAGGCTTGCGTAATCACCGGTGGGTACGCGCACCGCCACCTGACACTGCTCCAGGTCGCTGTTGATCAGCCCCGACTCCTCCGGCCCGAACACCAGCGCCGGCGCGGCCGCCGCGCGCACCAGAGGCCGCACGTACGCCGGGTGCTGGGGCGGGGGCAGGTCTGCCCGCAGCCGCGCGGTGGTGCCCACGCTCAGGTCCCGGTCGGCCAGGGCTTCACGCAGCGTCGGGTACACCCGCGCCTCACGCAGCAGGTCCGCGGCATGCACCGCCATGGCCAGCGCCCCGGAATCCAGGTGATCGCAGCGCGGCGCCACCAGCCGCAGGTCCCGCGCGCCCATGTTCAGCATCGCGCGCGCCGCCGAGCCAATATTGCCTGGGGTTTTGGGGGAAACGAGAACAACGGCCAGATTCACGCCCGGGATGCTACCGCGCCGCGCCGGCCCGGACCGTAAGCCGCCCGGGGCGCGTGTCCTCAGGGGGAGGCCAGCAGCGGCGTCTCATCGGCCACGTGCAGCCCCCACCCCAGGTCATGCGCGAGCTCCTCCGCAGTGTCCCCCCACGAATCGATGCTCAGGCGCGTCACGCCGCGCGCGCGCAGGCGGGCACTCACCTCCGCCAGCAGCGCGGAACGCAGCGCCGTGTGCCGCCACAGGGGATGCACGCCCGGCGCGTCCACACGCGCCTCGCCGTCCTCAATCACTGCGCGGCACACACCCACCCCCCGGCCTTCCGGGTTCAGCGCCACCACGCTCAGCTCAGGGTCAAAGCCGCCCGCGCCGTCCAGCGCCGCCTCATCACTGACCGCGTGATGCCCCACCCGGTCCTCGGAGGTGCGCAGCGCCTCCAGCCGGGCGGGCACCGGCACCTCCGCCAGGGCCCGCAGCGTCACCCCTTCCGGGGGGTCTACCCGCCGGTAGGGCACGCGGCCCTCCAGCCGCCGGTACGCCCCCACCTCCCGCCACCCGGCCTGCAGCAGTGGCTCCGGCGGAAACAGGTGCCCCTCGGCGAACACGTACACGCGCCCGGCCTCTGCGCGCGCCACGTCGGCCAGCGCCAGCGCCACCGGCCCCCGCAGCGCCGTGGCAAACACGCCGCCCAGCAGCTCCGCGCCGTGCGCCGGGCTGGGCCGCGTGCCCGCCGCGCCCAGCACCACCTCCCGCACCTCGCCCTCCTCCCCGGGGTGCACCTCAAAGGCCACCCACGCCGCCGAGCACGCCTCCGCCATCCACGCGACCGCCTCGGCCGGCGCCTCGTACAGCGCGGCCAGAACGGTCGTCAGGCCCTCACCGGACAGACGCTCCACCTGCACCGGCCCTCCCTCCCCGGTCAGTGCGCCGCTCAAGCGTCCACCAGACCGGTCAGGGGGCGCAGCGGGCCGCCCAGCACCCGCGCGTACAGGCCCAGGTACTCCCGGGTCGGTCCCTCCCAGCTGAAATCCAGGCTCATGCCGCGCTCCACCCGCCCGGCCCACTCTGCCCGGTTCTCAAAGACTGCGCGCGCCTGCGCGCACGCCTCTATGAGCGCGCCGGGCGTCACACCCGCAAACCGGAAACCCACCTCGTGCGGCACCGTATCCACCAGCCCGCCGGTTTCCCGCACGACGGGCAGGGTGCCGTAGCGCATCGCAATCATCTGCGACAGCCCGCACGGCTCAAAGCGGCTGGGCATGGCGAACGCGTCCGCCCCGGCATAGATGCGGTGCGCCAGAGTCTCGTTCATGCCCTGCGCAAACGCCACCCGTTCATGCGACGCCCACGCCCGCAGACCCTCCTCCAGGCGCGGGTCCCCGCCGCCCAGCACCACCACGTTCCAGTCCTGCGTGAGGGCCGGCAGGGCTTCAATCAGCAGGTCCATGCCCTTCTGCTCCGCGAGTCGGCTCACGGCGGCCAGCACCGGCGCGCCGTCCAGACCGAACTCCGCGCGCAGCGCCGCGCCCGCCGCGGCCTTGCCCGTCAGGTCCCCGAACGGCTCGATGTCCGGATCCACCCGCGGATCCCAGCGCTCCTGATCAAGCCCGTTCAGAATGCCGCTCAGGCGCCCCTCATGCGTCAGGCGCAGCATCAGCCCCTCCAGCCCCTCACCGTACTCGGGCATGGTGATCTCCAGCGCATACGTCGGGCTTACGGTCGTCACCTGCGACGCGAACACCAGCCCGGCCTTCATCAGGTTCACGTCCCCGTGAAATTCCAGACCCTCATGCGTGAACGCCCACTCCGGCAGGCCCGTCCAGCCCATGCCGTCCAGCAGGTTCCAGCGGCCCTGGTACTGCAGGTTGTGTACGCTGAACACCGCGCGCAGACCAGCCAGGCGCGCGCAGGCCACCACCAGCCCTGCCTGCCAGTCATGCCCGTGCAGCACGTCCGGCTGCACACCCAGCTGCGCCAGCGCCGGCAGCACCGCCCGCCCGAACTGCGCGAAGCGCCACACGTCATCCGGGAAGTACAGGCCCGGCCGGTCAAACGCTTCAAGACCCACGAACAGGTACTGCACGCCGCCCATCGACAGCTCCCCCACGCGCACGTTCTGCAGGGGCACGCTGCCCGGAATATCCAGCGAACCGCGCCACACCTCCCTGACCGGCTGACGGATGTCCGCGTACCAGGGGGAAACGACACTTACACCCGCACCCAGACGCGCCTGCTGCGCCGGGAGGGCGCCCAGCACATCACCCAGGCCACCGGACCGCGAGAACGGGAACACCTCGGACGCCACATGCACGACACGCATACCCTGCACTCTACCCGTCCTGCGCCGCCTGGCCCTTCGCCTGCCTCCTCCACGCTCCCGGGGCGTTTGACAAGATGCGGGGCCGTTGCTACACTTCCCCTCGCCTGAACGACGGGCGCAAAGCAAGCCTCCGGGCTCTTAGCTCAACGGTCAGAGCAGTCGGCTCATAACCGATTGGTTGCCGGTTCAAATCCGGCAGGGCCCACCACACACGGGCGGTTAGCTCAGCGGTAGAGCATTCGCTTCACACGCGAAGGGTCGTAGGTTCAAATCCTATACCGCCCACCATACCACCCCTCACTTCAGTGGGGGGTGATCTGCTGTGCCGTCACGTTCCGGCCTGCGAACGAGGCTGCGGCGCAAAACTCCAGGGCGCACCGGTTTGTTGAGAACTGCTGAAGGACACGACAAGAAACACCGCTCCCCGCTCCGCACCAGCGGCCGGGCGCGGCATGAGAGCATAGGGGGATGCCCGGAAGCACCCCCCAACGCCTGTGCGTCCTGCTCGTGGACGACAACCCGGCAGACCGGCTGCTGGCCGAGGAGGCATTCGGCGCCATGCCTGACGCCGTCAGTGTGCACATGTGCCAGAGCGGTCATGACGCCCTCGCCTGGCTGCGCGCTCACAAAGACGCTCTGCCTGACGTCATGATCCTGGATGTGAACATGCCTGGCATGACTGGCCTGGAGGTCCTGCAGATCGTCCGCGATGACCCGGGCTTCCGGCACCTGCCGGTCGTGATGCTGTCCACGTCGGACCAGCCCGAGGACATCAACCGCGCCTATGAACTTGTCGCCAGCTCCTACTGGGTGAAGCAGGCCGACTTCGCAGGATTCCTGAAGCAGATCGAGGACTTCGTGCGCTTCTGGCAGCACGCCCGCTTCCGAAACCGTGCGCCTGCCCCCCGCCGCCAGTAGCGCGATCCCGCCGCTTCCCGCTGCCCGGCAGGGCGGGTGCTGAGCCGATCAGGGCGTTCAAACGGTGTACTGACCCGCGCAGCTGGGTAACGCGCCCCCTGCGAGGAGGAAGGGCGCCGTTCGTGCCTCACGTCCCTTCAATGGCGCTTGTCGCCCCGCGAAACGGCTGCCGCGAATTGGGTCCTCCTGCGGCACTGCACGTGCCTGAGGCCCGGAGTTCAGCCTGAAGGGACATTGGCTTCCGGGTAGGGTGGTGGTCTTCACCTGCGGGTGTGGTGACGCGCCCGAAAGGCGCGGCCGTCAACACTGGGGGTGTGAACCTGCCGCAGATGCTCAACGAACTCCTCATCAACATGGCGCTGCTGGTGGCCGGGGTGTTCATGTTGAGCCTCACCCTGACCGCCCGGCCGCAGTCGGACTCACCGGCCCGCCTGCTGATCCGGTACGCGGGGGCCGTGGCCGTGGCTTTTCTGCTGCTGCTGAACACCGTACAGATCGCGCCGGGGCTGCTGTTCGACTTCCGGTCCGTGATGGTGGCCCTCGCCGCACGCCGGTACGGCACGCTCGTGGGCCTGCTCGTGGCCCTCCCGGTCGCGCTGTACCGGCTTTCGCTGGGGGCCCCGGCGCGTGGCCGGCCGTGCTTAGCCTGATCCTCGTGTCCGTGCTGGCCGCCTGGGACACCGGCCTGCTGCGCCGGACGCCGCACTTCGCGGTCGGTGGCCGGGCCGGGCCGTGGTGGGGGCCGTTTGCGCTGTTCGGCCTGACGAGCCTCCCGACGTTCCTCGCGTTCATGCTGGCCGGCCGCTCCCCGCTGGACGCCCTTCCGGTCTACCTGAGCATCGCCGGGCTCAGCGCAGTGGGCCTGTGGGCGGGGCAGGTCGCGGACTTCACGCGCCTGCAGGCCCTGGCGCGCGTCGAGCAGCTGGAGGAACTCGCGTACCGTGACCCGCTCACCGGGGCTTTCAACCGCCGCCGTTTTGACGATGACCTGAGCGGCCTGCACCCCCCCGCCTTCCTGCTGCTGCTCGACCTGGATCACTTCAAGCGGATCAACGACACGTACAGCCACGACGCCGGGGATCAGACGCTGGCCGTCACAGCGCAGGTTCTGCAGGAACTGGTGCGCCCCACCGACCACGTGTACCGGATGGGTGGAGAGGAATTCGCAGTGTTGCTCGCGCCGTGTGAACCGGCCGCAGCCCTGGAGGTCGCCAACCGCGTGTGCCGGGGCGTCGCGCGCGACGTGGGCGTCCGGGCAGGCCTGCCGGGTGTGCAGATCACGGTGTCCGGCGGGCTGGCGCCGGCCCTCGGCCCGAAGCGGGAAGTGCTGCGCACGGCCGATGAGTCCCTGTACGCTGCGAAAGCAGCGGGGCGCAACCGGATTCATGCCGCCGCCCCGTTGAATGCACCGGCCTGGGCGGCACACGCCCCGCCGGTGCAGCCGGCACCGTCCTCCACTCCCGCGGACCCCGGCCGGTAAGAGGCGTGGGCGGGCGTCCGGAGGGCCTGGGCGGGCGTGAAAGCTGTTAATGCCTTTCTCGTGGAAGAGTCCCGTGACGACTCCTGCGGCACAGTGGGTGAAATGACCGATCATCTGCGCGCCCGCCACCTGAGCGCTGTTCGTGCCAGACGCGCCCGGCTTCTCTCACGCCTGTGCCCGCCGGGCCAGGCCGGCTGACGTCCCTCGTGAGCGGCCATGAGCAGCGGCTACTCGGCCAGCCCGTGGAGTTCTTCTCCACGGCGGCCGGGCCGGACAGCGCCCCGGAACGCCTGACGCGCCTGATCGCCCGGGTGTTCCAGAGCGCGGTGCTGGTGCAGCGCGCCGGCGAGGAGCCGGGCTGGTTCACAGCGGCGCCCGGCGGTGCAGGTCAGGCCGAACCGGCCTCCCTGCCCCCGGAGCTGCTGGGCTTCCTGGCCGGGTCCGGCGGACTGCTTGACGTGCCCGACACGTGGGCCGACGCGCGCTTTCAGGCGTGGCTGCCCACGCCGGGCGCCTGCGTGTCCGCGGCCCTCACCGGCCCCTGCGGAGAGATCCGGGGTAGCCTGAGTCTGCTTCACGCGCAGCCCCGCGCTCCACTCACGGCGCACGAACAGGACACCCTGCGTGAATTCGCGCAGCTGCTGACGGATGAACTCGTGCGGCACGACACGCACCAAGCTCTGCTGCGCGAGCAGCAGCGGCAGCGCTGGATGCTCGCGAACGCGGATACGATGTTCTGGGAGTTCACGCCCGCCACAGGGCGCCTGCGCCTGAGTGGGGAAGCGCAGGACCTGGGCCTGGACACCCACACGCTACCGGGCACCCTGGCGGACTGGGCGGCGCTGCTGCACCCGCAGGACCGCGAGCGGGCCATGACGGCCCTGACCACCGCCGTGCAGCGCGCCGAGCCTTACGCCGACCGCTACCGCGTGGTGACAACCGGCGGCGAGGTGGCGTGGGTGCGGGCCCAGGGCCAGCCGGAATACCGGCCCTGCGGCACGCTGTCCGCGTTCGTGGGAACCGTGCAGAACGTCACGGCGCAGACGCAGCGCGAACAGGCGCTGCAGGAAAGTCAGGCGCGACTGCGTGCCGTGCTGGAAAGCATTCCCGACTCCATCACGCTGAAGGACGCGGGCGGCCGCTACCAGATGATCAACCACGCCACCACCGTCCTCTTTGATCGTTCCGCGCCGGACGTGCTTGGCCAGACGGACGAAACGCTGCTGGACCCGTTTGTCAGTGCGCAGGTTCGTACCGCCGATGAGCGGGTGCGGATGACCGGGCAGCCTTACACCTTTGAAAGCACGGTCGGCGGGCGCATCCTGATGACCAGCAAGCATCCGTACCGGCTGGGGACGGAAACGCTGGGCGTGGTGAGCGTCAGCCGGGACGTGAGTGAGCACCGGCACCTCGAGCAGCAGCTCGAACGGCAGGTCAGCCTGACCGGCAGCCTGCTGCAGAGCCTGCCCGGCGCGTTCGTTGCGCTTGACCGGCAGGGCCGGTTCACCTACGCGAATGTGACCGCGGAGCGGCTCCTCGGGTTCGCGCCGGGCACCCTGATCGGCCGGGAAGTCCGGGACGTGTGCAGCTGGCTGCGGGGCAGCGAGCTGGAACAGCAGCTCACGCAGGTCGCGGCCGGCCGCGGTCCGCTGCGCTGCGAGACGCAGTCGCCCGAGACCGGCGAGTGGTACGAGGTGCACGCCGCACCTGCACCGGACGGTCTGGCCGTGTCATTCCTGAATGTCACTGCCCGGCGGCACATGGAAGAAACGCTGCTGTCGCTGAACGAGACGCTTGAGCGGCGCGTGCAGGAGCGCACCGCGGAACTGCAGGACATGGTCGCCCGGGACGCCCTCACCCGCCTGCCGAACCGGCGGGCATTCGACGACGCGCTCGACGAGGCGCTTCGGGACGCCGCTGAGCAGGGTGCCCCGCTGTACCTGCTGCTGCTGGACCTTGATGACCTGCAGGGCATTAACGACCGCGATGGGCGCAAGCACGGCGATTACCTGCTGCAGTGCTTCGCGTCGGCGCTGCAGGAGGTGTTTGCCGGGCACGGCCAGGTGTTCCGGCTGGGCGGTGACGAGTTCACGGTGCTGCTCACCGGCCGGCACTGGTCAGGCAGTGAGCTGCGCGCGCAGCTTGAGCGCGTCTCGCACAGCCGGCACTGGCAGGCGGCCGGCGCGCCGCGTGCGTCGGTGGGCAGCGTCGCCTTTCCTGCTGACGCCCAGGCCGCGAACGACCTGCTGCGCCTCGCGGACCAGCGGATGCTGCGGGAGAAGACCGCGCGGCGCGCCACGCGCGGCTTGGCTGACACGAACGGCGACGGCACACTCGGCCAGCTGAGCACCGACATGCTGTGGCAGGCGGCGCGCGCCACCTCCGCCCTGATCCGCTCGGACGGCACCGTGGGCCGCGACGGCTGGCAGTCGTTTTTGCACGCGGCCGTCGCGGCCCTCCCGGGCGCGGAAGCCGGGTCGCTGTACATGCTTGAAGGAGACACGTTCGTCATGGTCGCCCAGACCGGGTACTCGGACGCCCTGCTGGGCGCGGCGCACGCCGCACCCCTCATGAAGGACTGGTACGGGCCGCACGGGGACTGGGAGGCCGGGGAAGCGCGGGTCCTGAGAGACGCGGCGCTGATCGCGAAGCTGGCGCGCAGCACCTTCGACCCGGCCGCGCAACCGGCCGTGCTGGAGGCCTTCGAAGTGCTGGGTGAATTTGATCACCTGCAGGTCACCGTGGCCGTCCCGGTGGTGGTGTCCGGGCGGGTGGTGGCGCTGCTGAACCTGGATAACCTGCGTGCCCATGACGCCTTCGGTCCGCAGGAACTGCGCACCGCTGAGGAGTTCGCCCGGCAGGCCGCGGCGATGCTGGCCACGCATGAACGGCGTGCCCGTGAGCAGGCGCGAACGCGGGAACTGGAGGTTCTGTCGAAGGTGAATGCCGCGCTGGGTTCGGTGCGCCGCCCGGAGGACATCGAGCGGGTCCTGGTCGAGGAAGCGCGGGCGCTGCTGCGCACCGAGCACGTGGCGTTCGCGCAGTACGAAGCGCACGACGACGCCCTGCACCTGCTGTTCCGGTCGGGCACATTCCAGCAGGAGACGTGCCCGGCGCTGCCGCGTGGGCAGGGCATCACCTGGCAGGCCGTGACGACCGGACAGGTTATTCACGTGGCCCGCACGGACCTGGACGAACGCGTGTGCCACACCGGTCATCTGCTGAGCGGCGCGCTGATCGCCGCGCCTCTGCCCGCCGCGCCGGGCGTGCCCATGAGCGCCATTCTTGCCATGCGGCCCGCGCCGGAAGTGTTCACGGACCTCGACGGGCGGCTGCTGGGCGCGCTGGCCGCGGCGGGTGTCGCGGCGTTCGAGCGGGTGCATGCGGCGGCCGAGGAGCGCCGCCGGGCGGAGGAACTGCGCCTGCTCTCCGAGCTGTCTGAATTCACTGGCGCCGCTGATGACGCCTCCACCGTCGCCCGGCAGTGCCTCACGGCGTGCCGCACCTTCCTGAACGCCGACGTGGCCCTGTTCGTCCCGGCCGACCCGGACGACACCTGGGCTGACGGGACCTTCCCGGAAACCGGGCCGCTGGGGGAGGCGCCGGCCGTCACGGCCGGCCGTCTGCTCGGTGCCGGGCCGTACCGCGCCACCCACACCTACGCCACCCTGGACGGCGCACACCCGGCCCTGGTGCAGGCCGGCCTGCAGGCGGCCGTGAAACTCCCGGTGATGGAACGAGGGGAGCGGGCCGGCCTGGTAGCGCTGCTGTGGTTCCGGCCTCTTCCGGCGCTGCCGGACGCCGCCGCGCCCCTGTTGATGCGCGCCGCGGAACTGATCGGTCACGCCCTGGACCGGCAAGCGCACATCGCGGACGTGGAAGCCACCCGTGAAGGCGCGCTGCTGGCGCTGGGTCTGTCCCTGGAACTCCGGGATTTCGAGACTGCCGGGCATACCGAACGCGTGGTGCGGCTGGCCCTGGCGGTGGGGCGCGCCATGGGCCTGGACGACACGCAGCTGGAAACCCTGCGGGTGGGCGCGTACCTGCATGACATCGGGAAACTCGCTGTACCGGACGCCATCCTGCTCAAACCCGGGCGCCTTGACCCGGAGGAGTGGACGGTCATGCAGAGCCACGCGGCGACCGGGCACGCCCTGGTGAGCCGCATCCCGACCCTGCCGCAGGGCGCGAAGGGCGTCGTGCGGCACCACCACGAACGCTGGGATGGCGGCGGTTACCCCGACCGGCTGGCCGGCGAGGCCATTCCTGTGGCCGCCCGCATCTTCAGCGTGGTGGACGTCTTCGACGCCCTGACGAGTGAGCGGCCGTACAAACACGCCTGGCCGGCCGAGGACGCCCTGCAGGAAATCCAGGCGCAGGCGGGCCGGCAGTTCGACCCGCAGGTCGTACAGGTGGCCCTGGCGGTCCTGACTGCCGGTGAGGCACAACCCGGAGGTGACGCGTGAACCGCCACGCCATGACGTTCTCTCTTGTGCCCGCGCAGGGTGACGGGCCGGACAGCGCCCTTCAGGCCCGGCTGCACGCCGCGTACGACCTGCTGGGCAGCGCGCCGCAGGACGCTCTGGCTGAGGCGCAGGCTGCGCTCAGTGAGGCGCAGGAGCGCAATCTGCCGGCCGCTGAGGCCCGCGCCCTGCGGATCGTGGGCCTCGCGCATCATCTGCTCGCGCAGTTCGAACTGGCCCTGGACCACCTGCAGCGTGGCCGGCAGCAGTACCGGCTGCTGCGCAACGCGGCTGGCGAGGCCGACTGCCTGAACAACATTGGCAGTATCTTCTTCGCGCTGGGCAACTACTCCACCGCCATGGAATCCTACCTGGAAACCCTCACCATCCGCGAGGAACTCGGTGACGAGGCCGGGCAGGCCAGCGCCCTGAACAACCTGGGGAACGTGGCCCTGGAACTTGGCGACGCGGCCGGCGCGCTCGCCCACCACGAGCGGTCGCTGCACCTCGCGGAGCGTTCGGGGCGTCAGGACGTGAAGGCCGCCGCGCTGTGCAACCTCGGCTCGGACTACCAGGCACTCGGGCAGGTGCCGCGCGCCATTGAGGCGCATCGCCGCGCCATCAGCTTCGCCCGTGAGATTCGGGACGGGCACTGCGAGGCCGAGGCGCTGGCCAACCTGGGGCGCACCTACCACGACAGCGGCCAACCCAGCCGCGCCCTGACTCCATACACGCGGGCGCTGAAGGTCACGGGCCGGATGGGCGACCGCGCGCGCGCCGTGGACGTCCGGCTGGCGCAGGCACGCGCGTATCAGGCGCTCGGGCAGCTGGACGTCGCCGCGGCTCTCCTGGACGGCACCCTGCGGGACGCCACGGCCCTGAACGCCCGCAAGGCCATGTACCAGGTGCACGAGACGCTCGCAGAAATCGCGGAGAGCACCGGCGACGCCGTTAAGGCCCTGGCCCACTACCGGCAGTATCACGCGCTGGAACGCGAAGTCCTCAGCCGCGACGTGGACTACCGCGTGCGCAGCCTGATGCTGCACTACGACGTCGAGAAACGCCGCAAGGCGCACGAACTGCTGCGCGCTGCCCACGAGGAGAAAGCGCAGCTGCTCGAGCAGCTGCAGGTGCAGTCCGCTGAACTCGACCGGCTGGCGCACGAAGACCCCCTGACCGGGCTGATGAACCGCCGCAGCTTCGAACTCCGCTTCGCGCAGGCGTGCGCGGAGGCCAGCACGACCGGCGCGGCCCTGTCCGTGGTGATGATCGACGTGGACCACTTCAAAAGCATCAACGACGCCTATGGGCATGATGTGGGCGACGAGGTCCTGCGTGGCGTCGCGGGCAGTCTGGCCGGCGTGTGCCGCAGCAGCGACCTCATCGCCCGGTACGGCGGAGAGGAATTTGTGATGGTGCTCCCAGGCACGCCCCCCGCTACAGCCTGCAGCGTCGCTCAGCGGCTGCTGACCGTTCTGAGCCTCCAGCACTGGGACGCCCTGGCTCCTGACACACGCGTGAGTGTCAGCTGCGGCGTCGCGGGTTTCGCGCCGGGCCACACCCCACAGTCCCTGCTCCGGCAGGCAGACGAGCGGCTGTACGACGCCAAACAACGCGGCCGGGCCCGCGTGGAAAGCTGAGCGGCTCCCGTTAGCGGCCTGACTGTCCCAGGTGCCGCCTGACCTCTTCGAGCACCGTACTGGCATCCGTTTCAGGGTTCACGTTCTGCCAGTGCTGGACGATCACATCATCCGGGCCGATCAGGAACGTCTCACGCCGCGCCGGCCGGAACGACAGCTCCGGGAGAGGGTCATCCAGCACGCCGAACTGCGTGCTCAGGCGGTGCTGCTCATCCGTGATCAACGGAAAACTCACCTGACACACGTCGCGGAACACCAGCTGCTGCTTGCGGGTGTTGCTGCTCACGCCAAGAACCTTCACCCCGGCCTGCGCGAATTCCGGGTGGTGGGCCTGATAGCGCCGCGCCTGCAACTGGCAGTGCGATGCGGCGGCGTGGGGGAAGAAGAACACCACGCGCCACGTCCCTGAATCCTGGCCCGAGTCGTACCGGGCGCCCTGATCCGTGGTGGCAGTGAACGCCTCGACCTTGTCTCCAACTGTCAGCGACATACCTGGAGTGTAAAGCGCCGGTCCGCCGAACGCCTTTCACAGAGGGGGGAGCCTCAGCGCCTGTGAAAGACAAACACTGCCGCAACACGGATGGCTGACCGGCCAGGGCACACGTTCCTGCGGCTTGCCGCGTGTACCAGGCGTACCTTCAGGCAATCCCATCAGGGTGCAGGCCCTGTCAGCTGCTGAAAGTCCAGTCAGGTGCACCTCCGGTTTCTGAATGTTTCCTTTGGATCACCTTCCGAAATTCCGTACTTAAGACCGGTCTTTCCCTGTCAGACTGTGCCGGGTGAGTCTGACGTGCATATGACAGTTCTTGTTGTGGATGATCATCCGGCTGAACTGCTGCTGACCTGTGAGGTCTTTGAACTCACCATGCCAGACGTGGACGTCATCACAGCCGGCTCCGTTCCGGAAGCCCTTCACATCCTCTCAGAACATCAGGTTCTGCCCGACCTGATCCTGCTCGACCAGCAGCTGCTCGGTCAGAGTGGCTTTGAGGTGCTGAGCGCCGTGCGCGGCACGCCCCGCACGCAGCACATCCCCGTCATCATGATGAGCGCTCAGCATCAGGACGCCCACGAAACCCTGGCGCGCGAACTCGGCGCCACCGCCTACCTGCAAAAAAGCGTGGACCTGCACGAGTACATGGATTCAGTCACCGCCTTCATGGAAAAGGTGCGCTAAGCGAACACTGCGTGCGACCTTCCCAGGATTGACCCCGGGACGTCCCGCTCCGCCGTTCGTCCTTCCCGATCCAGCTGTTACTGCGGGGGGCACTTCATCCCGTATGCTGAGCACGATGAGCGCCGTGATCCACCTGCAAGCGCTCGGGCTGACCGAGTACGAGGCCCGTGCCTATACCGCCCTGCTGGCCCTCGGCCGCGCCGTGCCGGCCCGCGTGGCCCGGCAGGCCGGCATTCCCCGGCCCAAAATCTACGAGACGCTCGAACGGCTCGAAGGTCGGGGCCTCGCCGCCAAGGTCGGTCAGAATCCCCTGGAATACGCGCCTCTCAGCGCCCGCGAGTACCTTGCCCGCGCACGCCGCTCCTTTGACGACCGCCTGGGCGCACTCGACCGTGACCTGTCGCGCCTCGCGCCGGACCCCGCTCCGGAAGCCGTGTACCACCTGTACGGCGAGGCGGCCATCCGCAGCCTCTGCGAAGACCTCACCCTGAATGCCCGCCACAGTCTGTACATGGCGGGCGACGCCAGTTTCGCCGACCGCCTGGAGCGCCTCAGCCCGCGGGGCGTGGACCTGCACCGCACGCCCCTGACGAACCTGCCGCCCATCGCTGCGCAGGGCCAGCGGGCCTTTCTGCTGGCCCGTGACGGAGAGGCGGCGCTCGTGGCCCACTTCATCGACGATGGCGGCGTTGGGGAAGCCCACGGCGTGCACACCCACAACCCCGTGATCATTCACCTGATTGAAGGGTACGTGCAACTGGCCGCGCAGCAGAACCCACCTCACTAAGCGCCCGCGCAAGTTGACAGCTTCAAAGACCGCTGTTAATCTATCTGAGCCTCAAACGAGGCCAGAGAACAAACCGGGGCTGTGGCGCAGTTGGGAGCGCGTCTGAATGGCATTCAGAAGGTCAGGGGTTCGAATCCCCTCAGCTCCACCAAGAGGAACGCCCCGCACCCAGGCGGGGCTTTTTCAAGGCGATGTAGCTCAGCTGGTTAGAGCGAACGACTCATAATCGTTAGGTCCGCGGTTCAAGTCCGCGCATCGCCACCAAGAGATCACCCACGGATCACCCGTGGGTGATGCTTTTTTGGCAGTGGGCCAACCGTAACCGCTGCTGGGGTCTGGGTGGGCTGGCGGCCTAGAATGCCTGTCATGTCGGATGTTTCTCCAGTGTCTCCGCGCGGCGAGGTGCCGCGTGATGTTCTCGTGCGCTGGCTGGGCGAGTACCTGAACGTCTCCGCGTTCCGGGATCCCAGCCTCAACGGCCTTCAGATTGAAGGGACCGAGCTTATCCGCCGGGTGGCGGTCAGTGTCGACACCAGCCTGAAGACCCTTCAGCATGCTGCGGACAGTGGCGCGGACCTGCTGATCGCCCATCACGGTCTGTTCTGGGGGCAGCCGCTCGCGCTTACCGGTCCGCACCGGGAGCGGGTGCGAGCGGCCCTGATGGCCGACCTGAACGTCTACGTCTCCCATATTCCGCTGGACGCGCATCCGGAGGTGGGGAACAACGCCATGATTGCCCGAGCGCTGACGTTGCAGAACCTTCAACCGTTCGGGGAGTGGGCCGGGACGCGGATCGGTCTGGCGGGGGAGCTGCCGTTCGAGCAGTCCCTGCAGGACTTCGCGGATCGCGTGCAGAAGCTCACGGGAGAAATCTGCCTCGTGCATGGGGGCGGCCGGTCTCCGACCGTGCGGCGCCTGGGTGTTCTCAGTGGCGGCGGGGCGGGCAGTATCGCCGAGGCGGCCGCCCTGGGGCTCGACACCCTGCTGACCGGCGAGCCGGAGCACAAGCACTTCCATGATGCGTTTGAGTACGGCGTGAATGTGGTGTACGCCGGGCACTACGAAACGGAAGTGTTCGGGGTCCGGGCGCTGGCCGCGCGACTGGAGGATGAGTTCGGCCTGCAGTGGCAGTTCCTGCATCACCCCACCGGCCTGTGAGCCCGGGGCTGTTCCTGACCTTTGAGGGTCCGGAGGGCGCCGGGAAAAGCACGCAGCTGGCGCGCCTGGTCGCGCGGCTCGACCAGGCGGGCGTTCCACACGTGGTGACGCGCGAACCGGGAGGCACGCCCCTGGGCACACGGGTGCGGGAAGTCCTGCTTGACCCGGCCCTCAGCATCGACGCGCTACCGGAGTTCCTGCTGTACTCCGCGAGTCGCGCCCAGCTGGTCGTGAATGTGATCCGGCCGGCGCTGGCGCGTGGGGCGGTGGTGGTCTGCGACCGGTACGCGGATTCCAGTCTGGCGTACCAGGGTGCCGGGCGGGGCCTGCCTGCTGCGCTGCTGCAGGACCTGACGGGCGTGGTGACCGGCGGCCTGACCCCAGACGTGACGGTGCTGCTGGACCTGGACCCGGCCGTGGGGCTGGAGCGCGCCGCGCGGCGCGGCCAGCCGGACCGGCTGGAGCGCGCCGACCTTGCCTTTCATCAGCGGGTCAGGGCGGGCTTTCAGGCGCTGGCCGCGCGGGACCCCGCGCGGTTCCTGACACTGGACGCCACGCGGGGTGAGGATGAGCTTGCCGAGCTGGTGTGGGCGACCGTGAGCGCCCAGCTGCATTGAGCCGACGGGTCAGCGGCGCGGGGCGCGGCCAGCGACGCCCGGATCCTCACTTTTGAGGCCCGCGACCTTCACCTCGAAGACGGTGGCCCAGCGTTTCCCGGTGAGGAGCAGGGTGCCGCGCTCCGGAATGAACGCGATGCCGTTGGGCACGTCGTCGAAGGTGAGGGGCCGGCCGGCTTTGGTGGCGGCCACACTGGCCTCGCGCGTCAGCTCAGACACGTCGATCCAGGCGGTGACCTTGCCGGTCTGCGGGTCGATCCGGGCGATGCGGTCGGTGAGCCACACGTTGGCGTACACGTTGCCCTGCACGTACTCGAGTTCGTTGAGATTCTTCACAGGCTGTCCCTGGTCGGTGACCTGCACGGTGCGCCGCACGCGGAACGTGCGGGGGTCCCGCCAGGACAGGGTGGCGCTGCCGTTGCTCATGATCAGCTGCCTGCCGTCGTGCGTGAGGCCCCAGCCTTCGCCGGTGTAGCGGAACCGGCCGGTTTCCTTGAGGGTGCCGCTGTCAAAGGCGATGGCAACGCCCTCCTGCCAGGTGAGGTGGTACGCGGCGCCGTCGAGGACGGTGACGCCCTCACCGAAGGCCGTGGCGATGGGCGTCCCGACCTGCGAGAGGACCTTCCCGGTTTTCAGGTCGACGCGGCGCACGCCGGACTGCCCGGTGATCCCGGTGCTTTCCATGACGACGCCGCTGCCCAGGTACTGGAAACCTTCCGTGAAGGCGTTGCGGTCGTGTGGGTAGCGGGCCGTGACGGTGGCTTTCAGGACCGGCGTGGGGGATTGTGCCCGGGCATTCAGGGCGGGGAGAGTCATCAGCAGGAGGAGCAGGGCACGGGCACGCACCTTCCCATGGTAGTGGCCTGTGAGGCGCGCCGCTTCACAGTTTCTAAAGGACCTCACGGTCCTGACCCGGCCGGCACAGCAGGGTGGTCCTGGAATGCGGCCTGCGCTGTGGCCCGTACCGCCTCGTGTGGGTCGTTCATCAGGGGCGCGAGCGCCCGGCGCTCCTCCCACTGGCCGAGGGCCCACGCGGCGGCCTCCCGGACCTCCCAGGCCGGGTCCTGGGCGCCCGCCTGCAGGACCGGCCAGCCTTCAGGCGCGCGGGTATTGCCGAGCACGGTCAGGGCGTTGCGGGCCATGCCCTTGCGGCGCGGTCTCAGGAACGCGGTGCCCGCCCACTGCCGCTCAAATTCCCGTTCACTCACGCCGAAAAAGCGGGTGAGGTCGGGAAAGGCCAGCTCCGGGTCCGGCTGCAGCAGCCGCGCGAGAGGCCCCGCGCGGCCTGTCCAGGGGCAGACCTCACTGCACACGTCGCAGCCCAGCAGCCACTCGCCCACCCCAGGCCGGAACTCGTGAGGCACCGGTCCACGGTGCTCGATCGTCAGGTACGACACGCAGCGCCGCGCGTCGATCGCGCGGTCCGGCCCGATCGCGCCGGTGGGGCACGCCGTGACACAGCGCAGGCAGCGGCCACACCGGTCGGGGTGCGCCGCCCCGGCTTCTGCCAAGGGCAGATCGGTGAGCAGCACGGCCAGGGTGACGAACGCCCCCAGTTGCGTGCTGACCAGCATCCCGGATTTTCCGCGCCACCCCAGGAACGCCCCGCCCGCGAACAGCCGCTCCATGACCGGCCCGTGATCCACGTACCCGCGCGCCCGCACGCCCAGCCGCGCTGCCTCCTGCTCCAGGCGCGTCAGGACCGGCTGCACCTGTTCGTGGTAGTCGGGCGTCCACGCGTAGCGCGCGACGCGCCCCACCCGCACGCCGCCTGTGGGCCGTGCAGGCGGCCCGAACGCATGCGACACGCCCAGGACCAGCACGCTCTGCACGCCCGGAAGGCGCTGCGCGGGGTCGGCCCGGACAGGCAGCTGCCGTTCCAGGTAGGTCATGCCGGCGTGACGCCCGGCGTTCAGCCACCCGGCGTACTCCGCAATGGCTGACGCAGGAACCTGCGCGGCCGTCCAGCCTGCGGCGTCCGCACCCAGGGTGCGCGCCAGGTCGGCCAGATGCTCAGCAGGGGAGAGGGTCATCGGGCCGCAGTATGCCGCGGTCGCCGCCTGGCAAAGGAGAGGGGCCGCACGCTGAACGCGGCGGCCCCGGCTCGGGACGCATTACAGGGTCTGTTTCGCCAGGGCCCACGCCGCCTCGAACACCTCACCGCGTTCAGGGCGCGCCATGACGCGCGCCAGGCCCTGCGCGAGGGTCATGCTGGGCACGTGCACCTCGGTGGTGCGCTGCACGTTCTCCCAGCGGCAGTGGGTCTGGACCACCTCGGCACGCTCGGCTTTCAGGCTGAACAGCACGCCTTCACCGCGCAGTTCCACGCCGCACAGGTCGCCGTTCTCCCGGCCGCAGCGCCCGGCGCGGAACTCCACGGTACTCAGGTCCGGCCAGCCCAGCGTGCTGGCAATGAATCCCGCGAACAGCCGCGCCGGCAGGTCCTTCTTCCCGGCGTAACGCACAGTCAGGTGCGTCACGCGCGGCAGCTGCTGCGCGGCGTCCGGACTGTCGAACAGCTGCGCGAGTGCTTCGCGCCACGGGGCCGAACGGCTCCAGCCCAGGTCGGCCAGCGCGTAGTGCCACGACGGCGGCATGTCCAGCGTGAGACTGTCCACGATCACCTGATCGGCAATCTCGGTCAGTTCGGCCAGCAGCGTGCCCCCTGGCCGGCTGTCGGCACCCCACCACACGTGGTTCACGGTGGCGGGGCGGATCAGTGGCAGGATCGCGCCCTGCAGCTGCTCCGGGCTGGCTTCCAGCGTCAGGCGTTCCACGTACAGGCCGCCTGTCTGCGGCACCAGGCTGGCGTGCACGGTCAGGTCGTCCGTGCCGTCCATCACGCCGATGATCTGCCGGCCCGCGTACCGGCCCTCCAGGCCCGCCAGGGCCTCCTGCACGCGCCTGAGGTGCTGCCGGACTGTCAGGGCGATCATGTTGCCGGTGTAGGCGCGGGTTTCCACGGTCGTCTGCGCCCACAGTTCATCCAGCGTGAGCTGCGCCTTACGGACCGTGGTGTCCACGGGGCCCAGGGGTTTCAGGTCGGTGGCGTACGTCATGCGTGTTCTCCCGCGCGCTTCACAGGCGCCGCCAGCGGCGGTCCTCGCCCATCAGGTCATCGGCGGCGTCCGGGCCCCACGTGCCTGAGGTGTAGTTCGGGAAATCGGGCGTTTCGCCCTTCTTCGGTTTGCGGCTGGGCGGGGCGTCCCAGACCTGCAGGATGCCACTCACGATCTGCCATGCCAGGTCGACCTCGTCCTCGCGGGGAAGAGGGTCGCGTCGCCCAGCATGGCGTCGAGCAGCAGCCGGGAGTACGGGCTTTCCAGCTGCGCGCCGAACGCGTCGTACCGGAAGTCCATCACCACCTCGCGCAGCACCATCTCCTGACCGGGCGTCTTCGAGCTGAATTTCAGGCTGACCCCCTCGTCCGGCTGAATGCGGAAGGCCAGCACGTTGCGTTCCAGACCACCCGGGAAGATGCCCAGCGGTGGGCGTTTGAACACCACGGCGATCTCGGTGACCTTCTTCGGCAGGCGCTTACCGGTGCGCAGGAAGAACGGCACGCCCTGCCAGCGCCAGTTGTCCACCTCGAGTTTCACCGCGACGTACGTGGGCGTGACGCTGCCGCCCTGAACGCCGGGCTCCTGGCGGTACCCGGGGACCTTCTCGCCGTACAGGGTGCCCGCACCGTACTGCCCGCGCACCGCAACGTCCGGCACGCGCCCGGCAGGAATTTCCTTCACGGCGCGCAGCACTTTCACCTTCTCGTCGCGGATGGCGTCCGCGTCGAAGGCTGCGGGGGGCTCCATGGCGGTCAGCGCGAACAGCTGCATCAGGTGGTTCTGCAGCATGTCGCGCACCACGCCGGCTTCCTCGTAGTACCCGGCGCGGCCCTCCAGGCCCAGGTCCTCGCTGGCGGTGATCTGCACATGATCCACGTACCCGCGGTTCCACAGCGGCTCGAAGATGGCGTTCCCGAAACGGATCGCCATGAGGTTCTGCACCGTCTCCTTGCCCAGGTAATGGTCAATCCGGTACACCTGCGATTCGTTCCACACCTGGTGAATCGCGTCGTTCAGGGCGCGGGCCGAAGTGAGGTCCCGCCCGAAGGGCTTCTCGATCACCAGGCGGCGCCACCCCTGCGACTCGTCCGCCAGGCCCAGGCGGCCCAGGCCGTTGCTGATCGGCTCGAACAGGCTGGGGGGCGTGGACAGGTAGAACAGGGCGTTCTTGCGGCCGCCGTGGGCTTCCTCCGCCCGGTCAAGTTCCCGCCCGACCTTCTCATACACCTCGTCCCCGGCGAAATCGCCGAACTCGTAGTACAGCAGGTCGCGGAACTTCTCCAGGTTGCCCGGCTGAATGGCGTCGGTTTCCTTGCTGTCCTTGAGCGCCTGAATCGCGTAGTCCTTGAACTGCTCGTCGGTCATTTCCTGACGGCCCACACCCACGATGTTGAACGCACTGCCCAGCAGACCGTCCTGCCACAGACCGAACACAGCCGGCAGCAGCTTGCGGCGGGACAGGTCCCCGGTCGCGCCGAAGATCACCAGCGTCGCCGGTTCCGGCGCGCGGTTGCGGCGCATCAAGGTGCGGAAGGGATTGGTGCCGTCCGCCCCGGGGCTGGCCGAGCGGGTGGGCTTCGAGGTGGTCTTGTGGGTGGCCGCGGCGCGGCTGCCGCTGGTTTTCGAACCCCGTTTGGGCGCCGCGCCCTCCGGGCCGCCCGAGTCCGGTTTCGCAGTGGTCGCGGCTTTGCGGGGACTCACGCGTCACCTTTCACGCGCTGCTGCCCGGTCTCGCCGAGCTGTTCCGCGGCGCTGCCCTCGCCGCTGCTGGCGGTCACGCCGATGTTCTCCGGCGCCGCGACGCTGGGGTGATCGCCGGGCGCCACCTCCGGAACCAGGCCCTCCTGGCGGGGCGTTTCGATCGTCTTGACCGCGTGCCCCCCGAAGGCGCGGCGCATCGCGGAGAGCATCTGCCCGGCGTAACTGACCTCCTGCTGGCTGCGGAAGCGCATCTGCGTGGCCAGCGTGATCACCGGGGTGGGAACGCCCAGTTCGATGGAGTCGATGATTGTCCAGCGGCCCTCGCCGCTGTCGGCCACGTAATCCGAGAGTTTCTCGAACTCGGCTTTGTTGTTCAGCGCCTCGGCAGTCAGGTCCAGCAGCCAGGAGCGGACCACGCTGCCGTGCCGCCACAGTTCGGCAATCTGCGCCATGTCCAGGTTGAAGCTCTGGTGCGCTTTCATCAGCTCGAACCCCTCGGCGTAGGCCTGCATCATGCCGTACTCGATGCCGTTGTGCACCATCTTGACGTAGTGGCCGCTGCCGGCCGGACCCATGCGGCCCCACCCGCGGTCCGCGGCGGGCGCGAGCGCCTCGAACACCGGGCGCAGGCGCTCCACGGCTTCCTCGGCGCCGCCGATCATCATGGCGTAGCCTTCCTTGAGGCCCCACACGCCGCCCGACGTGCCGACGTCCACGAAGTGAATGCCGTGCGCGGCGAGTTCCTCGGCGCGGCGCATGCTGTCTTTGTAGTTGCTGTTGCCGCCGTCGATGATGATGTCGCCGGGCGCGAGCCGCTGCGCGAGGTCGTCAATGACGCTCTGCGTGATCGGCCCGGCCGGCACCATAACCCACACGGCCCGCTGGCCGGGCAGGCCAACTGCATCAATGAGGTCCTCCATGCTGCGCGCGCCGCGCGCGCCCTGTCGCTCGATCTGCGCCACAGACGCTTCGCTGCGGTCGTACCCCGTGACCTGAATCCCTGCCTGGGTGAGGCGCAGAACCATGTTGCCGCCCATCTTGCCCAGTCCAATCATGCCGATGTTCATGGTGTGACCTCCTGGCACGGAAGCGCTTCCAGCGCCGTGCCTCAACGTGCTGCACTATACGTCTGCCCGGCCGTCGCCCGTAAATGCAGCCGCCTCACCTTTGAGCCGCACCTCAACCTCCAGGCGCCCCCAACCGTTCCACCTGACCGGGCGCGGCGTCGCGCCCCCCAGCCCCGCCGCTTTGAGCAGCATGCCCACCCCCCGAGCCGGGCGCCACCGGCAGCCTGCAACACTGCGCCTACCTCGCTCTGCAACGTGTGGCCCTCAGGCCGCAGTGCGAGGCTGCTGACCTTCTGCGGGAGTGCGGCCTCAGCGCGCCGCAGTTCAACGTCCTGCGCATCCTGCGCGGCGCAGGTGAGGCCAGCCTCACCCGAAGCGACATCAGCGGGCGCCTCCTCGAGCGCGACCCGGACGTCACCCGGCTCCTCACCCGCCTTCAGGCCGCCGGGCACATCACGCGCTCGTGCGACCGGCCTGACCGGCGCGCTGTCACCACGCGCCTCACCGCCCAGGGACGCACGCTGCTCGCCCGCATCGTCCCACCCAGCACGGCCCTGCACGCCCGGCAGTTCAAGCACCTCAGCGCAGCCCAGCTGACCACCCTGTGCACCTGCCCAGCCTGTCTGCACCCGCCCCGTCGGCGCACCCGCCCGGCCCGGCGCAGTTCCGTGCCCACAGAGACCAATGCCCGCCCGGCCCGGTGCTACGCTCCGCGTATGACCGCTCCCGCCCCCACCATCACCCCCGCGACCGGCGCCGACCTGCTCGACCGGGCGGCGCGCGGGGAACGCCTCAGCCCGGCCGACATCGAGGCCCTGTACCACCTGCCCCTCCCGGACGTGGCCGCCGTGGCCCACGGCCTGCGCCTGAAACGCCGTGACCCTGGCACCGTCACGTTCCTGATCGACCGGAACATCAACTACACCAACATCTGTAACGTCGGGTGCAACTTCTGCGCCTTCTACCGCACCCGCCGCCAGAAAGACAGTTACACCCTCACCTACGAGCAGATCAGCGACAAGATCCGTGAACTCGAGGCGGTCGGCGGCACCCGCATCCTGCTGCAGGGCGGCGTGAATCCCGAACTGGGCCTGGACTACTACACCGGGCTGCTGCGGCACGTCAAAGCGCACCACCCGACCATCCGGATCGACGCGTTCTCACCGGAAGAAGTGCTGTTCATGGAAAAGACCTTCGGGCTGAACCTGGACGACCTGCTCGACACCCTCATCGCCGCGGGCCTCGACGGCCTGCCCGGCGCGGGAGGCGAGATCCTCGAGGACGACGTGCGGGCCGGCGCAGCGCCCGCCCGCATCCGCAGTGACGACTGGTTCCGCATCATCGACGCCGCGCAGCGCAAGGGGCTGTACACCATCTCCACCATGGTGATCGGCTTCGGCGAAACGTACGCGCAGCGCGCCGCGCACCTCATCAAGACCAGAGAGCAGCAGGACCGCGCCCTCGCCGCGTACGGCGGCAACGGCTTCTCCGGGTTCGCCATGTGGACCCTCCAGACCGAGCACACCCGCCTGCACGGCAAGGCCCCCGGCGCCACCGCCCACGAGTACCTGCAGCAACTCGCCATTGCCCGCATCGCCCTGGACAACATCCCGAACGTGCAGGCGTCCTGGCCTGCACAGGGGTTCAAGGTTGCGCAGGCGGCCCTGTACTACGGCGCGAACGACCTGGGGTCCACCATGCTCGAAGAGAACGTGGTCTCTGCTGCGGGCGGTCACGGCCGACACCACGCCACGGTCCGCGAACTGATCCGCATTGCCGTGGACGCCGGGTACACCCCCGCCATCCGCAACAGCCGCTTCGAAATCATCCAGTGGCCCGACGCGGACGCTGTCCTGAACCGCGGTGACACAAATCCCGAAGCGCAGCGCGCCGTCGGCGTCCAGTAACGGGCCAGAGGCAGGGGTCGCCGGGCTTCCTTGAGCGGCGTCTGGGGGATCGCTGCGCTTGTCTCCCGCCTTCTCTCTGAGAGGCAGCTTGAGCTTCCCTGAGTGTGGTCCTCACGCGGGTGTGATTAGCTCGGCGTGAACGACGGAGGAGTCCTTGCCTGCCCTGGCCTACATCTTCTGTGAATCCTGTGCGGCTCCCGAGACCGGCAGTGACTGGACCGGAGAGGCCCGTTTCCTCATGGACGGCGCCCAGGAATTCCTGACTCTGCTCGAACGCGCCGGGCTCGCCAACCTGGGCCACCCGGACGTGACCAGCCTTCAGGTGAGCGCCGAGACCCTGTTCGAGGACGGCGAGATCATCGGCCGCACCACCCTGACCGCCGCCGATCTTGCCACCCTCCTCACCCACGCTCCACCGGAGCAGCATCCCCGCCTGCTGGCCTGGGCGGCCTTCGCGTACGCGCTCGAAGGTCAGGGGCAGGCGGCGCGCCTGCTGATCTGGTTCGTCCGCTGAGGCCACACACAGGCAGAGGGCACTTCTGATCAGGAAGTGCCCTCTGCCCGGTGCCGCCTGAGGCCAGCGCAGGCTGCGTTGTACTCAGGCGGCGCCGGGGAGGTCCAGCGGCGAGCGCTCCACCCGCAGACGCCACGACAGGTCCTGCAGCGCTTCTGCGTACAGCGCCCCGCTCACCTGCGGCAACCACGCCAGTTCCAGTGTTGCGTCTGACAGGTCAACGTGTGTACTGCGGTGATGCCAGCCCGGTCCCTCAACGTCCAGCACGACCAGACCTGACTGCACGAGGATTCTCACGCGGCCCGAATCCGTCCGCGTGTCACTGAAGTGACGGGTGACGTTCATGCCTGCAGCTTAGCGGCAGCGACTGACGCTTTTCATACGCCAAAGTGATGACCGCCTGACCGTAGGTCTTCATGTTGCCGCGCCGCGCCTATCTACACACCTGCCGCGGCGCGCCGCGCGACTCCCGTACACTTCAGGCATGTTCAACCGCCCACGACAGAACGGCGCGCCCGGAGCGGCGCTTCTTCTTCGTTGGGGGCGTTGAGCGCAGCCCAGCGTTCACTCGATCGCCCCCGGACGCCTGAAAGCGACCGGGGGCGCGTTTGCTTGGGGGAGGTTCTCATGGGAATGACGATTGCAGAGAAGATTCTGGCTGCCCACAGCGGTCACGAACAGGTGGTGCCAGGACAGCTGATCGAGTGCGCCACCGACTGGGTGCTGTGCCACGAGATCACCACCCCGGCCGCGCTGCGCATGCTTGAGGAGCGCGGCATGGACCAGGTGTTCAACCCGGACCAGATTGTGGCCGTGCCGGACCACAGCGTTCCGGCGATGAACATCAAGGCCGCGAAGATGTACCAGAAACTCAAAAGCTGGGTCCACGAGAAGGGCATCAAGCACTTCTTCGACGTGGGCCGCGGCGGGATCGCGCACGTGGTGCTGGAAAACACCGGCCTGATGAAACCCGGGCAGACCCTCGTGAGCGGCGACAGTCACACCTGCAACGCCGGCGCGCTGGGCACCTTCGCCACCGGCGTGGGCAGCACCGACCTTGCCGGGGCGATCTACGCCGGGAAGGTGTGGTTCAAGGTGCCTGAAACCATGCTGATCCGCGTGACCGGGCAGACCCAGCCCGGCGTGACGCCCAAGGACATCGTCCTGGAAGTCATCAAGCGGATCGGCGCGGACGGCGCGAACTACCTGGTGATGGAATGGGTGGGCGATTACATCGACAACCTGGACATGGAAGGCCGGTTCACCCTCACGAACATGGCGATCGAGGCGGGCGGTAAGACCGGCATCGTCGCCGTGGACGACACCACCCGCGCGTACATGACCGCCCGCGGCGTGACGCCCGACCAGTACACCGAGTACCACTCCGACCCCGACGCGCAGTACCGGGTGGTCGTGGACATCGACGCGGCCAGCGTGGAACCCACCGTCGCGTACCCGCACATTCCCAGCAACGGCCGCGTGGCCGGCAGTGACCGCATCGCCGTGACGCACGCGTACGTGGGCAGCTGCACGAACGGCCGCATCAGCGACCTGAGAGACGTGGCCCGCATCCTCAAGGGCCGCAAGGTGGCCGACGGCGTGCAGATGATCGTGGTGCCCGCCACGCAGGCCATCTGGAAACAGGCGGCCCAGGAAGGCCTGCTGGAGATCTTCGTGGACGCCGGCGCCAGCGTGTCCTACCCCAGCTGCGGCGCATGCCTGGGCATGCACTCCGGCGTGCTCGGCCCGGACGACGTGTGCATCAGCTCCTCGAACCGGAACTTCGTGGGCCGCATGGGCGACCCGTCCGCACAGATCTACCTGGCCAGTCCCGCGACGGTCGCGGCGAGCGCCGTGGCCGGCGTGATCAGCGACCCGCGCGTGTACAACGACACCATCAACGCCGCCGACTGAGAACCGGCAGGGGAGGGAAGACGTGGACCTGAAGATTCTGCTGGCCGTGGCCGCCGTGCACGCCGTGGTGCTGGTCATTCCCGGACCGGACGTGCTGCTCGTCAGCCAGACCGCGCTCGCCCGCACCCGCCGCGCCGCTCTGCTCGCCGGCCTGGGCGTGGTGGCGGGCATTGCGGTCTGGGCGGCGCTGGCCCTGCTGGGCGTGGGCCTGCTGTTCCAGGCCTTCCCGTGGATTCACGGCGTGGTGAAAGTTGCCGGCGGTCTGTACCTGCTGTGGATGGGGTACAGCCTGTGGCGCAGCAGCGCGCAACCCGGCGCAGCCGGCGCCCAGGACCTCCGTGCGCCGCTGGGGGACCTGCAGGCCCTGCGGGCCGGGTTCGTCACGAACATCAGCAACCCCAAAGCCGCCGTGTTCTTCGGCAGCGTGTTCTCCGGCGTGCTGGGTCAGCACGCGGACCTCGCCCTGAAGGGCGCGGCGTTCGCGGTGATCGTGCTGCTCAGCGGGGCGTGGTTCGCGCTGGTCGCCACCGGCATGTCCACGGCCCCCATGCAGCGCGCGTACCTGCGGGCCCGGCAGGCCGTGGACCGCGTGGCCGGCACCCTGATGCTGGGCTTCGGCGGACTGCTGCTGGCCTCGCGCGAGTAAGCTGGGCAGACTATGGGTGAAGCCAAACGTCGCAAACAGCTGGGCCTGATGCCAACCGTGCATCCCTTCGAGGCGCGCATGGACGCCGACGGCACCGTCACCTTCGACCGTGCGCCCGAGGACGCCGCGCTGCGGGAGCAGCTTCACAGCGCGCTGCGCCTCTCGCAGCCGTACGGCGCGGCGTGGGCCAGTGCCTACCGCACGCAGCTGGTCATGCACGGCCGCGTGGACCGGTTCCTGGACACCCTGGACGACGTGCAGAGCCTGCCCGTGCCCGGCTGGCGGCGCTTCGCGGGCGAGCTCGCGGTGGGCAGCCGCCCCGAGGGCGCGGACCTGCGGGTGGACGGCGGACGCGTGCGGATCCGCGAGGCGCAGCATTCCTTTGACGGCACCCGCTGGGAAGCCTTCCCTGCCAACGCCAATCCCACCGAGGCGCTGAAGTACCTGCTTCAGCATCCCGCGGCGCGCCTGACCGGCGACGTGATCGCCTCGTACCGCGCGGAGCAGTGGCGCGAGGGCCGCGTGGACATCGACCCCGAACCGCCAGCCGAGCTGCTCGAGGCGCTGGAAACCCTGGCGCGCGAATGGCACGGCGAGGATGACGGCGGCTGGATCGCCACGCACCGGGACGCCATGGGCGACCCCGAGGCCCCCGTGCCTGCCGCGCGCCGCGTCACCTTCGACCTGCGTCAGCCCGCGCCCCTGCAGTCCCCGCTGAGCATGGCCTTCGCCACGCTGGGGAACGTGGACGTGGCCGTGCAGCCCGGCGGCAGCGCCTACACCCTGGACGGCGACACGTGGCTCTCCTACGAGGACGGCGAGGCGGTCGAGGACGGCCTGCCGCCCGAACTCGCGCAGATCTTCGACCTGGACACCGTGACTGTCACCGTGCACGCCGACGGGCGCATCGAGTGGGCCGACGGGGACATTCCCGACGAGCACGCCGAACGCCTGCGCACCGAACTGCGGGACGAAACTGGCGCCGGTATTCCCGACGACTGGGCCAAATGGACGCAGGAACTCCTGACCGCCACCTTTGAAGGCGAGCTGATTCTTCCCGACGGCGCGGCCCTGCCCGTCCCGCTCGCGGTGCGGCTGGACATTCCCGTGGACGCCCTGACCGATCCCGACCCGCTCGCGCAGACCTTCATGGAGTCCGAAGTGACCTTTGACGGCCGCGCGTGGCGGGACCTGTACGACGAGGAAGTGCCGGAAGAACTCCGCGCCTACTCCCACCTGAACTGAAGGAGCCCCCATGCCCACCGTGCACGTATTCGGCCGAGACCACATCAACACCGACGAGATCATCCCCGCCCGCCACCTGACCACCGACGTGGAAAGCGAACTCGCGCGGTACGCCATGGAGGACTACGACAAGGACTTCGTGCGGCGCGTGCAGCCCGGCGACATCATCGTCGCCGGCGCGGACTTCGGGTGCGGCTCCAGCCGCGAGCACGCCGTGTGGGCCCTGCGCGGCGCGGGCGTCTCGGCCGTCCTCGCCCCGAACTTCGCGCGCATCTACTACCGCAATTCCATCAACAACGGCTTCCTGGCCCTGGAATGCGAGGGGGTCGTCGAGGCGTTCCAGGACGGCGACCAGGCCACCCTGGACCTGAAAGGCGGCACGGTCACGAACACCCGCACCGGGCAGACCCTGCGGTTTGTTCCGGTGCCGCAGTTCGCGCTGGATGTCCAGCAGGCCGGCGGCTGGCTGGAATACATGAAAGCCAACGAAACGCCCGCCCCCACCCCACAGGAGGAACAGCATGCCTAAGATCGTGTCCCTGCCCGGCGACGGCATCGGCCCCGAAGTCACCGCTGCCGCCGTGAGCGTCCTGCGCGAGGTCGCGCCTGACCTCACCATCGAAGAGCACCTGATCGGCGGCGTCGCCTTCGACACGCACGGCGATCCCCTCCCGCAGGTCACCCGCGACGCCCTGACCGACGCGGACGCCGTGCTGCTCGGCACGGTGGGCGGCGCGCAGGACAGCCACTGGAACGCCCTGCCCCGCCCGCTGCGCCCCGAGAGCGGCCTGCTCGCGCTGCGCAAGGCCCTCGGCTGCTACGCGAACCTGCGGCCCGTGCGCGTCCAGCCGGGCCTGGAGCACCTGTCCCCCCTGAAAGCGGAACTCGCGCGCGGCGTGGACATCCTGATTGTGCGGGAACTGCTGGGCGGCGTGTACTTCGACGGAGACCGCAAGATTGAAGGTGACACCGCGTACAACACCATGCGCTACACCACCCCGGAAGTCGAACGGGTGGCGCGCGTCGCCTTCTGGGCCGCCGAGCAGCGCCGCGGCCGCGTCACCAGCGTCGACAAGGCCAACGTTCTGGAGGTCAGCGAGCTGTGGCGCCGGGACGTCACCGCCCTGCGCGACCGCGAGTACCGCGGCGTTCACCTGAACCACGAGTACGTGGACAGCGTCGCCATGCTGATCGTTTCCGACCCCAGCCGCTACGACGTGATCGTCACCGAGAACCTCTTCGGGGACATTCTCTCCGACCTGGCCGCCGTGATTCCCGGCAGCCTGGGCCTGATGCCCAGCGCGTCCCTCGGCGACGGCGCCGGCCTGTTCGAACCCATTCACGGCAGCGCCCCTGACATCGCGGGCAAAGGCGTCGCCAACCCCGCCGCCGCCATCATGAGCGCCGGCATGCTCCTGCGGCACGGCCTGAACCGCCCCGACGCGGCCAACCAGATCGACCGGGCCGTGTCCCTTGCGCTGCGTGAACATCCCACCCGCGACCTGGGCGGCCGCGCCGACACCCAGACCTTTACCCGCGCCGTTCTCAACGCGCTGGAAACGTCACCCGCCGTCGGCTGAAGCCACGACCCTGGCAGGAGGGGGGCCCCACCCACCGGTGGAGGTCCCCTTCTGGCCTCTGCCACACCGCGCTTTTTTCCCGCACTGACCGGCCCGGCCGGCCCCCCAGTCTGCCCCGAGGTTTTCCCGCAGGCCCAGCCGATGGTTGCCCGGACCGCTGTTCAAACGGCCCCGGCCGGCGCATGCTGGGCGGCATGACTGACGCCGTGACCTTTCCTGCCCCCGGCCGCATTCCCTACCCCGGCGGCTGCGTGCTGGAACCTGCCCCGTACGCTCTGGACTGGCTGCTGAAGTGGCCGGCGGACGTCACCGTGAACGGCACTGTGCACGCCAGCACCCCGGTGTTCCCGCTCCTGCGGCAACTGCTGCGGGACCCCGCTGCACACGGCCTGAACGCCGCGCAGGCCGAGGCTGCCCGCGACCGGTTCCTGCTGCTCGCCGGTCAGGCGCTCGAAGCGGAGGGCGGTCAGCGGGCCTGGCTTGAACGGGAGTTCCGCTGAGCCGTCCCGCGCGGCGCGAAACGCCCTGGCTGGAAGCGCTGTGCCTGCTGCCTGCCCAGCCGGGCGAACCGCGGCACGCCCTTGTCACGCGCACCCTGCGCGCCGCCGTGACCCGCGGCGCCCTCCCGCAGGGCGCGCGGCTCCCCGGGCACCGGCGCCTCGCGGAGCACCTGGGCGTGTCCCGCAATACCCTGGTGGACGCCCTGACGCAACTGGAACTGGAAGGGTACGTCAGGGCGCAGGGGCGCAGCGGCACGGTCATCAGTGCCCCGCCGCTGGCGCTGACTGCCCTCAACCCCGGCGCGCCGCTCCCGCTGAGCCGCTGGGCACAGCGTGCCCTGAGCGGGCAGGTGCAGGACGCCGGAGGAAAATACGCCGTGGATTTCCGTGTGGGCCAGCCCGTGCCGGAGCTGTACCCGGAGGCCGCCTGGACGCAGGCCCTGGCCCGGCGCGCCGCGCAGGCCCTGCAATCCGGCGGCCCTGACGATCCTCTGGGTCCGCTGGAGACCCGGCGGGCCCTCGCCGCTTACCTGAACGCTGAACGTGGCGCGCAGGTCACGCCGGACATGGTGATGCTCACCAGCGGCACGCAGTCCGCGCTCGACGCCCTGGCGCGGGTCTTCCTGGAACCAGGGCGAACCGCGGCCGTGGAGGACCCCACCTACCCTGGGGCGCGCGCGGCGCTGGCGGCCACGGGCGCGCGGGTGCTGCCCGTCCCGGTGGACGCCAGCGGTCTGCGCAGCGACGCGCTGCCCGACCGCGCCACGCTGCTGTACGTCACCCCCGGCTGTCACTACCCGACTGGCGTGACCCTGCAGGCCGCGGCGCGCCAGGACCTCATACGCTGGGCCCGCCACGCCGGTGCGTTCGTGCTGGAAGACGATTACGCCGCGGACCTGTACCACGCCGCGCGGCCGCCTGGCGTTCTGCAGGGCCTCGCCCCGGACCGCGTGCTGCTGCTCGGGTCGTTCAGCAAAAGCCTCGCGCCCGTGACCCGCAGCGGATTCCTGGTGGGTCCGCCGGACGTGCTGCGCGTGCTGGGCGCCACGCGGCCCCTGACCGACCGCGTGCCGGGCCGGCTGGACGCCCTGGCGCTCGCGGACGTCCTGGCGAGCGGCGCGTACAGCCGGCACCTGCGCCGCGCGCGGCAGGTGCTGGCGCACCGGCAGGAGGTGCTGCTGCGTGAACTGCGCCGCGCGCTGCCCAGCTGGCCCTGGGCGCCCGCGCCGGGTGGCCTGCACCTGTACGTGCCGCTGCCCGCCCCCTGGACCGAAGAGGACGTGCAGCGCCGCGCGGCGCTGCACGGCGTGGCGCTCAGCACGGTAGGGGCACTGGGGCCAGCCGGGCACCCGGCGGCAGTGCTGCTGGGCTTCGCGCACCTGACCCCGGAAGCGCTGCGTGACGGCGCGGCCCGGCTTGGCCAGGCGCTGCGGGGCCCGGCCGAGCCGGCCGGAGGGTGCTAGCGGGTGTGCCGTCACGCGGAGGAGACGCGCGGGGTAGACTCTGGGCAATGCGGTTCCTGCTCGCTGCTCTGGCACTGGTCCTGACGCTGATGTACTTCACGTTCGGACTCCGGTTCGGCTACGTCACACTCACGCCCACGTACATGCTGAACGCGACGGGGGAAGGCCACTATGGGTTCAGTACCTTCGAGGAGGGACAGCATGTGGGGGTGCGCGGCAGCTGTAGTGTCCGCAGGGGAAACGTCACGCTGCGCCTGCTGGACCCCAAAGGCATTCAGGTGGCCGGGCAGATCTGCCCGAAAGGCACCTGGGCCCTGAACCTGCTGGGATCGGGGCCGAACGGAACGTACGAACTGATCGTCGAGTACCGCAATTTCACCGGCACTCTGGATATTACCGAGGCGCGCAAGTAACCCTCAGCGGGCGGCCGACCCCCAGGGAGCACGGCCGCGCGCTGTGAAACCGCTTTTCCTCCGCGCCTCAGGGTTGTCCCTTTCGGGTGCGGCGCCGCGCGCCCGGCGTGGGGGGCTCGGCCGGGGCGCGGCCCTGAAGGGCGCGGCCCAGCTTGCGGGTCAGGACGCTCAGCTGCGCCAGTTCCTCGTCGTTCAGCACGCTGAACACATCGCGGATACCCTCGACGTGCCGGGGCAGGACCCGCTCGATCAGGCTCTGTCCGGCCGGCGTCAGTGAGACGCGCATCACGCGGCGGTCGAGTTCATCGCGTTCGCGTTTCACGAGACCGTCGCGTTCCAGGTTGTCAATCACCATGGTGAGGTTTCCGCTGGACCGCAGGATCTTGTCGGCCAGCTGCCGCTGGCTGAGGGGCCCCAGGTGGTAGAGCGCTTCAATCACGCCGAATTGACTGATGGTCAGGTCATGCTGGGCGAGGTGGCGGTTGGCACTGACCTCCACGGCGTGGGACGCGCGCCACAGTTTCACATACGCGTCCAGCGCGGCGCGGTCATCGGGAGAGCCAGCGTAACGGTTCGGCATTCCCCTCATCGTCAGGGTGAGCCTTCATGAAAGTCAAGGCGGGCGGCAGGGCGCCGGGCCTGCCGCCCACCCCGGTGTGCCTGCTCAGCCGGCGCGGTGCTCCTCGGTGGCCAGGCGGATGCACGCGGCCACGGCGCGCATCGCTTCATACACTTCCTCCACGGGCGGGCGGGTCGGCGCGAGGCGGATGTTGCGGTTGTGCGGGTCCTGCCCGCCGGGGTAGGTGGCGCCGGCGGGGGTGAGGCTCACGCCGGCCTCGTCGGCGAGCTGCACGACGCGAGTGGCGACCGGCGCGGTGGTGTCCAGGCTGATGAAGTACCCGCCGCGCGGGCTGGTCCACGAAGCAAACTCACCGCTGCTGCCGAGTTCGTCCCGCAGCACCTCGTCAACCGCGCGGAACTTCGGGGCGATCAGGGCGGCGTGCGCGGCCATCAGGCCGTCGAGCCCGCCAGGGTACGCCTGCAGGAACTTCACGTGCCGGGCCTGCTCGACCTTGTTCGGGCCGATGCTCAGCGCGTTCAGGAACTTCGACAGCCACCTGATGTTGTCCTCGCTGCTGCCCACGAACCCCAGCCCGGCGCCGGCGAAGGTGATCTTGCTGGTGCTGGCGAACACGAACGCCCGGTCCGGGAAGCCCGCGTCGCGGGCGAGCACCACGAAATTCACCGGCTGGTCCTGCTGCGCCGGGTCGGGGGAGAGGTGGTGCGCGCGGTAGGCGTCGTCCGCGAAGATCGTGAAGTCCGCGGCGGCCGCCTGAACGCCGGCCAGCTGCCGGGCTTTCGCGGCGCTGATGGTTTCCCCGCCCGGGTTGGAGTACGTCGGGACGAACAGCACGCCCTTCACGCTGGGGTCGGCCGCGGCGAGGCGCTCAATGGCGTTCACGTCCGGCCCGTCGGGCTGCATGTCCACGGTGAGCAGCTCGAAGCCCAGCGTCTGAAGCAGCAGGAAGTGCCGGTCGTAGCCGGGCGTGGTAACGATCATCTTCGGGCGCTGCCCCGCCCACGGCTGGGCGCCGCGCAGGCCGTGCAGCAGCGCGAAGGTCAGCACGTACGACTGAAGTTCCAGGCTGGCGTTGTTCCACACGATCACGTTCTCGGGTTTCAGGTCCAGGTACGCGCCGAACATCGCCCGCGCCGAGGGCAGACCCGTCACGCCGCCCGGGTAGTTGCGCAGGTCCAGGCCGTCCAGGTGCGTGTCTGCGGTCCCCAGGGCGCCCAGCAGCCCGTTGCTGAGGTCGAAGTCCGCGTCGGCGGGCTGGCCGCGCTGCATGTTCAGTTTCAGTCCCTTGGCCTTTACGGCCTCGTACGCTGCGCGCGCCTGCTCAAGCGCGGAACCCGGGGTGGCCTGCACGTCACTCGTCATGCGTTCAGGGTACCGGGCGGCGGGGACGCTGGCGAGGGGCGTGTCTACCGTGGCCCTCCGGCCGTGGTGTTACACTGCCTGCGCCGCCCTCCCCCGCGGAGAGCGGTCCATTTCCCGCTGTGCCTCTGTTCTTTCCCGCCCGCCATTTCGAGTCCGTCACCGCCCCAACAGGAGATCATCAATGCAGTACGTTGTTCACCGCCCCCGCGTCGGGGTGTTTATTGATACGCAGAACCTCTACCACTCCGCCCGCGACCTGCTCGAACGGACCGTGAACTTCGAGACGATCCTCCGGTGCGCCACCGAGGACCGTGAGCTCGTGCACGCCATCAGCTACACCGTAGAGCGCGAGAATGAGGCCACGGCCCGTCCGTTCATCTACAAGCTGTCCACGCTGGGCTTCAAGGTGCGGCGCATGAACCTGACGCTGCATCACGTCACGGACGGCGGAAAAGCCATCTACGAGGGCAACTGGGACATGGGCATCGTGGCGGACATGGTGCGCCTGATGGATCACCTGGACGTCATCGTGCTCGGCAGCGGCGACGGCGACTTCACGGACATCGTGGAAGTCCTGCAGGAGCGCGGCAAGCGCGTGGAAGTCATTGCGTTCCGCGAGCACACCGCGCAGAAACTCGTGGACGCCGCCGACCGTTTCACGCACCTGCCCGACATTGACGGCGGCCTGATGCCGGCCCGCGCTCCCCGCAACGCGCCCGCCAAAACCGAGGACTGAGCCGCGTGGATCCCGTCACGCCACTGTCCGGGGCGGACGCCGTGCTGGCCCGCCTGGACTTTCACCTGCCTGAGGACCGGATTGCGCAGAGCGGCGCCGAACCCCGTGACGCTTCCCGCCTGATGATCGTGCAGGAGCGCATCACGCACCGCGTGTTCCGTGACCTGCCGGACGTGCTGCGCGCCGGGGACCTGCTCGTGTTCAACCAGAGCCGCGTGATCCCGGCGCGCGTCATGGCGCGCAAACCCCTGGACGCGCACGGGCACGGGGGCGGCAGCGTGGAGGTCATGCTGCTGCGCGCCGAGGAACGCCCTGACCTGGGACGCCACGTGTGGAGCGCCTACCTGAAACCGGCCCGCCGCGCCGGCAACGAACTGTGGCTCGGTGGCCCCGCGCACGAGGGCGGGCACCGCGCCCAGGTTGTCGGGACGCTCGACGACGGCGCGCGCCTGCTGCGCTTCGACCACGATATCCTCCCGCACCTCGACGAGATCGGCCGCCTGCCCCTTCCGCCCTACATTGACGCGGGCGACAGTGACGACACGTGGCGCGAACGCTACCAGACCGTGTACGCCCGCGACCCCGGCAGTGTCGCGGCCCCCACCGCGGGCCTGCATTTCACCCCGGACCTCCTGAACCGCCTGGACGCCCTGGGGGTCGAGCGCGCCAGCGTCACCCTGCATGTGGGTGCCGGTACGTTCCGGCCCATCACGGGCAGCGTCGCGGAGCACGTCATGCACGCCGAGCGCTGGCAGGTGACGCCCGACACCGCGCGCGCCATCAATGCCGCCCGGGCCGAGGGCCGGCGGGTCGTGGCGGTCGGCACGACCACCGTGCGCACGCTCGAAAGTGCCTGGGACGGCACGCAGGTGCAGCCCGGCGAGGGTGACACGCAGATCTTCATTACGCCCGGCACGCCGGTGAACGTGCCGGACCTGCTGATCACCAACCTGCACCTGCCTGGCAGCACCCTGCTGCTGCTCGTCGCGGCTCTCGCGGGGGAGGGCCGCATCCGCGCCGCGTACGACGCCGCCCTGGCCGGTGGTTACCGCTTCTACTCGCTGGGTGACGCGATGCTGCTGGAAAACACCAGCCGGGCCTGACCCGGCAGGTTCAGTCCCCCCGGACGCAGGCGTCACCGCTTCCCGGGACAGGCCGCGTGAACGTGACCATGGCCGCCTCCCGCTGAAAGCCGAGCCGCTCGTTGATGGCCAGCATCGGGCGGTTCACGGCGTGATTGCCGGTGCGGGAATGCGTGAACCCCCGCTCAAGCGCGGCGCGGGCCGCGGCGAGCTTCAGGACCAGCCCCAGACCATGCCCGCGCCAGCCACGCCGCACGCCGGTCAGGCCGTTGTGCACGACTCCCGGCTGGGACGCGAGCGGCTGCGCCAGCTGGCTGGTGCCCACCCACTGCCCGTCGGGCGTCACGGCGATCATCAGGCCGCGCGTGTCGGGCACGAGGGTCGGCATGCGGTCGAGCCACACCTCGAACGGCCACACCTGAATGGGCCGGGTGCTGGGCACGTCACTGAGAAGCGCGTGAATCAGCTCATAGTGAGGCCGCTGGTCGGCGTCCCAGCCGCCCAGCTCACTGAGCGGCACGATCCGCACCCCGGTGGCCCGGGCGCGCGCCTCCTCAGCGGCAAACGCCTCGAAGTTCAGGGTGCGCAGGTCCAGCGTGCTGAACCACACCCGGTCGTACTCCTGCCACCCGCGCCGGAGCAGGTGAGCGTGCTCCCACCAGTCCTCCCGTGCGTGCGTGAGGGCCGTGTGCGCGCCGGCCTGCGCCAGGCGCCGCAGGGCCCGGTCCTCCAGCAGCGCGGCCAGCGGGCCGCCGGCGTCGTCCGGGTGCAGGGTCACGCTCAGGGCCAGCCAGCCGTCATGGGCGTCCAGGTGCGGCACGCTGGTGCTCAGCGCGCCGCGCAGCTCACCGTTCACAAACGCCCCCTCCTGGGCGTGGTGCTCGTCGGGCCGGCGGGTCGAGGCGCGCCGCGTGAGGTCCTCGGCACTGACAGGAGCTTCAGGGTGCGCCAGGGTGCGCAGCGCCGCCAGGTCCGCGTCGGGCAGCGGCGCAAAAGTCACTGCGGAGAGCAGGTCAGTCATGGGGAATTACAGCATGAGGCGCGCAGGGCGGGCATCACGTCAAATGGCCTACTCTGCCCGACACTTCTATACTCGGAGCCATGATTCAATCCATCCCGGCCACGCCCGGTACGGGCAGCAATCCGCTGCTGAATATCGGCTTCCGCATTCCCTTCGACCAGATTCGCCCGGAACACGCCGAGCGCGCGGTGGACACCCTGCTCGCGCAGACCCAGCTGAAACTCGACACCCTGGCCCTCGCCGGCGAACGGAACTTCGAGAACTTCATGGCGGATCTCGACACCCTCACCGAGCAGCTCGACACGGTGAACACCATCGTTCACCACCTCGACGGGGTCGTGAGCAGCCCGGAGTGGCACGCCGCGAAAATGGCGATCCTGCCCAGAACCAGCGAGTTCTACACGAAACTCAGCCTCCACCCCGGCCTGTGGTCGGCCCTGAAAGCCTTTGCCGCCACGCCCGCCGCCGCCGCGCTCGATCCGGTCCGCGCCCGGCACCTGCAACTCACCATCGACGAGTTCCGCCGCGAAGGCGCCGACCTGCAGGGCGAGGACAAGGACCGCCTGCTGGCCCTGAACACCCGCCTGGCGGAAATCACCAGCCAGTTCGCGAAAAACGTGCTGGATGAAACGGCCGCCTTCGAACTGATGGTGCCCGCAGAGCGCCTCACCGGCGTGCCGCAGCGCGTGCAGGACGCCACGCGCCGCGACGCCGAAGGCCGGGGCCGGGACGGCCACCGCCTGACGCTCCACGCGCCCGTGCTGCTGCCGGTCCTCACGTACGCCGATGACCGCGAACTGCGCCGTGAACTGTGGCTGGCGAACAGCCTGGTCGGCCAGAGGGAAGGCCGCGACAACCGCCCCCTGGTGCGTGAGATCCTGACGCTCCGCCGCCAGAAGGCGCAGCTGCTGGGCTTCCGGAACTTCGCGGACTACGTGCTGCAAGACCGCATGGCCGGCGGCGGCGAACGCGCGCTGGCCTTCGAGCGGGACCTGGAGGCCCGCACCCGCCCCGCCTTCGAACGCGAGAATGAGGAACTGAGGGCGTTCTACCACACCCAGGCCGGTGCCGATGCGCCCGCCCTGGAGGCGTGGGACGTGGCTTACTGGGCAGAGAAGCAGCGCCAGGCCAAGTACGACTTCGACGAGGAGGCCCTGCGCCCCTACTTCCCCATGGACGGCGTCCTGAAGGGCCTGTTTGAAGTGACGCGCCGGGTGTTCGGCATCACCGTCACGGAAAGCGAGGCGCCCGGGTGGCACCCGGAGGTACGCTACTACACCATTCAGGACGAGGCGGGCGCGCACGTCGCGAGTTTCTACACCGACTGGTTCCCGCGCGACAGCAAACGCGCCGGCGCCTGGATGAACGCCTTCATTACCGGCGGCCCCAGGGAGAACGGCGTGGAGCCGCACCTGGGCCTGATGTGCGGCAACATGACCCCCCCCGCCGGCGACACGCCCGCGCTGCTGTCCATCCGCGAGGTGCAGACCGTCTTCCACGAGTTCGGGCACCTGCTGCACCACGCCATGAGCCGCGTGGACGTCAAGAGTCTCGCCGGAACCCGCGTGCCCTGGGACTTCGTGGAACTGCCCAGCCAGATCATGGAGAACTGGGTGATGGAACGCGAGGCACTGGACCTGTTCGCCCGCCACTACCAGACCGGCGAGACCATTCCCGAGGACCTGTTCGGGCGAATGGTCGCCGCGCGCAACTACCGCGCCGCGAACGCTGCCATGCGCCAGTACGCCTTTGGTCTGACCGACCTGAGCCTGCACGTGGAGTTTGACCCGGAGGGTGACGCGGACCACATCACCTACGCCCGCGACCTGATGGCCACCTTCAATCCCACGCCGCTGCCCGAGCACTACGCGATGATCGCGGCGTTCAATCACCTGTTCAGCAGCCCTGTCGGTTACGGCGCCGGGTACTACTCGTACAAGTGGGCGGAGGTGCTGGACGCCGACGCCTTCAGCCGGTTCGCGCAGGAGGGCATCTTCAACCGGGAGACGGGCCGTGCGTACGTGAATGCCATTCTCAGCCGCGGCAACAGTGCCGACCCGGCCGAACTGTACCGGGAGTTTATGGGCCGTGACCCCGACGCAGACGCGCTGCTGCGCCGCAGCGGCCTGCTGTAAGCCGGTCTCTCCGCACCCATCCCTGAGGTTGTGTTGGTTCTGCGGCCAGGACGGCGCTCTGTGTAATACAGGGCGCCGTCCCCTGTGCATGAGAGAAAATGCCTATTTTCCCATTCTCCTCACCCGGACTTCAGGTTAAGATCAGTTCACAATGCTCATGCGGAAACTCCAGCGTACGCTGGGCGCCCTGGCCACCCTCCTGGCCCTGGGGCTCCCAGCGGCGGCCCAGTCCAGTGCCGAAAGCCAGCTGATCGTCCGGCTCAACCAGGTGCGCGCCCAGGGCGTCACCTGCCCCGGCAGCGGCCACCGCCCCAGCGCCGGCCCCCTCACGTACACGCCGGCCCTGGCGGCCGCCGCCCGCCTGCAGGCCGGCTACATGGGCAGCACCGGGCGCATCAGTCACACCGGAGCCGGCGGCAGCACCCCCCGGATCCGCGCGGCCAGTACCGGCGTGAACGCCGTGAGCGTCACCGAGATCATCTACATGGGCGGCACCCTGAACCCCGAAAGTGCCATCCGCTGGTGGCTGAACTCCCCCGTGCACTGCTTCTGGATGAACGAGGGCCGCTACACGCACGTCGGCGCCGCGGTCATTCCCGGCTCGCGCGGCACCGCCTACGTGATGGTCCTGAGCAGCCAGCCGAGGTAACAGCCCCACGGGGAGAGCAGCGGCAGGCTTGTCCCCGCTGCTCTGCGCTTAGGGTGCCTCAGCGGGCCGTCCAGCCCAGGTCCAGGTCCAGCACCGCGCCTGTCATGCCCCACGCTGCGGAGCTCACCACGTAACTCGCCAGCGCCGCCACGTCCGCCGGTTCCAGCAGCCGCTTGATGGCCGCAGGCTCCAGCATGACCTTCTGCTCGACCTCCTGCAGCGTGATGCCCCGCGTGCGCGCCTGATCCGCAATCTGCCCCTCAACCAGCGGCGTCCGCACGTACCCGGGGCAGATGGCATTCACGGTCAGGCCCTGTTCGCCCGCCTCCAGCGCCGCGGTGCGCGTCAGACCGATCAGGCCATGCTTCGCGCTGACATACGCACTCTTGAACGGACTGGCCACATGCCCGTGAATGCTCGCCACGTTCACAATGCGGCCCTGCCCGCTGCGCCTCAGGTGCGGCCACGCGTACCGGCTCAGCAGAAACGGCGCCGTCAGCATCACGTGCAGCATGGCGTCCCAGGTGTCCTCCGGGAACGACTCGATCGGGTCAATGTGCTGGAACCCGGCGTTGTTCACCAGAACGTCCAGGCCGCCCAGCGCGCCCACCGTCTCGTCCACGGCGCGGCGGCAGTCCTCGCGGCGCGACAGGTCCGCGCCGATGAACGTCAGGCCGTGCGCCCGCGCCACCTCACGCGCCTGCGGCCGGTCGAGGTCCAGCACCGCCACCCGCAGGCCGTCCGCCTGCAACCTCAGCGCAATGGCCAGCCCGATGCCACTCGTGCCGCCCGTGACCAGGGCCGCGCGCGTTTCCTGCGTGTCGTGCGTCATGCGGGGAGTCTAGGACGCACCCATCACGCGCCGGTTACGCCGTCCCCGCCCAGCGCGCGCCACAACGCCGCGGTTTCCGGCAGGGGCCGTAGCCCCAGCTCGCCCAGCGCCGCCGTGAGCGCCGCGTACACCCGGCCAGCCGCGGCGCTGCGGCCCTGCGCGTGGTGCGCGCGCATCAGGGCGCGCGCCGCCGGTTCATGCGCCGGATCCAGCTGCAGGGCCCGCTCGGCCGCCAGGGCCGCGCGGGCCGGGCGGGCCAGGGCCAGCGCCGCATCCGCCTCGGCGCCCAGCGCCTCGGGCAGCGCCGTCGCGTACCGTTCGCCCTCCCGCTGCACGGCCTCCAGGTCCAGGTCAGCCAGCTGAGGGGGCAGGCCAAGCAGGCCCTCCAGACGCCCGGACGCACCTGCCGGCAGGCGCAGCAGCGCCCACGCCTGCGCCAGATCCACCTGCAGGTCCGGGCCCGCACGCAACTTCAGCCAGTCCCCGCGCTCCAGGAACACGCCGCTGTGCGCACCCTCCTCCAGCACCTGCCCCAGCGCGTGCAGCGTCACCCGGAAGTTCCGCTCGCCCACCCCGGGCTCGGCGTCCGGAAAGAGCGCCTCCTGCGCCGCCTCCCGCGCCACGCCTCCCGGGTGCACGGCCAGCAGCGCCAGCAGGTCGCGCGCCTTCGCGCGGCCCCATTCGCGCACCCGTCCGTCGCCACGCGTCACCGCGACGCGGCCCAGCACCTGCACGTGCACCTCGAAGCCCGGCGTGTCAGTGACGTCCGGCAGCGCCGCGTAGCCCAGCGCGTGTGCGGCGCGCGACAGCTGAGGCTGCGCGCCCGGACAGGCCGCGCCCAGCCGCGCCAGCAGCGCCGCCCGGGCCGCGCGCGTGGCTGCCGGCGCGAACAGCGACGGACGCCCCAGCAGGAACGGGTAGGTGGCGGCCGCCTGCGCCGCAGCGTCCGCAGGCCCGGCGCCCAGAGCAAACAGTGCCAGGGTGGCCGCCGCCTGCCCGAAGCGGTCCCCGCAACGCCCGAAGATCACCTGCGCCTCCTGCAGGCCGGCGGCCGCCACCCCGGCCGTTGCGGCCGGCCGCGCACTCTGCGCCAGGCCCAGCGCGCCCGTGAGCACCAGCAGGCCGTGCATGTATTCGTCGCCGCCCGTCTGCCCCAGCGCGTCGGCAGTCAGGGCCTGCGCCCGCCCGACCTCCCCGGCCCGCCCCGCGAGCGCCGCGAGACCCATCAGGGGTTCCGCGCGCAGCCGCCCCGAAACGCCCTGCGCCCGGCGAAGCGCCGCCACGTAGCTCTCCTGCGCCGCGCCGGTCGCGCCGGCAGCCACCTGCGCGTGCCCCAGGCGCGCCAGGGCCAGACTCTGCACAAACGGACTCTCCAGCCGTTCGCCCTCGGTCAGGCCGCGCCGCGCGCAGTTCCCGGCGGCCTCCACCTCCCCCAGAGCGGCGTACAGGAAACTTGCCAGCAGCAGGCCTTCCCGGTGGTTCTGCGCGGCCCGCGCTCCGCCCGTCTCACCGTCGGCCAGGGCCAGCGCCCGCTCCAGCGCCGTGTCCAGATCCCCGGAGCGCAGCGCGTACCGGGCGCTGCCCTTCAGCGCGTCCTCCAGCGCCACCGCCTGCGCCAGCTGCCCGGCATTCAGCAGATTCTCCGCCCGCAGACGCCGCACCTCCGGGAGCCCCTGCGGTCCGACCAGCGCCTCAGCGGTTTCCAGAGGCGCCCACGCCAGCGCCGGCTGCACCGTGTCGAGCGCCACGCGCACCTCCCCCAGCGCGCGGTCCAGCGGGCCCGCCTGCGCGTACTCCGAGAGCGCCTCCTCGTAGCGGCTCGCCAGACGCAGCGCGTCCCCGGCCAGCGCGTGCAGCGCTGGGGTCCACACCGCGCGCGGCAGGCGCGCCAGACTGCGGTCCACCAGCGTCACGCGGCCCTGCGCCAGCCACACCCCGCCCCGCTCCGCGAGCAGCGCCGCGGCGCGCGGCGTGTTCCCGGCCAGCAGGTGCGCCGCAAGCGCCCGGCGCAACCGGCCGGTCCGCTCGAAGAACGCCGCGCCACGCGCCGCAATCCGCTGCGCCTCCTGGGAGGGCAGCAGGCCCCGAAGGTGCGCGCGCAGCAGCGGATGTGCCCGGTAGGTGTCGTCCCCCGCGCGCGTCAGGAACGTGCCACTGCCGGCCAGGGCCTCCAGCAGCGCGCGGGCACTCGGTTCATCCAGGGCGTCTTCCAGCAGCGCCGGGATGAGTTCCTCGAACACGCTGCTGCGGGTCAGCAGGCCCCGCAGGGTGGGTTCCAGCGGCCCCAGCACCTCCTGCGCCAGGTACGTGAACAGTGTGCCCAGCGGCGCGTCCCCGCCCTCCAGATCGGCGAGGTCCGCCAGCGTCACGCGGCCCTGTGCGGCCGCCTGCGCGAGAAACCGCACCGCAATCGGCCAGCCTTCCGTCGCCGCGTGGGCCGCGCGGACCTCCGCCGCGGTCAGCGTCAGGTCCTGCGCCGCCCACAGGGCCGCAATCTCCTGCGGTGTGAACGCCAGTTCCGCCGCGGACAGCCGCGCCGCGTCCCCCGACACTTCCAGACGCGCCAGATCCGGCAGCGTCAGTGCCGTGCGTGACAGCAGCGCCACGCGCCCGGCACCGGGAGCAAGCAGCGCCCGCAGCAGCTCGGCGCCCGCCGTGCCGGACAGCACCTGCGCTTCGTCCAGGACCAGCAGCGCCCCACTGCCGTCCAGCACGTCCGCCACGAGACCCGCCACCCGCCGCGGCGCCGCCCCGCCCGCCAGTGCCTCCCCGGGCCGCGCGCCCCCCGTCAGGGCCTGTACCGCCAGGGACAGGCTCGCGGCCAGCACCAGCGGGTCGGCGTCGTCGGCGTCCAGGGTCAGCCAGGCCACCGGGCCGGGCAGCTGCGCCGCTGCCGAGGCCAGCGCCGTGGTCTTACCGTACCCGGCCGGGGCGGTTACCAGCAGCACGCGGGCGTCGAGGGCCGCGAGCAGCCGTGGCCGCGCGACGGCGCCCCGCACCGCAGGCAGGCGCGTGCGCCGCGCTGACGTCAGGTCACGCCAGTTGAGGGTCACGCCGCGAAATCTAGCGTATTTTTACGTGCAGCACGTTCGTTCAGTAGCCCCCACCCGCCAGGAGGGCGGCGTCAGGCCGGCCTGTGCAGGCGCGGACCCGGCCCGGCTGTTGCCCCGGGCCCCACCAGGGCGGCATGTTCCAGGCGGGGCACACAGGGAAGGCACGCGACGTCACTTTCGCGTGCCTTCCCTGTGTGCCCCTGTGTGCCGGTCCGGTCACAGCGCCAGGTAGGCCTCGCGGACGGCCGGGTCGGCCAGAAGCGCCTGCCCGGTGCCCTCCTTGACCACCTGACCGTTCTCCAGCACGTACGCCCGGTGCGCGAGTTTCAGGCTGAGATTCACGTTCTGCTCCACGAGCACCACGGTCACGCCCTGCGCGTTCACGGCCTTCAGGGCCTCGAACACCGTCTGGGTCATCAGCGGGGACAGGCCCAGCGAAGGTTCATCCACGACCAGCACGCTGGGCCGGGCCATCAGCGCGCGGCCCACCGCGACCATCTGCTGCTCCCCGCCGGACAGCGTCCCGGCCAGCTGCCCGGCGCGCTCCTGCAGGCGCGGAAACAGCGTGTACACCTCCGCGAGAGTCTGGGCCGCGCGCGTCCGGGCCCGGGCACTCATGGCGGCGCCCAGTTCCAGGTTCTCCCGGACGGTCATCAGGGGAAACAGTTCGCGGCCCTCCGGCACGTGCGCGAGGCCCAGGCTGACCACGCGGCTCGGTTCCGCCTTCGTGATGTCGGTGCCGCCCAGCGTGATCCGGCCCGCGGTGGGTTTCACCACGCCGCTCACGGCGCGCAGCGTGGTGGTCTTGCCGGCGCCGTTCGCGCCGATCACCGCGACGAACTCGCCGGGCGCGGCGTGCATCGTGACGTTCCACAGCACCTGCACCTTGCCGTACCCGGCGGCGAGCCCCTCGATGGCAAGTTCCTGCCCGGCGGGCCCGTGCGCGGCCACGCTGTGCGGGGCGGGTCTGTTCTGAAGGTGTGTCATGCGTGCAGGCCCTCCTCGGTGCCCAGGTAGGCACTCACCACGCGCGGGTCGGCCGTGACCTCGCGGTACGTGCCGTGCGCAATCACCTGCCCCTGGTCCATCACCACGACCCGGTCGGCCAGATCACGCACCACCGGCATGATGTGCTCGATGAACAGCACGCTCACGCCGCTGTCGCGCACGCCGCGCACCAGGGCCACGGCCTCCTGCGCTTCGCCGGGGCGCAGGCCAGCCATGACCTCGTCGAGCAGCAGCACGCTGGGGTTGGTGGCCAGTGCGCGGGCCACCTCCAGCCGCTTGTCCTGCAGCAGCGTGAGTTCGTGCGCGGCCTTGCCAGCATGCGCGGCGAGCCCGGTGCGTTCCAGCAGCGCCCAGGCCCGCTCGCGCGCCTCCTGAAGCCGCTGACCGGGTTTGCCGAACAGGGCGCCCACCGTGACGTTCTCGTGCACGGTCATTTCGGGGAAGGGCCGCACGATCTGGAAGGCGCGGCCCAGCCCGGCGTGACAGCGGGCCTCCATGCTCTCGCCGGTCACGTCGCGGCCCATCAGGTGCAGGCGCCCGGCCGAGGGGCGGTACACGCCCGACAGGAGGTTCAGCAGCGTGGTCTTGCCCGCGCCGTTCGGGCCGATCACCGCCAGAATCTCGCCCTGGTGGTGGGTAAACGATACGTTCTGCACGGCGAGCAGGCCGCCGAAGCGTTTGGCGAGTCCGTCGGCGCGCAGCACTTCCACGCGCGCCACGGCGGGGGAGAGGCCGGACGGGGGGGCCGCGGCGGTCACAGGTCACCTCCATGTTTGCGGGTGCGGCGCAGGCCCATCAGGCCGCGCGGCAACCACAGGATGCTCAGCATCAGCACCAGCCCGTACACCACCAGGTAGCCGTTCTTCACGCTGTTGTGCAGGAGTTCCTCTGCGACGCGCAGCACGGTCGCGCCCAGCACCGGGCCCAGCGTGGTGTACAGCCCCCCGAAGATCGAGGTGGTGAGCGGCGCGATGGAATTCGCCAGACTGAACGTCTCCAGAGGATTGATGAAGAACGTCTTCCCGGCGTACAGCACGCCCGCCAGGGCCGCCAGCACGCTGGAGATAAAGAAGGCCAGCAGCTTGAACCGCACGATGCTGACGCCCAGCACCCGCGCCGTTTCCTCGCCCTGCCGGATGGCCGCGAACGCAAAGTGCAGCCGGGTCAGGCGCACCGCAAGACTCACGAGAACCGTGAGGGCCAGCAGGCCCCACGCCAGGAAGTACTGCGCGCGGCTGTTGCCGCCCAGCAGCGCCGGCACCAGCAGTCCGTTCGCGCCGCCCGCCACGCCCTCGGGGAGGTTCTGGATGACGGTCCGCACGACCTCCGTGAAGGCCAGCGTGGCAATCGCGAAGTACATGCCGCTCAGGCGCATCGTCACGGCGCCCAGAATCAGGCTGGCCACACCCGCAAGAAGCGCCGCGACAGGCATGGCCAGCAGCCACGGCAGGCCCGCTTTCAGCAGCAGCGCGTACCCGTACGCGCCCAGCCCGAAGAACGCCGCGTGCGCCAGGCTCACCTGCCCGCTGCGCGCCAGAATGTCCCACGACAGCGCCATGATCCCCGCCACCAGCGTGAAGAACGCGATCTGCAGCAGGAATTCCGCGCGGGTGCCCAGCGGCAGGAACGGAAACACGGCCGCCAGCAGCAGGAAGCCCAGCAGGGGCCCCAGGGTCCCGGCGTTCAGGTCGCTGCGCGGCAGGCCGCCCGGAGCGCGGTGCGCCTGAACCTGCGGGGCGCTCACCGCGCCCCCCGGAACGACCGCAGGACCAGCGTGCCGAAAATCATCAGGAAGAACACCGCGTCGCTCCAGCCGCCGCCGCCCGGCACGTACGTCTGCACGAGCGCCTCACTGACGCCCAGCAGGACCGCCGCCCACAACACGCCCGTCAGGTTCCCCAGGCCCGCCATGACGATGATCGCAAAGGCCTTGAGCGCGAACACCAGGCCCACCGTGGGCGACGCGAACAGCAGGACGCTCACCAGCACGCCCGCCACGGCCGCCAGCGCGCAGCTCACGCCAAACGCAATCAGGTACACGCGGTCCACGTTGATGCCAATCAGCTGCGACCCGCGGCGGTTCTGCGCCACCGCCCGCATCTGCCGCCCGACGGTGGTGCGGTACAGCACCGCGTACAACCCGGCCAGGATCAGAGCCGCCAGCGCAAACGCCAGCGCTTTCGGTCCCCCCACGCTCAGGTCCCCCAATTGCAGGCTGCTGGCCTGGTAGGGCGTGCTGACCGTGCGGGTGTTGCCGCCCAGCAGCATCAGCGCGAGGTTCTGCAGCAGGATGCCCAGCCCGAAGGTCAGGAGCATCTGGTTCAGTTCCGGCGCGAGCAGCACGTGCCGGATGCTCACGCGGTACGTGAGCGCGCCGACCCCAAACACAGCCACCGCGATCACCGGCAGGCTCAGCAGCGGGTCGATGCCCAGAAACGCGCTGCCCGCCCAGGCGAGAAACGCGCCGATCATCAGGTACTCGCCATGCGCGAAATTCACGATCCCCACCACGCCCACCGCCAGCGCCAGTCCCGACGCGACCAGGGCGTACAGGCCGCTTTGCAGCAGGCCGTTGACCAGGGTTTGCAACAACAGGTCCATATGCCTCGACTCCCTTCCTGAATGCAGCTTCTGCGCCGCAGGGTCCAGCGCGGAGAAATGATGAGCCCTGAGAGGCCGGGCGGTGGGGAAACTCACCTCACGGCCCGCCGCTCAGAGCTCATCACGTGCGGGCCCGCGCCAGCGGGCGGGCCCGCAGGACCTTACTTGCCGTACACCATGGGTTTCTGCGCGAACTTGATCGGGAAGACCGGCACGCGGGCGTCCCCGAGGAACTGGAAGTGCAGCCAGTTGCCGGCCTTGAAGCCCTGGTACCTGGTTTTCAGGCTGGGGGTGAAGGTCAGAGGCCCGAAGGGTGTGGCCACGTTCGTCTTGGCCAGTTCCGCCGCCACGCGGTCCTTGTCGGTTGTGCCGGCGCGGTTGATGGCAGCGGTGAGCGTCTTGAGGTTCACGTACGCCAGCGGCGCGAAGTACTCGTCGGTGACCGTGCCGAACTTCTTCTTGTACGCCGCGACGAACGCGCGGCTGTCCTTGTTCGGGCTGCTGGACAGCCACAGGCTCAGGCCGGCGACGTTGTCCGCCAGTTTGTTCTTCTCGAAGCCCACCGGCCAGCTGGGCGGCGTGCCGTACAGCAGGCCCAGCTGCAGGTTCTGCTGCTTGATCTCCGTGGCGAGCGGCAGGGCGTCCGTGTCGTAGCCCACCCAGTAGAAGATGTCGGGCTTGGCGGCCTTGGCCTTGCTGACCAGCGGCCCGAAATTCCCGCTGGCCGTCTTGAACTTCTCAGCCATGACGACATTGAACCCGGCCTTCTTGAACGCGTCGATGGTCGCGTCGATGCTGGCGCTGCCGAAGGGGCCGTCCTCGTAGGCGATGGCGATGTTCTTGGCTTTCTTGTACGTCTTGAGGTACTTGAAGTACCCGAGGATCGCCTCGAAGTTGTAGTACGACCAGGGGTGATAGTGGAAGAAGTACGGATGATCGGCGAAGGCGTCCTCCACCACCGTGGAGGCCGCGCCGGTCCAGGCCATGAAGGTGTTGTACTGCTTGGCCGGCCCTGACAGCGCCACGCTCACGCCGCTGCTCACGCCGCCCGCCATGAAATCCACCTTCTCCACGGTCACGAGCTTCACGAATTCCGGCACGGCTTTCGCCGCGTTGCTGCCGTCATCCGCGAATTCCAGTTCCAGCGGTTTGCCCAGCACGCCGCCTGCCCGGTTGATTTCATCGAGCGCCAGCAGGTAGCCGCTGCGGGCCGCCTGCCCCGAGACGCTGCTGGGCCCGCTGAGGGGAAGCAGCACGCCGACCTTCACTGCGCTCGCGCCAGACACCGCGAGCAGAACGCCCGTCATCAGGAGTGTTTTCATGTTCGCCCGGCAGTCTAGGCCCGGTCTGTCACAGGCCCGTTACACCTGCGCCGGGCGGGCGGTGTGACCGGCCCGTAACGCGCCGCACCTAGCCTGAACGGCGATGCGACACAGTCAGGCGACAGGACCCCGGACCCCGCCAGGGGCGCCGGGCGCGGCGAGGAGCGGGGCAGGTGGAGCGGGCGGCCCGACAGGCTGCCCGGCGTTCCGTCCGGGCGTTCCGGCATGACGCCCGGCACCTCCGGATGGACCCGGGCGCCAGCAGGCGGGCCCGGCACGTTCGAACTGCGCGGTGAACTGACGATTCAGGGCGTTGCGGTGCCGCTGCGGCTGGGCGGTCAGGCCTGGGGCGAACTGAACGCCGCGCGGGACAACGCGGTGCTCGTCTGCCATCACTACACCGGCACCATGCGGGCCGCCGGACGGAACCCGGACGGCACGCCCGGCTGGTGGGACACCCTGATCGGCCCCGGCCGGGCGCTGGATACCGACCGGTACCACGTGGTGTGCCTGAACACCCTGGGTAACGTGCAGGTGCAGGACCCGGCCGTGGTGACGACCGGCCCGGCCACGCCCCACCCGGACGGCCGCCCGTGGGGCGAACGTTTCCCGGCGTGGACCATGGCGGACCTGCACGCCGCGCAGCGCGGCCTGCTGCGCGCGTTGGGCGCCCCGCACTGGCACGCGGTCACGGGACCCAGTTTCGGGGGAATGCAGGCGCTGCAGTGGGCGGCGCGCACGCCGGCACTGGCGCCGCGGGTGGCGGCCATCGTGAGCAGCCCGGTGGCGGGCCCGGTGCTGCGCGGCGTGTTCGGCCCGGTGCTGCGCAGCGCGGCCAGTGCGGGGGGGGCCAGTGCGCTGCACGAGACCCTGCGGGTGATCACGTTCTTCGGTCTGGGTGCCGACGGCCTGGAGGCCACGTTCCGCCGTGACGACCTGGACGCGTACCTGCGCACCCGCACGGTGAACGCGGACCTCGCGCACGTGCTGGAAATCGGCCGGGCCGTGCAGACGCATGACATCACCGCCATTTGCCCGCCGGGCGCGCTGCACCAGCAGTGGCGGGAGCACGGCACGCGGCTGCTGAGCGTGAACGTCCGCGGCGACCAGTTCTTCCCGGCTGCGGAAATGCGCGACTTCGCCGCGCAGGCGCAGGCGGCGGGCGTGACGTTCAACCACCTGGAGTTCGATTCTCCCCGGGGACACCTGGGGGGCCTCGCCGACACCGACGCGTTCGAGGCGCCGCTGCGCGCCCTGCTGGAGAGCGACGCGCGGCCTCCCGTGCGCTCCGTGCCGGAGGTCCGCCGTGTCTGACCTCAGGACGCTGGTGGCCGTGCACGGCAATTTCGCCTCGGCGCGCTGGTGGGCGGACCTGCAGGCCAACCCGCCGCGCGGCTGGCGGGTGCTCACGCCGGACCTGCCGGGCTTTGCCGGCACCGCCCATGAGGGCCCGGTGTCCATCGCCGGGTACGCCGACTGGCTTCAGGACTGGCTGCGCGCGCAGGGCGTCACGCGGCCCGTGCTGCTCGGGCACTCGCTGGGCGGCGCGGTCGTGCTCGACTGTGCCGCGCGGAACCCGCAGGCCCTGAGGGGCCTGGTGCTGGCGGCGAGCGCCCCCCTGGGCGGGCTGGTCACGCCCGAGGAGAACTACCCGGTGCTGGAACTGCTGCGCACGGCGCCGCCCCTGATGGAAGCGAGTCTCGGGGCGCTGTTCCCGTCAGGCCGCCCGGCGAACTTCGCGGAGCTCGTGGCTGACGGCGCGCGCATGCATGCCGGGCATTACAGCGGGAACGCCCGGGCTCTGGCTGCGTGGCGGGTCGAGGCCGCCCGCCTCGCCGTGCTGCCGGTGCTGGTCCTGGGCGGCGAACTGGACACCCTGATCACGCCGGACAGGGTGCGCGCCCAGGCCGCCTCGCTGGGCGCCGGGGCGGTGATCCTGCCCGGACGCGGGCACGGTTTCCCTCAGGAGGACCCGGCGGGGTTCCGCGTGCACCTGGACCGTTTCCTGGAAACCCTCCCCGCGCACTAACGAGCGTTCGTTCTACACTGGAGACAAGATGAACAAGGTGTACCCCAGCGCCCAGGCGGCGCTTTCCGACATCGTGGCCGACGGCCAGACCATCGCCGTGGGCGGCTTCGGGCTGTGCGGCATTCCCGAACAGCTGATCCTCGCGCTGCGCGACACCGGCGCGCGGGACCTCACGGCCGTGAGCAACAATGCCGGCGTGGACGGCTGGGGTCTGGGCCTGCTGCTCCAGACCCGCCAGATTCGCAGGATGATCTCCTCGTACGTCGGGGAGAACAAGGAATTCGAACGGCAGTACCTCGCCGGCGAGCTCGAACTGGAATTCACGCCGCAAGGCACCCTGGCCGAACGCATGCGCGCCGGTGGCGCCGGCATTCCCGGCTTCTATACCAGAACGGGCGTGGGCACCATCGTCGCCGAAGGCAAGGAACACAAGGACTTCGGCGGCGAGACGTTCATCCTCGAGCGCGGCATCGTGGCCGACGTCGCCCTCGTGAAAGCCTGGAAAGCGGACCGCGCCGGGAATCTCGTGTACCGCAAGACCGCCCGGAACTTCAACCCGATGGCCGCCACCTGCGGGAAGGTGACCGTCGCGGAGGTCGAGGAGATCGTGGACATCGGGGGCCTCGACCCGGACGACGTGGACACCCCCGGTATCTTCGTGCAGCGCGTCGTGCTGAACGCCACGCCTGAGAAACGCATCGAACAGCGCACCGTGCGCCCGGCGCCCCAGGGCTGAGCCGGCGCCTGACCGCTCAGCGCGGGTCGTCTGCCCACCACGTGTCGAACGGCGTGACCGGCACGGTGCGCTTGTGGCGCGTCTGCCGGTACAGGCCCTCCAGGCGCGCGGCCACGTCGTCGGGCACCGGCTGGCCTTCAAGGTAATCGTCGATCTGCGTGTAGGTCACGCCGAGCGCCACCTCGTCCGGCAGGCCGGGCCGGCTGTCTTCCAGGTCCGCGGTGGGCACTTTGCGCCACGTCGCTTCCGGGGCGCCCAGGTGCGCGAGAAGGGCCGCGCCCTGTCGTTTGCTCAGTCCGGTCAGGGGCGTGAGGTCCACGCCGCCGTCGCCGTACTTCGTGAAGAACCCGGTGAGTGCCTCGGCGGCGTGGTCGGTGCCCACGACCAGCAGGTTCAACTGCCCGGCCAGCGCGTACTGCGCCACCATGCGTTCGCGCGCCTTCACGTTCCCGCGCACGAAGTCCCGCAGCGCCTCACCCAGGGCGTCCGCCGATGCCTGCGCCGCGGCGTCCGCGGACGCCCTGATGTTCACGGTTACGGTCCGGTCCGGACGGATGAACGCCAGGGCCCGCTGAGCGTCGGCCTCGTCGGCCTGCACGCCGTACGGCAGGCGGGCCGCCACGAACGTCGCCTCGTGACCCTGGGCGCGCAGGCGCTCGGCGGCCAGCTGGCACAGCCGGCCCGCGAGCGTGCTGTCCTGCCCGCCGCTGATGCCCAGCACGAACCCCCGCGTGCGTGAGGCGACCGCATAGGCACACAGGAACGCCACGCGCCGCTCAATTTCCGCCGCCGGGTCAATCGCGCTCTGCGCGCAGAGTTCACGCTGAATCTGCTCCCTCAGGGTGGTCATGCCCCGCAGTATTCCATGTGGTCCGCAGCAGGTCCCGCGCTGCGGCCCGCGGCGCAGGCATACACTGAGCGCGTGACCGAACGGCCCACCCGCCTTCAGCTGCCGGACGCCGCCGTGGCCGCCCCGGCACCCGGCACCCTCACGGTGGGGGGCGTGCTAGACCACCTGGACGTGGGACCCTTTCAGGTGCGCCTGCTGATCATCTGCGGCCTGACCTTCGCCGCTGACGCCATGGAGGTCCTGCTGATGGGGTTCGCGCTGCCCGGCGTGAACGCCTCGTTCAACCTGCCGCCCGGAACGCTCGGCGCCAACATGCTGCTGTCGGCCACGTTCGCCGGCATGCTGCTCGGCGCGCCGTACTGGGGCCGGCAGGCCGACCGGCAGGGCCGCCGCCCGGTCTTCCTGCTCACGGTGCTGCTGGGCGTGCTGTTCGGGGTGGTGGGCGCCCTGGCCCCCAACGTGGAGGTGCTGCTGCTCGCCCGTTTCCTGACGGGGTTCGCCATCGGGGGCACCATGGCCGTCGATTACGCCCTGATGGCCGAATTCATGCCGCGCCGGCTGCGCGGCCGTTTCCTGGTGCTCGTCGAGGCGTTCTGGGCGCTGGGCACCCTGGGCATTGCAGGCCTCGCGTACCTGCTCGCCGGGCGGGTCGACCCGGAACTCGGGTGGCGGCTGCTGGTGCTGATTGCCGCGCTGCCGGGCGTGGTGGGCCTGCTGGTGCGCATGGGCGTGCCCGACTCGCCCCGCTGGCTGATCGGGCGGGGCCGGGTGGAGGAGGCGCGCGCCGCGCTGACCCGCGTAGCCCGGCTCAATCGCCGGACCCTGCCGCCCGGCACGCTGGTGGCCCCACCCCCCTCACCCGTGAGGGCGCCCCGCTGGTCGGCGCTGCTGCTCTCCCCGTACCTGCGTGACCGCATGGCGCTGCTGGCCGTCACGTGGTTCGGCATGAGCCTGGGCTACTACGGGATCTTCTCGTGGCTGCCCGCGTACCTGCGCACGCACGGCGTGGACCTGGGCGAAACGTACCGCCTGACCATGGTCGTGGCGCTCGCGCAGCTTCCCGGATACCTGCTGGCCAGCCTGCTGATCGAGTGGGTAGGGCGGCGCCTGACCCTCGTGGCGTTCATGCTGGCCAGCGCTGCGGGCGCCTACCTGTTCCTGCTGTCGGGGTCCGCACAGTGGGCGCTGATCGCGTCCGGCCTGCTGGCGTTCTCGCTGCTGGGAACGTGGGGCGCGCTGTACGCCTACGCCCCGGAGCTGTTTCCCACGCCGCTGCGCGCCAGCGCCATCGGCCTGCTGAGCGCGTCGGCGCGGCTGGGCAGTCTCGTGTCGCCCGCGGCGGGCGCGCTGCTGCTGGCCGGGGACCTGCCCCAGGCGCTCACGGTGTTCGCCGCGTCGTTCATCATCTCGGCCGGGTGCATCTGGGGCATCGGCCTGGAGACGCGCGGCAAGCCGCTGCCCGAAGGAGAACGCGGATGACTCACCCTTCACCCCTCGGGTCGGCGCTGTTCACCGACCTGTACCAGCTGACCATGATGCAGGGCTACCACGCCTGCGGCCTTCACCAGCAGCCGGCCACCTTCGACCTGTACTACCGGCGCAACCCGTTTCAGGGTGGGTACGCCCTCTGGGCAGGCCTGGCGCCCGCCCTCGACGCCCTGCGGGGCCTGCACTTCACGGCACACGACCTGACGTACCTCGAGAGCCTGAAGCTGTTCACGCCGGGCTTCCTGGACGCGCTGCGCACCTGGCGGTTCACGTGCCGCGTCACGGCCTTCCCGGAAGGGCGCGTGGTGTTCCCGGGCGAACCGCTCCTGACCGTGCACGGCCCGCTGTGGGAAGCGCAGCTGGTCGAAACGGCGCTGCTGAACATCCTGAACTTCCAGAGCCTGATCGCCACGAAGGCCGCGCGCTGCCTCAGCGCCGCGCACGGCAGTCCGCACGGCGGGGAGATCGTGGAATTCGGAGCCCGGCGCGCCCAGGGACCCGACGGCGCCGTGGGCGCCACGCGCGCCGCGGTGATCGGCGGGGCGAGCGGCACCAGCAACGTGGAGGCCGCCGCCCGGTACGGGCTGAGCGTCACGGGCACACACGCCCACGCCTGGGTGGAAAGTTTTCCCAGCGAACTCGACGCTTTCCGCGCCTACGCCCGGCTCTACCCGGACGCGACCACCCTGCTGCTGGACACCTTCGACACGTTGCGCAGCGGCCTGCCGAACGCCCTGACCGTCGCGCGGGAACTGCGCGAAGCGGGCCATGAACTGCGCGGCGTGCGGCTGGACAGCGGCGACCTCGCGTACCTCTCGGCGCGGGTCCGCGAGGCGCTGGACCAGGCGGGCTTCCCCGCCGTGCGGATCGTGGCGAGCAACGACCTGTCGGAGTTCGTGATCGAGTCCGTGATCCGCGAGGGCGGCCGCGTGGATGTGTACGGGGTCGGCACGCAGCTCGCCACGGGCGGCGGCGAGGGCGGCGGCGCGCTGGGCGGCGTGTTCAAGCTCGTGGCGCTGAACGGCCAGGACCGCATGAAACTCACCGGGGACCCGGCCAAGACCAGCGTGCCCGGAATCAAACGCGTGTGGCGCGCCCTGGACTCCCAGGGCCGGCTGGTGATGGACGTCATCACCGGGGCGGGCGACCCGGCCCCGCAGGCGGGCGAGCGGGTCAGTGACCCTGCCAACCCCCTGAACTCCCGCCGCGTGCCCGCAGGGCTCACGTGGCATGACCCGCGCGAGGTGATGCTGGAAAATGGCGTGCCCACCCGCCCCCCCGAACCCCTGGGTGCCGCGCAGGCGCGCGCCGCCGCCGACCTGGGCGCCCTGCCCGACGGAACCCGGCGCCTGCTGAACCCGCACCGGTACCACGTGAGCCTCAGCGAGACCCTCCAGGCGCGGCGGGACGCCCTGATCACCGATCTGCGCGACCGTCACGGCCTGTGAGGCCCGTTCCCGGCGCGCTGGCCGTGTACGTGGGCCGCTTCCAGCCGCCGCACGCGGGGCACCTGCTCACCATGCAGGCCGCCCTGGACCGCCACGGCCGGCTGCTGGTGCTGCTCGGCAGCGCGAACCTCGCGCGCAGCAGCCGCAACCCCTTCACGCCGCGGGAGCGCGCCGCCATGCTCCGCGCGGCGCTTCCCGGCGCGGGAGGGACCGCGCGGCGCGTGGCCCTGGCTGCCGTTCCGGACGAGTTCGACGCGGCCCGCTGGGCGGCGCACGTGCGGGCCGCCGTCCGGTCGGCCCGGCCCGCGGGCGAGGTGATTCTCATCGGCTTCGACAAGGACGCCAGCAGCAGTTACCTGCACTGGTTCCCGGAATGGACGCTGGACCCCGCGCCGCCCGTGCAGGCCGCAGGGCGCCTGCTGAACGCCACGGACCTGCGCGAACAGTACCTCGGCGGCGGGGTGGTCCCTTCCGCACTGCCGCCCGCCGTGGGCACCTTCCTGACCGGCTTCCAGGGCACCCGCGCCTACCGGCACCTCAGGGCCGAGCACGCCGCCCTGCGGGCCGAACGGGCCGCGTGGTCCGGCGAGCCCCGCCACGAACGCCTGGACCTGTACGCCGCGCCGCACGCCGGCGAGCCGGCGGTGTGGCTGACCCGCCGCGCCGGTCCCATCGGTGCGGGCCTCTGGGCGCTGCCGGGCACTCCCCTGAACCCCGGTGACCGGCCAGCCGGGGCCAGCGTGTTCGCTCATCCGGGCCGGTCGCTGGGCGTCCCGACCACCGCGCACGTGGTCCGCGCGCCCGCGCCGCCGCCCGGCACGCAGCCCGTGCCGCTGGCCCGCGCCCTGGCCCGGCCACGCAGGTTCTTCGAGGACCACCACGTGATCCTCACGCGGCTCACCGCGCACTGAAACGCGGGTGTGACGGCGCAGCCGCATCATACGAACCGCCGCGCCGCCCCCCGCCCGGGACCCCGGCCCGCGCGGCTTGACACACCCTCCCGCCGCGCCGCAAGCTGCCCCTGGCTCCCACTCCACCCCTGTTCCCCACCCGAAGGAGGCTTCATGCCCTGGACCCGAGACGAGATGGCCGCCCGCGCGGCCCGCGAACTGCAGGACGGCTACTACGTGAATCTGGGCATCGGCCTGCCCACCCTGGTTGCCAACCACATCCCCGAGGGGGTCAACGTGATGCTGCAGAGCGAGAACGGCCTGCTGGGCATCGGCCCGTTCCCCACCGAGGCCGAGGTGGACCCCGACCTGATCAACGCGGGCAAGCAGACCGTGACCGCGCTGCCCGGCGCGAGCTTCTTCTCCAGCGCCGACTCGTTCGCCATGATCCGCGGCGGGCACGTGAACCTCGCCATTCTCGGGGCCATGCAGGTCAGTGAGCAGGGCGACCTGGCGAACTGGATGATTCCCGGCAAGATGGTCAAGGGCATGGGCGGCGCCATGGACCTCGTGGCGGGCGTGCAGCGCGTCGTGGTGCTGATGGAGCACGTCGCAAAGGGCGACGAACACAAGATCCTCCCGGCCTGCACGCTGCCGCTGACCGGGCAGCAGGTCGTGGACCGCATCATCACGGACCTCGGCGTGCTGGACGTCACCCCGGATGGCCTGAAACTCGTGGAACTCGCGCCCGGCGTGACCCTGGAGGAACTCCAGGCGAAAACCGGGGCGCGCATTCACGCCTGAAGTCCGCTCTAGCCGCAGGGGCCCCGGTGTGTTGCCGGGGCTCCTGTGCGCGGCTCAGCTGCGCGTGAATACGGCGTTCACCGGGCCGTCCGGGCGCAGCGTCACGCCCGCGTGCAGGCCGGTGGGGCCACCACCGGGGACGTTCACGCGCACGTCGCGCAGCAGCAGCGCGGCAATCAGGGTGGCTTCCATCAGGGCGAGGTTGTTGCCGATGCACATCCGCGGCCCCAGTCCGAATGGCATGAAGGCCTCGGGGGTGCGCGGCAGGCTCCGCCAGCGGTCGGGGCGGAACTCGTCCGGCTGCGGCCAGTGCGCCGCGCTGCGCTGCAGCATGAAGATGCTGACCGACACGGCCGCGCCATCCGGCAGGTCGAACCCGGCCACACGAACCGGCGCCGTGGCCTGCCGGGGCACCAGCCACGCGGGGGGGTACAGGCGCAGCGTCTCCTGAATGCAGGCGCCGAGCAGGGGCAGGGCGCCCAGGTCGGCAGCGGTCGGCTCGCGGCCCTGCAGGACGCCCTGCACCTCGTTCCGCACCCGGGTCTGCACGTCAGGGTGCCGGGCAAGCAGCAGCAGCAGGAACGTCAGGAGATTCGCGGTGGTTTCGTGCCCGGCGAGAAACAGGGTCATGACCTCGTCGCGCAGTTCCTGGTCGTTCAGGCCTCCGCCCTGCTCGTCGCGGGCGGCGAGCAGCATCCCCAGCAGGTCGCCGCCCTGTACGCCGGCCCGCTGTTCGGCGCGCCGCGCGCTGATGATGCGCGCCACGACGCCGTCCAGCGCCCGGCGGGCCACCGCGGCCCGCTGTCCGGCGGGCGTGGGCAGCCAGCGGGGCAGGTCCACGGCGGCGCGCGCGCGGCTGGCCGTGTGGTCGAGCAGGGGCGGCAACTCGGTTTCCACGGTGCGCAGCTCGCTCTCGGTGAGGCCGGTGCCGAACAGCACGGACGCCACCGCGCGCAGGGTGACCCGGAGCATCTCGCGGCCCACGTCCACGGACGTGCCGGTGCCGGCGGCATTCAGGAGGCGCAGCTGGGTGGGGTGGGTGGCGCGCACGATGTCGCTCGCCATGCCGCTCAGCGCGGACCGGTGAAAGGACGGCTGCATCAGGCGGCGGTGGGTGCGCCAGGTCTGGCCTTCGGCCGTGAGGAGGCCGGTGCCCAGAAGGTCCTGCATTTTCTGGATGCCGCGGCCCTTGCGGAAACGGGCGGCCTGTTCAACCAGCACCTCGCGCGCGGCCTGGGGGTCGCTGACCAGCAGCACCCGCCGCGGCCCGACACGCAGGGTGTAGACGTCACCGTATGCGGCGCGCAGGTGGCGCATGTACCCGATCGGGTCGCGGCGCAGTTCGGCTGCGGCGCGCAGCGGGGACTGCCCGTGCGGGCCGGGCGGCAGGGTGGGGGAGGGCACGCCTGCCATTCTGACACTCTGTCTGCACGCAGGGAGAGGGGTACGCACACACCCTAACGGTCGTTTGTTAGACTGACGGCAACAATGACCCAGTCCGACCCCAGCGCCCCCCCGGCGCCCCCCACCCACACCGCCTGGCCCGACGCCCTGGCCCGCCTCGCTGCGGACCTGGCGGCCGTCCACGCCGGCGGCGGCCCCAAAGCCCAGCAACGCCAGCACGACAAGAACCGCCTCACCGCCCGCGAACGCATCCGGCAGCTTCTCGACGACCAGACGCCCTTCGACGAACTCATGACCTTCGCCGGCTGGGACATGTACCAGGACGTCGGCGGCTGCCCATCCGGCGGCACCGTCACCGGCATCGGCCAGATCCAGGGCCGCCCCTGGATGATCATCGCCAACGACGCCACCGTCAAAGCCGGCGCGTTCTTCCCCATCACCGCCAAGAAAGTCATCCGTGCCCAGACCATCGCCCTGGAAAACCACCTGCCCGTCGTGTACCTCGTCGACTCCGCCGGCGTCTACCTGCCCATGCAGGACGAAATCTTCCCCGACCAGGACGACTTCGGCCGCGTATTCTACCTCAACGCGCGCATGAGTGCCCGCGGCATCCCCCAGATCGCCGCCATCATGGGCAACTGCGTGGCCGGCGGCGCCTACCTGCCCGTCATGTGCGACACCCTGATCATGACCGAAGGCAGCGGCCTGTACCTCGCCGGCCCCGCCCTCGTGAAGGCCGCCATCGGGCAGGTTGTGGACAGCGAGGACCTCGGCGGCGCCAGCATGCACGCCAGCATCGCCGGCACCGTCGACTACAAGGAACCCGACGACGCCGCCGCCCTGAAACGCATCCGCGCGCTCGCCGACCTGTACGCCCAGGGGGACCTTGCCCCCTTCGCCAGACGCCGCCGCGAACCGCTGCCCGCCCCGGAACGCGACCTCACCGACCTCGTCGGCTTTGACGGCAGCCGCACGTACGACGTGCGCGACCTGATCGCCGCCCTCGTGGACGCCGGCGAATTCCACGAATTCAAACCCGAGTACGGCGAAACCATTGTGTGCGGCTTCGCCCGCGTCGGCGGGTACCCCGCCGCGTTCGTCGCCAACCAGCGCACGGTCATCCGGAAGAAACTCAAGGCCGGCGGCGAACCCGGCCTGCGCACCCGCATCGAGGTGGGCGGCGTTATCTACGGCGACAGCGCCGACAAGGCCGCCCGGTTCATCATGGACGCCAACCAGGCCGGCGTGCCCCTCGTGTTCCTCAGCGACGTTACCGGTTTCATGGTCGGCCGCGACAGTGAGCAAGAAGGCATCATCCGGCGCGGCGCGAAACTCGTGAACGCCGTGAGCAACACCGTCGTGCCCAAAATCACCATCATCACCGGCGGGTCGTTCGGCGCCGGCAACTACGCCATGAACGGCAAGGCCTACGCGCCGCGCTTCCTGTTCGCGTGGCCCAGCGCCAAGTACGCCGTCATGAGCGGCAACGCCGCCGCCAAAACCCTGCTCGACATCCAGCTCGCCGCCCTGAAACGCGCCGGACACCAGCCTGACGACGAGGAACTTCAGAAGCTCTACGACGACGTCAAAGCCAAATACGACACCGAACTTGACCCCCGCTACGCCGCCGCGCGCCTGTGGGTGGACGAGATCATCCCGCCGAACGACACCCGCGAACGCCTCATCCGCGCCCTGGACGCCTGCGCGCAGAACCCCCACCAGGACGAGTTCCGGGTCGGTGTCTTCCAGGTCTGACTCGCTGAACCGGCCCGTCCCCCAGTTCCCACCCCCAAGGAGCCTCCCATGACCAGCACCCTGAACCGGCCCGACACCCAGAACCCCCACACGCAGCCCATGAACGACGACCAGCGCACCATCATCAGCGCCCTGCGCGCCTTCCTGAAGAACAAGGTGGAACCCGGCGCCGCCGAACGAGACCAGACCAGCGAATTTCCCGCCGACATCGTGCGGGAACTCGGTGAGATGGGCATCATGGGCGCCCAGACGCCCGAAGAGTACGGCGGCGCCGGGCTGGACACCGCCACCTTCGCCATGATCATCGAGGAAATTGCCGCTGTGGACGGCAGTCTGTGCCTGACCGTCGCCTCCCACAACTCCCTGTGCCAGGGCCACATCCTGATCGGCGGCACCGAAGCGCAGAAGCAGAAGTTCCTGCCGGCCCTCGCCAGCGCCACGAAACTTGGCGCGTGGGGCCTCACCGAGCCCGGCAGCGGCAGCGACAGCGGCGGCATGCAGTCCCGCGCCGTGGAACAGGCCGACGGCAGCTGGGTCCTGAACGGCAGCAAGAACTTCATCACGCAGGGCAGCGTCGGCGGCACCTACGTCATCCTCGCCCGCACCGACGCCCCCCGCCCCGGCAAGGGCAAGAACGACGGCATCAGCGCTTTCGTCTTCAACCGCGACGAGGTTCAGGGCTTCAGCATCGGCCGGAAGGAAGACAAGCTCGGACTGCGCAGCAGCGACACCGCCCAGCTGATCTTCGAGGACATCCACCTTCCCGCCGACGCCCTGCTCGGTGAGCGCGGCAACGCCTTCAGGGACGTCATGAAAGTCCTCGACGGCGGCCGCGTGGGCATCGCCGCGATGGGCCTCGGCCTGGGCCGCGCCGCTTTCGAGTACGCCGCGAAATACACCCAGAGCCGCGAACAGTTCGGCAAACCCATCGGGCACAACCAGAACCTCGCGTTCCGCCTCGCGGACATGGACACCAAACTGGAAGCCGCCCGCCTCCTCATCCGCAAAGCCGCAGACCTCAAGGACGCCGGCATGAACTTCACGGTGCCCGTGGCGCGCGCCAAGCTTTTCGCCACCACCGTCGGCGTCGAGGCGTGCGACGAGGCCATCCAGATGCTCGGCGGGTACGGGTACATCAAGGAGTACCCCGTTGAACGCTACTGGCGCGACAACCGCCTGACCCGCATCGGTGAGGGCACCGACGAGGTGCAGCGTCTCGTCATCAGCCGCGACGTCCTCAAACGTTTCGCTGAGTAACGCAGCGCCGCAGGAGGAAGGGGGGCCGTCCGCAGAGGAGAAACGGCCTCCCTCCTGCGTGTGGGCCGCGACGCGCGGCCTGACCGGCGGGCGGGGAAGCCCGAACCCCCGCCCGGAGTGAAGCCTCACCGCTGCGCCGGGAACGCCGTGGCCCGGGTGCCCCGTCACGCCCCTGCACCGGGCGCCCGCCTGAAATGCGCCACCCCCCGCCCGAATCTGCTTGCATGAAGGCATGACAGATGTGTGGCGCAAGCAGTACACCCTGGACTTCGAGGACGACTTCAGCGGCCCGGCACTGCGCCGCGACCGGTGGCTGCCGTTCTACCTGCCCCAGTGGGCGGGACGCGCGCAGTCGGCCGCGCGGTTCGAGCTGCCCGGCCGGGGCCTGCACCTGCTGATCACCGAGGATCAGCGCCCCTGGAACCCGGCGTTCGACGGTGAACTGCGGGTGTCCAGCGTTCAGACCGGCTGCCGGTCCGGACCGGCCGGCAGCCCGGACGGACAGCACCACTTTGCTGCGGGCCTGCGCGTGGTCGAGGCGCAACCCGACGAGTGGCTGTATACCCCGCACTACGGGCTGTTCGAGGTGGCGCTGCGCGCTGACCTGCCCGCCGGGTACCTCGCGGCCTTCTGGATGATCGGCGTGGAACGCACCCCGCAGGAATCCGGGGAGATCTGCGTGTGTGAGCTTTTCGGACATGAACGCGGGCAGGAGCACTACCGGGTGCGTTTCGGCGTGAAACCCATTCACGACCCGGCGCTGCACCTGGACATGCACGACGTCCTGATGCCTGGCAGTCCGGCTGACCTGCACGTGTACAGCGCCGAGTGGACGCCCCGCGAGGTCGTGTTCCGGATTGACGGGCGTGAGGTCGGGCGGGTGCCGCAGTCCCCGAAGTACCCCATGCAGTTCATGCTGAACGTGTATGAACTGCCCGCAGAGCTGCCGGGCGGGGGTCGTTCCGGCCCCTGGCCGAAACGCGCGGAGGTCGCGTGGGTGCGCGGCTACCGGCGCGGCGGCCACGGGGGCGCGGACGCCGGGCCTTCAGTGGAAGCTGGCGATCCGGTCGCGTAACAGGGCGAAGAAGGCGTCTGCGTTCACGTGGGTCATGACCTGGGCGTTCGGTGGCCTGCCCGTGACGTTCCAGATGTCAGCGACGGTGCGGCCGTGGTTGGGGCCGCCCGTCAGGTCGATCTGCACGTGCATGGGCTGCACGGTGAACAGGTCCGGGCGCAGCAGCCACGCCACCGTCAGCGGGTCGTGCAGCGCCCCACCTTCCCAGCCGTACCGCTCACGGTGGTGCTCGGCGAAGAACGCCAGGAGGTCCGCGACGAACGCACCGACGGGCGTGTTCAGCGCCCGGAACAGCTGCACGCGGGCAGGATGCGCGATGGCCTGGTGGCTGGCATTCAGGCCGATCATGGTCAGGGGGACGCCACTCCCGAACACGACGTGCGCGGCGTGAGGGTCGGCCAGCGCATTGAACTCCGCGGCGGGCGTCCAGTTGCCGGTGTCGGTGCTGCCGCCCATCCACACGACCTGCCGCACGAGAGGCACAATGTCCGGCGCGAGGCGGAACGCCAGGGCGACGTTCGTCAGAGGCCCGGTGGGCACGAGCGTCACCTCGCCGGGAAGCGCGCGCACGGTACGGATGATGAAGTGCGCGGCATGCTCGGGTTCGGTGCCGCGGGTGGGTTCAGGCAGGTGAGGCCCGTCGAGGCCACTGTCACCGTGCACGGCTTCAGCGCTGATGCGCTCCTGCACGAGCGGCCGGTCCGCGCCGGCGTACACGGGAACAGCCGAGCGCACGAGTTCACGGGTGATCAGGGCGTTGCGGGTGGTGCGTTCCAGACCGACGTTCCCGAAGACACTGGTCAGACCCAGCACGTGGAGTTCAGGACTGGCGAGGGCCAGGAGGATGTTCACGGCGTCGTCGTGGCCAGGGTCGAGGTCCAGAATGACAGGCTGCGGGGCGGGCATGAAGGCAGTGTCGCACGTGTTCCGCGAGTGGGGACGGGCGGGGCGGGGAGCGTGAACTCATCGTAAGGTCAGTGCCATCTCTGTCAGGTTGATGTCAATAGACTGTGGACATGAATGGCCTGCGCGAATTCGTAGACTGGCTGCGTGAGGTGCTCAAGGGGAGCCCTCAGCCTCAGCCGGTTCCGGTTCCCGTGCGCGTGCGTGACCGCCGCTGACGGGCTGCAGCATCGCCTCCCTCCTGCCGCTCCTTCCCGCTCACCGCTCCAGCCGGTGAGCGTTTCCATGCCGTCGGCGCGCGGAGTGTAACGCGCGCGAGCGGCGGCTGTCTGACCGGCGCTATTCTGCGGGGCGTGGTGCAACCGGGCGTGGCGGACAGCGAGCATGGAATGGGGGAACTGCGGGCGCTGATTGCGCCGCGTTCCGCGGAGGACAGGACGCGGGTGGACCGCGCCTACGCGTTTGCCAGGGACGCGCATGATGGCGTGCGCCGCAAGAGCGGCGAGCCCTACATCACCCACCCGGTGGCGGTCGCGGTGATCCTGGCGCGCCTGGGTATGGACACCGAGAGCATCATGGCCGGGCTGCTGCATGACACCGTTGAGGACGTAGACGGCGTGACCTTCGAGCTGGTCGAGAAGGAGTTCGGGCCGGACGTGCGCCGCATTGTGGAGGGCGAAACCAAGGTCAGCAAGCTCTCGAAGCAGGGCTCGCAGGCGGCGGAGGTGCGGGAGGCGGGCCGGGACGTGCAGGCGGAGAACCTGCGCCAGATGCTGATCGCCATGACGGGTGACATCCGCATCATCGTGGTGAAGCTCGCCGACCGGCTGCACAACATGCGCACGCTGGGCAGCATGCGGCCGGACAAGCAGCAGCGCATCGCGCGGGAGACGATGGACATCTTCGCGCCCCTCGCGCATCGCCTCGGCATCGGGCAGATCAAGTGGGAGCTGGAGGACCTGAGTTTCCAGTACCTTCAGCCCGACGAGTACGCGTACCTGCAGTCGCGCCTGCGCACCCGGCAGGAGGAACGCCAGTCGCTGATCGAGCGGGCAGTGCAGCAGCTGCACGACGCGCTGACCGACGACCTGGAACTCCCGGAGTGGGTCGCGGACATTGACATCGCGGGGCGCAGCAAGCACCTGTGGAGCATTCACAACAAGATGCAGCGCGAAGGCAAGGCGCTCGAACAGATCTTTGACCTGCTGGCCATCCGGGTGATTCTCACCCCGCGGGACCTCGTGGTGCCGCCCGGCACGGACGAGAAGCGCCGCGAGCGGGCCGAGGAGACGCGCGAGAAACGCATCTGCTACCACACGGTCAGTATCGTGCACAGCGTCTGGACGCCGCTGCCCGGCCGCTTCAAGGATTACATCGCGGTACCGAAACCCAACGGGTACCAGTCGCTGCACACCACCGTGATCAGCCCCAGCGGACAGCCGATCGAGGTGCAGATCCGGTCGCGGCGCATGCATGAGGTCGCGGAGTACGGCATTGCCGCGCACTGGATGTACAAGCAGGGCAACCAGCTGGCGCAGCGCGACCGGGAGAACTGGATCTCGCAGCTGCGCGAACTGCAGAACGAGATCAACGACGCCTCCGACTACATGGACGCCGTGAAGGTCGACATCCTCTCGCAGCGCGTGCGGGTGTTCACCCCCAAAGGCCTCGCGATCAGCCTGCCGGCCGGCAGCACGCCGGTGGATTTCGCGTATCACATTCACACCCGCATCGGGGAGACCACGGTGGGCGCCCGCGTGAACGGGTCAATCGTGCCGCTGTCTCACAAGCTGGGCAACGGGGACATGGTGGAGATCGTCACCAGCAAGAACGGCCACCCCAGCAAGGACTGGCTGAACTTCACCGTGACCCGCTCGGCCCGCAGCAAGATCCGGCATCACTTCCGGCAGCAGGAACGCAGCGAGGCGCTGCAGCACGGCCATGACCTTCTGGAACGCTACCTGCGCAAGCGGCAGCTGGCGGTCAGGCAGCTGATGCGCACCAAACTGCTGGAAGACGCCGCGCTGAAACTCCTGGGCTCCCGCAACCCGGACGACCTGTACCTGGCGCTGCACGCCGGAAAGCTCACGCCCAGCAGCGTGGGCCGGGTCCTTTCCCCCAGCCTCGCGCAGGAACTCGCCGCCCCGCCGGCACGCCGCGCGCCCGCCCCGAAGGCCCCCGAACCGGGCGGGGTGTTCGTGGAAGGGTTCACCACGAACACGAAACTCAGTCAGTGCTGCAGTCCCATCCGCGGGGATCAGGTTATGGGGTACCTGACGCGCGGGCGGGGCGTCAGCGTGCACCGCATCGACTGCCCGAACATGATCCGGCTGCTCAAGGACGAACCTGAACGCTGCGTGGCAGCCTCCTGGGACGCCGGAACGCCCGGCAGCATGCTCGTGGACGTGGACGTGATCGCCCCGGACCGCGCCGGACTGCTCGCCGACGTGCTGGGCATCCTGGCCCGCGAGAAGCACAGCCCCACCAAGGTGGAGGCCGTGGTGGGCATGGAGGAGATCGCCGTGATCCACCTGCGCCTGAACGTGGCCGGGCAGGGCGACCTGGAAGCCATCCGCCGCGCGATCCTGTCACTGCCCGGCGTGCAGGACGTGATCCGCGTGGGCGGCCGGAAACGCAACGGCGCGAGCGCCTGACCACCGGCCCCCCACGCCCACTGCACTACACTGCGCGGCATGCCTCAAACTGCTGCCCGGGCGCGGAGCGGTCCGTGTCCCTGATCCTGCTGCCCGACCTGGGTGACCTGCTGCGCCTGCACCCGCAGTTCAACGCGGGGACCGTTACGGAACTCCTGCGGCGCCAGGGCACGGCGCAGGTGCACTGGGCGACCAGTCCTGACCCCGACCACCCGCTGCGCGACGCACTGCCTGCCGCCGGAATCACGCTGCTCGGCAATCTGGCGCCCGACTGGACCTGGGCGGACGCCGAGCACGAACAGCTGCTCGGGTTCCTGAGCCAGTACCCGCAGGGGCGCGAGCGGCTCCGGGCGGCGCAGGCGGCGGAACGTGACCTGGCCGCGCTCGTGACTGCCCCCCTCGACGCCCACACGGTGCTGGCCCCGGCGTTCCTGGCTGCAATCCAGGCCACGCAGGCCGCGCTGCGCGCCGCGCTCGACGAAGGCCCCGGCACCCGCTGGCAGGCCCGGCGCCTGGACGAACTGGCTGAACGCCTCCGGAGCCTGAACGGCGTGGCGCTCGTGCCGCTGGATGACGTACCCGGCCTGCTGGACCGCCTGCAGGACGCCCGGCTGCCGGAAGTCACCGGTTTCACGGCCGGCGAGACCAGCCGCGTGCGGGCCCTCGCAGACCGCGCCTGGCAGCTGCGGGACGACGACGACCTCAGCGCCCTGCTGGCCGCCCTGGACCGCGAGAACGGAGACGCCGTGACTCCCCGCGCCGAACTGGACGGCGCCGCCGCCAGCCTGCACCTCGCCGTAGGGGACCTGGCCGGCGCGCGTGAACGCCTGGAACGCGCCGCGCACGCCCTGACCGACCACGTGCCGCGCAGCCTCCCGGGCCTGATCCTGGCCCGCCTGGGACAGGTGCGAGACGCGATGGGCGACCGGGAACTCGCGCAGCGCACGTACCGGGCGACCCTGGCTCTCACGCACGCCCCGCAGTTCGCGCGGGACGCCGCGCAGGCCGGCCTGGCGCAGCCATTTACGCTGGACCTCAGCCCCCCCTAGCCCCGGCCGGCCCGTACACTGCGGGCATGACCACCGCGCCCCCCACCCTGCCCGTGGGGCCCTCCCGACCGGCGGACGTATACCGCGCCAGCACCCGGCAGAACCTGCTGACCATCCTGCTGGGCTGGTGGCTGCTGGGCGGCGTGTTCACCGACGGCTGGGCACACAACCAGTTCGGGGAGTCACTGGAGACGTTCTTCACGCCGTGGCACGCCGCGTTCTACAGCGGATTCCTGGCGGTTACCGCGTGGTGTCTGTCCCTGGCGGCGCGCGGCTGGCGTCAGGGAAGACGGGGCCTCCCGGCCTTCCCGGACGGGTACCACCTGGCGGCCCTGGGCGTGCCGGTCTTCGCCCTGGGCGGCCTGGGTGACCTGACCTGGCACACCGTGCTGGGCATTGAGGTGGGCATTGAGGCGCTGCTGTCGCCGACGCACCTGCTGCTGTTCGCCGGCGCGGTCCTCATTGTGGCGTCCCCACTGAACGCGGCGTGGCGCTCCCCGGCGCGCCGCGACGCGCCGGGCGGGGTGCGCTGGGTCGCGGTCCTCTCGGCCACGTCACTGCTCGCCATGACCGCCTTCATGCACATGTACATGTGGGGCTTGCTGGCCGTTCCGCAGGGCCTGGGGTACGTGCAGACCCGCGGAGAGCTCAGCGCTCTCCTGCTCACGGCCCTGATCCTGGCCGCGCCGGTGCTGCTGGTTCTGCGGCGCTTTACGCTGCCGTTCGGGGCGGTGGCCGTGATGTACGGCGTCACGAACGCCGGGATGGCCGCCATGATGCTGCCCGGTGAGTGGCACGTGCCGCTGCTGGCCGCCGCATGCGGCCTGCTGGTCGACGCGTGGCACGCCCTGCTGCGCCCGGGCGCGACCCGCGTGTGGGCCCTGCGGGCCTTCGCGTTCCTGTTGCCCCTGAGCGTCTGGGGACCGTACCTGGGAGACGGCGTGCGGCGCGGCCTGACCAGCCTGAGTCTGGAATTGTGGCTCGGCGTGGCGGTCATGGCCGGGCTGGGCGGCGTGGCACTCAGCGCCCTGATCTTCCCCGCGCCCCTGCCGCCACAGGCGCTGGACGACCTCACGGACCGCTGAACGGGTGCCCTCCCCCTCAGTGCTGGTGGGCCACACCCGGCCGGCCGGCCGGAGGAGCCAGAGGCGCGGCAGCGCAACAGGTCGGTCAGCGAACGGATTTCCCTGGCCTGCGTGGCCAGCACCTGCCGCGCCAGCAGCCTGACCTGCGGGTGGGCGCTCTGTCCCGCAGGGACGCGGCCATCGTCAGCGCTTCCTGGCGGCGGCGGATCAGGCGCAGGAATAGTGTCTCAGCTGAGCCGGGCATACGCCCTTCAGGCGCTTCCCAGTGACGCCGCCACGCCGCCCGTTGCCGTCCCTGCTCCTCCTGCCGCAGCTGAATGTCCAGGGCCAGTGACCGTGCCGGGCGGTCCTGCGCGGCCTGCAGCACAAGGGCACTCATCTGGGTCGCCTGCGCGTGGTGCACCGCCATCCCCTGCACGAAGTGCACCTCCGCACTCCCTGGAGCCGGGGTTGCGGGGCGCGGCTGGGCCAGCAGCGCGGCGGCCCCCACACCCAGCGCCGCGCGGTGTGTCATAGCTGCTGGTCGTAGTGCCGCTGCCGCTCCCGGAACGCGGCCTTCTGTTCGGGGGTGGTGCGGGCGTGGCAGTGTTCGCAGCTGACGCCCTCCTCGAACAGCGGATGCTGCCGCTCCGAGGCGCCCAGCGGCCAGCCGCACGAGTGGCACATCACCGCTGCGCCCTCCCGCAGTCCGTGACCGACCGTCACGCGGCCGTCAAAGACGAAGCACTCCCCGTCCCACTCGCTGCGCTCCTGCGGCACGTCCTCCAGGTACTGCAGAATGCCGCCCCTGAGGTGAAACACGTCCTCGAAGCCCCGCTCGCGCAGCAGGCTGGTGCTTTTCTCGCAGCGGATCCCGCCGGTGCAGAACATCGCCACGCGCCGGCCGCGCAGCTCCGCCTCGTGCGCGTCCAGCCACGCCGGGAACTCGCGGAACGACTCGATCCCCGGATCCACCGCCCCGCGGAAGGTCCCGGCCTTCACCTCGTACCGGTTGCGGGTGTCGATCACCACGACGTCCGGCGCGCTGATCAAGGCGTTCCAGTCTTCCGGCGCCACGTACTGTCCCACCCGGGACGTGGGTTCGACCGGCACGCCCATCGTCACGATCTCGCGTTTCAGACGCACCTTGAAACGCCGGAACGGCGGGCTGGCCGCAGCGGACTCCTTGTACTCCAGCCGGTCGAAACCCTCAGCGAGCAGCGCGCCGCGCAGCACGTCAATGCCCGCGCGGGTGCCGGCCACCGTGCCGTTCAGTCCCTCGCCCGCCACGATCAGGGTGCCGCACAGCCCGGCCTCACGGCCCACGGTCAACAGCCGCGCGCGCAGTGCGGCCGGGTCCGGCACCGCCCGGAACTGGTACAGGGCCGCCACCGTGAATGGCGCGGCGGGGGCAGGCTCGGCAGCAGGGTGAGACGCGGCAGACATCCCCGCATCATACCGGCCCCTCCCAGGCCGAACGCCCCCGCAGCCGACGGGGCGCGCCCCCATTGGCCCTGAGGTGGTCAGGGGAGGTGAAGATGAGCGTTTCAGCGCATTCAGGCTCACGCCGGCTCTGTTAGCCTTGCGGGCGTGCCGGCCACCCTGCCCTCCACGCTTCTCACCGCCACGAACGTCACCGTGATCTTCGGGGAACGCGCTGTGCTCAGTGGCGTGACCCTGAGCGTCAGCGCGGGTGAGCGCGTGGCCCTGCTGGGCCGCAACGGCGCCGGCAAGACCACCCTGCTGCGTGTCCTGACCGGTGAGCGCCACCCGGAGGAGGGTGAGCTGTGGCGCGCCGACGGACTGCGGGTGGCCGTGCTGGAGCAGCATCACGCCCACCCGCCGGGCCTCAGTGTCCAGGCCCTGATTGACGCCGCCCATCCCTACCGGGACCTGGAGGTGGAGCTGCTGGCCCTGGAGGCGAACCTGGGAGACCCGGACACCCTGACCCGCTGGAGTGCTCTGCATGCCCGCCTTGAGGACGCCGACGCGTACCGCTGGCCTGCGCGGGTCGCGCGGGTGCTGGGCATGCTGGACCTCACCCGGTTCCAGCCGCGTGAAGCGGTCACGCTCTCCGGCGGGGAACGCACGCGTCTGGCCCTCGCGCTGGCCCTGGCGCGCGAGCCGGACCTGCTGATCCTGGATGAACCCACCAACCACCTGGACATCCGCATGCGCGAATGGCTTGAAAGCTGGCTGCGCGACTTCCCGGGGGGCGTGCTGCTCACCAGCCACGACCGCGATTTCCTGGATGGCGTCGCCACCCGCAGCGTGTGGCTGGAGCGCGGCGCAGCCACCCCGTACCCCGGCGGGTACTCGCGCGCCTGGACGCAGCGGGACCTAGAGCGCCGCACGCAGACCCGCGCGGCCCGGCTGGGGGAACGGGAAGCCGAGCGACTCGCGCGCAGCGTGGACATCCTGGACCGCTGGGGCCGCCGGTCCCGCGGACTGAAAACGCGCGCCGAACGCCACGCGGTGCCCGAGGCGCCGCTGCCGGAACGGCAGATCCGCATGCGCCTGCTCGCTGGCAGCGCCCGCGCACCCCTGGTCGCCTGGGGCGAGCACCTGGGCAAAACCTACGGGGACCGGCCAGTGTTGCTGAACGCCGCGTTCCGGCTGCGGCAGGGCGACCGCGTGGCCCTGATGGGCGCCAACGGCACCGGCAAAACCACCCTGATGCGCCTCCTGGCCGGCGACCTGCACCCTGATCCGCCCGCCCCGGACCCCCTGACCGGCGAGTCCGGGGCACTGCCGGTGTTGCGGGTCGCGCCGGGTGTGACGGTCGCGACGCTGGACCAGACGTGGCACGGCCTGACCCCCGGCGAGGGCTTGCACGCGCAGTTCGAGCGGCGCTTCGGCCGGCAGGCGAACACCCTGCTGGGCCGCGCGGGTTTCAGCGCGGCCGACTGGCCCACAACGCCCGAGCACCTGTCCGGCGGGGAACGTGCGCGGGCCGGACTGGCGCTGGTCAGCGGCCTGCGCGCCGACCTGCTGCTGCTGGACGAACCCACCAACCACCTGGACGTGGAGGCCCTCCAGGCCCTGGAGGGGGCCGTGCAGGCCTACGCAGGCGCCGTGGTGATCGTCACGCACGACCGCCGCTTCGCGCGTGAGGTCGCCACGCGCCTGTGGGTGATCGAGGACGCCACGCTGCGCGAGGTGAGCGGCTGGGGCAGCCGCGAATACCTCGACCCGGCCGCCACCCTGCAGGGCGACCCGCCGCCGCCGCCCCCCCACCCACCCCCCGGCAGCGGCTCGCGCCGCTGGAAACGCAGCTGGCCGCCCTGCGCGCCGAACTTGACCGCCCGCCCGGCACCCTGACCGGCCGGGAGGAGGCCCGGGTGCGCGCCCAGGCCCACGCCCTCCAGCAGGACCTGTACAGCCTGTACGCCCAGGTCTGGGCCGCCGCGCAGTTCGACGCGGAGGTGAGGGAGCCGCCCCTCACGGTCCGCGCACAGCGCCTGGGGGACAGTGGCGGGATGTTCTGGGCCGCGCGGGATGAAGGCTGCCCGCACCTCGCCTGGGACGGACACACGCTGCGCTGGAACGGCGATCCGCCCGGCTGGTTCGGCGCGGCGCTGCTGGGCGGCACACTGCGTATTCTGTTCGAGCGCTGGAACGTCGGCCGCGTCACTCTGGGCGACGGCGGCCCCAGCCTGACCCGCCGCGCCTACTTCGAGCGGCTGGGACTCGTTCGCGCCAGCAGGATGTGACGCACGCTATACTTCCGCGCATGGAAGACCTCATCAAGGGCCGCCTCGGCGGAGCGGACGGCTACAGTATCCGCTGCGCCATCGATGGCGACACCATCAAGGGCCGCGCCGGCGGAAAGCTGCACGGCAAGGACATCAACCTCGAAATCACCGAGCGCGGCGTGCAGGGCACCGTCGGAAGCGACAGCGTGAAAATCGAACTGCAGGACGGCGAACTCAAGGGGAACGTCGGCGCGCAGAAACTCACCCTCCGCGGCGTGGACCGCGTCACCGGCTTCATGGGTGAACCCATCGTGGGCTGGAACGTCGTGGCGCAGCAGACCGGCGACAAACTCGTCGGGCAGCTCGGCAGCACCGTCCTGGGCCGTCCCTTTGAGCTCGACCTGGGCAGCGCCCCCGGCTGGGTCGGCACGCTCGTCGCCGTGGTTGCCTTCTACGCCCTGGAACCCCGCGCCAACGTTACCGTCGGCTGAACCTCCGTCCCTCAGGCGCCGCCCCAAGCATCTGGGGCGGCGTTCTTCGTGTTCCAGCGAAGCGGCCCGGCCCGCAGGCAGGGGCAGGTGAACCTACCGGCCGAACAGGTACCGGATCCCGAAGCGCAGCACCACACCCCGCTCCCCGTTCTCCACGCCAAAGTTCACGTTCGTGCGCTCATTCACGTTGTACCCGGCGCTGAATGTCGGCCGGATCGACTGCAGGTTCAGGCCCTTGAGCGGCGTGGTCACGCGGAACGTGAACCGGTTGTCGGGAGTACTGTACTCCGCGTTCAGCAGCCCCTCGCCGTTCAGGTTCACCTGATACTGCAGGTACAGGTCGCGCGTCAGGTACGACCCCAGCGTGATTGTGGCGCCCAGCGTTCCGTCCTTCACCGACAGCTGCGGCGTCAGGCGGAACACGTCCAGGCCGAACGCCGTGGCAATAGTGCGCTCCAGTTCACCCAGCACGAACACGTTCAGGGCCGTCTGCAGGGCGCTGCTGCCCAGCGCCGCCAGGTTGCTGGGCAGCGTGGCGAGGTTCGGGACTCCGGTGGCCACCAGCGCGTACAGTTCCGCCTCGCCGTACGGCAGGCCCGTGGACGGGTCAGCGCAGCTGGCGCCCTCGGTAGTGCAGCGCAGCGTGGTGTCCAGTTCCAGCGCGGTCGTGCCGTCAGGGCGGGTCACGAACTCCCCACCGAGTTCCAGGGTCACCGGCACCCGCTGGCGCGTGGTGGCGGCCTGAACGGTGCCATTGGCCCGCACCTCGAATTTCGGGAAGAGGTTGTCGCCGCTGAAGGTGACGGTGCTCGTCTGCAGCGTGAACTCGTTCTCGCGCAGGTACACGAAGCCGCGCTGCGAGCGGACACTGCCGGCCAGACGCGGCCGGTCCCCGCTGCCCGCCAGAACCAGGTTCCCGGTGAACTCTGCGCGCACCAGGTTCTCATCGATGCGGATGCCGTTCGTTGCCGTGATGGGAATGTCCTCGAACACCAGCCGCTGCAGGAACGGCCGCGCCGGGCGCTCGCCGGCCTGCTGTTCAGGCTGCGGGAAGGTCGTGAACTGCTCCGGCAGCGGACTCACGTAGTTGTCGGTGGTGCGGCCCGTGCCGGGGTCCGTGCTGCTCTGTCCGGGCGCAGGAATGGTCGCCGGGGCGTTCACGCGGCCCAGCACCAGCCGCACGAAGTCGGCCGCACCGGTCACCCGGATCACGCTGCCGTCGTCCACGGCGCGCAGGTCGGCGTTCAGCGCGCTTTCACGGCCGTAGATCACCGCCAGCGGGAGGTTGTAGTTGCGGGCGCTGAGGCTCAGGTCCCAGCGGGGTGAGAGCGTGCCGCTCAGCACGAGGCTGCCCGCGCCACTGCTGGCACTGACGCTGCGGCTCTGCGCGTCCACCAGCCAGCGGCCGTCCGGCTGCTGGCTGACCGTGACGGCGGTGTTGGGCAGCGCGCCGAGGGCCTGCGGCGCCAGCAGCCCCGTGAAGGTTGCGCGCGTGTCGCTCAGGCGGCCCAGGGTGAGCTGACCGCGCAGGTTCACCGTGCCGTCCGTCCCGACCGTGCCGCCCGTCATCACCCGCCCGCCCGCCGTGAACGCGCCACTGTCCGGCAGGTCCCCCGCGAACTGGGGAACCCGGAGGCTCAGACCGGCCATGGCCCCCTGAAGGTTCTCGGCGCGCAGCAGCCCGCGCGGGCGGTCGTACGTGCCGGCCGCAGACAGCACCAGGGTGCCTTTCAGGCTGGGTTGCAGGTCAAGCAGACCCGGCACGAGCTGCAGCACCGGCGTGAAGGTCGTGTTCGTGAACCGGGCGTTCAGATCCACCCGTTCGCGGGTGTACTGCCCACGCACGTCCCAGGTGCCGGCGCCGCTCAGCTGGATGTTCACGCTGCGCAGTTCCCGCGCCGCGAACTCCAGGGTGCCGCTGCCCGTGAGGGTTTCGGTCACAGCGGCGGCCCCCTCCCCGCTCGTGGCACTGACGCGGATGCGTTCGGCCACCACATTCACCGTCCCGGCAGGCGGATCCGCCATCGGGAAGCGGAAACGGACCACGCCCGTCACCACGCCCTCGCCCGGCGCGGCGCCAGTAAATGCCGCCACGAGCGCGCCCACCGGCAGCCCGCGCAGGGCGCCCTGTCCGAATACTTCCCCGCCGCTCAGGCCAGCCGTGAAGTCCGACTCGCCCAGGAAGCCGCGGATACGCCAGTCGCCGCCCACCTGCGTGCCCTCGAGGCGTGCAGGCAGGGTTCTGGGGCCCACACTGAGATTCGCGGAGCGCAGCACGAACGTGCCGCCCCCGTCGCGCAGCGTCGCCTCGCCGCTGATCCGGCCCGCCAGGGCCGGCGCCACCTTCAGGTCCCGGATGTCCAGGTCGTCCAGGGTGGCGCGGGCCGTGTAGCCCTCTCCCGTCGCCTGAACGGCCAGCGGGCCGTCCAGCACGGGCAGCAGGTCCGCGATGCCGCCCGAGGCGGTCACGGTGGCAGCGCCCATGTTGTTTCCGCCGCGCAGGTCCGCGCGGAAGGTCTGACCGGCCAGGGTGACGGTGCCGTCCAGGGTCAGGACCTGCCCGGCCAGGTCCAGCGGATAGCGGGCGGCGCCCAGCGTACCGGTGAGCCCGTCCGCGCCGGCGCGGATATCAACACTCAGGGCACCGGACTCACGGACCAGGCGGCCGGTCAGCTGACCGGTCCAGGTCTCCGGGCTCTGCTGGGCGTTCAGCGTCAGCGTACCGGCGCTCAGGGTGACCGTGGCCTGCACGCTGGGGCGTCCGGCCCGCAGGGTCACCGCGCCAGTCACGGCGCCCTTGAGGGCGACCCCTAGCGCCGGGACCTCGTAGGGAGTGTCGAGCTCACGCGCTTCGAACGTCACGCGGCCGTCCTGACTCCCGGTATTCAGGGTGCCGTTGGCGGTCAGGAGGCCTGAGAGGCCGCTGATGCCCAGCCGGCCCAGGTTCAGTCCCGGCAGGTTCGCCGCCAGCTGCCCCGCCTGCCAGCGCAGGCGGCCGTCCACCAGACCGTCGGAGACGTTCAGGTCCGCGGCGCGCAGGCCGACCGTGCCGCTGGCCCGCCACTCGCCGCGGCGCACGCTGAGCTGCGCCTGCGGATCATCCAGGGTGCCGCCCGGCGTGACGCTCAGCGACCCCTCCGGGCGGGTCAGGCTGGCTGCGCCCAGCAGGCGCCACGTGCCGCCTGCGCCGGGCCGGGCTTCCAGCACGCCGCTGCCCTGCGCCTGCGGGCCGTCCACCAGCCGCAGTTGCACGCCGCGCGCGGTGGCGACGATGCGCGCGCCGGCGCCCAGGAGTCCAGCCTCGCCCTGCACCAGCGGCGCGCCGAACGGACCGGACACGCTCAGCGCGGCCGGCCGGGTCAGCAGCCCGGCGGGGCCGCCCGTGACGCGCGCCGTGCCGCGCCAGCCGCCCAGCTGGTCGGCGGTGAGGTCCAGCGCGCCCCGCAGGCCCTGCGGACCGCTGAGATTCCCACGCAGCGTCAGGGCGCGCGCGCCGTACGTGGCCTGCATGCGCCCCGCCAGGGTGCCCTGCGCGTCAATGGTCAGGGCCGCCGTGCCGTTCAGGTTCGCGGTGCCGCTGACCTCCAGGGTGCTGCTGGCCGCGCGTGCGCCCAGGCGGTCCAGCGTGACCCCCTGACTCTTCAGGGCGGCGACCGTGCGGCCCCCCTGCGTGAAGGTGCCGCTCAGACCGGCCAGCGTGCCGGTCAGGCTCCCGCTCAGGTCCTCCAGGGTCACGCCGCCGAGAGAGGCGCCGCGCGTGGTCAGTGTTCCGGCCAGGGTGGGGGAGAGCAGCGTGCCGCCCAGCGTGGCCTGCACGTTCGCCACGCCGCTTCCCCCGGCCAGCGGGAGGGGCGTGACCCTCAGGGTGCCGCCCAGGGTGGGGATCAGGTTCGTGCCGGGCGTGAGGGTCAGGGTGCCCTGCCCCAGCGGCCCCGCGCGCAGCGTGTACCCGCCTTGCCCGTTGCCGGTCACGAGCACCGGCCCGGTCAGGCCGGCCGTGGCCCGCACCTGCCCGGACAGGCGCGGCCACACGCCGCGCAGGTCCACATCCGCGCGGGTGGTGCCGCTCGTGACCGCGCCGTACAGCCGGGCCTGCACAGTGCCCGCCGCGAGGTTCAGGTTGCTCGCCTCGACGTACAGCGTGCCGCGCGCCGGGCCACGCAGGGACACGCGGGCGTTCAGGGCCGGGTCCGACGCCCTGCCGGACACGGCGGCCGCGGCGTCCACCTGGGTGGTGAGGAGCGTCACCCGCCCCGCCAGCGCCGGATCGGCCGCCCGGCCCGTGAGGGTCACGTCGGCGCCCAGCGTGCCCTGGCCCAGGGACGCGGCGTTCAGGTACTGCGTGCTGAGGTTCCGGGCCGTCACCCGCAGGCCGCCGGGCAGAGCGCCGCGCGCGCTGAGCACACCGTCACGCAGACTGCCGCTCAGGTCGGCGCTCAGCACGTCGCCTGCGGGCAGGTACCCCAGGGTACCGTACAGGCTGAACGGCCCGGCCTGCTCCTGCTGTCCCTTCACAGCAAGATTCCGGACCTCCAGACGGTCCAGGCCCCCCGCAAGGGTCCCGGCGGCGTCCAGGGTGCCGCCCACGGTCAGCGCGTCCACGTCCAGCGTGGCGGGCAGCAGGCGGGCGGCGCGCAGCGGGTCAGCCCGCAGGGCCAACGCATACCGCCCGCCCTGCAGGCGGCCGTCGGCGCTGACCCGCGGTCCGCTGAGGTTCACCCGGATGTCCCCGGCGGCGTAGCGGGCGTTCAGGGCGCCGCCCAGTTCGCCGCCCGAATCCTGCAGCTGCCCGGCGAACGCCGCGTTCAGGGCCGCCCAGCCAGGCCCGCCCAGCGTGGCGGTTCCGGTCACGCGCAGCTGCTCCGGGCGACCCCACAGGGCGCCCACGTCGAACGCCGCCAGCGACAGCGTGCCGCCCGGCCGGAAGGGCAGTGAGGCCGGCAGGCGGCCCGTGATCCGCGCCTCCCGCACACCGGTCCCCAGCACGGCGGCCACGTTCAGAGTGCCACTCTGGCCGTCCAGCAGTGCGTCCAGCGGTCCGCCGGGCACGTCGCCCACCACACGCAGCGCCCCCGTGAAACCCGTCCGGGCGTTCCAGCCGACCGGGCCGCGCAGCCGCAGGTCCGTGTCGCCACTCACGTAAGCCGTGTTCAGGGTCAGGGCCGCGCGTTGCAGGCCGCCCAGCGCGTTGGCGCCCAGCCGGCCGCGCACCTCACCTGCCAGCGGCGCGCCGCTGAACGTCACGCGGTAGTCACGGGCCAGCAGGCGGCCCATGACGCGTGAGCCGGTGGCGCGCAGGCCGGCCGGTCCACTGGCGAGCACGCCCTGGAAGGTGACGTCCGGTTTGCTCAGTGCGCCGCGCAGCTGCGCGGTGTACGAACCGGGCAGCAGGTCCGTCAGTGTGGCCTTGGCACTCAGGTTCAGGTTGGGCAGCACCGTTCCGCTGGCCCTCACGGCGCCCTGTGCTAGCGTGGCCTGCGCGCCGTCCAGGCGGAGCGTGCCGCTGACGTACCGGGCCGGAGCGCGGAAGTTCACGCCGGCCACCTCGCCGCTGACGCTGGCGCGCACGTCGGCCAGCGTGCCGGCCAGCGTCGCTGTGGCGCGGCCGGGGGAACCCAGCAGGGGGCGCAGGTCCGCGGCGCTGGCGCTGCCGCGGACCGCCCAGGCCGGCAGGCCCACACCGCGCCCCTGCGTGAGCCCCACGTTCAGGGCGGCGCCGGCCGCGCTGCCGTCTGCGGTAATGCCCGCCGATCCCCCGGTCAGGGCGGTCCCGGTCACCGTGACGTTCACGGGCTGGCGCGCGTACGTGCCGGCCACGCGCAGCGTCAGCGTGTCCCGCGTCGTCGGTCCGGCGCGGCCGGTCAGGGTGGCGCGCAGGTCGTCGAAGGTGACGGCGGCGTTCGCCTGCGGGTACAGCGTTCCCCGCACGCTCAGCGCCGCGCCGCCCAGCGTGCTGCGCAGCCTCGCGCTGAGCTGACCGCGCGCGAGGCTCACCTGGCCCTGCGCCGCCTGTCCGGCGGCGCGCACATTCACGTCCGCGCGGCCACTGGCGCGCGAGGCGTTCAGTTCCGGCACGTTCAGGTTCAGGCTCACGCGCCCCCGCACGCCCGGTACGACGGGCTCGAGCACGCGGGCGTCCAGTACGGCGCCGCGCACCGTGAGGCCAGCGGCGCTGTAGGCCACCGGCACGCGGGAGCCAGGATGCGTGAGGGTTCCCTGCACGCGCAGCGTGGTGCCCCACGCGGCCCGGGCGTCGAGCCTGACCGGGTCACCGAGGTAACGGGTGCCGCTGGTAAACAGCGTCACGCTGTCCGGCCCGAGCGCCGCATTCAGCTGCCCCGGGATGAGCTGCGTCCGTACCGCCTCAGGCAGACTGGCGGCGAACGGAGAGAGCGCCGTGCTGAGCGTACCGCCGAGCGCTGGCAGCACCGAGACCCGCCCAGTGAGCGGCCCGGCGGGCAGCGCGAGCAGCGCAGACGTGCCCTGCCCGGCCAGTTGCACCGTGCCTGCGCGGCCACCGAGTGCGTACCGCAGGCCCTGCGCGCCGCTCCAGGTGCCGCCCAGGTAGGTCAGGCCGCCGACGGTGATCCGCGCGCCAGTGAGCGAGCCACTCAGCGGGAACACCTGCGCCGGTACGCTCAGGCGCGCCGGCCCGCTACCGAACGCCTGTGCGTTCAGGCGCAGCGTCCCCCGCAGGTTCGCCACGCTGCCGCCCGCCACAGCTGTGAAGTAGGGACCGGCCACCTGCAGGTTCAGGTTCTCCAGCGTGGCCGGCAGCGTCAGACGCCCCGACGCCGTCACGGCCTGCCCGGCCACCGTTCCGGCAACGCGCAGCGCGCCGTTCTCCGCACGGATCAGGAAGGGTCCGGCGTTCAGCGTGCCGTTCAGTACGCCCCCACGGGCATTCAGGGTGCCCTGCAGCCGCTGCCCGGCGAGCGTCAGGCCGCTTGCCTGCACGTTCAGGTTGTCGAAGCCCGCGAGGGTCACGCGCGCCCGGCCGCCCTGCCGGTCGCGGACGGTAATCTCCCCGCGCGGTTCGAGCCCGGTGCCCTGCACGTTGCCGTCCACGAACAGCCCGCCCCCCAGCGGGCCGCTGACGTCCACGTCGTAGCGGCCGCTGGGAAGCGCCGCGGCGCCCTGGGCGCGCAGGCCCTCGGCGTCCGTGACCAGCAGGTTCAGCTTGTTCCAGGGGCCCTGCAGCGCCACGGTGTACTGGTCGAGCACACCGCGCGCGTCCACGGCGCCGCGGAACGCGCCGCCCCGCCCGGGACCCCAGGTGGCGCGGCCCTGAACGCGGCCCGCCTGCCCGAACGCCGTGAGGGTCTGTGCGCCGCGGACCCTCACCAGTCCGCTGGGTCCGTCGTACGCCACGCTCAGCTCTCCCCAGGTGCCGGTCGCGCTGAGGGCCGGGGTGACGGTACCCCGCAGGTTTACGGTCTGTGCGGGAAGGGTCACCCCGCCGAACGAGAGGGGCCCGGTCCGGCCGGTGGCTGCGGCGCTCAGCGCGCCGTACGGGCCGCTGACGGTCAGCGCCAGGGTCTGGCCCTGCACCTGGACCTGCCCGGCCGCGCGGACGTCCGGGAACACCTGGCCTGATACGCGCGCCTGCACGTCACCCGACGCCACCTGCAGCTTCGCCGTGACGGGGGTGCCTGCCCCCGGCTGCCGCGTCAGGGTACCGCGGACGGCGGCGCCGGCCACGCGCGCGTTCACGTCGGCCGTGCCGCCGCGACCGGTCAGGTTCAGGTCCAGCGTGCCGCCCAGCCCCAGGGTGGGCAGCAGGGGTCTCAGCGCGCCGAGGTTCACGCGGCCCGCGGCCTTGACCGACTGACCGTTCACCACGCCACGCGCGGTGGCGCCGGCCGTGTTCAGGGTGAACTGCACGCCCTGGTTCATGCTCAGTTCCCCGCGGATGTCCGCTCCCTGCACGCGGGCCGACACGCGGTACGGAGCGCGCAGGTCCGTGTCGGCACGGACCGTCACGCCGTTCGACACGCCACGCAGCTGCGCGGTGATGCCGTTGCCTTCCGCGCTGAGCACCACACCCCGCCCGGCTGCGCGCAGGGACCCGAACACCTTCAGGCCGGTCGTGACCGTCACGTCGCCCGTGACACTCAGGTCGCCAGACACCGGGAGATTCCGGGCGCGCACGCCGAACGCGTCCCCGCTCCAGGAAAGCTGCTGGGCGCCCGCCGTGAAGGTCCCGCTCTGGCGGGTGTAATTCAGGTTGAGGGTGCCGCTCAGGGTGTCACGCAGGCCTGGGACGGCGGCGCTGAGCGTTCCGGTCACGTCCCCGCCGATCAGGTCCACGCGGCCCTGGCCGCTCAGGGTGACGCCCGCGCCTTGCAGCGTGCGGGCTTCCCAGGTGCCCTTGAAGCTGCGGTCGAGATTCAACCGGGCGCGGCCCAGGTCGGCGCGCAGGCCGCGGCGGTCCAGCACTGCGGTGCCGGCCAGGGCGAACGGCCCGGCCTCACCGCCGGTAACGCGCGCCCGCAGGTCCTCGGCGGTGCCCGAAAGTGCCACGCGCGCCCGCGCCGCGCCGTAGGTGGGATTCAGAACGGCATCGAGCCGCGACCCGCTGAGCGCGTAGGAGCCGCGCAGCGGGCCGCCCAGGCCCTGACCGGTGAACCGGACGACGCTCTGCGCGTCGATGCTGGCCGCCACGTCCAGCGCCTTCTGCCCGAAGGTGCCGGCCAGTGTGGCGCGGCCCCCCCGCCCGATCGCCCAGCGGCCCGCGAGCTTCTGCACCGCGCCGCCCAGGGCCGTGTCGGCACTGAACGCCAGGTCGTTCGTCTGGCCGGCCACGGCCCCGTCGCGGTTCAGGTACGTGTACTCCACGTTCGCGTTGCTGACCCCCACACCGCCCAGCGTTCCGGCCCCCTGCGCGTACGCTTTCACGCGAACCGTACTCCAGCCGCCCGCCGTGACCCGCAGCTTCAGGTCGCCCTGTCCGGTCGTCCCCAGCGCGCGCGCCAGCCCGGACACGGTGGGAGCGGCGTCGGCCGTCACCTGCCAGTTCTGCGCCTTCAGGTCCACGTTGCCCCGCGCGGTCACCGGGCCGTTCCAGCCGCGCCCGGTCAGTTGCAGTCGAACGTTATCGCCACGGTGCGTGGCCGTGCCGGTCACGCCGGTGACGGTCACGAACTTCGCCTCGGGCACGCGCAGCGCCCCGTCCTGCACGCGCAGGTCTCCACGCACCGGGCCGTCGCCCAGCACGTACCGGCCCGTGATGCGGCCCGCCGTTACCCCCGGCCAGTAGTGGTTCAGGACCCGGGCGTCTGCGTTCAGGTCCATGGTAAACACGTTTGCACCGTTCTTTTCACCCAACGTCACGTCTGCGTTCAGGTCCCCGTCGGGGGTGGCGCCCCGCACTGCCAGCCGGCCCGCGCGCCCGGGCGTGACGCTGAAGCGGCCGTCAGGGACGTTCACGCCGGTGCCGTCCACGTTCACGCGCGTGTTCCGTACGGCCACGCTGCCCAGCGTGACCTTCCAGCCGGTTCCACCGCCGCTGCCGCCCGGTCCGCCGATGAGGTCCTTGAGTTTCAGGGCCACGGTGGCGTCTGTGGCCTGCACGTTCAGGCGCAGGGTCCGGGTGATGGGGTTCACGCCCGCCACGCTGACACTCAGCGTCCCTGCTTCGCCCTTCACGCCTGGGGCGTTCAGGGTCACGCCGCTCAGGTGCGGCGCCCACAGCGGTCCACTCACCCGGTCCGCCGTCAGTCCGGCCGACGCGCCGAAACGTGCCAGGACGGCGCCGCCGACCAGCGCTGGCAGAAACACGAGCGTCAGCAGCAGCGCGCCCACCAGGGCCAGCAGCCACCAGCCCCGCCGGCCTGGACCCGGACGGCGCCCCACACCTGGGCCGTCCGGGGGGGGCGGAGCGGCGGGTCCTTCCGCGTTCACAGGCCCGTGGTCGTTGGCCAGCGGTGGGTCTGAGGTCACGTCGTTCTGATCGCCCTGCGGCCTCTGCGTCACACCGTCACCCGGCCCCGAGCTTCACGGTGCCTCTCCACTTTCAACGCTCCTGGCCGCATTCTCCGCATTCTACGCAGCGGGGTGTGAACGCCGCACCCACCCGGTCCTCATGCAACCGTCAGAAAACCACGTTCTGCGCGTGCAGACCCGGTAGCATGCCCCCCATGCGCCTGTCATGGAGTGCGGCCGGACCTTCAGGCCCCGGCCCAGAACACACGAACGCTGCCAGCCCTGAAAGGCTGCCCGCCGGGCCCCGGTCCTGGGGGCCGTGGACGTCATGCGCCTGACCGCCCTGGTGTCCGGAACGGTGCAGGGCGTCGGGTACCGCCGCTACGTGCAGCGGCACGCCCGCGACCTGAATCTCAGCGGGTACGCCGAAAATCTCAGTGACGGGCGCGTGGAGATCGTCGCTGAGGGCCCGCAGCCTGAACTGGACCGCCTGCTGCACTGGTTGCGGCGGGGCCCGCCCCACGCCCGCGTGCAGGACGTGCAGACCATCTACAGTGAACGCACCGGCCTGAACGACTTTCACCTGTACTGACGCGGCTCTCCTCAAGGCGGCGCGGCCCCCATTGCCGGGGCCGCGCCGCTCTTTGATCCGGCGAGGTGCGCCTAGGCCTGAATGCGGCGGATCTCCCCGACCACGCGGTAGAACCCGCCGGCGTCCACAAGGTCATCCACGAGGTAGGTGGCGCCGGCTTCGCGCAGGTTGCGGGGGAACTGCACGTTCCAGGCGTGGAAGCGCGGATCGATCGCGCGGACGCGCAGGCGCGTGCCGTCGCGCTCGCACCTGAGGCGAACACCCGGCCCGGCGTCGCTCGTGACGTTCAGTTGGGTCAGGGGGGCGCTGGCCGGCAGGGCCGCGGCGAGCTTCACGTCGCGGGGGGTGGGGGTTTCGCCGCGCTGGGCGGCCTGAATGGCGGCCTCACTGGCGTCCAGGGCGGCGAGGTACCCGCGGGAGGTCACGAGGTACAGGCGCCCGCCGGCGTATTGCATGCTGAGTGCGCCGCCCACGCCGGTGCCGAGCTTCCACAGGCGTTCGCCGGTGCGCGTGAAGCAGTACACGGCGCTGCCGCTGTCGCCGGCGAACACGAAGTCCCCACCGGGGCTGGTGGCGCACGACAGCACGGGGGCGTCACAGGAGTAGTCCTGAACGTGCTCGCCGCCTTTCGTGAAGCGTTGAATGAGGTTGTGGGTGGTGCCGGCATACAGGTCCTGGCCGGCCTGCCAGCCGAAGAGTACGCCGCCCCGGGTTTGCTGCGTCCAGAGGGGCAGGCCGCTGTGCCGGTCGTACATGCCCACACCCGCGGAATGCCCGTAGTACACGCCCTGGTCGTCCACGCGGACCATCCAGCCCATGCTGCCGCCCGTGCTGACGTTCGCCCACTGCTGGTCGCTTTCTGCGTCGAAGGCGAAGACGTTCCCGCTGGCGTCGCTGGCGGCCAGGGTGCCGGCATGAATGTCCATCCACAGCAGGGCGGCGCTGCCTTCGACCTCGTACGCCACAAAGGGCAGCTTGCCGCTGAGGTCGTACACGTTGCCGTCGTCGCAGCCGGCGAAGGTCCAGTGGGCGTCGCGGACGAGACATTTGACGCCGTCCGGGAGTTTGAAGGACAGGTTCACCTCGCCGTCGGGCGTCAGGGCGTACACCTGTCCGGCTTCGTTGCCGACCCAGATCTGGCGGTCGTCGGCGAAGATGCCGAACGCGGTGGCGTTGGTGTTGAACTGCCACAACAGGGGCGCGCCCTGGCGGGTGGTGCTGCGGGTTTCGGTGAAGGTGCGGCGCATCACGGCGCGTTTCTGCCGGACGCCTGCGACGGCGTCCTCGTAGCCTTTGCGGCGTTTCTCGCGGAGCTTCTTGTCGGCTTCGGCCTGGGCTTTTTCGGGGCTGGGGAAAGTTTTGTGCTGGGTCTGGCCCTCGGTACCGATGCGGCCGTAGCGGATGGTGAGGGTGGCGGCGTCGAGGGTCACCTCGTAGAACTTGTGTTCAGCCCCGTTCGGATCAGAGTACTCTAGATATGTTACAGACATAATTTTATTGTAACGAGAATCACGCTGAGATACCAGCGCACATGACGCAGCGACCAGCCTGCGAGTGCGCCCCCCGGCCCGCTGGTGCCCCCGGCGCGCCCCGCTCCTCCCTCCCGGCCTGCCGCCCACCGCTGAGCAGCGGCATGAACTCACCGTTACGCCACTCGCCTGTTCGGCCTTCATGCCAAAGCCGTTCTGCCCCTGTACCAGCACAGCCTGCCCACCCTGCCTCCCAGCCGGACGCCACCGCGGCAAAGAAGGTGAGCAGCAGGCCGGGAAACAGGGGAGCCTGAAGGCGCATGGAGCCAGCGTTCACAGCACAACCGCCCTGGCCGCGCTGGCCAGGGCGGGACCGGGAACCGGGCCTACTCGAGGATAGCTTCGTGGACGATTTCCACGTTGCCCTGCATGACGCGGCTCATGGGGCACAGCTCTGCCGCCTGCCGGACGTGCTCCTCAAAGTCCGCCTGGTCGCTGCCGGTCACCCGGCCCCGCACGACCAGGCGCATGGTGCTCACCTTGAAGCCAGGGCCGTCCTTGACCATCTCACAGGTCGCCTCGGTGTCCAGCGCCTCGATGGTGTGGCCGTGGTTGGCGAGCAGCGCACTCAGCTGCATGGTGAAGCAGCCCGCGTGGGCGCTGGCCAGCAGCTCCTCGGGGTTGGTGCCCGCACCGTTTTCAAAGCGGGTGCCGAACGAGTACTGCGCGCCGTTCAGGACACCACTGGCGGTGCTGACCGTTCCTTTGCCGCTGCGCAGGTCGCCTTCCCAGTGGGCCGATGCCTTCCGTGCAATGTCTGCCATGCTGTCCAGTCTGCCCAGTCGGTGCGTGGGGTGGACGTGCCGGCAGTTGAGCTGAACTTCACGAATGCCGCGTGTGGCCCTGCCCGCGCGCCCTATGCTGCAGGTATGTCCACACCCCCACGTGCGCTCCGCAAACCCACTGTGCACGACCTGCATGGCCACCAGCGGCCCGACGACTACCACTGGCTGAAAACGCAGGGCAAACGCGACCCGGAGGTCCTGGCGTACCTGACGGCCGAGAATGAGCACCTGGCGCAGGTGATGGGCACGCTGCGGGCCGAGCAGCAGGCCATCTATCAGGAGCTGCTCTCGCACGTGCAGGAACGTGACGACCAGCCGGAAGTCACGCGCGGCGGGTACGCGTACTTCACGCGCACCGTGGAAGGTCAGGCGCACGCCATCTACATGCGCCGCCCGCTGACCGGCAGCCCCGGCGCCCCAGAAGCGGAGGAGACCCTGCTGGATCTCAATGCCCTGAAGGCAACCGAAGGGCTGGACAACGTGTGGGTGTCGCACACGGCGCCCAGCCCGGACGGCCGCCGCTGGGCCTTCCTGCTCGACACCACCGGACAGGAAATCTGGGAACTGCGCGTTCTGGACACCCAAACCGGCACACTGGCCGAACCGGCCCTGAGCGGCCTGGGCGGCTGGGTGCTGGGCTGGAGTGCAGACGGCGCGGCCCTGTACTACTCCACGGATGACGCCACGCAGCGGTCCTGGCAGGTCTGGCGGCACACGCTCGGTCAGCCGCAGGCGAACGACGAACTGCTGTTCCAGGAGAACGACCCTACCTTCCGCGTGGGCGCGTTCGTGACCGAGAACGGCGCCACCCTGCTGATCGGCAGCAGCAGCAACATGGCCACTGAATGGTGGGCGCTGAGCACGCATGACCCTCAGGCGCGCCCCGCGCTGCTTCTCGGGCGGGAACGCGGCACGGAAGTGCCGGCCCTCACGGACGGCGGAGATCACTGGCTGGCCCTGACCAACCAGGGCGGCGCCAGTGAATTCAGACTCGTGCGCCTGAACAAACGCCCGGACGGACAGCCGCTCGCGTGGGCGGACGCCGCCGAGGTGCTGCCCTACACCCTGGCCCGGTACCTGACCGGCATGCGCCTGTTCAGCGGGCACCTGCTGCTCGCCGGCCGGGAAGGGGGCTTCACGCGCCTGTGGGTGCTGCCACGCAACGACGCCGGGTACGGCCAGGCGCGGCCGGTGTCGTTCCCGGAATCCAGTTGCACCGTCCGCATCGGCCCGAACCACGTGTTCACGGCCGGCGCCGCCCGCATCACGTACACCAGCCTCACCCGCCCCCTGGAGCACCTCGACCTGCACCTGGACGCGCTGACCACCACGCTGGTGAAAGTCACCCCCGTCCCTGACTACGACCCGGCCCTGTACGTCAGTGAGCAGCGCTGGGTGACCGCGCCGGACGGCGAGCAGGTGCCGGTCAGCCTGCTGCGCCGCCACGACACGCTGCTGCCCGCCCCGACCCTGCTGTACGGGTACGGCAGTTACGGGATGAGCATGGACCCCGCCTTCTCGTTCACGCGCCTGCCACTCGTGGACCGCGGTTGGGTGTGGGCCATCGCGCACATCCGCGGCGGGTCCGAGCAGGGCCGCCGCTGGTACGACGCCGGGCGCCTGGAACGCAAGATGAACACCTTCACGGACTTCATCGCGGCCGGAGAGGCCCTGCGGGGCGCGGGCGTGGCGCGCGAACTGGTCGCCATGGGCCGCAGCGCCGGCGGACTCCTGATGGGCGCCGCAGTGAATCTCCGCCCGGACCTGTGGACGGCCGCGTTCGTGGGCGTGCCGTTCGTGGACGTGCTGAGCACCATGCTGGACGACAGCATTCCCCTGACCACCGCCGAGTACGACGAGTGGGGCAACCCCAACCACGCCGGGCAGTACGCGGTCATGGCGCAGTACAGCCCCTACGACAACCTGAAATCCGCGCGCTACCCGCACCTGTTTGTCAGCACCGGCCTGAACGACCCGCGCGTCGCGTACTGGGAGCCCGCCAAGTACGCCGCACGCCTGCGGGACCTCGCGCAGCCCGGCAGCGGCACCATCGTCCTGAAAACCATCATGGGCGCCGGACACGGCGGCTCCAGCAGCCGTTACGAGTCGCTGAACGAACTGGCCGAGGAATACGCCTTCGCGCTGGCCGCCGTGGACGGCCGGCTGAGCCGCCAGTGATCGTCCGCGGCACCGACCTGCACGTCGAGCAGCGCGGTCACGGCCACCCGCTGGTGATGCTGCACGGCCTGGGCAGCCACAGCGGCTGGATGGCGCGCGACATTGCTCATTGCGCCCACCGGCGGCGCGTGGTGGCGATAGACAGCCGCGGGCACGGCCGCTCGGCCCGCCCGGCGCACTTCACACTGAACGATCACGTGCAGGACGTGCTGGGGGTCATGGACGCCCTGAACCTGGAGCGCACGGACCTGATGGGCACCTCCATGGGCAGTTACGTGGCGCAGGCGCTCGCCGCCGCGCACCCGGACCGGATCACGCGCCTGATCCTGGTCGTGCCGAAAGCCAGCGGGCGCACGAGCGGCACCGCGGCCCTGATGGCCGCGCACGCGCACGCCCTGCGGGATCTCAGCCCGCAGGACGCCCAGGCGTACCTGCTTGACCTGATGTTCGCCCCGGCCACCTCCCCGGCCATCCGGTCGGACGTGGCCCGCCTGGCGGCGCAGGACCAGGCGGACGGGCTGGCGCAGACACCTGAGCAGGCCGAAGCGGCCCGCCGCGCCCTGGAGAACTTTGATGTCCGGCCCGGCCTGGGCCGCGTGCAGGCGCCCGCGCTGATCATCAGCGGGCAGCACGACCCGCTGAACCCACCTGCCGCCGGAGAGGAAATCGCCCGGCTGCTGCCGAACGCGCAGCAGGTGGTCCTGTCAGGCAGCGGGCACTTCCCGGGCGTGGAGGAACGCGGCCGGTACCTCGCCGTGATCGATGCGTTCCTGACCGCGCTGCCCGCCTGAAGCGCGCACGACTGGTCTAGACTCGGTTCATGGAACACGAGTCCTGGAAGGTGCCGGGCGCCCCGGTCGAAGGCTACGTCTGGCCCGCCCCGGCCCCCCGCGCCGCCGTGCTGCTTGCACACGGCTTCGGAGAGTACGCGCACCGCTACGTGGACCGCTATCACCGCCTGATTCCCACCCTCGTGGAGGCCGGGTACACCGTACACGCCTACGATCACCGCAGTCACGGCCGCTCCGGTGGCCGGCCGGCCGTGGCGGACATGCGCCAGCTCGTCGAGGATCATCTCGCCGCGCGCGAGGCCCTGCGCGCCCAGCCGCTGCCGGTGTTCGCGCTGGGTCACTCCATGGGCGGCCTCGTCACGGCGGCCAGTGCCACCCGCGACCCGCGCGGCCTGAGCGGCGTGATCCTGTCCAGCCCCGCGCTGCTAGTCGGGGAGAACGAACCCCGGTGGCTCAGGGCGCTGGCGCCGGTCATTGCGCGCGTCGCGCCGGGCCTGAACACCACCAAACTGGGCACCAGCGGACTGTCCCGCCTGACCGACGAGGTCGCCGCATATGAGGCCGACACCGTCATGTACCACGGCAGCGTGCCCGCCCTGACGGCCGCGAGCATGCTGACCCTCAGCGCCGCCCTCTGGCCCACATACGCCCGCTGGACCCTGCCCACCCTGACCATTCACGGCACGGCCGACCGGATCACCGACCCGCGCGGCAGCGAACGCTTCCACGCGGCCATCGCCTCCGGTGACAAGACGCTGCGCACCTTCGAGGGCGGATACCATGAACTCCTGAACGACGAACCACGCGAAGAGGCGCGCCAGATCCTGATCGACTGGCTGCGCGACCACACCGCCTGATAACCGCAGGGGGCGCGGGCATTGTGCTTCCCGCGCCCCCTGCTGCGCCGCGCGTCAGCCCAGGCCCAGGCTGATGAATTTCGTTTCCAGGTACTCGTCCAGGCCCCAGTGCCCCCCCTCACGGCCCACCCCACTGTTCTTCATGCCGCCGAAGGGAATATGCGGCGCAGCGGCGCTGGGCACCCCGTCGTTGATCCCCACGATGCCGTACTCCAGCGCCTCGGCCACGCGGAACGCGCGCCCCAGGTCCCGGGTGTACGCGTACGCCGCCAGGCCGTACTCACTGTCATTCGCGAGGCGCAGGCCTTCTTCCTCAGTGTCGAAGATCACCACCGGCGCCACCGGGCCGAAGGTCTCCTCGCGCAGGATCACGCTGTCCGGGTGCACGTTCGTCAGGACCGTCGGCTGGAAGTACAGGCCGCCCGCGTCCTGCCCACCCGTGGTGGCGGTCGCGCCGCGGTTCAGGGCGTCCTGAACCTGCGCGCGGATCTTGTCCAGCCCCGCCTGCTCCACCACCGGACCAACCTGCGTGCTGTCCAGCAGTGGGTCGCCCAGCGTCAGTGCCGCCGCCTGCTGCGTGAGCAGCTCCGTGAACGCCCCGGCCACGGCGCGCTGCACATACACGCGGTTCGTGCACACGCAGGTCTGCCCGGCATTACGGAACTTGCTGGCGACCACTTCCCGCGCGGCGCGCTCCAGATCCGCGTCCTCGAACACCAGGAACGGGGCGTGCCCGCCCAGTTCCAGGCTCACGCGCTTGATGCCGCGCGCCGCCTGCTCGTAGAGCAACCGGCCCACCTCGGTGCTGCCGGTGAAGGTCAGTTTCCGCACCCGGTCGTCGTCCATCATGGGGCGCGTCAGGGCTGCGGCGTCGTTGGTCGGCAGCACCTGCAGGGTGTTGGCAGGCCCGCCTGCCTCCAGCCACAGTTCGGCGAGATACAGCGCCGTCATGGGACTCAGTTCGGCCGGTTTGAGGATCATTACGCAGCCGGCCGCCAGGGCGGGCGCGGCCTTGCGGGTGATCATGCCCGCCGGGAAGTTCCACGGCGTGACGGCGTACACGATGCCCACCGGCTCCTGGGTGGTCAGGCCGCGCTTGTGCTCGAAGCGCAGACTGACGCGCTCCCCGGCAATCCGGCCGGCCTCCTCGGCGCACCACTCCACGAAACTTCCGGCGTAGTGCACCTCGCCGCGCGTCTCGGTGATGGGCTTGCCCATCTCCAGGGTCATCAGGCGCGCCAGGGGTTCCTTGTGTTCCAGCATCAGGTTGTACCAGCGGCGCAGGATCAGGCCCCGCTTGTACGGGTTCACGCGCCGCCACTCGCGCAGGGCGCGCTCAGCGGCGTCGATGGCCCGCCGCGCGTCGTCGGGCGTGCAGTCGGCCACCGCACCGATGGGTTCGCCGTTGCCGGGGTGGGTCACGGTGAAGGTGCGGGGCGTGTCGCGCCACGCCCCGTCGAAGTAAGCGCGGGACCGGGTGACAGGATCGTTAAGCAGGGTGGTCATGGTTCCTCCTGGAGAAAACGGGCGTGGGGGCAGGGCCGGGGTCAGTTTCCCCCGCTCTGCCCTCAGGTGGCGAGTGCCGGTTCAGTCAGCCGGGACGTGCCCCCGGCCCGGCGGTCAGTCGGCGGCGCTGCCCCGCATGCTGGCCGCCGGCGCCTGCGGCACGCCGTCACGCACGCTGGCGTGAATGCCGAAGTCCTGCGCGATCAGCCGGGCGGTCATCTTCGCGGACATCATCACGCTGGGCGTTCCGCCGCCCGGCTGCGCGCCTGCGCCCACCAGGTACAGGTTGCGGATATCCTCGCTGCGGTTGTGCGGCCGGAAGTACGCACTCTGCGCCAGGACCGGTTCCGGCCCGAACGCGTTGCCCAGATAGGAGTCGAGCGTCCCGGCAAAGTAGTCGGGTGTGATGAATTCACTGTGCGTCAGGCGGGCCCGCAGGTCCGGGATGTACCCCCGCTCCTCCAGGAAGGCGTACACGCGGTCCACGAGCTTCGGGCCCTGCACGCTCCAGTCGATGCCGCTGGCGTTGTGCGGCACAGGAATCAGGGTGTACGCCGCGTGGTGCCCCTCGGGGGCCAGGCCGGGGTCCGTCAGCGTGGGCACGTGCAGGTACTGACTGAAATCCGCGCCGAGCACCTTGCGCCCGAAGATCTCCGTGAGCAGCGCCTCATAACGCGGCCCCAGGATGATGTTGTGATGCCGCAGGTTCAGGTCCCGCCCGTCCCGGCGGAACCCGAAGTAGATCACCAGCAGGCTCATGCTCTGCCGCGCGGCCTTCACGCGCACGTCCGAGTTCACGAGGCGCGCCGCAGCCGGAACGCGTTTCAGGTACGTGTTCGCCCAGTCGCCGTTGCTGACCACGATATCCGCGTGCAGCACTTCTCCGTTCTCCAGCCGCGCGCCCCGCGCCACGCGCCGCCCGCCGGGCCGGCGCACCGGCCGGCCCCGGTCATCCGTGACCAGGATCTCCTCAATCCCGGCCTTCAGGCGCAGCGTTCCGCCCAGTTCCTTGAACTTGCGCACAAAGGCGTCCACCAGGGCGCCGGTCCCGCCCAGGGCGTAGTGAATGCCCCAGGTTTTCTCGACGAAGTGAATCATGGCGTAGATGGCCGGGACGCTCAGGGGGTTGCCGCCCACCAGCAGGGTCTCGAAGGAGAACACCTGCTGCATCTTGGGATTCGTGAAGTACTTCCGGGTGAACGAGAACAGCGTCCGCACGGCGTCCAGGCGCATCAGGTCCGGCACCACGCGGAGCATGGTCGCCATGTCCCCGAAGTGGGTGTACCCCAGCTCCAGAAACCCCCGCTCGAAGATCGCCTGGGCGTCCGCGTGGAAGCGTTCGTACCCGGCGAGGTCCTCCGGCGCGAGGGCCGCGATCTGCCGGCGGGTGCTGAGCGGGTCGCCGTCGTAATCGAAGAAGGTGCCGTCATCAAAGTAGATCCGGTAGAACGGCAGGATCGGGACGAGTTTCACGTACGCCTGCGTGCGCGGCCCGCCACTGTCCCCCTCACGGACCCGGGCGTCCGGGGCGAGCACGTGCGGCGGGTAGTCGGCCTCGGCCAGCATGCCGCAGTCGCGTTCCAGCGCGAACAGTTCCTCGATGAAGTGCGGCACGGTGATCACCGTGGGGCCCATATCGAACACGTACCCGTCCTCGGTGCGTTTCTGGTACGCGCGTCCGCCCGGCTGGTCGAGGCGTTCCAGGATGGTCGTGTCGAACCCCAGGGACTGCAGGCGGATGCCCAGGGACAGTCCGCCGATCCCGGCCCCGATAATCAGGGCCGTCTTGCGGCGTGCCGGGGAACCGGGCGCAGGGCGAGGGGAAGCGGATGGGGCGTCAGGCGTCATTCGTCAGGGTCCTCCCGCCGCCCGGCTGTCGGGCAGCGCAGTGGTGCGTGAAGGTGGTCAGGAAAGGGACGCCGGGACCGAGCGCAGTTCCCACCACGCGCGGGGCAGCATCAGCAGTTTGCGGGTGCCGCTCACGTAGGCCCGGCGGCCGAAATTGTCGAAATCGTTGCGGGCCAGGTCATCCAGAATGCCCTCGTAGGCGCGCGCCGCGGCCGCCACGGCCAGCCGGGCGCTGCCGTGCAGGCAGGGAATGCCGCGCCGCCCCTCGGCGTACCACTCGCGGGCCAGGGCGGTCAGGTCCTGCATCAGCGCGCGGTACGCGGCCGTGACCACGCCCCGCTCCAGGTCCGCGCGGCTCACGCCGTACTCGCCCAGCAGGTCAGCCGGCAGGTACACCCGTCCGCGCGTGAGGTCCTCGCCCACATCCCGCAGGATGTTCGTCAGCTGCATGGCCTGCCCCAGCATCAGGGCGCAGCGCAGCGTCGACTCGCCGCCGCTGTACCCGCTGACCGGCGCGATCATGAACCCCACCACGCCCGCCACACGCCGGCAGTACAGCGTGAGGTCCGCCATGGTGCAGTACTCAAACCCACCCAGGTCCATGCGCAGACCCTCGTGCAGTTCCTCGAACGCAGATAGGGGAATGGGATAGCTGCTCGCCGCCCACGCCAGTGCCACATCAATGGGGTGCTCGCCGGGCCGCCCCGCGAACGCCGCCTGCACGCGCGACCACCAGCAGTCCAGCCCGGCGTGAGCGGCAGTGTCACCGCGCTCGTCCACCGTGTCATCCCCATCGCGGCACGCGGCGTACACCGCCCACACGGCCCGCCGCTGCGCCGCCGGGAAGAACCGCGAGCCCAGATAGAAGGTCTTGCTGTGCTGCCGCGTCACGTCCTGACAGTGCGCCACGGCCCGGTCCAGGCCAGAAGGAGAAGCGGAAGTGAAGGTCAGGTCAGTCACAGTGGATTCCTTATGCGCCGAGTGTAGGGGTGACCTGCAGGGGAAACGTCACGGATTGTTACAGAGTTGCCCGGGGTGCACCGTGTCCCAGACCCCGCCGCGCACGGTCAGGCCGGGCCTCACGCGCCCCGCACGAACTGCTCGAACTGCACCGCGCCCACACCCAGCGCAGCCGTCCGGCGCAGGCCCGGCAGGTGCCGCTGCACCCACCCGGGGTCCGGGAAGGTCAGGCCGCCCAGCGCAGGCACACCCAGCAGCGCCTGAACGGGACCGGCCGTGCGGCGCAGGTACATCAGCCACACCTGCCCGCCCGGCCGGGTCAGGCGCGCCACCTCACGCAGCAGCCGGGCGGGGTCGTGCGTCTCATTCAGCGTGGCCCCCACGGTCACGCCGTCAAAAGAGGCGTCCGGCAGCCCGCTGACTTCCACGTTCATCCGCGTCCAGGTGATCGCCGGGGACGGTTCGCGCCTCGCCGCCTCACTCAGCATCGGCCCACTCAGGTCCGCGGCCACCACCCGCGCGCCGCAGCGCGCCAGCGCGCCTGCGTAGAACCCGGTGCTGGTGCCCACGTCCAGCCACAGCTCCCCAGGGACCGGCCGGCACAGCGCCCGGAACAGCCGCTCCTCCCGCGCCAGGGGAAAGGCACCCGCGCCCAGCAGCGACAGCGACCGCGCCCGCCACCAGCTGTAACCCCGCGCCGTGAACGGCAGCAGGTTGCTGCGCTGCGCGGCCGTGATGGATGGGCCGGAATTCAGGTTTTCTTGGTGCGGAGCAGCAGGGGGCACAGCGTTCATTATGCTGTGGGCATCCGACCCCATTTCGTGAGGGTTCACCCGGAGGGAAGTATGGAAGAACGCAAGAGTATGGGGGGGGCGCTCGTCGACGTGTTCGACGCCGCCATGACCCTCGTGAAATCCGAGATCAGCGCCGTGGCCCGCAAGGCCGGGCAGATCGCCAAAGCCAAGGGGATCGGGGCGGTCCTCCTGCTGGCCGCCACCGGACCGCTGATTCTGGGCCTGATCTTCATCATCCTCGCCGTCTTCTACGGCCTGATGCGCCTGGGGCTGGGCGCCTGGGCCGCCGCCCTGATCATCGCGCTGCTGAGCTTCGCCGTGACCGGCCTGCTGGTCATGCTGGGCCTCAAGAAACTCAGCGCTGAGGTCGACATGAACGAGCCGCGCCGCCGCCGCGACAGCCTCGACCAGGACACCGCCCCGGCATCCCCCACGGGCAGCCCCGCCCCGGGCACCACCGGCGCTGCAACGACAGTTCCGGCCGCGGGCGCCACCCACGACCCGGCGCGCACGCCCGTCACCGGCAGCAAAGCCGACATTGACGCCTTCAACCCCGCCGGCCCCCGCGTTGAACTTGGCCGTGACGCCCAGACGCACGCCGCCGGCGAGACCCGCGTGGTCAGCGAACGCCCCGGCGTCGCCACCGTCCGCATCGAGCACGGCACCACCACCGTGCCCGTGTACGAAAGCAAACCCGGCGGTGAACCAGCCCACCACAGCAGCGGCCTGAACAAGGAACTCACCGGGCACGAGCAGGACCATGGGCACCACCACGACCCCAACCTGAGAGAACCTGTGGTTCTCAAGGACGCGCCCGGCATTCCGGTGAGCACCACGCCCACCTACAAGGACGATTACAAGAAGGGGGAGAGCTGATGGCCGAATACCTCACCGAGCGTGAAGAAGCCCGCGAGCGCCTCAAGGCCAGCGTGGACGCCCTCGCCCACCAGGCAAACCTGCAGGTGCAGCTGCAGAAGGACCCTCTCAAAATGCTGGGCGGCGCGTCGGCCGTGGGCGCTGTGATCGGCCTCGTCATGGGCCGCCAATTCCGCCGCACCCGCAAGGTGTACGTGGATGCCCAGAGTCCCGTCAAGCACCAGAAAGCCCTGCTCAAGGCGCAGAAAAGCCACAAGGGCGGCGGCGTGGGGGGCGCGCTGGTCGCCACACTCGGCACCCTGGCTGTGAAGACCGTCATGGATAAGGTGGTCACGCCCCGCCTGGAAGGGCTCGCCGACCAGCTGCTCGACAAGGCGGGGCAGCCCCGCGACCCGCGTGCCGCGCAGCAGCCAGCCCAGAAGCCCGGTGGCGTCGGTGCGTTTGTGCGGTCCGCACCGGCCCTCGCCGCGCCCGCAACGGCCGCGCAGAGCTACGCCCAGCAGGCTCCCGCCGAAGGCAGCAGCCCGCCCGCCGCGCCGACCACACCCGTCAGCACAGTGGAAGCCAAAGCGCAGGGCAGCGTCATCCGCCCGGACGAGATGATCAACCCCAACAGCCGCTGAGCGGACCAGCACTTCCCGGCAGCCCACCCGCAAAAGGTGGGCTGCTTTTTGATACGCCCTGATCAGGAATGCTAGCCTGCGGCCTATGACCGCCACCCGCAGCACCCGCCAGCGCGACGTGATCGCCCGCGTCCTGCAGGACGCCGAGGGCCCACTTGGCGTCGCGGACGTGCTCGACCGGGCCCGCAGTGACCTCCCGGCACTCGGAGTCGCCACCGTGTACCGCACCCTGAAACTCCTCACTGAACAGGGAAGAATCCACCCTGTTACCCTGGACGGCGAAACCCGCTACGAAACGAGTGGCCGGGGTCATCATCATCATTTTGCCTGCACCCGCTGCAGCCGCGTGTTTACGCTGCACACCTGCCCAGTGGCGCTGCCCAGCGGCACGGTGTATCCAGGAGGATTCATCGTCGAAGCGCACGAAGTCACCCTGTACGGTCAGTGCCCCGAGTGCGCCGCGCAGACCGCCTGAACGTCATCGCAGGGTAAATCAGGAGAGGAGGAGCCCGGTTTTACCTTAGGCTCCTCCTCTCTGTCTTCCGCAGATTATTTCTGTAGGCGCAGGCGGCGCTGCTGCGGGGTCTCCTCAGGGAACACCACCAGACCGGTCTGGGCCTTGAAGGTCGGACTGAACCGCGCCTTTTGCGTGGGTTTCACACTCAGGTTCTCAAGGCCGTTCAGGTTCTCGTACCAGCGGTATGCCTCCACCGGTACGCCGGCCGTTTTCGCAGCGTTCAGCACGCTGCGGTACCCCTCGTGCGCCAGTTGCGCGGCGCCCAGGTAATCCATGGCGTCATACCTTGCTTTTGCCTGCGCGAAGCGCGTGTCGGCACTTACTGCAGCGCTCCTGACGCTGCTCGCTTTCTGGGCGCGGCGCACGAGCTCCAGCACGGCGTTCGTGTTATTCAGATACGCAGCCGTCAGGTACCGGTACTGGCTGTCCAGGTTAAACTGCCCGAACGTGCGGGACAGATCGTTGTACGACATGATGGTCGCGCTCTGGTCACCGGTGTTCACGAAGTAGAAGTTACCGCTGGGTCCGTAGGAAATATTCTGCTCGCTGTCGTACCCATCGTGCGGGTGGGACAGGCTCAGGTGGTGCCCGACCTCATGCACGGTGGTGTCGGTAAAGCCGTACCCGGCGTCAATCAGGTCAGGCGTGATAAACGAGTACACGAAACTCTGCGTGCCTGTCTCACCGTCATCGTACGCGACCCCCAGCAGGCCACCCTGACTGTTCTGGTTGTCGTTGAAGGCGTAGATCGGGAGCTGATAGCGGTTGCCGGGCGTGGTCTTGTAGGTTTCACGCAGCTCCTTCACGCCGAACTGGAACAGCTTCTCCCCACTGAAGTCCGCGTAGTCCGGAGAGCAGATGTCCTCCGCCTCAACCGGGAAGAAGCACTTGTACACGTCCGCCAGGTCCCCGTCCAGCGCCGTCTGACGGAGCGTGTTGCTGAATTTCGTGAACGGCTGCAGCACCGACACGCGGCTCTGCACCAGCTCCGGCTTCAGCACCTTGGCGGGCTCCACGGCCCCTTCGCCCTGTTCAACGTGCACATCCAGGTTGATCTCCTCGGGCAGATGCGGTGGTGTGAGTGCCGCGCGGTAGATGGGGCTGGGCGTGAACAGCAGGTTGATAGCGGTGTAACGCGCCACAAGAGCCAGGTCGGGGCTGACCTTGCGGCCATACCCGATGCTGGCCTTGCGGGTGCCGTACTCCCAGATGGGAGGCATGCGGTAGTCGGCTTCTTTGTCACCGTCCACATCGGAGTTCGTGACGTCGTACGCGTTGGTCCACGGATCCGGGTTGGCGGACAGGTCGTAGAACCACACGCGCTGCGCCGGGACACTCGGGCGGGTACTGCCGCCCCACGCGATCAGCCGGCGACTTCCACGGGCGCCAAACTTGATGCCTGTGTCGGTGTCGGCGGCGTCCGCGCGGGTGTAACTGTGGAACTTGAAGTCAGGCCGGTCAAACCAGTTCACAAAGTAGATGGTGTACTCGCCGGGTTTGACACCCACGCGGCTGACGTTGTCGGCCAGCCAGTTCTCGGTCTGGAGGGCGTCGATCTCGTAATTGTCCGTAATGACCCGGTTGATGTTTGTTGCGGGGGTCTCACAGTCGGCCAGCCCCGTGGCGGGGTCCGTACTCTGGCAGTTGTAGATGTTCTGCTGAACGGTCAGGGGCCTTTGCTTGGCATTGGCCGACAAGTGACTGAAAAAGTCATTCTCGAAGCTCTGATCGGCGAACACGTAGTTGTACTCGAAGTCGAAGGCGTTTCCGGTAGGTTCGGTGCGGCCGTATGCGCTGGGAATGCGGTTCACTGCGGTGTACGTCTCGGGCAGCGTGGTCTGGAAGTCCTCGGTGCTGATCTGCCTGGCGGTGGGAATCTGCCCGGGTGAGGTCTGGCGGTATCCGACGAAGACGATGTTCACCTTGAGCTTCGTGCGGATGGTGTCCTGCGTGCCGGGTTTAAGCATCTGGAGGCGACCGAATTCGGTCTCGGTACCCGGCGTGGGGGTCGTGGGGGACGAGGTGCGGGTGCACCCGGCCAGCAGGGACGCGCCCAGCAGGGCCACAGCAATCGTGGTGTGACGCATGAATCTCCTGAGAAGTGAGACGAGAACGGTCTGCAGGCAGACCAGGGTGCAGGACAGTCAGCCCAGCCCCACATCATGTGGGGACTCACATGCAATCGGGATGACTCCCTCATCTTATGACACCCCTGGATGGGTGGTGGTGTGTATATTTCCTCACGCCTGTCTGGATGTTCCCTTGACCTCACTTCCGGCGGCACGTTAGGCTGCAAGGTAGCTCCTGCGTGGAGCGACCCACTTCAGAGCGCCCGAGAGACCTGGCTCGTTGACGGCGCGGCAACCGGACCTCATCACGTCACGGTGCCAAGGCCAGCCCCGACCGGCGGGTCGACGATGACCGCCACGGGGAGCAAGAGGGAAGGACACGCGGTTGAATCTTTTCAGCGCCCCTTCTCGCAGTTCAAGAGCAGGGGCGCGCGCATGTGGGCGTCCCGGATTCTCACCCCCGAGGAGGTGGCGTCATGGCGCACAGATTTGAAACGCTGCAGGTGCACGCCGGTCAGAAGCCCGATCCCGTCACGGGCGCGCAGCAGGTGCCGATCTACCCCACGAACAGTTACGTGTTCCAGTCGCCGGAGCACGCGGCGGACCTGTTCGGCCTGCGGCAGTTCGGGAACATCTACAGCCGCATCATGAACCCCACGAACGCCGTGTTCGAGGAGCGCCTGGCGGCGCTGGAGGGTGGCGTGGGAGCCCTGGCGGTCGCGAGCGGGCACGCGGCGCAGTTCCTGGCAATCACGAATGTCGCGCAGGCCGGGGACAACATCGTGTCCACGCCGAACCTGTACGGCGGCACCGTGAACCAGTTCCGCGTGACCCTGCAGCGTCTGGGCATCGAGGTGCGCTTCACCAGCCGTGAAGAGCGGCCCGAGGAGTTCGCGGCGCTGATCGACGACCGGACCCGCGCGGTGTACCTGGAGACGATCGGGAACCCGGCCCTGAACGTGCCGGACTTTGAGGCCATTGCGGCGGCCGCACACGCCCTTGGTGTGGCGGTGTTCGTGGACAACACCTTCGGCGCGGGAGGCTACTACTGCCAGCCCCTGCGGCACGGCGCCAACGTGGTGCTGCACTCGGCCAGCAAATGGATCGGCGGGCACGGCAACGGGATTGGCGGCGTGATCGTGGATGGCGGGAACTTCGACTGGGGCAACGGCCGCTACCCGCTGGTGACGGAACCCAGCCCCAGTTACCACGGCCTGAACTTCTGGGAAACGTTCGGGGAAGGCAATCCGCTTGGCCTGCCGAACGTGGCGTTCATCATCCGGGCGCGCACGGAGGGGCTGCGGGACCTGGGGCCCACGCTGGCGCCGCAGCAGGCGTGGCAGTTCCTGCAGGGTCTGGAGACCCTGAGTCTGCGCGCGGAGCGGCACGCCCAGAATGCGCAGGCGCTGGCGTCCTGGCTGGCCGCTCATCCGGACGTGAAACGCGTCACGTACCCGGGACTGAGCAATCACCCGCACTTCGACCGGGCGCAGCATTATCTGCCGCGAGGTGCGGGCGCCGTCCTGACCTTTGAACTCAAGGGCGGGCGCGAGGCGGGCGAAGCATTTATCCGTTCGGTGGCGCTCGCGCAGCACGTCGCGAACGTGGGGGACACCCGCACCCTGGTGATTCACCCGGCCAGCACCACCCACAGTCAGCTGCACGAGGACGGGCAGCGCGCCGCGGGCGTCACGCCGGGCCTGGTGAGGGTCTCGGTGGGCATCGAGCATATTGAGGACCTGCGGGAAGACTTTGCGCAGGCGCTGGCCGGCGCGCTGGTCGAGACGGGCGCCGAGGCCGGAGAGGACGCGTGACGGCTCTGACACACCCCGCCCCCACTTCGTTTCCCCTGTCGGCCGCCGAGGACGCCCCGGAGCGATGTCAGGCGCCCGCCCCGGCCCACCGGCTGCGGGTGGCGCGCCTGTTCCGGCAGGCGCCGCTGCTGCTGGACTGCGGCCTGCCGGTCAATGACGTGCGCCTCGCGTACCACACGTACGGCGCGCCGCAGCGCACGGCCACCCTCGTTCTGCACGCCCTGACCGGAACCAGCGCCGTGCATGAGTGGTGGGGGGACTTCCTGGGGGAGGGGCGGCCCCTGGACCCCACGCGGGACTTCATCATCTGCGCGAACGTGCTGGGGGGCTGCGCCGGCAGCAGCGGCCCCGCGGACCTGCCCACCCTGAACGGTCAGGACGCCCCCCTGACCCTGCGGGACATGGCCCGCGCGGGGCGCGCCCTGCTGGAGGAACTGGGCGTGAACCGCGTGCGGATTGTGGGCGGCAGCATGGGCGGCATGCTCGCGTACGCGTGGTTGCTGGAATGCCCGGATCTCGTGGAGCGCGCCGTGATCATCGGTGCGCCCACCCGCCACGCCCCCTGGGCAATCGGCCTGAATACGGCCGCGCGCAGCGCCATTCGCGCCGCGCCAGGCGGCGAGGGGCTGAAGGTGGCCCGGCAGATTGCCATGCTGTCCTACCGCAGTCCCGAGAGTTTCGCCGCCACGCAGTACGGCTTGCGGGCGCCCGGCGTTCCGGCGATCACGTCGTACCTGCATCATCACGGCGAGAAGCTTCACGCGCGGTTCTGCGAGCGGACGTACGTGACCCTGACGGCCGCCATGGACGCCTTCCAGCCGGGCGACGCAGAGCTGCGCACCATTCAGACGCCTGTGCTGGTGGTCGGGATCAGCAGTGACCAGCTGTACCCGGCCGCGGAGGTGCGGGCCAGCGCCGCGCTCCTGCCGAACGCCCGGTACTGGGAACTGAACAGCATTCACGGGCACGACGCGTTCCTGATGGACGCCGGTGAGCTGCCCGCGCAGGTGCAGCGCTTCCTGAACCCCTGAGGGAGCGCTACACGCGCCGGAGCGCCTCGTGCGGACCGTCCGGGAGGGTCACGCTCACCTCGTCGCCCGGAGTGACCGGGCCGCCGCGGCGCACCACGCCCATCACACCTGCCCGGAACACCGGTTGTCCCGCATCGTCCGTTCCGATCAGGCGCCGCATCAGGCCCGGTTGAAACGCGTCAATCTGGGCGCAGGGATTGCGCAGTCCGGTGAGTTCCACGACCGCCCCGGACGGGAAGGTCAGGTGGGTGCCGCGCGGCAGGGTCAGGAGGGCCACGCCCCGCGTCGTGATGTTCTCGCCCAGGTCCGCGGGGCGCAGGTGGTAGCCGTCACGGGCCACCTCGCCGAACAGTTCCGCGTGAATGAGATGCACCTGCCTCAGGTTCGGCTGTGACGGGTCCTGCCTCACCCGCGAGCGGTGCTGCACCGTCACGCCGGCGTGGGCGTCGCCCTGCACGCCCAGACCTTCAAGCAGCGTGATGGCGCTCGTGGGGACCTTGCTGAAGCGGTGCGTGCCGTCACGCGCGACTGCCAGGACCGCCGGAGTGGTTGGGAAAGCCATACGCTCAGCGTCCACCTCTGCGTCCTGAAAGGAAAGGCAGTTGTCCAGTGTGCCCGCAGGGTTCCGTGGGGGAGCCCGGCCCGTCAGAGCAGCCGTTCCGGAACGCTCAGCAGGGCGCGGATGGGCGCAAAGGTCCGGCGGTGCACGGAACTCACCCCGAGCTCCTGCAGGGCGGCGCGGTGCGCGGGCGCCCCGTACCCCTTATGCGCCGCGAAGCCGTACCCGGGGTGCTGGGTGTCCAGGTCAGTCATGAGCCGGTCGCGTTCTGTCTTGGCGAGCAGACTCGCGGCCGCCACCGAGTAGCTCAGCGCGTCGGCGCGCGGCGGCGCGGTCAGCGGCAGGTCCACGCGAAGCCTGAGGTAATCGGTGACCAGCGCCTGCGGGGCGGGGTTCAGGCGGGCCAGGGCGCGCAGGGCGGCGGCGTGGGTGGAGCCCAGAATGTTCAGCCGGTCGATCTCGTCGGGCCAGGCGTGCTCGACCGCCCACGCGACCGCCACCTCCCGCACCTGCGCGGCGTACGTCTCGCGCTGCGCGGCCGGGAGCTGCTTGCTGTCCCGGAACGGGTAGTCCGCTGCGGCGCCGGGCAGGATCACGGCGGCCACAGTGACCGGCCCGGCCCACGCCCCGCGACCCGCCTCATCCACCCCTGCCACGCGGAACAAGCCGCGCCGCCAGTGTTCACGTTCAAAGGCCCAGTCGGGCGTCACGGAAGGCCGGGTCATGCTGCTCCGTACCCTAGCAGAGCCCTGAGCGCCGCACCGGGCCGTCACGGTGTGCCACTCTGTGGGCGTGACGCGCAGGCCCAAGCAGAAAATCCGTTTCAAGACGGACCGCCCCTCCCCCCGCCCCGCCGGGCGCGAGGACGCGGCGTCCCCTCCCGAAAACTACTTCGAGGTGCGGCCTGCGGGCCTCCCGCCGCGCCTGGAGGGCCTGCACGCCCTCACGAAAAGTGGCGTGCGGGGCTTCCCGGACGTGGACGCCGCCCAGGCCCTGCTGGCCCAGACCATACGCAGGGACCGCGTGCGCGGTGACGTGCTGGACCTCAGTGCCATGGGTGGCCTGCTGGGCAGCCTGAGCGGCGTGACCCTGCGCGCCGTGGAAGGAAGCGCCGCCGCCCTGAGCGTTCTGCGGGCCGGCGGTCTGGACGCCCACGCGGCGATTCCCGGTGAGGCCCTGCTGGACCGCTGGCCGGACCGCGCGCGCACCGTGGCGCTCGTTCTGGCCGGCGACCGCGGGAACGCCTACGCCGCGGCGCAGGTGGCGTGGGCGCACGCCTGCACGCCCCCCGGCGGGATCCTGTACATCGCCGGGGACCGTGACAAGGGCTTCGACCGCTACGTCCGGCTCGCCGGGAATGCCTTCGGGGCGGGCGAGGTCGTGGCGCGTGACGGCGGGATGCGCGTGGCGAAACTCATCCGGCGTCCCGGCCCCACGCCGGCCCTGCCGGACCCGGAGCACTTCGAGGCGTACGGCGTGAATGTCGTGGGTCTGCCCGGCGTTTTCAGCGCCGCGAAACCAGACAAAGCCACCGCCCTGATGCTGGGCGCCCTGGAGCGCCTGGAGCCCGGCAGTGACAGCCTGGCAGGGAAGACCGTGCTGGACCTGGGCTGCGGCACCGGCCTGATCGGCGCGTGGGCGGCGCGGCGCGGCGCGCAGGTGACCCTGGTGGACGGCGACCTGTCCAGTGTCCGCAGCGCCCAGGCTACCCTCGGTGCGAGCGGCCTGAACGGCGAGGCCGTCCATTCTGACGTGGACGCTGCGCTGGGCGACGCGACCTTCGACGTGATCCTGACCAACCCCCCCTTCCACGTGGGGCGCGGCGTGGTGCTGGACGTCGCGCGGGAGTTCATCGCGGCGGCCGGGCGGCGCCTGCGGCCGGGCGGGACCGTGCACCTCGTTGCCAACGACTTCCTGCCGTACGAACCTGACCTGCGCGCGCTGGGTGAGGTCCGGGAGACGCTCCGTGAGGCGGGGTTCAAGGTCCTGTCCGTCACGCGGGCCGGACCGCCCCTTTGAACCCTGGCGGGAACCTTTCCGGGAAGCTCCTCGTACCCTGTCTGTTGGCCCCCCATTCATCCGCGTTGCGTACCCTGTCCAGCGTCACGCCGTGTGCCCGGGCACGTTTGCTAGACTGACGCGTTCAGGTTTCCGGCCCTGACCGACCCGCGCCGGAACCCCCAGGCAAGACCCCACCCCGCCCCGACCCCAGTGTCCGCAGGAGGCCGCATGGCAGATTCCCCGACCGTCCGCACCCGCAAGAAAGTCGACGCGACCACCGACGCCGCCGGCGAAGCCTCGAAACCCGTCCGCGCGCGCGCCCGCGTGACCCCCGGCGCGGCGCCCAAGCCGGCCGCAGCCACCGCCGCGCCCCGCAAGACCACCCCCAAACCCACCGCGCCGCCTGCCGGAGACGCACCCGAAACGGCGCCCGCCGCTCAGGCTGCCCCGGCGGCTCCCGCGAAACCCAAAGCCGCACCGAAAGCCAAGAAGACCGAAGCGAAAACTGCGGCCAGTGAAGAACCGGCCGCCGCGCCCAAAAAGAAGGCCGCGCCGCGCAAGGCCGCCGAACCGAAAGCTGAGGCGACTGCCGGCGCGCCCGCCAAACCCACGGCGCGTGCCGGCGCCCGGCCGGCCGCCAAAGCCACGCCCGCCGCGAAAGGCGGCCCGGCCGAGAAACCGTACTACGCGCACGCCAGCATCCAGGAACTCCTGAAAGCGGGCCGCGCAGCCGGGGTGCTCTCCAGCGAGGAGATCGCCACGGCCCTCGCCACCGCCCTGGAAGCCGGCGGCCTGGACCCCGAGAGCCCCGACGCGTTCGAGGACATGCAGCTGTACCTCGCGGCGCAGAGCATCGAGGTGCAGGACCTCGATGAGGACGAAGAAACGGAGGAAGACGCCGAGGCCGAAGAAGGCCCCAGCGCCGCCGCGCAGGACGACGACGAGGAGAAGTACTTCGACGACATGCCGCGCGCCGTGTCCAACGACCCGGTGCGGCAGTACCTGCACGAGATCGGCCGCGTGCCCCTGCTGACTCTGGAAGAGGAAATCGCGCTGGCCCGCCGCATCGAGGAGGGCGAGGAAGCCCGCAAGGTGCTTGACGAGGACCTTGACCTCGACGACCGCGGGCGCCGCCGCCTGATGCGCCAGATGGAAGACGGCGCCGCTGCCCGCCAGGGCCTGATCGAGGCGAACCTCCGTCTCGTCGTGTCGATCGCCAAGAAGTACACGGGCCGTGGCCTGGGCTTCCTGGACCTGATTCAGGAAGGCAACCAGGGCCTGATCCGCGCGGTGGAGAAATTCGAGTACCGCCGCCGCTACAAGTTCAGCACGTACGCCACGTGGTGGATCCGTCAGGCCATCAACCGCGCCATTGCCGACCAGGCCCGCACCATCCGTATTCCGGTGCACATGGTCGAGACCATCAACAAACTCACCCGCACGGCCCGGCAGCTTCAGCAGGAACTGTCGCGTGAAGCCACCTACGAGGAGATCGCCGAAGCCATGGGGCCCGGCTGGGACGCCGCGAAGGTGGAGGAAGTGCAGAAGGTCAGCCAGGAGCCCGTGTCCCTGGAAACCCCGATCGGGGACGAAAAGGACTCCTTCTACGGCGACTTCATCCCGGACGAGAACCTGGACAGCCCTGTGGAGAACGCCGCCAAGACCCTGCTGTCCGAGGAACTGGAAAAGGCGCTGTCGAAACTGACCGAGCGCGAGGCGATGGTCCTGAAGTTCCGCAAGGGCCTCGTGGACGGCCGCGAGCACACTCTGGAGGAGGTCGGGCAGCGCTTCAGTGTCACCCGTGAACGCATCCGGCAGATTGAGAACAAGGCGCTGCGGAAACTCAAGTACCACGAGAGCCGCACGCGGAAACTTCGCGACTTCCTCGACTGAGTCTCACGTCCCGCCGCCCCACGTCCCGACCGGACCGGGGCGGCGTCGGTGTTGAACTGCCTGAACAGAGCCCTGGACCGCCGCGTATTCTCGGTCAGTCATGACTGAACCCCCTTCCGCACTGCCGGACGCCCTCGCGCCGCCCCGCAGTGCGCCGCAGCAGGGCGCAGACGGGCTGGCCCTGCTGCCCCTGAGCCTCGCTGGACTGCTGCCCGCGTGGGCGGTGGGACTGCTGTGCCTGCTGTTCGCCCTCAGCGTCCGGTCGACCGCCTGGGCGCAGGGCCGGCTCCTGATCACCCAGCTTCTCGTGGGAGGAGCGGTGATAGCCCAGGCAGTTGCCACGGACGGCGATCTGCCCGCGCTGTTGACCCTCGCCGCGCAGTACCTGCTGCTGAGCGTGGCGGCGCTGACGGTGTGCTGGAGTGCGCAACTGCTGGAAGATGGCCGGCGGCGCGGCCTGCTCCTCACGCTGGCCCTCGGCCTGCTGGCCCCGCAGCCGGGCCTGCTGCTCGCCCTGGCTGGCGGCGCCCTGGGCCGGCGGCAGCCAGGCCTGACGGGCCGCGCCCCGATCACCAGCCGGCGCTGGTGGCCCCTGCTGGGCGGCGCGCTCGTCATCCTGACCCTTTCTGCGGCCCTGCTCCCCGCCGCCGGACCCCTGCCCCGTTCCCCCCGCGCAGTCTCCCCGGCGGCGCAGGCCCCTGCCCCACCAGCCGCCAACCTCCCGCAGGAACAGCCCAGCGCGGGCGGCCCAGGAACGGCAGGGCAGGTCAACACGCAGATTGACCTGGGTTCGCCACCGCCCGCGCTGCTGAACCTGGCGTTCCTGCTGGGCGTCGCGTGCCTGGGGTGCGGCGCGGCCCTGCTGCTGCCCCTGCGCGGGCGGAGTGCCGCAGGGCGGGTCCGTCCCCGCCTGCCGGAGGTGCTCATGATCGGCGGGCTGCTGCTGACCGGCCTGCTGTGGCTGGCCGCCGGCCTGTTGCTGAGCCTGGACGGCCAGCCCGGCGCGGGTCCCCACGCCGAGGCCGGACCTGCTGGCCCGGCCTCGCAGCTGGGCCAGGGGAACGTGGTGGCCGAACGCGTGCTGAACGCCAGTGCGCTGGGACCGCTTTTCGTGGCGCTGGGGGTGCTGACCCTGATCCTGCTGCTGGCAGCCCTGCTGTGGGTGCTGAATCGCCGGGCAGCTGGCGAGTCACACGCCAGTGTGCCTGCGCCCGTGGAGCCGCTGGCCGGGCCAGCCGCCGCCCCGCCGCCCCTGCACCGCGTCCGCGCCGCGTACCGCGAGGCGCTGAGCAGCCTGACGGCCGCCGGACTGGGCCGCGCGGCCCACGAGACCCCCACCGGGTTCGCGGCGCGGCTGGGCGCGGCCCACCCCGAACTGGCCGGCGCCCTTCTGATCCTGACGCAGTCGTATGAGCCGGTCCGGTACGGTGGCCGCGTGACGGACGAGGACGCCGGCCGGGCCGAGACTGCCGCCCGGTCCATTCAGGCGGCGCTTGCCCCCCTGACCCCGCATTCCACCCCCCCGCCCGTAAAGGACCCGCCATGACCCACGTTGCACCCGCCACCCCTGTCCACACCCCCGAATTCGCCCAGCGGGTCCTTGAGAATGTTGCCCGTGTCCTCGTCGGCAAGGACGCCGTCACGCGCCTCGCGCTGGCCGGCATTCTGGCGGGCGGGCACGTGCTGCTGGAAGACGCGCCCGGCACCGGGAAGACCATGCTCGCGCGCGCCCTGGCCCGCAGCCTGGGCCTGCCGTTTCAGCGGGTGCAGTTCACGCCGGACCTGCTGCCCAGCGACGTGACGGGCGTCAGCGTGTACCGTCCAGGCAGCGGGCAGTTCGAGTTCGTGCCCGGCCCGATCTTCACCGGGGTGCTGCTCGCCGACGAGATCAACCGCGCCACGCCCAAGACGCAGTCGGCCCTGCTTGAAGCGATGGGGGAGGGGCAGGTCACGGAAGCAGGCGTGACGCGCCGCCTGCCCGCGCCGTTCGTGGTGATCGCCACGCAGAATCCCGTGGAGCACGAGGGCACCTACCGCCTGCCTGAAGCGCAGCTGGACCGCTTCCTCCTGAAACTTTCCGTGGGGTATCCCACCCTGCAGGAGGAGATCCGGATGCTGGCACGCCTGAAAGACCACCATCCCATTGACGCGCTGGGTGCCGTGGCCCGCCCGGAGGACCTGCTGGCCGCGCAGCGCGCCGCGCGCGCCGTCTTCGTGTCGGCGCCGGTGCAGAACTACGTGGCCCGGATGACCGCCGCCACGCGCGCGCACCCCAGCGTGGCGCTCGGCGCAGGTCCGCGCGCGAGCCTGGCCCTCCAGGGGACCGCTCAGGCACTGGCGTGGCTCGCGGGACGCCCGTTCGTCACGCCGGACGACGTGCAGCAGGCCGCGCCGGCCGTGCTCGCGCACCGTCTGAGCCTCAAGATCGAAGCGAGACTGCAGGGCCAGCCGGCCGAGGCGGTCGTGGCGGCGCTCCTGGCGGCCGAGGCGGTCCCTGTGGAAGACGCCAGCGCATGACGCCGCTGCTGGCGTCCCTGCTGTGGCTGGCCCTGACGGCACTCGTCACAGCGGGCCTGTGGTGGCTGGGCCGCCGCACGCCGCAGGTGAGCGTCACGCGGACCCTGCCGCCCACCGCCTTCGAGGGCACGCGGGGCACCCTGACCGTGCAGGTGACGGTGCGTTCACGCCGCCCTCTGCGCCTGCTGATAGAGGACCCGGCGCCCCGCGGCGTGGTGCCCGACCGGCTCGTCAGCGTGTCGGCCCTGCATGTGGGCATCACGGAACGGACCGAGACGCTCAGCGTCACCTTCAACCGCCGCGGTCAGTTCGACTGGCCCGGCGTGGAACTCGCCTGGGCGGACCCCCTGGGACTTTTCTGGCGTCGCGTGACCCTTCCCGGCCCCGGCACGACCGTCGCCGTGTACCCCGGCACGCACGGCCTGCTGCTCCCGGACCTGCTGCGTCCCCTCCTGTCTGAAGGCACCCTGACCCGGCAGCTGGGCCTGGACGACCCCATCAGCCTCCGCAGCGTGCGCCCCTACGTGCCCGGCGACCCGCCCGGCCGGGTGCACTGGCGCCTGTCCGCCCGCACCGGAACGCTGACGGTCCGCGACCCGGAACGCACGGCGGCCAGCAGCCTCACCGTGTTCGTGGATACGAGTGCCGGCGGTGACGCGTTCATGGACAGCGCCGCGCGGCTCGCTGCCAGCCTGATCCGGGAGGCTCAGGCGTTGACCCTCCCCGTGGCGGTGGCCACGAATGGCAGGGTCACACCGGCCGGCCGGGAGGCCGCCGCCCTGCATGAGGCGCTCCTGACGCTGGCGCGCCTGACCCCCAGCCTGGACCCGCCGCAGCTGCCGCCCACCCGCGCAGGCGGCAACCTGATTCTTCTGAGTGCCCGTCCATCTCCAGCGCTGGTGCAGCAGGCGCTGCGGGCGCGGGCCACCGCCAGTCGCGTGAGCATCGTGGCGCTTCCCGAGGGGTACTACCTGGAGCCGGGCGAGCAGCCCCGCCGGCAGTGGGCGGGTGTGCCCGACAGCGTGCGCGACCTGGAGCGGCGCGCGGCTGTCCTGGCCGGTGCAGGCATTCTGGTGTTTGTGCTGCGGGGCAACCAGAGCGTTCTTACCCTGGCCCGTTAGCAGGAAACGCGGGACGGAACAGCGCCCCCAGCCGGACCCGCCGGGGGCGCTGTTCCGGGCGGTCTACTGACGGCCGGGCTTCACGGTCAGGCTGGTGCTGAGCGTCGTCCGGCCTTTCATCACCTTCATCACGTACAGCCGGGCACTCTGACGGTCACCGGCGGCGTTGAATTTCACCGTGCCGGACAGCAGGCCGGTGTACGTACCGGCGCGCACGGCCTTCTCCACCTGTTCGCGGCTGGGAACCCGGCCGCCGTTGGCTTTGGCGGCGCTCAGCACGCCCTGCAACGCCACGCGCGCTGCGTCGTAGGCGAACACGGCGAATCCCTGCGGCGCGGTCTTGAAGGCCTTCTGGTACCGGGCGGCGAAGGCCTTCGCGGCCGGCAGGGCCTCGACCGGCGCCGAAACGGTCGTGAAGTACACGTTGTTGGCACCTGCCCCGGCGATCGTGCTCAGTTCGCTGCTGTCCAGGCCGTCCCCGCCCACCACCGGTGTGGCGAGGCCCGCGCCCCGCAGCTGCCGCAGGAACACGCCCACCTGGTTGTACACGCCCCCGAAGTAGATCGCGTCGGGCTTCTGCAGCTTGATCTTCGCGATCACGCTGGAGAAATCGCTTTTTTCCTCCGTGCCCTCGTTCACGATGACCTTCACGCCCCGGGTTTTCAGGGTCTTCCCGACCTCGTTCGCCAGGCCCTCGCCGTACGCGGTCTTGTCGTTCAGGATGTACACCTTCCTGGCCTTCAGGGTGCCGGCGATGAAACTTGCGCCGGCCGGGCCCTGCGCGTCGTCGCGCGGCACGATGCGGCTGACGTTACGCAGGCCCCGGTCCGTGACCTGATTGGCGGTGCTGGCGGAGTTCACCACCGCCACGTGACTGGCCTGCAGCGCGGCGCTGGCGGGAATGGTCACGCCACTGTTCAGGGCGCCCACCACAGCCAGAATCTGGCGGTCTGCGGCGATCTTGCGGGCCGCGGCGGTACCGGTGGCCGGGTCCGCCTGATCATCAAAGGCCACAAGCTGCACCTTCAGGCCCAGTTTCGAGAAGGCCGGCGCGAACTCGGTCACGGCCAGCTGCGTGCCGTTCCGCACCTGAATCCCCAGGTTGCTGATCGAACCGGACAGGGGGCTGAGCGTGGCGATCTTCACGGTCGCCTGCGCCTGGGCACTCACACTCAGGGAACCCAGCAGCAGTGCGGCCAGGAGGGAAATGCGGGGGGGAACAGTCATCAGGGAACTCCTTGGTCAGAGGGCGGGGGCCGGAAATGCGGGTCCCGTTGCGGTCAGTGGAGGAGGGTCGGGGGCGGCAGCGCTGGCGTCTGGCCGGGGCGCCCCAGGCGGCTCTGGGCGTCACCGCCTGCGGGGCGCCGGCTTTCAAAGATAGGAGCCTGCCGTCCGGCGGCGCGCGGATGTCCGAACAATTGCGGGGCCGCGAAGGCCATGTGTCTACACAGCGGCCGCGGCGCCCACCTGCCGGGGAAAGAAAAAACCCCACCCGCAGGGGGTGGGGCTAAAGGCGCAGGAGGCCGCTCAGTCGCGTTCGACATTCCGCAGGAACGCGGGAATATCGTAGTCTTTCGGGTCGTACGCGGCGCCGCCGCGCACAGGTTTCACGATCGTGTCGATGACGCTGGAGCGCAGGCCGCCCGCCACCGTGACAGGCATGTCGTTGAAGCCGGTGGCGATGACGGTCACGCGCACCTCGTCTCCGGCGGCCTCGTCGGGCGTGATGCCGAACAGGATGTCGGGCTCGTCGAAGCCGGTCGCCTCGCGGATCTTCTCCACGATCTCGTTCGCGTCGGTCATGCTCAGGTCGTAGCTGCCGGTGACGTTCACCAGAATCCGGCGCGCACCCTCAATGCCGCGTTCCAGCAGCGGCGAGTGAATGGCGCTCATGGCGGCTTCCTCTGCCACCTTCTCGCCACGTCCCGCGCCGATCCCCATCAGGACCGTTCCGCTGTTGGCGAGCAGATTGCGCACGTCCGCGAAGTCCAGGTTGATCATGCCCTCAACGTTGATGACGTCACTGATGCCCTTCACGCCGTAATATAGGACCCGGTCGGCAATCAGGAACGCCTCACGGAACGAGACTTTCTTGTCCACGGCCGTGAGCAGCTTCTCGTTGTTCACGACAATCATGCCGTCAACCCGGTCGGCCAGCTTGCTGATGCCTTCCTCGGCCACGCGCAGACGCTTGGGGCCCTCGAACTTGAAGGGCCGCGTGACAATCGCCACGGTCAGGATGCCCATCTCGCGCGCAATTTCGGCAACGACCGGCGCGCTGCCCGTGCCGGTCCCGCCGCCCATGCCGGCCGTGATGAACAGCATGTCGGTGCCTTCAAGGTATTCCTTGATGCGCTCGCGGTCCTCCAGCGCGGCCTTCTCCCCGACCTCAGGGTCCGCGCCGGCGCCCAGGCCGCGCGTCAGGCGGTCCCCGAGCTGAATGCGAATTTCGGCGTGACTCTTGGCGAGCACCTGCGCGTCTGTGTTGCCGGCGATGAACTCCACGCCCTCAAGTCCCGATTCAATCATGCGGTTCACGGCGTTGTTGCCCGCCCCGCCCAAGCCAATCACGCGAATTCTGGCCGCTTGCATCATCTCTCCTTACCGCAGACCGGTCCGTCCGGACCCGTCTGGTTTCGTGCGGTGTAGTTTAGCGCACGATAGCAGGGGAACAGGCCCGCGCGTTGATGCGCGGACCTGTTCCCCCGGCCGTGGTGGGGAGGCCAGGGAAGGCGCGCGGACGCGCGCATCTGCCCGGCCCCCCGCCTGGTCACATCCAGTCCTTGAACCAGGTTTTCATGCGGTCCACGAGACTCGGACCGCTCTTGTCCTTTTCCTTTGCGGGCGGGCGGACCTCCACGGGCGGTGCGGCCGGCTCCGGCGTGACCGTGGGAGCAGGGGGCAGCGGAGTGGCCGGGCCGGCCACCGTGGCCGGCGCCATGTCCCCGTACACCAGGTGCGGCATCTTGCCGTCCTCGCCAATCCCGTATAGGACCAGACCCACGCTGCCCGCGTGCCCGGGGCCGCTCACGATATCGGTCAGGCCGCCGATGCCGCGGGGACGGCCCACCCGGACCGGCAGGCGGAAACGGTCGCGGGCGAGTTCCGGCGTGCCGCGCAGAAGCGCTGCGCCGCCGGTCAGCACCACGCCCTGCGCCACGAGTTCCACCGGGCCGAGGGTCTGGTCGATCTCGTCGCGGATCATGCCGAAAATTTCAGCGAGTCGGGGCTTGATGATCCGGGACAGTTCAAAGGCAGTGATGGCGTGCGTGCTGCCCGACGAGGTCGTGATTTCCAGCGTGAGGTCCTGATCCGCCAGTTCCGGCAGAGCCGCGCCGTAGCGCCGCTTGACGTTCTCGGCCTCCTCGACAGGAATCTTCAGAATCTGGGCAAGGTCCGCCGTGACATGCTCGCCGCCCAGCGGAATGCATGCGGAGTGGGTGAGGTTCCCGCGTTTGAACACGGCGACGTCGGTGGTGCCGCCGCCCATGTCCACCACGATGATCGTCTGGGCCTGCTCGGCGGCTTCCAGGGTCGCCAGGCCGCTCGCCAGGGCGTGCAGCACGAAGCCCTCCACGCGCAGACCGGCTTCCTGAACGCAGCGGCGCAGGTTCAGCAGCGGCCCGGCGGTGCCGGCCACAATGTGCACGTCCACTTCCAGGCGCACGCCGTGCATGCCGACCGGATTCTTGATGCCTTCCTGGCCGTCCACGACGTATTCCTGCGGGAGGGTGTGAATGATTTCCAGGTTGGGGTCGAGCGGCACGGCCCGCGCGTTCTCAATGGCGCGGTCCACGTCGGTCTGGCCGATCTCCTGGTTGCGGCGGATGGCCGCCAGACCGTGACTGGTGATGGCCTTGGCGTGATTGCCCGCAACGGACACGTACACGCTCTCGACTTTCACGCCACTGACGCGCTCGGCCGTCTGCACCGACTGTTTGATGGCGTGTGTGGCCCGTTCCAGGTTCACGACGGACCCGCGTTTCATGCCCTCGCTGGGCACTGTTCCTTCACCGATGATGTCGACGGTGCCGTTCGGGCCGACCTCGCCGATCACGGTGGTGATTTTCGTGGTCCCGATGTCCAGGCCCACGATGATCGTGTTTTCTTTCATTCCTGGACGCTCACCCCCCAGGGGTAGATGAAAATGTCGCTGTCTGGATACATGCTGATGCTTCCAGCATACTTCACGAGAGCCTGAAGGTCGCCACTCCATACCGAGCCCGAAGGCAGTTTCACCGTCACGCCCGTTGGGCTGTAGGCGACCGACTGCACATTGTAACGGTCCAGACTCTGTAACAGGCCCAGCATGTCCGGCGTGCGGTCCGGGCCCCACCCACTGATCAGCGGCAAAGACTCCGTGGCGGTGGCTCCCGGCAGCACCGTACCGTCGGCGGCCACCGCCACGACCTGCCCATCCGGGCGTTTCAGGCGCGCGCGCGGCACGCGTTCGGTCAGGGTGATGCTGACGCGGTCCGGGAAGGTGCGCGTTACAACGGCGGACGCCACCCACGGACTGCTCAGCAGCCCCCGGGCGCGCCACGCCCCGTAGTACAACCACCCGAAGTCCGGACTGAGGCCGGCGAGGGCCTGTACGCGCTGCGCGCTCAGACGTTCATTCCCGCTGACTGTCACGGTCCGGACGGGCAGGCCATACCAGGCGCCCACTCCGGCGCTCAGCAGCAGGGTCGCTGCGGCCAGCGCCCACCAGGGGCGGCGGCGGGACGCCTGAGAGCGACGGGCATCCGGGCGCGACCCGTCAGGCTCTACCGGTGGCCCGTCGCCGGGCTCAGCGGCTGGCAGCGGCGTGACCCGGCGGTTGCCCGCGTCTTCGCTCACAGGCGCTCCGGCCACAGCTCGTATTCGAGTTCCAGCGGCACCGGAACGCGTTCGCGAATGATGCCCAGCAGGGCGTGCACGTCCGCCGCAGTGGCACCCCCCAGGTTCACGATGAAGTTCGCGTGCTCCGGGGCAATCAGGGCGTTCCCCACGCGGGTGCCTTTCAGGCCCGCCTCGTCAATCAGTTTTCCGGCGCTCACGCCGCCCGGGTTCTTGAACGCGCAGCCCGGCGTCTTCATCTTCGGCTGTCCCCGGCGCGCCTGGTCTGCGAAGTCCATCTTCGCCAGCACGTCCTGTGGCGCGGCGCGGCTCAGTTTCAGGCGCACGCGCGAAACCACGTGGCCCCGCGGGATGCCGCTGTTGCGGTACCCCCAGTTCAGGTCATCGGGTGTGACCTGCCGCACGCCCTGCGGGGTTGCGATCTCCAGCGTGTGCAGGCCGTCGAACATTTCGCCGTAGCGGGTGCCGGCGTTCATCCACACGGCGCCTCCAACCTGCGCGGGGATGCCGACAGTGCCCTCCAGGCCGCTCAGGCCCAGTTTCTGCAACTGCCGGATCAGTCCCGGCAGAGGCACGCCGCCCCCCACCCAGCCGGTCACGACGGTCTGGCCGTCACTGAGCTGTGGGTCCGGGTTCAGGTCCCGCCCGGCCAGCGGGCCACTCAGGCGGATGACGCGCTCCGGCACGCCCTCGTCGGCCACCACGAGGTTGCTGCCGCCTCCCAGCACCCGGTAGGGCCGCTGCATCGCCTCGGTGAGCTGCTCGTGCGATTCCACGAACCAGACCTCCGATTCACCGCCCACCCCCAGCGTCGTGAAGCGCGCAAGGGGCAGGCGCTCCACACGGGCGCCCGTGCCGCTCAGCACGGCCGTCACAGGGCCGCTCCCACCAGTTCACGCGACAGTTTCCAGACGTCGCCTGCTCCCATGGTCACGATGATGTCCCCGGGTCCTGCCGACTCCCGCAGGACCCGGAGCACCTCCAGCCGGTCTGGCAGGTAGCGCACGCCGCCATGCCCGTTGCCGGTCATGCGTTCGGAGATCAGGGTGGCGTGAATGCCTTCAATGGGCGGCTCACTGGCCGCGGCGATATCCAGCAGCAGGACCTCATCGGCGTCCATCAGGGCGTCCGCAAGGCGCGGCCAGGACTGCTGGGTCCGCAGGTAGCGGTGCGGCTGGAACACCACGCGCACGCGCCGCCCGGTCTGCCGGGCAGCCTGCACGGCCGCCTGGACCTTCGTGGCGTTATGGGCGTAATCGTCGACGATCAGCGCGCCGTTCAGCTCCCCGATGCGCTGCCAGCGCCGCCCAGGGCCCTGAAAGTCTGCCAGCGCCGCCGAGGCACGCGTCAGGTCGCCGCCGTGCAGGTCCACGGCGGCGAGGGCCGCCAGGGCGTTGAGAACGTTGTGAATGCCGGGCAGCGCCACGCGCGCTTCCGTCAGTGTCTCGCCGCGGCGCACCACGGTGAAACTGGTGCCGTCAGCGTCAGGCCGCAGGTTCACGGCGCGGTAATCCGCGTTCCCGGCCTGACCGTAGGTGAGGAGCTCGCGCGCCCCGGTGCACAGGGCGTCCAGGCCGGGCCAGTCCGCGCAGGCCAGCACCCGGCCCGACTGGGCGACGAACTGCGCGAACGCCGCGTGCTGTTCCTCCACAGTCTCCCAGTAGGTGGCCTGGTTGCCGCCCACATGGTCGTCCTCGGCGTTCGTGAAGACGGCGGTGCCCGCGCCGAGCGCCGCAAATCCCCGGTCAGATTCGTCCACTTCGGCCACGAAAGGCCCGTGGCCCAGCCGGGCGTTGCTGCCGAATTCCGGCACGATGCCGCCCACGAAGGCCGAAGGGTCGAGGCCTGCGCCGGTGAGGGCCACGGCGATCATGCTGGTGGTGGTGGTCTTTCCATGCGTGCCGATGACGCCCACGCTGGGGCCAGCGCGGAGCAGGGCGTCGAGCAGGGCCATGCGTGGGCGGATCTCGACGCCCGCGGCGCGCGCGGCTTCCAGCTCGGGGTGCGACTTTGGAACCGCTTCCGAGGCCACAAGCACATCGATCGGCCCGAACGGCGCCTGGGTCACGTGCGTGGCCGCATGACCCACCGCCACGGCCACGCCCTCCTGGGCGAGACGGGCCGTCAGTTCAGTGGCACTCTCGTCACAGCCACTCACGTGGTGCCCCTGCGCCGACAGCAGGCGCGCAAAGGCACTCATGCCGATGCCACCCACACCCATCAGGTGGTAATGCAGACGCCGCGAGGAAGAATCGGATTGGGACGCCGCAGCCGTGCCGGGCGAGGAGACAGCAGAGGAAAGGTCAGTCATGAGCAGGGGAGGCCCACTAACGCAGGTGCCGTTCGATCAGGTCCGCGAAACGCCCCGCCGCACCCGACTGGGCCCGCCCGAGCGCCGCCTCACGCATCGAGGCCCGCGTTCCCGCTGAGGCACACTCTAACACCGCCTGCCCCAGCAGTCCTGACGCGTCCTTCTGCGCCACCACACGCCCCGCCCCCGCCGCCTGCACGCTCAGGGCGTTATGGAACTGATGGTTCTCCGCCGACTCAGGCAGCGGCACCATGATCAGCGGCACCCCATGAAACGCGGCCTCCGCCAGGGTGCTCGTCCCCGCCCGGGTGATCGCGACGTCCGCCACCGACCACGCCGCAACGGCGTCCACGTACCCCACCGCCTTGTACCACTCCAGGTCCTTCACGCGCGGCGCGACGTCCGGCAGCCAGCGCGGCCCGGTCGAGTGCAGCACCTGCACGCCCCCCCCCGCCCGCGCCGTGAAATCCAGGTCCACCAGCCCGCCCCCCTCCGCCGGTGGCAGCAGTCCCTCTCGCCCGAACAGGTTGCGCAGCGTGTCCGGCACCGCGTTGTTCAGGAACAGTGACCCCTGCGAGCCGCCCATGACAAACACCGTCAGCGGCCCGTCCTGCAGGCCCAGCCTGGACAGCGCCTCCGGGCGCGTCAGGCGCTCCTCACGCACCGGCATGCCCACCATCGTGGCGCGCGCCGGGTCCAGCCCGATCACCCGCTCGTACGCCGTCCCCACCGCCGCCGCCCGGCGCACCGCCAGGCGCTGCGTGAGCCCCAGCCGGGCATTCTGCTCGTGCAGCACCGTCGGGACGCCGAGGCTCTGCGCGGCCAGCACACCCGGCAGGCTCGCAAACCCCCCGTAGCCCACCACCGCCCCCGGCTTCAGCCGCGCCAGCAGGGAGCGCGCTTGAAGCACCCCCTGACCGGCCCGCAGCAGCTCCCGGGGGTCCGGCCGGCCCTGACCGCTGCGCGCCAGCTTCCCGGCCTCCACGCCCTGAAATGGCAGACCCTGCTCGCGCGCCACGCGTTCCTCCATACCGCCGCGCTGCCCCAGCAGCAGCACTTCATGACCGCGCCCTGCCAGCTCGCGCGCCGTTGCCACCGCCGGGTAGATGTGCCCGCCCGTTCCCCCCGTCGCCATCACAACCAGACTCATTGCGGGCGAGTGTAGCCCAACTCCGCCGGACAGACAGACCCGACACCTCAACCGGGCAGACACGCGCGTGTCTGCCCGGCCTGGAAGTGAGCCAGGATCAGTCGAACAGGTCCCCCAGGCTGCGGCCCACGCTGTGCCCGCCGTGACTGTCGCCGCCCACCATGCCCGCCTCGAACTCCTCGTACGGCTGCACGACCACGAAGCCGTCTCCCTGGAACACCATCTGGTAGGTCTCCCCGCCGCCCCGCCCGAAGATGCTGCGCATGCTGGAATCCATTCTCAGCTGCGGCTGCAGGTTCCCGCTCCACGCGATGGTCGCATTCGGGTCCGTGAAGATCGGCTCGTGCGGCGTGACGCGCAGCGTGAGCGGCTTGCCGTGACTCAGGATTGCCACCATGCCGTGCCCCTGGACCCGCACGCTGAACAGTCCACCCGCCGCCATGCCCGCAATGCGGCGCTGCATGGTGATGTCGTACTGCACGGTGTCCTCAAAGGCCAGCAGGTCGTTGCCGTTCACGTTCAGCGCGTCGCCCTGCAGGCGCAGAATCTGCACTTCCTTCCCCTGGTCCGCCAGGTACGCCACGCCGCGCCCCTCGATCTTCGCCAGCGGACTCATCTCCTGCGACACGGCGCGTTTCAGGGCCTTCATCAGGCCGCCCTCCAGCATGCCTTCACGCGTGAACGACAGGTTGCCCTTGTACGCCACCATCGCCCCCAGCTTGCTCCAGATGCGGCCGTTGACCTTCACCTCCAGCATCTTGCTGCTCTCCAGCTCGAACACCTCGCCGGGATTGTCCCGCTCGGCGGTCTGCGCAATGAAATCGCGCAGGCTGTAGGTCCCGTCACTGCCCGGCTGCATGTTCGTCATACAAAGTCACAGTACGACGCCACCCGAATGAAAGTTGCGCCGCGCGACAAAGCGTCCCCGCAAGCGCCCTGCGCCGCCCCCCGCCTCAAGCGCCCGACAGCGGGGCGAGGCGGCGCAGCACCTCGTTGATGTTGTCCATGCTGGTCGCGTAGCTCAGGCGCACCTGTCCAGGTGCGGCAAAATCAGTCCCTGGAACGACCGCCACGCGCGCCTCATCCAGAATGCGCCGCGTGGCCTCCAGCTCATCGGCGTGAATGGGCGTCGTGTCCGCCATCACGTAGAACGCCCCCTGAGGCGTCGGCGTGCGCAGCCCCAGAGCGTTCAGTCCCGAAACAATCCGGTCGCGCCGGGCGCGGTACGCCGCGCGGGCCAGCGTGACGAACTGCGCGGTGGCCTCGTGATCGCCCAGCGCCGCGAGCGCCGCGTACTGCGACACGCTGCTGGCATTGCTCGTGCTCTGCGACTGCAGGGCATTCATGGCCGCAATCACGCCCTTCGGGCCGCCCGCGTACCCGATCCGCCAGCCGGTCATGGCATACGCTTTGCTCGCCCCGTTGACCGTCAGGGTGTGCTCGGGCGCCAGCGTGCCGATGCTGAGCTGCTCGGCGTCATACACAAGGTGTTCGTACATCTCGTCGGTCACGATCATCAGCCCGTGCCGCTGCGCCACCGCCGCCACGCCGCGTAGCACCTCCGGGGAGAACACCGCGCCGGTCGGGTTGCCCGGACTGTTCAGCACGATCATGCGGGTCCGTGCGGTGACCCGCGCCTCCAGCTCGCCGGGGTCCAGCATGAACCCGGACTCCGGCGTGGTCGGCACCGCCACCGGCACGGCGCCCGTCAGCGCCACCATCTCCGGGTAGCTCACCCAGTAGGGCGCGGGGATCAGCACCTCGTCACCCGGGTTGAGCAGCGCGAAGAACGCGTTGAACAGCGCCTGCTTCCCGCCGCTGGTGACGGTCACGCACTCCGGCGCGTACGTCAGGCCGTTCTCCCGCGCGAACTTCGCGCTGATGGCCTCACGCAACTCCGCAATGCCGCTGACGGCGGTGTATTTCGTCTTGCCTGACTCGATTGCGCGAATGGCGGCGGCCTTCACGTGATCGGGCGTGTCGAAGTCCGGCTCGCCCACACTCATGCTGATCACGTCCACGCCCTGCCGCTGCAACTCCAGCGCTCGGCTGGTGACCGCCACTGTCGAGGACGGCTTGAGGCTCAGGGCTCGGTCGGACAGCGAGAAAGGGCCGCTCATGCCCCGCAGCGTACAGGCCGCCCGGCCAGCACAGGCGCAGAGGTTTAGAAGCGGAGGGTGACCTGCCCCTGCGTCCGTCACGGATGAGCGGGAGAGGCAGAGGAGCCTGGTGGCCTCCGCCCCGCCGCTCAGCCAGCCAGAGCGACACGCGGGGCTGTTCCGCTGGGGAGGAACACAAAGCGCGGGGGCCACTGCTGGCCCCCGCGCGCATTGCCGTCCGGTTCAGTGCAGCAGACCGATGGACCGGGCGCGGCTGACCGCCTCGGTGCGGTCCCCGGCGTCCAGTTTCGCGTACAGGCGCGCGAGGTGATCCTTCACCGTGTCCGGACTCACGCCGAGGTTCTTCGCAATTTCCTTGTTGCTGTACCCCTGGGCAAGCAGGGGCAGCACCTCGGACTCGCGGGGCGTCAGGCGCGGCACATCCACGTGCGGCAGGCGGTCCACGTCAGGATTCGCCACGATGTCCCGAAGCTGCCGCGCGAGGCTCTCCGGGTCGGTTTCCTTGCTCACGTACCCGCGCGCGCCGGCCGCGCGGGCCGCCTGCACGATGGCGGGCTCCGCGAAGGTGGTGATCAGGACGCTCACGAGACGTGGATTGCTCTGGCGCAGGCGTTCACACACCTCAATGCCGGTCATGCCGGGCATCTTCACGTCCAGCAGCACCGCGTCGGGCTGCAGGGCCCGGCAGGCCTCCAGGGCGGCCAGGCCGTCACTGGCCTCCGCGACCACGTCGAAACCCTGGTGAATCAGGGCGTACTTCAGGCCCATGCGGAAGAGGGGGTGATCGTCGGCAATGACTAGTCTCATGGGTGAACCTCCGGGAGGAACAGGGTGAAGCGGGTCTGGGTGGGCGGGAGTGCGGACGTGGGGAGGCCCGGTGGGGCTTCGGTGGGAGAATGACTTTCGCGGGCGTACGACAGGCGCCCGCCGTGGGCTTCCGCGATGCGCCGCACGATGAACAGGCCCAGCCCGGCGGTGCCGGACGTGTACTGCCGACCGGCGATCATGGTGGGCTGAGCGTTGAAGGGTTGCGCCAGTTCATTCAGTGGAGCGGGAAGACCGGGGCCGTCGTCGGTGACGTGCAGGCCGAGGCGGTCCACGCTGAGCTTCACCTGCGTGCGGGCGTAACGCAGGGCGTTGACGGTCAGGTTGGTGACGGCGCGTTCCAGGACGCCCGCGTCGGCCGGAGCGACGCCGGCCCCGGTCACGGTGATGCTCAGGCCACGCTCCTCGGCCTGCACGGCCAGACGCTGCGCCACCGTGTCAAGCACCCCGCGCAGGTCAGTGGGCGCGCACTGCACCTGCACGTCCTCCTGCTCGAAACGGTGCGCGTCGGCCATCTGCTGCACGAGGTCCAGCAGCCGCTGCGTTTCTGCCTGGATCTGCCGGCCCACCTCGCGCCGTTCGGCGTCCGGGAGGGGCAGGGTGGTCAGGGCCCGCGTGAGGTGACCGGTGGCGATCAGAGGGGTCTTCAGGTCGTGCACCAGCGTGGCAATGAACGCATTGCGGCGGCCCTGCTCGGTGCTGAGGCGGTCCAGCAGCCCGGTGAACGCGGCGCGCAGCGTGAGGATTTCCCGCGGGTCGTCCGGATGGCGGTCCCGGAACCGCCCGGCTTCCACCTCGTCCTGAAGGCGGCTCACGGCGCGCAGCAGGGAGCCGCTCAGCACGTAGCCCACCACGCCGCACAGCATGCCCACGACCAGCATCCACGCCAGCACGGTCATGAGGGGCACGGTGGGCTGGGCCATCAGGGTCAGGACGATGTTCGGCAGGAACGCCAGCAGGAAGATCACGCCAGTGAACTGCGCGCGCAGCGTGCTGCCCCCCAGCGTCCGGCGGACGGTCTGCGGGGGTCGCTGCGCGCTCACCGGATTCCTCATGATGCTCAGGGTAGGGGAGAGGGTCTGACAGAACCCTCACGCTCCTGTCAAGCCCCACCCCCGCTGATTCCCCCTCACATGAAGAAACGGCCCAGACCAATGCAGGCGCCCCCTCCGTTCTTGAGGGGGCGCCTGCAGGAAAAACCCCGGCCTTACTCCTCGGTGCTCAGCACCGCCAGGAACGCCTCCTGCGGCACCTCCACCGTCCCGAACTGCTTCATGCGGGCGCGGCCCTTCTTCTGCTTGTCAAGCAGCTTCTTCTTCCGGCTGATATCGCCGCCGTAACACTTGGCAAGCACGTCCTTACGGAACGCCTTCACGGTGGCGCGCGCAATGATCTTCCCGCCGATCACCGCCTGCACCGGCACCGGGAACATCTGCCGGGGAATCACGTCCGCCATCTTGTCCACAATCTTGCGGCCCAGGTTGTACGTTTTGGTTTCGTGCACAATCACGGCCAGCGCGTCAATGACCTCGTTGTTCACCATGATGTCAACCTTGCGCAGGTCACCCTCGCGGTAGCCCAGCTGCTCGTAATCCATGCTGGCGTACCCCCGCGAGATGCTCTTAAGGCGGTCATGGAAGTCATACAGAATCTCCGCGAACGGCACCTCGTACAGCAGCTCCACGCGTTTGCCCACGTAGTTCATGGTGATCATCGAACCGCGCCGGTCCTGCAGCAGCTGCATCACCGTCCCGACATAGTCCTCGGGCAGCATGATCGACAGCTTGATGTACGGCTCCTCCACCATGCTGATCCGGTCGCGCGTAGGGAACTCCGCCGGGTTCTGCGTTTCGAAGATGTCCCCGTTCGTGAGCGTCACGCGGTACACCACGGCGGGCGCCGTGGCAATCAGGTCCAGGTCGTACTCGCGCTCCAGGCGCTCCTGAATGATCTCCGCGTGCAGCAGCCCCAGGAACCCGCAGCGGAAACCGAACCCCAGAGCCTCAGACGTTTCCGGCTCGAAGGAGAACGCCGCGTCGTTCAGTTTCAGTTTCTCCAGCGCGTCACGCAGCTTGCGGTAGTCCTCGGTGTCGGTCGGGTACAGGCCCGAGAACACCACCGGTTGCGCCGGTTTGAAGCCCGGGAACGGCTCGGTCGTCTGCCGGTCGCGGCCCGTCAGGGTGTCACCCACCTGCGCGTCCTGAATGTCCTTGATGCCGGCCGCCACCCATCCCACCGCGCCCGCCCCGAGCTCCTGACCCACGACCAGTCTCGGACTGAACGTCCCGACCTTATCGACCTCGAAGTTCTTCCCGGCGTTCATCAGGCGGATCTGATCCTTGGGCTGCAGCGTGCCTTCCAGCACCCGCACAAACAGAATCACCCCCTGGTACGCGTCGAAGAACGAGTCGAAAATCAGCGCTTTCAGCGGCGCGGCCGGATCACCGGTCGGCGCGGGAATCCGCTCCACCACTGCCTCCAGAATCTCCGAAATGCCGATCCCGGCCTTCCCGGACGCGAACACGGCGTCCGACGCGGGAATGCCGATCACGTCCTCCAGTTCCTGCGCCGCCCCTTCCGGATCGGCGGCCGGCAGGTCGATCTTGTTCACGACCGGCACGATCTCCAGGTTGTTGTCGATCGCCAGGTAGGCGTTCACGATCGTCTGCGCCTCCACACCTTGCGAGGCGTCGACAAGCAGCAGCACGCCCTCGCACGCCGCCAGGGACCGCGAGACCTCGTAGTTGAAATCCACATGCCCGGGCGTGTCGATCAGGTTGAGGGTGTACTCCTCCCCGTTCTCACGCCTGTATGTCAGGCGCACCGGAGTGGACTTGATGGTGATGCCACGCTCACGTTCCAGTTCCAGCGTGTCGAGCGTCTGGTCGCGCTTGTCCCGCTCGGACATGGCGCCCAGCCGCTCCAGAATGCGGTCCGCGAGGGTGGATTTCCCGTGGTCCACATGGGCGATAATCGAAAAGTTCCTGACGTTCACAAACCGCAGTCTATCCCGCCCGGCCCTGACGATGCAGTGATCCTTCATCCCGGCTGGGCAGGTGCCGCCGCGCTCACCCCGCACCACACTGGGGTGACACGCCCACCTTCGCCCACCCGTCTGCCCACTGCGCCCTGGAAGATTCTGCTCATGGCTCTGGCCACCGTGCTGCTCCGCTGGACTGGGTACCGGCTGGCTGACCCGGGCCGTGACCCTCCCTGCGGGCCTTCAACCTGGTGCCTGGGGCGGGGGGCGCGCCCTGACGTCCGGGCGCAGCGCGCGTAGACGCGAGAAGCAGGTGCCCGCCGGGTGTCGTCTCGCTGCGGCCTACTCGACCGGTTCGCCCCGCTGAAGTTTTACGGCCCGCACGAGATTCTGGTACATCAGGGCGCTGGTCAGCGGCCCCACACCGCCCGGGACTGGCGTCTGCACCTGCACCGGCAGGCCCGGCGCGGCGTCGCCGACCACGCCGCCCGGCTGCACGTTGATGCCCGCGTCGATCACGACCAGCTTCGGCTGAACGTGGTCCGGCCCCAGCAGGCCGGCGCGGCCCACGGCGGTCACCACGGCGTCCTGCGCGGCCAGCACTCCGCGCAGGTCCCGGGTGTGCTCGTTGCACAGGGTGACCGTGACGCCGCGGTTGTTCAGCATGAACGTCAGGGGCCGGCCGACGGTGCGGCCCGGTCCGATCACCGCCACCCGCAGCCCCCGCAGGTCGTCGCCCAGCGCTTCGCGCAGCAGGAAGCGCACCGAGCGCGGCGTGGGGGGCAGCAGCGCCTCGCTTTCGCGACCTGCGGCGATCAGCGCGAGGTTGGCAGGACTCAGGCCCTCGATGTCCTTGCGGGCGGTGACGTGCAGCAGCGCCGCGTCGGCGTCCAGGCCGGCCGCGAGCGGCAGTTCCAGCATGATGCCGTGAACCTCGGGGTCGCTGGACAGGGCGTCAAGGGTTTCGTGCAGCTGGGCCTGCGTGGCGTCCGCACCCAGGTCCTGCACGCTGAAGCGCACGCCCAGCCGCTGGGCCCGCCGGGCCTTGCTGTCCACGTACACGCGGCTGGCAGGGTCACCGGATGCCAGGACGCTCACCAGGTGAGGTTCGAAGGCCCAGGCGGCCAGGTCTGTGCGGACCTGCCGGGTCACGCGGTCCGCCAGGGGTTTACCGGGCAGCTCCCGGCCCGGGGTGGGGGAAACAGAGTCAGTCATGCGTTGTCCAGAGGGAAATCAGAGTCAGGGCCAGGGCAGGGCAGCCGGAATGGCCGCGCGGTCAGGGCATAGCATAACGGCACCCTGTGTCCCGCCGGGACACACTGCCGCCGTTCACCCCCCTGGGGAGGATACCGTGAAGAGCTTCACAGCGGCCTGCAGGACACGCCGCTATGGTCTACACTGATGCCCCCTGAAATCACCCGCCCTGCCCGCGCCCGAAGTGCGGAAGAAAAGAACCAGAGACGCGACGACATCCTCCGTGCGGCCGAACGCCTCTGGACCACGACGACCTACGCGGAGCTCAGCATGAACCAGGTGGCGCGGGAAGCCCAGCTGGCCAAGGGCACGCTCTACCTGTACTTCGACACCAAGGAAGAACTGTTCCTGGCGCTGCTCAGCGAGCACCTGCACGCCTGGATCAACCGGACGGCCGACCTGCTCGTTGAGCGTAAGCCCCGCACCCCGCAGCAGCTCACCGACGTGCTGCTTGACTCCGCCGAGCACCTCACCCCGCTGCGCCGCCTGCTGGTGCTGCTCGGCACCGTGCTGGAACGCAACGTGCGCCCCGAACTGGCGCAGGAGTTCCGCCGTGAACTCGACACGCAGCTGCGCCGCCTGGTGCAGCACATGCCCTACAGCGCCCCCACCACCCTGCGCCTTCTGCGCCACCTGTACGCCCTGGCGATCGGGTGGCAGCAGTTCCGGGAATCCCTGACCGGCACTGACCTCTCCGGTCAGCCCCGCCAGGAAGACCCGGGCGAGTACCGCGCGGAGTTTGAACTGGCGCTGCGCGCCATCCTGGAGCAGCTGGCCGCGCAGGACCGCCGCACCGCCAACGCCGTGTAATCACCCCTGCCAGAGCCGGGCGCACCGTGATGTGGTGCGCCCGGCCCTGTTGATCTCACCAGCGGAACTTGCCCACACTGGCCGTCCAGTTCAGAAGCCGGGGCCGCGTCACTGCGCTGAGATTCACGCCGCTGGCCTCGCACGCCCGCCGGGCCGTGTCCGGCACGACCGGCAGTGCGGCCAGCGTGATCCCCACCCGGGACGGCACGTACTGCACGCCCAGCGTCACGCCACGCAGGCAGGCCGGCACGCGCCCCGCAAAGAAGTCCTGGTCGCGGATCAGGGGAATCACTTCCGGTTCCGGCACGGCGCGCAGCGCGCCGCCCGACAGCCACGCGAAGGTGCTGCGCTGCTCGCACCGCCCGCCCTGGCACCACTCGCGGTTCAGGACCAGCAGCGCCTGCGCCTCACGCACGTAGGTCGCGGCGCGCACCACCGTGAACACCGGTCCCGCCGCGCCCGGCCCGACACCCCGCCAGTCCAGGAAGTGATTCCCGTCATCCGTGACCTGCACGGCAAACAGATTCTGGGTCGCCGTCCAGTCCAGACCTTCGCGGCGCGCGTAGGCCAGCAGCGAACCCTCTGCCGCGCCCGGCTGGAAGGCTCCCATGAACAGCTGCACGCCCCGCACCGGGCCCAGCGACAGAGCGGGAACCGGCTGGCCAGCGGCAACCCCCAGCAGCGGCAGGCCCAGCGCGATCAGGGAAGAAAGGAAACGCACGCCACAGTCATAGCGCGCCGCGCCTCTCCGAACCCTGACTCACGCCCAACTGCACAGCCCGCCCGCCCGGCACGCAGGCGCCCCGTATGCTGCACCGGGTATGCGCGTCGTCCTGAAACTCGGCACCAGCGTCCTCACGGCAGGCACCGACCGCCTGCACCGCCCCCGCATGGTGGACCTGATCCGCACCCTGGCCGCCGTGCGCGAGGCCGGGCACCAGGCGGTGCTGGTTACCAGCGGCGCTGTGCTCGCTGGCTGGGAAGCCCTGAACTTCCCGCCCCGCGACCGCACGCTGGCCGAAAAGCAGCTGCTGGCCGCCGTGGGCCAGGGCCGCCTGATGCACACGTACGCGCAGCTGGCCGACCTGTACGGCCTGCCGGTCGCGCAGGTGCTTCTCACCGCCGACGATTTCCGGGACCGTACCCGGTACCTCAATGCCCGCACGACCCTGGAAGCCTGCCTGACGCGTGGTGTGATGCCGATCATCAATGAGAACGACGCCGTGGCGCTGGAACAGCTGAAAGTGGGGGACAACGACACCCTCTCCGCGTTCGTGGCGAATCTCGTGGAGGCCGATCTTCTGGTCATCCTGACGGACGCCCCCGGCCTGTACACCAGTGACCCCCGCAGTGATCCCGACGCCACCCTGATTCCCGTCGTGGAGCGCGTGACCCCCGAGGTCTGGGCGCGCGCCGGGGGGGCCGGTTCTCACCGCGGCACCGGCGGCATGCAGACCAAGATCCAGGCGGCCGAAATTGCCACGCGGGCCGGCACGCCGGTCGTCATCGCGCCCGGTGATGAACGCGACGTGCTGCCCCGCCTGCTGTCCGGCGAGGCGATCGGCACCCGCTTTCTTGCTGCCGGCTCCCGCCTGGAAGCCCGCAAACGCTGGATTCTGGCAGAGATCGCCGCGGGCAGCGTGCAACTCGACGCGGGCGCCGCGCGCGCCGTGCAGGACCGCGGCGCGAGTCTGCTGCCCGCCGGCATCACGGCCGTCAGCGGCCGTTTCGGTCGGGGGCACACCATCCGCATCCTCGGCCCCGACGGGCAGGAACTCGCGCGCGGCCTGACGCGCTACGCATCTGAGGACCTGCTGCGCGTGCGCGGCCAGCATTCCCGCGCCATTGAAGGCCTGCTGGGGTACACGTACGGTCCGGAAGCCGTGCACCGCGACGACCTCGTGCGCCTCTAGGCGCCGCCTATACTGACGCGCGTGCTGGCCCTGCTTGCCTCCGTAATCACCATGACCGACCCGGCCGGGGACGCCCGCGGGGACGGCGGGTACATCCTGCCCGTCCGGCCCGCCCTGAGCGCCGAAATGCTCGATCTGCGCGCCCTCGAGGCCCGTCCGCAGGGCCACGGGATGCGTCTGACCATCACGTACGGCCAGATGGGAAACCCCTGGAACGGCCCGGCGGGCTTCAGTGCCGGCGTGACCGACATCTTCGTGAAAGGCGCCCTGGGCGGTCAGCAGGTGCTAGCCAACACCGGCCTGCGCGTGCGCGGCCAGGGCGGGTGGCAGTACCACCTGCGGGTCAGTCCTGGCGGGTCCACCCTGACGCAGGTGGACACCCAGGGACGCGAGACGGCGCTCGCGGCGCCCACCGTGCAGGTCGCGGGCAGCAGCCTCATTGTGGACGCCGCCGTGCCCGCCGGACAGTACGGGTACTGGGTCACGAACAGCGTGTACACGCCGCTCTCGCCAGACGGTGTGCTGAGGCCCGCCACCACCCCCGCGCCCACCGCGCTGCAGGCCGGCCGTGAGGCCGCCCCCACCCCGGTGGACGTGCTCGCCGCGCCCGGCGACATGCAGGCGTACACGAACGGCACGCTGGCAGCGGTGGGCCGCACCCGCGACTGGGTCAGCCTCACCCTGATCGGCCTGGGCATCACAGGTCTGCTGCTGACCGTCGCTGCCACTGCCGCCGTCTGGCGGCGCCTGGAGCGCCAGTGACCCCGCGTGTGCCTGCGCCCCTCCTGATTCTCGCGGCGGCCGTACTGTGGGGGCTGCTGGGCATCCTGGGCAAGCAGGCGCAGGCCGGCGGCCTGCATCCGCTGGAGGTGGCCTTCTGGCGCGCCACTCTGGCCGGCGGCCTGTACGCCGTGCACGCGCTCCTGACCCGCTCGGCCCTGCCGCGCGGCCGGGACCTGCTGATCACCGCAGCCTTCGGCCTGAGCGGTGTGAGCCTCTTCTACGGGTCGTACCAGCTGGCCGTTCAGGCTGGCGGCGCCAGCCTCGCGAGCGTCCTGCTGTACACCGCGCCGGCTTTCGTGGCCCTGATGGGCTGGGCATTCCTGCGCGAACACCTGGGCCTGCGCGAAGTGCTCGCCGTGGCCGGCACACTGGGCGGCATTGCCCTGATCAGTCTCGGTGGCGGGCAGGGCGTGACGGTCACCGCGCCGGCTCTCGCGTGGGGCCTCACGGCCGGGCTCACGTACAGCCTGTATTACCTGTACGGCAAGGCGTTCTTCCACCGGTACGACCCGGCCGCCCTGCTGGCTGTGGCCCTGCCCGTCGGGGCGGTGGCCCTGCTGCCCTTCGTGCCGTTTACCGCCAAGACGCCCGCAGTGTGGGGCAGCCTGGGAGGCATCGCCGTGTTCAGCACGTACCTGGCGTACCTGGCGTATTCGGCGGGCCTGCGCCGCCTGAACGCCACGCGCGCCAGCGTGATCGCCAGCCTGGAGCCGGTGGTGGCGGCCACGCTGGCCGCGCTGCTGTTCGGGGAGCGCCTGTCTGCGCTGGCACTGACCGGCGCGGCCCTCGTGATCGGCGCGGCCCTGTTATTAAGCCTGGGGCCCAGCGACACCGAACGTCACCCGCCGGCCGAGTAACCGTCCGCAGGAGGCAGACAAGGCGTGCCTGTTCCCCGGCGCGTGGCCCCTTTGCCCGGACCTGCTGCCCCTGGTTCAGGGCTGCGCTGATTGCAGCGTGAAATCCCACTCGAAGGACCGGCCCCAGGGAAGCGCCGCGCCACCCAGCGTGTAGTGTTCGCCCAGGCGCAGGGGAAAAAAACCCTGCGCTATCTGAAGCAGCGCTGCCTGCCCGCGCGGGGTGTTCAGTTCCACTTCCGGCACCTGCCGCCGCAGCTGCGCGCGGACCTCACCGCTGTAGATCACGTCGTTGGCGAATTCTCGCGCCAGCAGGGCGTCCTGCCGCTGCGGGTCAGCGCCGCGCAGGCTGAGCTTCGCGTGGGCCAGCGCCGTGCCGAGGTTGTTGCCCGGCGTTCCCCACGCGGCCAGGGCGCGCAGATTCGCGTGCTGCCGCAGCGTGCGCAGGTCCGACCAGAAGCGCGTGTTTCCCAGGTTCACCTGCTCCACGTCTGCCACCGCCACCGGTCCCTGGCGCAGCAGCGCACTGACCCGCAGGGCGGCGCGGCGCGGGTCACCGCCGCTGAACACGTACAGCGTCAGGTCCGCCCGGCCGTCCGGCAGGACCTGGAAGCCGCTGCCCTCGGCGTGATTCAGGGCGCTGCGCGTCAGGGGAATGCCTTCATACCTCATCACCTGCGCTGCGGCCTGGGCGTCGCTGTACTCGATGCGGACCGTGGCCGCCTCGGGTGCCAGCGCGCGGGCGGTCAGCATGGACAGCACCTCGTCCGCGCCGGGGTACACCCGGACGTTCGCGGGGGCCTCCCGGGCCAGCGCCTCGCCCTCCTGCGGCGCGGGACTGCCGCTCAGGGCGTCGTCCCACGTGACGTGCAGCTCCTTCAGGCGGCCTTCGCGCGCCCAGCCGGTCACGGCGCGCACCACGGCGAGGTTCCGGGCGCGGTTCGTCGCGTCAGGCTCCCGCGGCAGCGTGATGAACGCGTACACCGGCTGACCGGTCCGTTCGGTCCAGGTGCGCACAGGTTCCAGCCGCGCCAGGGCCTGCTCGGCGCTCAGCGCACTGGTCCGCGACTGCACCAGGCCGCCGTAAGCCAGGGCGTCCAGGGCCGCGATCAGTGGTCCCTGGCGCGGCTGGGCCGCCAGCCACGCGCTGAGGGCCTGCGGGTCGGCGCCCTGCGTGGCCGTGCCCAGCAGCGCGGCGTCCGGCACGGCGGGCGCTGCGCCACGCAGGGCGCCGATCAGGGCCGGCAGCACCCGCGTGGCCGGGCGGGAATCTAGGGGCAATAACGTCTGCGCGCCCGCCTGGGCGGCAAGCAGCGCAGCGACAAGAGCAGGAGCACGCATCTCCCGCACCCTAAGCGCCCAGCGTGAGGGACCGCTGGGTGTTTCATGGGTCGCAACGGCACTGTTGCCGTTCATGCCACCTGTCCCGGCGTGCGCGGCGTAGCCTGGGCGGCATGACCTTTACCGACCTGTGGCGACTCGCCTGGCGCGGCCTGACCCGCCGGCGGGTGCGCACCCTCCTGACCGCGCTGGGCATTACCGTGGCGGTGGCCAGCATGGTGATCTTCCTGTCCCTGGGCGAGGGGATCCGCAAGGTGTTCACCAGCGAGCTGGGCGGCATCGGCCCGGACATCCAGGTGAGCCTCACGCCGCTGTCACAGGGCATGGCCATGCACCCCAACCTGCCGCAGAGCACGGTCGCTGACCTGCAGAAACTCGCGCCGGACCTGGGCATCGAGTCGGTCACGCCGGTCGTGATGGCCGTGCGCGGCGGCCTGGACCCCACCCAGAGTGTCGTGCTGTACGGCCTGCCCGCCGCGGAGGGCATCGGCGCGGTGTTCCCGAATGTCACGGTCACGCAGGGCCGCGCCCTGCAGGGTACCGACGAGCAGACGGGCGGCGTGGTGGTCGGCGCCAAAGCCGCGCAGAACCTGAAGCTGAAGATCGGCAGCCGCCTGAACCTGAACCGCCGCAGCCGCGTGAACGTGGTGGGCGTGCTGGCCCCCGAGTCCGGGCTGGTGGACAACTTCATCTTCGTGCCGCTGTCCACCCTGCAGCGCAGTGAGGGCGCCGAGGACCGCGTGTCCCTGGTCGCCGTGAAACTACAGAATCCGCGCGAGGCCCGCGCCGCCGCCACCCGCATCAGCGAGCGCCTGAACCTGGAGGCGGCCACGCAGTCGGACTTTCTGAGTTTCATTGAGCGGGCCCTGCGGATCAGCGACGCGGTGCGGTTCGGCATCTCTCTGATCGCCCTGATCGTGGGCGGCCTGGCCGTGGCGAACACCGTGATGATGGGCGTCTTCGAACGCACCCGCGAGTTCGGCACCCTGCGGGCCATCGGCGCCCGGCCGGCCTTCGTACGCGCCCTGGTGCTCACCGAGTCGCTGCTGCTTTCCCTGGTGGGCGGCGTGGGCGGCGTGCTGCTGGGGCTGCTGGGCATCGTGGTCGTGAACGTGTACACCCAGAACCTCGCCGGAATCGACGCGGCGGCCCTCACGCCGCGCCTGACCCTGCTGGCCCTGGGCATCAGTTTCCTGCTGGGCCTGCTGTCCGGCCTGCTTCCCGCCCGGAACGCCGGGCGGATCAGCATCACCGACGCGCTGGGAAGGATCTGACGTGAGCGCCGCACCGACCCTCAGCGTGCACAGCCTGTCCCGCGTGTACCCCAGCGGCGACGGGCAGGTGCAGGCCCTCGCTCCTTTCACCCATACCTTCCCCCCAGGCCTGACCGCGGTCGTGGGACCCTCCGGCAGCGGCAAAAGTACCCTGCTGAACCTCCTGGCCGGCTTCGATACACCCACCACCGGGCACGTGCAGGTCGGAACCACCAACCTGACCGCACTGAGTGAAACGCAGCGCGCCGACCTGCGGCTGGCCCGCTACGGCTTCGTATTCCAGAACCACAACCTCGTGAACATCCTCAGCGCGCAGGAGAACGTGGAGTTTCCCCTCTCACTCGCCGGGCGTTCCCTGCGTGAGCGGCAGGGCCGCGCGCAGGAACTGCTGGCCCTGGTGGGTCTGGACCGCCGCGCGACGCACCTGCCCGGTCAGCTGTCCGGAGGGGAAGCGCAGCGGGTCGCCATTGCGCGCGCCCTGGCCGGAAACCCCGCGATCCTCCTGGCCGACGAACCCACCGGGAACCTCGACACCCGCACTGGGGAACGCGTGCTGGCGCTGCTGCGCGGCGCCGCTGACGAGGGACGCACCGTGATCCTGATCACCCACGACCGCGACGTGGCGGCGCAGGCCGACCATCACCTGAACGTGAAAGATGGTGTGGTAACCCCCAGCTGACCCTGACACGAGCGCCAGCCCAGAGCAGGGCAGCGCAGCGGCAGGGCCGGATTCCTTCAACCCGGCCCTGCCGCTGTCCGTTCCGTTTTTTAGGGCGCGGTTCCGACGCGGCTTTCATCGTCCCGCAGCCACAGGACGCGGCCCTGCACGTCCCGCAGGCGGACCACCACCTGCACCGGCTCCCCTGGCTGCACCCCCGGCGCGCCGCGGCCCCACGCACTTCCCTCGGCACCCTGCGCCGCCAGCGGCGACTTCCACAGCCCGCCCCCACTCACCACGAACACGCCGTCCAGGCGAAGGGCCGGCAGCGGCTCACGCGCGGCGTTCAGGCGAACCTTCACCCCGAACCCCCCGGTGCCCGCCGCTGAGGTCGTGTCCAGGGTCACCACCTGCCCGCGCACGTTCAGCGCGGTCGGGGCACTCAGCAGGTCCCCCACCAGCGGCGCCGGCGGCGCCTGCACGCCGCACGCCGCGAGCAGAGGCAGCAAGCACAGGACCCGTTTCATGCCCCCAGGGTACCGGACGGCTGCATGGGACACATGAACGCCGGACCCCACCCTCATCTGGCGGGCCACGCCGCTCACCAGCCCAGGTCCGGCGCGGTCACGACGCGGTCGGCCGGCTGGTCCGTCTGCAGCGTGTACGTCAAGGTGTACGTGCCGGGAATCACGCGAGAAAGCACGATACTGTCTCCTTCCACCCGCGGCGTGACGTTCGCCAGGCTGGGCCCCTGCACCTGCAGCGGTCCGCGCGTGCTGCCCGCCGGAAGCGGGTCGGTCAGGCGGACGTTTTCCAGCGTGCTGTCCACCGTCAGCACCAGGGTGACCACGAACCCCTGCACGCCAGCGTCCACAGTCTTGTTCAGGCTGGCGCGCGCGCCGCCCTGCACCGTGCGGGTCACGTTGGCGCCGCCAGGGTTGCGCACGCGCGCCTGCCCGGTCGTGCGCAGCCCGGTCGGGTCCAGGACCGCTTCGGCCGTGTCGGTGCGGCACACCCGCACCGGCACCTTCAGGCGCAGCACCTGCCCCTGCCCGAACTCCCCCGGCAACTCCAGCGGGTAGTCGGTGGTCCAGCCGCTCGGAAGGTTCAGGCTCAGGCGACCCGGCAGGCGGTAAGGGAAGTCCGTTTTCGCCTGGGCGGTCAGCAGGGTCACGTCACACATGTTCAGCACGTCCGGCGCCGTCAGCAGGCTCACTTCGCTCTGCACGCGGTACTCGATGGTCACGCGGCCCGACCCGCCGTCCGGCACGCGGCCCGGCAGCGGCGCCGCGACCGTGCTGCCCGGAACGGCCGACGGCGTCACCGGGTACTCCCCGGGGGTGAGGGGCACCGTGGCCGGCGTGTTCAGGGACCGGCCGGCCACCTGGAACGGCACCCCGGTCAGGGGAATACGCTGCCCGCCGTACACGGCCACGGCGTCTACCAGAAGCTGCCCCTCGGGCGGACGTGCCACGAACCGGACCTTCGTGAAGCCCGGCTGGTAGCGCACCTCGGTGGCGGAGACGACGTTCCCCGTGCCCTGAATGAGTGCGCTGCTGACCGGCACGTACCCGGCCGGCAACTGCGGGCGCACCACCGAGTCACCCACCAGCGCGTACGACGCGCCCGGCACCGGACGGCCCTGCGGGTCCACGACGTCCACGAGCAGCTGGTTGGCGAGTTTTGCCCCTTCAGGCGGCGCGAAGCCCCCCACGCGCCCCGTGACCGGCTGGTCATTCACGCGGAACGAGAAGCGGATGGCGTTGCTGTACTGCCGCGTGGTGCCCAGAACCCGGATGAACAGCTGCCACTCGCCCACCATCTCCGGCGTGATCCGGAAGGTGTCGGCGGCGGTCTTGCCGTTGTCACTGGGCGTGAGGTTCACGCGCTGCCCGCCCGGCAGGACCGCCCACAGTTCCGCCTCCTGCGGGCCGTCCACGTCGTAGTTCAGGAGGCCGAGTGTCTTGCCGGTCCAGTCCGCCGGGACGGTCACCCGGGCGGCGAGGAGCGGTCCCTCGTCCGAGGCGCGGGCGTTCACGCTGAAGTCACTCGTCTCCAGCGAGAAGGGCGGCGCGACCCGCAGCGCGAACGCGTTCTTGCCGTTTCCTTTGCTGGTGACCTTCAGGGTGTACGTCCCGGCGGCCAGACCGCCGCTGAACAGGCCCTCCCAGGTGTGCTCGCGGTTCAGGCCGTAGCGGCGCTCCGCGACCGGGCCGCCCGGGCCGGTGAGGGTGAACGTCGTCTCGAACGGTTCGTTCTTGGCGTACAGTTCATCCCCGAAGTACCCGTCGGCCCGCCGGCCATCCACGTAATCGGCGAGGTTGAACGTCGGCGAGAACACCTCCAGCCCCAGCGGCTTGCCCGCGTCCTGCGCGGAGACGCGAATCACGTACGTTTCCTGCGTCTGCGGCCAGCGGTCCCCCACCGACACCAGCGGCAGCGTGCCGCCGGTCTGCGCGGCGGCCGGAGCGGCGAGCAGCAGCAGGCCGCCCAGCAGAAGCAGGCGAAGGGACGCAGGGCGGGCAGGCAACACGGAAACTGGCATGACTGCCTCAGAGCATACAGGCCGCCGCTCCTGACGGTTCAGCTGGACACCCGCCGCGCACCCGGCCCGCTGCGGGGGTAGCATCCGCCCGTGACCCTCGCCGCCCGCGCCCGCGCCCTGATTCACCCGGACCACCTGCACGCCAACCTCACCGCGCTGGCCGCGCGCAGCGGCACGCCCCTGCTGCTCCCTGTAAAGGCCGGCGCGTATGGGCACGGGTTGCCTCAGATCGTGCCGCTGGCTGCCGCGCATCCCGACGTGTGGGGGCTGGCGGTCGCCACGCCCCGCGAAGCGCAGGTCGTGGCCGCCCTGGCCCCCGGCCGGCCCGTACTGCTGCTCACGCCGCCCACCCCGCCGGAGGTGGCGGTCCTCGCGGACCTGGGCGTGCGCATACCGGTCGCGTCCCTGGCCGAGGCGGACGCTCTGCCTGCGCATGCCCGCGCGCACCTGAAGGTGGACACCGGCATGAACCGGCTCGGCGCCCGGCCTGAGGAGGCTGTAGAGGTTGGGGTGCGCCTCGCTGAGCGGGGGCAGCTTGAGGGCGTCTACACGCACTTCGCCACGGCGGACGAACCGGACCTGAGATTCGCTCATGAGCAGCTGCGCCGGTTTCAGGCGGTCCTGGACGCCCTGCCCGCCACGCCCGAGCCGGTCCTGGCGCACGCGGCGAACGGCGGCGCAATCCTCTCCTTCGGCGCGCTGCCCGGCATGCGGCTCGCCCGGCCTGGCCTCGCGTCCTACGGCTACGTGCCGGCGCACCTTCGCGGCGTGCTGCCGCTGCGGCCAGTCATGACCCTGGAGGCACAGGTGACGCACCTGCACACCGCGCTCGCCGGGGAGACCGTCAGTTACAACGGCCTGTGGCGCGCCCCGCAGGACACGCAGGTGGCCACGATCGGTATCGGGTACGCCGACGGGTACCCCCGCAACGCCACCCGCCGCGCCCAGGTCCTCGTGAACGGCGAGCGGCGTCCCGTCCTGGGCCGCATCTGCATGGACCAGCTGATGGTGGACGTCACCGGCCTGAACGTGAGCCGCGGCGACTGGGTGACTCTCTGGCAGCCGGACACCCTCACCGTGACCGATGTGGCTGCCTGGGGGGACACCATCGAGTACGAGGTGCTTACCGGTCTGGGCGACCGTGTGGAACGGGTCCTGGCGCCCTGACATGGACAGACCCGGGGCCAGGGGGCAGTGTCGTCCCCTGGCCCCGCCGCGTTCAGAAGAACCGGCTGACGTCCCGCACAACCACAAAGGCCATCAGCAGCATCACGAACGCGAAACCCGCGAAATTGATCGCCTGCTCCTGCTGGAACGTCAGCGGCCGGCCGCGCAGGGCGCCCACCAGCACCAGCAGGATGCGCCCGCCGTCCAGGCCCGGAATGGGAATCAGATTGAAGAACGCCAGAGACAGGTTCAGCAGGATCGCGACCTGCACCAGCGCCCAGGGGCTGACCGCCGCCGCACGTGAAACGATCTCGGCCGTGCCGATCGGCCCGCTCACGCCCTCGTCCCGGGAGAGATCCAGCGTGAAGAACCGCTGGAACAGGCCCGCAAACGAGCGGAGCACCTGAGGCACCGCCTCACCTGTGACCTGCCAGGAGCGCACGAACGCCGGGCCGACCCCCACGGGCTGCACGTCCGGGCCGTACCGGATGCCCAGCAGCTGCTGCCTGCCGTTCACGACGGGTGTCCAGCCGAACCGCACGTCGCGCGTCTCACCAGCGCGGTCCACCGTGAAGGTGTGCGGGCCAGGCCGCGTCAGGACAGCGCGCACACTCTCCCACCCGGCGACCGTCTGGCCGTTCACCTGCGCCGCGTCCGGAATGTCCGTGCCGTCAATGGCAGTAATCACGTCTCCCACCTGCAGTCCCAGCGTCTGCGCGCGGGACCCGGCCACCACCTCCTCAATGCGCGCCCGGTCCGGGACGGCCACCCCCTGCGTACTGAAAGTCAGCGTCATCAGGGCGATGGCGAGAAGCAGGTTCATGACCGGTCCGGCCAGCAGCACCGCCACCTTCCCCCAGGCGGGCAGCGCCGCGAACCCCCGTGTAGGCTGGCGGTACCCGCCCTGCCCGTCCTCTTCAGGCGTCATGCCGTCAATCTCCACGTACCCGCCGATGGGCAGCAGACTCAGGCGCCACTCGGTGCCCCGCCAGTCGCGCCGCACCAGCACAGGCCCCATGCCCACACTGAACGAGTTCACGCGCACACCCTGCCAGCGGGCCAGCGCGTAGTGCGCCAGTTCGTGCAGGAACGTCGCAGCGCCGATGATCAGGACCGTCCACAGCAGGCCCAGCGGCGTCAGGGCCGCCGCGATGCCCTGCACGATGTTCATGCCCCCACCCCCAGAGACGCCAGTTCACGCGCCCGGGTCCGCGCCCAGGCGTCGGTGCTGCTCAGCGCGTCCCAGGTCAGGACGCCGGCGGGCGTCTCATCCAGCACGCGTTCCAGCAGACGCGGAATCTCCAGGAACCCGATCTGCCCGGCCAGGAAGGCCTCCACCGCAACTTCGTCCGCGGCGTTCAGGGCCACCGGGAGCAGCCCGCCCGCGTTTCCGGCCCGGTAGGCGAGACCCAGGCACGGGAAGCGGTTCAGGTCCGGTGCGAGGAACTCCCACGTGCCGCGCATCGGCCACCCCAGGTGCGCCCCGACCTCACGGCCGCGCCGCGCGCCGCGCACGTCCCCGGGATGCCGCATGCCGCCCGGCGCCGCATCAATGGCGTACGCAATAGGCAGGCGCATGTCCGCCGGGCCGAACTGCGCTTTGAGGCTGCCGTCCCGGAACCGCACCGCCGCATGAATCAGGCTCTGCGGGTGAACCACCACCCCCACCTGCGACAGCGGCAGTCCGTACAGGCTGGCGCACTCCATGACCTCCAGCCCCTTGTTCATCAGGGTCGCACTATCCACCGTGACTTTCGGGCCCATGCTCCACGACGGGTGCCTCAGGGCCTGCTCGGGCGTCACGCCACCCAGGTCCACTGGCCCTTCCCGGAACGGCCCGCCCGACGCCGTGAGGATCACCTCTGCAACGTCCCCCATGTGTTCCCCCGTCAGACACTGGTACACGCCGGTGTGCTCGGAATCCACCGGCACCACCCGCCCCCCGCCCGCGGCGGCGGCGTCCCACATCAGGTGAGCGGCGGTCACCATGGCTTCCTTGGTGGCGAGCGCCACAGCCTGCCCGGCCTCCAGTGCCGCGCGTGTGGGCGACAGACCGATCAGGCCGCTCATGGCATTCACCACCACATCCGTGGGCTGCGCGGCCACCTCGGCCGGGTCAGCAATGACCCGCACGTGGCCGAACCGGGCGCGCGCTGCCCCGAGCACCTCCTCGTGAACGCTGACCAGGGCCGGGCGGAACTCCCGCACCTGCGCCTCCAGGCGGTCCAGGTTGCGCCCGGCGGCCAGCGCCGTGACCTGCCACCCGCGTTCGCGCGCCACATCCAGTGCCTGCGTGCCGATACTGCCCGTGCTGCCCAGCACGGCGAGGCGCTGCACCCCGCCGCCCGCGCCGCTCTCCGTGTGGTGCGCCGAAAGACTCATCACTGCGCATGCTAGTGGACTGTCCGTGACAAGTGCGCGGGACCGCCCACGGTTCACGCAGGCAGGGCACGCAGAAGCTGGTCCCTGCGTGCCCTGCCTGCACCTGTTAACGCGTGAAGACGCTGATGTTCAGGAACAGGTACGTGGCCGGCACCGCAAACAGCAGACTGTCGATGCGGTCCAGAAAGCCCCCGTGCCCGGGCAGACTCGTACCACTGTCCTTGGTGCGCAGCGCCCGCTTGATCAGGCTCTCGGCCAGGTCGCCGAGCTGACTGGCGCTGGCCACCAGAATCGAGTACAGCAGCGCCTCGAACGGCGTCCAGATGTGGGTCAGGGTGGTCAGCCCCAGGACGATCAGAAAACTGAACGCCAGGCCGCCCACGGCGCCTTCCACCGTCTTCCCGGGACTGACCTCGGGCGCCAGTTTGCGCCGCCCGAAGAAGTACCCCACGAAGTACCCGCCGATATCCGCCGCAAAGGTCGCCAGCAGCGGCAGCGCAAAGTACAGCAGGCCGCTGTGCTCGTCCGGACTGTACCGCAGCATCAGGAAGTACCCCAGCAGCCACGGCACATACAGCAGCCCGAACATGGAGTACACGATGCGCTCCAGCGGCCGCTCCCCGGGACGGATAACCTCCACGACCAGGATGTACCCCAGCGCCACGGTCAGCACCGCCTCCCGCCACGACCCGCCCGGCCAGGGGGTCTGCGGCCACATGGGCAGGCTCGCGACCATCAGGGCCGCGGCGAAAACGCCCAGGCTGACGCGGCGCACGTCAATGTCGTTGCGGTCCAGCATGCGGATGTACTCGTACAGCGCCATGATCGCCACCAGGATCAGGGCGGGCAGCATGGCCCACCAGCCGATCCAGACAATCACGCTGAGAATCACGAAGCCCACCACACTCGTCAGGATGCGGCTGCTCAGTGACTCCACGCGCCCTCCCTTCGGGCCGGAACCCGGGGGGAAAGTGGAATGTGCCGCCGGCGAGTCCGGCGGTCACAGGCAGGGAAGGCGGAGGCAGCCCGCCTCACCCGAGGATTTCCTGCTCCTTCTTGTGGAAGGTCGTGTCCACCTTCGCAATGAACTCATCAGTGATCTTCTGCACCTCGGCTTCGCCGCGCTTGATCTCGTCATCACCGATGCCCTCGACCTTCTTCACCTCATCGAGCGAGTGCTTGCGGATGTTACGAATCGCAATGCGGGCGTCCTCGGAGTAGCTCTTGGCGTTCTTCACGAGGTCCCGGCGGCGCTCCTCGGTCAGCATGGGCAGACTGATGAAAATCGTGTCGCCCTTGTTGTTCGGGTTCAGGCCCAGGTCACTGTCGCGGATGGCTTTCTCAATGGGATTCAGCGCGCCGCGGTCCCAGGGCGTGATGACCAGCGTGCGGGCGTCCGGCGTGGTGATGCTCGCCACCTGATCAATCGGCATGGTGCTGCCGTAGTACTCCACCACGATCTTCTTCAGAATGCCCGGGTTGGCGCGGCCGGTGCGCAGCACCGAGAGGTTGTTTTCCAGCGCTTCGATGGCCTTGCCCATCTTCTCGCGGGTGTCGGCCTGGATGGATTTCATGTCAGCCATGGGAAAGTCTCCTTCGGGGAAAGTGGGCCTAGTCTACCTGATGAGCTGCGCCGCTCCCTCAGCTCTGAATCAGCGTGCCGACCCGTTCGCCCAGCAGCAGGCGGCGCAGATTGCCGGCCTGGAACAGATCAAACACCACGATCGGCAGGTTCTTGTCCATGCACAGGGTCAGCGCGGTGGCGTCCATGACTTCCAGGCGCTGCTCGACCACCTGCAGGTGCGTGGCCTGAGCAATGAACTTCGCGTCGGGATTCTTGCGCGGATCGCTGTCGTACACGCCGTCCACCTTGTTCTTTGCCATCAGGACGACGTCCGCGCCGATCTCCAGGGCGCGCAGGGTGCTCGTGGTGTCCGTCGTGAAGAACGGCGCGCCGTTCCCCCCGCCGAAAATCACGACGCGGCCCTTTTCCAGGTGCCGCATGGCGCGCCGGCGGATGTACGGCTCGGCCACCGCGGCCATCTGAATGGCGCTCATGACGCGGGTGGGCCGGCCGGCGCTTTCCATGGCGTCCTGCAGGGCCATGGCGTTCATCACGGTGCCCAGCATGCCGATGTAGTCGGCCGTGGCGGGGTCCATGCCCTGACCGTTGCGCGCGCCGCGCCATAAGTTCCCGCCACCAATCACCACGGCAAGTTCCACGTCGGTGCCGTCGAGCGCTTCCGTGATCCGCCGGGCGAGCGCCGCGGTCGTCTCGGGGCTGATGCCGAAGCCCGACTCACTGGCCAGGAACTCACCAGAAAGTTTCAGGAGTACACGCTTGAACATGATTACCTCGGTGTGGGGCCGGTACGCCGCGCGCACGGCCGGAAAGAAGGAGAGACGCAGGGAAAACCGGCAGCCGATCGGGCGGCTGCCGGGGAGGGAAGAAAGGGGCCGCGCGTGGAAAGGGCCCCGTGAGGGGCCCCGGGGTGCTTTACGCGCCGATCTCGAAACGCACGAAGCGCTTCACCGTCGCGCCGCCCAGGTACTTGGCGACGCTCAGGCTGTTGTCCTTCACGAAAGCCTGCTCGGGCAGCACCTTCTCGGAGTAGAACTTGCCGATCTGACCTTCGACGATCTTCTCCACGATCTGCTGCGGCTTGCCTTCGTTCAGCGCCTTGTTCGTCAGGATCTCGCGTTCCTTCTCGATGTCGCTGCTGTTCACTTCATCGCGCGTCAGGAACTGAGGACGCTCGGCGGCGACGTGCAGAGCCACGTCTTTCGCCTGGGCTTCCGTGCCGCCGTCGAGGTCGACCAGCACGCCAATCTTGCCGTTGCTGTGCACGTACCCGGCGACCGTGCTGCCCTCAACGAAGGCCACGCGGTTCAGCACGAGGTTCTCGCCGATCTTGCCGGCAGCGGCCGCCACGGTCGTGCCGACCGTTTCGCCGCTCGGCAGCGTGAAGTTCCGGAATTCCTCAACGTCGTTGGTGCCGGCGCTCAGGGCCGCCTGGGCCAGTTCGGCCACCAGCGCCTGGAAGTCACTGTTGCGGGCCACGAAGTCGGTTTCGCTGTTCACTTCGACAATGGCGGCCCTGCTGCCGTCCACGACGAAACGCACGAGGCCTTCCTTGGCTTCGCGGTCCGCTTTCTTGGCGGCCTTCACGATGCCACGCTCGCGCAGCAGCGCAACAGCCTTCTCCTCGTCGTTTCCGGCGTCCGCGAGGGCCTTCTTGACGTCCATCATGCCTGCGCCCGTAAGTTCACGGAGTTTCTTGATCGATTCCAGCATGTTCATGCCTCCTGTCGGCGGTGGTGGGGGTGAGCAGGGAAAAAGGGAGCGTCCTCAGGCGGCGCGCGCCGGACACTCCCTTCAATCCGGCAAGACTGGGTTTAGTTGTCGCTCTGCTCGGCGGTGGCGTCGGTCTGCTCGGCCTCTTCGGCCGCGCCGACGTCCTCGCCGCCACCACGCGCCTCGACGAGCAGGTCGCCGATGCGGTGGGTGATCAGCTGGATGCTGCGGATCGCGTCGTCGTTCCCGGGCACGATGTAGTCGATCACGTCAGGATCGCTGTCGGTATCGGCCAGGGCAATCACGGGAATCCCCAGCTTGTTCGCTTCCTGCACGGCGATGACTTCCTTGGTGGGGTCCACCACGAAAATCGCGTCGGGCAGACGGGTCATCTTGCGGATGCCACCCACGAAGCGCTGCAGACGCTCGCGCTCAGCGGCGAGCTTGATGCGCTCGGCCTTCAGACGGTCATTGATGCGGCCGGACTCGAACAGTTCGTCGAGTTCGTTCAGGCGGTCAATGCGGGTGCGCATGGTCTTGAAGTTCGTGAGCATCCCACCGAGCCAGCGGCTGGTGACGAAGGGCATGCCCGTGCGGCGCGCCTCGAGCTCCACGATCTCCTGAGCCTGCTTCTTGGTGCCGACGAACAGGATGACGCCGCCACGCTCGGAGAGTTCCTTGATGAAGTCGAAGCTGCGGTCCACCTGCTTGAGGGTCTTCTGCAGGTCGATGATGAAAATGCCGTTGCGCTCGGCAAAGATGAACCGCTTGAACCGGGGGTTCCAGCGCTTGGTTTCATGACCGAAGTGAACTCCGGCTTCCAGCAGCTGCTTCATGCTGATGTAGGACATGGTGACTCCTGAGCGTTGAAAGTGGGAAAAGTTTGCCGTCCTCGTGCCAGCCCGGCGTCAGCATCCCCAACGGGCAGTGACGCATGTTCAGGGCCAGGCCGCAGCGCGACGCTCGAGCGCGCAGGGCAGGATCACGGGGGCACCCAAACGACAACTATACGTCATTTCGCACTCCGGTGGGAGAGGGCCAGCGCAGCCGCCGCCACCTGAAGAGTCTGCTCCGCCTGCACAGGCTGCCCGTCCTCCAGGTGCCACGCCGCAGACAACCCCGCGTACGCCCCCACCCACGCCAGCAGCCGCCCGGCCTCCAACCCCGCTGTCCGGGCAATCACTCCCGCCTGCCGCTCCAGCCGCCCCGGGCGCAGCGCGTCCTCCAGGCCGGGATTGCACAGCATGTTCGCGAAATCAAAAGTGCGCTCCCCCAGTAGACCCTTCGGATCAATCAAGAGCCAGCCACGCTCCGCGCTTCGCAGCACGTTGCCGTGGTGAAGGTCCCCGTGCAGTGGCCACACGTCCCGCTGGTCACCCAGCAGCCCCTGCGCCGCGGCCCACGCGTCCGCGAACGTGCCGCCATGCCCGGCCGCCCCGGCCAGAGCCCTGAACCACGCCCTCAGCGGCAGCATGCCCGGCTCCTCCGGCCGCGGCCGGTGCACCCCCGCCGCCGCGCCGCACAGCACACGCGTCGCTTCATCATCCTGCCCGGAGGCCACCAGCGCCGCCAGACTCCCCGCCCCCTCCAGCCGCTCCATCAGCAGCGCCCGGCCCGCATGCCGGTACACCCGCGCCGCGCCCACCCCGCCCAGCCAGACCATCAGGGCATTCCCGCGCTCCTCCTCCACGCTGCGCGCCACCTTCAGCATCGCCGGGCGCCCCTCCCACCAGACCGGCAGCAAATCACTGCTGTGCGTGCAGCGCCGCTCCCCGTCCGGCGTGAGCGCCCACCGCGCCACATACCCCTCCAGATCCATGCGTCAGTCTGCACCGAAAGGGGGACGCACCCCGCCACACGATTGGCCCTACACTTGGCCCTTATGGACTGGTTCTACGCCCTCGTTTACGGCATCGTCGAAGGAATCACCGAGTTCCTGCCGATCAGCTCCACCGGGCACCTGATCCTCACCGGCAACCTGATGGGCGTGCCCTGGACCAAAGACGTCAAGGACACGTTCGAAGTGGTCATCCAGGGCGGCGCGATCCTCGCCGTGCTCGCCTACTACTGGAAGGACTTCCTGCAGATCCGCCACATCGGCCGCGACCAGACGCAGCAGACCCTCTGGCTGGGCGTTCTCGTCGCCTGCATTCCCGCCGTCATCCTCGGCCTCCTGTTCGGGGACACCATCAAAGCGCACCTGTTCCGCCCCAGTGTCGTCGCCTGGGCCCTCATCGTGGGCGGCATCCTGATGTGGCTCATCGAAAGCCGCCGGGTCACGCCGAGCGTGCACGCCATCGAAACCATCGGGGTGCGCCGCTCCTTCATGATCGGCGCGCTGCAATGCCTCGCGCTCCTGTGGCCCGGCTTCTCCCGCTCCGCCAGCTCCATCCTCGGCGGCATGGTCCTCGGCCTCGACCGCCCCACCGCCACCCGCTTCAGCTTCTACCTGGGCGTCCCCACCCTGGGCGGCGCCGCCCTGCTGGACTTCATCAAAAGCCGCGACATCCTGGCCGAGATCGGCGTGCTCAACGTGCTGCTGGGCGCCGCCGTCAGCTTCGCCGTGGCCTACCTCTCCATCGGGTGGCTGCTGAGGTTCGTGTCCACCAACAACTTCAAACCCTTCGCCATCTACCGCGTGATCGTCGGCCTCATTATCCTCACCCTGATCGCCACCGGCGTCCTCAACAACGGCAACCTCGCCTGACCCCACCCCACGGCGGGCGGCCCGGCCAGGCTGGGGCCGCCCGCCGCCTGTCTGCCAGAATCACCGTGTGGCACCCCCCACCCTCTACCGCCCGTTCATGACCGGAACGTACGCCGTCAACGCCGGCCTGTACCGCCTCGGCCACCAACCCATCCCGTGGCTGGACCCACCCGCACCCGAACACCACACCTTCACCCTGGACGACACGTACCCCGCCTTCATCGCCAGCAAGGCCGCCGCCCACCAGCGCGCCCCCCACCAGTACATGGGCGAAGCCGCCCTCACCCCCAACCTGCGCGAAGCGGCCCTGACCCACGTGGCCTGCACCCTCGCCACGAACAGCGCCGGCCTCATCACCTGGGACGGCCACACCCTCCGCAACGGCCTCCTGGGCTGGCAGGCCACCCTGCACCCCCGCTGGAACGCCCTGGACCACCTCCAGCGCTTCCCGGCCCCCCACGCACACCTCGTGCAGCACCTCACCCCCCTGCACGCCCTGGACTTCCTCGGCCTGAACATGCAAGAGGACCTCGCCCTCATCGCCCGCGACCCCCACACCCAGGCGGACTGGCTGGCCGCCACGCACGTCCTGAGTCCACAGCACTGGGACCCGCGCGACAAACTCGGGCGGAACTTCACCCACGTCCACGCGCCCATCCCTGGCAGCGCCCCCATGAACGCCACCGCGCCACGCCTCATGGACGCCGTCATCGACCGAGGCCCGTTCATCCGCTTCGCCTGGGGGCTCAGCATGACTGACCGGCTCGACCACCACCCCGCTGCGCCCCCCGACGCTGACCGCCACCCGCACACCCGCTTCGACCCCCACCACGCCTACCTGCGGGTGGAACGGCAGACCCTCACCGGCTTCCCGGACGCACACGGCGCCCTCTTCACCATCCGGCCCCTCACGCATCCCCTCACCCAGGCCGTGCAGACCCCCCACCACGCCCACGCCCTCGCGACCGCCATCCGCTCCATGACCCCCCAGCAGACCGAATACAAGGGATTAACCCACCTGCAAGACGACCTGCTGCGCTGGCTGGACAGCCGCAGCCTACACTGACCCCGTGAGCCACCGCCCCGCCCTGGCCCTGCTGCTCGCCGCCCTCCTGGCCGCCTGCGACACCCCCGCACCCCAGACGCAACCCAGCACCACCCCCCCACCCTCGTCACGCACAGCCCCAGCCCCCACCACCCGCAACGAGCGCAACACCATCGCAAGACAGGCTCTGCCCCGCGAAGGTCAGCAGATCCTCCAGCAGATCAGCCGGGGCGGCCCCTTCCGCTACGCGAAAGACGGCAGCACCTTCGGCAACCGCGAACGCCACCTCCCCCGGCAACCCAGCGGCTACTACCGCGAGTACACCGTTCCCACCCCCGGCGAAACCGACCGGGGCGCACGGCGCATCATCTGCGGCGGGCAACCCACCACCAGCCTGAACGACTGCTACTACACCGCCGACCACTACAACACGTTCCGGAGGATCCAGCCGTGATCCAGATCTTCAACGAACCACCGCAGGGCCTCCAGACCGCACCGAAAGAACCACGAATCATCGCCGCCGGGTACCAGATCACCCTGAGGGAAATTGACTTCGGTACCATCCACGACAAGGAATCGCTCATGCTCGCCTTTCTCAAGGGCCTGGGCCTCCGCGACACCTTCGGCCGCAACTGGGACGCCCTGTACGACGTCCTGACTGACCCCAACCAGACCCGACCACGCTACGCTCTTATTCTCTGCGACTACGCCCACTTCAAAAAACGCCACCCTCACCTCGCCCATGACGTCGAACAGGTCCTGCTGGACGCCCAGCACACTGCAGCTCAACAGGAGCGGCAACTCTGGCTGCTCCTTGAAGAACCCGACCACGATCTTAAGGGCTAGTGAAATACAGGTGGTACCTCTTGGCAAGGACAAAGCCCAGGTGACATTGCGGTCCCTGAGCCCCGAAGCTGAACGTTTATTGACGCGAGGTGACGATCACCTGTCCACCTGGGTAGAACTCCACTACACCTGTGGTGAGATCCTGAATCAGGAAGCTGTTCCGGTAAGTGCCTTCCTTCCCAAATGCAATGTTTCGAGTTGTGAATACGCTGCCAGCATTGACTTCTGGATTGATGCCAATCAGTGAGGGAGTTTCATCGGCGATTCCTGCATCGTTGGAGCTGTACCACAAGTCCAACACTCGAACCACGTTTACATTCGTGTTGTAGGTGGGTACACCGGTTACTGGATCCGGCCCGATATACCAGTTCGCGGTCGTCGGCGTGAGCTTGCTCCCGCCGTTATCCTCAATGTACGTGTGGTTTGACATCAGGTTTGCAATCCCTGCCTTGCTGCGGTCGACCACGACGTTCATCTCCTTGATGTTCGCGTGACCGGCCTGGTCGGTTGCTGTGACGCGTAAGACGTAGTTCCCGTTCTCAACGAAAGGTTGGCCGTCCATCAGGACTCCAGTGTTGAAAACCCGATAGAACAGACCGGCGCGCCCAATTGGGATGTTGTAGTTATATGCGTCGGTGTTGCATGTCTGGGTGGGAAGCTTGGTAAGCGCGTCGCAGACGAACTGCAGTTGTACCTGGCGGATCGCATCGCTGTCACTCACCTGGATGGCCACTGCACTTTTCCGAGTCAGAACTGGGCGCAGTGTGGCCTGTGGGTCGAAGAAGGAGGGCAGCAGGATGTTCAACGCGGGTGCCTCGCCGACCGAGGACTGATTGTTCACGGCGCTGGTGGCAGTCAGGTTGCGCGTGATCGTTTCATTCGCGAGTTTCACGTTCGCGCTTGCCCGCAGGGTATAGCCCGCGTTCAGGTACTGCGTGGCGTTGAAATCAACCGTGGTGGTCGCTTCCCACAGACCCTGGTTCGTGGGGACGATCGGGGCCGTCTGGGTTGTCACGACCGCGCCACGCGAGTCGATGATATCCAGCGTCATGGTGGCGGGCTGGAATGTAAACGCCGTGTTGTTCTGACGGAATTGCACCTTGACCTGTGTCGGGCCGCTGACGTTCGCGCCGTTGGTGGGTGAGACGACCGTGATGGTCGGGGCGACGCTGTTGGCGATCTGCACAGTCTTCACGGCGCTCTGCCCGCGCTTGTCGGTGCTGTCCACGACGAAGAGCTGCAGTTTCAGCGTGCCGTCCGGGTATTTGGTAGTGTCAATGTTGAAGGTGGCGTTCTCAGCCGTGCTGGTGAACGTGTTGGTGTCCACGATGCCCTTGGCATCAGTGATCTGCAGGATCATCTGTTTCACGCTGACGCCGGGGGCCACGCCTGCCGAAGCGGTGACGCTGAGAACGTTGCTGTACGGTTCGGCGTCGGTGTTGTTGATGAGCAGGACCGGGACGGGCGCGGCGGTCTCGGTGTTGGTCTGGGCGTAGTTGACCGTGAACGTCTGACTGACGCTGTTGCCGACGGCGTCGGTGCTGACGATCGTGTAAATGGCCGGACCAGCGTTGTTGTTCTTCAGATCAAAGGTCAGGGTACCCTGGTCGCGCGCGACCAGGGTGGTGCCGTTGTATACGCTGATGGTCGGGCTGCTGGTATTGTCCGTCGAAGTGACGGTCAGGATGGCGCTCTGATTCACGAGTCGGTCCAGGGTGGCGCCATTGGTGACGCCCGTCCCGTCAACCTTCACGCTCGTCAGCGAGGGGCGCTGGGCATCAACTATAAACTGGGCGGTGGCTGTGCCGGTCTTTCCGCTGTTGTCAGTAGCAGTGACTGTCAGCGTGTACGTTCCGGCGGGCAGGCTGGGCAGGTTCAGGCTCGTCACGGCCTTGATGTCCGCGCTGGCCAGCGTGCCCTGGGCGACGGTAGTGCCGCCCTGTGTGACGACCCATTTGACACCGGTGATCGTGCCGTCCTGATCGGCAAGGGTGAGGCGGAACTGAGCCACTGGCCCGGTCAGGGTTGTGCTGCTCAGGGTGCTTCCGCTGGCGGACATGATGTTCACGGTCGGTGCGCCGCTGCCAGCTCCGGTGCCGCCACCAGTGGTGCCTCCGGGGGTGGTGGGGACGTTGGGACCGCAGGCGGCCAGCAGGAGGGTGGTGGTGAGGGCCAGGGCCGGGATTCGTGTTCTGGTCATGGTGAGCGCTCCGGGGTTCACTTGGTGTTGCACGTGACCTGAATGGGGGCGTTGGTCACGGTGATGGGGGTGATGACTCTGTTCAGGTCGTTGTAGCCCGTGAAGGTGACGTTCATGCGCAGTGTGGGGCACATATCATCTGGGAAGGCCGAGACGAAGGTGTTTTGTGCTTCTCTCGAAATGGCGTCAACCAGGAGGGGAAGCTGGCCGAGCTGCACGGTACGGGCGTAGGGAACCTTGTTGACGAAGTCGCACTGGTCGGTGGTGTAGTCGACGGCCGTACCGTTCTTGCAGGCGTATCCGCCGGCAACGCGGGCGCTGAAGGACCGGGAGTACTGCCCTTCGGTTCCGGCGAACTGGGTCCCCGCGCTGTCCATGACCTTGACCTCGTAGCCGGTCAGGGTCATGCCCAGGCTGGACGGGGCGACATTGAAGTTAACGGTGGGCTGGGTCGTGGTGGTCAGCACACTGATGGAAGTCGGGTTGCCCGACGCGTCGTACGTCACGGTCGCGTCAACCTTGATATCGGCGCCGTTGATGCTGGGGGTCATGCCGACCTGAGGAGTGGCCGTGTTGGTGCACGCAGCCAGCAGGAGGGGGAGAGTGATCAGGGCAAATCGTTTCATGCGGGGTCCTCCGGGGTGGGAGCGTCTTTAAGGTGTGGGTTGAGGATGTAGAACGCGAGTCGTTTCATGCCGGCGAGGAAGTCGACGTTCTCCACGATCACGCCGCGCCACTCGTCGCTGACGTCCTGGTGGCCTGGGCGGTCGATGGTGCGGGGCTGGATGACGGTGGGAGCGAAGTTCAGGATGCCTTTGAGGCCTGCGTCTGCCAGTGCCTGCGCGGCGTCTTGGGCGCGTTCGGGGGGAACAGCGAGGAAACCCATGTCGACGGGGTTGGTGCGTGTGAAGTCCTGAAGGGCGTCAAGGTGCTGCACGGTGAGGCCGCGGACCTGCTGCCCGATGAGGGTGGGGTTCACATCGAACAGGCCGACGTACTGGAACTGGTAGTCGCTGGCGCCGGGGTAGTTGGCAATGGCCTGGCCGAGCCGGCCGACGCCGACGATCACGACGTTCCAGGTGCGGTTCAGGCCCAGCACGCGCACAAGTTCCCGTTTCAGGATGGGCACGGTGTAACCCATGCCGCGCGTGCCGAACCGGCCGAAGTACGCGAGGTCCTTGCGGACCTGGAAGGCACTGACGCCGGCACGTTCGGCCAGGTCGTTGCTGCTGGTGCGGCTGACGTCCTGCAGTTCGAGCTGTTCGAGAATGCGCAGGTACGTGACGAGGCGGCTGATGGCGGCGGTGGGAATTTCAGCCATCAACGAACCCGGAAGTGAGGCAGACCGTTGGCGTCGAGGCGCGCTTCAGTGCGGCTGAGGGGGTCGCCGGTGTACGGGCCGACGAGCACCGTGACCTTGCGGCCTTCGGGGGCATTCACGGTCGGCGCGTAGCCCAGATCGCGAAGCTGCTGGACGAGGTTCTGGGCGCTTTCCAGGCGGTCGAACGCCCCTACCTGCAGGTACGTCGGACCGTCGGCGGCGGGGCTGGGGGTGCTGGCGGTGGTGTCGGCAGGTGCTGCGGGCTCGGTGGCTGCCGGGGCGCTCGGGCTGGATGGAGAAGTAGAAGCGGCTGCAGCCGGAGTGGAGGTGCCGGTCAGGGAGCGGCCGCGTGGCGGGTAGAGGAGAGCGCCAGGGTAGGCACGCTGTACGTCGGCGAGGGCCTGACGAGCAGCCGCTTCGTCCGTGAAGGGCCCGATCTGCGCGACGACTTCACTGCCAAGGTCGATGGGGTACACGGTGTAGCCGAGGCCGCTGACGCTGGCGGTGCCGCTGCGGGCGGCGTCCTCGCTGCGGAAGCTGCCGAGACTGATGCGGTAGTCACTGCGTAGGGGGACGCGCTGTTCGCTGGCGGCAACGGCGCCGCCGCTGCGGGGAGTGACCTGTGCAGTGTCCGTGGCGGGGGTGGTGTTGTCGGTGGCCTTGTCAGCGGGGTCGGTGCTGGCCGGGTCGCTGGTGGCCTGTGTGGTGGTGCTGGTGTCGGTCGAGGGCGCGGGGTCGCTCAGAGCGGGGTCCGGTGCGCCGATGGGTGCGGCGGCGATGACGGGCGCTTCTTCGGTGGTGGGTTCAGCTGCCGTGGCGGTGCTGGCCGGGGACTCGGCTGCGGCCTCCGCACTTCCGGTGGGTGCGGCCGTCATGGGCGCTGTGTCGGTGGTGCTCTCCGCGGCAGTGTTGACGCTGGGCGCCGCGGGAATGTCGGTGGCCTCTGCGCTTCCGGTTGGGCTGGGAGCGGGGGTGGCGGTGGGCGCAGGGCGCAGGATGAGCGCGCCGAAGCCTCCCAGGAGCAGCACGACGAGCGTGCCGATCATCAGGTCCGGCCAGCGGCGGGGTCGGGCGGCGCCGCTCATTTCAGGGCCCCCTGGGCGCGGGCGTTGCCGAGTGTCGCCGCTGTTTTCAGAGCGGTGCGCCCCTCGGCTTCACGGCCCTGGGCGCGCTGCGTGAGACCCAGCAGGTACCACGCCTCGGCGTTCTTCGGATTTTCGCTGACGAGGCCGCGCAGCACGGCTTCAGCTTCGGGGTAGCGGGCACTGGCGAGCAGGGCGCTGCTGAGGTTCAGGCGGGCGGTGGGCGTGGGGTTGAGTTTCACGCTCTCACCGAGCGCGGTGGCCGCGGCCGGGTAGTCCTTGGCGGCGTAGGCGCTCAGGCCGAGCCACAGGACCGTGTCGGCGCTCGGAGCGCGGGTGTGGCTGGATTGCAGCGCGGCGCGTGCCTGGGCGTACCGGCCCTGGCGGTACGCGGCGACGCCCTGCACGAACAGCGCGCGGGCGAGCGTGGCGTCATCGGGGCGCAGGGTGAGGGTCAGCGCGGCGTCGCGCTGCGCGTCAGCGTTCTGCCCGAGGGTGAGGCGCACGGCGGCCAGAGCGGCGCGGTACGAGGCGGTCTGGGGGGCGAGCTTCACGGCGTTCAGGTACGCGGTGAGCGCTCCGGGGCGGTCGTTGCGCAGCACGCGGAGTTCGCCTTCACGGGCGAATGCGGCGGCGTTTTTGGGGTCCTGGCGGGTGGCGGCCTGCGCGGCGAACACGGCAGCGCGGGTGTCACCGGTCTGTTCGAGGATGCTGGCCTTGCGCAGCAGGAGGGTGGCGCGGCCTTCGCCGGTCTGCGCGCGGCTGGTGGCGGCGTCAAGTTCGCGCAGCGCCCGGTCGGGCAGGCTCTGGCCGACGTAGATGTCGGCCAGGAGGAGCGCGGCGTCCACACGGCCGGGCGCCTGTTGCAGCAGGGTGTACACGCCGGGGAGGGCGGCGGCGCCCTGGCCGCTGAGGGTGCGGGCCTGCGCGAGGCGGTACTGCACGTCCGGATCCTTCGGGTCCAGGGCATTCAGGGCGGTAAGCGTGCCGGTCAGGCCGGTGAAGTCGGCCTTGCGGGTCTGCTCGGCGGCCAGAGCTTCAAGGACCTGCCGCGAGGCCGCTGGGCTGGCCTGGTCTTTCATCAGCGTGGCTGCCTGCGTGAAGAGGCGCAGCGCCTCGTCGTGGTTGCCCTGGCGCGCGGCGATCACGCCGAGGTTGTAGGGACCTTCGAAGCGGGTGGGGGCCAGCGCCGTGAACTGCGTGAGTTCAAAGGTGGCGCCGCGCAGGTCGTTCTGGGCGACCAGGGTGAGCGCCAGGCCGAAGTGCGGGTCGGGGTTGGTGTAGTTCTGCGTGATCAGCGCTTCGAACAGCGTGCGGGCCTGCGTGAGGTTGTTCGCCTGGTACGCGGCGCGGGCCTGGGCCAGCTGGGCCTGCTGTTCGGCGGTGAGGGGGGTGACCACGGGGGCTGGCGTGCCGCTGGTGGGCGTGGTGGGGTCGGTGGCGCCCTGCGCGGCAGGGACCGTGACGTTGGGCAGTGCGGGGGTGCCGGTGGACTGCAGGGTGTTCTGAATGCCGATGGTGCTGACCGTTTCGATCATGGTCTGCGCCGCCCCGTGTGAGGCGAGGGTCAGCGTGAGCCCCAGCAGAACGGTACGTGTGTGTTGCGTCACCTTAGTGGCCTCCTGATGTGCGGAAACGTCTGTAGCCTAGCATTTAGCTCTCTCGTAACCCTTACTCATCTGTCGGAGGCTCAGGCAGGGGCCACGCCGGTGGTGGCGCCGGGGCGTTTCAGGGCCAGCTGGCCGCACGCGGCCCCTGCGTCCCGGCCGCGGGACCGCCGGACGCTCACGTCGACGCCCCGCGTTTCCAGCAGGTCGTAGAACGCCTGGATCTGCTCCTCGGTGCTGCTTTCAAACCCTGAGCCGGTCCAGGCATTCATGGGAATCAGGTTCACGTGGCTGACCAGGCCGCGCAGCAGTTCGGCAAGCAGTTCCGCCTGCCACAGGTGATCGTTGATGTCGCGCAGCATCGTGTACTCCATGGTGATGCGCCGGCCGGTCACCTCCTGGTACTCGCGGGCGGCCGCCATGATTTCCTCGATCGAATTGACGTTGCCGGTCGGGATGATCTTCCGGCGGGTGTCCTCATCGGGGGCGTGCAGGCTGATGGCCAGCTTGATGCCCAGGTCGTCCTCGGCCGCCAGGCGGCGGATGCCCTTGGCAATGCCCACCGTGGAGAGCGTCACGCGGCGTTTGCTCATGCCGAGGGCCTGCGGGTGCAGCAGGATGCGGGCGGCCAGCATGGTGTGGTCATAGTTCAGCATGGCTTCGCCCATGCCCATGAACACCAGGTTGCGGATCTCGCGCGGGGCGACGCCCTCGCCGCCGGCCACGGCCAGCACCTGCCCGACAATCTCGCCGGGCGTGAGGTTCCGGCCGAAGCCCATGGCTCCGGTGGCGCAGAACGCGCAGCGGGCCGGGCACCCGACCATGGTGGACACGCAGATGGTCTTGCGGTCCAGGTACGGCATGTAGACCGCTTCCATCTGCCGGCCGTCGTGCAGGGTGAACAGGTACTTCACGCTGCCGTCGGAGCTGCGCACGGTCTCGATGAGTCTGAACGGGTTCAGGGTGTAGCGCGCGGTGAGGTCCTGCCGGGTGGCGGCAGGCAGGTTGGTCATGGCGTCGAAGGTACCGACGCCCTGTTCGAACACCCATTCAAGCAGCTGACGGCGCCGGAACCCGTCAAGCGGATAGGCGTCTGGGTGAAGGTCGAGTAGAAGCTCCATGACGTCAGTCTACGGGCCGCCGCCGGCGTCTTCCGTGAGGCTGTCGCCTTCTGACGGCGCGGCCCTCAGGGGGTGTCGGGTGTGGCGGGGCCACCCACCCAGACGTCTGTGCCGCCGGTCGTGCGGGCGTACTGGGCGCTCAGGCGGGCGGGCTGTCCGGGGCGGCGCTGGGCGGCGCGGATCAGGGTGGCGCCCTCCGGCAGGTGGTTGAGGTGGTCAAGCACGCCGGTCAGGCAGGCGAGCATGTTGCTGCTCGCGGCGTCTTCCGAGAAGCCTTTCAGGGGTCCGAAGGCGCGGAAGCTGACCTCCGCGCGGGCCGGGCCGCCCGGGGTGAACAGGATCAGGCCGGTCGTGCCGGTGGCCCGGTTCACGGCGCTGATGGCCGCGTCATCCGGGGTGAAGGCGTCCAGGGCGGGCAGGTCGGCAACTTCCGCCACGAGGTTCGTGCGGTTCGTGGCGGCCACCCAGGCCGTTCCGGAGGTCAGGCCGAGAGGGGAGAGGTCCGCGTGGACGGCCTGCACGGTCACCAGGCCCTGACGCAGCAGCCACTCTCCGCCGCACAGCTGCGCCGGTTGCACTTCTGCGCCGGTCTGCGGGTCACCCTGGGTGACCTCAACCACGTCCAGCAGGAGGCCCGTTTCCTGCAGGGCGCTGAGGGCGGCAATGGCGGCGCTGTCACTGCTGCCTTTCTCGCCGTGCGGCGTGAAGACCCTCAGGGTCACGCTGGCCGGGTCGCTGGCCTGCACGAACACGCTCAGAGGCGTTCCGGCCTGCCTGGCGCGGTCCTGCTCGTCGCCGGGATTCAGGAACACGGTCACGGGTTTGCCACCGGCCCCCCGGTCTGCAAAGGCCCGGTAGCGGAGGGGCAGGGTCCGGGTGGCCGCATCGGGAGGAGTCATGGGGTCATTTTCCGGGACCGGCAGGAGCAGATCATGTGGTGGTCCGCACAGGGCACCTCACCCCCTGAAGTGGTCCGGTGCGTGCCGCGCAGGGTCAGGGCGGTGCTGGTTCCGGCGTCAGGCACTGACCCACTCCCGGAGCAGCTGCTCGAGGTGCGCGTCGTCCAGCTCGCCGTGCTCGGCGAGGGCCTTGATGTGATCAGTGACGCGCCGCAGGGCGTCCTCCCCGTAATGCAGCCCCAGTTCGCGGGCTTTGTACGCAATGGCGTGCTTGCCGGTCACCTTGCTCGCCGCCTGAATGCGGCGGCCCACGCCGAACACGCCGGGTGGGATGGCCTCGTAGGCCCCGGGGTTCAGGTAGATGGCCTTCAGGTGCATGCCGGCCTTGTGGTTGTACGCGAATTCGCCGGTCAGGTAGTTGTTCCACGGAATGGGCAGTCCCACCATGCGGGCGATCATGGCGTCCAGTTCGGGCAGCAGGTCCAGGTTGTATTTGTCGATCAGGCCCTGTGGGTCGAACGTGAACATGCGTGCCAGGAACCCGCCCAGAGGCGTGATGCCGTTGCGCTCCCCGATTCCGAGGATGGTGGTGTCGATGTGCGTGGCGCCGGCCTCCACCGCCTCGTAGGCGTTGCTGACCGCGCAGCCGGTGTCGTTGTGCCCGTGAAATTCAATGCCGCATTCGGCGTGAATGACCTTGCGGACCTCACGCACGAGGGTGTACACCTGCCGCGGCGTGGCGACCCCCACCGTGTCCGCCAGTCCGACGCGGTGAACGCCCAGGTCCGACACGGCGCGGTACACGGCCATCAGGTCGGCTTCCTCCGAACGGAAGGTGTCCTCGGCGCTGAAGCGGATCTGCAGGTCCGGATGGTGGGTCTTGATCCAGCTGATCACCTCCTGCGCCGCCTCGATGATCTGCCCGATGTTCTTGCCGTGGCTGAACTCGCGCAGGAACGAGCTGGTGCCGAACAGCAGGTCCAGGCCGTCCACGCCGGTGTCCACGGCGCGCTGCACGTCGTCCATGTGGCAGCGGACGTGCGTGAGGAACTTGGCCTTCAGGCCCAGTCCGGTGAGCCGGCGGATGTCGGCGTGCGTCTGGGCGCTGACCATCGGGGTGGTCACCTCAATGAACTCGGCGCCGAACGCGTCGAGGGCCCGGGCGATTTCAATCTTGTCGTCCGTTTTGAAGTTCCCGCGTGCGAACTGTTCGCCCTCCCGCAGGGTGGAGTCGATGATCGCCCACGCTGTTGCGGGGATCAGGGGGGCGGTCTGGTCGGGGGTCACGCTGGGGTCCTGGGTCATGAAGGCTGCCTCTTGTGCGGCATTCTGGCGCGCTGCTTGATAGATGTCAAGAAAAAATGAAAAATAGGTGCCAAATGAAAACATCAGCTGCCTATGGTCTGCCCGCTCTGACGGCTGGGCCAGATGGCCGATGTTGCCCTGACCGCCCGGGTGTAGGGTGGGGGTCATGTCTGCCGTGCACGCCTCTTCCCCGCCTCCATCTGAATCGATCAAGAGCCCGGCCCGTGAAATCGCCGCCATCGCGGTGCCCGTCAGTCTCGAAATGGTGATTCAGCTGGTCCTGACCTTCGTCAACCAGATTATCGTGGGCACCCTGGGCGCCGTCGCGGTCGCCGCAGTCGGACTCAGCGGCAGCCTCGGCTTCCTGTTCTTCATCACCCTGGGCGCCCTCGGCAGCGGCACCAGCATCCTCGTCGCCCGGCGCCACGGTGCCGGCGACCGCGCCGGCGTGAACCAGACCCTCACCACCAGCCTCCTGACCAGCCTGCTGCTCGCCGCCGTCCTGACCCTCCCCATCGTTCTGGGCGCCAGCTCACTGCTGCGCCTCGCGGGCGGTGAACCCCGCGTCACCCTCGCTGCGATTCCCTACATGCAGGTCAGCATGCTTGCCCTGATCCCTGGCACCCTCGCCTGGATGCTCAGCGGCGCCCTGCGTTCCCTCGGGCACGCCCGCACGCCCCTGGTCGCCACGGTCATTACCGTGATCGTCGAAAGTCTCACCGCGTACGGCCTGGTCTTCGGGGTCGGTCCACTCCCGCAGATGGGCGTGGTGGGCGCCGCGTGGGCCCTGGTGATCGCCAACCTGCTGAAACTCACGCTGCTGGCCGCGCAGATCTACGGGCCGCGTCACCTCGCCGCCCTGGCCCTCCCGGCCCGCGACAGCTGGCGCGCGATTGCCGGCCCCCTCCTGAGCATCAGCGCGCCCATTGCTTTCACCGAATTTGCCTGGAGTCTGGGCGGCTTCCTGTACGCCACCGTGTACGCCCGCGTCGGGACCGCCGCGCTCGCCGCCAGTCAGATCGTCGGAACGCTCGAAGGGATCTTCATCGTCGGCTCCTTCGGTCTGATGAGTGCCGCCACCGTGTTCATCGGCCGGGCACTGGGCGCTGGCGACCCGAACAGCGCGCGCCTGTGGCTTGCCCGCATCAGCCGCACCGGCCTCGTCACCGGCGTGGGCTTCGGCCTGCTGTTCGCGGCCAGCGCCTTCCTGGTGCCCGGTCTGTTCCCCCGTGTGGGCAGCGACGTGCACCACATCGCGCTGATTGGCATCCTGATCAGCGCGGTCACCCAGGTCGTGAAGGTCCGCAACATGATCATCGGCGGCGGGGTGCTGCCCGGCGCCGCCGACGGCAAGGGCGTCATTCTCGGGGACGTCGTGGGCGCCTTCGTGGTGGGCCTTCCCCTGGCCATCGGGCTGGGCCTGTACTCCCCGCTGGGTGTGTGGGGGGTGTTCCTGGCCCGCAGCGCCGAGGAGATCGCCAAGGTCATGATCTTCGAGTGGCGCCGCCGCCGCATCAACTGGGAGCGCCTCGCCCAGGAGCAGGCCGGGCAGACGCCGCAGGTCACCCACTGAGCGGCCACCCGGACGCCCCCGGTTCCACGGCGGGCGTACCATGGCGCGCATGACCACGCCCGCAGACCCGCACGCCCCGCGCCTCCTGACCTGCGACGTGCTGTACACCGGTATGGGCGGCGCGCAGAGTCCCGGCGCGGTGGTCGTGGTCGGCCGCACCGTGGCCGCCACCGGGCACCCGGACGCGCTGCGCGCCGCGTACCCGCACGCCACCCACGCCGGGCATCACGCCGTGATCGCTCCGCCCCCCGTGAACGCCCATACGCACCTGGACATGAGCACCTACGAATTCCAGGCCCTGCCTTACTTCCGCTGGCTGCCGGAAGTCGTGATCGCGCAGCGCGACCGGCGCGGCGCCCCCGCGGCGCAGGCAGGGGCACAGACGCTCGCCGCGCTGGGGGCGGGCGGCGTGGGCGACATCGTGTACATGCACACCCCGGACGTCATGGACACCCTGCTGGCCCGCGAGGACCTGCAGGGTGTTCTGTACTACGAGGCGCTCGGCGCCCTGCCTGAACGCGCCGACGAAACCTTCCGGCTCGTGCGCGAGCGGCTCGACCGCTGGCGCACGCTGGAGCGCCCCGGTGGGCCACGTGTGGGCCTCTCCCCGCACACGCCGTACACCGTCAGTCACCGCCTGATGCGCCTGCTCACCGAGTACGCCGCCGGTGAGGGCCTCCCGGTGCAGATTCATGTGGCCGAACATCCCGCCGAACTCGAACTGTTCGCCACCGGCGGCGGGCCACTCTGGACGCACCGTCTGCCCGTCTACTACCCGGCCACCTTCGAGTCCGTGATCGGCCGGCCACCAGAGCCCGAGCTGACCCCGGTGCGCTACCTCGACGACCTGGGCGCCCTGCGCGGCGCCCCCACGCTGGTGCACGTGGTGAACGTCACCCGTAATGACATCGCCCGCGTGGCCCGCGCCGGGAGTGCAGTCGTGACCTGCCCCCGCAGCAACCATCACCTGGAGTGCGGCGTGTTTCCCTGGGCCGCTTTCGCGGCGGCCGGCGTGGAGGTCGCGGTGGGCACCGACTCGGTGGCCAGCGGCGGAAGTCTGGACGTGCGCGACGAGGTGGCCTTCGCCCGCACCGTTCATGAGCGCCTGGATCCACGTGTGGTGGTGCGCGCGGCCGTAAAAGGCGGCCACCGCGTGCTGGGCACCCGCGCGCCCTTCATCCGGCGGGGTGAGGCCTGGAGTGACACCTACCTCTGGTAACGGTGTTGTGCCCCACGGAGGGTCGCCGCGCAGTGAGAATGCGCGGCGACCCTGGACCCTGACAGCTTAGGAACTCGTCGTGGCGGTGCAGGTGCCCATGGCTGTGGTCCCGGCACTTCTCAGGGTCAGGCGGCCGTTGTACGGCATGGACAGCAGCGTCTCGATCTGGCAGGAGTACACCCCGCCGTTCTCGGCGATCCAGTCGAACCGCAGCGTGCGGCGCGACGGGTCAAAGGTCGCGACCGTGAAACCCGCGCGGCCGCTGGAGAAGGCGTCCGCCTGGTCGCGGCCGTTCACGCTGGCGTTACCGTCGGGCACGTCGAAAAGATCCGGAATGTTCACGGTGGTTGTCACGGTGCGTCCGTCGATAGGGCCGCTCACCGTCCAGGTCTGCCCGACCGTAAGCGGGCCGGCGCGCCGGGGGGCGGGGCCGTCACTTTCTGCGTTCGCCAGCAGGGACGCAACGGGCCCGCAGGCCCCCAGCAGGGGCAGCAGGAGCAGGGCGGGCAGCACTTTCAGGTTCATGCGGGCAGGATAAGGGCCGCGCATGAGCGCCCTGCAGTCGTCCTTCACCTGCCCTGGAGCGCGCGTTCATGCTCCCTGAGCCGCGATCACTCAAGTTGCTTATGCGCGCCTCACTGAAATCACGCCGATGCCGCGCCGCGCCGCGCGTTATACTCGCTTGTCATGTTCCGTGTCCTGAACAAAATGTTCGATAACAACCAGCGCGACGTGGCGCACATCATCAAAACGATTGTGCAGCCCGTCAACGCGCTGGAAGAAGAAACCAAGCAGGTCGAGGACCTCGCCGCCGCTTTCATGGAGCTTCGCCGCCGCGTCACGGAGGGCGGCGAGTCCCTCGACGACGTCATCGTGCCCGCCTTCGCTCTCATCCGCGAAGCAGGCCGCCGCTCCATCGGGAAACGCCACTACGACGTTCAGCTGATCGGCGGGTACGCCCTGCACAAGGGCCGCATCGCCGAAATGCGCACCGGTGAGGGCAAGACCCTCGTGGCCACGCTCGCCCTTGCCCTCAACGCCCTTCAGGCGCGCGGCTGTCACCTCGTCACGGTCAACGACTACCTCGCCCGCGTCGGCATGGAGGAGATGGGGCTGCTGTACCGCACCCTGGGGCTCACCGTCGGCCTCGCCAGCCGCGAACTGCAACCCCACCAGAAGCAGGCCGCGTACGCCTGCGACATCACGTACGTCACCAACAGCGAACTTGGCTTCGATTACCTCCGCGACAACATGGCGCAGAGCCGCGAGGCGCTCTCCCTGCGCGCCGATCACCCGCTGAACTACGCCATCGTCGACGAGGTCGACTCGATCCTCATCGACGAGGCCCGCACGCCACTGATCATCAGCGGCGCCGCCGAGAAGGCCACCGACCTGTACTACGTGTACGCCAAACTCATCCGGCGCCTTCAGAAAGGCGAACCGGCCGAACCGGGCGTCCGCACCGAACCCACCGGCGATTACACCATCGACGAGAAGGGCAAGCAGGTGCACCTCACCGAAGGCGGCATCAGCAAGATCGAACGCCTGCTGTCCCTCAGCGACCTGTACAGCCCCGAGAACATGGACAAGGCCCACATGATCACCCAGGCCATCCGCGCCCGCGAGTTGTACCAGCGCGAGAAGGACTACATCGTGAATGCCGAGGGCGAAGTGGTGATCATCGACGAGTTCACCGGCCGCTCCATGCCCGGCCGCCGCTACGGCGAAGGCCTGCACCAGGCCATCGAGGCGAAAGAAGGCGTGAAGATCGAAAACGAGAACCAGACGCTCGCCACGATCACCTACCAGAACTTCTTCCGCCTGTACAACAAGTTCGCCGGCATGACCGGCACCGCCAAGACCGAGGAGAAGGAATTCCTCGACATCTACGGCAGTGACGTGCTCGTGATTCCCACCAACAAGCCCATCCTGCGCAAGGACGCCGAGGACCTCGTGTACCGCACCCGCAACGGCAAGTACAACGCCGTCGTGGAGGAAGTGCGCGAGATGCACGCCACCGGCCGCCCTGTCCTGATCGGCACGGCCAGCATCGTCACCAGTGAGCAGCTCAGCGACCTGCTCACGCAGGCCGGCATTCAGCACAGCGTCCTGAACGCCAAGTTCGAAGCGCAGGAAGCCAGCATCGTCGCGCAGGCCGGCCGGTCCGGCACCGTCACGATCGCCACCAACATGGCCGGCCGCGGCACGGACATCATGCTCGGCGGGAACGCTGAATTTATTCTCGGGGAAGCCATCGAGCAGAACTTCGGCATCAGCCGCTTCGCCCCCGAAGCGGAGGACTTCATCAAGGCCGTCAGCCGTCAGGATGCAAGCGCCGCGCAGACCGGCATGCTCATCCCCGGCATGACCGAGGCCTTCGCGCAGCAGGCCCTGCAACTTCAGGCGGACATCCTCGCCGACCGCGCCCGGGTCAAGGAACTCGGCGGGCTGCACATCATCGGCACCGAACGCCACGAATCCCGCCGCATCGACAACCAGCTGCGCGGCCGCGCCGGCCGCCAGGGCGACCCCGGCAGCAGCCGCTTCTACGTGTCCTTCGAAGACGACCTGCTGCGCCTGTTCGCCAACGACCGCGTGGTTGCCATGATGGACCGCCTCGGCATGGACGACACCCAGCCCATCGAAGCGAAGATGGTCACCGGCGCCATCGAGAAAGCCCAGGCGCGCGTGGAGGACCGCAACTTCAGCACCCGTAAACAGCTGCTGGAGTTCGACAACGTCATGAGCAAGCAGCGTGACACCATCTACGCCCAGCGCCGCGAAGTGCTGCTCGGGCCGGACCAGGACGTCGAGGAAAGCACCGAAGGCATGATTGCCGACTTTGTGGACGCCCAGCTTGCCACTTACCTCCCCGTCGACCAGCCTCACGAAACGTGGGATATCGAGGGCCTGCGCGCCGCCATCACCGACGCCGTGCCGCCGCTTGAAAGCTTCGACTTCGAGGCGCTGCGCACCCTGAGCCCCGCCGCAGCGCAGGACACCCTGCTGGCCGCCGTGGCCGACGCCTTCGATGCACGCCGCGATGAACTGAGCCCCACCATGCTCAACAGCCTCTCCCGCTACGTGCTGCTCCAGGTCGTCGACCAGCACTGGAAGGAGCATCTGCACTCCATGGACGTCCTGCGGCAGGGGATCGGCCTGCGCGGCTACGGACAGCGTGATCCGTTCACCGAGTACAAGTTCGAGGCCACGAACATGTTCAACGAAATGATCGACAACCTCAAAGCGGACGTCACCAAGTTTATCTTCCGGATGCAGTTCGGCCAGACGGCCTGAGCGGACCGAAATCACAGGCGCGTTCCCGGAGTGGGTACGCGCCTGTTCGCTGGTGATTTACACCGGCATTCCTTGAGCCTCGTTCGGGAGTCGCGCGCCTCCCGGCCCAATACGGGCGAGGTCGCCAGTGCCCTCAGGCGGGCAGGGCCCTAACGGTACAGACCCACCACCACGTAGTTCTCTCCAACGGTCGACGGCACGGTGTTCATGGGGGCCATGAAGTACCAGACGTCGTCCACCTCGGCGCCCAGCGTTCTGGGGACGGGGCCCGACGAGGTGGCGTCCATGACCTCGACCAGCCAGTCTGCGTCCACGGCAATAATGGCCTGAATGGTCCATTCCTGCCCACGCTCACCCGTCGCCAGCGCAAAATCCTGCTCCGTGAGGCTGGCGAAGTCGAAGTTCACCACGGTGCCCTTGGGCTGCAGCACGGCCGTCTTTCCATTGAAGGACTGGGCTTCATAGCAGGGCACGTCGATCACCCCGGCCTTCGGGACGGTGGTGCTGGAGATCCGGTAGAAGACGGGGTACATACCGCTGAGGGTACCTTCCCGGAACCGGCACGGCGGGAAGCATGAACCAAACCTCACCGTCAGGGTGAGGGCCCCTGCGGACAGGGGGCCGTTCAGATGAGGAACTGACCGTTCTCCTGCACAACCTCACCGTCCAGGCTGAGGCGGCCGCCCTGGCGCAGGTCGGTGATCAGGTCCCAGTGCACTGCGCTGGCGTTCACGCCGCCGGTCTCAGGGTAGCTTTTGCCGATGGCGAGGTGCACGGTCCCGCCGATCTTCTCGTCAAAGAGGATGTTGCCGGTGGGCACCTGAATCCCCCCGTTCGTGCCGATGCCCAGTTCCCCGAGGCGCCGCGCGCCGGGGTCGGTGTTCAGCGCCGCCTGCAGGGCGCTTTCGCCTTCGTCTGCGCTGGCGTTCACGACCGCGCCGTTCCGGAATTCCAGGCGGGCGCCGCGCACCATCTGGCCCTGGTACTCGGCCGGAACGGTGAACGTCACGGTGCCGCTGGCGCTGTCCTCCAGGGGGCCGGTGAAGACCTCGCCACTGGGCATGTTGCGTTTTCCGTCGCTGTTCGCCCAGGTGCGGCCGCCCACACGCAGGGTCAGGTCCGTGCCGGGCGCCTCGATGCGGACCACGTCCGCCCGGGTCAGACGTTCGATCAGGCGGGCCTGCGTGGCGCGCACCTCACCCCACGCGGCCACCGGGTCGGCGCGGTCCAGGAACATGGCGCGCATCACGAAATCCTCGAACTGCGCCTGGGTCATGCCGGCCTGCGCGGCGGCGTGCACGGTGGGGTAGAGGGTCAGGCTCCATTTTTTCCGGGCGCGCGCAGCGGCAATCGGCGCCTGCGCGGCCAGCATCCGGGCGCGCCGGGCGGCGTCTGCGCCCTGCGGGACTTCCGGCGTAAGGATGCGCAGGCTGCCGTCCAGGGCTTCCACGTCTGCAAGATCGGCGGGATGAATGGCGTCCAGAACGGCGTCACTTGCCAGCGCCGCAAAGTCGTCGAGTTGCCCGGGGTACTCCATGCGCACGGTGGGCCGGGCGCCGCGGGTGAGCAGGGCACGGGTCACCTCGCGGATGAGGGGCGCCGCACTCTGTCCGCCAGCCACGAGGAGCCGCTCGCCGGGCGCGGCACCCAGGCAGTAATCGGCCAGCAGGGCCGCGTGGAGGTCCGGGGCGTAGGGAATCAGGGAGTTCGTCTGCACGTCCGCGAGCGTAGCACCGGGCAGGGGCGGTATTCTCGCCGGATATGACGGTGCCTGTCCCTGCCGCGCTTGACCCCCTGAACACCGCTGTGCTCACGATCACCTGCCCGGACCGGGGGGGATCGTGGCGGCAGTGTCGCAGTTTCTGCACAATCACGGCGCGAACATCATTCACAGTGATCAGCACAGCACGGACCCTTCGGGCGGAACGTTCTTCATGCGGATGGAGTTTCACCTGGCGGGCCTGGATCTGGCGCGCGATCAGTTCGAGCGGGCGTTCGGGAACGTGGTGGCCGGTCCGTTTGGCATGGCGTGGCGCGTGAGCTACACCACGCAGCCTAAACGGATGGCGCTGCTGGTCAGCCGGTACGACCACTGTTTCCTGGATCTGCTGTGGCGCAAGCGGCGCGGTGAACTTGGTGTGGAGATCCCGCTGATCATCAGCAACCATGAGGACCTGCGGCGGGACGCGGAGATGTTCGGGATTCCGTACCACGTGGTGCCGGTCACGCGGGAGAACAAGGCGGAGGCGGAGGCGGAGCAGGTGCGTCTGATGCTGGAGGCGAACGTGGAGTTCGCGGTGCTGGCCCGGTACATGCAGATTCTGAGCGGCGAGTTCCTGCGGTCGTTCGGGCGGCCAGTGATTAACATTCATCATTCGTTCCTGCCGGCCTTTGTGGGGGCCAATCCCTACCGCGCGGCGTTTAACCGGGGGGTCAAGCTGATCGGGGCGACCAGTCATTACGTCACGGAGGAACTCGACGCCGGTCCGATCATCGCGCAGGACGTGATTCCAGTCACCCACCGTGAGACGCCGGACTCGCTGATGAGGCTGGGGCGGGATGTGGAACGTCAGGTGCTGGCGCGCGCCGTGAAGGCCCATGTGGAGGACCGCGTGCTGGTGTACGGCAACAAGACCGTGGTGTTCTGAGCGGTCAGCCGGGCGGGGTGGGCAACGCTTGAGCTGACCGATCGGTCAGGGGTAGGCTGGGCCGTATGGCGACCCTGTACCTCACCCTGCTCACCTTTCACAACCTCAACCGGTGGCTGATTCTCCTCGCGGGAGTCTGGGCCCTGGTCCGCACCATTCCAGGCGCCTCGGGCGGCCGGACCTTCACGCCCGCCGACCGCCGCCCTGTGGCGATGTTCATGGGCACACTGCACCTGCAGGTGGTCCTGGGCCTGCTGCTGTTCGCGTTCATGGGCATGCAGAACATTCCCCTGTTCGCGGGCGCACCCCGCAGCAGCTTCCAGTGGGAACACCTGGGGCTGGGGGCTCTCGCCGCCGTCTTCGGCACTCTTGCGAGCGTTCAGAGCCGGAAGGCACCCACCGACCCCGCGAAATTCCGCGCCGCAACCCTCTGGACGGCCCTGTCACTTGTCGTGATTCTGCTCGCCATTCCGTGGTGGCGGCCGCTGCTGCGCGTCTTCACTCAGTAGGCCCCACGGAGGAAACCCGGGTCGTTCACCTGCACCTGGGCTTTCGTTCTGAGGTCAGTGGGCTTGCTGCCCGCAGATGCAGGGGGCGTCCAGGCATCTGCCCCTGACCCCCCCCTGCACGCCTGAGCTTCAGCGGCCAGGTTCGATAATGACCTTGCCGGTCGTGCGCCTGTTCAGCAGATCCTCGAACGCCTGAACGCTCTGGGCGAGGGCGTAGGTGGGCCCCACCTGTGGAACGACCCGGCCGCTGGCCACCAGCTCGCCCAGCACGCGCGCAGCTTCGGCGGTGACGGTCGCGTCTGTCATCAGGCTGGTGAGCCACAGGCCCGTGACCGTCAGGTTCCGTTTCATGAGTTCCACCGGGCGCAGGTTCGCCTGCTCACGGCTGGCGTTCCCGATAACAATGATCCGGCCCCGGCTGGCGGCCATCTCCAGACTCTCCTGGAACCGTTTGCCGCCCACAACCTCCAGAATCAGGGGGACGCCCCGGCCGCCGGCGGCGTCACGGACTTTCTTCACGCGGTCCGGATCGTCCTGCAGCAGCGTCACGTCCGCGCCCAGGCGTCGGGCGATGTCCAGTTTCTCCTCCGTGCTGGCCAGAGCAATCACGTTCAGGCCGAGCGCGCTGGCAAGCTGGATGCTCGCGGTGCCCAGTGCGCCGGCGGCAGCCTGCACGAGGACCCATTCGCCGCTCTCGCCGCGCCCCAGGGTCTGCAGGGCGTGGTACGCCGTGAAGTAAGACACCGGAAAGGCCGCGGCCTGCGCGCCTGTGAGGGTCTGCGGCACGGGAACCAGGCCCGCGGCATTCACGGTGGCGTAGCGGGCCAGGGCGCCGCTGCCCCCGAGCGCCGCAACGCGCTGCCCAACCTGCACGCCGCTTACGCCTTCGCCCAGGGCGTCCACGATACCGGCGAATTCCATGCCGGGTGTGTAGGGCACGCGGGTGCGGGTCAGGTACTCTCCGGCGACCGCCAGGGCGTCCGCGAAGTTGATGCCCACCGCTTCAACCTCGATGCGGACCTCACCGGGACCCGGGCTCGGTACGGCCACGTCCTGGAGCTGCATCACGTCGGGCGGGCCGAGTCGGTCCACGCGGATGGCCTTCATGGTGTCGGTCATGCCGGGCAGCATACCCTGTGTTCCTCAGAAAGTGAACGTCAACGTACATCTTGAACGTGAACGTGTTTGACCCCCCCGGGCTTTCGTGGAAAGCTGGGGGCCGCAAACGCAATTCAACCCGCCTGACAGAGGAGGCCCCTATGAGCATCGTCGAACAGTCCCGCCATGATGACGTTCTCGTCCTGACCATCAACAACCCGCCCGTGAACGCATTCTCCCCCGGCGTCCCCGAGGGCCTGAAGGCCGGCCTGGACGCCGCGGCCGCCGACAACACCGTGCGGGCCGTCGTGATCATCGGCGGAGGCCGGACCTTCATTGCCGGGGCCGACATCCGCACGTTCAACCTGCCCCGCGAGCAGGCGCCCGACCTGCGCGGCACCATCGAGAAGCTCGACGCCTTCCCGAAACCCACCGTGGCGGCCATTCACGGCACCGCGCTGGGCGGCGGTCTGGAACTCGCCCTGGCCTGCGCGTACCGCGTGGCCGTCCCGGCCGCGCAGCTGGGCCTGCCCGAGGTGAAACTGGGCGTCCTGCCCGGCGCGGGCGGCACGCAGCGCCTGCCGCGCGTAGTGGGTGCCCGCAAGGCGCTGGACATGATGCTCAGCGGCACGCCCATCGGCGCAGCGGAGGGCGCGCAGCTGGGCCTGATCGACCGCCTCGTGGACGGCCCCCTGCTGGAGGGCGCCGTGACGTTCGCGCGCGAGGTGGCCGGCACCCGGCCTCTGCCGCGCATCAGTGATCGCAGCGTCACCGACGGCAGCCCTGAGGTGTTCACGGCTGCCCGGCAGGCCATTCAGAAAACCCACCGGGGCCAGCTGTCCCCGGCTCTCATCATTGATCTGGCCGAGATGGCGGCCACCGCGCCGTTCCAGGACGGCTGGACAGCCGAAGCGACGAAGTTCATGCAGGCCAAGGACTCGCCGCAGTCGCGTGGTCTGCGGCACATCTTCTTCGCTGAACGCGAGAGCGCCAAGATCGCGGGCCTGAGCAGGGACACCCCCACCACCGAGATCCGCTCGGCAGGCATCATCGGGGCGGGCACCATGGGCGGCGGCATCGCCATGAACTTCCTGAACGTCGGTATTCCCGTCACGATCGTGGAAACCGCCCAGGACGCCCTGGACCGCGGTCTGGCGGTGATCCGCCGCAACTACGAGAACAGCGCGAAAAAGGGGCGCATGAGCATGGAGGATGTCGAGACCCGCATGGGACTCCTGACGCCCACCCTGGACATGCACGACCTCCGGGACGCCGACATCATCATCGAGGCAGTGTTCGAGAATATGGACGTGAAGAAGGACATCTTCACGCGCCTGGACGCCATCGCCAAGGACGGCGCCATTCTCGCCTCGAACACCAGCACCCTGGACGTGAACGAGATCGCCAGCGTCACGGGGCGCCCTGAGAGTGTCATCGGACTGCACTTCTTCAGCCCCGCCAACGTCATGAAGCTGCTGGAAATCGTCCGGGCCGCCAAGACCAGTGACACGGTGCTGGCGACCAGCATGGCGCTCGCCAGGCGGATCAGGAAGGTGGGCGTGGTGGTCGGCGTCTGTGACGGTTTCGTCGGCAACCGCATGGTGCACCGGTACGGTGACGAGGCCCGCCGGATCGTGGAGGAAGGCGCCCGGCCCGAGGACGTGGACGCCGCCATGAACGCCCTGGGCCTCCCCATGGGCCCCTTCCAGATGAGCGACATGGCCGGCCTGGACATCGGGTACGCCATCCGCCAGCATCAGGCGAAGGTGCGCGGCCAGCCGCAGCCGGACGGGTGGCTGGACCGCATCGTGCAAGCCGGCCGCAAGGGCCAGAAGACGAACGGCGGAATCTACGACTACGACGAGAACCGCCGGCCCCGCCCGAACGCCGACATGCAGCGGCTCATCGAAACCTACCGCGCCGAGAAGGGCATCACGCCACGCGAAATCACCCAGGATGAGATCACGCGCCGCCTCACCGCCTCCCTGGTGAACGAGGGCGCGAAAATTCTGGAAGAAGGCATCGCCCAGCGTGCCGGGGACATCGACGTGATCTACATCTATGGGTACGGATTCCCCGCGTACCACGGCGGCCCCATGCAGTACGCCAGCGAGCAGGGCCTGCCCAGTGTGGTGGCCGACCTGGAACGCTACGGTCAGACGCCCGCGCCGCTGCTCAAACGCCTGGCCGACGAGGGACTGACCTTCGCCGATTACGACGCGCGTCGCCTGCAGGCCTGACGCCGCCGGCCGGGTCAACCCCGGCCCGGCACGCTCAGTTCGCACCCCCGGCGGCCCCCGCCGCCAAGGAGTTCCCTATGCGTGAAGCTGTCATTGTTTCTACTGCCCGCACCCCCATCGGCAAGGCGTACCGCGGAGCGTTCAACGCCACGCCCTCACCCACGCTCGCTGCGCACGCTATTCGCGCCGCCGTGGAGCGCGCGGGCGTGGAAGCCGGCGAGATTGACGACTGCGTGATCGGCGCGGCCATGCAGCAGGGCGTGCAGACCACCATAGGCCGCAACGCCGCGCTGCGGGCCGGACTGGGCGTCGGGGTGGCCGGCATGTCCATCGACCGGCAGTGCGCTTCGGGCCTGATGTCCATCGCCACGGCCGCCAAGCAGATCATCGTGGACCGCATGGACGTCTGCGTGGCGGGCGGCGTGGAGAGCATCTCGCTGGTGCAGACCAAGGAGATGCGGGTCGGGCCTGACCCGGAACTGCTGTCCATGCATAACGGCGTGTACATGCCCATGATTGACACGGCCGAGGTGGTCGGGCAGCGCTACTCGGTCAGCCGGGAACGCTGCGACGAGTATGCGTTTCGTTCGCAGCAGCGCACCGCCCGCGCGCAGGCACAGGGTCTGTTCGATGATGAGATCATTCCGGTCACGACCCGCATGGCCGTGACGGACAAGGAAACGGGCGAGGTGACCATGCGTGAGATCACCATCACGCGTGACGAGGGCAATCGTCCGGACACCACGCTGGAGGGGTTGCAGTCCCTGAAGGCCGTGCGTGGTGAAGGCAACCAGATCACGGCCGGGAACGCCAGTCAGCTGTCGGACGGCGCTTCGGCGTGCGTGGTGATGGAGGCCGGCCTGGCAGAACGCCGCGGCCTGAAACCGCTGGGCCGGTACCTGGGGATGGCGGTGGCCGGCACGGATCCGGACGAGATGGGAATCGGCCCGGTGTACGCGGTGCCGAAACTGCTGTCCCGCTTCGGACTGGACACGGAGGACATCGGCCTGTGGGAACTGAACGAGGCGTTCGCGGTGCAGGTGCTGTACTGCCAGGACCGCCTGGGGATTCCGGATGAGCGCCTGAACGTGAACGGCGGCGCGATTTCGCTGGGCCACCCGTACGGCATGAGTGGCGCGCGGCTGGTGGGGCACGCCCTGATTGAGGGGCGGCGCCGCGGCGTGAAGTACGTGGTGGCGACCATGTGTGTGGGCGGCGGAATGGGCGCGGCGGGGCTCTTCGAGGTGCTGTAAGCCGGGCAACAGAGCGGGTCGAGGGGGCGGGTGGGGGAGACCTGACCCGCCTCCTGTGCGGCCAGGCGCCGGAGAACGGGTGTCGGCTCATCACAATCACTTAACATCAAACGATTAAACTGAGGACATGACCCCACCTCTCATCCCCCACGGCCTGCACCACGTCACCGCCGTCACCGCCAACGCCCGCGAGAACCTCCGCTACTACACCGACACGCTCGGCCTGCGCCTCGTCAAGAAAACCGTCAACCAGGACGACGTCACCGCCTACCACCTCTTCTACGCCGACCGCAACGGCACGCCCGGCAGCGACCTCACCTTCTTCGAGTGGCCCGTTCCCCGCGAGGAACCCGGCAACCACTCCATCAGCCGCACCAGCCTCCGCATCCCTGAGGGCACCCTCGAGTGGTGGCACGAGCACCTCAGCGCCAGCGGCCGCGCCCCGCAGCGCGTCACCCGCGCCGGCCGCGCCCACCTCGACTTCACCGACCCTGAAGGCCAGCGCCTCAGCCTCGTCGAAGGCGGCCCTCAGGGCACCCCCTGGGAACACAGCCCCATCCCGGCTGACAAGCAGATCCACGGCCTGGGCCCCAGCGAACTCACCCTGCCCAACCTGTTCCCCACCACCCGCGTCCTTGAACGCGCCTACCACCTCACCCCCAGCGGCACGTACCCCGACCCGGAACAACCCGCGCGCATCATTCACGTGTACCAGATGGGTGAGGGCGGCCCACACGCAGAACTGCACCTGCGGATCGACCCCGCCCTGCCTGCCGCCCGGCCCGGCGCAGGCGGCGTTCACCACCTTGCCCTGCGCGTCCAGGATGACCAGTACCACGCCTGGAATGACCACCTGAGCGGCCTGGGCCTGCGCACCAGCGGCGAAGTGGACCGGCACTGGTTCCACAGCATCTACTACCGCGAACCCCAGGGCGTTCTGATTGAACTCGCCACCGACGGCCCCGGCTTCGCCGTGGACGAACACCCCGACCACCTGGGCGAGACGCTGGTTCTCGCGCCCTTCCTCGAACCGCGCCGCACACAGATCGAAGCGGGCCTCACGCCCCTGAAATAACGCCCGAAATGGCATGAACCGGGGCGGCCCCCAGCATCTTCTGGGGGCCGCCCCGGTTCACGCCTGCAACGCGTCAGGAACTGCGCAGCGCGGGCTCCTGGGACACGCCGCCGGGTCCCTCCCCATCCTCCGGCAGCCGGTCATCATGACGCACGCTCTTGTACCAGCCCCGCTGCCCGGTAAAATGCCGCCAGTACGCCATCGGCAGGCTCAGCAGCAGCACAAACGAGTACACCGGCAGGCTCAGCAGCGTGTACGGCACCGCTGTCCAGGGCAGCTGCCGCTCCAGCGTGTACCGCACCGCCCAGTTCAGCTGAAACGCCAGGGGCAGCACCGTGAGCAGCGCCCCCACAGCGCCCGGCAGCGCCAGCCCTTCCCAGCCGAACACCCGGCGCAACCCCTGACTGACGATACTGGACAGCAGAATCACGTTCAGCCACGGCGCCAGAATGAAGTAGCTGAAATCCAGCCGGGTCACCACGGACCCCGGCCGCTGCCACAGGCGCGGCAGGTACGACAGGCACTCCATCGCCCCCTGCGTCCACCGCACGCGCTGCCGGATGAACCCCGGCAGTTCCACCATGCCCTGCTGTCCCACCTGCGCCGTCAGGTATGCCACCCGGTGGGCGGGGGCGTGCAGCCGCACCTCCACCGCACTCGCGAAATCCTCCAGCAGCACGTGCGGCCACGGGCTCACGCCACGCGCCAGCTGGTCCTGCACGTAACTGGCCCGCATGCACTGCCCGTTCCCCGTCAGGGACGCCGTGCCTCCCCGGTGCCGGTAGCGCTGGATATGCCCGGTGATGAACGCCTCCAGGTCCTGCTGGAACAGCATCATCCGCTGCACGACACCAAACCATCCTGGTCCTGAACCGGTCTGCCGGAACCGCATCCAGCCCTGCGCCGCCATGACGTTCGGATCGTGGAAGGCGCCGCGCACCTGACGCGGAAACTCCGGCCCGATCCGTCCGTCCGCGTCCAGCACCACCATCACGTCCTGCTCCGGGTGCTGGAAGAACCCCTCAGTCAGGAGCCGCTGCACCGCCCAGTTCATCGCGCTGGCCTTGTTCTGCCGCGCTTCGGGCAGCGTCCGCCGCAGCAGCACCACCATCGGATCGCGCTCCGCGAACGCCGCGACGATCTGCGCCGTGCGGTCATCACTCGCGTCGTCAATCACGACGACCCGCGCGGCAGGCACGGTGGCGCGCAGGTTCTCCAGCGTCGCGTGAATCACCTGCGCCTCGTTCAGCGCCGGAATCAGGAAGGTCATGCCCACCCCGTGCTCCTGCTCGGGCGGGGTCGGGCGCGGCTGCGTGGCCGCCGCAAACTGCTGCGCAACATACAGGGAGAACACCACCAGCGCGGCGGCATCAACAGCACTCAGAACAGTCGACAAGATTCACCTCAGGACCGGCGCCGTCGTGGCGTCCGGCATAACCCTGCCACTATGCCCTGTTTCCCCCATAAACGCCACTCATGAAGGCCCCGTCACCGGGGGAAGTGAACGCCGCCCCCCTTGCCAGTAAGGGAGCGGCGCAGTGGCGGGAGATTACACGGAGCAATCGGCAATCGGGAGCGCCTGGACGCTCTTACGGACCGGGCTGACCGTGCCGTCCGAGGACGCCGCCTGCACGTCAACGAACGTCGCGCCCTTCACGGTGAAGGTGTTCACAGGCGTCACCGTGATTGCCTGCGCGCCCAGCATGGGTGTGCCCACACGCTGGGGGGCCGTGCCTGCGCCCACCGTGAACTCGTACGTGGATGGATGCGCGGAGTACGCGTCGCCCAGCGGGTTGGAGTACACCGTGCGGGTGGTACCGGTATCCCGGCCAACCAGGCGCACCCCGACCGTGCTGATCGTGCCTTCCCAGTCCAGGGTCACGCTGAGCCGGGTGCTGAGGTTGTCACAGATGATGGACGTGCCTGCCGGATAGGTGGTGCCCGTGGAGCTGTCCGTATAGGCGGTGGGCAGCGTGTACTGGCTCTGGTAGGCGAGCAGCTGGAAGTTGCGCACGGGGTCCGTGGTCCCGACAACCACCGAGCTGCTGCAACCTGCAAGAACACCGGTCAGGCCGAGGGCGGCGAGCATTCTCTTTTTCATACCTCTCACTGTGCCCGCCGAACCTGACCCTTTCGTGACGCGCCCTTAAGGGCGTCTGAGGAAAGAAAAACCCCCGCCGGAGCAGGGGGACAGCCGCAGAGACGTAACCGGACTCAGCGGTTCAGGGGCTGCGCCGTATTTGCCAGGGTGCAGTTCCGGTAAACCGCGATGTTGCCGGTGCTGCCCAGGTTCTTGCTGGTAATGGTGAATGCGGCGCCCGTGGTGGTGTAGACCTTCAGGTCCGCATAGAACGACCCGACACGATCAGTCGTGTTCACGGTGACCGGTTTTACGGTCCGGATGGCCGGAGGAGTGGGGGAAACCACGATACTGGCTGGCAGGTAGTCACCGGTCGCGGAGCGGAAATCGAAGACGGCCTTGTAATCGCCGTTTGCGTCGCGGACGAGTCCGCTGCCCTGAATGGTCTGCGTTTCGTCGTACTGGCTGCTGGTGGTGCCGCGCAGCGTCACGTCTACCTTGGAGATACTGCCTGCCGCCGCGAAGGTCACGACGACCTGGGTACTCGTGGCCCGGGTGGTGTCGGTGGGATTGGTGATGACATCACAGCCGACGTACTGCGCCGGGCTGGTCCCGGACAGGGTGTACTCCGTGCTGACCCCGGAGACCCGGGCATTGGCACTGCCGTCCGGCGCAGCGCCGAACGAACCGCAGCTGGTGAGGAGGCCGAGGGCACCTGTGGCGACGAGCAGCATCTGTTTCATGACTCTCACTCTGGAGCGTGAGCCTGACGGAATCGTGATGGTTTCCTGAGCGCGCTTGCACAGATCAAGAAAAGCCTCTGGTGCCAGCCCGCCTGCATGAGACACGCATGAAAGGCATGCGTTGCACAGCAACAGCACCTGACCCAGAGGGTCGGCAGGCCCCGATAAAAACCACCCCTGAACAGAAGTCAGGGGTGCGACAGGGCAAGAATGCTCAGGCTTTCGTGCAGCTGGCGTACACGTTGATGGGCGTGTCGTTCTTCACCGTGACGCTCGAACGACTGCGGGTGATGATGACCTCCGCCGTAAGGGCGGCGGTGGGGGCTGCCCCCACCGTCACGGCGCCCGTGGGACGCACGGTGGAACTGACCGTGAGGCTTTTGGAAGCAGTGCGGTCCAGCGCGATGAGGTACTGACCGTCCTGGGCGCCCTTCAGGAGGCTTCCGCCGGGCACGTCGGTGGTGCTCACAACGGTTCCGGCGCTGTCCTTGAGATTCACCTTGACGTTCTGAATGGTGCCGCTGGCGCTCAGGCCGATCACCAGCTGGCTTTTGCTGGCCGCGCCGTTGAGCTGATCGCACAGGGCAGGCGTGGCGGGCGCGCCCGTGGTGTACTCGGTGGTGACGCTCAGGAGTTTCTCGGAGCCGTCCGGGCCGCTGCTGAGGCTGCCGCAGGAGGCAAGAAGACCGGTAAGGGAAAGTGCAGCGAGGGTCACTTTATTCATGCGGCTCACTTTCGCGCTTCCTGAGGGCAGGAACATGATTGTTCCCTGAGAACCTGGAGGGCAGGTGCCCTCAGGCCATGGTGAGTGGCGTGCTCAGCGCAGCCGCCTCCGGATGCAGCGTGGGCAGTTCCGGCAGGTCGCGCCCCTCAGCGTCGATGAGGTGGCCGTACATCATGTGGGGGGTCGCGTGACTGATCCGGACACGGTACACGCCCGGCTGGTTCGCGCCGATCGCTTTGGGCACCACGGTCGGGTGGTTGCCGCGCGTGTGCCCCTCCAGGAAACTGGGGTCGTGCGCGTCGCCGCGCAGCAGCACCTCCTGAACGGTGCCCACCTTCCGGGCGTTCAGCCGGGCGCTCCAGTCCTTCTGCCGGGCGATCAGGCGGCCCAGGCGTTCGGTCTTCACCTCGCGCGGCAGGTCATCAAAATGCTTGTAGCTGGGCGTGCCGGGGCGCGCGGAGTACGCGAACATGTACGCGCTGTCGTACCCGACCTCGTCGTACAGACTGAGGGTCTCCTGGAAGTCCTCCTCAGTTTCGCCCGGGAAGCCCACGATGATGTCCGTGGCGAGAACAGCGTGCGGCAGGTGCTGGCGGATGGCGGCGATGTGCGCAAGGTACTGCTCGCGGGTGTACTCACGGGCCATGCGGCGCAGCACGCGGTTGCTGCCACTCTGAACCGGGAGGTGCACGTACTCGCAGATGGCGGGGGTGTCGGCCATGGCGGCCGCCACGTCCTCCGTGAAGTTCATGGGGTGACTCGTGGTGAACTTCACGCGCCGCACGCCGCTGCGCCCCACCAGCCGCAGCAGGTTCGCGAAGCTGGGGTAACCGCCGAGCTTCGCACCCTGGTCCACGCCGTAGGCATTCACGTTCTGGCCCAGCAGCGTGACTTCCTGAACGCCCGCGGTCAGCAGGGTGTCCAGTTCACGCAGGATGTCGTCGGGGTGACGGCTGACCTGCGGGCCGCGCGTGGTGGGAACGATGCAGTACGTGCAGTGGTGGTCGCAGCCCCGCATGATCGTCAGGTGCGCCTGCAGCTTCCCGGTGGGCGGCGGCGGAATGTGGTCGTGCAGGTCGTCCTTGAACGCCAGACCCCAGAAGCGTTCGTTGCTTTCCAGGGCCCGGCCGATGTCCAGCAGGCTGCCCGGGCCGAGCAGGACGTCCACGCCGAATTTGCGGGCCATCTGCTGCCCTTCATCGAGCTGCGCGAGGCAGCCCATCATGCCAACCACGAGGGGACGCTGCGCTTTGACTTTGCGCAGGTTGCCCAGCAGACTGCGAACCTTCTCGACCGGTTTGCCCCGCACGGCGCAGGTGTTGATCAGGATGAAGTCCGCTTCGTCAGCGCTGTCCACGATGGCCGCGCCGAAACTGACCAGCTGTGACTCCACGAGGTGCGTGTCGTACTCGTTCATCTGGCACCCGTAGGTGATCAGGTGAGCTTTCATGTGTGCCTCCACTGGGCCTGACGGATGGATTCCGGGGCCTTGATCTCGCGCCTGCACGGGGCAGACGCAACGCCGGATTGTACCGCGCCGCGGACTGCGTTCTTCAGGGAGTCCCGGCGCCCTGGGTGGGGTGCAGGGTGAGGGTGTAGCCCAGTGCCTCACGGCCCAACAGAACGGTGCGCAGGTGTCCGTCCAGGCGAGCCTGCCCGTCATGCTCGCGGTGCACGAGGTACAGGTTGGCACGAGCCGCGCCGTTCTCGTACAGATTCATGGTGAGCTCCGTACCGTCCTGAAGGCGTTTGAAGGTACCGTTCCCGGCGTACGTCTTGCGGCTTTCCAGATTCACGAGGCTGCCGCTCACGCGACCGTCGCGTTCCACCACGCTCAGCGCAAGACGGTATGGCACGCGGCCGGTGGGCCCCACACCCACGCCCTCGTACACGCCGTTCACCTGCTGTTCCAGGGCGGTGACGGGCGGGAAGTACGCGCCCCACGCGCAGCTTCCCAGCAGCGGAGCGCTCAGGAGGAAGGGGGCGAACTGAACGGGACGGAGGAGGGAGCGCATGCCTGCCAGCGTAAGCAGCGCTCATGAAGCGGGCCTGACGCCTGAGCGCCGCCGGGGAGTCCGGGCACGGCCGGGGCGGCGCGGCGGGGAGACGCCTCAGCGTTCAGCGCGCAGCGTGAACGGGTACGCTAAGCCGTTGACCCTCAGGGTGCCCGTCAGCGTCTCGCCGGTCACCGTGCCGGTGAGCAGCCCAGCCGCTTTCAGGGGCACGTTGCTCACCCCAAACCCCAGGAGACTGGCATTCAGGCGCGGCGTCTCTCCGGGGTCGATGGTGGCCGTCAGGACCGCGCCGGCTGGACCGGGGAGCTGCGTGCCGCGCAGCGCGAAGCTGTCACCACTGCTCAGGTTGCGGTACTGCCCCCGCGCGTCGTGCGTCACGGGATTGACGGTGTACGTGACGCGGACGCGCTGCGGGCGCAGCAGCACGCGCACCTCTCCTGCGTACGTGAGGGTGGGATTCGCCTGCGTGACGGGGGCGCACGCCCCCAGCAGCGTGCCCAGCGGCAGCAGCGCCGCCAGGGCGGTCCTCACGCGCGTTTCAGCGTGCCGGCCAGACCCAGCAGGCGGTCATCCTCGCCGTGCGGGGCGACCAGTTGCACGCCCACGAACGGCGTCGCCGTGGGGAGGGCCAGTGTTGGCGCGCCCAGCAGGCTGAACGGCGCGGTGAGCCGCAGCACCGCGCGCCGCAGCGTCTCCGGTCCGCCGGGCAGTGCCACCTCGTCCTGCTCCGCCAGAGGAGGCGGGGCAGGCACGGCCGGCGCGAGCAGCAGGTCGAACTGCCGGAACAGGTCGTCCAGCAGCGCGCGGTAGGCGGCGCGCCGCGCGTGCGCCGCCGTGACCTCCGCCCCGGTCAGTGCGGCGCCCTGGCGCAGGGCCGCGAGCGTGAACGGCAGGAACCCCGGGTTCTCCAGGCGCAGGGCCTCGCGGTGCACCGCCGCCGCCTCGCTCAGCACGATGGGCGTGTAGGCGTCGAGCACCTCCGGGAAGTCCACCGGGGTCACGGTCAGCCCGGCGGCCTCCAGCGTGCGGGCGTAGGCGTGCACGGCGGCGTGCACGTCCGGCGTGACCCAACCGTCCGGCAGCCACAGCCCCACGCGCAGCCCAGCCGGGGTCACCGGCGGGACCAGCGTTCCAGTCAGCGCCTCGTGGACGCGCGTGATGGTCCGCACGTCACGGGCCAGAGGCCCGGCGTGGTCGCACGTGCCGGAAAGCGGCAGCACACCGGTCGTCGGCCACGCCGGGTGATCCTTGGTGGGTTTGAAGCCCACCACGCCGCACCACGCGGCCGGCACGCGGATGCTGCCGCCGGTGTCGGTCCCCAGTGCGAAATCGACCTGCCCGAGTGCCACAGTGACGGCCGCGCCGCTGCTGCTGCCGCCCGGAACCCGCCCAGGCTGCGTGGGGTGGACGGTGCCGCCGTACCCGTTCCGGCCTGTGATGCCCAGCGCGATCTCGTGCAGGTGCGTTTTACCGGTCGCACTAGCGCCCAGCGCGAGCAGGTGAGCAACGAGGGGACTCACCCCAGGGTCCGGGACGGGCGCACGGGTGCTGGCGCCCAGCGGCCAGCCCGGGACGCCGAACAGGTCCTTCACGCTGAAGGTCAGGCCGCTCAGCGGGCCGCCCGGGCGGCCGGGCAGGGGAGAGGCCGGCCGGTACGCCCAGGCGCGCGGCGCGTCCAGGAACTCGGCAGAAGCGGACTCGGGGGTGACGTCACTCACCTGCCCAGCGTAGCGCGCCTTTCAGAACGGAATGATCGGCGCCTGCTTCCACTGTCCCTGCGACAGCGTGAACGGCCCGAAGTTCTGCAGTCCCAGCGGCCCGAAGTCCGCGGTGAACCCCCCGTCCACGCGGTACGTGACCAGCTGGCCGCGCGCCACTTTCAGGAAGGCGGCGGCGGTGTTCAGCGTGACGGGCAGGGTGATCTGCGCGACCTGCTCGGCGCTGCCGCGGGCGGGCAGGTCCACGTTCGGGAAGGTCACGTCGCCCACCGGCGCGCCGTCGATCACCAGGCTGCCGGCGAGGTTCGCCAGGCGCAGCGGCAGCGGGTTGGGGTTCGTGACCCTCAGGGTCATGGTGAGCTGGGCCACGGGCGCACGGCTGAACCCGCCGGGAAGGGTCAGGCTGGTCAGGCGCACCTGCTGCACGTCCACCTGCGGGACCTGCACAACCTGATTCAGTGGGGCGCAGGCGCTCAGGGCAAGGGCGGAAAGAGCCAGGGCCGCTGCGGGAACACGTCGCATGAGCGCAGCGTAGCCCGCGCGGCTCACGTGAACCTGACCGGACGGGGGCGGGCTGCTACGCTGCGCGCATGGCCTCCTCCTCCCGTCACGCGGCTTTCCGCTTTGCCCTGCTGGGCACGCTGCTCTCCGGCGCGGCCCACGCGGCCACCCTGAATTTCGGTGTGGCGTACGCACGGCCCGCCGAGCCGTGGACCTGGAGCACCTGGGGCACGCTGGGCGTCAGTGACCTCGACGCCCTCGGGGGGACCGTCTCGGCGGGCGTCAGCACCCGCGCCTTCACTGTGACGTACGCCCGCGGGCTGAGCCTGCCCCCTCTGGCGGCCGTGAATGCCCGCACTGCCCTCACCGTGACCGGGCAGGGCGGCGTTCACCTGGACACCCGGGTGTCCGGCAGCGCCGGTCCGGTGGCGGTGACCGGCGGCGCCGCGTTCTTCACGGTGCCGGTCACGGCGGCGGACCCGCTGGCCACGTTTGCCCTGGCACCCGCAGACCTGCGCCCCAGCGGCCGCAGTGGCGACCTGACGGTGCGTTACCGCGTGAACCGTGACCTGGTCGCGGTGCTTGGCGGTGAATTCGGCGCGCAGGATCACGCGCTGCTGGGCGTGGAGGGCCGCCGGGTTCTGACGCGCGCGCTGCCGCCAGAGGAGGAGGACGGAGAGGGCGCGCCCGCAGGGGACGCGGACCCGGCGGCGCATGAGGCCGAGGCCCCTGCCGTGGAGGGGGACCTGCCGGAGCCCACCGGACCGGAGGCGCCTGTCGAGGCCGGGCCGGCCGAACCGGAAACGGAGCCGGTGGGCACGCTGTCCTGGCGATTGGGCGCGCGCGCCGGGCGGGACATGCTGGCCGCCACAGGGGGTGTCGGGTACGCCACGCCGGCAGGACTGAGCCTGAATCTTGACGCACTGATTGGCGTGAGTGACTGGACGACCGCCGCCACCTTCGATGCCCGGCGCAGTTGGGGCGTGACCGGCAGTGTCGGCGCCCTGGACGTACTGGGTGAGGGCAGCAGCGTGCGGGTGTATGCCGCGTACGAACCGTGGCGCCTGGCCAGTGCGCCGTTACGGGCGGGCGCCGAGGCCACGCTGGTGGCCGGCCCGGGCAACGTGACCCTGAACGTGAATGGTGGCCGGACCCTGACCGGGCAAACGGGCTTCGGGGTCAGGGTCTCGTACGCGCTGCCTCTGGCGCCCAGCCCGAAGTGAACCTGACGTGAATATGACAGGAAATCTCGTCTGGGCGCATGAATAAAGCCGTGGTCAGCCGCAGGCTTCCCTTCTCATGAGTCAGGGCGTGATACTGCCGGACATGACCAGACGCCTGACCCTGACCCTTCTGGCGGCCCTTCTTCCGGCCGCCGGAGCCCAGACTGCCCAGGACATCATCGGCAAGGTGGACGCCACCCAGAAAGCCGCCCGGGATGTCACGTTCCGCCTCAGTGGCACCGCCTCCCTGGATACGTCCGCCCAGAAAGTGGACCTGACGATCAAGGCCATCCCGGCGCAGAGCCTTGCCCGCGTGCAGTTCGCCGCGCCGGACGCCCTGGCCGATAACGTCGTCGTGGCTGATAAGAACGAGATTCGGCAGTACATGTACCTCACCAACCAGATCACCGTGACCAGCGCCCAGAAGGCCGCCAGTCAGGCGGGTCTGGGTCTGGATTTCACGCAGCTGAGCAACACTGCGGACCTGCTGTCGAATTACAACGTGAAACTCGTCGGCACCACCGGTGCTGCTGGCAAGCGGCTGTACCAGCTGGAGGCCACCGCCAAGAGCGGCGGCACGGACCGCACCCGCGTGTGGATCACGGAGGCCGGCTGGCGTCCCACCCGCATTCAGCTGGTCGGCAGCAATGGCAGGACCCTGGCGGACCTGACGGTCTCGAACTACAAGGTCAACAGTGGCCTGACCGCCAGCGCGATCCGGATGCTGCCCAAGGACGCACAGATCATCAAGCAGTAACAGCCCTTCGTTTCGCCGCCTGCGCCGAACTCTGGCGCAGGCGGCTGCTGTGTGAACCACAGGGAAGTAGGTAAAGCAGAGCCCCCCGCCGGTGGGGCGGGGGGAGTCGGTGAACGCTCTGCGATCTGGTGGTCAGTTCAGGACGCGGCGGGCGCCGTCGTAGCGGCTGGCCCAGTAGGCGTTGCCGAACAGCGGCTCGATCAGGGTGCGGCCGTGGTAGCTGTTGGCGTTGGCCATCATGCCGTCGCCCATGTAGATGCCGACGTGGCTGGCGGTGCGGCCCATGGTGTTGAAGAACACGAGGTCGCCGGCGCGCAGGTCGCGGCGGCTGACGGCACTGCCAGTGTGCCACTGCTGGGCGGCGGTGCGGGGCAGGTTCACGCCGAGCTGGCGGAAAACGTTCAGGGTGAAGCCGCTGCAGTCCAGACCGCCGTTGCCCGTGGCGCCCAGCACGTAGCGGACGCCCAGGAAGCGTGTGGCGGCGGCGCGGATGAAGGAGCTGCCCTGCTGCGTGGGGGCGGTGACAGCGCGGGGCGCCGACTGGGCCGGGGCGCCTGAACCGCCAGTGCTGAGTTTCTGCCCGACCTGGATGGTGGAGCTGCCGAGTCTGTTGAGCTTCAGCAGGGTGGCGGCGTCAACACCGGTGGCGCGGGCGATGGAGTACAGCGTGTCACCGGGTTTGACGGTGTACGTGGCGGCGTGAGCCGTTGCGCTGAGGGCCAGGAGGGTCAGGAAGATTCGGGAGGCGTTCATCGACCCTTGAAGTTTAACGCATCTTTATTTATTCGCCCTTAATTCATCTGCAAACGGCACCTGTTTATGCACCCATACGGACTCTATGCGGGCTGTGTGGAGGCCTTGTGAGAGGCCCTGGTCCAGGTCTGGTCAGGATTCTCAGAAAGCCACTCACATTCAAAAGACGGAGATTTAACCTGCCTGTAACGTCAGAAGCCCCCATTGAGGGTTTTTCGTCATCCTCACAGTTCACACGGTTTCGGCTTGCCAAAAACCCCCGCGCCTCATCGGCTCAATCGTGTCAGGCGGATGGTGACGCTCGCGTTCGCTCAGCTGACCTTCTGTGCAGATAGCGCGTTTATGCATGATGATACGCACGAGACACATGTACCTCAGTTCACTCGCCTGAGTGTCCATCCAGCACGCGCACCCGACGCCTGCCCCCAGGTACTCTGGGAAGCGACATGAAGGAACTCCTGTCCACCGAGCAGATTCAGACGGGTCTGAAACACTACCGCCGCATCGCCCGACAGGACATGCTGCGCGCCAGTGAAACACCTCACCCGGACGCCTTCCTGAAACACGCCGAAAGCCGGCGCGAAATCTACACCAGGCTCGGCGCCTACGCTGACGAACACGGCCCCGACGAGGTCATCGAGCACGCCCTGGATCTCTACCGCACCCTGCCGTTCGTCACCGGCACCCCCGAACATGAATACGCCGACATCAAAGGGCAGGAAAACGCTCTGGAGAACTTCTTCCTGCTGATCGGCCTGGACCCCAAAACCCGCCGCGAAGCCCGCAGTAAACGCCCCCGCCTCACCCCCTGACGCGCCCGCAATCAGCCCGCCCCGGTCGCCCTGGGGAGCGCAGCGGTACACTGCCCGTCATGCCCCACCCCGATTTTGTCGGACTCGTGAACTCCCTCCAGGCCACGGCCGAAGCGGCGCTGGGCGACCTGAACGCCGCCACAGCCAGCGCCGCCCGCGACGGCCTGCTCGACGAACGACGTGCACGGCAGACGGCCGAACGCAGCCTGAAACTCCTGGCCATGCTCGCCGAAAAAACCCGCGGAAACCTGGACTTCACCGAGGCGGACCTCCTCACGAACGCCATCGCCAGCGTTCACGAACGCCTGCAGGCCCCCACGCCGGACACCAACTGAAGTGCGCGCCACCCTGCAGCGCGTCACCCGCGCCACCTGCACCGTGAACGGCGAGGTCACCGGCCAGACCGGACCGGGCCTGCTGGTGCTGCTGGGCGTCGCGCCCGGCGACACGGACCTTACCGCCCGCACCCTGGCCGGCAAGATTGCCCGGCTCCGGATCTTCGGCGATGACCGGGGCCGGATGAACCGCAGCGTGCAGGACATCGGCGGCGGGATCCTCAGCGTCAGCCAGTTCACGCTGTATGCCGACACCCGCAGCGGCAACCGCCCCAGTTTTACGGGCGCCGCCGCACCCGAACACGCCCGCGCCCTGTACGGCACCTTCAACGCGGCCCTGCGCGACCAGGGCCTCCCGGTGGGCGAGGGGATCTTCGGGGCACACATGGTCCTGGACCTCACGAACGACGGCCCCGTGACGCTCACCCTCGACCTCGACTGACGCCACCTGCACCCGCCCGCCGGTTTCTCACGTCCAGGTCATACCCTGAAGGCCATGACGCGCCGATTCAGCACCCTGGCCGCCCTGCTGCTCCTGGGCAGCGCAGCGGCCTACACCGTCCGGCCCGGCGATACCCTCTACTCCATCGCGCGTGCCAGCAGCACCACCGTCGACGCCCTGATCCGCCTGAACAACCTTAAGAGCACCACCCTGGAGGTCGGACAGGAACTCCAGCTCCCCCCGCAGAGGCCCACCCCTCCCGCCTCCAGCACCCCCAGCCTGCCCCCACCACTGGACGACCAGCAACTCGCCCCCACGCCTCCCACCGCCCGGATCGCCGGCGTGAACATCACCGTGCCCGCGAGCCTGCGCATGGGGGAGGCGTTCACGGTTCAGCTCAGTGGCCCCCGTGCCGCGCAGGCCACCGTCCGCTTCCCCAGTGAAGTCGGCGAGGACGTCCGCCAGCCCAACGAGATCCTGCGCCCCACCGGCGGAGCGGGCGAGTACGTGGTGCTCGGCCGCGTGGTCCTCGGCAAGACCACCCCGCTGGTGTACGAGGTGACCCTGAACGGCGAACTCGTCCGCGGCCGCATTCCGGTCATCGCGCTTGACGATCCCATCCAGCACCTGAACCTCCCGTCCAGCATCAGCAAGGTCCTCGTTGACCCGGCCCGGCAGAACGAGGACGCACTGGTCGAAAAGGCGTACGCCCGGCGCACCCCGCAGGCCTGGACGCGGCCCTTCGCCCCTGCACTCAAAGGCGTCACGCCCAGCAGTTCCTCCTTCGGTCAGCCCCGCACCTACGTTGCCGGCGGTCCCGTCGCCTACCACTTCGGCACCGACTACCCCGCCCGGGCCGGTACGCCCGTCCTGGCGGTCAATGACGGAACGGTCGTCATCGCCGGGCGCTACCCCGTACGCGGTGGCCTGGTCGTCATTGATCACGGCGCCGGACTCGTCAGCCTGTACTTCCACCAGAGCAGGGTCACGGCGAAAGTCGGGCAGACAGTCAGGCGCGGCGACAAGATCGGTGAGGTCGGCACCACCGGTCTGAGCGCCGGCCCGCACCTGCACCTCGAACTGCGCGTGCGGGGCGAGGGCACCAACCCCGCCGGGTGGATGGGCCGCGTCTGGCCCCGCTGACCCCACCCGGCCCGCTGCCCCGCAGCGGTATGCTCGGCGCGTGACTGACGCTCCTTGCACGCAGCCCGCAGCCCTGCTGGTGGTCACCCCGCACGCCTCGGGCGCCCTGCCCGCCGACATCCTGCACGACATGCTGGGCGACGCCGCGCAGCACACCGCCACCCGGGACCGGCACCTGCGGCGCGTATTCCTCGACGGCGACCCCTACACCGACCTGATCTACCACGTGCCCGGCGCCCGGCACGTCCAGGCGCCCTGGAGCCGCTTCGCGGTCGACCTGAACCGGACCCGTGACGACCAGGAGGACAACGGCGTCATCAAACTCACCACCTTCGACCGACAACCTCTCTACCCCCCCGGTTTCGTCCTCACCCCCGAAGCGCGCGAACAGCGCCTGCGCCGCCACTGGGATCCCTTCGACGCCCTGATCACCAGTGAACTTCAGGGCGCCGCGCTGATGATCGTCGGTCACTGCATGGCCGCCACCGGCCCGGCCCTCGGGCCAGACCAGGGCGCGCCACGACCCGCCGTGTGCCTCATGACCGGAACGGATCATGCCCCCACCTTCCCGCGCCAGCACTGGGCAGCGCTGCGTGACGCCTGCGCGCAGCACTTCACGCCGGTCCTGCCGGAGCATGCCCCGCGCGACGTGACCATCGGGGTGCCCTGGCAGACCGATACGCTCAGCGCCACCCACCACGCCCGCAGCGCCGTGCCCGCCTTCGGGATCGAGGTGAATGCCGGCCTGTACCTGCGCGGCACCGGCCCTGACACTCACCCGGACGACCACATGATCAGCGACCTGAACCGCGCGTTCCGTGATTTTGCGCACGCTGCCCTGACCCTCCTGACCTGAACCGCCGGGTCAGGTCGAAAAGCCCCCACGCCCCTCACGCTGAAGTCAATGATCGCGGGAGGCGAGCGTGCGAACCGTGCGCAGCAGCGCCGCAGCCGCGGACGGATCCGGCACCCCCGCCAGGGCGTCCTCCAGCAGGGTCAGACCCACCTGCGCCTCCCGGTCCGCGAACGCCTGCGCGTACGCGACGCTGCCACTCTCTAGCAGCCAGCGGTGAATCTGCGCAATGACAGCCGCGTCCTTTGCCGGCCGGTCGCGGCGCATCTGCTCCAGAAACACCTCGCGCTGAGGGGCGGGCGCCCCGGCCAGCCAGTGCAGCACGATCAGCGTCCGCTTGCCCTCCAGCAGGTCCCCACCAATCTCCTTCCCGTACGTCCCGGCATCCCCATTCAGGTTCAGCACGTCATCACGGATCTGGAAAGCGGCCCCCAGCGCCAGCCCTGCCGCACCGAACGCCTCGCTGGGCACCACACCCGCCGCCAGCGCCCCCAGCTGCAACGGCACGACCACCGTGTAGTACGCCGTTTTCAGGCGCACCATATCCAGGTAGTCCTCCTCGCGCAGCGCCCAGGTGCGGCCCTCCACCCAGCACAGGTCCAGGTGCTGCCCCTCCGCCGTGCGGTGAATCATGTCCAGGAACGCCGGCACCGCGCCGCTCACCCCCGAACGGTGCACGGCCGCCCACATGTACGCATGCAGCCCATCACCCACGTTGATCGCCAGGGGCACGCCGTGCAGGCGGTGCATGGCCGGCCGGCCCCGGCGCTCCTCACTGTCATCCTCGATGTCATCATGAATCAGCACCCAGTTCTGGAACAATTCCAGCGCTGCGGCCAGCCACAGCGCCCCCTCCCACGCCGCCGTGCCCTCCACCACCCCGTGCGCGCGCGCGCTGGCGAGCAGCAGCTCACTGCGAATGCCCTTCCCGCCCCGCTGCGGATAGTCGCGCAGCATGGCGTAATACTCATCAAGTTCCGGTCGGACCGCCGACTCGGGCAGCAGGGACAACACGCGGGACAGCAGCTCAGGACGCATCGCCGGGCAGCATAATGCATCCCTCCAGGCCGTCCGGCCGGAAGAAGGCGGAGAGAAGAAAGTGCAGGCCGCCGGACAGCCACGTGCAGGAATGCCGCCGGCCACGGCCTCATGCCGCCCGCCCCTTAACCTCCCCGGAGCGGCAAACGGCGCCACCTGACCCTGCCGTGATTCGGACATAGCGCGTCCTGCGCCAACCTGCAGGGCACCAGCCGCCTTCGCATCCAGACCAGCAGCGGAACTGCCGCCCGCGCCCACAACGTGAACCCCTCTGCGACACGGAAGTCAGCCGGCGGCCCGTGGCGCCCAAGCGCCTGCGTTCGACAACAGCGATCGCCTCTCCGTTCGTGACCTCATGAGTGGTGTACGGCGGGCACTGCAAGACCGCGGGGCGAAGGTCGGCGGGAGCCCCTTGAGCATCCAGAGTGAATCTGCCACTCCCACTCGGGAATCACCGTCTCCATCCGCTTGCCCTGATCGTTCCAGGCGGCCTCCGTCAGGCCTGCGGCACTATCACCGACGGGTCCGGCACAGAGCTTGAGCCTGACGGCCGCACCACACAAGCACTGCCCCCTGGACCTGCCAGGCCGGTGACCCCGCGGGCCAACGCAGTGCCCACCTGAGCCTGGATACCGCGGGGGTGGGTGACAGCGCCGCACGCCACGGCGGTGAAGGTTCGTCCTGCTGCGCAGCAGCCCAGGCGCAGACCGCTGAGCACCTGCCATGCCCCGGTTCTGCCCAGTTCCCTTGAGCGGACGTCCAGCCCCACCTGAACAATTCGCTCGGCAACGCACCCACCTGCATTGCGCAGGGCTGCCTGACAAGACAGGCCTGTAGGCGTGAAGTGAACCGGCTGCAATGTCATCCGCCCTGCTGATGACAGGCGGCCCACGTATACGGCAGTGGATGGGCACCCCATGAGAGGGTCATTCCCTTGCCCTGGCTTACAAGTGGAAGGCGGCGGGGAACAGGGGACTGAATTCCTTCACCGGACGCTGGAGCCCGCCGGTCTGTCCTCTTGTCAGGGCCGTTGTCTCTGACCTGACCACCTTCCTCACCTCTTGACATCAAAGTGAAGGTCTCTTCACCAGAATCAAGAAGGACGCACAATCAGGTCACCACCTCAATCATGCCTCTGTCATGTCGGGTTCGCTTCAACGCGCGACAGTGAACACGTCGCGCAGCCACCGCGGACAATGCACCCGGCCCCGGCACCCCAAGGAGGTACCAACATGACCAGCAACAACAGAACCAACGGCAACGTCCGGCGCGGTTTCGCCGGCATGGACCCCGCCCGCCAGCGCGAAATCGCCTCGAAAGGCGGCCGGGCCGCTCATGAAAGCGGCAACGCCCACGAGTTTACCAGCGAAGAGGCGCGCGAAGCGGGTCGAAAAGGCGGGCAGGCTGTCAGTTCCAACCGGCAGCACATGGCTGAGATTGGACGCAAAGGCGGCGAAGCCTCTCACGGCAGCCGCAACCAGATGCGCAACCAACGCAACGACACGGACGACACCCAGCAGAACCGGAACAACTGACTGCACAGCTGCAATACGAACGACCTTTAGCACTCACAAGGGTGGCTAGTCCAGCGTCCAGCTCACTTTGTCTAATTGTCAGACTCTCCCTTTGGGAAGCGTTCCGTGGCTGAACCAAACGATGCTACGTGGCTCGGAACGAAAACATGGTAGTCCGTTGACTGGCTGAAACTTGATGGATAGAGCCCGTGCTCAGTACCCGACAGTTTCTCTGGGAGGTTGCAAAACCGCGAGTAACACGCGAGAACAGTGTGCGTCTCCCGATGTCCTGGCCAAACTGACCCGCTGCTTCACCGCGCACTTTCCGGAGTTCCGCAAGAACCAGGTGGAGCTGCTGTCGCTGATGGTGCTCGCGCTGCTTCAGGCCAAAGATGTCCGGCACGCTGAACTTGCGGCGCGCTTCTCTGGACGCGCGCAGACCAGCTCGGTGATTCGCCGCGTGGAGCGCTTTTTTGATCGCCATCCACTGTGTCCCGCCGATGTGGCCCATGTCGTCTTGGCGCTGCTCCCACAGACGCGGCCTCGCGAGTTCATCATCGACCGTACGAACTGGAGATACGGTCAGACGGACGTGAACGTCCTGATGCTGGCGGTGCTGTGGCGCGGTGTGGCGGTCCCCTTGCTGTTCGAGCTGCTGCCCCACGGGGGCAGCAGCGATACAGCGGTGCGCCACGCCCTGATGGATGACGCGCTGTGCCTGCTCACGGCGTCACAGATTCGCGTGCTGTACGCGGATCGTGAGTTCGTCGGACACGACTGGATTCAGGGCCTGGCGCAGAAAGGCATTCCGATCTGTGTGCGCTTGCGACGCGACAGTCCAATGGACGAGTGGTCTGCTCAGGACTGGCTGGGCCGTCTGCAGACCGGCAGTGCCGGTCTGCTGGTCGAGCACGCCGAGGTCGACGGGCAGCCGATGAACGTCGTGTTGACGTCCACACCGGACGGAGACGCCCTGATCATTGCCAGCAACACCGGCGCCGTGACCGCCATTCAGGCGCAGTATCGTCATCGCTTCCGAGTCAAGTGTCTGTTTCGGGCCCTCAAAAGCAAGGGCTTCAAGTTGGAAAATACGCCTATGACGCTCCACGATCACGTGGAGCGCCTCCTGTGCCTGCTGACCCTGACCGACGTCTGGTGCGTGCTGGCGGGCATCCCCGAGATCTGCCCGAACAAACAGCATGGTCGCCGGGCCTGGAGCGTCGTGACGCTGGGCTTACGGGCCCTGGTTCGCGCCATCAGCCGGAAGGTTGATCACGAAGAGCTGCCCCTCCTACGACTGATTGACCTGTTCATGCCGTCCAAGACGCACATCTGAGAAACTGTCGGGTACTGAGGAGCCCGTGTTTCTGGGTCCAGCGAGAAACTCAAGAAGTCGAAATTAGCTGTGTTCATCGTCAATACTACCAGACCCAACAGACTACCAATAATATTGCCCGGAATAGAGCTAAGATCGTGAACAGTAATAAGTTTGTGAGAGAGGGTGGATAATATGGAGATGTGAGAGGGGGAACCACCCATTCTCCAACGCCATCCCCAGCCCGCTGGAATTTATCTTATAAGTGCATACCAGGGGCCCACAGGAGTACACCATGAAGAACAGCACCCAAGGCTTCACCCTGATTGAGCTCCTCATCGTGATCGCGATCATCGGCATCCTGGCCGCCGTGTTGATCCCCAACCTGCTCGGCGCTCGCAAGAAAGCGAACGATGCCGCCGCTCAGAGTGTCGGCCGGCAGATCCTAACGGCGATGGCCGCCGTCGAAACTGGGAACGCCACTAGCACGGGTCAGGATGCAGTCTGCAGCGCGCGCTCCACTGCCGGTGTTGTGACTGTGACCTCTGGCAGTGAGACCGCTAGCGTGAACGCCCCCGCTCCTATCACAGCGGTAACCTGCACCAGCAACACGAGCCAGTACAGCACTACAATCACCTACAACGGTGGCAGCAACGCGACCGCGACCTACACCTCTGCCAAGTAATTTACTGGCCCCAAAGGACCGCCCTCTGGGGCGGTTTTTTTATCTTCGTAAGCTTTACAATGGAGGTGCTCATGAGCCTAAATCTTCGTGATTTCGCTGCATTCGGCACTGCGGCAACACTTCTTTTCATTCTTCCGATCTCCCTTCCTGGAGGTTTCTTCGCTCTTCCAAAACTTCTCGTGACCGCGCTATGGTTGACGGTGCTTGCAGCAACTCTGTTTCTCGCACGAAAAAATTTAGAACTGAGCATTTCACGACCTGTTGTGGCTTTAAGTACGGCTTATATAGGTTGGATCGCTTTAGCTAATCTTAGCTTCTCTCCATATCGAGCATTCACGCTGGTTGGCTGGCCCAACTGGTACACAGGACTCACTCAAACTGTATTAATTGTAGGAATCTTTATTTTAGTAAGTATGATACAAAAGGACGATTCATCTGACGTGCCGTTTTACATGCATATATTCTTTATAACAAGCTTGATTATTACTATCATATCCGTATTAGAAAGAATTGGATTTAATCCATTAATTGGAAGTGAATGGTTTGTAATTCCAGATCTACAAAAAGAGGTTAGTGCTTTCTATCCTATTGCAACTGTCGGCAACTCCGGCTGGATAGGTGGATTCTGGCTGCTTATGCTTGCTCTTCCATTAATCCTGATACGGTATCGGTGGTTATTCCTGCTTTGGTCTTTGACTAATGCAATTGGAATTGCCACAACTAATAATAAAACCGCTCTTTATCTAGCGCTTATATACCAAGTAGGAATTTTAGGGTGGATTTCTTTTAAAAAAAGAGATCGCATCATTGGACTAACAATTATAATCTCATTTCTCGTATTAATTATAGGGTCTTCTGCTCTAACAAAAATAAACATTCTTCTTTTTAAAACTGGGGTCGTTTCCAGAGTCACTTCAGTCGCAAAATCCGATGCTTCTGCAGGCGGCTCTAGCTTACAAGGTCGCATCATCATCTGGAGAGGTACTCTCCGATTGGCTGGCGAGCGACCATTAACCGGTTGGGGGTTAGATACTCTACAAATGAACTTTTTCCGTTCTCTATCACATAAAGAGTATATTGATCTCATGAAGCCTGTGTTAGGATTGAAATTGGACGAAACAGCAAAGAGCTTAGGATTTTTGCACATGGTGTATGGTCCTGACATGGAATTCAAAAGGATGAAGTTTTTTATTATGGTGAAGCCCCATAACGCTATTCTGGAAGAACTTTACAGCCATGGAGTTGTTAGCCTGCTGATTCTTATATTGCTTTTAGGATACTGCGGTCAAATAATTATAAAATGGGGGGGATACAAGGAAAAAATACTCTTAACCGCCTGCACCTTGTATGGTATATATCTACTCGCTTGGTTCACTACGATTGCCGTGACCCCTATCGCGGCTGTACTCCTGGGTTTTGCCATCGCGGGTAGTTATAGCAAGCATTCCCCTGTAGGCTATGCTTTAGGTCGAGACCTAACAATTGAATAAATCGTCAAAATGCGCTTTCAGATGTAAGAACTAGGTAACTGCTCAGCACGGTAGATCGCTACTACTATGAAAAGTTGCATTTCTTTAGTTAACAACAATGATTCCTTCCATAAAATCGTCGATTTAAGGAGAAATCCATTCTTACCCTTCGCAAACGACGTGATATCTTATCACTATACTGCTTTTAAAGCCAACCGAAGTTATCACCTTACATCTTCTGCCAGCGATTTCTGCCTATTTATTCCTGACGTTAGTAGACAGAACAAGCACATGCTTAAATATTTCTTCTCTGTGCCGGACATCTTCAGTTTGAAGTTGTGCTGCTCAGGACCTGACAGGTTGAGGTAAATGTCTTCCAGAACGCGGAAAAGCAGGATAAAGGGCAACAAATGGGGGTGTGATCCGTCCCAGTGTTGCCTTTGCCCATGTTGACACGTTCGCCGCGTACCTCAAAGAACGCCTGCCGCACCACCGCTCCGACACCCTCCGCCGCCTGACCGAGGTCCTGTTCGGCATCCTTCAGGCCGAGTCCACGCTGCATCGCAAAATTGCGGTGCATAGTGACCGCGATGCGACACCCAGTTCGATCATCCGCATGGTCGCGCGGACAGTCCACGAAACGAACCTTATTGATAGCGGCGTAGCGTATCTGATTAGCGCCTCCAGGCGTCGGGTCGCAACAGCGCATCGAATAGGATGATCGGCATGACCGCGCCGCTGACGGAACAGGATCTCCACGAGATCATCCGTCGGCAGGCCGAGCAGATCGAACAGCTCCAGAAGCGCATCGAGCAGTTGGAGCGTCTGCAACGCAAGTATGCCGCGCCGCACAGTCGTGGCAGCCGAAAGGCTCACCCGAAGACCGCCGGTCGTCGTGCGGGTGAGGGGGTGTTCACATACAAGCGTCCTCCTGCTCGGGAGCAGGAGGACCGCGTCATCGACGTCCCCGTGCCCAATACGTGCACCGCCTGCGGATATGTCGGTGAGTTGATCTTCACGCGCCATGACCGCGCCTGGATCAGTGATCTGCCCGCTCAGACCGTGCAGATCACCGCGTATCACGTGCCGGTGATGGCCTGCCCGCAGTGCGGGCAGGCCGTGCGTGGCGCGCATGCCGATCTCCGACCGGACCAACGCGGGGCCACGGCCCACCGGTGCGGCCCCCGTCTGGCGGCCACCATCCAGGCGCTGCATCACGAGGTCGGTCTCCCGCAGCGCCGCATCGCCCGGGTGTTGCGTCTGACGACCGGGTTTCAGGTGACTCAGGGCGCCATCACCCAGGCGGCACAGCGTCTGGCGCGTGATGGGAGCCCACTGGCGACGCACGTCACGGCGCTGGAACGGGCGCTGCGGGCAGCACCCTACGTACACCACGACGACACCGGCTGGCGAATGGACGCGACTCAGGCCTGGGTGAGCACCTTCCGGTCGGCAGATACCGTCGTCTTCCGGGCGAACCTCCAGCACACGAATGCGGAGCTGCGCGCGGTGATCGGCAACGACTTCGGGGGCGTGCTGGTGTGTGACCGCTTCACAGTGTATGACAGTCACACGCTGGCAGGTGTCCAGCAACAGAAGTGCCTGGCCCATGTCCTGCGCAATGCACAGACCACCAGCGAGCAGGTTCAGGGGAAACGGGGACGCGGCCGGGACTATGGGCAGCGTCTGGCGGAGGTGTGTCGGGCGTTGATGGCGCTGCATGCCCATCACCGTCGTGGAGGATGCAACCGGGACGAGTACCGAGTGCAGGGTGAGGCACTCACCCTGCGCCTGGAGGCGCTGCTGTATCGGCGCCCACTGAAGACCCCGGGGAACGAACGCCTGCGGCTGGGCCTGCTGAAGCAGCATCGACAGGGACGGTTGCTGAGATTTCTGGTCGACCCGGATATCCCGCCGACGAACAATGCGGCGGAACGGAGCCTGCGGTCGGTGGTGATCGCCCGGAAAGTCTCGCAGTGCAGCAAGAATGCACTGGGCGCGCAGACGTACATGCGCATCAAGTCCACCGTGGAGACCGCGCGGTTGCGTGGTCAGGACCCCGTTGACGTCCTGATCAGCCTGCGTCGCTAATCACATACGGCGTAGCTTTGTATCGGTTGCCGTCAGACTTCAGGTGTCTGGGTGACCTTTATCGCCGACCGGTCTGGACGGGAGCAAGGCGAACCTGTGCCGTTATCAATAAGCCGCAGGACGTCACAGACGTCCTGCTTCCACTCTTGCCACCTGGCAAGCTGACCTTCGTCCTCGACCGGACACACTGGCAACTGGGGCAACAGGACCTCACTCTGCTGGTGCTGGGCGTGGCCCTCGGGGATGTGGGGCTTCCTCTGATGTGGAACGTGTTGCCGCATGGCGGCAACACTGACATGCGGGTCCGGATGCTCCTGGTCGGCCTGCTTCTGAAGCGTCTTCCCGCTCGACGCTGGGCGGTCCTGATCGCCGACCGAGAGTTTGTCGGGCGGGAGTGGTTCAGTGTTTTGCGAGACCGACAGATCAAGCGATGTCTCCGTATACGAGAAAACACTGTATTGGACGAAGAACCTGCGCGCGATTCCTTCCAGAATCTCAAGCCAGGAGAGATTCGTGAACTACTCGAACGGATCTGGGTGGATGGCCGTTGGATGCGCGTGGTGGCGACGCTCTCCCCACAGGGAGAGCGCCTTCTCGTCGCCTCGGATTTGTCCCTCTGGAACACCCTGACGACCTATGGTTTGAGGAGGGGCATCGAATGTACGTTCTCAGCCATGAAAACACGGGGGTTGAACCTCGAGCAGACCCACATGACCCAGCCAGATCGCCTCTCCCGCCTCTTTGGTCTGCTCAGCTTGGCGCTGGCCTGGATCGTCCGCATCGGGATATGGCGGACTGAGCAGCAACCCATCCTCACCAAGAAGCATGCTCGCCGGGCGAGCGATGGACGAGAACTGCTGTGTCCTGCGCTCCGGTGGGGGAAAACCACGTTCTACACGTACTTCGATCTGCTTAAAGCCCCTTTCCCCGCTCCTAGACAGCAAAAAACCCAACCTGTCAGGTACTGAGGGAGACGCCGATATCCGAACCGGGGACGCTCGCACGCGAGCGTCCGGAGCTTGTCCGCCAGGTCACGGTCATCTCTCGTGGCGCGATGACGCCGTGTCGAACGATGAACACCAAGGACACGACAGGCCCGCCGCTCACTGATCCCGAACAGGTGCCGCACCTCCCGGATGACCCGCTTTTTGACGGGCGTCTGGGATCGCGGTGACTGGTCGGGGTTCACCACGTTCTGCCGGTGGCACCTGGTCTGCCCTCCGAAAACTGGACGGGACGTAATAGAAACGCAGGCTCGGACCCAGCGGTAGGCTGGAAAGCGAGGCCGTCCTATGAAGACACGCCAGTTCACCGAAGATCAGATCATCAAATTGCTCCAGGAGGCCAAGAAAGGCGAGAAGCCCATTGACGAGCTCTGCCGAGACTTCGGCTGCAGTCCCGCCTCCTTTTACGGCTGGAAGAAGAAATACGGCGACACGACCGTAGACGAAGCCAAACGGCTTCGTCAGCTCGAAAGGGAAAATGCTCGTTTCCTGCGGATCGTCGGCGAACAACGCTTGGAGATTGATGCCATGAAAGGCGTGGTCCAGAAAAAGCGGTAACGCCCACCGAGAAACGCACTGTGGTCCAAGATCTGGTCACAGCGCGGGTCAGGCCCAACCGGGCCTGCCTGCTGGTGGGCCTCCCGAAATCCTCCTGGCACTATCGTCCGAATCCGCGCCAGGACAGCGAACTTCGGCAACGGATCCGCGAGTTGGCGCTACTCCACCCTCGACGGGGTTGCCGGTTCATTCACGCCCTGCTGGTTCAGGAAGGTCAGCACATCAACCGGAAGAGGGTCCGGCGCATCTGGCGGGAAGAAGCCCTCACCATTACACCGAAGACCAGCAAGAAAATCCGCACGGGGACGTCGATTCCAATGAACGCCGAGTCTCCCAAACACGTCTGGACCTACGACTTTATCTTCGGCCAGACCCTGAGCGGCAGTTGAGTGGAACTGGACCGACCCCTTATCCTCCTCGTCCCTGCTTGGCTATAGGATGACAATACGGTGGTCAACCTCTACGAGCTCGCCCTCAACCAGGAGTGGGAGCGCCTTCGACAGGAGGTCTCCACGCATAGATACCCAGTGGAAGACTTGACGAACGCACTTGTTCGAGCGGTTTTCTTCCAGAACTTCGACGTGTCAGCGTTCCTCCTCACAGCAGGTGCAGACCCGAACGGCAGTTACGACGACACTGGATTCCCGCCGATGAGCGCCGCCGTCGAGAACGCCTGGCGAGAGGGCGTGGAACTCCTGCTGACTCATGGTGCGGACATCAATGTGCGCAAATACGGCGGTTGGACACCCCTGATTCATGCCGTGGATGTCGAGTACGACGGCGCTGTGCAAAATGACGAAGAGCCAAGCCTGGACTTCCTCCAGTTCCTGCTTGAACGTGGCGCCGACCAGAAGTTACGCGACGATCAAGGCCACACCGCAGCCGACCACGCACGTCTCTACGGCTGGAGCAAAGGGGCTGAATTTCTCTCGTCAGTCTGAAAACTGCGCCTGACCAACAGCCGTCAGCAGGAGATGGGAAAGCTCAGCAAGTCGGCCACGGACCAAACTCGTGTTGCGATGCCTATCGCCATAGCTGGGGAACGCTGGTGGTACTGCCTTCTCCCTTGCGGCTCAGGCAGCTTGGTACGAAGCCCGCGCTGCTCGTTACACCAGTTGTAGATCCCCATGCACAGCTGACTCAGCGCACGACGTATCAGCGGTGTACGGGCAAAGGCCAAGCTCCTCCTGGCCTCAAAGGCGTTCATTCGTCTGGCGGTGCCGTTCTGGCGCTCCACCGCTGAGGTGTTCGGCGTCTGGTACCCGAGGTGTGTGACTTCGGCGTCAACGCGTTTCCAGGATCCGTGAGCAACACGTTGAAGTACTTCCACCACGCGGCCTCCCTCCCGCCGCTTGATGATCAACACATGTGCCAGCGTGCGGGGCACCCGAAACCGCAACTTCTTGAAGCGTCCCTGCGATCCTTTGCGTGGTGGTTGGTACGGCACCCCGAAGACTTCGGAGAACAACGACTCATACACTGCCCAGCCATCGGTAAAGAGCACCAAGTCATGCGGGTTGGCCAGTCGTTTGAACTGGATAGAGTTTGGTGGAGGGTAAGTTCAGTGTGATCCACACTGGAGGACAGAATGTCCGTACCCAAGCAGAAATTCACCGCTGAGTTCAAACAAGAAGCCGTCCGGCTGGTCCGCACGACCGGAAAGAGTTGCGCCCAGATTGCCCGTGACCTTGGCGTTCCCCCTCACTACGTGGTCCGGTGGAAGCAGCAGCAGGACACCCAGACGGCCGCTGGCCGCCCAGCCTTCACCGGGCGGGGAATCCCCGCCCTTTCACCACAGGAGGCTCGACTCAAGGAACTGGAGCGGGAACTGGAAATTGCACGACAGGAACGGGATATTCTGAAAAAAGCACTGGCCTTCTTCGCGAAGCAGCCCTGATCTTCAAATTCATCGAGGGGCACCAGAACGAGTTCCCAGTGGAACTGATGTGCCGGGTTCTCGAGGTGGGCATCAGCGGGTACTACGCTTCGCGGGGAAGGCCGGAGAGCAAGAGGATCACAAAAGACCGCGTGCTGATCGAGAAAATCAGGACCAGCTTCGAGGAAAGCCGGGGAACATACGGGGCGCTGCGCATCCAAGCCGACCTGAAGGCACAGGGAGAGCAGGTCAGTCGTCAGCGGATCAGGCGGCTCATGCGACAAGCCCTGCTTGTCGCACGTGGGAAACGGAAGTTCCGTACGACGACCAAAACGAAATCTTCGCGTCCAGTCGCAGAAAACATTCTTGATCGGGCATTCACTGCGGATGCCCCGAACCAGAAGTGGGTCACGGATATGACGTACCTACCCACCCGTGATGGCTGGTTGTACTTGGCAACGGTCATGGACCTGTACTCGAGGAAAATTGTCGGCTGGGCGCTGAATGAGCGACTTCAGACGCCGCTGGTCACAGCGGCGTTGGAGATGGCCGTAGCGCGTCGGAAACCACCAGGCGGACTCCTGCATCACTCGGATCGAGGGAGCCAGTATACGAGCGATGTGTACCAGCAGGCGCTGGACAGACTGCAGGCCGTTCAGAGTATGAGCGAGGCGGGGGATTGTTGGGATAATGCTGTCCAGGAAAGCTTTTTTGCGACATTGAAGACGGAGATGGGGCTTGGTGAAGCGCAGTGGGACCGTGCCCAGACACGGACAGAGGTGTTCGAGTGGATTGAAGTGTTCTATAACCGTCGCCGTCGTCACTCGTCGTTGGGGTATCAGTCACCGACGGCCTTCGAGGAGCAGGCTTACATCCTGAACTGAGGCTCCACCAAACCCTTGACAGATCAGTTGCCGAGCGCCGAGCAACAGGCGGCGTCCCAGATCCTCGTTCCGCTGACCGAGTTCGCTTTGCACCAAGAACTTGCTCCTGGGTTCGATGACCGTTGCTTCCCACAGCTGCTGGTCTTTGCGTTCAACGAAGCCGTAGCGTTCATCGGCCTGCAAGGCGCTGAGCTGAAGGTCCTTGGCGTGCTGGTCATGAATGCCTTGAGCGTGGAGGCCAGTTAGGATGGCCAGTCGCCGGACGGTGGGGCGACTCAGTTTGGTCAACTTCGCCGTGGTTTTCAGGGCATTCCCGGCACCCAGGTGCTCCACGGCGCTGATCAGCTGATGTTCGGGAGCACGGGTGTTCCAAAGCGGCGTGCCCTTTCGTTCGCTGAACTCAGTGCCACAAACTTGGCACTTCAGCAGGCGGCGTTGCTCATGGCCGTAGAGCTTACGGACGCGGAGATTGCCGTGCCCGCGCTGGCCGTGCTGTTCACAGTGTTGAGCGGGGCAGGCAAAGCTTTCCAGGGGAAGGAGCGCTTTCGACATGTGCTGCCTTCTCTCCTACACGCATCCCCCTCACCGTGTGGTAGGTCTGGTTCCACCCAACTGCCCCCTGAGCGGGGTCACCCTAAAAATCCTGACCTTGACCGACGAGTTCACGCGGCAGTCACTGGCAGTGCGGGTCCGCGAGTCCTTCACGTCCACGGACGTGAAGGACGTCCTGAACGAGGTCATCGCTGAACGTGGTGCACCAGGATTCATCCGCAGCGATCACGGTCCCGAGTTCATTGCCCATGACCTGGGGATCTGGCTGGCGGTCCAGGAGATCGGCACACGGTTCATTCAACCAGGGAAACCGTGGCAGAACGGCTTCGCCGAGAGCTTTCACTCTCGGCTGCGCGAGGAGTGTCTCAACCAGGAGGTGTTTTATTCGGCCAAGCACGCCCAGGTCCTCCTGGACGGGTACCGAACGTTCTACAACGCCAGCAGGCCCCATTCCTCCCTGAAGTACCGCACACCCGACGAATGTGCCCAACTGGCCAGGCGTCAGGCCGCCGTCCCCCTCTGCGGAAAGGGCACCGCAGAGACGGCCGTCATTCCGCCACCGGGGTGAGCACCGGCGACCGATGGTGTACCCTTCTTTTGAGCCGAGTCTCTACTCGCGATCGTCCAAACTTTGGGGCCAGCCCACACCTCCTTCAGGATGCTGTGATCGAGCGTCAGATCTGCCACCAGCTTCTTCAGGCGACGGTTCTCTTCTTCCAGCTGCCGGACGCGCTTCGCGTCGTCCTTGGTCATGCCGCCGTACCGTGCCTGCCAGCGGTGAATGGTGGCCTTAGAAACTCCAGACAACCGAGCGACGTCACCGACCGCGGTGCTCGCCTCGACCTGCGCCAAGACATCAAGGATTTCATTTTCGCTGTACTGCTTGCGCTTCATGACCCCTCCCTGGAGACGATCTTGTCTCATTCAGAGTGGGCCGACCAACCGGGGTCACGTCACCACAGGAACACCTGCTCGGGTCCACCAAGTGGGAGATCGCCCTGCGAGAAATCGATGACCTCTCGGGCACAATTCAGTACGGGATGGTGCTCGCGGACGCCGGATATGGCGTCAATGCGGCACTCCGGCGAGCCCTTACGGCGCGTGGCCTCCGTTGGTCGGTTGGGACCATGAAGACGCAGCGTGTGTCTCCCGCGCACGTCCGCCTGATTCCGATTCCACAACATTTCCGAGACTGTCCTCCTCGACATCCAACGCCTTCAGAGGAGACCGAATCTATTGAGGCGGTTCTCAGTCGGAAACGCTGGACACGGGTCATGTGCCGCCATGGCACGAGAGGACCACTGATCGGCACGTTCGTAGCGACGTATGTTCGATTGGCGGACGGCACTGGACCACTTTGAAGGCCAAAGCTGGCAGAGCTTGCACCATCACGGCGTCCTCTGCTTGGTGGTCTTGCTCTTTCTGCAACGGCTGCGTCTATCACAACCTGATGGTTTGTTCGGAGAGATGGTGCCACCGATTCGGAGGGAAATCGCCGGGGAATATCCCCAGCGATCCAGTGCCCCTCTTGGATATTGTTCGTGCTGCACAGCTGTATTCAGTGGACCCTGAATTTCCCCGAAGTACAGCTAAGAGATGGAAAATATGACATGCTCCGCCTCGACCACAGCTGAAGCGGAGCAGTTTTTACAAACCTTCAGCGAACCACGATATTGATGATCCGGCCCGGAACGTAGATCTCTTTGACGATGATCTTGCCCTCGATGAACCGGGCGACGTCAGGATTGGCTTTTGCGGCCTCCAGAGCCTCCTCGTTCGTGGCGGTTTTGCTGATCGTGACCTGCCCGCGCACTTTGCCGCTGACCTGCACGCCCATGGTCACGGTGTCTCGTGTGGCGGCCTGTTCGTCCGTGGCAGGCCAGGACTGGGCGTGGACGCTGCCGGTCCCGCCGCGTTCCGTCCAGATTTCCTCAGCGATGTGCGGAACAATGGGGGCCAGCATCAGGTTGAAGATGTTCAGCGCTTCGTCCCAGGCGGCCGTACCGAATGCCGGAGCGCGCTTGGCCTTGACCAGGGTGTTCGTCAGTTCCATCAGTGCGGCGACGATGGTGTTGAAGCTCAGGCGGTCAAAGTCCCCAGCGACTTTCTTCAGGGCGCTGTGCAGGGCGTAGCGCAGGTCCGCTTCACTGACCGTCTCGGCCGGGCCGACGGTTTTCTCCTCGAAGTACAGGTTCCACACGCGGCTCAGCCACTTGGCGGGGCCATTGATGCCCTGCGGGTCCCACGGGCCGCCCAGTTCCCACGGGGCGATGAACATCAGATACGTGCGGACGGTGTCGGCGCCGTACTCGCGGACCAGGTCGTCAGGGTCCACGACGTTGCCCCGCGACTTGCTCATCTTTTCGTTGTCCTCGCCCAGGATCATGCCCTGGTTACGCAGCCACGCGAACGGCTCGCTCTGGGTGGTCAGGCCCATGTCGCGCATGACCTTCGTCCAGAAGCGTGAGTACAGCAGGTGCAGGATGGCGTGCTCAATCCCGCCGGTGTACAGGTCCACGGGCAGCATGCCTGCCTTCGCCGGGTCGAAGGGATGCTGATCGTCCTGGGGGCTCAGGAAGCGGTACATGTACCAGCTGGAGTCCACGAAGGTGTCCATGGTGTCCGTGTCCCGTTCGGCGGGGCCCCCGCAGACGGGGCAGGTGGTCTGCGTCCACTCGGTGTTCAACTTCAGGGGACTCTGGCCGGTTGGGGTGAACTCCACGCTGTCGGGCAGGCGCACCGGCAGCTGGCCGGCCGGGACGGGTTGCGCGCCGTGCTCGGCGCAGTACACGATAGGAATCGGGGTGCCCCAGTACCGCTGGCGGGAGACCAGCCAGTCACGCAGGCGGTACGTGGTTTTCGCCTTTGCGATGCCCTGGGCTTCCAGGCGCCCGACGATCGTGGCGATGCTGGCCTTTCCGCCGGGCAGGCCGTCGAATTCACCGCTGTTTACGATGACTCCCTCACCCGTGTACGCTTCCGTGGCGTCGGCGGGCATGGGGTCGTGGCCCTGGGGACGGATGACTTCGATGATGTTCAGATCGAACTTGCGCGCGAAGGCGAAGTCCCGCTCGTCGTGGGCGGGCACCGCCATGATGGATCCGGTACCGTACGTGACCAGCACGTAGTCCGCCACCCAGATCGGCAGCTGGTGTCCGCTGATGGGGTGCGTGGCGTACGACCCGGTGAACACGCCGGTCTTGTCGCCGCTGTCCTGCTGGCGTTCCACGTCCGTCTTGCGGGCGGCGGCGGCCACGTACGCCTCGACCACGTCGCGCTGTTCGTCGGTGGTCAGGGCCCTGACCTTGCCGTGCTCGGGGGCCAGCACCATGAAGGTGGCGCCCATCAGGGTGTCAGGGCGGGTGGTGAAGACGGTTTCCGGGCCGGCAGGGGTGGCGAAGGTCACTTCTGCCCCCACGCTCTTCCCGATCCAGTTCGTCTGCATCAGGCGGACCTTCTCAGGCATGTCGGTGTGCGTGAAGTCCAGCAGTTCGTCGGCGTACTCCGTGATCTTCAGGTACCACTGGCTCAGGTTGCGTTTTTCTACGGCGGTGCCGCAGCGTTCGCAGTGGCCGTTCACGACCTGTTCGTTCGCCAGGACCGTCTGGTCTTTCGGGCACCAGTTCACCAGGCCGTCTTTTTTGTAGGCCAGGCCGCGCCGGAAGAACTCAGTGAAGAACCATTGGTTCCAGCGGTAGTACTCCGGGTCGCACGTGGCGAACTGCCGGGACCAGTCGATCATGGTGCCCATCCGCTGGAACTGCCCGGTCATGTGCGCGATGTTGCTGTGCGTCCACTGTGCGGGGTTCAGGTTGTTCTTGATGGCGGCGTTCTCGGCGGGTAGGCCGAACGCGTCGAAGCCCATGGGGAACAGCACGTTGAAGCCGCGCATGCGCATCCAGCGCGCGCGGGCGTCCGGCGCGACGTTCGCGTACCAGTGCCCGATGTGCAGGTTCCCGCTGGGGTACGGGAACATCGTCAGTGCGTAGAACTTCTCGCCCGGCGCATCCTCGTTGAAGATGTACAGGCCGCTTTTTGCCCAGGTGTCCTGCCACTTGCCTTCAATGGCGTGGGGGTTGTAGCGCTCCATGCGCGGTTCGGTGATGCTGATGCCCTGCGTGTCGTCAGTCTGCGTCATGAGGTACTCCTTGGAAAGCAAAAAAATCGCCCCGGCACGCAGCCGGGGACGCCCGAATCTGAACCTGACGGTCAGTCGAGTCGTCCCCGGGTGGTAAGCGCAGAGCGGATCATGCCGCCCAGCATACTGCAAGCGGCCCTACCCGTCACCCGGTGTCTGCTCCGGGCCCTGGGTTCAGTCCCGGCCCACACGGCTCAGGGTCACGAACGTGCCCTCACCCTGGTGCGCCGCGGTGTACAGCACCCGCTCCTGGCCGCGTGTCAGGATGGCCTCCACCTGCACCCCGTCATCCGGCAGGGCCCGCAGCACGGTGAACCCCCCGGCCAGCAGGGGCCGCATCAGGGTGTCCGGCGCCCAGCCGGGCAGCGTGAACTGCTCCAGTCTGGCCCGGCCGGCCCGGACTTCCGCTCGCACGGTCCGCGATTCCGGGCAGGACGCCGCCACGCCCGCCGGGATGGGGGAGAGGCCCCACACCAGCCCCGCCTGCTCGAAGCAGTACAGCGGGCCGCGCCAGCGCGCGCCGGTCTGCCACCACCCGGCCGCCCCGGCCACCAGCAGCACGAACGCCAGCCCTGCACCCCATACGGAAGAACGCATGACGCGCAGCCTACCGCAGGCCCAGCCGGGCCCACAGGGCCAGCAGACCTACCAGCAGAACCGGCGGCGTGAGCTTCAGGCCGGCGCGCAGGTACTCCCCCCAACCCACATGGATGCCGCGGCTGCGGAGGACGTGCAGCCACAGCAGCGTGGCCAGACTGCCGACCAGGTTGAGCTTCGGGCCGATATCCGCGCCGACCACTGCCCCCAGGGCCAGCGCCTGCCGCGCCGGGCCGCCCACACCGCTTCCCTGAATGCCCAGAATGGCGGTCAGCAGGGCCGGCAGGTTGTTCAGGCCTGCGCTCAGCGCCGCGGCACTCAGGCCCGACGCGAGGACGGCGCCGCCCGTGCCGTGCGCCGCCCACCCCGCCAGCCACGCTCCGTATACCCCGGTGACTCCCGCGCTTCGCAGACCGTACACGACGGTGTACATGGCCAGACTGAACGCCACCACGTTCCACGGAGCCGCCCGCAGGACCGCCCGGCTGCCCACGTTCCCGCTGCGCGCCGCGACCACCCACACCACCAGCGCGCACCCGCCCACCACCGCACTCAGCGGCAGGCCCAGGTCCTGCGCCAGGAACGCGCCAGCCAGCAGCAGCGGCGTGACCAGCCACCCGGTACGGAACACCCCCCACGACCGCACTGCGGACGCCGGGGTGGGCAGTGCGCTCAGGTCGTAACGGCGCGGCAGGGTCCGGCCGTACAGCAGGTGCAGAACCCCCAGGCACGCGCCGACCACAGTGAGGTTGACCGGAACCATCACGCCCGCGGAGGGTCCGAACCCCAGGTGAAAAGCGTCCGCAGTGAGGCTGTTGGTCAGGTTGCTGATGGTCAGGGGCAGGCTCGCGGCGTCTATCACGAAACCCACCGCGAGCGCCAGCGTGAGCGTCGCCGCGCGGCTCACCTTCAGCGTCGCCGCGACCTCCAGCACCAGAGGCGTGAGGATCAGGACGCCACCGTCATTTGCAAACAGGGCGGCCACCACCGCGCTGAACACGATCAGCAGCGACAGCAGCCGGCGGCCGCTGCCACCCCCCCTGCGGGCCACATGCAGCGCCGACCAGCGGAACAGCCCCGCGGCGTCCAGCAGCAGGCTCAGCACGATCAGGCTCACCAGTGTCAGCGTGGCGTTCCACGTCGCAAGCCACAGCAGTGGCAGGTCCGCCAGGCGCACCACGCCACTCGACAGGGCCAGAACCGCACCCAGGGTGGCCGCGCGGGCGGCGCCCACTCCCCGCGGCTGTCACACCACCAGCGCCACGGTCACAATCACGATCAGCACCGCCGGCATCTGCGCCACGCTAGAGCGCCGGGCCGCCCCGAACCCCGGCCCGCGCTGTCCGGAGGCCCTGACGAACCTGGGGGCGGGGTGTCAGGGAAAGCAGCGCTCCGCGGGGCTGCCATTCCCGTATGCTGCGCCCACCATGAACCGAATCGTGACGCGGTGGCTGCCGCGCCTGCTGGGTGGACTGCTGGCCTTGGTGGCCGTCCTGGCGGGCCTCGTCTACGCCCTGACTGACCACCCCGGGCCTGTACAGGCGGCCGATCTGACCTGCCCGGCCACAGCACCGGCCCTGCGGCCTGGGCAGGACGTGCGGGTGCTGAGCTGGAACGTGCAGTACCTCGCGGGGCGCGGGTATGTGTTTTTCTACGACACGCTGGCCGGGGACGGCCCGGACGCCCGGCCCACCGCCGCAAGTCTCGCGCGGACACTGGAGGAGGTCGTGGGCGTGATCCGCGAGGAGCGTCCGGACCTGGTGCTGCTGCAGGAGGTCGACCGGGACAGCCGCCGCACGGACCGGCAGGATCAACTGGCGCTGATTCAGGCGCGGCTGGGCGGGGTGTACCCGTGCTCGGCCACCACCTACTACCACCGCGCGGCGTTCGTGCCGCACCCGAAGATCATGGGGAAGGTCGGCCTGAGTCTGAGTGCCTTGAGCCGCTACCGCATGTCATCCGCCACGCGTTACCAGCTGCCCCGCATCTGCGGAGATCCGGTCACGGTGGCGTTCAACTTCAAGCGGGCGGTCCTGGGCGTGACGCTGCCGGTACAGGGTGGGAAGCCGCTGACCGCGTTCCAGACGCACATGGACGCGTTCGCGCAGGGGTGCGACACGATGGGGCGGCAGGTGGCGTTCGTGCAGGACCTGCTGGGACGCACGCCGGCCCCGTGGGTCATGGCGGGGGATTTCAATCTGCTCGGGACCCGCGGTGCGTACGACCGTCTGCGGGCCCGGGAGCGGGCGTACTTCAATCCCCGGACGGAGCTGACTCCCCTGATGGAGCGCTACGCGTCGTTTCCCAGCCGGGCGCAGATTGATTCCGGGGACACGCGGTTCATCACCCATTTTCCGAACGACCCGGCGGTCGGGAAGCCTGACCGGACCATCGACTATTTCTTCTACTCGCCCGGCCTGAAGCGCGCGCAGGAACGGGTGCGGCAGGACGAGCCGAAAATCAGTGACCACTACGCCATGCTGACCACGCTCACCCTGCCGTGAAGGCCGGAGGGGTGATGGATGGGCACAGCCCCTTCCATCACCCCTCCGGCGCCGGGGTTACTCCTGACTGGTGATGAACGGCAGGTTCCGGTCGAACTGCGCGCGGTCCAGGCCGTACCCGTACACGAACGCATCCGGAATGGTGAAGCCCAGATACTCCACGGGAATCTCCACCTTGCGGCGGCTGGGTTTGCTGAGCAGCGCCGCGATCTTCAGACTCTTCGGACCGCGGCCCTCCAGGTAGTGCAGCAGGTAGTTCATGGTGATGCCGGTGTCCACGATGTCCTCCACCAGAACCACGTGCCGGTCACTGATGGGAAACTGCAGGTCCTTGATGATCCGGACCTCGCCGCTGGACTGCTTGGCATTCCCGTACGAGCTGGCCTGCAGGAAATCAATGGTGCAGGGCAAGTTCAGGGCGCGCACCAGATCCGCGTGAAACATGAACGCGCCGTTCAGAACGCAGATGAGGTGCGGTTCCAGTCCCCGGTAGTCCTCGCGGATCTTCGCGGCAATTTCGTGAATGCGGGCCTGCAGTTGTTCCTGCGTGATCTGGACGGGACCGGTGCCGGGGGCGAGACTCATAGACCCGTAGGCTAACACGCCCGCCCCGCTCCGGGCGCCCCCGCGGTATGCTCGCGCGGATGTCTGTTCCTGACCTGACTGGCCTGCCGCTGACCCTGAACCGCGTGCCGGGCGTGCTGGGCCGCATCGTGCATGAACGCGCCGCCGACTACCAGGGCGCCGACCCGGCGCTGGGCGCCGCCCGGCCTCCGCGCCGGGCGTTCGAGGCGGCGCTGCGCGCCCCCGGCCTCACCTTGATCGCGGAGGTGAAGCGGGCCAGTCCCAGCCAGGGGGCCATCGCGCCGCTCGACCCCCGGGACGCCGCGCGCGCGTACGAGGCGGGCGGGGCAGGCGCCATCAGTGTCCTGACCGAACCGCGGCACTTCGACGGAAACGCACAGGCGCTGCTGGACGTGGTGAGCGCCGTGACCCTGCCGGTGCTGCGCAAGGATTTCGTGGTGCATCCCGCCATGCTGCGCGAGGCGGCCGAGTGGGGCGCGGCCGCGGCCCTCCTGATGGTCAGTGTGCTGCACGAAGCCACCGCCGCTTACCTGGACGCCGCCCACCACCTGGGCCTGGACGCCCTGGTGGAGGTGCACGATGAGCGGGAACTCGATGTGGCGCTCGCAGCCGGCGCGCGGATCATCGGCGTGAACAACCGCGACCTGACCACGCTGCACATCGACCTGGCCGTCAGCCCGCGCCTGATCCGCCGGGCCCGGGACGCCGGGTTTACCGGCGTGCTTGTCGCCGAGAGCGGCTACCGAGCCCCCGGTGACCTCGCGCCCGTGCGGGGCCTCGCAGACGCGGTGCTGGTGGGCAGCAGTCTTGCGGGCAGCGCCGACCTGACCCGCGCGGCCCGGGACCTCATGACCGCGCCTTGAGGGCCACCCTGACCTTCCTGGGCACCGGCGACAGCAAGGGCGTGCCGCGCTTCTGGTGCAGCTGCCCTGTGTGCACCGAGGCCCGTACGGGCAGCGTGAACCGCCGCGGGCGCACCGCCACGCTGCTGCGTACAGGGGACAGGGCGGCGCTGCTGGACGCCGGACCGGACACGCACGCCGCGCTCGCCCGCCTTGACGGTCCGCTTGTGCCGGACCTGGTGGTGCTCTCGCACGCCCACAATGACCACATCCTGGGTCTGGGTGACCTGCTGGACTACGTGAGGTACGCGCAGGGCCGCCTTCAGGTGTACGCTCCGGCCGAGGTGATTCCCGCCCTGCGCGTCCGCTTCCCCTACGCCTTCACGCACAGCGACCCGGTTCTGGCCCTGCCGGACGAGGGCGTGAGCCTGGGGGCTGTGCGCGTGCGCGCGTTCCGGGTGCCGCACGGTGCGAACGGGCACAGCCACGCCTTCCGCCTGGACGGCCCCGACTGGACAGGCGCGGTCATCACCGACGCCCTCGACGTGCCCCCCGGCACCGCAGCCCGGTGGCTGACCGGCCTGGACCTGCTGGCGCTGGGCACCTCCTTTGAGGACGAATCCGGTCAGGCACGCACAGGGAGAAGCGTGTACGACGTGCGCGAAGCCCTGGAACTCCCCTGGGCCCGCTCGGCGCGGCAGGTGGTGCTCACGCACCTGTCGCACGGCGTGGACGTGCGCCGCACCCACCTGCTCCCGCCGGGCTGGACCTACGCGAGTGATGGCCTGACCCTGTCCCTCACCGCCGGACCTGCACCTTTGGCAGGGCGAAACTCACGCCCCCGGTCCCTAGACTGAGCGCCGATGACCGTGGCCTCCCACCCCCCCCGCTACCTGCGCTGGCTGATCCTCGGTGGGGCGCTGCTGCTCCTGGTGGGTACCGCCCTGCTGCCCGACGTCCGCGCCTTCCTGATCCGCGCCTACGCCGCGCTGAGCAGCACCGACCCGGGCGTCACGCAGGTGTTCGTGGATGACCTGGGCTGGGGGGGGCCGCTGGCCCTGATTGCAGGCTTCGTTCTTCAGGCGGTGCTGCCGGTCCTGCCGGCCCTGGTCATGACGGCCGTGACCGCCCGCGCGTACGGCCCGTACGAGGGGTTCCTGATCGTGTACGCCGGGACGCTGCTGGGCGCCGCAGCCGGGTATGGCCTGGGCCGGCTGCTGGGCGACACGCTGGTGCGCACCCTGGCCGGCGAGCGCGCGCGCCGGGCGGCGCACGATTTCGCCCGGCGTTACGGCCTGCAGGGCGTTCTGATGGTGCGCCTCATGCCGATCCTGTCGGCCGACGTGATGAACCTCGTGGCCGGTGCGGCCCGCATGCGTTTCCGGCCGTTCATGCTGGCCACCGCCGCCGGGGCGCTGCCGGTCACGGCGCTCGTGGTGTGGCTTTCCGGCAGCGGCGAGCGGCTCCTGTGGGGCGTGGGCATCCTGTCCGCGGCCGTCGGGGCGGTGGCCGCCGGACGCTGGCTGATCGAGCGTCACCGTACGGCCCGCACCCTCGGGTAAACTGAATGCCCGAAGTTCACCCCTGGCGGTGAATACGGGAGGCTCATGACCAGACAGAATCAAGACGCGCCGGCGTCCGCGTACGAACGCGCGGGCGTCAGCATTGACGCGGGGCACCGCGCCGTGGAACTCATGAAGGGCGCCGTGGCCCGCACCCACACCCCGAACGTACTGGGCGGCCTGGGCGGGTTCGGAGGGCTGTTCCGCGCCGCCTTCGGCCACATGGAAGACCCCGTGCTGGTCGCCAGCACCGACGGCGTCGGCACGAAAACCAAGGTCGCAGTCCGCACCGGCAAGTACGCCGGGCTGGGCGGCGACATCGTCAACCACTGCGTGAACGACATCCTGGTGCAGGGCGCCCGGCCCCTGTTCTTCCTGGATTACGTCGCCATGGGCCGCCTGCTGCCCGAACGCGTGGCCGAGGTCGTCACCGGCGCCGCCCAGGCCTGCGAGGCGCTGGGCGTGGCCCTGCTGGGCGGCGAAACCGCAGAGATGCCCGGCGTGTACGTGGAAGGTGAACTGGACATCGTGGGCACCATCGTGGGCGTCGTGGACCGCCCGCGCCTGATCAACGGCAGCCGCATCCAGCCAGGAGACACCGTGATCGCGCTGCCCAGCAGCGGCCTGCACACCAACGGCTTCTCCCTGGCCCGCCTCGCCCTGGACGACCTGGACTGGGCGGAAGCCCGCGCGGACCTGCACGGCCAGACGCTCGCGGACCTGCTGCCCGTTCCGCACCGCGCGTACCTGCACGCCTTCGCCACCCTGGAAGGCGGCGGCATGGACGTGCGCGGCATGGCGCACATCACCGGCGGCGGCCTCGTGGACAACCCTCCGCGGGTGTTCCCGCAGGGCGTCGGCATGCAGATCGACACCGGCAGCTGGACCGTGCCGCCCGTCTTCGAGCTGATTGTGCAGCGCGCCCAGGTCACGCGTGACGAAGCGTTCCGCGCGCTGAACATGGGCGTGGGCTTCCTGTTCATCCTGCCTGCCCAGCAGCAGCAGGCGGCACTGGACCTGCTGCGCGCCGCGGGCGAGCAGCCCTGGGTGATCGGCCGCATGACCGTGGGTCAGGGTGTCACGTTCACCGGGAGCGCCGTTTGACCAAGCGTCTCGCCCCGACCGGGTTTGCCGCGCCGGACCGCGCCACCGCCACGGAATTCTGGGTGGTGCGGCACGGCGAAAGCACCTGGAACGCCGACGGCCGCTACCAGGGTCAGGCGGACGTTCCGTTGAGCCCGGTGGGCGTGCTGCAGGCCGCCAGCCTTGCCGAGCGCCTCACCGGGCAGCAGTTCGGCGCGGTGTACTCCAGCGACCTGACCCGCGCCGCCCGCACCGCCGAGATCGTCGCCGAGCGCCTCACCGGCCCGCCGCCCGTGCAGCTGGATCCGGGCCTGCGCGAAATCGACGTGGGCGAACTGTCCGGCCTGGTCATCACAGAGATCCGCGAACGGTACCCGGAGTACCTCTCGGCCCTCACCACCGAACCCTGGAGCACCCGCCGTCCGGGCGGGGAGAGCATGGAGGACCTGTACGCCCGCAGCGGCGAGGCGTTCAGCGCCATCCGCCGCCGCCACCCGGGCCAGCGGGTGCTGGTGTTCACGCACGGCGGCGTGGTCCGCGTGGCGGTGGGCCTGGCCCTGGGCGGCGTGCCCGCGAACGCCTGGGCGCGGCTGAGCGTGGCGAACACTTCCGTGACGCGCGTGCTGCTGGGGGAGGGCAGCGGCATGCTGCTGGGCTTCAACGACGACGCCCACCTGGAAAGCCTGCTGGACGCCACCGAAGCGGACGACGTGCTCGGCCAGGCCCCCTGAACAGGCCCCCGCACGCTCCCAGCGCGGCCCGCCCCACCCGGCGGGCCGCAACGTTTGAAGGCCAGAATGTCCTGACGGGTGTGCCAGAGCGTCGCGGTCTCACCCGCCGCCCGGCCTGGGTTCGCGTCACTGCTCTCGGTCGGGGCTCTCGTTCAGGGGGTTGGGACCCGGTGCAATCGTGCACCGCGTTCCGCGCCGCGCCGGGCGGCGGGGTCCGGGACGACACTGGGGGCATTGCCCGCGGTGCCAGGCGCCCCGGAACGCCCGGCCGCGCCCCTTTCCCCTGCGGCGCGAGGTACACCATGACTGACTCCCGCCTGTCCGCTTCATCTGCCCGCCTGCCCCGCATCATTCAGGGAGGGATGGGTGTGGCCGTGTCCGACTGGTCGCTGGCACGCGCCGTGTCGGCCGCCGGAGAACTGGGCGTGGTGTCCGGCACCGGCATCGACACGGTACTGCTGCGCCGCCTGCAGGACGGCGACCCGGGCGGAGAGATGCGCCGCGCCCTGGCCCGCTTTCCGAACGCGCCGCTGGCGCAGGCGTGTCTGGACCGTTACTTCCGCCCTGAGGACCGGGCGCCCGGCGGGGCGTACGCGCGCATTCCGCTGCCCACTGCCGAGCGGCACCGCGAGGCGTGGGTGATGACCCTGCTGGGCAGTTTCGTGGAGGTAACCCTGGCCCGCGAGGGCCACGAGCGTCCCGTGGGCCTGAACCTGCTCACGAAATTGCAGCTGCACACCCTGCCGGCCCTGTACGGCGCGATGCTGGCCGGTGTGGGCACGGTGATCATGGGCGCCGGCATTCCCCGTGAGATTCCCGGCATCCTGGACGCCTTCGCTGCCGGGCGCCCCGGCACGCTGAAACTGGACGTGAAGGGAGGAGAGCCCGTCACCCTGACTTTCGATCCGGCCGAGTTCGGGCTGCCCGCGGCGGTCCTGCCCCGCCCGAACTTCTACCCGGTGGTGTCCTCGCACGTTCTGGCGGGTGTCCTGGCGAAGAAGGCCAGCGGTCCCGTCCAGGGCTTTGTGGTGGAAGGACCAACCGCAGGGGGGCACAACGCCCCGCCACGCGGCGCCCTGACCCTCGATGCCCGGGGCCAGCCGGTGTACGGCGAGCGGGACGCCGCGGATCTGGGCGCCATGCGCGCCCTGGGCCTGCCGTTCTGGCTGGCGGGCGGGTACGGCGGTGCCGGCGGCCTCCGGGACGCCCTGGCGGCTGGCGCGGCCGGCATTCAGGTGGGGACGCTGTTCGCGTACGCCGAGGAATCCGGGCTGCGCGCGGACCTGAAAGGCGCCGTCCGTGCCCAGGCGCACGCCGGTCAGCTGGACGTGCTGACCGACCCGCTCGCCTCACCGACCGGCTTTCCGTTCAAGGTGGTCACCCTGCCCGGCACGCTGTCCGAGCCGGAGGTGTACGCCGGGCGGGAGCGGGTGTGCGATATCGGGTACCTGCGCGAGGCGTACCGCACGCCGGACGGCAGGGTGGGCTGGCGCTGTCCGGCCGAGCCGGTCGACGCGTACTGCGCCAAGGGAGGCGCGCAGGCTGACACGCTTGGCCGCAAGTGCCTGTGCAACGCCCTGATGGCCGACGCCGGGTATGCACAGACGCAGCGGGGCGCGCAGGTCGAGCCGGGCCTGCTGACCAGCGGGGACGGCCTGAACGACCTGAGTCACTGGCCTGAGGGCGGGTACCGCGCCGCGGACGTGCTCCGCGTCCTGCGCGGCTGAACTCCCCTCACGGTGCGTGCGGTAGGGTGGGGCACCATGCAGCCTCGTTCACCACGTTTCACGCGGGGAGCGGCATGACCGCCCGCCCTGTGCCGCCCGCCGGTCCGCTCCTGGACCGTTACCGCGCCGGGGATCTGCGCGCCCTGGCCCGCGCCGTCACCCTGGCTGAGGCGGGCCTGCCGGCCGCCCGGCCCCTGCTGCGCGCCGCCCGGGAGCAGGGTGCGCGCGCCGTGGTGCTGGGCGTGACTGGCAGTCCCGGCAGCGGCAAAAGTACCCTCTCGGACGCCCTGATCGCGCAGTTGCGTGCCCGCGGGCAGCGGGTCGCGGTGCTTGCCGTGGATCCCAGCAGTCCGTACAGTGGCGGCGCGATCCTGGGCGACCGGATCCGCATGCTGCGCCACCACGCGGACGAAGGGGTGTTCGTGCGTTCCCTCGCGAGCCGTGGCGCGCTGGGCGGCCTGTCCGAGCGGACCATGGGCGTGCTGGCGCTGATGGAAGGTGCCGGGTTCGACTGGGTGATTCTGGAGACCGTGGGTGTCGGTCAGTCTGAGGTGGACGTCGCGGCCGCGTGCGATCACACGCTGCTGGTCCTGACGCCCGCCGGCGGGGACGGCGTGCAGGCCTTCAAGGCGGGCATCATGGAGATCGCGGACGTCATCGCGGTGAACAAGGCCGACCTGCCGGGGGCGGACCGCACCGTGCGTGAACTGATGGCCGCTCAGGGCCTCGGCGCGCACGACGAGCACACCTGGATGGCGCCCATCCGCAAGACCATCGCGTCAAAAGGCGAGGGCGTGGAGCGCGTTATTGAGGCCGTTGAGGCCCACCGCACGCACCTGGGTGAAGCGGGGTTGCAGCGCCGCCGGGAAGCGCGCGCCGCGTTTGAGGTGCGGACGCTGGTGCAGGAGCGCCTGCTGCGCCGCGCGCGGGAGGTCAGCGGCGACCTGTATGCCCGCGTGGCCCGCGGGGAAATGGACGCGGACGAGGCCGCCGACCGGCTGCTGCTGGGTGAGGCGTGAAGGCCCGCACCGCGGCCGGTGGGCTCTTTGCGTTCCTGGTGGTGCAGCGCCTGCTGGAGTTGCGCTTGGCCCGGGCGAATGAACGGTGGGCGCGCGCGCGGGGCGCCGTCGAGTCCGGGCAGGAACACTACGCGCTGTTTTTCGTGCTGCACCCCGCGTGGATGCTCCTGACGCTCGCGGAAGGCCGCGCGAATGCCGGGCGTGTGAACGTGCCGGCGCTGCTGCTGTTCGTGCTGGCGCAGCCGCTGCGGTACTGGGTGATCCGCACGCTGGGCCGCTACTGGAACACCCGCATCCTGATCGTGCCCGGCGCAGAGCGGGTGACGGGCGGGCCCTTCCGGCTCATGAAACACCCGAACTACGCGGTGGTGGCGCTGGAGATTGCGGCCGCGCCCCTGGCGGTGGGGGCGTGGCGTACGGCCGCGCTGTTCACCCTGCTGAATGCCGCGCTGCTGCTGGGCCTGCGCATTCCTGCCGAGGAGCGGGCGCTGGCGGAGTACGGCCGCACGGCACGCTGAGCGGCGTCAGGCGGACGGCAGGAAGCGCCGTTCGAACACCAGCCCGGAGGGGGTGTCGGCCAGCACCACCGGGCTGAGGAGGGGCACGCCCTGCAGAGACAGGCGCACGTGTCCGGGCGCGTCGGTGCGGATCACCGCGGCCGCGACCGCGCCCACGCGCCACCCCTGGTGGGCGGCGAGATGCATGGCGCGCAGTTCCGGCAGGCCGTCCGTGACGTCCAGGCTCACGAGCGCGGCCTGCACGCCGTGACGGCCCGCCTGAATCTCCCCCGGCGTCTGGAGCGCCGACCCCTGAAGTCGGTCACGCCCGTCGGCGTCTGGGGTGGCCCGCACGAACGGCAGGCCGCGCAGGGCCTTCAGGACCCGCGTGAGGTCCTCCGCGCCGGGCAGCGCGATCAGGACGTCCACGTCGGGGAGCTTCACGGTGAAGTACTCGGCGACTTCCAGGAGTTCCTGCCGGGTGAGGTGATTCAGCCGCGCCCGCACGCTCTGCGCACTGGGGAGCGCGTGCGCTATGGCGGTCCGGAATCCCTCAATCATGATTGACTATACCGGCGGTCATCTCACAGCGTTCTGACAGGCGCGGCTCGCCCGGCGGGACGCCCCACACCAGAGGTCTTCCCCCGCCGCAGTAGGGTGCAGGACATGCAGGCCAGCGTCACCTCCACCGCCGCCCGGCACGCCGCTGCCATCGCCGTGGCCGTCACCGCCGGACATTTCATCAATGACGCGTACAGCGCCATGCTCACCCCGCTCACCCCCGCCCTGCAGGCCAAGTACGGCGTGAGCATCGCCGCCGTGACGTTTCTCTCCAGCGTGTACTCCCTGACGAGCAGCGTCCTGCAGCCCCTCCTGGGAATCCTGGGCGAACGCATTGACCGGCGCTACGCCGCCGCGCTGGGCCCGCTGATGACCGGCGTGGGCCTGACCCTCATGGGTTTCGTGCCCTGGTTCGGGGGCCTGGTGCTGCTGGTCGCCGTGGCCGGCTTCGGAAGCGGCTTCTTCCATCCGGCCGGCGCGGCGTACGTCGCGCAGCACAGTCCGCCCGACAAGCGCGGCCTGTGGGCCAGCCTGTTCAGTGCGGGCGGCACGGCCGGCATGGCGCTGGGGCCGGTGTTCGCCGGGGTGGGCCTCCCGCACCTGCCGTGGTTCGCCCTGATCGGCCTGGTGATTGCCGCGGTCACCTTCGCCGTGACGCCCGGCGGGGTGCAGAAGGCCCGGCGCGTCTCCCTGGCTGAGTACGCCGGCATTTTCCGCGGGCCGCTGGTGTGGCTCTGGGCCATGGCCGTCCTGCGGTCCCTGGCCAGCATGGGTTACAACGCCATGCTGCCGTTCATGATGCTCGCCCGCGGCTTCGGGGCGCGTGAGGTCGCGATCACGCTGGCCGTGTACTCCGTGGCGAGCGCAATCGGCGGCATCATCGGGGGGCGTCTGAGCGACCGGTACGGCCGCACCGCGGTGCTGCGCGGCGCGATTCTCAGCACCATTCCCTTTTTCGCCGCGCTGATTCTCTCCAGCCCCGCCCACTGGTGGTTCTATCCGCTGACGTTCATCGTGGGGGCCGCCGTGAACGCCAGCATCCCTGTCGGCGTGGTCGCCGCGCAGGAGTACGCCCCCGGCCACGTGGCGGTGGCCAGTTCCATCATGATGGGGTTCTCCTGGGGCTTCGCGGGCCTGCTGGTGTTCCTCGTGGGCGCCCTGGCAGACGCCACCACGCCGACCACCGCCGCGCTCACGAGCCTCGCGCTGCTGATTCCCAGCGCCCTCATCGCCGCGCGCCTGCCCGAACCCCAGAAAACCCGGTTCGACTGAACTGAAGGCAAGAGGGCGCAAGAGGCGGGCGCAGGTTATTCAGGCTGTGCCCGCCACTCGCTGGGCGACAGGGTCCGGCTCCGCCGTGTTGCCCGGCGTTCGCCTGGACGGTGCGGCGCTGGGGCGTGACCCCGGCCTGCAGACGCCACACGGGACCGGGGCGACGAGAGGCCATCAGACCGGGGTGACCTCACGCGCCTCGTGGGCGCGCACGGCATTCATCACGAGGACCAGAGCCCGCTGGCGCAGGGCCGGGTCGGGAATATTCACGCTGATGATCAGCTCATCGGCCCCGGTGTCGCGCGCCAGGGCGCACAGGCGGGCGGCCACGCTGGCCGGGTCGCCGATGACTGCGCGCCGGCGCAGGCTGTCGGCCAGCGCCCGCTCCTGAGTGCTGTACGGGTAGGCGCGGGCTTCGGCCACGCTGGGGTACGGGGCGCTCTCGCCGCGGGTCAGGCGCAGGAACATCAGGCCCAACGGCAGGCTCAGGTCCTCGGCTTCCTCGGCGGTGGGGGCGGTGACGACGCTGGCAGCCACCAGCACGCGCGGCTGTGGGAACGCCGCGGACGGCTGGAAGGCCGCCCGGTACGCGTCCGCGGCGGCGCGGGCCTGGGCGGTGTCCGGGTTGATGTGCCAGGCGAAGGCCAGGCCTGCGCCCACGTGCGCCGCCACGTGCGCTCCGTAGCCGCTGCTGCTCAGGATCCACAGGGGCGGGAACAGCCCCTCGCCGGCCGGAGCGGCCACGGTGCCCGCGAACGGGTGCCCGGCCGGGTACTCGCCGGTGCCGAAGGCCATCAGGTCCGCGAGCTGCCGCTCGAACGGTTCTTCCAGAAGTCCCGGCGCGCCGCGCAGGGCGCGGGCGGTGCGGCCGTCGGTGCCGGGCGCGCGGCCCAGGCCCAGGTCTACCCGGCCGGGGGCGAGGGCCGACAGCAGCCGGTACCCTTCGGCCACGCTCAGGGGGGCGTGGTTGGGCAGCATGACTCCGCCTGAGCCGAGCCGGATGCGGGTGGTGCGCTGGGACGCGGCGGCCAGGACGGCCAGGGGAACGCTGGAGGCCAGGGCGCCCATGTTGTGATGTTCGGCCACCCAGTAGCGGTGGTAGCCGAGGCGCTCGGCCTCCGCAGCGTACGTGAGGGCGTCTTCGACCGCCTGGGGCGCGCCGGTGCCCAGGGGGACGGGCACCAGGTCAAGCACGGACAGGGGCAGCGCACGGGAACCGGTCATGCGGGGCAGTGTGCGCCTGCCGGGGTGGGGAGATCTTGCTGCGCGTTACGAACACGCGCCGTGCCTGCGGGTTCTCTGGGTCCGTGGGGGAGGCGGAGCACACTTCTTGACATTTAGTCGGCTTATAGATAATCTGTATGCAGATCAAAAGGAGAACCTATGTGGAACGAACAATTTACCGCCACGAGCACCGCCGCGCCTGAACGCCTCTACGCCCTCTGGGCCGACGTGACCACCTGGCCCGCATGGAATGCCGACGTGACCCGCGCCGAGCTGCACGGTCCTTTCGCCACGAACAGCGTCATTCACATGACCACCGGCGACGGCACCCTCGAACTGCGCCTCGCCGACGTCCGCGCGAACGAACAGTTCACCGACGAGGTCCTCATGGACGGCCTGACCATCCGCACCACCCACCAGCTCCAGCGGCTGCCCGGCGGCCACACCCAGGTGACCTACGCGCTGCAGATCACCGGTGAGAACGCCGCGCAGGTCGGCCCGGAACTGGGTCCCGCCATCACGCACGACTTCCCCCAGACCATCGCCGCACTTATCCGCCACGCTGAACAGTAATGCCGCTCGAACCCGGCAACAGCCCAGGTTTTCTGCTGTGGCACGCCACGTTGCGCTGGCAGCGTGAGCTGGCGGCCGCGCTGGACCCGCTCGGCCTCACCCACGTGCAGTTCGTCCTGCTGGCCTGCGCGTGGTGGCTGAACACGAAGGGCGTGCAGCCCAACCAGCTGACCCTGTCCCAGCAGGCAGGAATTGACGTGAAGATGACCTCACAGGTGCTGCGCGCCCTGGAAGACAAGGGGCTGATCGAGCGGCACACCGACCCGCTGGATACGCGCGCCAAACGACTGCACGTGACAGACCGGGGCGCCGCGCTTGCCCCGCGCGCCATCGAGGTGGTCGAGCAGGTCGACCACGCCTTCTTCCACCCGGCGCTGTCCGCAGGGAACCTTCAGTTCCTGCGGGAGCTCGCGCGGCACGGCGAGCGCTGAGGCCCCGAGCCGGGCCGGCGCTCGCCTAGCCTTCTGTCACCCGGCGCCGGTTTGCCGGAGGGGGCCGACCCTATCCTGTGCCCTATGAGGGTGCCCCTGTGAACAACGACATTCCCGTGCAGGCCCTGGGCGGCCAGGGCGAGATCATGGCCCACGCGGTGGACGCCTGCGTGCACTGCGGTTTCTGCCTGCCGGCCTGCCCCACGTACGCCCTGCTGGGCGATGAGATGGACAGCCCGCGTGGCCGGATCGTGCTGATGAAGGAGGTGCTGGAAGGCCAGCTGCCCCTTATGGACGCCGCGCCGCACCTCGACCGCTGCCTGGGCTGTCAGGCGTGCGTCACCGCCTGTCCCAGCGGGGTGCCGTACGGAGAACTCATCACGGCGTTCCGCGGCTGGAGCGAACCGCAACGCGACCGCAGCGTCTTCGACCGGGCCAAACGCTGGGCGATCCTCAAGGCCCTGCCCGCCCCGAAGGTCTTCAGCGTGGCCGCCCGCGCCGGACAGTTCGCCAAGCCACTGGCGCCCGCACTGCCAGCGGCGCTGCGCGGCCCGCTCGATCTGCTGCCCGAGCGGGTGCCGGCCCTGCAGCCCAGCCCGGCCTTCACGCCTTCACAGGGCCCACGCCGGGGACGCGTGGCGTTCCTGGTGGGGTGCGCGCAGCAGGCGCTCGCCCCGAACTTCAACGCCGCGACCCTGCGCGTGCTCAGCCGCAACGGCATCGAGGTCGTGATTCCTGAAGGGCAGGGCTGCTGCGGCGCTGCGGCGCTGCACACCGGGGCGCGTGAAGAAGCACTGAAACTCGTGCGGGCGAACCTGAACGCCTTCCAGCCCGAGGAATTCGACGCGATTCTCTCCAACGCGGCCGGGTGCGGCGCGGGACTCAAGGAATACCCGGCGGTGCTGCACGGCGAGAGCGACGAGGCGCGCGCCAGGGCCTTCGCGGCGAAGGTCATGGATATCAGCGAGTACCTGAACGCCCTGCTGCAGAGCGGCGACCTGGCCCCGCCCATGCCGGCCCGCCGCCCCCTGAACGTGGCGTACCACGACGCCTGCCACCTCGCGCACGCGCAGGGCGTGCGAGCGGCGCCTCGCGCGCTGCTGCGCGCCATTCCAGGTGTCAGCGTTCTGGAAGTTCCCGAGGGGGACCTGTGCTGCGGGTCCGCCGGCACGTACAACCTGGAGCAGCCGGAACTGGCCGGTCAGCTGGGACAGCGCAAGGCGCAGAACATCCTCTCCACCACACCGGACCTGATCGCCAGCGGGAACATTGGCTGCCACACGCAGATTCAGAGTCATGTGCGCCGACAGGGAAGTCCCGTGCCGGTCATGCACACCATTGAGGTGCTGGACCTCGCCTACCGGGGCGAACTGTGAGGCGGCAGGTGAAGCCGGAGAAGCAGGCGCTCACGACCACGTCCCGCGCGCCCAAACCTGCCTCAGCCGGAGGCTCCCACAGCGCCCTGGCCGCAGAGCTGACCCGGCTGCTGGGGCCGCGCAGGGTCCTGTCGAACCTGTCCGAACGGCTGAACTACCGGTACGACGCCATTCAGTTCGGCGCGACGCCCCTGGCCGTGGTGCTGCCGGAATCGACGCAGGACGTCATCACGGCCGTGCGGGCGGCGCGCGCGGCGGGCGTGCCCATCGTGGGCCGCGGCGCCGCGAGTGGCCTGTCGGGCGGCGCCGCGCCGCTGGAACCGGGACTGGTGATCTCGTTCACCCGCATGACCCGCCTCTCGATTCACCCGGAGCGGCGCGAGGCGACCGCCCAGGCGGGCGTCGTGACCCTGGCCGTGAGCGAGGCCGCCAGACCGCACGGGCTGATCTACCCGCCGGACCCGGCGAGCCTGCGCACCAGCACCATCGGCGGGAACCTCGCGGAGAACGCGGGCGGCCCGCTGTGCTTCAAGTACGGCGTGAGCGGCGATTACGTGCGCGCCCTGGAGTTTGTGGACGCCGACGGCGGCGTGCATCACCTCACGCGGGACGCCTTTGATCTCGCCGGGCTCCTCATCGGTTCGGAAGGCACGCTGGGCCTCATCACGGAAGCCACGCTGCGCCTGATTCCCCCGCCGCGTTTCACCCGGACCCTCATGGCGCACTTCCCGGAAGTGGGCGCCTGCGCCGAGGCGGTCAGCCGCGCCATTGCGGCGGGCGCAGTGCCGAGCAAACTGGAGTTCATGGACCGCGCCTGCACGAACGCCGTGGAGGACTACCTGCACCTGGGCCTGCCGCGCGAGGCGGAGGCCGTGCTGCTTGTCGATACGGACGGCGAGGACCTGGACACCGTTCAGGATGAACTGCGGCTGGTGGAGGCCGCGTGCCTGGAGGCGGGCGGCACGGTGCGCCGCGCCGCCACCGACGAGGAGGGCGCGGCCCTGTGGCGCGCGCGCCGCAGCGTCAGCCCGGCGCTGGGCCGCATCCGTCCTCAGCGCATGAACGAGGACATTGTGGTGCCCAGGTCGGCGCTGCCGGAAGTGGTGCGCGAGATCCGCGCGCTGGGAGACGCCAGTCCGTTTCCCGTGGTGCAGTTCGGGCACATCGGGGACGGGAACCTGCACCCGAACATCCTGTTCGACCCGCGCCGTGAAGACCCGCACGCCGTGCATGACCTCGCGCACCGGATTGCGCTGGTCGCCATCCGGCACGGCGGCGTGCTGAGCGGCGAGCATGGCATCGGCAGCATGAAACGCGAGTTCATGACCGACGCCGTGGACCCCGAGACGCTCGGAGCGCTGCGCCGCGTGAAACGCGCCCTGGACCCGCACGGCGCCCTGAATCCCGGCAAGATCCTGCCCCTGGAGGAGGCCCCACATGCCCATCCTTGACCTGTCGCCCGGCGACCAGACCGTTACCGTGACCGGCGACACGCCCCTGATGAGCGTGTACGCCGCGTTGCCCGCAGGACTCTTTCCGCCGTTCCCGCCGGTGCACCTGCCGGGCGGCGTGGGCGGCCTGATCCTGCGCGGCGGGTTCGCCCAGACCTTCCCGTTCGCGTCGGACGTCCTGGGCGTGACCTTCCGCGCGCCGGGCGGCCGCGTGATCCGCGCCGGCGGCCGCACCGTGAAGAACGTCCAGGGGTACGACCTGACCCGGCCTTTCGTGGGCAGTTTCGGTCTGCTGGGTGACCCGCTTGAGGTCACGCTGCGCCTGCGGCCGGGGCTCAGCCACGCTCACGTGGTGCACCCGGGTCCGCTGGCCCCGTGCGCGGCGCGCTTCACCTGGGCGGCGCCGGACGGCACGCACGTCATGCACTTCGGGCACGCGCGGGAGGTGCAGCAGGCCGTGACCTGGCCGGGCGCACGTCCTGTCACGGCCCCGCCCGAGTACGCGCCGCTGTTTCCCGCCGGTATGGGCGTAGGGGAGGGCGGACCGCTGCGGGACCTGCGCTTCGCCTGGGCCGACGGCGCGCCGCTGCCGGAACCACCGGCCCTGTTCCGCACGCTGGCCGCGAGTCTCTGACCCGGCCGCCGGGACGCCGGGCCGCAGAACGTGCATGGCCGGGCAGATGCGGCCATGACGGTTTTCGCTATGCTATAGGGCGTGCTGAAACACATTCCCCTGATGACTGCCCTGCTGCTCGGCGCAGCCGGCGCGCAGACCGTTGAACTGCGCATCCTCGAAACGACCGACCTGCACACCAGCGCCCTCGGGTACGACTACTACCAGGACAAGCCCACGGGCGAGTTCGGCCTGGAGTACACCGCCACGCTCGTGCAGAACGCCCGCAAGGAAAAGCGCAACAGTCTGCTGTTCGACAACGGCGACCTGATCCAGGGCAACCCCCTGGGTGACTTCGTGGCCCGGGTCAACCCCCTCGCCGAAGGGCAGCGTCACCCCATGCACGCGGCCATGGCCGTGCTCGGCTACGACGCCGGGAACCTCGGCAACCACGAGTTCAACTACGGCCTGCCGTTCCTGAACAAGGTGCTGAAGGCCGCGCCCATGCCGTACGTCAGTGCCAACGTGTACGTTGACGACGGCGACGGCAACCCCAACAATGACAGGAACGCCTTCACGCCGTACCTGATTCAGCGCAAGCTGGTGTTCGACACCACCGGGCGCCCCTACTACATCAACGTGGGCGTCATCGGCCTGCTGCCCCCGCAGATCATGGCGTGGGACAAGGCGAACCTGGACGGCAAGGTCACCACGCGTGACATGGTCGAAACGGCCCGCAAGTTCATTCCTCAGATGAAGGCGCAGGGCGCGGACATCATTGTGGCCATCGCGCACAGCGGCATCAACGCCGACTACGTGCCCGGCGCAGAGAACGCCGTGACCGAACTGACCAAGGTGCCTGGCCTGGACGTGGTGCTGTCCGGGCACAGCCACCAGGAGTTCCCGGGACCGGTGTACAAGAGCATCCCTGGCGCAGACATCACCAAGGGCACCATCAACGGCAAGGCCGTCGTGATGGCCGGCTTCTGGGGCAACGACCTGGGGATTATCGACCTGAAACTGAACTACGACCGCAAAACCCAGAAGTGGAGCATTCAGGACACCCAGTCCGCCGTGCGGCCCATCTGGGACAAGGCCGCCAAGAAGAACCTGGTGCAGCCCGACGCGCGCATCGCCGCGGCCGTCAAGCAGGCGCACGAGGGCACCCTGGCGTACGTGCGCGGCAAGGTTGCCGACCTGACCGCGCCGATCAACTCGTACTGGGCGCTGGTGCAGGATGACCCCAGCGTGCAGCTGGTCAGCAACGCCCAGATCGCGTACGTGAAGAACGCGCTGAGCAGCACCCAGTACAAGGACCTGCCGGTGCTATCGGCGGCCGCGCCGTTCAAGGCTGGGGGCCGCGCGGGGGCGAGTTACTACACCGATATTCCCGCCGGAACGCTCGCCATCAAGAACGTCGCGGATCTGTACGTGTACCCGAATACTGTTCAGGCCGTGGTCGTTACGGGAGCGCAGGTGCAGGAGTGGCTGGAGCGCAGCGCCGGTCAGTTCAAGCGGATCGACCCCAGCAAGACCGAGCCGCAGGCGCTGGTCGATGAAAGCTTCCCCACGTACAACTTTGACGTGATCGACGGCGTGACCTACGAGATCGACGTGACCCAGCCCAGCCGGTACAACAGCAAGGGCGAGGTGGTCGATGCCGGAGCGCACCGCATCAGGAACCTGATGTACCAGGGCAAGCCCATCGACCCGGCCCAGAAGTTCGTGGTCGCCACCAACAACTACCGTGCGAGCGGCGGCGGGTCCTTCCCGGGTCTGACTGGAAAGAACATCGTGTTGCAGGCCCCCGACGAAACCCGTCAGGCGCTCATCGGCTACTTCAACGCGCAGAAGACTGTGAACCCCACGGCGGACGGCAACTGGAAGCTGACGCCTGTTCCCGGCGTGACCCTGCTGTACACCAGCAGCCCGAACGCGCAGAAGTACCTGCCGGCTGGCGCCACGCTGGTCCGGACCCGCGAGGACGGTTTCGCGGAATACAACATCAGATTCTGAGCTGAGTGCTGCCGGGCCGCCCCACGGTGCTGGGGCGGCCCGCTTTGTGCGCTGCTGGGGGCTGTGAGGGTGCACGTGGCAGTCTGGACAGGTGTTGGAACTGTTTCCATTGACAGGCCGAAAACAGCAGTGTACGCTGGCTTCATCAGTAATCGAATACGTGGAACCGCTTCATGGAAAGCGGGCCGGGCCTGTCCGGCGCCCACCAAGGGGGATGCATGAAAAAAGTCATCGCACTTATCACTCTTACCGCCGCCATCACCGCCACCAGCAACGCCAGCGCCGTGACCCTGACCCTCGCCTGCGGCGCCGTGGGCCAGGAACTCCAGCTGTGTAAGGATGGCGCCGCCCGCTGGGCCAAAAAGACCGGCAACGAAGTCAAGATCTTCGAAAGCCCCAACCTCACCAACGACCGCCTTGGCCTGTACCAGCAGCAGCTGGCCGCCAAGAGCAGCGATATCGACGTATACCAGCTTGACGTCGTCTGGCCCGGCCTGCTCTCCCAGCACTTCGTGGACCTGAAAGGCAAGGTGCCCGCCGCTGAGGTGAGCGCCCACTTTAAAGGCATCATCGACGCCAACACCGTCAACGGCAAACTCGTGGCGCTCCCCTGGTTCACCGATGCCGGGCTGCTGTACTACCGCACCGACCTCCTCAAGAAATACGGCTTTACCGCCGCGCCCAAAACCTGGACTGAAATGGCCCTGATGGCCAAGAAAATCCAGGACGGCGAACGCAAGAGCAACAAAGCCTTCACCGGCTTCGTCTTCCAGGGCAAGAACTACGAAGGCCTCACCTGCGACGCCCTCGAATGGGTCGTGTCCTTCGGCGGCGGCACCATCGTCGACAGCACCGGCAAGGTCACCATCAACAACCCCCAGGCCGCCAAGGCCCTCGACACTGCCGCCAGCTGGATCAAGAGCATCAGCCCCGCCGGCGTCACCACGTACGACGAGGAAGCAGCCCGCGGCATCTTCCAGGCCGGCAACGCCGCGTTCATGCGCAACTGGCCCTACGCCTGGGCCCTCGGGCAGGGCAAGGACAGCAAGGTCGCCGGGAAGATCGGCGTCGCGCCCCTCCCCAGCGGCGGCAGCCGCAACGCCGCCACGCTCGGCGGCTGGCAGCTCGGCGTGAGCGCGTACTCCAAGAACCAGGCCGCCGCGATTGACCTCGTGCGCTACCTCGCCGGTCCCCAGGAGCAGAAGGTCCGCGCGATCGAAGGCGCCTACAACCCCACCATCCAGAGCCTCTACAAGGACCAGGACGTCCTGAAGGCCAACCCCTTCTTCGGCAGCCTGTACAGCGTGTTCACCAGCGCCGTGGCCCGCCCCTCCGGCCCCACCAAAGGCAAGTACAACCAGGTGTCCCAGGCCTTCAGCTCCACCGTCAGCGACGTGCTGAACGGCAAGAGCAAAGGCCAGGCCGCCGTGGCGAAACTCGCCGGTGACATCAACCGCATCAAGGGCCGCGGCTGGTAAGCGTCCGCCGCCTCACCCAGGCCTGACCGGGGGACGCCCACCACAGGGCGTCCCCCTTGACCTTGCCTCTTCATTCATTCACCGGCCTCAAGCGCCCTATGGCCTACACTGAACCCACCTTTCAGCACCCCCTGGATCAGTCTGGCCGCGCTCAGCACCCCCAACCCCACACTTCACGACACACCGAAGGAGGGCTTCCGGAATATGACCGTCAAGGCTTCTACTCCCGTCCAGCCGGTGCGCGCCCGCGGTATCGAAGCCGCCCGCGCGCGGCAGGCCATCTGGCTGCTGCTGCCCACACTGATTGCTATCGCGCTGGTCGCCGGGTACCCCCTGTACCGCACCTTCTACTTCTCGCTGTTCGAAGCCAACCTGACCTCCCCGGACCAGCGCAGCTTCGTTGGCCTGGGTAACTTCTGGTTCACCACCGAAGACGGCGTCGCCCTGGGCTTCCTGCAGGACCCCAAATGGTGGGGCGCCGTGAAGAACACCCTGCTGTTCACGGTGGTGTCCGTCTTCCTGGAAACCGTGTTCGGCATGATCATCGCCCTCGTCGTCAACAGTGCGTTTAAGGGCCGCGCCGTGCTGCGAACCGCCATGCTGGTTCCCTGGGCCATTCCCACCGTTGTGTCCGCGCAGATGTGGGCGTACCTGTACAACGACTCCTTCGGCCTGATCGGCCGCGGCATCCTGGGCGGCCAGGCCGTCCTGGCCAACACCGATACCGCCATCTGGGCGCTGATTGCGGTGGACGTCTGGAAGACCACGTCCTTCATGGCGCTGCTGATCCTGGCCGGTCTGCAGAGCCTCCCCGGTGACATGTACGAAGCGGCCGATATGGACGGCGCCAGCAAATGGACCCAGTTCTGGCGCCTGACCCTGCCCCTGCTGCGCCCCGCGCTGCTCGTCGCCCTGGTGTTCCGCAGCCTCGACGCGCTGCGCGTATTCGACATCATGTCCGTGATGCTCGGCAACGTGAATGCCGCCACCACCAGCATGACCGGCTACGCCCGCCAGGCACTGATCGACAACCAGCTGCTGGGTCTCGGCAGCGCCGTGAGCGTCGCCGTGTTCGTGCTGATCATGGTGATTGTCGTCATCTACGTCACCGCGTTCCGCGTGAAATTCGACTGAGGGAGAGGGCCGCGCATGAACCTGAAAACCACCAACCCCGCCCTGTACTACCTGCAACGCACCGCGTTCTACCTGCTGGTCCTGGTGATCGCCGCGTACCTGCTCGCGCCCTTCTTCTGGGCGGTGCTGACCAGCCTGCGTGCCCCCGGCGACCTGTTCCTCGCGCCCGGCGATTTCATCGCTGCCAAGACCACCTTCAGCAACTACACGCAGGTGTTCTCCAACCCGAACTTCCAGCGCGGCCTGCTGTACTCCGTGGTGGTTGCCGTCGGGTCCGTCCTGATCAGCCTGCTGCTCGGCAGCTTCGCCGCCTACGCCCTGGGCCGCTTCAAATTCAAGGGCAAGACCATGGTGTTGTACGTGATCCTGGCAGTCAGCGTGTTCCCGCAGATCGCTGTGCTCAGCGGCCTGTACACCCTGATCAACAACCTGAACCTGTACAACAACCCCCTGGGCTTGATCCTCTCTTACCTGATCTTCACCATTCCGTTCACCGTGTGGGTCCTGACCAGTTTCGTGCGCGACATTCCCGGGGAACTTGAGGAAGCGGCCCTTGTGGACGGCGCCTCGCCTCTGCAGACGCTGTTTCAGGTGCTGTTCCCGGTCATGATGCCCGCCCTCGTCACCACGGGGCTGCTGGCGTTCATCAACGCCTGGAACGAGTACCTGTTCGCGCTGACCTTCACCAGCACGAACCGGACCGTCCCCGTGGTGATTGCCAACTACTCCGGCGCCACGCAATTCGACCAGCCGTGGGGGCCGATCATGGCTGCCAGCATCGTCGTGACCGTGCCGCTCATCATCCTGGTGCTTGTGTTCCAGCGCAACATCGTGTCCGGCCTGACTGCAGGCGCAGTCAAAGGCTGACCAGCCGGAGCCTGCACAGCTCGCGCGCCGACCCAAGCGGTCGGCGCGCCTTTCATCTGCTCCGCGCCTGCATGGATGAGCAGGCTGACGCAGAGTCCCGCCCGGCCCGGCCCCTTCCGGCGGCCGTGAGCCGGCTCAGTTCAGGTGCGCCGCGTTGTCCGGCCCGCTGCCGTACATGCCGGCCACGTCACGCAGCAGCTGCCGCGCGAGCGCCAGCAGCTCGTCCTCTCCGGTGACCTCCAGGCGGAACACACCACTCACCCCGTACTCGCCCTGAAACGCGCCCTCCAGGCGGCGCACACGGATGAACACCTCGCACAAGCCCAGCCGCAGCCACGCCGCGTGAAAGCTGCCCAGCGGTGCGGGCCGCAGGCGCGCGTCCGGGTCCGCCGTGAAATCCAGCGTCACGTTGTTCAGCGGCAGACCCGGCCCGCTCGCCGTGCGCAGCGCATGGTACAGCGCGTGCAGGAACGCCTCGCAGGTCCGCTGCTCGGCCTGCCGGGCCTGCGCGTGGCGGCGCACGGCGCGCTGAACGTCATCGAACTCACCCACTGTGCCCTCCGGTCAGGCCCAGATGCCGAAGGTTCACCGGACCCTCAGCTCATACGCAGCGTCACGGGTCCCGGTGCCCAGCTTGCGCAGCAGGTCCTCTTGCACCAGCCGGCGCAGGGTGCGCCACGCCTGCTGTGTGCTCACGCCGCACACCTGTCTCAGGTCCACGTTCCGGACCTGCCCCCGTTCGCGGGCCAGGGCCAGCGCAATGGCGCGGACCTCAGCGGCGCTCGGACCATTCACGTCCCGCCGGACGCGGGCGGCCCGCGGCGGCGCAGCTGCCGGCGCAGTCCGCGCCAGCTCATGAAGCTCACTGCGCTCGGCGCCTCCCGCGCCAGCTGCCCCGGGCAAGGCCGGCGCAGGGGGCGTGGGGACGGCGCGGCCCAGGGCGCAGCGGACCTCTTCGCTCAGCAGGTACGCGATGCCGCGGCCCACGCCAGCCCGGACGATCAGGCCGTGTTCCTCCATGCCCCGCAGCAGCCGTGGCGTACGGTCCTCAGCGAGCTGCAGCGCCCGGGCAAGCGCGGCGCGGGTCGCTTCGCCCTCGCGGGCCAGCAGGCTCAGGACGATCAGCACGTCCAGCGACAGGGTCTGCATGTCTTCCTGCTTCCTCGCCACGAAACGCACGAACTCCGCGTCGAAGCCCGGGGAGTGCAGGGCCAGCGTCACCGAATCCGGGTACGTGGTGTACTCCGGCGGTTCCTTGCCGTGCCGCAGCATCAGGGAGTACATCTTGTCCACGCCCACGCCCGCGCGCTCCACGAGGCCCAGGCGGGCCAGGGATTCGGCCAGCAGCGGATTGCGCCGCTTCGGCTGGTGGCGCAGGATGTTCCCCGGCGTGATGCCGCCGGGCAGACCGCCCGGGTTCATGATCTCCAGCCGGTCCGGATAGTGATGCACGTGCACCGCGTCGCGCAGCATGTAATCCCGGTGCGTCAGGGCGTTCAGCAGCGCCTCGCGGTACACCACCTCATCCTGATCCCACACCTCCACCCGGAACAGCCCCACCTGAACCGGCGTGAAGCGGTTTCGGGCCTGGATCAGCTCGGCAAGTCGCGTCAGGAGGGACGGAATGGGACGCAGCAGGTCCTCACGGAACTGAAACTCCACGTCCGCCGTCTGGTGATGGTAGAAGCACACCTCTGCCTGCGGCACGTGCGCGCGCAGGGCCGCGGGCGTGCCGGCCAGCAGAATGGCCGCGAGCGTGGGGCGCAGCGCCCCGCCGCTCGGCACGAGCAGCCCCAGCTCCCGCAGAAAATCCAGGTCCGGGAGGTTCGACGCGCTCGCCCGGCGGCCCAGCCCGCGCAGGCGCGCCACCTCTGCCGGATCCAGGTCGGCGAGTGACGCATCTGGAGGTACCGTCGCCGTGAAATCCTGGTCTGCAACCGGTTCCGCCTCGGACGGCGCGACCGGCACGAGGTGAGCGCCGTCCCAGGCGATCACGGAGCCGTCGGGCGCAGCCAGCACGTACGGGGCGTGCGGCACGAACACGGCCAGCACCCTCGCCCCGCCCGGTAGGCGGTGATGCTGCACGTTCACCGTCAGGCGCCCGCCCGACAGTTCAAAGATGGCGTGCGTGACCATCAGGGGGTGTAGCTCCCCGGCGTCCCGCTCGGCGCCTGGCCGGTCCAGGATGTCCACGCCAACCAGCACCGTGCCGCCCCGCGCATTTGCGAGGCCCACCGCGTACCGCGCAAGGTCCTGGGGACTCACGTTCAGGGGCAGGTGAATGCAGGTGGGTCCCGCGGGAGGCAAGACCCCCAGCGGCGAGATGGCGTCCGTCGCGTCCAGCGTCACAACCGGGCAGTATACCCTGCCGCGTCAGGCAGAGGCCGCCACCAGAAACGCTCAATCTGCGCTGCGGGGCCGTCCAGCCACACCAGAGCGGCGCGGCGCCCCACACCCCACACCACGGCCACCTGCCCGTAGGCATAGCCGAGCCGCACGGCCTCCTGCAGCGGCGTACCCCGCACAATCAGGGTGTCCTCCCGCCAGGGCCCTTCCGCGTTCCAGCCGGGCAGGGGAGACCAGCAGGCCACCTCACGGTGCAGGGCCGCCTGGGCCTGCGCGTTCTGCCCGGCGGGCACCCGCTGTGCCTGCGGATTCCAGGCGGTCAGGATGGCCCACGGCTGACCCGGAGCACTCCACGCGGGCCGGGAGGCGGGGCCGGTCACGCACAGCTGTCCCCGTGCGCCGGCGCAGCCGTAGGAGGACGCCAGGAACGCCTCCCGGAGGGTCGCGGAACGCACGCCCGTCAGCGGGCCACGGTGGCCATCAGATTCATGATCTGAGCGTTGCGCAGCCGCAACACCAGACTCACCTTCTGCCCGGCCCTGAAGGTGCCGCCCAGCACCACCCGGTACCCGGTGTCCTGCCCGAGCACCAGCGTGCCCGACACCGGAATGGACGTCACCACCTCGCAGCGCGGCGTGCAGCGCATCAGCCGCGCGCGCCCCACGCTGCTCCAAACGCCCATCAGTTCATCGGCGCGCGGCAGTTTCAGCGCCCCTACCACCAGCGCGCCCCCATGCGTGGCTTTCAGCGACACAGTGGCGGGCGTCGCGCCCCGCCCCTGCCCGAGTGAGAGGGCCAGCACCAGCGCGGCGTTCACAGCGCCACGGCGAACAGCGGCGCTGTTCATTCGTCACTTCCTTCCGGGCTCCCGTCCACAGCGTCGGACGATGGTGCGTCCAGGTCCGCGGCGGCATCCACACTGGTTTTCATCAGTTCCCTCAGCACGCTCGTGGCAAAACTGCCCTTCGGCAGCGTGAACGCCACCGTGTACCCGTCCTCCTCAGGGTGTACGGAGGCGTCTTCCAGAAAAATGCGGGTCAGGCGACGGTCCCCCTTGCGCGAGGAGAACATCGCGGGCGTGAGCCCCAGGGCCGCCAGCGCCTGCTGCTCAAGCTCGCCGGCTGCGCCGGTCAGCGGCTTGACTTTCCGCCCGAACAGCGTGCCGGTGGCGCTCACCTCGCCCCGCTCGGCGCGCGCAGACTCCGCCTGGGGATCCTGCACCATGAAAACGCCGCCCGTGTCGTGCTTCTTCGCCATGTCACCCTCCAGCAGGCCAGCGAACAGCCCACCCTGCAGGCGCAGGCTCACAAAGCCGTTAAAGACAGTGCTCTGAAGCGCCGTGGTCAGAAACCGCCGCACCCGCGGGTCCTTCACGCGCGACTCACCGCGCACGACGCGCAGGCCCTCCTCGGCGTTCAGGCCGCCCAGCCCGAACCGCTGCGGCCCGAAGTAGTTCGGCACGCCCCGCGCCGTCAGGACATCCAGGATCCCGGCGGCCTGCGCCGCCTGCCCCTGCGCCTCACGGACGCGCACCACGAAGCGGTTCCCCCGGAGGTGGCCCATGGCCAGCTTATTGCCGTGCCGGGTCACGTTCAGAATCCGCACCCCTTCCAGGCTGAGGGACGGCAGGCGCGCCTCGGCTCTGGCGGGCAGGCTCAGCCACTGGGTGGTGACGGCGTGGCGGTCCTTGAGCCCGGCGACCCCCACATCCCGGTCGCGGACACCTAGCTGCGCGCACAGTTCGCGCACCACATGGGCCGTGGTGTGCCCCGTCTTCTCCAGCTGCACAAACACGTACTCGCCCTCCCCGGACAGGGCGTACGCGGGCACCTCTTCCACGCGGAAATCCGCAGCTTCACGCCGCAGAACTCCGCCGGTTCCCGGTCCATCCGTCAGGGCGCGCAGCGCCGACCAGTCAAACACCAGACTCACGATCCGATCACCATAGCCCGGCAGCGCGAGATTGGCGTGAGAACTCTGGGATTCCTCAGGTCAGCTCAATCAGGCGGTGCCTGGGGAGGGGCCGCTCAGTTCAGGACCCGGTCCTCGGCCCGGGCCGGGGGCGTCCAGTCCGCGCGGAACAGGCGCGTCACGTCGCCGCGGGCCGGCGCGTACCACACGCGCACGCCCGAATCCCGTTCGGTCACGGGCAGCAGCGCCTCCTGCCCGGCCCGCAACTCCCGCAGCACCTCCCCGGACGGGCCACGCACCGACAGCCACGCGTTCACGCCCGCCGGGGACCACCCGGCCAGCCGCAGCGGCCCGCCCGACACGTTGCGCAGGAACGCGCCCTGCTTGCCCAGCGTGACGCTCAGCTCCGGCCAGTCGGGCGTCACGGCGCGTTTCCAGCGCGCACCGAACCCGAGGGCGGCCGGAACAGGCCGCGTCCGGAACAATGCCGAGGCCACCAGCCCACCCGCGCCGCACAGCAGCGTCATGACCGCCGCCACAAACGCCAGTGGGTCTGCGCCCCCACGCAGCACATTCACGCTGAGCGCCGCGCCGATCACCCCCGCCACCACCGGCCACCCCACCCCCGGACGAACCCGGGCCGGAAGGAACGCCGCCGGCCAGTACTCGGCCAGCAGCAGCAGCGCCGCCCCCACGCCGAACAGCGCCGGAACGTCCAGCAGCGGCGCCAGCAGCAGCGCCCCCACCCCCGGCACCGTCCACCAGGTGACGCGCGGCACCTGCTGCCGGCGGGCCGCCTGACCCACACGGACCAGCCAGTACGCGCACAGCGCCCCCAGGGCCAGGGCGAGCGGGCCAGTCAGGTCACCGGCGGTCTGCGGGCCCAGGGTCAGACGCCCCCACCTTTCTTGTGGCGGCCCAGACCGGCGGCCACGCCCCCACCCGCGCCCGGCAGGGGCGGCGTCACCGGCGCGGCGCCCGGGTGGGCCAGCACGCCCGGTTGCCCATGCCGCTCCACCTCGAAGGCCAGGTGTCCGATCTCATCTTTCAGCAGGCCCGTCCAGGCGGTCTGCACGGCGTTCAGGCTGCCGGGCATGGCAAACACCACGGCGCCGCGCACCAGGCCCGCAACGGCCCGTGACAGCATGGCCGCGCCCCCCACCTGCTGGAAGCTGAGCATCCGGAACAGCTCCCCGAACCCCGGAATGGGCTTGGTGATCAGGGACTCCACGACCGGCACCGTCACGTCCCGCCCGGTAATGCCGGTGCCGCCGCTGGACAGCACCACGGTCGCTTCCCGCGTGAACGCCACGAGGGCCGAGCGGATCTCCAGGGCGTCGTCCTTCACCACGCGGTAGGCGACGACCTGATGCCCGCCGGCTTCCAGCTGCGCGATGAGGTACTGGCCGCTGGTGTCGGTCTCCGGAGTGCGGGTGTCGCTGACCGTCAGGACCGCCACGCGCACCGAGCGGGGCGAGACGTCACGGTGGGACCCGGCGGACCCGGCCTGCACCGGGCTGAGTTCGGCGGTGGGCTCAGGGCGACCGTGAGGTTCCGTCATGCGGTCAGCATAATGCGCCCGGCGCGGGTGTGCTCACGCATCTCCACTCCCACGGCCGGCACTCAGGACGCTGCGCGCTCCATCCGGCAGGGCCGTGAAATCTGCCCGGCGCAGGCCCGCGCGCGGCCGACCCAGGGTCAGGGCCAGAAACACGCGGGCCTGCTGTTCGAGGAACTCCCGGTAGCCGTCATCGTGACCGCTGCGCACGCACTCCAGGGCCAGCAGGTTCAACTGGTCTTCAAGCTGCCGCAGCGCCAGGTGCCGTGCGGCGTGCACCCCGCTGTTTCCGATGGTGTCGCGCAGCGCCTCCAGGCGTTCCGGCTGGCGCATCAGCGTGCGGGCTGCGCGACGCACGTTCGGGTCGTCGAGGGTCAGGGTGCAGGCCCGGCAGGGCTGTTCCCGGCTGGCCTCCCCGCAGACCGGGCAGGGCCGCCAGCCCTGCTCCTCACGCCACTTGCGGGCGCGGGTGATGGCCTCGGCGGCCCGCAGCGCCGCGCTTTTCAGGTCGTCCGGGACGTCCTGCACGAGTTGCCGGGCGCGCGCGCGGTCCGGCGCGGGCAGGGGAGAGACGGCCGCCGGCGGCGTGGGTTCCCGGACCGTGCCCACACTGAAACGGATTTCGGTCAGTGGCGCGTCGGGCAGCAGGGCGTTCAGCGCCTTCAGGAAGTGGTGGCGCTGCATGCTCAGGTGATGCGCGGTGGCGCTGTCACGGACCTCCACGAACAGGGTCGTGCCCTGCTGCGTGCGCGGCCGGGTCATGCGCGCAATGTCCGGGCCGACCGCCTGCGGCCACAGCAGAATGGCGCGCGCCCGCCGAATCCCGTACGTGAGTTTCGCGCTGCCCAGCGTGGCGCCCATCAGGTCGCCCAGGCGCAGCGGGCCGCTCATGCGCCGGCCGCGGCTCACGCGCCCACCCCCGCCACGCCCGTGGGTTCCAGTGTGGTCTCCGGCGCCGCCGGGTCGTCGGGCGTGAAGCGCCCGGAGTGGGCGCGCAGCGTGAGGGCCGCGCCGGGGGCGCGGTCGGTGCCGGTCACGATGGCCTGCGGCACGCTGCCCGCCAGGTCCAGCAGAAACGCCCGGCGGCCCGGGTCGAGTTCCGCGGAGAAATCATCAATCAGCAGCACGGGCCGCTCCCCGAACCGCTCGGCGAGCAGCTCCAGTTCCGCGCGGCGCAGCGCGAGCGCGACCGTGCGGCCCTCGCCGCGGCTGGCGTACTCGCTGGCCGGGAAATCGCCCAGCGTCAGCACGAGGTCGTCGCGGTGGGGGCCGGTCACGGTGCTGCCGCGCGCGAGTTCCTCGGCGCGGCGCGACGCCAGGTCGTGGGCGTACGTTTCGGGCGTGGTGGATTCCGTGAGACTCAGCGTGAGCGGCTTGCGGCTGCCCAGCGCGGCGTTCGCCTCGGCGGCCAGTTCGTTCAGGCGCACCAGGGCCCGGCGGCGCACCGCCATGATCTCGCTGCCCAGGCGCACGAGCGCTTCATCCCAGACGTGCATGGCCCATTCCTCCCCGCCGCGCAGCGCCGCGTTGCGCTGCGACACGGTCCGCTCGTACCGCGCGAGGTGCTCGGCGTACCGCGCGCTGATGCGTGAGAGCAGCGAATCCAGAAACGCCCGGCGGCCCGACGGGGACCCGAACACCAGTTCGCTGTCCTCTGGCCGGATCCACACCGCGCTGCCACGCGGCAGGTCCCCCGTGCGCACGCGCACGCCATCGAGCTTCAGCTGCCGCCGCCCGCGCCCCAGGCCCACCTCCTGCACGCTCAGGCTCCCGGCGGACTCCAGGTCGGCGCGCACGTACGCTTCCGTTTCGCCCTGCTGCACCAGCTGCTCCAGGCGCGTGACGTCCGTCTGTCCGGTCAGGGCCAGGTACGCGGCTTCAAGAAGGTTCGTCTTTCCGGCCCCGTTCTCCCCGAACACGCCCGTCACGCCCGCCGGGAACTGCAGCGTGCACGGCGCAAGATTCCGGTAATTCAGGGTGGAAAGCGAGTCCAGACGCACCCACCCATTCTAGGCGCCCGCAGCTTCTGGACAGGGGGGGCGGCCCCAATCCCCTGAGCGCGCCGCGCACGGTAGGCTGGCGCCATGCCTGACGCGCCCCCCGCCCTGACCGTGGAGACCCTGAACGCCCTGGGTGAGGGTCACCTGCCCGGCCTGATCGGCATCCGGTTCACCCACGCCGAGCCGGGCCTGCTGCGCAGCGAACTGACCGTCCGGCCCGAACTGCTCGCCCCAAACGGCTTCCTGCACGCCGCAAGCGTGATCGCCCTGGCCGACACCACCTGCGGGTACGGCACGCGCATGCTGCTGCCCGACGCGGCCAGCGGCTTCACGACCATTGAACTCAAGAGCAACCACCTCGGGACCGCCCGGGAGGGAACCGTTACCTGTGAGGCGCGCAAGGTGCACGCCGGGCGCACCACGCAGGTCTGGGACGCCGAGGTGCGTGATCCCAGCGGCAAACCCATGGCCCTGTTCCGCTGCACCCAGGCCGTGCTGTACCCCCGCTGACGTGCCCGGCGCCCACACCTTCCTGACCCACCGCGACCCCCTGACCCGGCAGGTGGCGCGCGCCTACGCGCAGGGCGCTTTCCTGATGGACAACGGGGACGGCGTGCAGTTCTACAGCGTCGAGAGGCGCGCCCTGGTGCCCCTTACAGAAGCGCAGGGCCTGCACGTGCCCCGGCGGCTGCGCCGCGACCTGAAGCACTTTCAGCTCAGCGTGAACGTCGCCTTTGACGAGGTCGTGCAGGGCTGCCGCGGTCGGCTTCCCGGCAGCCCACCCCGGGACGGCGAGTGGATCAGTGACGAACTTGCCGCGCTGTACCACCACCTGCACGGCACGGGACTGGCCCACTCGTTCGAGGCCTGGCGGAACGGCGAACTGGCCGGCGGGGTGCTGGGCCTGACGCTGGGCGGCGCGTTCATCGCGGAGAGCAAATTCCACCGCCTCACCAACGGCAGCAAGGCGGCGCTGATCGGACTGGCCGGCCACCTGCACGCGCGCGGCTTCACGCTGCTCGACGCGCAGATCCAGAACCCGCACCTCGCCACGCTGGGCGTGCAGGAGGTGAGTGCCGCCACCTACCGCGCGCAACTGCAGGCGGCACTGGCGCTGGCTCCCTCCTTGTAGGCCGCCCCGGGCTTACGGCCCGGCGCCCTCCGGGAACGTGACGGTGAAGATGGTGCCCTGACCCACCTGGGTGTTCACGGTAATCTCCCCGCCGAAATGCCCGGTGACGATGTCATGAATGATGGACAGTCCCAGCCCGGTGCCCTGCCCGACCGGCTTGGTGGTGAACATCGGCTCGAAGATGCGGCCCACGACTCCTTCCGGAATGCCGCTGCCGGTGTCCTCGACCTCCAGGGTCCGCACGGCGCCGCGCTGACCGAAGCGCACCGTGACGTCCGCGCCGGGCGGGCTGGCGTGAATGGCGTTCACGACCAGATTCGTGACCACCTGCGTCAGGCGCCCCGGTTCACCGCGCAGCAGCACGGCGTCACGCGGCTGCTCGAACATGAGGTTCACCCGCGCCGCCCGCGCCTCGTGCGCCAGCATGGTCAGCGTGTCCTCCACCCCGGCGGCCGCATCGAAGACGCGCCGCTCCGTGACCGTGTCGCGCGTGTGCCCGCGGATCTTGCGGATGAAATCGCCGATCCGCGTGAGGTTCCGCTGCGCGGCCTCCACCACTCCGCCCAGCTCCCGCGCGATCTCGCGGTGGTCCGCGTCGGTGACGTCCGCGTGACCCACGGAATCGTGGTACTCCTGCACCAGCCGGGTGGCTTCATGCAGTTCGTTCAGGGTGGCCGCCAGGGGCGTGTTGATCTCGTGCGCGAGCCCGGCCGTGAGCCGGCCCAGGCCTGCGAGCTTCTCGGTGGCGATCAGCTGCGCCTGACTGCTCTTCAGGGCCTCCTCGGCCGCGCGGCGCTCCGTGATGTCCCGCTCGACGCACAGCAGCAGTTCCCGCCCGCCCTGCGTCAACAGTGCGAGGTTGATCTCGACCGGGTAGACGCTGCCGTCCTTGCGCAGGTGCTCGGCCTCGAAGCGCAACTTGCCGTTCTCCCGCACGCGCGCGCGGAAGGCCTCGTCCCCGGCCGGGTCCGCGAGCAGCTCCTGCCCGTTGGGCAGCGACGCGTACGTGCTCATACCGAGCAGTTCCTCGCGCGTGTACCCCCGCATGCGGGCCGCCACCTCATTGCACTGCACGATCGGCATCGTTCCTGCGAAGTCCACCAGCAGCACCCCGTCCGGTGACGCCTCGAACAGCCCCTGGAAGGTCTCGCGGCCCTCCTGAAGGGCCTGTTCGGACTGCACGCGTTCCGTGACGTCCCGGGAGTTCATGACCATGCCGCGCACGTGCGGGTCATCCTGCCGGTTGGTGGCCACCCATTCCAGCCAGCGGTACTCGCCGTCCTGCCGCCGGAAGCGGCTGGTGAGGCGCGCCGTGGCGCCCGCCCCGCCGAACACCGCCCGTGAGAACGCCGCGCGGATCGCGTCGTGCTCGTCCGGGTGCATGTGATTCAGGACGTTTTCACCCAGGACGGCCTCATCGTCGTGGCCCAGCACCTCGCGCATCGCGGGACTCGCGTACAGCAGCGCCCCGACCGGGCTGACCACGGTGAGCAGGTCACTGCTGTGCTGCACCAGCGCCCGGAAACGGCTCTCACTGGCCCGCAGGCGCGCCTCGGCCTGCACCCGCTCGGTTTCATCCTGCACCATCAGCAGCGCCGTGCCGCTCGCCGCGTCAAGAACCTCCGTGGACAGGCGCACGTCCCGCACCTCGCTGGCGCCGCGCCACTGAACCGGGAGGTCACGCACGCCCTGCCCGGCCTGCACTGCGCTGCGCAGCGCCTCGGCCTGCGCGGGATCGGGCCACACCGCGCCGCAGTACAGGCTTCCGCTGCCTTCCAGCGTGCCCTGGGGGGTTCCGGTCAGGGCCATGAAGGCCGGGTTGGCGTTCAGGACCGCGCCACTTTCTGCATGCAGCAGCGCCATGCCCAGCGGGCTGGTCTGAAAGACCTTCTCGAACCGGTCGCGCGCGGCGCGCAGCGCCTCCTCGCTCTGGCGCTGCGCGGTGACGTCCAGCATGACGCCGCCCAGCGACGCGAGGCGCCCGCCTTCCATGATGGGCGTCACCAGGTCGCGCAGCCACACCTCGCGCCCGTCTGCCGCCAGGAACCGGTACTCCAGCGCGAGAGGCTCGCCGGTCGTCATGCTGCGCTCGTGCGCCGCCATCACCCGGTCGCGGTCGTCCGGGTGCAGCCGCGACGCCCACAGGCCCGGCGTGGACAGCCACGCCTGCGGCGTGAACCCCAGCATGGGTGTCAGCCACTCGGACACGAACGTCGCCCGGCGCGTGCGCGGGTCGGCCTGCCACACCACACCCTGCACCAGCGCCGCCAGTCGCGCCAGAATCATCTGCTCCTCAAGGAGGACGGGTTGAGCGTTCACGTTCAGCCCTCCGCGCCCGCCAGTGACAGGGCCGGCCCGGCGGCTTCCAGCACGCGGTTGCGGCCTGCGGCCTTGGCGGCGTACAGGGCACTGTCGGCGCGGGCCAGCAGCGCCGCGCTGGTCGGCACGCTGTGCGCGCCGCCCAGGTCGGTCGCCAGGCCCACGCTGGCGGTCACCTGCACATGCTGGCCGTTCCAGTCCAGGGCCAGCGCGGCGATGCGTTCGCGCAGGCGCTCCGCCAGTATCCGCGCCCCGGCGGGCTCCGTGTGAGGCAGCAGCACCGCGAGTTCCTCTCCGCCGTAGCGGCCGGCCAGATCGGTCGCGCGGACATGGTCGCGCAGCGTGGCGCCCAGCGCGCGCAGCAGCGCGTCGCCCGCCAGGTGTCCATAGGTGTCATTCACGGACTTGAAGTGATCCACGTCGATCAGCATCACGCTGGTCGGGTGGCCGTGCCGGGCACCCAGCTGCAGCGTCTCCTCCAGCCGGCCGGTCCAGGCGCGGCGGTTCATCAGGCCGGTCAGGTCATCGGTGGTGGCCAGTTCAAACAGCTGCACGTTCTGGATCGCCACGGCGGCCTGAGCGGCAAACACTTCCAGCAGCGTGAGGTCCGCATCGGCGGCCGCCTGGGGGTCCAGTTCCACCAGCACGACGCCCACGTTCCGTTCCCCGGCCTGCAGGGGCAGCGCCGTGAGAGGCGTCCGGGCGGGCCGGCCACTGTGGGCGGCCCCGATGATGGCGTTGCGCTCCGCCGTGTCCAGGTCCGGCCACGCGCGGCCCTCAAACCGGCCGGTGGCGACCCGCACCTCGAACACCTGCGCGCCGGGCACCGCCACCAGTCCGCTACCGGTGGACGAGCCGGGCAGGACAGCCACGCACGCGCCAGAAAAGCCCAGGATGCCCTGAAGTTGCAGCAGGATGCCGCGCAGCAGGTCATCCAGGGACTGCAGGCGGTGCAGTTGCGGCGCCGCCTGCAGGATGTGATTCAGGCCGTCTCGCGAGGCCATGATGGCCCGCACGTGCCGGTGCGCCTTCAGGGCGGCGTCCACCCAGACGAGCAGCTTGTCCGGTCCTTCGGACTTGTCGTGATAACCCTGGATGTCCAGGTCCCGCAGCATGTCGCGCGGGGGGCGCTCAGAGGCGTACCCGGTCTGTAGCACCACCTGCAGTTCGTGACCACGAAGGCGCAGTTCCCGCACAACGTCCTCGCCGGTCATGCCGACCATGAAGTAGTCCAGGAGCATCAGGTGAACGTCATGCGCGGCCACGAGCTGCAGCGCCTCCTCACCGTCGGCGGCCGTCAGGACCGTGTGCCCACAGCTGCGCAGGAGCCGCGCGACCGTGCCGCGTAATTCGCCGTCATCGTCCACGACCATCACGGTGTGGCCACTGCTGGTCTGTTGCTGGCTCAGGCGGGCCACAGGGACCTCCGCTGGGTAGAGACGCTGATCATGCCTGCACTGTAGACGGGGAACTCTGCCACTGTTCTTGCAGGCCGGAGCTGGTTGTGAACGTGAAGCCCGGCCCGACTGAACGGCCGAACCCCCCACAGATGCAGGGGGCTGGCAGCGTGTGGGACGGACTTTAACCCGTGAACGCGCCCCAGAGCAGGTACGCGTTCAGGCCAATGATGATGCTCGCGAATAGCCAGCCCAGGCCCGTGACCAGTGGCCGGCTGGTCAGGACACCCATGATGTCACGCCGGGCCGTGAACAGCAGCAGCGGGACCAGGGCGAACGGCACCCCGAACGACAGCACGACCTGTGACAGCACCAGCACGCTCGTGGGATCCAGGCCCAGCAGGATCACGATGAAAGCCGGCAGCATGGTCACGGTGCGGCGCACCCACAGCGGAATGTTGAACTGCACGAACCCCTGCATGATGACCTGCCCGGACATGGTCCCCACGGCGCTGCTGCTCAGTCCGCTGGCAAGCAGCGCAATGGCGAACGCGGTGGCGGCAGCCGGCCCCAGCAGCGGCGTGAGGGTCCGGTACGCGGTCTCCAGGTTCCCGGCGTCCTCGATGCCCTTGCCGTGGAAGGTGGCAGCCGCGACGGCCAGCATGCTCATGTTGATCAGCCCGGCGACACCCATGGACACGATCACGTCCACACGGTTCAGGCGGCTCAGGCGCACGCGTTCCTCGTCGTTGCGGGTGGGGACCCGGCCCTGGGTCAGGGCCGAGTGCAGGTAGATCACGTGCGGCATGACGGTCGCGCCGATGATCCCCACCGCCAGGTACACACTGTCCACGCCCTGGAAGCCGGGCACGAAGCCGCGCCCCAGTTCCGCCAGTTGGGGGCGCGCCAGAATGAACTGGGTCAGGTAGGCTACGCCGATCACCGCCACGAAGCCACCAATGACCAGTTCCAGTGGCCGGAATCCGCGGCGCTGAATGGTCAGCAGCCAGAAGGTCAGCACCCCCGTGATGGCCGCGCCCCAGATCAGCGGCAGGCCGGTGAGCAGCCCGATGGCGAGCGCGGCGCCCAGAAACTCGGCCAGGTCCGTGGCCATGGCAATGATTTCGGCCTGCACCCAGTACAGCCACACCAGCGGGCGGGGCCAGCGGTCGCGGATGGTTTCCGGAAGGTTGCGGCCGGTGGCAATGCCGAGTTTGGCGCTGAGATTCTGGATCAGCATGGCCATCAGGTTGGCGGCCAGGATCACCCAGAGCAGCGCGTACCCGAACTGTGCGCCGCCCTGGATGTTCGTGGCGAAGTTTCCGGGATCCATGTAGGCGATCGAGGCGATCACGGCGGGTCCCATGAACGGAAGGATGCGGGCCACGCCGCGCCGGTTGCCGCGGCGGGCCAGGATCTCCTCGGCGCGGAGGGTCATGCGTTCGTCAAGGCTGCCGCCTGGGGACGGCGCGGCGGTGTGCTGGGGGGGCAGGCTGGACATAACCCTATATTAGGCACACCTAAAAATCATTGTCCATCCCTCCCACCGACTCACAAGACCACTTCATCTGCCGCGGCCTCTCCGGCGGCGGCCCCTCCCCACGCCAGAACGCCCCACCGGAAACGACAGGAGCACCCTGACCTCAGACACCGGCACACCAGGCACAGCAGAACGGAGCTCCGTCTGCAAGGCCCAGCGCGAAACCCGGGAACACCAGCCGGTTTCAGGACCTGCCCGGGACCTCCCAGCCACACGGGAGAAAGCCTTGGCTGGCCTTTTTCTACAGCCGTGCACGTCGTGCAGAGAGGTCGATTCCGCCCCACTGCCACCCTGGCTGCTCCTGCCTCCACTCGAACGGTCCGGACGAGCTTGAGTTCTGATTCACCGCGGGCGATCCCCCGTCACTTCCGGGAACGACCGCCAGACTCAGCCCAACCTGGGGATTCATGTGCCCCCCGCCGAGTGTCAGCAGACGCACCATGAAGAGGTACGTGCTGGATCCCCCTGGTCTGCCCGGGACTGCTGAACAGAGCGCCGCGGGCCAGCGGCGCAGGTCCGCACGGGGACGAGCAGGCCGACACGCCAGGCCTCCCACGTGCCCCTCCGGTTTTCAGAGGGGGGTCAGACTGGCCTGTTCCCGCCTCCCACTCCGCTTCCGCACCCGCTGGGTGCAGGACCGCGCGCCGCAGCAGGCCGAACGGTGCTCCGTTTCGCCGCATGCCCCTCCTCACCCCCAGCGTGGCGTTCCTGCGGGGGCCCTGAACTCCCCCGGTGAAGAGCCCGCACCCCTGCGACGGGGTTAAGCGCTGGAGGAAGGTCGCAACCTTCTCCTGCCCGGCTCACTGGGTTGCTCCGGCCCGGTCTTCCGAGTGGCCGGGCGTCCCCCTAGCCAAACCACGCCCCGGTGCGCGGCGCGGCGCGTACCCTCTGAGCATGACCGCCACCGCCCCCACCCAGGCAGATCAGGACCACGCGGCGCCGCTGCGCGTCCTGATCTGCGACGAGATGAACCCCGGCGACCTGAACCACGCCGGTTTCCAGATCGACTACCAGGGCAACATGGACCGCGCCGAGACGCTGCGCCGCCTGCCGGAGTACGACGCGCTGATCACACGCAGCCGCACGAAGGTCGACCGCGAACTGATTGACGCGGCCGGCCCGCGCCTGAAAGTCATCGGGCGTGGTGGCGTGGGCGTGGACAACATCGACCTGGATTACGCCAGTCTGCGCGGCCTGCTGGTCCTGAACGCCCCGGAAAGCAACAACGTCTCTGCGGCGGAGCTGGCCGTGATGCACCTTATGGCCGCCGCGCGCGGCCTGACCCGCAGCGACAGCAAAACCCGCGCCGGTCAGTGGGACCGCAAGTACCTGGGCCTGGAACTCAAGGACAAGACGCTGGGCATCGTGGGCCTGGGCCGCATCGGGTCCATCGTCGCCGACCGCGCGCAGGGACTGCGCATGCACGTCATTGCTTTCGACCCGTACGTCCCGGAAAGCAAGTTCGAGCGGCTCGGCGTGACCCGCGCTGAGACCCTCGATGACCTTCTGGAGCGGGTGGACGCCATCACGGTGCACACCCCGCTGACCGACGAGACGCGCGGGATGATCGGCGCGCCGCAGCTGGCCCGCATGAAGAAAGGGGCGATTGCCGTGAATGCCGCCCGCGGCGGCATCATCGATGAGCAGGCCCTCGTGGACGCCCTGCACAGCGGTCACCTGTTCGCCGCCGGAGTGGACGTCTTCGTGGATGAACCGCCGGCGCCGGAGCACATCTTCCTTGGCGCTCCGAACCTCGGCATCACGGCGCACCTGGGGGCCAACACCTTCGAGGCGCAGGAGCGCGTGGGGGCCGAAATCGTCTCCCGCGTGCTCGACGCACTGAAAGGTGACGTCAGCAAGGGGGCCGTGAACGCTCCGGCCCTGGACGCCAAGACCATGGAAGCGCTGGGCGGTCACCTGACCCTGGGTGAGAAACTCGGCCGGATTCTCGCGCAGCTGCTGCCCGGCGCGCACGACGTGGAGGTCACGTTCCGCGGTGAATTCCCGGCGGATCCCGCGCCGGTCGTCACGAGTGTGCTGGTGGGGTACCTGTCGGGCCGCACCGACGAAACCCCGAACATGATCAACGCCCGCGCCCTGGCCAAAGAACGCGGCGTGAACCTGGCCGTGCGCGAGGAGCAGACCAGCCCCGACTACCAGACGGAAGTCATTGTCAAAGTCACGAGCGGCGGGCAGGGCGAGAAGGAACGCACGCGCACCGTGGGCGGCACCGTCTTCGGCCGCAGCCCCCGCCTGACCCGCCTGCGCGACTACCGGGTGGAACTGGAACCTGTGGGTTTCATCCTGATTGCCAGCAACCAGGACAAGCCGGGCGCGGTTGCCAAACTCAGCAACCTGCTGGGCACCTGGGGCATCAACATTGCCGGGATGGCGCTCGGACGGGCCGAAAAAGGCGGACAGGCGCTGTTCACCCTGACGCTGGACGACAGCCTGAGCCCGGAACAGTTGCAGGCGATCCGCGACCTCGACGTCATTGACAGCGCGTACCTCGTGCGCGTCTGACCTGCCCGGTGAGGCTGGTGACCGTCTGGTCACCGGTCTCAGGGCTGCGCGGCCCTGGGTGTCTTGCGGCAATTGCGGTTGCTTTCCTTGGGAAACAGAGCACACTGGCTGGTATGGAAGGACTGATCTGGCCGGTGGCCGTGGTGCTGAGCCTGCTCGCGACCCTGCACGTCGCCTGGGGCCGTGGGGCCGCCTGGCCCGGACGGAATGTCCCGGACCTTGCGCAGAAGGTGGTGGGCGGACCCCGCACGGACCGGATGCCGTCACCCGTCGCGTGCTACGCCGTGGCGGCCGCCCTCCTGAGCGCCGCGGCCATTCTCACGCTGGCCGCGGCGCCAGCCGTTTCCAGCCCGGTGATTCGTTTCATGGCCTTCACGGCGGCCGGCGTGTTTCTTCTCAGGGGTGCAGCAGGCTACGTGCTGCCGCGTCACCCTGGTCAGGACTTCGACCGCCTCAACCGGTGGCTGTACTCACCCCTGTGCCTCGCCCTGGGCGGATTGTCGCTTCTGGCCCTCATGGGCTGAAGGGTTGAGGCTCCACGCGGCGGCGCAGTTGGGTTCAAGCAGCTGGACGTGCTCGTCTGGAGCCCCATCATCCTTTGACACTGACGACGTTCACGTGCGGGCAGCACGGGTGGGGTGCGCGGGGTGGTCCGTCCGGTTACATCCCTCCCGGCTGAAACCGCTGTACCTGCTGCCGAGGCCTCTACAGCTCGCGGTGAAGGCGGTCGGCGGCGACCAGCAGAACGTCCCACACGCTGCTGAACGGAGGGGCATAGGCGAGGTCCGCGTCGAACAGGTCCTGAGCGGTGGCCCGCTCACCCAGAAGGGCCGCCACCACGTCCACCCGTTTGACACTCAGCGGATTATGCCCGAGCAACTGCGCGCCCAGCAGCCGCCCGGTGCCGCGTTCACCGGTCAGGCGCACGTGAATGGGGCGGCTGCTGCGGTGGTACCCGGCGTGGTCGGTGCTCGTGACATCCACGCTGAGTGCATTGAGGCCCAGGGCGTCCGCGTCGGCCTGGGTGAGGCCGGTGCGGGCCACGCCCAGCCCGAAGGTCCGGAAGATGCCGGTGCCCACCACGCCAGGAAAGCGCGCGTCACCGCCGGCCATGTTCACGCCGGCGATGCGGCCCATCCGGTTGGCGGTGAGGCCAAGCGGAATGTGGACGCGGCGGCGCGTGACACGGTGTACCGTCTCGGTGTTGTCCCCGGCGCTGTACACGCTGGGAACGCTGGTTTCCTGCCGGGCGTTCACGGCGACCGCGCCGCTCTTCCCGAGGCGCGCGCCGGCGGCCTGGGCAAGGGTCACGTTGGGTTTCACGCCCACAGCCACGATCACCACGTCGGCCCGCACCAAGCCGTGGTCGGTCTGCACGCCGGTCACGCGGTCCTGCCCGGTGAGCCCCTGAACAGTGACCCCGCAGCGGACATCCACGCTGTGACGTTCCAGTTCAGCCCTCACCTGCGCCTGGAGGCCGGTGTCCAGCATGCGCCCCGCCACCTCCGGACCTTTTTCCAGCAGCACCACACTCAGGCCGCGGGCGTGCAACGCCTCGGCGAGTTCCAGGCCAATGTACCCGCCGCCAATCACGCACGCGCGTCTGGCGCCGCGCAGGCTGGCGTCGAGCGCCTCACCGTCCGGGATGTCCCGCAGGACGTGCACGCCGCCCAGAGGGGTGCGGGCCCAGTCGGGCCGGACGGGGGAGACCCCCGTAGCCAGCAGCAGCCGGTCGTAGGGTTCGGTGGTGCTCCGCCCGGAACCGTGGTCCGTGACTGTGATGGTGGCGGCGCGCGGGTCTACTCCCGTGACCTCATGCCCCAGCCGGACGCCGATGCCCCGGGCGCGCATCTGGCTGGGGGTGCGGGCGATCAGGTCCCCGAAGGTGGCCACCTCTCCGCTGATCACGTACGGCAGACCGCACGCACCGTAACTGATGGTCTCACCCCGCTCGAACACCACGATCTGCGCGTCCGGATTCAGGCGCCGGGCGCGGCTCGCGGCGCTCATTCCGGCGGCCACGCCCCCCACGATCACGATTCGCATGCCGCAGCCTAAAGCGGACGGGGCAGGGCGCGGCTTCCGGACGCCTTCATGTAGAGGAGGGCAGGCGCGCAGGGCGTGGAGGGTGGGAAGCGGTCAGTGGGTGAACTGGCTGTAGGCGCTCAGGGCGGGCCACCGCTCCTGGCCATGACCCCTCGTCTGGTCAGCGGCCGAAGTCCTGCACCCAGTAGGTCGCGAACACCGTGTTGGGGGTGCCGTTGCCCATCGCGGCGCCAAAGTCGCGCCAGTCGCTGTTCATGAGGATGCGGCAGTGGCTGGGGCTGTCCAGCAGGCTTTGCAGGGCGTCCTCGGGTGTGGTGGAGTCGTACGCGGCGTTCTCACCGACGGCCGTACTGGGGTACCCGGCGGCGCGGGCGCGGTCTGGTGGGGCGCTGCCGGTTTCGGGGTTCATGTGGCCCCGGAAATTCAGGCGGATCATGTCGTTCAGGTGCGTCTGGGCGGAGATGGCCAGCTGATCGTTCCAGGTGAGGGGCGGAGCACTGTGGAACAGTTCGTCCCCGCAGCGTTGCCCCTGACGGCGGGCCTCGTTGGTCAGGTCGAGGAAGTGCAGCAGCCACGCGCGGGGGTCGTCCGCTTCGATCTGGGCGGGTTTCACGCTGACCAGCGCGGCGCGGCCGTCCTGTACGGCCAGGCCGTAGCGGGTGAAGCCGACCCTCATGGCGCACTGGTTGGCCAGGGCCTGCACGACGGCGGGCGCGCGGCCCAGTTTCGGCAGGACGAACTGGTTGGCTTTCTGCGCCCGCACCTTTGCGCTCTGCAGCTCGGTCTTTAGTGAGAAGCCGCGTGCCACCCGGGCGGCCACGGCGTCCAGCACGGGGTCACGGCGGGCGGTCTGTCCGCAGGAGCGGAAGTCTGCCTGCACGAGCAGGTCGAAAATCTCGGCGCGGTCGACCATGGCGTTCGCGGCGACCGGTTGCCCGTCCGGCAGGGTCAGCGGCGCAGGCAGGGGGAGGCCAGAGGGGACGCCGGTGGTCTGCGCGGGGCTGGTGCCGCTCAGCCCGAGGCTCAGGGTGAGCAGGGTGGAACGCAGGGCGCGGTGCATGTCTCATTTCATCAAAGAATCCCCACACTGTCCTCACATGTCGTCCATAAAAAGTGAGGTTTCTCACGCAGGGCTGCACAGGGGCGTCACGCGCCCCGGGGACGGCAGCCTAAGATGCTGGGCATGACCGATGCTGTCCGCCCGGATTTCACGCCCCTGAACCGCGAACGTCTGATCGCGCCCGGCCCGGTCGAGGTCGCGCCCGCCGTTCTGGCGCAACTGGCGCAGCCGCAGATGCACCACCGCGCGCAGGCGGGAATCGCCAAGCTCATGGAAGCCCGGCAGAAGCTCACGCGCCTGCTCGGCGATCCGTACGACGCGGTGATCACCACCAGCAGCGGCACCGGCGCCTTCGAGGGCGCGCTGGTCAGTACCACGCCGGGCGGCGCGAAGGTGGTGAACGCTCAGGCTGGAAAGTTCAGCGAACGCTGGGGCGAGATGGCCCGCCGCTTCGGGTACGACACGCAGCTGGTCGCCCGGCCCTGGGGTGAGGTGCTCGACCCGCAGGAGGTCGCGGACGCCGCGAGGGACGCGCACACGCTGCTGATCACGCACAGCGAGACGAGCACCGGCGCACTGCACGACCTGGAAGCCATCGCGCGGGCCGCGAAGGCGGCCAATCCGGACCTGATCATCATTGCCGACTGCATCACGTCGTACGGCGTGGCTGAGCTGCGTCCGGCAGCGTGGGGCGTGGACGTGATCGTCTCCGGCAGCCAGAAGGGCACGGCCACACCCCCCGGACTGGGGTTCGTGCTGTTCAGCCCGGAGGTGCAGGCGCGCCTCATTCAGAACCCGGAGCGCGGCTTCTACCTGGACATGACGCGGGAACTGGCGGGCCAGAAGGCCGGGAACACGCCGCAGACCCCGGCCATCAACCTGATCTACGCGCTGGACACGGCCCTCGACCGGCTGTTGAGTGTGCCGCTGGAGGTGCTGTGGGCCGAGCAGCGCCGCAAGACCGACGCGCTGATTGCGGCAGGTACCGCGCTGGGGGCGTCCGCCTGGGCGGCGCGGACCAGCCCGGCGGTGGCGGTGCTCACGCCGCCCGCCGGGGTCACGGGACGGCAGGTGGCGGCGCAACTGGCCGCCATGGGACAGCGGGCCCTGCCGGGGCAGGCGCCGCACGAGGACACGGTGTTCCGGGTGAGCACCATGGGGTACGCAGACCGGTACGATGCCCTGGCGATTGCGGGCATTCTGGAGGACTGCTTCCGCGCGCTGGGCGTGTCCTTTGAGCGGGGTGCGGCGGTGCAGGCGGCCTGGGCTGCCCTGAGTTGAGGTCTGGGAGCAGGGGCGGGGGCAGCCGCCCCCGCCCCTGCTTCGTTGTGCGCACCTCAGTTCGTGCACTGGGGAGGGCCATAGGCATATCCATCTATGGCCGAGAGGATGCGAACTGTCGTACTGTCTTGGCTATGAGACTGTTGCAAGATTGGAAGTATGATTCCTCCTGAGAGCGCCCCGCCGGACGGCGTGAGTCCTGAACATCTGCAGGCCGCCCAGCAGTTCGGCCGGGCCATGAAACGCCTGCACCGCATCATCAGCAGCCGCGTGATGCGCGGCATGCAGGACGAACTGATGGACCACGACCTGAGCTTCTCGCAGATTACGGCCCTGCACCAGCTGCGCGCCTACGCCCCCATGAGCGTGACGCAGCTGAGCGAACGCATCCGCCTGAGCCTGCCGGCCGCCAGTCACCTCGTCGAACGCCTTGTCAAGCGCGGCCTCGCCCAGCGCACCGAGAACCCCGACAACCGCCGCGAGAAACTCGTGGAACTCACGCCCGCCGGCCGCAACATCGTGGGCCGCATGGACAGCGAATTTGTCAGTGCCTATGTCACCGCCTTCCAGGGCGTGAACCTCAGCACGGTGCAGGCGGCCTCGCACCACCTGCAGGCCGTCCTCGACGAGCTTGACCCCCAGTTCTCCACCGAGCCGTGCCAGGAGCACCCATGACCGTACCCCACACCACCGAGCCCGCCGGGCGCATCGACTACGCCAAGACGCTGGACCTGCCCACCAAACGCCTGATTCTGCTGGGCGTCCTGCTGGGCCTGTTTCTCAGCGCCCTGGATCAGACCATCGTGTCCACGGCGCTGCCCCGCATCACGCAGGAACTTCAGGGCCTGAGCCTGTACTCCTGGGTCACCACCGCCTACCTGCTCACGAACACCGCCCTCGTGCCCATCTACGGGAAGCTCTCGGACCTGTACGGCCGCAAACCCATTCTGATGGTCGGCATCATCGTGTTCCTCCTCGGGTCGGCCCTGTGCGGACTGAGCGGCGAGCCCTTCCTGGGCAACCTGTTCGGCGGCGGCATGATGCAACTCGTCGTGTTCCGCGGACTGCAGGGCGTGGGGGCCGCCGCGCTGGGCTCCGTGGCCTTCGCCATCATTGCCGACCTGTTCGAACCGGTCGACCGGCCCCGCTACCAGGGGCTGTTCGGCGCCGTATTCGGCCTGAGCAGCGTCATCGGGCCGCTGCTGGGCGGCTTCCTGACCGACCAGGTGTCCTGGCGCTGGGTGTTCTACGTGAATCTCCCCATCGGTCTGATCGCCCTGGCCTTTATCGCCAGCAAGATGCCCCGGCTCGCCAGTGGCCTGCAGGCCCGGGTGGACTGGCTGGGTGCCCTCCTGATCCTGGTATTCGCTGTGCCTCTCCTGCTGGCCCTCACCTGGGGCGCCGACGGCAACTACGCCTGGACGAGCCCCACTGTACTTGGCCTGTTCGCCCTGAGCGCCGCGAGCCTGATGGCCTTCCTGTTTGCCGAGAGCCGCCACGAAAGTCCCATCCTGCCGCTCACGCTCTTCCAGAACCCCACCTTCGCCTGGAGCGCCCTGGCGCGCTTCATGATCGGCGCCGGCTTTCTGGGCGCAATCCTGTTCCTCAGCCTGTACCTCGTGCGGGTGCAGGGCGTGAGCGCCACCAAGGCGGGTACCGCCACCATTCCCCTCACGGTCGGCCTGATCATCGGTGCCATCGGGTCCGGTCAGCTCGCCAGCCGCCTGGGCCGCTACAAGATTTTCATGCTGATCGGCCTGATCACCGCCGCGCTGGGTTTCTTCGCGCTCAGCACCCTGAATGCGGACAGCAGCTACTCCAGCGTCGTGATCCGGATGGTGCTGCTGGGCCTGGGTCTGGGCCCGGCCCTGCCGCTGTACACCACCGCCGTGCAACTCGCCGTGAAGCCCTGGGAGATCGGCGTGGCCACCAGCGCCGGGCAGTTCTTCCAGCAGATGGGAAGCACCATCGGCACCGCCATCTTCGGCGCGGTGCTGACCGCCGGCGTGAGCAGCAACCTCGCGGCGCAGTTCGCAGCGCAGGCCGCCAGCCAACAGGGCACCGTCGCCGCACAGCTGCAGAAGATCGGTGAGGACATCAAGTCCGGCAGGGCCGGCGGCACCAACGACCGCAGCGCCACGCCGGAGAAACCCGAAGACATCAAGGCCCGCTTCGCCACCCTGCGGGAAAACCTGACCCGCGCCGTCCAGACCGGTGACGCCGCTGCCCTGAGCGCCGTGAAGAACGACCGGTTCATCCAGTCC